>NZ_JADFCM010000001.1:0-1200000 GCF_015234585.1 Pseudalkalibacillus hwajinpoensis
TCTTTCAAAACTAAACGAAACGCTCATGTAAGGTTGGTAACGTAAGTTACCTTCGTAATTCTCCATAGAAAGGAGGTGATCCAGCCGCACCTTCCGATACGGCTACCTTGTTACGACTTCACCCCAATCATTTGTCCCACCTTCGGCGGCTGGCTCCATAAAGGTTACCCCACCGACTTCGGGTGTTACAAACTCTCGTGGTGTGACGGGCGGTGTGTACAAGGCCGGGAACGTATTCACCGCGGCATGCTGATCCGCGATTACTAGCAATTCCGGCTTCATGCAGGCGAGTTGCAGCCTGCAATCCGAACTGAGAACGGCTTTATGGGATTCGCTTCACCTCGCGGTGTTGCTGCCCTTTGTACCGTCCATTGTAGCACGTGTGTAGCCCAGGTCATAAGGGGCATGATGATTTGACGTCATCCCCACCTTCCTCCGGTTTGTCACCGGCAGTCACCTTAGAGTGCCCAACTAAATGCTGGCAACTAAGATCAAGGGTTGCGCTCGTTGCGGGACTTAACCCAACATCTCACGACACGAGCTGACGACAACCATGCACCACCTGTCACTCTGTCCCCCGAAGGGGAACGTCCTGTCTCCAGGATTGTCAGAGGATGTCAAGACCTGGTAAGGTTCTTCGCGTTGCTTCGAATTAAACCACATGCTCCACTGCTTGTGCGGGCCCCCGTCAATTCCTTTGAGTTTCAACCTTGCGGTCGTACTCCCCAGGCGGAGTGCTTAATGTGTTAACTTCAGCACTGAGGGTGGAACCCCCCAACACCTAGCACTCATCGTTTACGGCGTGGACTACCAGGGTATCTAATCCTGTTTGCTCCCCACGCTTTCGCGCCTCAGCGTCAGTTACAGACCAGAGAGCCGCCTTCGCCACTGGTGTTCCTCCACATATCTACGCATTTCACCGCTACACGTGGAATTCCACTCTCCTCTTCTGCACTCAAGTCCTCCAGTTTCCAATGACCCTCCACGGTTGAGCCGTGGGCTTTCACATCAGACTTAAAAGACCGCCTGCGCGCGCTTTACGCCCAATAATTCCGGACAACGCTTGCCACCTACGTATTACCGCGGCTGCTGGCACGTAGTTAGCCGTGGCTTTCTGGTTAGGTACCGTCAAGGTACCGCCCTATTCGAACGGTACTTGTTCTTCCCTAACAACAGAGCTTTACGACCCGAAGGCCTTCGTCACTCACGCGGCGTTGCTCCGTCAGACTTTCGTCCATTGCGGAAGATTCCCTACTGCTGCCTCCCGTAGGAGTCTGGGCCGTGTCTCAGTCCCAGTGTGGCCGATCACCCTCTCAGGTCGGCTACGCATCGTCGCCTTGGTAAGCCATTACCTTACCAACTAGCTAATGCGCCGCGGGCCCATCCTGCAGTGTTAGCTCGAAAGCCAACTTTCAACATTGCACCATGCGGTGCGATGTATTACCCGGTATTAGCTCCGGTTTCCCGGAGTTATCCCAGTCTGCAGGGCAGGTTGCCCACGTGTTACTCACCCGTCCGCCGCTAAGATCAGGGAGCAAGCTCCCATCTCTTCGCTCGACTTGCATGTATTAGGCACGCCGCCAGCGTTCGTCCTGAGCCAGGATCAAACTCTCCGATAGAAAGCTTAATCTAGCTTTAAAACAATGTTTTGTTTCCGTAGAAACAACTACTTACATGGCGTTTCGTTCAGTTTTCAAAGATCGATTTGTTTCTTTCGTTTTCGCCGTTGTTTATCGGCGACTTAAATAATATATCATGTAATGCGTTATCTCGTCAACACTTTTTTATAAGTTTTTTATAACCAATATTAGAAGGTTTTGGAGACACCGTCAAAGCGACGGAATTACATCTTATCATCTGCTTATCAGTATTGCAATAGAAAAATTAAAAAAAGAAGAGGATTTCTCCTCTTCTTCTAACTTGTTACTCTTCTTCAGGCTTTGAATCGTCGTTATCATCATTCTCGACGATCTCTTCAGCTTCAACATCAATGATTTCTTCCGCACTTACTTCATTAGTAGGTTCTGTATCTTCGATGTCCTCACCTTCGATCCCCTCTTCATTAATCTCTACCTTCGCAACCGTTGCGACAGAGTCACCTTCAGAGATACGGATCAATCTCACACCTTGCGTGTTTCTTCCGGTTTGAGAAATATCCTGTACATCGATACGAATAATGACGCCACTCTCAGTAATAATCATACATTCTTCTTCAAGCGTGACAGTCTTGAGAGCTGTTAACACACCATTACGTTCAGTAAGGTTACACGTCTTGATACCTTTACCGCCTCTTGTTTGCACGCGATACTCTTCAACAGGTGTTCGTTTACCGAATCCTTTATCAGTCACAATAAGTACATCCTGGTTTTCATCTAGAATGCCTATACCGACAACTTGATCGTTCTCCTGAAGGGTGATCCCCTTAACACCAGTAGCTGTTCGCCCCATAGATCTAACGTCTTCTTCATGGAAGCGAATCGCCATTCCTTGTTTCGTTCCCATAATAAGCTCTTTCGATCCATTCGTTAGACGAACGCCCATTAGCTCATCGTCTTCTTTAAAGTTGATGGCAATGAGCCCACCCTTTCGAATATTCGCAAAGGCAGATAATGGAGAGCGTTTAACAACACCCTGCTTCGTCGCAAAGAAAACGAACCAATCATCAACAAACTCTTCTATAGGAATAATTGCAGTGATATATTCATCTTTTTCTATTTGAAGGAGATTAATAATTGGAATCCCTTTCGCCGTTCGACTAAGCTCAGGTACTTCATACCCTTTAAGTCTGTAGACCTTCCCTTTATTCGTAAAGAAAAGAATCGTATTATGCGTCAGAGTAGTGAATAGGTGTTCAACAAAGTCACCATCATTTGTACCCATCCCCTGAATTCCACGACCACCGCGCTTTTGACTACGATACGTATCGATTGGCAGACGCTTTATATACCCTTTATGTGTGAGGGTAATAACAATATTTTGTTTAGGAATTAAATCTTCATCCTCGATCATATCGAAGCCAACCGTTATTTCGGTACGACGTTTGTCTGCGAACCTTTCTTTTACTTCCGCTAGCTCTTCGCGAATGATTTCAAGAACTTTCTCTTCATCAGCAAGGATCGCTTTTAGTTCAGCGATACGCTTCATTAATTCTTGATATTCTGATTCAATTTTATCACGCTCTAGACCAGTTAAACGCTGAAGTCGCATATCAAGGATCGCCTGAGACTGATCATAGCTTAGCGAGAACTTTGTCATAAGGCCTTCTCTAGCAATATCTGTTGTTTCAGAAGCTCGAATTAATTTAATCACTTCATCTAAATGATCAAGTGCAATTCGCAAACCTTCTAATATATGTGCTCTTGCTTCCGCTTTGTTTAGCTCAAACTGCGTTCTTCTTCTAATAACAACCTTTTGATGCTCTAGATAATGCTCAAGACATTCTTTTAGCGTTAATACTTTTGGTTGTCCATCTACTAGAGCAAGGGTGTTAATCCCGAAGCTAGTTTGAAGTGCAGTTTGTTTATATAAGTTATTTAGGAGAACATTCGCATTTGCATCTTTACGCACTTCAATGACAACACGCATTCCTGTGCGGTCAGATTCGTCACGAAGATCTGTGATACCCTCTATCTTTTTATCGCGAACAAGCTCTGCGATTTTTTCGACAAGACGTGCTTTATTAACCTGATAAGGAAGTTCAGATACAATGATCGTCTTTTTACCATTGCTAAATTCTTCGATTTCAGCTTTTGCCCGCTGGATAATTGATCCTCTACCAGTCATATAAGCTTTGCGAATACCCTCACGTCCAAGAATCTCAGCTGCAGTCGGGAAATCTGGTCCTGGAATAAACTCCATTAATTCAGGTATCGAAATCTCTGGATTCTTACTAAGTTCCAAAATCCCTTCAATGACTTCCCCAAGGTTATGCGGTGGTATATTCGTAGCCATTCCTACAGCGATACCTGAAGCTCCGTTTACTAGTAAGTTAGGAAACCTTGCAGGGAGAACAATTGGTTCTTGTTCAGAGCCATCATAGTTGTCCTGGTAGTCTATTGTGTCTTTGTTAATGTCTCGCACCATTTCCATAGCGATTTTAGACATTCTCGCCTCAGTGTAACGCATTGCAGCTGCTGAATCTCCGTCAATAGAACCAAAGTTACCATGGCCATCTATTAACATATTACGATAGCTAAAGTCCTGAGCCATGCGCACCATTGTGTCATATACAGCTGAATCACCGTGTGGATGGTACTTACCAATTACTTCTCCAACAATACGCGCAGACTTCTTGTAAGCTTTATCAGAAGTCATACCCAGGTCATTCATGGCATACAAAATACGGCGATGCACTGGTTTTAAACCATCTCGTACATCAGGAAGAGCTCGACTTACAATAACGCTCATCGCATAATCCATGAAGGAGGTGCGCATTTCCTGACTAATATTTATTTCCTTAACTCTCGATCTTTCCATATCAGACATACGGAAAACCTCCAATTATACTCTTGTTCATCTCATAACATTTAGCTGTATTGCCTTATTAACCCTTGAACAGCAGAAAAGGGGGGATTCCCCCCTTCAGCTTATTTCTTAAACATCTAGATTCTTTACATAATGGGCGTTGTCTTGAATAAAGTTCCGTCTCGGTTCAACACGATCTCCCATTAACATATCAAAGACTTCATCCGCTTCGATCGCATCTTGTAGTTCAACTTGCAGTACTGTACGAGACTCAGGATCCATCGTTGTTTCCCAAAGCTGAGTTGGATTCATTTCACCTAGACCTTTGTATCGCTGAATACCGGGCTTAGGAGCTTTCGGAATCTCGTTCAAAATAATATCATGCTCGCGGTCATTATAAGCGTAAGTGACTTTTTTTCCTTGTGTAATCTTATAAAGTGGCGGCTGGGCAATGTAAACATAGCCATTTTCAATCAACGGACGCATATAGCGATAGAAAAATGTTAATAGAAGCGTTCGAATGTGGGCTCCATCAACATCCGCATCAGTCATGATAATTAATTTGTGGTAGCGAGCTTTTGATAAATCAAAATCTTCACCTATACCTGTTCCAAGTGCTGTGATAATCGCTCTAATTTCGTTATTTGATAGTATTTTATCTAAACGTGCTTTCTCGACGTTCAGAATTTTACCTTTTAGAGGCAATATTGCTTGGAAATGACGATCACGTCCCTGTTTAGCTGATCCACCCGCTGAGTCACCCTCAACAATATAGAGTTCAGAAATAGAAGCATCTTTAGATGAGCAATCAGCTAATTTACCTGGGAGAGCGCTCACTTCAAGAGCACCTTTCCTTCTTGTTAACTCTCGTGCTTTCTTTGCTGCAGCACGAGCGCGTGAGGCCATAAGACCTTTCTCAACTATTTGCTTAGCAACGAGGGGATTTTCAAAAAGGAATGTAGAGAACTTTTCTCCAAAAATAGACTCGGTAATTGTACGAGCTTCTGCATTTCCAAGCTTTGTTTTCGTCTGACCTTCGAATTGAGGATCAGGGTGCTTAATTGAAATGATTGCAGTTAATCCTTCTCGTACATCATCCCCTGTTAAGTTAGGGTCCGTTTCACGGAATAAACTATTTTTTCGTGCATAATCATTAATAACGCGAGTAAGGGCTGTTTTAAAACCGTATTCATGACTTCCACCCTCATGCGTATTGATGTTATTGGCAAATGAGTAGATATTACTCGCAAAACCATCATTGTATTGAACAGCGATCTCGACAGAAATCCCTTCACGTTCACCTTCTACAAAGATTGGTTCTTCGTGGAGCGCTTCACGTGAACGATTTAAATGTTCAACGTATGATTTAATACCGCCCTCGTAATGATATTCATTACGCTTTGTTTCTTCAGGACGCTTGTCTTGCGCAACAATTTTAATTCCGCGATTTAGAAAAGCAAGTTCTCTAAGACGGTGAGCAAGAATATCAAATTCATATTCTATTGTTTCCGTAAAAATTTCGGTATCAGGGATGAAGTGAATAGTTGTCCCAGTTACATCACTATCACCAATAACCTTAAGATCTTCATCAGGTACACCGCGTGTATAGCTTTGATAATAAACTTTGCCTTCACGTTCTACCGTAATTTCAAGTTTAGACGACAAAGCATTTACAACTGATGCCCCTACACCGTGCAGTCCACCGGACACTTTATATCCACCGCCGCCAAACTTACCACCGGCATGCAGCACAGTCATAATAACTTCGACTGCAGGGCGGCCCATTTTCTCTTGAATACCGACCGGAATGCCTCGTCCGTTATCCTCTACTTTAATGCTATTGTCTTTCTCAATACTAACTGTAATTTGCGAACAGTACCCTGCAAGAGCTTCATCGATACTGTTATCAACAATTTCCCAAACAAGATGGTGGAGTCCTCTGCTACTTGTGGAACCGATGTACATTCCTGGGCGTTTTCGAACAGCCTCAAGTCCCTCAAGGACCTGAATCTGACTTTCATCGTAACTTTCTTTATTAGACTGTTGCTCTAATGTCATATTGTTCACCTACATTTCTCTATCAAAGATAGACTCAATTAAGCTTGCTGATTGACAGCCAACCTGGTTTTAAGATGATTCTCCATTCGATGTTACTTCTACACTATCCGATACTGTATAAGCACGTCTTTTTAGTGTGAGTGAAGATAAAGGGGACAGATAGACCGTATCAGTTGTGATAACGATTGATTTCGTTAAATCACCACCAATATCTTCTACTAGCTTATCTTTTTGATGGCGGTGCAAGAATTCATTCGTAATCTCCGCTTCCTCCATAACTTGCCAATCAAAGATGCCAACAACATCTCTCGATTGAACAACTACGTCCTCTCCTAAGTGTATAAACACCACTTCACCTCATTTCACCTTTTCGATTAGTCCATCTTGGACTTGAAAAGTCGTCGCTTTCTCAAGCGTTTCATGATGGATGCCTTCGACGCTAGTCGTTGTGACAAACGTCTGGACCTTCCCCTGAATTGTATTTAAAAGATGAGACTGCCTGTAATCATCTAACTCCGACAGAACATCATCGAGCAGAAGTAAAGGATATTCGCCTACTTCACTATGAATCAATTCAATTTCAGCAAGTTTTAGTGATAAAGCCGTGGTACGCTGTTGCCCTTGAGATCCATAAGTTTGAACGTCTTTTCCATTTACAAAAAACGACAAATCATCTCTATGGGGGCCCGCTAGGGTAACACCACGCTCAACTTCTCTCTCTTTAATTTTATCAAACTTTTGCTTATATCCATCTACTATTTTCGACAAATCGGTTGGTTCTGATACCTCTACAGTTGGATTATAGTGAATTTCAAGTTTTTCTAGCCCTCTACTAATTCCATAATGAATTGGTTCAGCCCATTGTTGAAGGAGTTGAACAAATCGAACTCGACGTATATAAATATTCGCAGCAGCTTCAATTAATTGTTCGGTCAAGATATCCAACATTACATAATCGGGATTTTTTTGATATCGCAAGGTCTTTAACAAGCTGTTACGCTGCTGAAGAAGCTTCAGATATCGACCAAGATAATAGAGATAGACTGGTTGTACCTGGCCAATTTCAATATCGATGAATCTTCTGCGAACGCCAGGATTGCCTTTAACCAGATTGAGATCCTCTGGTGCAAACATGACAACATTCAGTGCACCAATGTAGTTGCTCAGTTTCTGCTGTTCCAATTGATTTAGTTTGGCTTTCTTACCTTTTTGGGAAATAACCAGTTGGAGGGAGAGGGGACCATTTCGTTTTTCTATTCTACCTTCTATTTTAGCATATTCCTCGTCCCAATTGATTAATTCTTTATCTCTTGGTGTACGATGGGATCTCGCCATAGCTAGTACATAGATAGCTTCCATGATGTTTGTTTTCCCCTGAGCATTTTCACCGAGAAAAACGTTCACGTTATTTTCAAACTGCAGTTCTTGCTTCGTGTAATTTCGATAATTCGTTACTTTCAATGTGTTTAGATGCAACGGGAAACCCCCATTCAGCTAGATACAACAAACTCCCCGACTCCAGGAATCATCACTTTATCCTGATTGTAGAGTTTTCTGCCACGTCGGTCATCTAATTCTCCGTTTACATAGACCTCGTACTCTGACAGAAACCACTTTGCCATTCCGCCTGTATTAATCACTCCAGCTTCTTGAAGAAGTTGGCCAAGAGTGATGTATTCTTTAATTAATTTGATTTCATTCATCTTCGTTCACCTCATTTTCCTTCTACTCCATTCAACGATGACGAGTTTGAAGGATGACAATAGTTTATTATAACTCTTTTTTAACTAAAACGCATGACTTATAGAGTGGAAATTTCACAATGGCAAGAAAAAAGAGAAAGCCGCTGGAAGAATTCTTCTCAGCAGCTCAATATTTTTGCATGAATTTTAACTAAAATTAATAAGTTCGTACCGGTAGAATTAACTGCATAATAGCAGCTCCTTCAATAGGCTTGATTAAGAATGGACGCATCGCACCAGTAAAGCTAATATTCACTTCATTGGAATCCATCGATCTCAACGCATCCATCATGTATTTAGCACTAAAAGAAATCTTAAGCTCTTCTCCATCAAAGAATTGAGATTGTACCTGTTCAATAACTTTACCGATTTCAGGAGAGTTTGAGGAAATTTCTAACGTTGATTCCTCTATGCTTGCAAGCTTGACTACGTTATTCCTTCCTTCTCGTGCAAGAACTGAAGCTCGATCAATTGCTTGTAATAGTTCTTTTGCTGATACCGTTACGTTTGTTTTACTTTCGTTAGGTATAAGTCGACTTGTATCAGGATAGTTTCCGTCAAGAAGTCTTGAGAAAAAGAGAATGTGATTTGATTTAAATAGAATTTGATTCTCTGTAACCGTAATATCTACAAGTTCTTCGTTATCATCAATAATTTTAGAAAGTTCACTTAAGCTCTTTCCTGGGATAACGACATTTGAGAACGAAAGGTCATTACCATTAGGTTCAACCTGCACTGTTCTGAGAGCAAGTCGGTGACTATCTGTCGCAGTACAGTTTAATTCGCTATTCTCAAGCTTCCAGTTTACACCTGTCAACACCGGTCTAGTTTCTGAAGTAGAAACAGCAAATACCGTTTGTCTAATAATGTTTTTTAGGAGATCTGCTTGAATTTGAAATCCTTCTTTGGATTCTACTTCTGGTAGACGTGGATATTCTTCAGGATCTAGACCGTTAAGGTTAAACTCTGAAGATCCAGAACGGATTCTCGTTGTTAAGCTATCGTGAACTTCAATTTCTACTTGATCACCTGGTAGTTTTTTAACGATATCAGAGAAGAAACGTGCTTGAAGAACAATACTTCCCATCTGAGAGATTTCAACAATTTGTTTATCATTTTCCTCTGCGGGAATGAAACATTCGATTGAAATATCTGAGTCAGAGCCTGTTAATGTTACACCTTCATCGCTTGCCACGATTTTAATACCAGTCAGTATCGGTATCGTTGTTCTTGAAGATACTGCTTTCATGACATCAGATACGCTTGATACTAGATAATCTCTCTCGATTTTGAAACGCATAATTTACCTCCTAAATAAATGACCCTGATTATATATTTATTACTTAAAAAAAGTCGTAGTCTTACTAGTAGGGGCTGTGAATGTGTGGATAAGTGTTATTGAACCTATATCACGTAAGTTATCCACCTGTGGATAGTGTGTTAGTAACTCTGGATAATTGTACACACTCTATCAACTAATATCCACAAAAAAGGTAACTATCCATTTTTCAGCTGCTCTACTATATCTTGCAGTTTCTTCTGAAATGCTTGATCAGAATCCACTAGTTTTGAAATCTTCTCATGAGCGTGGATCACAGTTGTGTGATCTCGGCCTCCAAATTCTTCCCCAATCTTCGGAAGAGAAAAATCGGTCAGTTCTCTTGATAGATACATCGCAATTTGACGTGGGAAAGCGACTGATTTCGTTCTCTTTTTAGCCGCAAAGTCTTCTAGTTTTACTGAGAAGTGATCACCTATAACATTTTGAATATCATGGATGGTGATGACTCTAGGTTTTGATGATGGAATAATATTTTTTAGAGCTTCAGCTGCTAAGTCCGCATTCATGTCTTGATTAATTAGTGAAGAATAGGCCACCACTCGAATAAGAGCACCTTCTAGTTCACGAATATTCGTATCAATTTGGTTAGCGATATAGAGCATCACTTCATTTGGGATATCTAGACCTTCAGCTTTCGCTTTCTTTCTAAGAATCGCAATCCTTGTTTCAAGATCAGGAGGCGTAATATCAGTAATTAATCCCCATTCGAAACGTGATCGTAGCCTGTCCTCTAGCGTTGGTATTTCCTTAGGTGGTCGATCACTTGAAATCACAATTTGCTTACTTTCTTCATGAAGCGCATTAAATGTGTGGAAGAATTCCTCTTGGGTTTGTTCTTTACCAGCTAGAAATTGAATATCATCAATCAGTAGTACGTCTACATTTCGATATTTATTGCGAAAATTAACGGTCTTGTTATCGCGAATGGAGTTAATAAACTCATTAGTAAACTTCTCGGATGATAAATACACCACTTTTGCATTCGGATTATGCTCAATGACATAGTGACCAATTGCATGCATCAAGTGTGTTTTTCCTAGGCCAACCCCCCCGTAAATAAATAAAGGATTATAAGCTTTAGCTGGCGCTTCAGCCACTGCCAGGGAAGCTGCATGAGCAAAACGGTTCCCCGATCCAATAACGAAAGTATCAAACGTATATTTGGAATTTAGCACGCTCTGCGGATGTTCTTCCTGAGCGGGATTTGCTTTTGGTTTTTTCTTCATAGATTGTTCAAGATCCAAATCAGTATCGGACTGATTCTGGGGAATAATGAACTTTGCTTTGAGTTCACTGCCTGTTAGCTCAAGTAACGTTTCCGTTATTAAACTTGAGTATCTAGATTCGAGCCAGTCTCTAGCGAACTCGTTGGGGGCAGTAATAATAATGGTGTCGCCTTCCATTCTGTTAGCAGAAGTGGACTTTAACCAGGTTTCGAAACTCGGCTTACTTAATTTTTTTTCGATTTCGGATAATGCCTGTTGCCAGAGATCCGTGATGTTATCCAACGAAGTCCCTCCTTTTGTTCAAAAGTAAATAAAATTAATATCGTGAGCTTAGTTCGGGCCTCTGAATGACTCTTATCATCAGACCGGGTGACATTGTAACAGACCCTTATGTTTTTTCACCAAAATAAAAACAGGCTGTATTCGCTGACGATAGTCGCCTAATGTGCCAACGTACAACCTTTGTACAATCATTTGAATATTCACGAATAATTATACTGTCCACAATATCAAAGCGGATCATATAATATAGAAGAAAGTCGAATTATTGACTGTGTTCACATGGTTGTGGACATAAAGAATAACATACCTGAATAACTGTCCACATAATTATCCACAGACTGTGGACTCTTTTAAATCCACTCTAGCTTATTCACGAGTTAAAACACAAATATCATAACAAAAGAATAGCTTGTTTGCAATGTTTTTCGGGAGGTTATCCACAGAGGACATATCTTGTGGATCAAAACTGTCCACAGCACTAGATTTTGTGTAGAACCTGTCGATAAGTGATGTGAATAAGTGAAAAGTGTCGAATCGAGTTATCCACACGGGTGTTTTAAGAGGTTTGTAAATGATTTGATCAATCTTTATTTGGTGGAGATCATCGTAGATTTAAATGATTGCTTTTAGTTAAAGTGTGTTTGATATTTTAATTAAACTTGACAATTCCCCATGTCTTTTCTTATAATTACTTGGACTGTCTTTATACAGTTTATCCTCAGGGAGGTGTAATAGAATGAAAAGAACGTTTCAACCAAACACACGTAAACGTAAAAAAGTTCACGGTTTTCGTGCACGTATGAGCTCAGCTAACGGACGTAAAGTTCTTGCTCGTCGTCGCCGTAAAGGTAGAAAAGTATTGTCTGCATAGACCACTGATCATCAGTGGTCTTTTTTTAAGATAAGGTTTATAATATGCTTATCCAAGTAACACTGGGAGTGTGCGGATTGAATAGCAACTACCGGATTAAAAAGAATTCTGAGTTTCAGAACGTTTTCAAAAATGGAAACTCAACTGCAAACAGACAATTTGTTGTGTATGTATTAAAGCGAAATGATCAGCCTCAATTTCGATTAGGTCTTTCAGTAAGTAAGAGGATCGGCAATGCTGTGACACGGAATCGTGTGAAGCGACTTGTGAAAGAATCATTCCATCAGTTGTCAGATCAAATCAAATTTCCTTACGATTTTGTCGTAATTGCACGAAAGCCTACTTCAGAGATGAGTTTCGAGGAAGTGAAGAGCAGCTTAATTCATGTGCTTAATAGAGCGCGTGTATTGAGAGGTGCGAAACAAGTTAGTAAAGGAAGGGATTCTAAATGAAGAAAGTGGCTTTGATGCTAATTCGCGTCTATCAGAAGTTTATTTCTCCATTAACTCCCCCATCTTGCCGTTTCTACCCATCCTGTTCTCATTACAGTTTCGAATCTTACCAGAAGCATGGATTTATTAAGGGCTCCTGGTTGACGGTTAAAAGAATTTCAAAGTGCCACCCCTTTCATCCTGGCGGTTTTGATCCTGTACCGGATAAAAGGGATTAGTGGTATGCTTTTACTACATAAATCATTGTCGAGATATGATTGCAAGGAGGATGAAGCGTGAGGAAAAAAATAACCCTCGCATTTCTATTGATTGGTCTCGTTGCGGTCCTTTCAGGATGTAACATTAACGAGCCGATTGATGCAGAAAGCACGGGATTTTGGAGCGAATACATTGTATATCCGCTTTCCACAGTCTTAACATTTTTCGCTGATTTGACTGGTGATGGAAATTATGGACTGTCTATTATTATTGTTACGATTTTAATTCGACTTCTATTACTTCCATTGATGATCAAACAAACGAGAAGTTCAAAAGCGATGCAGGAACTGCAGCCAGAAATGCAGAAACTTAAAGAAAAGTACAGCAGTAAAGACCAGAAGACGCAACAGCAGCTTCAGCAAGAAACAATGCAGCTCTTTCAACAGAATGGTGTTAATCCGCTTGCAGGTTGTCTACCAATCTTAGTGCAAATGCCGATTCTTTTAGGTTTTTACCATGCTATTATGCGTACACAAGCAATTGAAACACATACTTTCCTCTGGTTTAGCCTTGGCTCTCCAGATATTATTCTGGCAGTCACTGCTGGTATAACAACCTTCATTCAGCAAAAAATCATGATGGGTAGCGGTGGAACGGTGCAGCCTCAAATGAAGATGCTTCTATACGTTATGCCAATTATGATTATTGTCTTTGCTATTAACTTCCCTGCAGCACTAGCGCTATATTGGGTTGTAGGTAACATCTTTATGATTGCGCAAACTTACTTTATTACGAAACCTACCATTAAAACCGCTGATACGAATACGGGGGGAGCGAAGAAGTGAGAAGCGTTACGGTAACGGGAAAAACGATTGAAGACGCCATTCAAAATGCGCTGAATCAAATCGGGACTGTTCAAGAGAATGTTAATATTGAAGTGTTAGAAGAGCCTAAAAAAGGATTTTTAGGTTTTGGAGGAAGGCCCGCCCGCATCAAAGTAAGCGAGAAACCTGACATCATAGAGCAAACAAGGGCTTTTTTAGAAAAAGTCATTAGCAATATGGGAGTAGAAGCCAGTATAGAAGGTAGAAGAGAGGATCGCGATCTTTATTTTACTCTATCTGGTGAAAAAATTGCGATATTGATAGGGAAACGCGGCCAAACTCTTAATTCTTTGCAATATTTGACAAATCTTGCCGCGAATCGATTTTCTGACCGATTTGTCCGGGTAGTACTCGATGCTGAGAACTACCGTGAAAGACGTGAAGAGACGCTAAGAAAGTTAGCCGATCGTCTTGCAGACAAAGCGATGGTTACGAAAAAGGATATACAGCTAGAACCGATGCCGTCGTTAGAACGTAAGGTAATTCACCTTTATTTGAAAGAAAAGAAGGGGATTTCCACTCACTCAGATGGAAAAGATCCACATCGCCGTGTGGTTATTGTTCCACGTAATAAATGATATGAAACCTTCGGGCACTTTGCCCGAAGGTTTTTTTGAGGAAAGATTGGGTTTTCTTTACTAGAAAGCTCTATTCTTTTCACCCTTCTTAGGCTGTTTGTAGGGAAAGCAAACTTATTTCTTTTTTTATTAAAATGGGTTACACTAAAAGGTATTGTGGATTAGTCTGTGGCTTTAAGATGTGAAGTTATCCACTGTGGATAATTGGTTAAACTAATACTAGCTTATATCATATAGAAAACGTAAATAAATAGAATAAAGAAGTGTGATTAGAGAGGTGAATAACTTTGGAATATGAAACGATTGCTGCGATATCGACTCCAATGGGAGAAGGGGCGATTGCGATTGTCCGACTTAGTGGTTCAGAGGCGGTTGCGATAGCTGATCGGCTATATAAGGGCAAACAGGCGTTAGAATCCGTTGATTCTCATACGATTCATTATGGTCATTTGATTGATCCTGATACTGAGCAGGTTGCAGAAGAAGTGATGGTTTCAATTATGAAAGGGCCCCGGACATTTACGAGAGAGGATATTGTCGAAATCAACTGTCACGGTGGACTGGTATCTGTAAACCGTGTGCTTGAGTTGGTTTTGCGTAGTGGTGCACGCCTTGCAGAGCCAGGTGAATTCACTAAAAGAGCTTTCTTGAATGGTCGAATTGACTTGTCGCAAGCAGAGGCTGTTATTGATTTGATTCGAGCAAAAACGGATCGAGCAATGAATGTTGCGTTAAATCAAATGGAGGGTCGCTTATCGACGCTGATTGCTACCTTGAGACAGCAACTCCTTGAGACAGTTGCTCATGTTGAAGTGAACATTGACTACCCTGAATATGATGCAGAAGAAATGACGCAAGATCTTTTAACCACGCAATTAAAGCAGGTGGCTAAGGAAATTGAAGGTATTCTAATTACAGCACGACAGGGAAAAATTTTGCGTGAAGGTTTATCTACTGTTATCGTGGGACGGCCAAACGTTGGTAAATCATCCTTGTTGAATAGTCTGGTACACGAAAACAAGGCAATTGTGACAGACGTTCCTGGTACGACCCGAGATGTTATTGAGGAATATGTTAATGTAAGAGGCGTGCCTTTAAGATTAGTGGATACAGCGGGAATTCGAGAAACGGAAGATCTCGTTGAGCGAATAGGTGTTGAACGTTCACGTGAACGCTTGAAACAAGCTGATCTCATCTTGCTTGTGCTTAATTATAATGATGAGTTGACGCATGAAGATGAGAAATTGTTCGAAGCGGTAAAAGGCATGGATGTTATTGTTATCGTGAATAAAACAGATCTAGATGAGAAACTAGATTTAACTAAGGTAAAAGAATTAGCAGAAGAGCATCCAATGATTACAACTTCATTAAAACATGAACAAGGCGTTGATGAGCTTGAACAATCCATTTCTGAACTGTTCTTTGCAGGTGAAGTAGAGTCACAGGATTTAACATATGTATCTAATTCACGTCATATTGCTTTGTTAGAACAATCGCGAAGAACGCTTGATGATGCGTTAGGCGCTGTTGAAGCAGGAATGCCGGTTGATATGGTACAAATTGATATTACTCGAACGTGGGAAATTCTTGGAGAGATTATTGGTGATACGGTATCTGAGAGTTTGATCGATCAGTTATTTTCACAGTTTTGTCTTGGGAAATAAGATGATAAAAGGAGGAATACGGCAATGGGTTATAAAGCCGATTCTTATGATGTTATAGTCGTCGGAGCAGGTCATGCCGGTGTGGAAGCGGGACTCGCTTCAGCAAGAATGGGTGCGAAAACACTCATGCTTACACTTAACTTAGACTCTGTCGCTTTTATGCCATGTAACCCAAGTGTAGGAGGTCCTGCAAAGGGAATTGTTGTGCGGGAAATTGATGCACTTGGTGGAGAAATGGGACGAAATATAGATAAAACGCATATTCAAATGCGTATGTTAAATACAGGTAAGGGGCCTGCTGTACGTGCACTGCGTGCACAGGCTGATAAAGTACTGTACCAAAGTGAAATGAAAAGAACCATTGAAGAACAGGATAACCTTACGCTCTTACAGGGCATGGTTGAGAAGCTAATCGTTGAGGATGGCGTCTGCAAAGGAGTTATTACGAAAACGGGTGCAGAGTTCGAGGCGAAATCTGTTGTGCTAACAACTGGTACGTTCATGCGCGGTCGCGTTATTATTGGAGATCTTTCATATGAAAGTGGCCCTAATAACATGCAGCCTTCCGTTAATTTGTCGCACCATTTGGAGGAATTGGGCTTTGAGATGGTTCGTTTTAAGACAGGAACTCCTCCGCGTGTAAATAATAAATCTATTGATTATAGTAAAACTGAAATTCAGCCCGGCGATGAAAAACCGCGTGCATTTTCATATGAAACAACAGAATTTATTACAGACCAGCTGCCATGTTGGTTAACTTATACGGGTGAAGCAACGCATAAGCTCATCAATGATAACTTGCATCGATCTCCGATGTATTCAGGTATGATTGAAGGGACAGGCCCAAGGTATTGCCCATCAATTGAAGATAAAATTGTTCGCTTTAATGATAAGCCCCGTCACCAAATTTTCCTTGAACCAGAAGGACGCAATACGAAGGAAGTATATGTGCAGGGTCTTTCAACAAGCCTTCCAGAGGATTTGCAGCAACAAATTCTCAAAACCGTACCTGGTCTTGAAAATGTTGAAATGATGCGTGCAGGCTATGCCATCGAATATGATGTTATTGTTCCGACCCAATTGTGGCCTTCACTTGAAACAAAGACAGTGAAAAACCTCTTTACTGCAGGACAGTTAAACGGTACTTCAGGATATGAAGAGGCAGCAGGTCAGGGAATCATGTCTGGTATTAATGCTGCAAGGAATGCACAGGAGCGTGAAGCGGTGATTCTGGATCGTTCTCAAGGGTACATTGGCGTTATGATCGATGACCTTGTGACGAAAGGAACGAACGAGCCTTATCGTCTATTAACATCACGTGCAGAATATCGTCTTCTTCTTCGTCATGATAATGCAGATTTAAGACTAACAGAACTCGGTTATGACATCGGCATGATTCCTAAAGAACGCTATGATCGTTTCCTTGCTAAAAAAGAAATGATTGAGCAAGAAATGAAGCGTCTTGCGAAGATTGTGATTAAACCAGGCGAGCAGGTTAATGATGTTCTTCCGGAGAATAGTACTGAATTGAAGGAAGCTATTCACGCAGCTAATTTATTGAAAAGACCGGAAGTAACTTATCAAGAGATTCATCAACTAGCACCAGCAGACTTTGAAATTCCAGAAGATGTTTCAGAACAAGTTGAGATTCAGATTAAATATAGCGGCTATATTAATAAAAGTCTTCAACAAGTGGAACGTATGAAGAAAATGGATGAAAAGAAAATTCCTGAGGGCATAGATTATTATGCAATTGGTGGTCTTGCAACTGAAGCGAAGCAAAAACTTGATGAGGTTCGCCCTCTTTCAATTGGTCAAGCTTCGCGTGTATCAGGAGTTAATCCAGCTGATGTATCGATCTTACTTGTGTATATCGAACAGGGAAAAATCGCTAAAATTGCAAAATAATGTACTAGTGGAGGGTCTATGAACGAGCAACAGTTTCAGGAGTTGTTAGAGGAGAAAGGGATTACTCTTTCTCCTGAACAGCTTCAACAATTTCAAACATACTATGAAATTCTAGTTGAATGGAACGAGAAAATGAATCTGACAGCTATCACTGATAAAGAGGAAGTCTACGAAAAGCACTTTTTTGATTCAATCATGGCTGCGTTCTCATTTGATTTCTCTTCTGACTATCATATTTGCGATGTGGGAGCGGGCGCGGGTTTCCCAAGTTTGCCTATTAAAATTTGTTTTCCACATTTAAGCATCACTATTGTTGATTCACTTAACAAAAGAATCGGTTTCTTAGAACACCTTTCATCAAAACTTAAGCTAACAAATGTGTCATTTTATCATGACCGTGCTGAATTATTTGGTAAAAACAAAGATCATCGTGAAAAGTATGATGTTGTCACAGCAAGAGCCGTTGCAAGACTTTCTGTCCTTGGTGAGTTGTGTCTTCCTCTCGTTAAACCAAACGGTTATTTTGTTGCGCTAAAAGGCCCAGGTGTAGAGGATGAATTAGAGTCTGGTAAACAGGCGATTAAGCTTCTTGGTGGAGAAGTTGTGAAACGAGAGACGCTAACACTACCTAAAGAAAAGAGTGAGCGTAATATCGTTACAATTAAAAAAATCAAAACAACTCCAAAAAAATATCCAAGAAAGCCAGGCACACCAAATAAAAATCCTTTATAATAAAGATGGACTGCATTTGAACGGATAGGTGTTTCACATGGAACGCTGCTACGACGGAAGGAATTCGGTTTTGAAGCAGCGAATCAGTTAAGGAGTCGATTAAAGGTGGTGTTAGGCGATGAAGCATACGTTTTCACGTCTTTTCGGTTTGAACGATGAAAAAAGCGAGACGATGGAAGCAGAACAAGAGGAAGTGAAACAGCTTCTTGTTGAGGATATTATCCCAAACCGTTTCCAACCTCGAACAATTTTTATAGATGAGAGAATTACTGAACTATCTCAAACGATAAAGACCCATGGAGTCATTCAGCCGATCGTGGTTCGAGAACGTGAAGGCAAGTATGAAATTATTGCCGGGGAAAGACGCTGGAGAGCAGTGAAAAAGCTAGGTTGGGAGCGAATTCCTGCCATTATTAAGGAATTTAACGATTCTCAAACTGCCTCTATTGCGCTTATCGAGAACCTGCAGCGTGAAGAGCTAACAGCTGTTGAAGAAGCTATGGCTTATGCCCAGCTTATTGAGCTGCATGATTTAACTCAGGAGAGCCTCGCTCAGCGACTTGGCAAAGGGCAATCTACTATTGCGAATAAGCTTAGATTACTGAAGCTCCCCGAGCCTGTTCAACGAGCGCTTCTCGAGAAAAAAATCACGGAGAGACACGCTCGTGCTTTGATTCCACTTAAGAATCCTGAGAATCAAGTAAAAGTTCTCACAGAAGTTCTTGAAAGACAATGGAATGTGAAGCAGACGGAAGAACGTGTTGTTCGTATGCTAGAAGGCACTGTACCGAAACCGAAGCCTAGAAAAAAATCGGTTAGTAAAGATATGAGATTGGCTGTCAATACGATCCGTCAATCGCTTGATATGGTAACAGAGACTGGTTTAACGATTGATACAGATGAAGAAGACCATGACGAATACTATCAATTTACGATCCGAATACCTAAAAAGAAGTAAACTCATCCAAACTGGATGAGTTTTTTTTGTACATATAAAACGTTAAACAGATAGTATTAACTTCAAATATGCTGAGCTGTTTTCTGTTTCTATCTCTTTCAGGGAGGAAATGGAATTTTATTGAGAATACCGTCCGGCTAATAACAAACGTGATAAAATAGAAAGAAAGAATGGTTGGAGAATGGGGTGACATCTTGGTGAATATTGTTGCTGTAGCAAATCAAAAAGGCGGAGTGGGAAAGACGACCACTTCAGTGAATGTAAGTGCCTGTCTCGCCTATCTTGGTAAAAGGGTCTTGCTTGTTGACATTGATCCTCAGGGGAATGCAACAAGTGGCGTTGGGATTGAGAAAGGCGATATTGAAAAATGTGTGTATAACATCCTTGTAGATGACCTAGATGCTGGAGACATTATTCAGGAGACGATTGTTGAGAATTTGCACGTCATTCCTTCTACAATTCAGCTTGCAGGAGCAGAGATCGAACTTGTTCCCACCATTTCCCGGGAAGTAAGATTGAAAAGGGCGCTAAATAAAGTTGAAAAAAACTATGATTATATTATAATTGATTGTCCTCCATCGTTGGGGTTATTAACAATTAATGCTCTTACAGCTGCAGATGCAGTGCTTATTCCTGTCCAATGCGAATACTATGCACTTGAAGGACTAAGTCAGTTACTTAATACAGTACGACTCGTCCAAAAGCATTTAAATACAGAATTAAAGATTGAAGGAGTACTGTTAACGATGCTTGATGCAAGGACAAACCTTGGTATTCAAGTGATTGAAGAAGTTAAAAAGTACTTCCAAGAAAAAGTCTATCGAGTGATCATACCAAGGAATGTACGTTTGAGTGAGGCGCCAAGTCATGGGAAGCCAATCATTGTCTATGATCCAAAATCTCGAGGGGCTGAATGCTATTTAGAACTTGCAAAGGAAGTGTTAGTCAATGACTAATCGTGGTTTGGGTAAGGGAATTAACGCCTTTTTCCCTTCCCAAAATGAGAACGAGACTGTGAGAGATATTCCCGTTAATGAGCTTCGTCCTAACCCTTATCAACCGAGAAAGAAGTTTAGTACTGAAGCGATTGAAGAATTAAGTGCTTCGATTCAAACTTTCGGTGTCCTCCAGCCATTAATCGTTCGTCAAAGCATTAAAGGCTATGAAATTGTTGTAGGTGAGCGGAGGTATAGGGCTTCTTTAGAAGCAGGTCTTACAACCGTTCCAGCTGTTGTGAAAGATTTAACAGACCGAAAAATGATGGAAATTGCCTTAATTGAAAACTTGCAGCGTGAGAATCTAAATCCGATTGAAGAGGCGCTTGCTTACCAGAAACTGATGGAAGAAACAGATGTGACACAGGAAGAATTGTCAAAACGCCTGGGTAAAAGTAGACCGCATCTCGCTAATTTCCTTCGTCTTTTACAGTTACCTTCTGAAGTACAGGAGTATATTTCAGACGGAAAGCTCACGATGGGGCATGGGCGGGCGATACTTGGATTAAAAAATAAAGAAGCTAGAAAGCCACTTGCGGATCGAGTTCTTCAGGAGAAATTAAACGTTCGCCAGCTAGAGAAGTTAATTACGGAATTGAATCAGAACGTTTCACGTGAAACAAAGAGAAAAGAGAAGTCAGATCCGTTTCTTAAGGAAAAGGAAGATCACCTTCGTGAGCGATTTGGAACGTCGGTTTCAATTAAAAGAATGAAGAAAAAAGGTAAAATAGAGATTGAGTTTTTCTCAGAAGAAGATCTAAATCGCATATTAGAAGTGTTAGAGAAAGAAGATAACGAATAAAAGCATAAACTGACATTCAGTTTATGCTTTTATTCTAGCTTAGTAGAATTTGAAACGAACTTAATGGGGTGGTAATGTGATTTATCTTGATCAAGCGGCAACGTCCTTTCCTAAGCCGCCTGAAGTTGTTCAGGCTATGACTGAGTGTATGACCGAATACGCGGCAAATCCAGGTCGTGGTGGACATGCTTTATCCAAGCGCGCTGATAACATGATTGTACAAGCACGTGAACAGCTGGCTGATTTCTTTGGCTTTGACCAACCTGAACGCGTTTGTTTTACAGCAAACGCTACAGGAGCTCTTAATCAGGCAATAAAAGGTTTTTCCTTCAATGAAGGGGATCATGTATTAACCACTTCTTATGAACACAACTCAGTACGTCGTCCTTTAGAATATATGAAGAAAACTTCAGGAATTGAAGTGGATTACATTAATCTGGAGACGACTGAGGAATTTGATGTCGAGGCATTCTGCAATGCCGTAAGACCTTCTACAAAAATGATTATTGTTTCACATGGCTCTAATCTAACTGGTAAAATTATTCCTATCGATGAGATTGGAAAAATAGCCAGAGAACAGGGAATCACGTTTCTCGTAGATGCCTCTCAAACAGCTGGTATTATTCCTATTCATATGGAGCAAATGAGCGTTGATCTATTGGCTTTCCCAGGTCATAAAGGTTTACTTGGTCCGCAGGGTACAGGTGTACTAATGGTTAGCAAAGCGGTTGAGCTTAATCCTATATATCATGGCGGTACGGGGAGTAGTTCTGAGTTGGTCGATCAGCCACTAAAATACCCTGAACGCCTTGAGAGCGGAACCGTCAATACACCAGGAATTGCCGGGTTATTAGCAGGTCTCCATGCAGTGAAGAAAATGGGTCTTCATAAAATAAGAATGCATGAACTGCATTTAACTGAGCATCTAATAAATGGATTAAAAGAAATTAATTATGTGAAGGTGTATGGACCTAATAAAGAACGCCTTGGAGTTATCCCTTTTACTATTGAAGGAATTGATGCTCAGGAAATTGCAATTATACTTGATCAGCATTACGAGATTGCAGTAAGAGCAGGCCTACACTGTACTCCACTTGGACATGAAACGATCGGAACGAGCACTACTGGAGCGGTACGATTAAGTGTGGGACCTTATAATACAATTGATGAAATTAATAAAACCATCCAAGCAGTAGAAGAAATTGTAGAGGGGTACTTTGGCTGAGGAGATGTAGGAAATGGTATTATTAGGAACAGTTGTGAATGGTGCAGCCATTATTGCAGGTACGCTGATTGGCACGGTTAGCAGTCGTATCCCTGAACAAACGAAAACGACAATTATGCAGGGACTAGCTTTAGTTGTTTCTGTTATCGGACTACAAATGGCCATGAAAAGCGAGCAGTTCTTAATTGTTATTGGCAGTCTGGTGCTGGGCGGTATACTAGGTGAGTATTGGAATCTAGAAGGAAAACTGAATGATTTAGGGAAGTGGATTGAGAGAAAAACTGGTGCTGCTTCGGAAGGCAGCGTAGCTCAAGCTTTTGTAACAGCTACACTCGTTTACGTTGTTGGTGCTATGGCTATTCTTGGGGCACTTGATAGTGGCCTACGAAATGATCACTCAATATTATTTACAAAGTCTTTAATAGATGGTTTTACTGCAATTATGTTTACAGCAACGCTAGGTTATGGTGTATTGTTTTCAGCAATACCCGTAATGCTGTATCAGGGAGTTCTTGCTCTCTTTGCTGCACAGATAAACCAGTTTGTCCCCCAAGCCCTTCTCGATGCGTTTATTGCAGAGGTAACTTCTGCAGGAGGAATTATGATTCTAGCAATTGGATTGAACTTGCTCGGTATTGTTAAAATTCGAGTAGCTAACTTTCTCCCTGCTTTATTAATTGCAGCTATTCTTGTCTCAAGTTTGTACCTGATGCCTTCGATGTTTTAGAATGCGATTATTTAATCAGGTTTTGTTAAGCAGTTAAAAAATCAAGAAACCACACGATTTAGAAACAGAGATCTATATTAAAAAGACCCGTACTCTGGTTTTGTAAATGACCAGGATACGGGTCTTTTTGTCGACGTTATGGAAGTTGAAGAAGGTCATCTCCCCAATTTAAGGCATTGTTCTTCTCGAGTGACATATCTGTTCCATATGCTTCAATAGATTGATGAAGACTTATAGCCATAACATCAGCCATTTTCATAACTAAATTTAATCGTGTATTTTGCAAAACAAAGTATTCCATAAATCCACTAACATTCACGATCCCTGTTAAATGAATATCCCCAACTTCTAGGAGCTCTTTTTTTACTCCCGCACCTGGCTTCACAGGGCCCTCTCCTGCCGTAATAATTCCAACAGAGTGAAGACGTCCGAGACAAGCATCAATTCCGATAATAAATGGACGAGTGTGAGTCTGTTCAATTGATGCCATCACTTCATTTAAATTCACAGCATGAACTGGTGACTCAAGCGTACCGTATACTGTTGCTTTTGGCTGAAGCTGCTGCAATTTGCTTCCAACAAGCGGGCCTAAAGCGTCTCCCGTTGAACGATCCGTTCCGATGCAAACGATCACAATTGAATCTGTTCTTCTCGTCGGCAGCAGAAGCGAAATCCTCTCACTAAGTGTTTCTATAGCAAGATCATCCTCATGATGGATTCGATATGCAGAGGGCTTTTTTTGAAAAAACTTGTCTCGAAGATTCATAGGATTCTCTCCTTTGTAATAGTAGTAACAGTATACGGAATTTTGACGTGATCTATACATACAAGATCATTTCTGCCGTGGATTTTACTTCAATCGTATATCGAGTAAGACGAGGAGGGAATGCCATGATAAGCGGTGGAATGAAATGGTTGTTTCTTATATTAGGAACGATGATTGGTGCAGGCTATGCATCAGGGAGAGAACTGTGGCAATTTTTTGGTCATGAAAGCGTACTGGCTATCATTTTATTTACGGTAATGTTTTCGATTTGTTGTTATGTGATTATGAAAATAAGTTATGAAACGAAATCGACTCATTATTTGCCGATTTTAGAACGACTTGTGGGCAAAAAATTAACGGGAATCTATGATTTACTCATTATCTTGTATTTGTTTACAACAACGATTGTGATGTTCGCAGGTGGTGGGGCAACGATGGAAGTGGTTCATCTACCGTATTGGTTAGGTATTTGTATTCTTGCTGTATTGGTCATTATCCTTTTCTTCTGGGATATCAATGGGATGTTATCAATGAATGCCATTATTCTTCCTTTGCTTATTATTCTCTTACTTTCAGTACTTGGATTGTTCATTCACTCGAATCCCTCAGCTATGCTTTTCAATTGGACAAAACAAGCAAACTGGCCAGCGGCTTTTACGTTCACAGCGCTCAATATTTTACCACTTGTCGCAGTCCTTTCAGCCGTCGGTCATCAAATTAAGCATAAAGGAGAAATTTGGATTGCGAGCCTTGGAAGTGGATTGATTCTCGGGGGAGTGTCTTTTCTTTATAATCAATCACTCATACAGGTGGCTCATGACCTCCTTTTATACGAGATCCCATTGTTTGCGATCTTAAAAACGTATCCGTACTATATGATTTTGATTATGTCTGTCTTACTATGGTTAGCCATATACACTACAGCTGTAAGTGGAGTCTTTGGTCTGACATCGAGATTTAGAGATTTGCTTGGTCTTCCTCTATGGATTGTCGCTTTTATTATTGTCATGATTATGCTTCCGTTTACTGCGTTTGGTTTTTCTACACTAATTGCTTTTTTATACCCTCTGTACGGCGTACTTAATCTCTATATTTTAGCATCTATCTTGATTTTCCCAGTTCTTAAACGGTATGATTTGTTATCATAGTACTAAAAACTGGGAGGTATGTGGATTGGATTGGTTCGATTCTTTGTGGACACCTACATATGAGTATTTATCCAATCGTGAGCTTTGGGGGAATATGGTCAAAAGTGCACTTACTATTTTAGCTATTTTAATCGGTACATGGATCTTTTTGCGAATAGCAAAATCAGCATTAGGTCAGATTTTCTCCATACGTTTAAAAAGCCCCCTCCGGTTATCGGAACGTAGAGAAGCGACTCTCATAAGGTTGATTGAGAATGTTCTAACCTATGTTACTTATTTTATTGCACTAGTTATGATTTTGAGTGAATTTGGCGTAGACGTTCGGACGCTGATTGCTGGAGCCGGGGTGGTTGGTCTTGCTGTAGGTTTCGGGGCACAGAACCTTGTTCGTGATGTTATTACAGGTTTCTTTATTATTTTTGAAAAACAGTTTTCTGTTGGCGATTATGTCCGGATCTCTAGTGTAGAAGGGTTTGTTGAAGAAATTGGACTACGCGTTACGAAAATTAAAAGTTGGACAGGAGAACTTCATATTCTACCGAATGGTAACATTAATCAAGTAACGAATTATTCTATTCATAATAGTATTGCCGTTGTTGATGTGAACATTGCGTATGAAGAACATATACAAGAAGCTGAGAAAGTGATCATTGATTTAATGGACGAGCTGTATGAGCAGTTTGATGCTATGATTGTGAAACCGGAATATCTTGGAGTCCAGGATTTAGGGCAATCAGAAGTAGTTCTTCGTATTATCTCAGAAGTGCATCCAATGGAGCACTGGGTCATAGGGCGAGAAATCCGAAAAGCGGTTAAACAACGTTTTGATGAAATAGGTATTGAGATTGCTCTGCCACGCGTTGTCATGTATCAGCGAGATGAGCAAGGTGAAGTGAAAGAAAAAGCATAAAGGGGGAATCCTTATGTCTGATAAAGAATTTGGCTTGAATGACATTGTCGAAATGAAAAAAGCGCATCCGTGTGGAGAAAACCGTTGGAAAGTAATTCGAATGGGAGCAGATATCCGAATCAAGTGTCTCGGATGTGACCATAGTGTGATGCTTCCAAGAAAAGAGTTCTCTAGAAAATTGAAAAAAGTTCTTGAGCATGCAGAATCCTGACCGTCCATTTTGGGCGGTCATTTTACTTATAGAGAAAGGGGGATGCTTGTTTTTTTGCTTCGTCATCTCTATAATTGGTAAGGTATGTCGTTCGTTGAACAAGATGATCAAAAAAGTCTATTTATGGCTCATTTAGCCATCTTTATTTTTATAAAAATCGCCTTCTGAGGCAGATACTTTAAAGGAGTGACCGAGATGGCATTAACCACCGGTATTGTAGGACTTCCGAATGTTGGGAAGTCAACTTTATTTAACGCAATTACACAGGCAGGAGCTGAGTCAGCTAACTATCCGTTCTGTACAATTGATCCGAACGTTGGAATTGTAGAAGTTCCAGATGAGCGTCTTCAAAAGCTAACTGAGCTTGTAAATCCAAAGAAGACTGTACCAACAGCTTTTGAATTTACAGATATTGCCGGGATTGTTAAAGGGGCAAGTAAAGGCGAAGGCCTAGGAAACAAGTTTCTTTCTCATATTCGTCAAGTAGATGCGATTTCACAAGTTGTTCGCTGTTTCGATGATGAGAATATTACACACGTTTCTGGTAAAGTAGATCCCATTTCTGATATTGAAACGATTAACCTTGAGCTAGTCCTTGCAGACCTTGAATCAGTAGAAAAGCGCATCGCCCGTGTTCAGAAAATGGCGAAGCAAAAAGATAAGGAAGCGCTAGCTGAATTTAACGTTCTAACAAAGCTTAAGGAAGCATTCGAAGAAGAACAGCCTGCTCGAAGCGTAGAGCTAACGGAAGAAGAAGAGAAAATTGTTTACGGCTACCATCTATTAACGAAAAAGCCTGTTCTTTACGTAGCAAACGTTGACGAAGATGATCTTCTGGACCCAACTGATAATGAGTATGTGGCTAAAGTTCGTGAATATGCTGCAAAAGAAGGCGCAGAAGTTATCGTCGTTTGTGCGAAGATTGAATCCGAACTCGCTGAACTTGAAGGCGAAGAAAAAGATGCATTTCTTGAAGACATTGGAATCTCTGAGCCGGGATTGAATAAATTAATCCGCGCTTCCTATGACCTTCTTGGACTAGCTACTTACTTCACAGCTGGTGAGCAAGAAGTTCGGGCGTGGACATTCCGTCTTGGAATGAAAGCTCCACAAGCAGCTGGTATTATCCATACAGACTTCGAACGTGGTTTTATCCGCGCAGAAATTGTAGCTTATGATGACCTAGTTGAAGCTGGGACAATGGCTATCGCGAAAGAAAAAGGAAAAGTTCGTCTTGAAGGAAAAGAGTACATTGTAAAAGACGGAGACGTGATCCATTTCCGCTTTAACGTTTAAGGTATAGGTTCTTTTCTAAATGATTCTTGTTTTGATAGGGTTCTGTATAAAAAATCCACACGTGGCTGATTGGAGCGGAAGGTGCTCACCGCCCGCTTCGCGGAAAGCGAGCATCCTGAAGCGGAAATCAACCAGTCTATAGATTCAATTTCTTCGGGACTTGCTAATAAAGAATTAATTTGGTATAATCTAAAGCTGTGAGTAATTATCTTTGTATACTTACTCCTTGCTCTTAATTACCATTGAGAGCCGTTAGACCAAAAGGAGGTGAACGGAATGCGTAACTACGAAATTATGTACATTATCCGTCCAAACATTGAAGAGGATGCACAGAAAGCTCTTGTTGAGCGTTTCAACGGTATCCTTACAGACAATGGTGCGGAAATTAATGAAACTAAAGAAATGGGTAAGAAGCGTCTTGCTTATGAAATCGAGAATTTCAACAGCGGGATCTACATGCTTCTTAACATTAACAGTAATACTGAAGCGATTGAAGAGTTCAGCCGTTTGATGAAAATCAACGACGATGTTCTTCGTTTCATGACGATCAACCTAGAAGAAGCTAAAAAGTAATTGTTTTATAAATAGGAGGGGTTCTGATGCTGAATCGCGTCGTATTAGTTGGACGTTTAACAAAAGACCCTGAATTGCGTTATACCCCTAGTGGCGTAGCGGTTGCGAACTTTACACTTGCTGTAAATCGCCCGTTTACGAATCAGCAGGGAGACCGCGAAGCTGATTTTATCAACATTGTTGTATGGCGCAGACAGGCAGAAAATGCAGCCAATTTCTTGAAAAAAGGCAGCCTTGCTGGTGTAGATGGACGAGTTCAGACTCGCTCTTACGATAATAGCCAGGGACAGCGTGTGTTTGTGACAGAAGTGATGGCTGAAAGCGTCCAATTTCTCGAGCCTAAAGGTGCAAACCAGGGCGGTGGCGGAAGCGGCAACAGTAGCAACTACGGTGGCGGCAACCAAAACAGAGAAACCGGCGGTTACGGGAATCAGAACCAAAATCGTGATAACAACCGTGATCACTCCAATTTTGGAGATGACCCGTTTGCGAGCGATGGCAAGCCGATCGACATTTCAGATGATGACTTGCCGTTCTAATACTCTCTGTTTCGAGCGGTGAAAACAGAGATCGAATTTTAAATGCAAAGGAGGTAACTACCCATGGCAAGACCAGGTGGACGCAGAGGTCGTCGTAAAAAGGTTTGTTTCTTCACAGTAAACAAAATCACTTACATCGACTATAAAGATACAGATCTTCTTAAGCGTTTCGTATCTGAGCGTGGAAAAATTCTTCCACGTCGTGTAACAGGTACTAGCGCTAAATATCAACGTCAATTGACTCGTGCGGTTAAACGTGCTCGTCAAATGGCTTTACTACCATACGTACTTGGTGAGTAAGTTTTAAAACAGTGGGACATTGTCCCACTGTTTTTTTCTATACAAGTTTATTCTGAAATAATGTTTTTTTACATTGTTGGAGAATAAGTGGTTTATGACTTCACATATTGAGGGAATAAGAACCTTACAAGAGATCTGTAAGGAGGAACCACAATAATGAAGAATGTGGAAACAACAACAATTAATCTGACAGAGCAGCTTAGTATGAACTCCCTTATGGCATTCGTAAAAAAAGCGAAATCGTTTAACAGTCACGTGTCACTCTATCGTAATGGTCATAGCATTAACGCAAAGAACTTAACAAGCGTAATAACGTTCAATCTTACGGTGAAAGAAAATGACTCACTTCTTCTTATTGCTGACGGTGAGGATGCTACCGAAGCATCTATGCAATTAGAAGAATGGCTTCAAAATGAAATGGATAGCGCAAAAGAAGAGACTTTATCTCTTATGTAATACATAGTAGGCTGTTGAGAAAACAGCCTTTTCTTAATGCTTACTATTCAAATTAATGAAACATTTGCTGAAACGGGCAGAAATTCTTACAATGTAGTAAGGGGATTTCGACCCGTTTTTTTGAATATCATAAAAGGTAGTTTATTGAATTCGTGTAAATACTGGTATGGTAGGGCGTGAGACTGAATGTAGATTTATTTAGTAGTCGAACATTATCGTTCGCTTTACTGATCTAGCTGCAGTGGGCAGGTCCTCGAGTCGCTTCACCCTTTCATCCGAACACAAAGACCGTGTTCAAATGAAAGGTCTCCAGCGCTTGTCGAGCCTAATCGCCCACTTCCGCTTTACTGATCCAGCTGCAGTGGGCAGGTCCTCGAGTCGCTTCACCCTTTCATCCGAACACAAAGACCGTGTTCAAATGAAAGGTCTCCAGCGTTTGTCGGACCTAATCGCCCACTTCCGCTTTATTGATCCAGCTGCAGTGGGCAGGTCCTCGAGTCGCTTCACCCTTTCATCCGAACACAAAGACCGTGTTCAAATGAAAGGTCTCCAGCGCTTGTCGGACCTAATCGCCCACTTCCGCTTTACTGATCCAGCTGCAGTGGCCAGTCTCTCGATCACTTCACCTTTTCCTCTGAACACAAAGACCGTGTTCAAATGAAAAGGTTACAGTGCTTATCGAGCCTAATCGCCCACTTCCGCTTTACAGAAAAGGAGTTAATGATGAAGAATCGTGCTGTTGTACCGTTAGTTGAAGGGGCTGCGCTTGCGGCTGTGTTTGCTGTTTTATTTTTGGTAACGATGTATGTACCCGTTGTTGGTGTCATTACTTTATGGGCTCTTCCAGTGCCGTTTATTTTAATGGTAGTTCGGAATGGGTTGAAGAGTGGATTGGTGATGTGGGCCGTCACTATTGTTATTGGGGTATTAACAGCTGGTATACCTTCGTTTGCTTTTACCTTAGTATTTAGTCTTGGTGGTTTAACTGCAGGGTACTTATATTATCTTCGTAAATCTGCGCTTGCTGTTTTACTTGGAAGTACCATTGCTTATGTTGTTGGTTTGGTTATCATTTTCATTTCAAGTATTTTACTTATTGGTCAAAATCCAGCAGATTTATCTATGGAAATGATGAATCAATCTTTTCAACAGGCTGAGTCAATGGCGAAAGCTTTAGGAGGGAATTCGGATCAAATTGCTCAGGCTAGGGAGCAAATTAGTTTAATTCGATATCTTATCCCAACTGTTCTTGTATTAATGGGGGCAGTTATTGCGCTTATATCTCAACTTATTTCAGTGCCGATTTTAAAGAGGGTAGGAAATTTTCATCCACCAGTCTTTCCACCAATCCGAGAATGGTCATTTCCGAAGAGTTTTTTATGGTATTATTTAGTTGTTACTATTGTTATGATGGTAGGATTAGAAGAAGGATCTGCTGTATTTGTTGCATCCATTAACGTTTACTTAATACTCAACGCACTGATATTTGTTCAGGGGCTTGCAGTCATTTACTTTTTTAGCCATCAAAAGGGGTGGCCCATCGTCGTGCCAATTCTGTTAACGGTTCTTGGCTTCGCACTAACATCATTTATTGTTATTATTGGAATCATTGATCTTGGTTTCGAATTGCGAAGGAGAATGAAATCATAGGTAGGAGCTGAAAGTATGCCAAAGTTTTTAACGAAACGGTGGCATGGTTATCATGTGGTAGCCTTGTTCGTCATTTCCATCCTGTTTATCGGCATCATCACCTATTACAACTGGATATTAGGGGTTGGAAGCGTAGTGGTCATGACGCTTCTTGTTTATACAGCGATTCGAGCTGAATCTTTATTTCAAGCTGCACTCAGGGATTACGTATCAACTCTGTCTCACCGTGTGAAGAAGGTGGGAGACGAGGCTCTGATGGAGATGCCTTTTGGAATATTGCTGTATGATGAGGATTATCACATCGAATGGACCAATCCATATTTGCCTATCATGATGGAGAAAGAGCAATTGATAGGACTTTCGTTGAATGATATATCGGAGCAAATTATTCCCTTTTTGAAGTCAGAAGCGAATGAAGAAATTTTAACGATCCATGATCGTAAGTACAAAACGTATTTCAAACAAGAAGAAAGACTTCTCTATTTCTTCGATGTGAGTGAAAAGGTAGAAATACAACGTCTTTATAGCGAAGAAAAAACGGTTGTTGGGATTGTTTATCTGGATAACTATGAAGAAGTAACCCAGGGACTTGGCGATCAGGTGCGTAGTAACTTAAACAGCTCTGTTACCTCGATTCTGAATAACTGGGCTGATGAGCAGGGAATATTCTTGAAGCGAAGTTCATCTGAGAAATTCTTTGCTGTATTAAACCAAAAGATCCTTCAGGATTTGGAGAAAAATAAATTCTCTATCCTTGATGAGGTGCGTGAAGCTACTTCGAAAGAGAACATTTCCATTACATTGAGTATTGGTATTGGTAGTGGTCACAGTACACTTACAGAACTTGGTCAATTAGCTCAGTCTAGTCTTGATTTAGCGCTTGGACGTGGTGGTGACCAGGTGGCGATTAAGCAGACAACCGGGAAAGTGAAGTTCTATGGAGGAAAGACCAATCCGATTGAAAAGCGGACAAGGGTTCGAGCACGAGTTATTTCTCACGCTTTAAGAGAACTTGTACTGGATAGTGATCAAGTCATTATTATGGGACACAAAAATCCCGATATGGATTCCATCGGCGCTTCGATAGGTATATTAAAAGTAGCACAGGCCAATGGAAAAGAAGGTTCTATCGTTTTTGATCAAAATCAGCGGACAAGTGGTGTCTCAAGATTAATGGAAGAGATTGAAGGGAATGACCAACTTTGGGCTCGCTTTATTGATCCTGAAGATGCGCTCGAGAATTGTACACCGAATACACTTCTAGTTGTCGTCGATACCCATAAACCTTCTCTTGTAATGGAAGAGCGCCTTTTACAAAAGCTTGACCATGTGGTTGTCATTGATCATCATAGACGTGGAGAAGAGTTTATTGAAGATCCAGTTCTTGTTTATATGGAGCCATATGCTTCTTCTACAGCTGAACTTGTAACGGAACTCTTTGAATACCAGCCGAAAAGGCTCAAAATGGACATTATGGAAGCAACAGCTCTTTTGGCAGGGATTATTGTGGATACAAAAAGCTTTACGCTTAGAACCGGCTCTAGAACGTTTGACGCTGCATCCTATTTAAGGGCACATGGAGCTGATACTGTTCTTGTACAGGAATTTCTACGTGAAGACATTGCACAGTATATTAGGAGAGCCAGAATTATAGAGAAATCGCACATATATCGAAGCGGTATTGCGATTGCACTCGGTGAAAGAGACCAAACATACGATCAAGTATTGATTGCACAAGCCGCAGACACGCTCTTATCAATGAGCGGCGTGATTGCTTCTTTCGTTATTTCGAAACGAACTGATGGTAAAATTAGCATTAGCGCAAGATCGCTTGGTGATGTTAATGTTCAGATTATAATGGAAGGCCTTAATGGCGGTGGACATTTAACCAATGCTGCGACGCAAATTGATTCTGGATCAATCGAAGAAGCAGAAGAATTGCTTAAGGAAACAATTGATAACTATTTGGAAGGGAGCGAAGATGAATCATGAAAGTGATTTTCTTAGAAGATGTAAAAGGTAAAGGTAAAAAAGGCGAAGTGAAAAATGTGGCAGACGGTTATGCTCGTAACCATCTGTTGAAGAATAATCTAGCTCTAGAAGCAAATAATGCAAATATGAAAACTTTAAAAGCAAAACAGCGCAGTGATGATAAAAAGGCTCAGGAAGAGCTTGATGAGGCAAAAGCGCTGAAAGAAACAATCGAAAGCCTTGAAGTTGAATTGGAAACAAAATCTGGTGAAGGCGGCCGTTTATTTGGATCCATTACAAGTAAAAATATTGCTGAAGAACTGAAAAAGCACGACATCAAAGTGGATAAACGTAAAATCGAGCTTGATGAACCAATCCGTTCACTGGGATACACGAATGTACCCATTAAATTGCACCATGATGTAACAGCAACTGTTAAAGTACATGTGGTAGAGCAATAATAGGTGATCACGGGTGGAAAATAGCGAAATGCTCAGGGGGAAAACAACATGAGTGATTTATTTGCTGATCGTACGCCACCTCAAAATATAGAAGCTGAACAAGCGGTAATCGGTGCTGTTTTCTTAGAAATTGATGCACTCACAACAGCAACGGAAGTATTGCAGCCAGAAGACTTTTATAGAGCGGCACATCAGAAGATTTTCTCTGTCATGATTGATCTCTCCGAGAAGGGTGAGCCTGTCGATCTTGTCACGGTTACATCAGAGCTGCAGGACCTTAAAATTCTTGAAGAAATTGGTGGAGTATCTTACCTAAGTGATCTGGCTAATTCAGTTCCTACGGCTGCGAACGTTGAGTATTATTCTAAAATTGTAGAAGAGAAATCAATCTTAAGAAGACTTATTCGCGCCGCCACAGATATAGCTTCCGATGGCTATGCGAAAGAAAATGAGATTGAAAACCTTCTATCAGAAGCTGAGAAATCCATTATGGAGGTTTCTCAGCGAAAGAATACAGGAGCTTTTATATCTATTAAAGATGTTCTTGTAACTGCCTATGATAATATTGAAATGCTACAAAACAGTACTGAAGATATTACAGGCATTCCTACAGGATTTTCTGAGCTTGATCGAATGACCGCAGGCTTTCAACGAAATGACTTGATCATTGTTGCAGCAAGACCTTCTGTAGGTAAGACAGCTTTTGCTCTTAACATTGCTCAAAATGTCGCTACGAAGACGGATGAAAATGTTGCGATCTTTAGTCTTGAGATGGGTGCTGAACAGCTTGTCATGCGTATGCTCTGTGCTGAAGGGAATATTGATGCACAACGTCTTCGAACAGGTGGACTGACAGGAGATGACTGGCAGAAGCTGACGATGGCTATGGGTAGTCTTTCAAATGCCGGTATTTATATTGATGATACTCCTGGTATTCGAGTTGGTGATATTCGTGCTAAATGTCGACGCTTGAAGCAGGAGAAGGGCCTTGGCATGATTCTAATTGATTATATGCAGCTTATTCGTGGTAATGGATCTGGGGAGAACAGACAACAAGAAGTTTCCGAAATATCGAGGTCCTTAAAAGGCATTGCACGTGAACTTGAAGTACCTCTCATTTCACTATCACAGCTCTCTCGTGGAGTTGAGTCGAGACAGGATAAAAGACCAATGATGTCTGATATACGTGAATCTGGAAGTATTGAGCAGGATGCTGATATTGTCGCGTTCTTATACCGAGATGATTATTATGATAAGGAATCGGAAAATAAAAACATCATTGAAATTATTATTGCAAAGCAGCGAAATGGTCCAGTTGGAACAGTAGAGCTTGCATTTGTGAAAGAATACAATAAATTCGTTAACCTGGAAAGGCGTCATGATGAAGGTGACATGCCACCAGGTGCCTAAAAAAGCCTCTTTTATGAGGCTTTTTTATTATAGTTCACAAAAATGAGCATAATAAAAGCACTACATTTGTCTTATTTTTATTCGAAAGGAATAACTAAATAACGAACATAATTATATTTATTTATATAATTGTTCGGGTTTGTTGACTTACAATCATCAAATTGGTACACTTACCCTGGGTTTTTTAAAAAAAGAAGTATGCTTCTTGATGAATTAATCGTAGGAAGCATCTGGAGGTGCTCAAATGCCATCAGTAGTTGTGGTAGGAACACAGTGGGGCGATGAAGGTAAAGGAAAGATTACGGATTACCTCTCGGAAAATGCAGAAGTTGTCGCTCGTTATCAGGGTGGAAACAATGCAGGACATACAATTGTATTTAATGATACGAAGTACAAACTTCACTTGATTCCATCAGGAATTTTTTATGACGATAAAATTTGTGTCATCGGAAACGGAATGGTTGTTGATCCAAAAGCTGTTCTTGAAGAACTTGCCTATTTACATGAACGCAATATTAATACAGATAACCTGCGCATTAGCAATCGCGCACATGTTATTCTTCCTTATCACTTGAAGCTTGATGTCGTGGAAGAAGAGTACAAAGGCGAAAATAAAATTGGCACAACGAAAAAAGGAATTGGCCCAGCATATATGGACAAAGCTGCAAGAGTGGGAATCCGTATTTGTGATCTTCTTGACAGAGAAGTATTTGAAGAGAAGCTGGAGCGTAACCTAACTGATAAAAATCGTCTTCTAGAGAAAATGTATGAAGTTGAAGGCTTTAAAAAAGAAGATATTCTTGAAGAATACTACGAATACGGCCAAAAGATTGCAAAGTATGTTGTAGATACTTCAGTGGTCCTTAATGATGCCATTGATGAAGGGCGTCGTGTTCTATTTGAAGGTGCACAAGGTGTCATGCTTGATATCGATCAGGGTACATACCCATTTGTAACGTCTTCAAATCCAATTGCTGGTGGGGTTACAATTGGTTCAGGTGTAGGACCTAGTAAAATTAATCATGTTGTTGGTGTTTCGAAGGCTTATACGACACGAGTAGGTGACGGCCCGTTCCCTACTGAGCTTCATGATGAAGTAGGCGACCAAATTCGTGAAGTAGGAAATGAATATGGTACAACGACTGGCAGACCGCGCAGAGTTGGCTGGTTCGACAGCGTTGTAGTACGACATGCACGCCGCGTAAGCGGAATTACCGATCTTTCTCTAAATTCCATTGATGTACTGACTGGCATCGAAACGCTTAAAATTTGTACAGCATATAAGTACAAAGGTGAAGTTATTGAAGAGTTCCCAGCAAGCCTTAAGGTTCTTGCTGAATGTGAACCTGTTTATGAAGAAATGCCTGGTTGGACAGAAGATATTACTGGTGTGAAAAACCTAGGTGATTTACCACCTAACGCACGTCACTATATTGAGCGTGTTTCACAATTGACAGGTATTCCATTATCAATCTTCTCAGTAGGTCCAGACCGTAATCAAACAAATATGATTCGTGGCGTTTTTGCTTAATTGATCGAGCTGGCAGCTGAGACTGCCAGCTTTTTTTAGAACATTAGAAGTTGGAAAATTCTGCAGAAAAACGATTTTTGTGGTAAACTTGGACTATCAAAATTGTTAAACTTTGATGAGGTGTTCGCATGAGTCGGAATAAAAGACAGGTCTTTCGTCAGCAGCTTGACGTTCCTTTTGCTGCAAGGATGAGAATTATTGAAAAGAACACACCTGTCGCTACGGATTTTAACCATAAAATTTATATTCATGATATCGGACTCGAAGGTATTGGTTTTTCTGTAGATTTTGAAGCGCCAATGCATACGAATATGGAGTTTTCGATTAAGTTAAATGATGAACCATTTCGCATTACAGGTGAAGTGGTGTGGGGGAAGCCAAACGACCCTAATGATCCAAACACAAGAGCAAGCCACTTTTTTGGTGTGAAGTTTCATCTCAAAACGGATAAGGAATCCTCACTCATTTTTCAAGAGGTCAATCGTTTCGCCATTAAACGTCATCGTCGGAAACAAGAAATTCGTGAAATGATGAAAGAGCGATTAAATAAACAGGCAAAGGGGTAAATTAAGACAGGGTTAACTTACTCCATGGCTGTTTTTTTATTTTCTTTTCAAGATCTCTTGCTTTTTATGAAATCCAATGATATGATAAATCTTGTCGTCGTTACAAGATACTTATGACGAGCCATTAGCTCAGTTGGTAGAGCATCTGACTTTTAATCAGAGGGTCGAAGGTTCGAGTCCTTCATGGCTCACCATTTTCTTTAGATGAAAATGATACATATCGTCGCGGGGTGGAGCAGTTCGGTAGCTCGTTGGGCTCATAACCCAAAGGTCGCAGGTTCAAATCCTGCCCCCGCAACCAAAAATTTAACTGCGTCGATTAATCTTCCTTGTTAAATTTTTATCGGAGTCCCTTCAGGGGCAACCTAAACGCATAACTTGGTATGATTTCTCTCAAACGTAAGTGAACAATATTTGAATGGTCTCGTGGTGTAGCGGTTAACATGCCTGCCTGTCACGCAGGAGATCGCGGGTTCGATTCCCGTCGAGACCGCCATTTAATCTATTAAATGGAATTAGTAATATGGCTCTGTAGCTCAGTCGGTAGAGCAACGAGCAAAGCTTCATCGAATTTCCGACGAGTTGTCCCGACACAGCTAGCTTCAAAGCAAGGCTTGTAGAGGAAGGGACAGAGGTTTTACACAGCATAAGCTGATGGACAGTATATCTTATATGGCTCTGTAGCTCAGTCGGTAGAGCAGTGGACTGAAAATCCACGTGTCGGCGGTTCGATTCCGTCCGGAGCCACCATTATTTTTCAATTAACAACGTACATATATCGCATATCTCTCATTGAGGGGTATGCGTTTTTTTGTTGTTGATTTTTAAAAGCGAACTATTTCCTGCAGTCGTGATCCTTATTTAAAGTGTAAGGTAATCGATGAAGAACCTTCCAGTTTTCTGGTATGAGTTGCCACGATCGTGACGAAATGACTACATTTTTATTACAAGTTGAGTATTTGTACCCATGTGACTTCCTGTATATGATAAAGTGCGAAACGTGAGTAAAAAAGATAGTTTTAGCTATAGCAGGGGGAAGTCGCATGAAAAAAATAAATGTACGTCGTTTTATACAACTTTCAGTCATTGTAACGAGTGTTAGTACACTTTTTTGGATAGAACCAGTTGGTGCATCAGTTTATAATCTCATGAAGCCTGTTTATCACGTTTATATAGATGGAGAAAACGTAGGCACTGTAGATAGTCGAGCGGTATTGAACGAAAATATAAAGGAATTAAAAAACGAACAAGAGGCAAATGGTGTGAAGTTATCAGTTGAGAATGACGTGGAGGTTGTGACGGAACGCTTATTTAAACCTTCAGTTGACAATAAGGAAGCACTCGAGCAATTAGATGAAGAAATTACGTTTACTGGTGAAGGGTATACCCTCTCTTTTGATGGAGAGCAGGTAGGGAGCTTCGTAAGTGAGGAACAAGCAAAAGATGCTCTATGGGAGTACGCTAAGTCCTTACTTACTGATGATAAAGTGAAGGAAATTGAGAGAACAAGTCTGAATGTATTCGAATCAAGTGATAAGCCTCATCCGATCGATGCTGTTGAGCTCTCACAACCATTTACAGTTGAAAAGAATGAAGTGAACCCAGAGGATATTTTAACGGAGGAGGAAGGAGTGTCCCTCCTTAAATCAGGTTTTGAAGAAGAGGTAACATATAAAGTTACAGAAAACCAATCTCTTAAACAAGTAGCTAAAAAGTTTAAGATGGATGTTAAAGAATTAATGGAGAAAAATAACCTTTCTAGTGAGGATGAGATAAAGAAGGGTGATCAATTAAACGTTCTTGAGAAGAATAAATTTGTAAACGTGATGGAAACGGTAGAAATTGAAAAAACAAAAGAAATTCCATATCAAGTTACTAAAAAGAAAAGTGATTCTCTCTTAAAGGGTGAGAAGAAAGTAACGCAAGATGGAGAAAAGGGTAAGAAGACTGTTACTTATAAAGTAAAACGTGAAAATGGAAAAGCCGTTGAAAAGAAAGTTGTGAAAGAAGACGTTTCTAAGGAACCTGTAGATGAGGTAATTAAAATTGGAACAAAGGTAATTCCATCAAAAGGAACTGGTTCATTTGCATGGCCTGCTGTAGGAGGAACAATTACAAGTAAGCAGGGCGATCGCTGGGGATCTTACCATAAAGGAATCGATATTGCGGGGGTATCGGATAAAACAATCCGTACAGTGGATAATGGAAAGGTTACAGCTGCAGGTACGCGAAGTGGTTATGGGAACCAGGTTACTGTTAATCACAATAACGGTTTAAAAACAACTTATTCTCACCTGGCGTCCATTTCTGTCTCAGTTGGCGATACGGTTCAGAAAGGTGACAAAATTGGAGTTATGGGTACTACAGGAGATTCAACAGGTATTCATCTTCATTTTGAAGTATATAAAAACGGTGATCTTGAAAATCCAATGAATTACGTGAAAAAATAACCTTCAGTGAAAACTGAAGGTTTCTTTTATGGCTTCCTGGCGAAAGATGTGTTTGAATGGCGAATGCATTAGTAGGACTTCATAAAGCCATTAGGTAACGGTGTTATAAGACGAAAGAGAAAGGACGTAGCGTTTCTCTTATAGAAGTTAAGGGAAGAGCGGTAGGGAATCGTAATAAAACCTACATAATATGATAAAATAGACAAAAGTATGCATGTTTCATATCAACGGTAAATTGATATTGTCATATCAAAGAAGGAGCGTTCATAATGGACAAGAAAATTCTTGTTGTAGATGATGAAAAACCAATTGCAGATATTCTGCAATTTAATCTTGAGAAGGAAGGCTTTACGGTGGTTTGTGCTTACGATGGAGACGAGGCCATTGCTAAAGTTGAGGAAGAGAATCCGGATATGATTCTTCTTGATATCATGTTACCTCAACGTGACGGAATGGAAGTTTGTCGTGAAGTTCGTAAAAAATATGAAATGCCAATTATTATGCTAACGGCAAAGGATTCTGAAATTGATAAAGTGCTAGGTCTTGAGCTTGGTGCTGATGATTATGTGACAAAGCCTTTCAGTACACGTGAGCTTATTGCGCGTGTAAAAGCCAATTTGCGCCGTCGTCAGCAGGAGCCTGAGAAAGAATCTTCACCGAACTCGCTTATTAAAGTGGGTGCGCTAACGATTCATCCAGATGCTTATCTTGTTACGAAGCGTGAAGAATCAATTGAGTTAACACATAGAGAATTTGAATTGCTACATTATTTATCAAAACATATAGGTCAAGTTATGACCCGAGAGCATTTGTTACAAACTGTTTGGGGATATGATTATTTTGGCGATGTTAGAACAGTAGATGTAACAGTACGTCGATTACGCGAGAAAGTCGAAGATAATCCAAGCCATCCGACATGGATTATTACAAGACGTGGCGTTGGCTACTATATGCGTGAACCGGAACAGGAGCAGTAAACTTTAGATGGGAAAGGTCGGTTTTTTTAAATCCATTCATTTTAAGTTTGCGATTGTTTATGTCCTTCTTATTCTTGTTGCCATCCAGTTTATCTCTGTTTATTTTAACGACAAGTTAGAAGAGCAGTTTCAGAGTAACTACGCTAGTTCCATTCGCGATCGTGCTGAGCTTCTAGCTGATAATGTCTCTGATCAGGTGAACAGTAAGAGCGATGAAGAAGATGATACGATTAATAACTTGATTAGAAATTTTAGCCAAAATGAAATTCGTCAAATTCTAGTAGTTGATTCATTAGGTCAAGTAGTCGGTACGCTTAATGATGATGGTCTAGAAGGAACACGTGCAACGAATGATTTCGTGGATAGTGCATTAAATGGTGTAGCTGAACAAGAAATCCTTCTTGATAGTGAAGGAGAGCGGTTTTTAGCTTATGGCTATCCTATTAAAGGTGAAACAAACACTACTGTTGGAGCGGTTTACATTCAGGCAAATATGAATCAGGTATTTGAACAAGCAGATGAAGTGAATAGTTTATTGGCTCAATCTGCCTTGATTGCCCTGGTACTGACAGGCCTACTTGGTATTATTATCTCTCGTACGATAACAAGGCCAATTTCGGATATGAGAAAACAAGCACTTGTGATGGCCAGAGGCGATTTCACTCGAAAAGTGAAGGTGTATGGAGAAGATGAGATTGGACAGCTTGCGCTTGCCTTTAATGATTTAACAAGAAGGCTTCAAGAAGCTAATGCCATTACAGAAGGTGAGCGACGTAAACTTACATCTGTGCTTGCTTATATGACGGATGGTGTTATTGCTACAGACCGAGAAGGTATGATCATTCTAATGAACGATCGTGCTGAGGAAATGATGAACGTTTCACGTGAAACGGTTCTTGGAACATCACTAAACAAAATTCTTCAGTTCGCTGAAGAGAAGACGTGGGATGATGTTTACAATGGTCCTGACTCAATGATTCTAGATTTAAGTGATGATCAACAAACGTTTATTATTCGAGTTAACTTTTCTATTATCCATAAAGAAGACGGTCCAATTAATGGGTTGATTGCTGTCCTTCATGATATTACCGAGCAAGAACAGCTTGAACAGGAACGACGTGAATTTGTAGTGAATGTGTCACATGAGTTACGTACGCCTCTTACAACGATGAGAAGTTACCTTGAGGCGCTTCAGGAGGGAGCATTACAGGATCCTGAAATTGCTCCGCGCTTCTTAAGCGTCACGCAAAATGAAACAGAGCGTATGATCAGGTTAGTTAATGATCTATTACAGCTTTCTAAAATGGATAAGAAAGAGTATCATCTTGAGTTTACGGAAGTCGATTTCGTTGAGATGTTTGATCATGTGCTTGATCGCTTTGAGATGTCGAAGCGAGAGAATATTGAAATTGTAAGGCAGCTTCCGCGTTTAGCGATTTACACAAAAGTGGATAAGGACAAAATGACACAGGTGCTTGATAACATTATTTCTAATGCGATTAAGTACTCCCCGGATGGAGGTACTATCACAGCAAGATGCTGGACGATTGGGAAGAAGATCCGAATCAGCATTAGTGATGAAGGTGTTGGCATACCCAAAAATAATCTTTCGAAGATCTTTGATCGGTTCTATCGTGTAGATAAAGCTCGCTCACGGCAGCTTGGAGGAACTGGACTTGGTTTGGCTATTGCCAAGGAAATGATCCATGCCCATCATGGGGATATCTGGGCAGAGAGTAAGTGGGGACATGGAACAACGATCTACTTTACTCTCCCTTATAAGCGAATAAGGGAGGTCGAAGACAAGTGAGAATGACGAAGAAACAATTTGAGAACTTTAAAACCGTTTTACTAAATGTTCTCGTTTTAACTAGCTTGTTTCTAACGTGGCAGATTTGGACATTCGAACCTGAGTACGAAAAGGAAGCTGCTCCTACAGAAGCAAGTCCTGTTGGTATTAAGGAAGTAAGTATCAATGAAGTTGTAAAACCAAATCAGCTCGTTTATCACATTGATAATCAACATTTTACTTCCTTTTATTCCAATACCATTGATTCTTTTTACAATGAATTTATCTCCGGAATGAAAATCAAGTCCTTTACGATGGAGAATGATATGAAAAGTATACGGGAGACCGGCAATAGCGTAGAGCTTATTTTTCCAACATTGCTTTCAAATGACGTTTTGAAGAAACTAGTGAGCATTTCGAAAGACGATATTCCTTTGTCGACATTCGATCGCATTATCATTCCGTCTATTGCATCAGGTAAAAACAATGAAATCATTTTCCTCAATACATCCAATGGTGATGGAATGCGAGCTACGGTTGAAGCTTCGAATGATATAAAAGAATGGTATTCAAACGTCTTCTCTTCTTTTGAGGTTAATAGTAGTGAAGCTGAAGAAAATAAGATCTTTCGTGCCAAATCGTTTCAAGTTTCTGACGAGCTACCGACTTTTTATATTCCGATACAAGGTCCTTCTTTAGCGGCGTTCGGAGGAAGTTCCGATGAGCTAGCAAATGAAGAAGATTTTAAAGAAGCGCTTTTTCCTGAACAAGATCGTGTTGAGAAGAACTCATTCAACAATATTTCTGATCTTTATACTGACGGTAGCCGAGACTTAACGTTTAGTCATGAAAATGAATTTATGGTGTTTAAGAATCCACCTTCTACAACAAGTCGGTATGTATCGAATGAATCTCCTATTCTGGATGCCTATGGATTTATCAATAAGCATTTTGGTTTTCGTATCACCGATTACGATGATGATGAATATGTGCTGAACGAATGGATCAGATCTTCTGATAACAATACAGATCAAATTACCTTCCGACTATATACGGGTGGCTATCCAGTCTATAGCTCTTCAACAGAAGATCTTGATGAGATTGATGTAACTCTTGAAAATGATGATGTTAGCACGTACAAGCGAATGTTGAAGGTTATTCAATACGCTAGAGAAATTGGAGATCGAAAGCTACCGAGTTATGAAGAAGTCCTTTCTCTACTAGACGAGGGAAGTTTTAAGAAAACCGAAATACAAAACATAACAATGGGTTTCACAATTGATCGGTCAGCAGAACAAAATTATGAGTTTACGCTTATTCCCCAATGGTATGTGAAGTTGAACAATTCCTGGACACCGCTACAATCCATTAGCAATGAACAGGGAGGGGAATCAGTTGGATTGGAATAGAACGAAAACGATATTAATATTAACGTTTCTTGTGTTTAATATCTTTCTAGCTAGTGATTTATTTAAGAAGCAAACCGAATTAAGTGATCTCGAGCAGTATGAGCAGGTTACGATTGAAGATCAATTAAAGAATTTAAACGTCACGTATGAGAAAAACCTTCCTGTTCAAACGGAGAAGATGTCTTTCATTAGTGGAGACGTTCATGAATTTACAGAGCAAGAAGAGAAAACGTTAGAAGAGGGAACAAGTCAGGACATTACGCTTGATGGACGAAAGTTAATCTCCACTCTTAAGAAGCCGTTCCCGATAAGCGATCCGGACGAGCCTTCTGCCTTTTCAATATTTCTAGAGACGTATGTGTATGAAGGTGGGAAGTATCAGTTTTACGCCCGTGATGAGAATAATCCAAACATTATTTATTTCGCGGAAACCTTTGAAGATCGTCCTATTTATAGCCAGGATTCAGGTATGCTAATTGTTACGCTTGAAGATGACAAGGTTGTCTCTTATACGCAAACATACTTGAACTTAAAGAAAATCGGCAAAGAACGTAAAATCGATCCAGCTTCTGAAACGATTGGGCTTCTTGTGAATCAGCAGGATATTTCTTTAAATGACAAAGTAGAAGACATGTCAATTGGCTATTACACAACGGTTACGAACGAGGATGACCGCGATACATTTGTTTTCGTTCCAACGTGGCATGTTGTCGTTAAGAACGAAAACAAGGATAAACCAATTCAGAACTATTATGTCAATGCGATTGAGAAAACAGTCTTTAGTGATCCTAAAGAGGTCGAAACCAATGAGCAAGAGGATGAGGAGGATTCAGATGACAGTGAGAAACCGGATCCTTCTAAGCCTAAAACGGTAACAAGCGATAAGTAGGAGAGGAATGGAATATGTCTCTTGAATTTAGTGTGCTTGCAAGCGGAAGCACTGGTAACGCCATTTATGTTGGTACAGAGAAGCATAAGCTTCTTGTAGATGCTGGATTAAGTGGAAAAAAACTTGAAGAACTGTTCGCAAAAGCCCATCTCGATCCAAAGGATCTAGATGGGTTGCTTGTGACTCATGAACATAGTGATCATATTAAAGGTCTTGGTATATTTGCAAGAAGGTATAAGCTGCCTATATATGCAAATGCAAAAACGTGGGAAGCGATGTCAGGTCTAATTGGTGCAATACCAGTAGAACAAAAGTTTCAGTTTGATATGGATACTGTGAAAACTTTTGACGATCTTGATGTCGAATCATTTGGTGTCTCCCATGATGCAGCCGAGCCGATGTTTTATGCCTTTCATCACGAAGGTAAGAAACTTAGTATCGCGACAGACCTTGGATATGTGAGTGATCGAATCAAAGGAACGATTCGCAATTCAGATATGCTTGTATTTGAGTCAAATCATGACATCAATATGCTTATGATGGGGCGCTATCCATGGAATGTGAAAAGACGAATTTTAGGTGACATGGGTCACGTTTCTAATGAAGATGCGGGAGCTGCCCTATCAGATATAATTGGTGATCAAACAAAGCGTATTTATTTAGCCCATTTAAGTAAAGATAATAACATGAAAGACCTGGCAAGACTTTCTGTCCAGCAAACCCTTGAACAAAACGGCTTTGCAGTCGGGGAGCAGATTGCTCTATATGATACAGATCCTGCTGCGCCAACACTTGTTACGAAGTTATAACGAGAAGCTTGAGTGAGGGCAAGTAAGATAGATTAGTCTTGATTCTGAGGTCTCCTTTTTTAACTGAAAGGATTGGTGAAGGATTTGGGCTATTATGATGGTGATGAAAACAATCTACCGATGCGACAGAAAGGTAATCGCGGCGGCGCATTTATGGCTGGACTGATTGGTGCCATTCTAGGCGCATTACTTATTCTCTTTACTGTGCCTGCTCTCTCGGATGTAGGCGTGCTGCCTGATATTCAACCACCGCAAGATGAAGAAGCGGAAGTGAAGTCGGAACAGCGGTCGATTACTAAAGATATTAGTATTGATGTAACAAATGACATTACGTCAGCTGTTGCGAATGTAAGCGAAGCGGTTGTCGGAGTGATTAATTTACAAAAAACAGATTTCTGGGCAGAGGATTACGGAGAAGCTGGAGCAGGATCAGGCGTTATTTATAAAAAAGAAGGCGGAGAGGCATTTGTTGTTACTAACAATCACGTGGTTGAAGGTGCAGGGCAGCTTGAAGTGAGCTTAAACGCCGAAAAGCGCGTTTCTGCAGAGCTTGTAGGCACTGACCCTCTAATGGACCTTGCCGTCCTTAAAATCCCTTCTGAGGCCGTTACAATGGTTGCTGAATTTGGTGACTCGGATACTCTCAAGCCAGGTGAACCAGCTATAGCCATCGGTAATCCATTAGGCTTTCTTGAAGGGACCGTCACACAAGGTATTATTAGCAACCCTGAGCGTTCATTTCCAGTAGATACCGATCAGAATGGGACAATTGATTGGAATGCTGATGTAATTCAAACAGACGCTTCTATTAACCCAGGTAACAGTGGAGGAGCGTTAATTAACATTTCAGGTCAATTAGTAGGGATTAACTCAATGAAGATCGCTCAATCAAGCGTAGAGGGAATTGGCTTCTCGATTCCAATCAATATCGCTGAGCCTATCATTAATGATCTAGAGTCGTATGGCGAAGTCAGAAGGCCTCAAATAGGAATAGGAACAAAATCACTCTCGGAGATTCCTACCTATCACTGGAGTGAATCACTAAAGTTGCCAGATAAAGTCGATTATGGAGTCGTAGTTATGAGTGTTTTTCCTACTTCTTCAGGTGATATTGCGGGCTTAAAAGAGCTTGACGTTATAACAGCAATGGATGGAGAAAAAATTAAGAATTCAATCGACCTTCGTAAATTTCTTTACACAAAAAAAGAAATTGGAGACCGAGTGAAATTAACAGTCTATCGTGAAGGTACGAAACAAGAAGTAGAAGTGACACTTGCCGAGCAGCAAAGCTCTTAAATAGCGCAGGAGGGGGGACTCTCCTGTTTCTTTTTGGAGAAACTTATGCACAGTGGATAAGTGAAATGAAGGAGAGGTAGAATGAAAATATATTGCTGTAAAGATCATGTTGAATTGGTTCTTGATGTAATGATTGATGAAACAGAAAGTTTCCCTGTATTAGAAGAGCTTGAGAAAGAATCAAATGAGTTGTCCACAACATGTGAGTATTGCAAAAACAGCGCAACATATATGGTATCGAACTAATATTCGGTCACGACATGTGGGTGAAAAATGTGTATATGTGGATAATTTCTGTGGATAACTTGTTTATCTGCTGTGGATTTAAGAAAAAAGGATAGGTGTGGATAACTTTTGAACATAAGTATTGTTACTGTGGGGAAACTGAAAGAAAAATATTTAAAGCAGGGGATTGCGGAATATACGAAACGTCTCGGTCCTTTCGCAAAAGTAGAAGTGATCGAGGTCTCCGATGAAAAAGCTCCAGAGAACCTAAGTGACACTGAAATGCTTCAGGTGAAAAAGGCGGAAGGTGATCGCATTATGAGCAAAATTTCACCTGATGCTCACGTAATTGCCTTAGCTATTGAAGGAAAAATGAAAACTTCTGAACAGTTAGCACGCGACCTTGACCAGCTCGCAACATATGGAAAGAGTAAGGTAGCTTTTGTTATTGGAGGCTCCCTTGGTTTAAGTGATGATGTTCTCAAGAGAGCAAATGACACGCTTTCCTTCTCTAAGATGACTTTTCCTCATCAGCTAATGAGGCTTATTCTAGTTGAGCAGGTTTATCGTGCGTTTAAGATTAATAGAGGCGAACCGTATCATAAGTAAATGAGGATATAAAAGAAAAGAGTCAAAATCTCAAGTTTTTTCGGAGAAAACATATTACTTTGTTCGCATTGTATTCAGTACAGTAGGAGCTACACTTGGCTAGACCAAACAATCTCCTAGGGTCATCATGTCTCTTTTAATTTCATATAGAAGCAAATATCCCCCTCATCTTTAAAGGTGAGGGGGATTTAAGGATTTCTATAAATATTTTATTTAATGGCTATGCTCACTTTTAACTTCTTTGCTTTGATAGTCGCATTCTCCATGGCCTGTAGAACTAGTGAGCCCTTGCCATTCAGAATATCAACATAGGACATATGATCATGGATGGTTATAATGCCGATATCCTCTGCAGTGACTCCAGAGATTTTTGCGATTGTTCCAACAAAATCAACAGCACGAATTTTCTTCTTTTTACCGCCGTTGAAATGGAGTTTCATAATATCTTGATTGATGCGGGCTGTTTTATTATTTCTTACAATGCGTCTGCTGTTAAGTTTTTCTTCGAAAGCTGCTTTTTTTCCAGCCAGTTCCAGATGGCTTGGAGCTTCTATAACTGGTAGCTTAAAGCCGATGTATCTTTCAATTGCTTTAATGAACTTTCCTTCAAAAGGCGTCGAAAACGTAATGGCTTTTCCTTTATTTCCAGCGCGACCGGTTCTTCCTGTTCGGTGTACATAGCTCTCTTTTTCCATAGGAACGTCGTAGTTGATAACAAGTGTCACATTATCAATATCAATACCTCTCGCAGCTACATCGGTAGCCACGAGATAGCGGAAGTTCCCCAGTTTGAAACCTTCCATAACAGAGAACCGGTCTTCTTGTTCTAGCCCCCCATGGAGTCTCTCGCAAGGGTATCCAGATTTCTCTAGTTCGCTATACACAGAATCAACGTGTTCTTTGGTTCTGCAGAAAATGAGGCAGCTGTCTGGATTTTCTACAACCGTGATGCTTTTAAGAAGTGAGATCTTTTCTTCTTCTCTCACTTCAATTAAAGAATGTTCAATGGTATCGGCTGTCATCCCGTCCGATTCAATCTCAATCTGAATCGGATCGTTCATATATTTATGGCATAGATTTTCAACATCTTTAGGCAAGGTAGCAGAAAAAACCATTGTTACTCGGTTTGAAGGCAGCTCTTTCATAATCGCTTCTACTTTATCGATAAAACCTCGATTAAGCATCTCATCAGCTTCGTCTATGATAAGATACTTTATTTGATCCAAAGCTAGAGTTTCTCGTTCAATATGGTCCATGACCCGTCCAGGAGTACCAACGACGCAATGAGTTTTTTGTTTCAATTCATCCTTTTGTTTCGTAAAAGGTTCTTTGCCATAAACGGACACTGCTTTAATGCGTTTAAACCTTCCGATATTCGTAATGTCTTCGCGGACTTGAACCGCAAGTTCCCTAGTAGGAGTAAGAATTAAGGCCTGTGGTTTTTTTTCTTCCCATTCAATCATATCTGAAACAGGAATACCAAAGGAAGCAGTCTTTCCACTTCCTGTTTGAGCTTTTACGACAAGATCTTGATTTTCTAATGCTAATGGAATAACTTCACTTTGAACTTCTGTTGGCGTTTCGTATTTTAGAACAGCTAGTGCTCTTTTTATTTCTTCGCTTAGATGATATTCTGCAAAACTTTTTTTACTCATTTTTCAACCTCGTTTTTGGTTTTTCGTCATATGTATAGAATTCTCTCCAAGAAATATTATATGCATTATCAGAATATGGTCCATTATACTTGAAAAGTGCGGGAGAAACTGGCTTTTATATTAAATTTTTAAAAGTAACAGATATAAGTTGTCTGACATTACATCTGATAAAGCTTTAAAGAAATGGGGGCAAGCCTCGATGTTGAAGCCAGAGCAGCTTTCTTCTGTTGATTCTTGGTTTTTGCTCAATGCGATTGGTCATCACAGAGTTACAATGAGGCTAAAATCAAACTGGTTTATTAACATAGTCTTATAAAAAAAGAGAGAAAAGCACGAATGGCTCTTCTCTCTTGTTACAATCTAAGAACGATTTGGTTCAAATGACTCAAACTTTACTCAAGAAACAGAAAAATTTTCACGTTCATTTGATCTTTCTTTTTCTTTAAACTCATCAAGAAGAGCACGCACTTCATCAGTGGATTCAGTGCTCATAAGCTGATTCCTTAATTCACTTGCGCCACGGAATCCTTTTACATAGATCTTAAAAAAGCGGCGAAGCGTAATAAACTGACGCGTTTCTAGTTCTGCTGAATATTTATCATGTAAATCGAGCTGCAATCTAAGGAGATCAAGCAATTCCTCACTCGTATGCTCTTTCTTCTCTGTTTCAAAAGCAAACGGATTATGGAAAATCCCACGCCCGATCATAACGCCATCCACGCCATACTTCTCAACAAGTTCAAGTCCCTTCTGACGGTCTGGAATATCGCCGTTAATCGTCAGAAGCGTATTTGGGGCAACTTCATCTCGAAGTTTCTTGATCTCCGGAATCAGCTCCCAATGCGCATCAACATTACTCATTTCCTTTTTCGTACGAAGATGGATGGAAAGATTAACAATATCCTGTTCTAGAAGGTGCTTCAGCCAGTGGCGCCATTCTTCCACTTCCGTATAACCAAGGCGAGTCTTTACGCTGACGGGCAACCCACCCGCTTTAGCTTCCTGGATGATTTCCGCTGCAACATCAGGACGACGAATGAGTCCGCATCCCATCCCTTTAGTGGCAACATTAGGAGCAGGACAGCCCATATTGATATCCACTCCACGATAACCCATTTCTGCCATGCCAATGCTCATTTCTCGGAAGTATTCGGGCTTGTCTCCCCAAATATGGGCAACAATTGGCTGTTCATCTTCTGTGAATGTCAATCGTCCTCTTAAGCTGTCTTTTCCTCTCGGATGGCAGTAGCTTGCAGTATTGGTGAACTCTGTAAAAAACACGTCAGGTCTCGCTGCTTCACTCACAACATGTCGAAAAACAACATCCGTCACAGCTTCCATTGGAGCAAGAACAAAAAATGGTCGAGGCAACTCGTGCCAAAAATTATCTTTCATAGTATATCTGAACCCTTTCCTTAAGGGAAAACAAGTTCCCAAAATTAAAAAGTAATAATGTTTCTATCTTATCCATTACTAGTTAGACTGAATTTAACCATTATATACTTTAAAAGCATTCAATGAAAAGTGCAAGAGGAAGAGTCGTCTTGTGTTTAAGTAAATCGACATAGAAACAAATCAAAACTCTATAACCTCTGGATAAGAACAAACAGACTTCAAAACGGTTAATGACGGGGCTAAAAGGGAAAATGGTTAGTGTGATTCCAAATAAGAATTTGGTTTGTTAGGAATTCTATCTTGGATAATATTTATTTTTCATGGTAGAAGTTGGTCTCTAAGCTACCTGGGATAGTAAATTTTTTTAAATAAGAATGATCCTACCTTATTTAACTTTATAATTTCCGATGTTAGTTTCTGTATTGTTTTTCAAGCCTCTTTTTCTTCAAATAACGTGTAAAAATTAGTAAATACGCATCAGATTATTAGATATTTTTTCTACAATTATAACAATTGACTATGATAAGGTATAATTAAGATAGAACATGTTGTGTACCTAAGAGTCGCCTTGCTTTTTATGACATGTGAGCATGAGCGCCTATTCTTTTTATTACAAATAAATGAGACAAGGAAGGGTATCATGAGCAAGAATCAAAAAAAAGACATTATCTTAATTGGTGCTGGAGTCATGAGTGCGACTTTGGGATCATTACTGACAGAATTAGCACCTGATTGGAACGTTAAAGTATTTGAAAAACTAGGAAGTGCAGGAGAAGAAAGTTCTAATGAATGGAATAATGCGGGGACAGGCCATTCTGCACTATGTGAACTAAACTATACTTCTGAAAAGACCGATGGGTCGATAGACATTGAGAAAGCTGTCAAAATCAATGAGCAATTTCAGCTTTCAAAACAATTTTGGTCTTATTTAGTAAACAATCAATTGATTGATAAACCACAGGACTTTATCAAGCCTCTTCCTCACATGAGCCTTGTACATGGGGAAGATAATGTAAAATTTTTGAAAAAGAGATTGGAAGCGTTGTCAGCTAACCCATTGTTTAAAGGAATGGAATTTTCGGACGATCCTGAGAAACTGAAAGAATGGATTCCACTCATAATGGATGGAAGAACGTCAGATGAACCGATTGCTGCGACAAAAATTGACTCTGGTACAGATGTCAATTTTGGAGCGTTAACGCGCATGCTGTTTGAGCATTTAGAAGGTGAAAATGTAGAACTTCACTATAAGCATAGCGTAGAAGATATTAAACGAAATAGTGATGGCATTTGGGAAGTAAAGGTAAAGGATATCGACAACGATAATCTTGAGTATCACACAGCTGATTTCGTCTTTATCGGCGGTGGAGGAGGTAGTCTACCACTACTACAGAAGACTGGTATTCCTGAGTCAAAACATATTGGCGGATTCCCGGTAAGCGGACTCTTCATGGTATGCAATAATCCTGAGGTGATTGAGAAGCATCATGGAAAAGTGTATGGAAAAGCCAAAGTTGGCGCTCCTCCTATGTCTGTTCCTCACCTTGATACAAGATATATTGATAACAAAAAAAGCTTGTTGTTTGGACCATTTGCGGGCTTTTCACCAAAGTTCTTAAAAGGCGGGTCAAATTTGGATTTAATAGGCTCAGTTAAGCCCAATAATGTGTTAACAATGATGGCTGCTGGTTTAAAAGAGATGGGCCTTACAAAATATTTAGTGCAACAAGTCATGTTATCAGATGAAAAACGTATGGAAGAAGTACGTGAATTTATTCCAACTGCCAAAAGTGAAGATTGGGATATCGTAACGGCTGGTCAACGTGTGCAAGTAATTAAAGATACGGAAGGTGGAGGAAAAGGAACGCTTCAATTTGGAACAGAGATTGTTAGTTCCTCTGACGGTTCCATTGCTGCGCTTCTTGGCGCTTCTCCAGGTGCTTCTACTGCTGTACACGTTATGCTTGAGATATTCGAGCGATGTTTCCCAGAGATGATGGCTGATTGGGAACCCAAAATTAAAGAAATAATACCTTCATATGGCAAGTTACTAGGAGAAAATCCTGAATTATTCAAGGAAATCAATGCCTTAATAGTACAGACGCTTGCTCTCAATGAAAGTGAGCCCGCTTATAGTTGAGTTGTGATGAAATAGAGGAGGATTTGTAGCCTAATTTGCTAGAGAAACCCTGATTATATTTGGCTTAGTGGAAAAATACACAAAAAAAGAGGCTGGGACAAAACCCAGTAAATTAAAATAAGAGTGGCCCTGCGGACAAAGAATTTGTTCGCAGGGCCACTCTTTTTATATTTTCATCTTAATTTAACAATAAAATAAGGGCAACCTCTGATAAAATTATAGTTACCACACAATAACCATCGGAGGTGCCCTTATGTTTAAAGATTATAACATGAATCAAGTGATTTTGCCCCTAGATTTAGAAATGAAATTACAAGAAAATGATATTGCCTATGCCGTCCATGAGTTGGTCGAACAGATTCCGGATGAAGCTTTTTCTGCGTTCCTGCGTGATACGGGATGCCCTGCTTATCACCCACGTATGATGATGAAAGTTATTTTATGTGCGTACACCCAATCGGCTTTTTCAGGAAGAAAGATTGAAGGTCTCCTCAAAGATAGCGTTCGGATGATGTGGTTAGCGCAAGGGTATGAACCCAGCTATCGCACCATCAATCGGTTCCGTGTTCACCCAGAAGTCAAAGAACTTCTTCGTCAGGGCTTCGTACAGTTTCGTTGTCAGCTCGTTCAAAAAGACCTCATTGATGATGAAGCGATCTTTATTGATGGTACGAAGATTGAAGCGAATGCCAATAAGTTTACATTTGTGTGGCGCAAGGCTATTGAAAGGTACAGCGAGAGTCTGATTGAAAAGTCGAATGCGATGTACGATGAGTTGATTAAAAAAGAAGTGATCCCCGAAATCGAACGGGAAAGTCCAGAACAACTTTCCATTAAAGAACTTTCTAAAATAGAAGAAAAGCTAGAAGAAAAAGTCGGAGAATACAATGAGAAGATTGAAACCAGTGCCGATGTAACCGAACGAAAACAGCTTCGTTCAGAGCGAAAAGGACCGAAGCAGTTCCTTAAACAAATGAAGGATTTCGTATTGCGCAAAACAAAATACGAAAACGATATGGCTATCTTCAAAGAACGGAACAGTTATTCCAAAACCGATCACGATGCCACGTTCATGCGTATGAAAGAGGATTATATGAAAAACGGGCAACTCAAAGCCGGTTACAATCTTCAAATTGCGACGGAGGGTCAATATACACTCGCATACGATATCTTTCCAAACCCAACGGATACACGTACTTTTCTTCCGTTTCTTGATCGTGTAGAAAAGGATTTCTTTCAATTGCCTACGTATGTCGTTGCGGATGCCGGTTATGGGAGCGAAGAAAACTACATAGATGTGCTGGAAAATCGCAAGCGCACGCCTCTCATCACGTATAATACCTATCGAAAAGAGAAGAAGAAAAGCTATAGGAAGGATGCGTTTCACGTATCCAATTGGGACTACAATGAAAAAGAAGATACATTCACATGCCCGAATGGAAAACAGTTGCCATTCCGATACGTTTCTCATCGCACTGACAGAGGTGGCTTCACACGAGAATTTAAAGTATATGAAAGTGAAAACTGTACCGGTTGTCCGTTCCGTTCTCATTGTACAAAAGCAAAAGACGGGACGAATCGAAAGATCTTCTATAACGCCAAATGGGAAGAACAAAAGAATATGATTCAACAGCTGCTTTCGGATGAAAAAACAGGTGAAATCTACGGTCAACGGAAAATCGATGTAGAGCCAGTTTTTGGATTTCTGAAGGCTATTTTGGGTTTCACTCGGATGTCCGTAAGGGGCAAAGAGAAGGTCAAAAATGAAATGGGCTTTGCGCTCATGGCGGTGAACTTGAGAAAGTATACCGCCATGAATGCGGAGTGATCCAATAATCTTAGGAATAACCAAACAAAAAAGGTTCCGTTCGTCAAAAACGATGAACGGAACCTTTTTATCGATTTCAGGCTAGTTATGTCCCAGCCTCTTTTTTTAATGGAATAAAATCAATGCCACTCTAATAAATTCAATTATGTAAAAAAATAGGTTTCTAAAAAGAGATGAGTTTTAGGGGGGAATTGATATGGAAGGAAATGTGAATGTAGCTCCACAACCAGAGAGCAATGGTCTCGCGGTATCTTCGATGGTGTTAGGTATTATTGGACTTGTGCTTTTTCTAGTGCCAATTATTCCTTATCCTTTGGCAATATTGGCCATCATTTTTGGAGTAATTGCGAAGAAAAACCCTCTTAAGAAAGGATTTGCCGTTACAGGGTTAGTTACGGGAATTGTTACGTTAGGTTTGAAAATATGGTTTTGGGCAGGAGTTGCCTCATTAATGTAACTTGTTTGAAGGGAAGGGGAGGGATTAGTTTCTCTCATCTTCCTTTTTCAATTTCTACTTCCGAACCTTTACAGAAAAGACTTAGTTTGTTTTACTCTTCCTTTCTTTAGGATTTCAATAAGTTGATTTAGTGTTGCTGCTTAAAATCTATAGATTGTAAAGAATATTAGGGGAACTTAAAAAGACGAGTAGAACTTAAAAAGTAATGTATACAGAAAACGTACACATGAAAACAAAATCGTATACTTGTAAACGAAAAATGTACACAAGTATACAAAAGTGTACGCATGTTGATTTATAGGGATGTAAACAAAATCGTATACGTGTATACAGAAAACGTACACATGTATACGTATTTGTGTACAAGTACACAAATTTGTAAACTAGATAGAATGACTCATTGACTTCATTTGCAAATTTCTATAAATTTTAAGTTAATAGTAGAAATACTAGATTTCAAATATGAAAGGATGGATTATTTTATGAGTAATTCAAGAATTGCGGCAGTCGATGTAGGTAACGACTCGTTAAAAGGAATCTATGGAAAACTTGAATCTGATCTATACATACCAAACGTAATTGCTAGAGATATAGAAGATCGCCCTGTAATTGGAATTGAAGAGTTGGATACTAAAGATCCGCTTGATGGCATTCATATTCGTGTACACTCCCCTGCTCTACAAGATAACAACGCGATCTATCGGGTTGGCAATCTGGCGACTAAGAGTGACAACCCAACAGAATTAGATCCAGGAAGCGCAAAATCAGAAGAGGATCAAACTCTTGTAATGTTGTTTGCATCACTTGCTCTAGATGCTGTTGATCCAAAGAACTCAGCAAATTTCAGAAATCAGAACGGCGTTGTGGATGCGAATTACACGCTTGGTACAGGACTTCCACTACGTGAAGTGAAAGAAGGAAAGGACGTTGGATATCGCTCAAGACTTCTAGGATCCGTCCACCAGGTAGAATTTCTTGTAACGCCTAAGTACCAAGGAAAGAAAGTTAATATTAAATTTGATGAAGTGAAGGTCTACCCTGAAGGTTTTGCTGCTTACATTAATCTTGTAATGGACAGCGATTTAAACATTATTAATAAAGACTTAATTGATAAGCGTATTTTGATTCAAGATATCGGTGGTCTTTCTACTGACATCGCGGTTATTAAGAATCGTAATGTCGACGATGATAAGGCGCAGGGCTTTAATCTTGGAGTTGCTGAGTCACTAGAAGCCATTCGTGAGGAAATCCGCTCTAAGCATGGTGTGGAGCTCGACAGCCGTCGAGACGTAGTAGATATTATTACGAAGAAAAACGATCGTAATCATATTATGGTTCGCGGAAGTCGTACAAGCGTTCATGATATTACGGATCGCATTTTACTAGAACTAGCTAAGAAGCAATATCGCCATCTTCGTAACGTTTGGCAGAAGAACTCTCAATCTGAAATCTGCTATTTCGTTGGTGGTGGCTCCATTGTTCTAAAAGATTACCTTAAAACATTGAATAACAACCTTGATGGCTACAATATTGATTTCTTTGAAGATGAAAAAGAAAGCATTTGGATGATGTCGAATGCTTACTACAAGCTCATCTCTGACTTTAATCGTAAGAATAATAAAGACAAGCCCCAGGAAAAGAGAGAAGAAAAGAACAAGGTCAAAAACTAGTAGGGTGATTTGATGAAAAAGGCGGGGATGACGGGGATTCAGAGAGGACAGGCGATTACATTTCGTCTTCCCTCTGATACACCTGATCATATTCTAAAGCAGCTTCAGAAGTTAAAGGACGAAGAAAAGCGTAACTTCTCAAGCCGCGTTGCGGAGTATGTGTTAGATGGTGTCACGCAAACGATAAGGCGCGATAATGATGCTATTACTGTGCCTTTGCCTAAGGGATTAAGCAAAGCCCAACGAGATTGGCTTAAGCATGAGCATTCAGAAGCGCTTCTTGGCAACATCGTTTACCAAATTTTATCTGATCCAGTGCGGGCTGCATCACTCCTTGCATCTTTTAACAGCAACTCGATTGATATTGATCAGGCGCTTTATTTGCAAGATGAAGTTTCGAAAAGGACTATGCCAAAAGACGTTTATGAACCGATTGAAGCACCTTCCAAGTCGTCTGATGATGATTTGATGAATTTTGATTGGGATCAGGCGCAACAGGAGCAAAGTTCAGCGGTAGAGGAAGAAGAAAGCGCAGATGATTTGCTCGGCGGATTTCTTGATAAAATGAATAAATAAAAAAAAGAAAGGCAGCGGATATCCGCTGCCTTTCTTCGTTTTTGGCGATTAATCAATCGAAATGATTCCACTATCGCCTTGATTAATATTACCGGATTTTTTGATTTTCAACTTTTGTAAATTCGTGAAAATGACTGGAGTTGCAACTGAAGGTACGGAACGTCTGACGCTACTTAAATCGACCGTCATAAGCTTATCGCCTCTCTTAACTGTATCCCCTTCGTTTACAAGTGTTGTAAAGCCTTCTCCTTTTAAGTTGACGGTATCAATTCCTACATGGATCAATATCTCAACGCCGCTATTCGACTTAATGCCGATTGCATGCTTTGTAGGGAAGATGCTTATAATCTCACCATCAACAGGTGAAACGAAATGTCCGTCTTCAGGAAGAATTGCGAAGCCATCCCCCATCATACCTGCAGAAAACACTTCATCTGGAACTTCCTGCAGTGGAATAATTTTTCCCTTGACTGGCATGACGAAATCTTGCTCAGCTAGCGTTTTTGTAAGATTGATAGTTGTATCGTTGCTCTCTTTAGAAGCATGTGAATTTGTTCCGCGCATTGCATCTGCAACAAATTCCACATCAGTTCCTACGATGATCTGCAAGTTGCGGTTGTTAACTTTCACTACACCTCGAGCACCGTGACGCTTTAATTCTGCTTCGTCTACTTTTGCCATGTCATTCATTTGTAAACGGAGTCTTGTTGTACAATTATCAATAGATGAGATGTTATCAATGCCACCAATGCTGCGGATAAAGTGACCTGCCATTACATCGTATTTGTCTTCTTTTGTAGCTGGTGCATTTGTTGGATATGACATGTCTTCATCTTCACGTCCAGGTGTTTTGAGATTTAATTTTTTAATAAGGAAATAGAATACAACAAAATAGATTCCTCCGTAAATGATCCCAATAACAAGGAGTAAACCTGCCTTCTGTGCCAAGCCGTAATTCAGGAAAAAGTCAATGGCTCCTGCAGAAAAACCGAAGCCGTGATGGATATCCAGCACATACGCCAGAACCATCGAACTGGCAGTTAATAGAGCGTGAATCCCATACAATAATGGTGATAAGAACATAAAGGCAAATTCAATTGGTTCAGTAATCCCTGTTAAGAAGGATGCAAATGCGATTCCGATTAACATTCCGCTTACTTCTGCTCTTCTATCCTTTTTAGCAGCTGCAATCATTGCAAAACACGCTGCCGGAAGTCCGAACATCATAATTGGGAAGAAACCAGCCATAAATATACCAGCGGTTGGATCTCCAGCAAAGAATCGATTCAAGTCTCCAGTTGCTCCGTTGTAATCACCAAAGACAAACCAAACTAAACTATTTAGGACATGGTGTAGTCCGAATGGAATAAGGAGTCGATTTAAGAATCCGAATGCACCAACACCAAGTGCTCCTGCATCGATAATCCATTGTCCGATCGAATTAATGCCCTCTTGAATCGGAGGCCAAACAAATCCAAATATCCCTGCTAGAATAACCATTGCTGTGGCTGTGACGATAGGGACAAAGCGTCGTCCACCAAAGAAACCAAGCCAGGTTGGAAGTTTAATATCATGAAATCGATTATAAAGAAGTCCCGCAACGATACCAGAAAGGATTCCTCCAAGTATCGCCATATTAATATTCTCATTAACTGCTTGAGTCCCCTGTGTAAGAACAAGATAACCGATGGCACCGGCTAGACCGGCCGCACCATTGCTATCTTTAGAAAATCCAATGGCTACACCTATTGCGAAGATAAGTGCGAGATTATCAAATATGGCTCCCCCTGCTGCTGCTACAAATGGAATACCAAGTAAGTCATCCTGCCCTAACCTCAATAGCAAGGCAGCAGCCGGAAGTACAGCAATTGGTAGCATTAAGGACTTACCAATACGTTGTAAAGCTCCGAGCATTTACGTTCAACCCCTTTCGAAATTTGAAAACGTTTTATTGTCATGTTCATCATAACAGCACTAAATATAGTTGTCTATACCAATTTCCTCGTACAGGACGAATTTGGGTTTATGCTGGTATAGACAACTGTACTTAATGGTGGTACGATTTTAATAACAAGATGAACCGAAAAAAGGAGTGTCTCATCGTGAATGAAACGTGTTTTGTTATTGATCATGTGACAGTTTATAGCGAAGAACAAACGATTCAAAACGGCTATCTTAAAGTCGATAACGGTAAAATTATTGAAATAGGACATACAGATGAACGTACTATAGCAGGACAAGAAAAAGTCTATTCGTTTAATGAAAGCGTATCTGTGCTTCCTGGAATGATTGATGTCCATATTCATGGCGTGAATGGAGCCGATACGATGGACGCTTCTACTGAAGCGCTTGATACTATTACGAAAGCACTTCCAGGTGAAGGAACAACGAGCTTTCTAGCAACGACTATTACTCAAGAAGCAAAGGCGATTGAGCGTGCTATTCAGAATGCAGGCGAGTACTTAATGGAGAGACAACAACCAGGACATGCGGAAGTACTTGGCATTCACTTAGAAGGTCCATTCCTTAATAGTAAGCGGGCAGGTGCACAGCCGCCACATGCCATGCAGCGACCAGATGTGGATGTATTTAAAACGTGGAATAAACTAGCAAATAACACGATTAAGCTAGTTACCCTGGCACCTGAAATAGAAGGTGGCATGGAACTTGTTCGATATTTAACAGAAAGAGGTATTGTGGCTTCAATTGGTCATTCCGATGCTTCATATGAGCAGGTCATGAAGGCAGTTGAATGTGGTGCCTCTCACGTTACCCACCTCTATAATGGGATGAGAGGTCTCCATCATCGTGAACCGGGTGTAGCAGGTGCTGCTCTGTTAAGTAAGCAATTGAAAACAGAAGTGATTGCAGATGGGTATCATGTGAGACCTGAAATGATTAAGTTAGCTTATTTTCAAAAATCAGATGCTGGGATGATTTTAATCACCGATGCGATGAGAGCCAAATGTCTAAAAAATGGTCGCTATGATTTGGGTGGACAAGATGTTGAAGTGAAAGATGGTAAAGCGCTATTAGATAATGGAACTTTGGCAGGTAGTGTGCTGAAAATGAAGGATGCACTTGCTAACATCCAGGCTTTTACCGGCTGTACTCTTGAAAACGCGATAAAAATGGCATCGGAAAATCCTGCGAAACAGCTTGGTGTTTTTGATCGAAAAGGAAGCCTTGCCGTGGGAAAAGATGCAGACTTTTTCTTACGATCCATTGATGGAGAAGTGATGATGACATTTTGTAATGGACATCTTGCATATACGAATAAAGGGGATGTAGAAAATGAGAATCATTGAAGCACATGACTATGAGCATATGAGTGAACTGGCAGCGAATTATCTTATTGATAAAATCCATACAAATCCAAGTATGGTTTTGGGACTTGCGACTGGAGGAACTCCGCAAGGGACTTATAAGCATTTAATTCAGGATCATCAACGAAATCATACTACCTACAAGGAGATTACTACTTATAACCTTGATGAATATGTCGGTTTTTCAGCTGATAATCCGAACAGCTACCATGCTTTCATGTATGAGAAACTTTTTGGGAAAATCGATATTCCAAGTGCGAATATACATCTTCCAAATGGTACGGCGATTGATCTTAATGATGAATGTAAAACATATGAAGAAAGCATTAAAGAGTCAGGTGGAATTGATGTGCAACTACTCGGAATGGGTAGTAACGGGCATATCGGATTTAATGAGCCTGGGACTTCTTTTGAAGCTACAACACAAATAGTTCAGCTAGCTCAATCTACTAGAGAAGCCAACGCTCGTTTTTTTCACGATATTAACGAAGTACCACATGAAGCTATTACGATGGGGATTGCAACCATTATGAAAAGCAAAGAGATTTTGCTACTTGTTGCTGGTGAAGCAAAGAACGAGGCAATGAGGAAATTGGTTGAAGGTGAAGTGGACGAATCCTTTCCTGCATCGGTGTTAAACAGGCATTCTCATGTTACAATTATTGCTGATAAAAAAGCGTTATCAGGCGTAACAGTGCGCTGAAAGGAGTTATTTCCGATGATTGATAAGACGTCCCCATTACCTATTTATTATCAGTTAGTTGAGTGGATAAAAGGACTGATTGAAAGAGGCGAGTTAACCCCAGGAGATTCGCTTCCATCCGAGCGAGAATATGCAGAGCGCTTTGGCATTAGTCGCATGACAGTAAGACAGGCCATTACAGAGCTCGTTAATGAGGGTTACCTCTATCGACAAAAGGGAGTAGGTACCTTTGTTGCTGAGAAAAAAATTGAGCAACAGCTGATGGGGTTAACAAGTTTTACCGAAGATATGAAATCACGTGGCATGGAACCAAGTAGTAAACTAGTAGGGTTTGAAATTGTACCTGCTCCACCTTATATATCGGAGCAGTTAAAAATACAGGATCACGCACCTGTTTACGAAATTAAACGGGTCAGACTTGCTGATGGTATCCCAATGGCACTTGAGAAGACGTACATCTCGGCTAACCTCGTAAAAGGGTTGACGGAAGAAACTGTACAGCACTCTTTATATCATCACATTGAAAATCAGCTAGCGATCAAGATTGAGGAAGCGACCCAAGTGTTAGAGTCTTCTGTAGCAACTCAGCAGGAAGCAGAATACCTAAATATACAAAAAGGAGCACCGATACTGCTCATTCAGAGGAATACGAAACTAGCGGATGATACACCGCTTGAAGTAGTGAAGTCTTCGTACAGAGCAGATCGGTATAAATTTATGATTACACTTAAGCGTTAATTTCATTGAGGAGGCGTTCATTTGTTTCATGATTACTTCAACAAAATTAGAACATCCCTTCAAGTAATTGAAGAGAAAGAAGCCGTTTCTATCGAGCGAGCAGCAGTCGCTCTAGCTGATAGCATCGAAAACGGAAAAATCATTCATGTATTTGGATGTGGACATTCTCATATGATGGCGGAAGAAGTTTTTTACCGTGCAGGTGGGCTTGTGCCAATTCGTCCTATTTTTATTGAAGACTTAATGCTCCATAGAGGCGGAACGAGATCTTCTGCTCTAGAGCGAACGAATGGATTAGCCCGGGAATTCATGGCGGACCAGGATATTCAAAAAGGCGATGTAGTGATCGTTGTATCGACGTCAGGTCGTAACCCGGTTCCGATTGATGTTGCCCTTCTTAGTAAAGAAAGAGGAGCGTACGTTATCGGCTTAACCTCACGAAAAGCTTCAAATGGACAATCATCTCGTCACAAAGAAGGAAAGTACTTGTACGATGTAGTAGATCAAGTGATTGATAACCATGTTGAGGTGGGTGATGCGGTGATTCAAGATACAGAGAATCAAGTCTCATTTGGTTCAATCTCTACCGTTATAGGAATGGGGATCCTCAACGGTATTACTGTAGAAACTATTCATCAGTTGATTGAACGGGGAATAACTCCTCCTGTGTTTAAGAGCGGGAATGTAGACGGGTCAGATGAATCGAATCAGGCATTGATTGAGAGATACAAATCACGTATTCCGCTCCTCGAAGGCAATCAAGATTTTTAGCAAAAAAATCTCTTATTTTAAAGACTATGTAATTGAATGTTGTTGATATTAGATTCATTTACGCCCTGTGGTGACCAATCGGATTGGTCATCATAGGGCGCCCTTTCAGCAGAGCTGAAAAGTGGTTTTTTTCTTTATAGCGAGGTATTTTGTAAGCTTGCTTTGTATGCTTTGTTTCTGATTTCTGAATGAAGAGAATGCTCAAGATTCCTATAATGGTAATGAGCGTTCCACCGAGTATAATTACGAAGGCAGGGCTATAAATATTACCTAGAACATGTTAAGGAATATTTTCATGGAAATAATTTGGTGATGTGAAATGATAAATGCCGTTAAAGTAACCGACGAGTAAACCAAATCGTTTATTTTCCATTGAAAACTCAAAAATAACCTGCCATCCTATTGGAAAGCAGGTGTTCCTTTTTAATAAACGCTGGCGCTTCCACTTGAAAGGGATATCTTCACGTGATACTTCCCTGAACCATGTACTCCTGATATTTCCTTATTGCTAATCGTCTGCTCTTCTAAAGTGAATTTGGTTGAGATGTCCCCGCTGCTTGCCTCACTATCCAATGTGAAATCAGCATTGTCCGGAAGGTCCAAATCGACATCACCTGAACTAAGGTCAAACGATACATCCCCTGTTAACTGATCCATTTGAACTTTCATGTCACCTGATGACATTTCTCCCTCAAGTGGGCCAGAATAATGGGTTAAAATCACGTCTCCAGAACTTATATCAAAGCTTCCCTTCTCGGTTGAAAGTCGATCAATGATAAGACGACCAGATGAGCCGTCATGCTCGAAGCTTTTTGTTTCCAGGTTGGAAAGTTCAACATCACCCGAACTCATATCAATATCTACTTCGTTTAAAATGGTAGGATTTTCTTCATTATTGAAGACAACACTTCCTGAGCCAACCTCAAGCTTGAGATCGTGTTTAAAGTCTTCTGGGAGGTAAACAGTAACATCTGATCCCCCGTTAAAGTTAAAAAACTTATACCACTTTCGCTTCACTTCAACTTCAATCGCATTTCCCTTCTTTCTCACCGAAAGCTCTCCACTACCATTTAAGGTTGCTTTCACATCATCACGTGATTCAGTGACTATGTTCATATCACTGCTGTGCGTCAAAATACTAACTTGATTAATTTTTTCACTTAACTCAATGCTGTTCTCATCACTTCCTCGTGCAAAAAGAGAGGTGTTTTCAAATAAAATTAATAAAACCGCCCCTACTGCAAGCAACCCAACAATGACCATAAATCCACTTCTCACTATATTTCCTCCCCGAGTTTCCGTCGTTATGCTATTCCCTATGGTAATCTTATAGTAGTTCAAGTCATCTAAACATCATCTAGAGTATTAAATTGGAATAAGACTTGAGACGTAATGACGTATATTGGAGGCAGGCGCATGTACCTCACTATTAAAGAAACGGCAGAATATTTATCTTTACCAGAATCCTATATCGAAACGCTCATTCGAGAGAAGCGCGTTCGCACCATTTTTGATGGTGAGCAATATTTGCTATATAAAGAGCAGTTTAATACTCATTTTGAACAGTTGGAAAAAATGAAGAGACGATTAGAAGAAGAAGCCAATGAGCCGCTTCCAGAAGATCCAGATGTAAAAGATGAAGATTAAGTAAGGTTTAGAACTCAAGTAAGAAAGGATGCCACCGGCATCCTTTCTTTATTTTGTTAGCACTTCACTCATGATGGCATGTGTGTTTTGCTCACTATCTTCAAAAAACGCCATCCACGTTTCAACGTCATCTGTTTTCGCAACTAGGTGAGGTTTACTAATGAAAATCACCCCATTCTTCATTAAACGTTCGTAGCTTTTCTCAATATGACTTACTTCAAAATAAAGAACTGAACTTGCATGTGCGAAAGTTTCTTTCTCTGGAAGACTTAGTAGCAAGCGCAGCCCATTACAATCAAAAAAAGCCATCTGATTTGTTTCAAATAATAATTTAAGTTCCAAATGCTCTTTGTAGAATTGGACCGCTCGCTCCATCTTTTTGACGGGAATCGCTATTTGGCTCACCTGTTTGATCATAAGAGAAATCGTCCTCCTAATTATCTGGTTATTTTCTATTTCTCTCCAGTCCATTGAATCTCCTCTAATCTTTCGTTTAGGTAATAAGAAATCGGGAATAAAGGATAGTACTAGAGGAGGGTATCCTTTTATGAGAAATTTGATTAAAAAAGCGATTAAATACGGTCCCATTATTTATCCGATTGTAAAGAAAATGCGAAATAAAAGAAGAACAAGGTAAGCTAAAAATCCCCGGGAAATTTTTCCCGGGGATTTTTAATGATAGTTAATATGTGGTTACTTGGAATAATTTTTGAAGAATATACATGACATATTTATAGGGGGAAAGAGAGTTTTGATATTTTTCGTAGTCAGCTGTATAGGTTCCATCTTTATTTGACCAAATTCGCTCAAAATAGCGGTCAACATCCTGGACGACTTTAGTATCGTTAGGTGCTTTTAAATGAATATTCGTTTCCATATTGTAATCATCCAGGTTTCTAGAGGTATAGTTGCCTGATCCACCGATGATTGTGCTCTCTTTATTTCCTTTTATATACAATAGTTTTGTGTGAAATTGCTCTTTATTTGTGTCATACCAGCGAATTGTAAGATGCTCACTTCCTTGTTTCTCTAGCTCAGCTGTCACAGGAAGGTTAGGTAAGCCGATTTTTTGCTGTCCAAAGGCATTTTGATTGGGATCTAGTACTAGACGTACGTCGACCTCTCGTTCGGTTGCGTCAACAAGCGCATCAACGATATCCCGGTCTGCCAGATAAAACATTCCAATATAGATAAGCTCTTCTTTTTTGGCATCATCAATAGCTGTCACAACACTATCCTGAATTTTATTTTCTGTCACAATTTGAGCTTTAACATTAGAAGGAGTCTCGGGACTCTCATCGGTCAACTTAGTGTCTGGAAATGAAGATACGTTTCCTCCAGAATAGGCGGCAACTGCTTTTTCAGTTTCGATAAGGTCATTTAGAATCTCGCCTTTCACTTTAAAGGCAATGTTAGAATGAAAACCGCTCGCATCATGAGGGTTTGCAGACATGATAATACCCGCATCTTCTGTAGTCACTGTTTTACGATGGTTCGCTTTCACATTAAGCAATTCTAGATAAGATCGTGCAGTGACTTTTGGTGCTGAGGGTGCCATTGGGTTTGGAAGCCATCCTTTGCCTTCTTGCCCAAACCAGGTGATCCCCATTCTCCAAAGCCCTGAATAAAATAAGTTTGGATCTCGCAGCCGATCAAGATCAGTGAAAATAACTTCGGCGCCCATTTCCTTAATTTTATTTATTTGGTCAGCCTCGTGAGATCCATATGTTGTGTTCACTTCATCGCTAATAAGGACAACCTTCAGGTTAGGCTTCGCCTTCATTACTTCAACTACTGTATTCGCTAAGTCTTCACTGATTTTTGGATAATCTCTTTTCCCATCCGTGTATCCGTTAAATAAGAAAAGGTCTAAAATAAGGAAATCATCGGCTTCTTGAATCGTACTGTTGATTTCATCAAAAATACTATGATCATAAACTTCTTTCTCCTTTTTGTCGTAAGTTAAGTCAAAAAGAAACTCGATGTCTTCATCATTTATTTGATGAACTTCACCTGCGTAGGATACGCCTTCAGGTAAAGGCTTGAAGCGGTGATAAGTGATAACGCCTACATAAATAACTAAAAATATAATGAATATCATCCAACGTTTTTTGCGATACCATGATCGTTTCTTCAATTGTAGTGCTCCTCAATTTCTATTTTCTCTTTATATACCCCGCATCGTACAAATGTATCCCTCCTCTGAATGTGTTTTTTTGCATGCTGTAAGGTTGTTTCCATACCAATTTCCGCCGTATACTGTTGGATAAACAGCTGAAAGACAGAAAGCGGGTTTTGCATAATGACAGTTGAACATCATACTTATCATTTTGATGCCTATCCGATGTTTGCGTTTGTTCCAATGGGAAAGAAAAATAAACGAATTAGAACGGTAGGTCAGAAAGTACAAAAAGGCATGATTCATCGTCTTCACGAACATGTGAAACGGAAGATTGGCGCTCTTATCCAGGAAGAGAAGCAGAAGTTGCAAACGTTTCTTGAACAGGAAAACGAAGCCGTTTTACCTATTCCTTTAAATAAAGAAGATGAGCTTTACCCACATCTTATCAAACCAGAGCAATTATTGTGGCAAACTTTTTCACCGATGCATGGCCTCCCCATCCATAACAATTCTACTTATCAAGAGTTTTATTTACAGTTATCAACGGAAGATCTTGATCGTCATCTCGATCGGGTTATTCGAGATTACCTTTTTTGCGCGGAGTTAGCTGAAAAGTCTCGTGTAGAATGGGAAGAGCGCATTATAGAGGCGTATCAACTTCATCCGTTTATTCAATTGGCTAGAGAGAAAGAAAACGTTGTAAAAGCGGTTGAAAGGATGAATCACTCGCCTCTTATCTCCCTTTTAAATTCTCCTGAAGATCTTGCTTACTGGCGACAACGAGTCGACATTGTGATGAGACCTTACCGCGAAGTTCCAGATGAATGGTTATGGACCGAAAAGGGAGTTTGTCATCATGAGAAGAAGATGATGCTTCACCCTTCTAGTAGTGATGTTGAATTTTATTGTGAGGCCTGCGGATATGCGATTTATTATGATATAGAGGAAAACCATGTCCATTTTAAAGAGGAAATTGACATGGACCGTGCGAAGAAACGTATCGGAACGATTGAACGACAATTCAATAAAATGGTAGACAAGACTCCACGTTTAGTAGAAAAAATAGAGGAAGTGTCTCAAGCGATTCAAGCATTCAAGCCGTATGCACCGCTTTATGCTGAAGTGCTACAAGTTCAGCATACTTTATCAGAAGAAGAACTTGCTTTATTTGAAGCGCCATCTACGGTTACGGTTTATCAGCAGCTCAAAAGCGTGAGACTGCCAGAAGATCGAGCAGGCTCACCACTTATTTGGTTTTCCCATGTATTAACCGATACCATAGCACCTTTTAAGCCTCGGACAGTTTTTCCGGATTTGGATCAAAGGGAAATCACCTTTGTTCGAGACTACCTGGAAAAAGTAAAGTCAATCAGTCAAAATGTCCCTTCGAATGAGGAAGAATACATGAATGTAAAGCAACATACGATGACATTTGGTCAGATGAAGTTATTGCTTCACTTCATTATCAGGCATGAAAATGAGCCACTTCATGTGCTCTCAAAAGTCTTTACCGGACAAGCAACAAATGCGATACGAGCACAGAGACTACATGAAAATGAGGTGTTCGGTCTTTTACAGAATTGGCAAGAAAAACATGTTGTCAAAGGGATCAAATACATGGAGAAAGACGGCTTGCTGCTTAAAATCTCCAAAGGCTATGGGCTGACAGAGAAGGCCAATCGAATGTTAAGTAGAGAGGGCGAATAGCTGGAAAGACGATGTGAGTAGCATCGTCTTTTTTGTTGACGAAATGAATTTTCGGTGGGAAAGTACCTGATTATACTACCTAAAGGGTTTGTGGACAGGATGAAACCTTTTATCGTAAGTTTCGTAGAAATAAGTAGAAGTTTACATATGGAGGGGATTGTATGGAACACGGACCGGGAAAAGTACTTTCTTTGAAAGGATTGACGAAGTGGTACGGAGAAAAGCTCGTTCTAGATAATATTGATCTTGATGTTTATGAAGGGCAAATTATTGGTTACATTGGTCCGAATGGGGCTGGTAAGAGTACCACCGTTAAAATCATGCTCGGATTAGAAGCTACTTACGCTGGTGAAGTTGAGATATTTGGAGAAAATATTAAAAAGAATAGCGTTGATTATAAAAAGAGAATCGGGTATGTTCCAGAATCGGCGGACCTTTATGATAACTTATCTGCGCAGGAGTACCTAACGTTTACAGGTGAACTCTACGGATTAGATGCTGATACAGCGGAATATAAAGCTAGATTGCTGATGAGAGTGTTTGAGCTTGAAGACGTTTATGAATCTCGTATTTCATCCTACTCAAAAGGTATGAAGCAAAAAGTCTTACTGATTTCTAGCTTGCTTCATGACCCTGATATTCTTTTTCTCGATGAACCGATCAATGGTCTTGATGCGAATAGTGTCATGGTGTTTAAAGAAATCCTTGCTCAGCTTGCGGCTCAGGGGAAAACGATTTTCTACTCTTCGCACATTATGGAGGTCGTTCAGAAAATTAGTAGCCGTATTCTCCTTCTAAATGATGGCAAGATTGTTGCGGATGGAAGCTTTGAACAGCTTCGTCAAAAAAATAAAGAGGGCTCACTTGAGGAGATATTTAATCAATTAACAGGTTTTAATGAGCATCAAAATCTTGCGGAGGATTTTGTGCAGATCGTGCAGCGTGAAGATGTATGAAGAACTTTCCAACACTAAAGATTCTTGACCTCTTTCGGTTCCTATTTGAGCGGCTGGATATTGATTATCCAACCTTGCGTCGAATACTTCAGGTAAAGCTAACGATGGATGGGAGACGCCCTACTACGATAATGAGTCAGAACATGAGTGGGAACAAAAAGAAAGATTCCAACCAGTTTCTGAAATCACTCTGGTTTTATGCTTTTATTGGCCTAACGTTGATTCCGATCCTGTTTTTTGGTGACAATTTTATGTTTCAGATGAGCTTGATTTTCGGTGTTTTAATGTTTTTAATTATGACGGCGATGATCTCAGATTTCTCTTCTGTTCTTTTAGACGTACGAGACCAAACGGTTATTGGCACAAGACCTGTCGATCGTCGAACGATCAGTGCAGCACGGGCTGTCCACGTTACGATATATTTATTTTTCTTAACGGCTGCGATTGTTGCTGTTCCACTTATTGTAGGAACTGTGCAGTATGGAATTTTATTTGGAGTGTTATTTGTCATTACAGTGTTTTTTAGTGATTTGTTAATTGTTGCGCTTACAGCGTTGCTGTATTACATCATTTTAAAATTTTTTGGCGGAGAACGCTTAAGAGATGTCATTAATTATGTGCAAATAGGGTTATCGATCACCATCGTAGTCGGTTATCAAGTACTTGCTCGTGCTTTTGAATTTGCGGGATTACAGGTAGGCTTTTCACCAACATGGTGGAATCTCCTTTTACCGCCAGTTTGGTTTGGCGCACCGTTTGCTGTAGTGTTGAATGGGGCTAACGGAGCTTATTACTATATCTTTATCGCATTAGCTATTTTGATACCACTAATCGCTCTGTGGCTATATTTATCATTGTTACCTACGTTTGAGAAGAACCTTCTTAAGCTCATCGATCAGACTGGCCCATCGAAAAAGAAGACATTTAAGGGAATGGAACGTTTGGCTTCATTTATCACGCGAAGCAGAGAAGAGCATGCGTTTTATCAATTTGCGGGGAGAATGCTAAAGAATGAACGTGATTTAAAACTGAAGATCTATCCTTCTCTTGGGTTTGCTATGATCTTTCCTTTTGTTTTTCTGTATAATAGCTATTCTGCTGGGCAGTCATTTGAAGCCCTTACTTCAGGTAACTCCTATTTAACGATTTATGCGAGCATGATGATGGTTCCGGGAATAGTGATCATGCTTCAATATTCGAGTAAAAGTAAAGGGTCATGGATTTATCATGTCACACCTATACAAAATTCTGGAGTGATTATTAAGGGTACGTTAAAGGCTTTTCTACTTCGCCTATTTGCACCTGTGTTTGTGGCTATCAGTGCGATTTATACCTTTTTATTCGGTGTTCGAATTATTCCAGATTTGATCATCGTATGCTTAATCGCTCTTATTTATAGCGTCATTTGTTTTCGAATATTGAAAGGCACGCTTCCTTTTTCGGAGCCTTTTGAATCAGCCGGGCAAAGTGATGGTTGGAAGACTATCCCGTTTGCGTTATTGATCCCTGTATTCTGGGTCGTACACTTCATACTAACCAAAGTTCCATTCGGTACCTGGGCGTATCTCCTTGTTCTCGCGCTTATCTTACCGCTTATTTGGAATCGGGGATTAAAACATAGCGAGTAGCGAGTGACAGGCACTCCTCGATTCCTGTCGAATCAATAACCCACCTCATCATGAGGTGGGTTATTTAGTCTTCTAGTGCTTATATGATCTATACTGAGGTTTTCAATTTGCGGGCGTATACCCACATGATGATGGCTGATAGTGCCATTAGGATCAATAAGAAGATATACGTTAGCTGGAATGATTCTGTGCTATACGTTAATCCGTTAAGTTCAAGCATGATCCCACCAGCTACAGATCCTGAGGCGCTCCCGACAAATTGTATGAGCTGTTTCATACCAATGCCAGTGGCGATTTCTTCAGAAGGAAGAATGCGTGACACCTCGTTCGTGGTACTAGATGAAAGGCTTGAGAAGCCAAAGCTTGTGAACATATAGCCAATCATAATCATGTACTCATTTAGAGGTGATAGGAAATAGAAAATCACGGTGGAGATGAGAAGCAGACCGTGAGCAAGATAAATCACTTTCATGTTTCCGTATCGATCAAGTAGTCTACCAACATAAATAGCGGCAACTGCGGAAAGCATGGCGCCTGGAAAAATAATATACCCTACGACAGAAGGTCCTTTTTCATAAACGTTCTGAAGCATGAGTGGCATAAGAAGTAAAATGGCAAAGTGGGTCGTGAACCCAAGGTAGCTCATATACAATAGCTTTCGATATCCTTTGTTTTTAAAAAGAGACGGTTGAATAAAAGGGATATCTGTTCTTGTAATTCGAAGCCAGAGGAGTCCGCCTACGATAATGCCCAGAGCTAAAAACAGCCAATTAAAAGTTGAAATATAGAGTAGAAAGCTTGTAACAGTAGCCCCTGTCAATAGTCCTCCTATAATGTCAAAGCTTCCTTTACGAACCTCCTCTTCCGGAAGACGACGAAAGAGAATTGGTATGAGTAAAACTACAAATAAAGTTACAGTGAAAAGATAATTCCAATCAAGATACTCCGTTACGACTCCCCCAACGACAGGGCCAAGTCCGAATCCGAGCGATGATGCTGAAGCAATCATGGCCATCGCCCGTCCGCGACTTGAAAATGGAATAAATCGTCCCGCAAAAACCATAGATAGTCCAGGTATTGCAGCTGCTCCGGTTGCTTGTAAAAGACGTGCAGCTAATAGTAGTGGAAATGTCTCTGAAAAGAAGCCAAGAACTGATCCGAGTCCAAATATGACAATCCCTGAAATTAAGAGGCGTCTGATCGGTAGATAATCCGATAGACGAGTATACGTAATCGTGAAAATTGCGAGGATAATGGAGTATCCAGACACAATCCAGGCGCCATCTGCAGGGGAAAGGTTAAATTCAGTTAATACATTTGGTAAAGCAACATTAAACATTGTTGTATTCATGACAACAAGCCAGACCGCCACACTTAAAAGAAGAATGGTTTTGAAATAGCTTGAAGTTGTTTTCTCGTTCATTAAAACCCTCCTGATGCGTTAGTAAAGCACCAGCTTATTGTAAACGATAAGCGCATGATTCGTCTCATTTCACGGTTTCAATAAAATTAACTCTTTTCTTTCTTGATCTTTTTAGCCAAGATTTCTTTTGCCTGGTTATAGGTAAGCCCTGAATTTGCATTGAGACGTTTCACTGTCTCAATATCCGTTCCTGTTTTCGTTTTCACCATTCATCACCACCTTTCGTCATTAGTTTCTGAATGAATCAACCTATTTATCCAGAGGGAAGTTCGGTTTATGGAGCAGGTAGGATACGTGATATAATGCAAGCAGATTAAAAAACTCGAAAAGTTAGGATGACACGATGAGGAACGAACGAAGCGTGCAGGTGCAAGCAAAGCATCAAAAGAAATTTTATAAAGGATATCCCCTTATATTCAAGGAAGCGATTGTGAATGCAGACGTCTTGAAAGAAGAAGGGACGATTCTAAGACTAGAAGATGAGAAAGGTCAGTTTATTGCTAGAGGCTATTATGGAAGGCAAAACAAGGGGTATGGCTGGGTGCTCTCACAAAATGAACAAGAAGCAATTGATCAGGACTTTTTTGTGAGGAAAATCCAGCAAGCCCTTCGTCATCGTACTTCGTTCTTTGAAGATCCAACAACAACGGCATTTCGCGTGGTGAATGGTGAAGGAGATGGCCTGGGAGGCGTAACCATCGATTATTTCGACGGTTATTACCTTATTAACTGGTACAGTGAAGGGATTTATTCGTTTAAAAATGTTGTAGTAGAGGCGTTAAAACAGCTTGTGGATTTTAAAGGTATCTATGAGAAGAAACGCTTTGATGCGAAAGGTCAGTATGTAGAAGATGATGATTTTGTTGAAGGAGAACGCGGCGAATTTCCGCTAATTGTGAAAGAAAATGGCGTGAACTTTGCAGTGTATTTAAATGAAGGTGCCATGGTTGGAGTATTTCTTGATCAGCGCCCTGTTCGAAAGCTAATCCGTGATCAATACGCGAAGGGAAAAACAGTATTAAATACGTTCTCCTACACAGGTGCTTTCTCGGTATTTGCGGTTGAAGGTGGTGCGACGGGTACAACAAGCGTTGATCTTGCTAATCGAAGCTTGAATAAGACGATCGAGCAGTTTAGCGTCAACGGCATTGATTATGAAGAGCAAAACATCCTCGTGATGGATGTATTTAAATACTTCAAGTACGCCGTTAAAAAGAACTTATCTTTTGATATGGTGATTCTTGATCCTCCAAGTTTTGCACGTTCTAAGAAACATACATTTAGTGCTGCTAAAGATTATAAAGATCTGTTGAAAGATGCAATTTCAATTACGGAAGATAATGGTGTGATTGTCGCTTCAACGAACTATAGCGGCTATGATATGAAGAAATTTAAGGGGTTTGTTGATCAGGCATTTAAAGAAACGAACGGCAAATATGAGCTGCTTGAAGAATTTACACTACCTGAAGATTTTCGTACAATCAAAGAGTTTCGTGAAGGAAACTATCTTAAGGTTGTTTTCATAAAGAAAATAAAATAGGTTATTCGCGTTTCACTGATATCTATTAACGGGGATAAAAAGGTAAAGATCGTTGAATAGAGAGAGAGGTCGTACTCATGAAACTAATTGTATTCGGAGCTACAGGCGGTACAGGAAATGCTTTTGTGAAACTGGCCATTGCAGCGGGCCATACCGTCACTGCATTTGTTCGAACACCTTCAAAACTTGAAACGACTCACAAAAATTTATCAGTTGAAATTGGCGATGCGATGCAGTCTGCTGATGTGAAGCAGGCGATAACTTCTGACGTTGATGCCGTTATTTCATGTTTGGGTGCTAATGGACTTGGAAAAACAACAGATCTTTCTACAATGACGGCAAATATCCTCGATGCGATGAGCATTCATGATGTAAAGCGGATCGTTTATATGGCTTCTGCTGGGATTAATAAAGAGATTCCTGGAGTGACAGGGTTTGTTGCAGGCAAGCTGTTGCAGAACGTCCTTGCTGATCATCGAAGAGCAGTCGACCTTCTTGCTGCAAGTGAAGCAGAGTGGACAGTGGCTCGTCCAATGGGATTAACGAATGATGATCGGACTGGAGAGTATCGGAAAGCGCGAAGTGGCATTCCAAAAGGGGGACGTCGCATCGCTCGATCAGATGTAGCTGATTTTATGCTTCATACCGTAACAGATCATCTCTACATTCGAGAATCGATCGGACTTGCATACTAAGAACCGTGAAGCTTAAGCTTCACGGTTCTTTCGTTATACGGATACCTTCTGGGAATGAATGACGCGCTCGCCAACTGCACGAATTAATTCTGGTGGAAGTGGATAATTGAGAGCAGCAGGATCCATTTTTACCGCTGCGATTGTAGCGTCAAGTGCATCAGGCTTAATGTCATAATCTTTGAAATTAGCTGGAAGACCAACGTTCTGCTGCATTTCATTTAGTTTATGAATGACAGCTTGTAGCAACGCGTCATTATTCTTGCCGGTTGTCTCTAAATGAAGGGCACGAGCAAGTTCCTTTATTTTTGGAAGATAGAGATCAGGGAGCATTTCCATCACAACCGGAAGAAAAACGGCATTCGCAAGGCCGTGTGGAATGCGGAAAAGAGCTCCATACGCATGCGCAAAATTATGCACAGGAATGGCATTAAGGGCGAAGCTAAATGCCGTTATACCCATCATACTCGCTTGGAGCATTTCCATACGTGCTGTGAGGTTATCTCCCTGGTTGACGGCAGTTGAGAGATGTGACTCAATCAAGCGAATAGACTGGAGGGCATAAGCATCAGTTAGCGATGTGGCTGATGGTGAGACGAATGCTTCAATTGCGTGAGTTAACGCATCAAATCCAGTAAAAGCCGTAATGATAGGTGGTAATCCCGTTGTCAATTCTGGATCCAATATAGCCATATCGGCATTAATAAATGGATGAATAATGTTTGTCTTCATCTTGATTTCTTCGTTATAAATCACGGCAATAGGAGATACCTCTGATCCTGTACCAGCGGTTGTAGGGATCGAGATGTGGGGAATTGGTATATGAGTGGCCTCTGGCCAGGATAAATAGAGAAGTCCTCCTGGAGTAGCTTCTTTAATATCTGTTAATCCGTTGTGAAGGGCGTATTTCACCCCTTTCACGGTGTCCATCACGCTGCCACCGCCAACAGCGAGTAGCCCATCCGCACTTACTTCCCTGGCAAATTGAAGCGCTGCATTAACATCATGACTCCCTGCATCTTGATTGATATCAAGATAAATCCCTGCAAGTTCAGGGCCAGTCCCATGTGGTGTCAGCTCGAATATCTCTTTGATCTTTTCAACGACACCAGCTTTTTCAAGTCCGTGGTCACTAAAGAGAACCACACGCTTTGCTTGAAGTCCTCTGAACAGATCGGGTACAAGTGCCCGAGTTCCTGCCCCGCTATGAATGGCCGTTCGAAGCATATATTGAGAATATGTTAATGTCATACAGTTTTACCTCCTTTATTAAGATTGGTTAGAAAAGAGAAGACTGTACCAATTTCTCCGTTCGATTTCTGGCACCATGGAGGTGTGCACATGCTTCACCTGAGTATATGCGTCAAGAGAATGCTTGCCCATTTCTCTACCAATGCCACTTTGTTTGTATCCGCCAAACGGTGCATCATTTCTGAGCATATGCCAATCATTTATCCAAACAACACCGGCACGCAGTTTTCTTACTACCTTATAGGCTTTATTCACATCAGTTGACCAAACACCTGCTGCTAGTCCGTAAATCGTATCGTTCGCCATACGGATGGCATCATCAACATCGCTATACCGGATAACAGAAAGCACAGGCCCGAAGATTTCTTCTTTGGCGATCGTCATGTCGTTCGTGACATCGGCAAAAATTGTTGGAGCAATAAAATGTCCTTTCTCACAGCCCTTCACGTTAACTTCATTCCCGCCACAAATAAGACGAGCCCCTTCCCGCTTACCTTTCTCAATGTATGATAAGATCGCTTCTTTTTGCGTAGCAGAAACCACCGGACCCATATCTGTCGCCGGATCAATTGGATTTCCAATCACAAGCTTCTCAGAAAGCTCTTTGAGTCCATCGATTACCTGATCATACAGTTTATCTGGCACAAAGAGTCTCGTTCCGGATTCGCACAATTGACCAGAGTGAAGGAAGACGCCGAACAGACTGCCAGGAAGGGCGATTGAAAGATCTGCATCATCCAGGATAATGGAAGGTGATTTCCCACCAAGTTCAAGCGTTGTGTTCTTCACTGTTTTAGTAGCTAGACTCATAATGTGACGTCCCACTTCAGTAGAACCAGTGAAAGCTATCTTATCGACTTTAGGGTGCGTAGCGAGTGGTTCACCAACGTCTTTTCCACTACCCGTGACAACATTTATCACTCCTCTGGGAACTATTTCAGAAATAATTTCAGCGAGACGGAGCGTTGTAAGTGGTGTATAACTCGCTGGTTTAATAACGATGGTGTTCCCCATGGCAAGGGCAGGTGCGATCTTCCACGTTGCAATAAGCATAGGCATGTTCCATGGCGTTATGGCGGCACAGACGCCGATTGGCTCACGCCAGATAAAGTTATGAGCTGGTCCTGGAAACGGAGGAGATGGCAGTGTTTCTGAATAGGTGTAATCGAGCACAAATTTACCGAGAGTCTGGAATAGATCCACCATCTGAATGATGTCATTGGATCCAAGTCTTCTAACGGTGCCACCTGAAGAGAGCGCTTCTAAGGCAACAAGTTCTTCTGCATTTTCCATGATTTTCTGAGCGATGGAATAAAGGACTTTCGATCGCTCTTTTGGAGGCATCTCACGCCATTCTTCATTATCGAATGCTTTGGATGCTGCCTCTACAGCTCGGTCAACATCTTTAGCGTTACCGCTCGTTACTTTTGCGATTACATCTCCAGTAGCAGGATTCATCACCTCGAACAGTTGACCACTTTCTGAAGGAGACCATTCTCCATTAATAAAAAGCGGAAATGACTTTATTTCTACGTTTACTGACATAGCTCTTCCTCCTTTACTTTAAAGAACGCCAACATCGGATTCAGAAGTACGGTAAATCTCGTTGATGTCTTTTCCTTTTGCGCGTGCAAGGATGTTCATCCTTATCGATAGCTGTTTCATAGAAAAGGCCATTGTGGCATCAAGTGTATTTCCGAATGCGCTATGTGTTTTTTCTCCTATTCCTTCCTGTGTTAACTGCTCTGCAAGTGGGGCGAGCTGATTCATCTTATTTTGCACAATCTCAAAGAGGTGGGGATGTTCAGCAATCAGGCGCTGTAACAAGAAGGTTCCATAGCCGATATGACGTGATTCATCTTTTTTAAGCAATCCAACGCCTTTCATTAATCCTGGCATAACCTTGGCTTTATCAAGAGATTCGTAGAAAGAAAAATAGCCCGTTTCAGCAAGAACCCCTTCCACAAACATATTGTAGACAGTAGAAGCTTCAGCTAGCGCTTCAGGAGAATGGTCCTGGTGGAGTTTCCCCATTGCTTCCGGTAATATAGAATAAAAAATTTCACGATAGGTGTCGGAGTGAAAACGGGACAGGTCCCCGGTTTGACCAATCTCATTTAGAAATACACGAAAGAACTCCGTGTGCTTTGCTTCCTCAAAAAGAAAAGTTGTTAAGTACATCTCTTCTTCTAATCTTCCTTCTTTTGCGATCACCATGATTAATGGCAGAAGGTCCAATGTGACTGCTTCTTCACCAGCCTGAAATTGAGAAATAAGTCTCAGTATCTCTTCTTGTTGATCCCCGGTTAGAAACTTCCAATCTTTTACGTCTTGAGTAAAATCAATCTCTCTTGGGTCCCATCCGCCAAATTTCTTCGCTTTTTGATAAAGACGAAATGGCAGGGAATCTTCCTGAAGTCCGCGGTTGCTTGTCGTTATCATTTCTTTCCGCATCTTTGACCACCTTTCAATACTTGCGATTTAATCTAGCAAATTTTATAATGAAGGAGCTATCAGAGAAAGCGCTTACATATACAGTTTAACGATTTTTGTACGGCAGTTCGATTCCTGAAAAGATAGGGGTGAATCATGTCGATGCATGAGGAAACGTGGATGCGATCTTTTCATCGGATATTAGAGATGAAAGATCCGATCCAACGTTGCGAAGTAATGATTAAACAATGTCTTGCCCATTTTCCATTCATGCGTGCCAGTCTCTTTACTTTTTCCTATTTTACAGGTGTTGGAGAAGGCATTCTTCGCGTTGATCGTAGTGGAGTGTTTTCTATGAGCGCTATACGTGAGGATATACGGCGCATCCCACCCATTCAACGAGTCCTTCTAAGTAACAAGCCTTCTTTCCTGGTGATGGATCAGCATCATCAGCTCTTCCCCACAGAATATATCGAAGCTTATGATTTAACATCTGTCTTAATTATTCCATTAAGCATTGAGCGAATTGCTATTGGCTGTGTCCTAATTGATAAAAACGAAGAGGGTGTTACGGTTCATCAAGGGCTTATTGATGATGTGATGATTTATTTTCAACAGGCACTTGCTTATATGCTCCCACCAATCTCTCAGTCACCCAATCCCTTAAGCAAACGTGAAACAGAAGTTCTTCAATATGCAGCTGATGGCTACAGTACGAAAGAAATGGCCAGGTTATTACGAATCAGTGATTTTACAGCGAGAGATTATATAAGTACGGCGATTCGAAAGTTACAAGCTAATCATCGTGCCGAAGCAGTTGCAAAAGCATTAAGAGAAAAATGGATTCTGTAACTAACGGAATCCTTTTACTTTCGCTTGAATAGTGATGGAATTTTCAGTAAACTTTAAATACTAACCAGTTGGTATTTAAAAGAACATAAGGAGGAATATGCGATGACCACTGCGGAGGAGAAGATTCACTACCGTACTTGCCCGCTCTGTGAAGCCACATGCGGCTTAGAAATTCACACGGTGAATGGAGAAGTAACGCATATTGAGGGTGATAAGAAAGATCCTTTCAGTAAGGGATATTTGTGCCCGAAAGGATTTAGTTTAAAAGAACTTCATCATGATCCAGAGCGCATTCGAGAGCCAATGATTCGAAAAGGAACAGAGTGGTTTACAGTAAGCTACGAGGAGGCATTTAAGGAAGTTAGGAAAGGGCTTCGTCGTGTGATTGAAAAGTATGGTCGCGATGCAGTGGGCGTCTACCTCGGTAACCCTAATGTTCATAATCTCTCAGGTTTACTTTATTTACCTCTCTTTCTTCGTGCTCTCGGTAGTCGAAATCAATATTCAGCAAGCACAGTCGATCAGATTCCAAAGCAGCTAGCAGCTGAGTTTATGTATGGTAGTGATTTCAGTATACCGATCCCTGATATCGATCGAACGCAGTATTTTCTTGTGATCGGAGCGAATCCAATTGTTTCAAATGGTAGCTTAATGACAGGACCAAATATGAGAGGAAGGCTGAAGGCATTACAAGATCGCGGTGGGCGTCTTGTTGTTGTTGATCCCATTCGTACAGCCACAGCTAAAGTAGCAGATGATCATCATTTTATTAAACCAGGAACAGATGGTTATTTTTTGTTTAGTATCCTCCATACGTTGTTTGATGAAAAGTTAGCGAAGGAAACTCACCTATCGGGTCATGTGAATGGACTTGAAACAGTGAAAGAGCTCGCGAAAGATTTTCCACCTGATAAGGTTGCTTCGATATGTGGTCTCGATTCAGAAACGATTCGCACCATTGCAAGGGATATTTCTTCCGCAACGTGTGCTGCTGTGTATGGAAGAATGGGGACATGTACACAAACATTTGGCACAGTAAATAGCTGGTTGATTGATGTGATCAATGTTGTGACAGGTAATCTTGATCGCGAAGGTGGTGTTATGTTCACAACTCCTGCAGCCGGTGGCAAGACATCTAAGAAAAAAGGCTACCGATTTGATCGCTTTAGAAGCAGAGTGAGCGAACTGCCAGAAGTACTCGGTGAGCTTCCAGTTGCGTGTTTAGCAGAAGAAATGGATACGCCAGGGGAAGGACAGATCCGTGCATTTGTAACTGTAGCTGGTAATCCTATCTTGTCAACACCAAATAGTAAGCGCTTACAAAATGGCATTGAAAATCTCGACTTTATGGTAAGCATTGACTGTTACCTGAATGAAACAACAAGAAATGCTAACGTGATTCTTCCAGCTCCTACACCACTTGAACGCTCACACTATGATCTTTCATTTTATCAACTGTCTGTTCGAAACATTTCTCACTACTCGCCTCCTGTTTTCGAAAAGAAAGAATCCCAGCTGGATGAGTGGGAAATCCTCCTAAAGCTTGCGACATTAGTTGGAGAAGAAGAGCCTGATGACAATGCAGCAGCGAAATTAGATGAGAAATCGATTCATTACCTCATTAAAAAAGACGTGCAAAATGAACAATCGCCACTTTTCGACCAGGATCCGAAAGAAATTATTAGCGTCCTTGAGGGCAGAATTGGTCCAGAGAGAATGCTTGATTATATGCTTAGGTCAGGTCCTTATGGAGACCATTTCAAAAAGCAAGGTGGTTTAAGCCTAAATAAACTTGAACAAAACCCGCACGGAATTGATTTAGGAGCGTTAAAGCCAAGAATTCCTGAAGTATTACTGACTCACACAGGTAAGGTTGAGTTAGCCCCTGAAGTCATTGTAAAAGACGTGGCAAGACTTAAAGAAGAATCGTCTGAACAAGTAGATATGGTATTGATCGGTCGAAGAAATTTACGATCAAACAATTCCTGGATGCATAATTTGCCTGTTCTTATGAAGGGGAAGGACCGCTGTACGTTATTGCTTCACCCAGAAGATGGCAAGCGACTTGACCTTCAAGATGGTGACCTCGCACAAGTTCTATCAGATACAGGTAGTCTTGAAGTAAATGTAGCATTAACAGAAGACATTATGCCTGGAGTAGGCAGCATCCCACATGGATATGGTCATAACCTAGATGGGATGAAAATGACGGTGGCTAAGGAAAATAAAGGCGTCAATACGAATATATTAAGTAATGAAAAAAGACTTGATGCTGTTTCAGGAACAGCTGTATTAAATGGTATACCGATTGTCGTTAGAAAAGCAAATAGTGGGAGGAATGAACATGGCTTTGTACGCTCTGAATCTATTTAACGTAAAAGATGGAGAAGAATATGCTGAATACGCAAAAAGGGCAGAGGAGCCAGTACGTAAATACGGAGGGAAGGTTGTTGCGATTGGCAAGTTACATTCATCACCAGAAGGGGATATCGAGCCGAGACAAGTGATGATGCTTGTTGAATGGGAATCCAAAGAAGGTATATACAAATATGTAAGTGATCCAGATCTTGAGGATTTGCATCCACATCGTGAGCTTGGAGTCGATGATTTTGTCTGGCATTTATTTGATAAGTTAGAGGATTTGAGCCCCGTTCTAAAATGAGCAAAGCCCCCGCACTTTAAAACGCGGGGGCTTTGCTTTTTTCTATTCTTCGATTGGGAACCAGCCTGGTACGCTAAAAATGGCATTCCAGAGTGGATCAGGTAATACAAGTTCTTGCTGAGCGTCTTTTCGTAACGTCACTCGAATGCTATCTTCGTCACCGTTTTGAACTTTCTCAACCCAATTCGGCTCCATGATCATTTCACGGCCAAGAGCAATAAGAGGTACACCAGTCTCAAGCGCTTTTTCCACTTCATCAGGGGTATGAAGTGAGCCGACACCAATGACAGGAACGTTGTGACCAATTCGTTCTTTGATCATCTCCATGCGTGGTGTAGCATCTTCTTCGCGCATTGAACCTTGATAGAAGTTAGATAGTGAAACGTGAACATAGTCCAAGTTTCGTGAAGCAAGCTCATCAACAAACTGAAGCGTATCATCCATTGTGATTCCAGGATTTTCGCGTTCTTCAGGTGAGATCCGATAGCCAAGAACGAAAGCGCCATTAGCATGTTTTTTGATTGCTTCCTGAACAGATTCTAGAACAGCTAATGGGAATTTCATACGATTTTCAAGGCTGCCACCCCATGTGTCTTCTCTGCGGTTAGAATGCGGAGAAAAGAACTGTTGAAGAAGGTATGTATTGGCACCATGAAGCTCAACACCATCAAACCCAGCTTCGATAGCTCTTCGCGTTGCTTCGCCGAAAGCACGGATTGTTTCTTGAATTTCGTCTTCTGTCATTGCACGAGGAGTTTTCGAACCTTCACGCTCAGCGGGTACAGCACTTGCGCTAAGAATTTCTTCATTCGGAACGAGCTCAGGAGGGCACATTCTACCTCCGTGGAATATTTGTAGAATCGCCTTTGCACCTTCTGCATGAATGGTGTCAGCTAATTTCTTCAAACCAGGAATCTGTTCATCACGGTTAGCGCCAATTTCACCAGCAAAGCCTTTCCCGTGTGGGAGCACATAAGCACATGCCGTAATAACTGCGCCAACTCCACCAGAACGCTTTTCATAATAAGCAAGCTCTTGTGCGGATACTGTACCATCATCATTTGATAAGAAGTTTGTCATTGGAGCAAGCATGACACGGTTTTTCAATTCTACGCCAGAAGGTAGAGTATAAGATTGAAGCATTTTTCGATTCATAGTCATTGTTGTCCTCCTTTTAATACACGTACTGTAATTCCAACTCTTACAGTTTAGCATGACAGCTCTTTTCTTGTCTTTCAATGTGCTTTTATGATGTGTTAGTAAAACCTATAAAAAAACCGCCAATGATGGCGGGTTTTAGTATGAGGCTATATTCGTTTAGAAGAGATTGCCTCTCGCATAAGCTGAAGAGAGTGCTTAGATTTTTCTTTTCGAGCGATCATGACGTTCACATAAAGCGCATCAACGAGACTTAGCTGTGCAATTCTTGATGCGAGCGCTTCAGAGCGGAAATCGGTTTCTTGTGAAACAGTATAAAGAGGAATATCAACTTTTTTACTTAGTGGAGATGTCGCCAGGTTTGTGATGGCGATCGTAGTTGCACCTGTTTCTTTTGCGATGTCAGCTACACGAAGCATATCTTTGTTCGTTCCAGAATGAGAAATTAAGACAGCCACATCGCTACTTGATAGCTGAGAAGCGGACATGATTTGTAAATGTGCATCACTGTATGAGGTTGAGCGTAATCCTGTTCGAATAAACTTATGCTGGGCGTCCATCGCAATAATCCCAGAACCACCATTTCCGTAGAATTCAATATGAGTTGCATTTAATAAAATCTGCACAGCTTGATCAATGGTTGCATTATCGAGTATGTGATAGGTATCTTCAAGCGTTCGTATGTTGGAACGGAGGACCTTTTCTGCTACCTCTTTCGTTGAATCCGTTTCTGTGATGGTCTCATGGATATCCTGAATGGGATTCACGATTTCCGCAGCAAGGGCAATTTTCATCGCTTGAAAGCCTTTAAAGCCAATTCGCTTACAAAAGCGGAAAACGGTTGCATCTGCAACGTTTAAATCTTCTGCCACCTGATTAATGGTACTATGGATAATTTTATTAGAATGGTTCAAAATATAATCCGCCACCTGTCGTTCTTTTTCGCTAAATTGCGAATAGGAAGAGCGAATTCTTGGAAGGCAGTGACGGGTTTCCGTATCGGACATTTACATTCTCCTCTCTATCACTCCTGATTGTATAATTGTAACCGATTACAATTAAGATGAAAATAGATTCCACTCAACCAATTGAAACAAAAAATATTTAATGTATAATTAAATTATAGGAAAAAATATTTCATTCACTTAAGGAGTTTTTAATATGAACGTCGGATTAATTGGTTTAGGTAAAATGGGATACAACCTTGCTTTAAACTTACGTGATCATGGACATAACGTTGTTGTACATGATGCCAATGATGAGCAAGTACAAAAAATGAACGAAGAAGGTTTTAATGGTAAGTCTTCTCTTAAGGACGTTGTAGAATCGCTAGAAACGCCTCGTATTCTTTGGATGATGGTTCCTGCAGGTGAGATTACTCAAGCTGTGACAACAGAATTGTCGACACTTCTTGATCGTGGTGACATTGTCATTGATGGAGGAAACTCTCACTACAAAGATTCAAAAAGCCGAGGTGAGATGCTCCTAGAAAAGGGAATTTCTTTCTTTGATGTTGGGACAAGCGGTGGTAAGTCAGGAGCTCGTAATGGCGCTTGTACAATGATTGGTGGAGATAGCGAAGTTTTCAAAACGATCGAACCACTGTTTAAAGATATTTGTGTTGAAGATGGTTACCTTTATGCCGGAGAATCAGGTAGTGGACACTTCCTAAAAATGGTTCATAACGGCGTGGAATACGGTATGATGCAGTCCATTGCAGAAGGCTTTGATCTATTAAGCAAAAGTGAATATGATTTCGACTACGAGAAAGTGGCGCGCGTATGGAACAACGGTTCTGTTATTCGCTCATGGTTAATGGAATTAACAGAGCAGGCATTCTCTAAAGATGCTAACCTTGATGAGATTCGTGGTGTTATGAACTCTTCAGGTGAAGGGAAATGGACAGTAGAAACAGCTCTTGATCTTCAGACAGCAACGCCTGTTATTGCTCTTGCATTAATGATGCGCTATCGTTCTTTAGAAGACGATACATTTACAGGTAAAGTTGTAGCTGCGCTTCGCAATGAGTTCGGCGGTCACGCAACTGAAAAAAGCAATTAATTTGGAAGATAAAGGAGGAAGCATGTTTGTATAAACATGCTTCCTGATCTTTTCTTACCAAAACATCTTGCGTTAATTGAACGCGCTTACAGATCTTCATCATAGGCAAGTTCGTAATAAGGACTACGAAAAGCTATACTAGTCAGTGAATAGGTCAATTACAATTACGATGTAGGAGGAATGGCTCATGACGATGAACAAGCAATACATGATCGGTGTAGATATCGGTACAACAAGTACAAAAGCCGTTCTATATAAAGAAAATGGGCAACCCGTTTCAAAACATAATGTGGAATATCCATTGTATACACCAACACCAGCAACAGCTGAGCAAGATCCTGAAGAAATTTTGTTAGCTGTAGTAGAGTCGATTCGAAAAGTGATTCAAGATAACTTATTAAAAGGGGAACAAGTAAAATTTGTTTCATTTAGCTCAGCGATGCACAGTTTAATTGGGGTAGATGAAAAAGGAAAATCACTTACAAACTGCATTACATGGGCAGATAATCGAAGTGCGAAGTGGGCAGAGAAAATAAAAAATGAGATGGACGGTCATGAAATTTACCGCCGCACAGGAACGCCTATTCATCCAATGTCTCCCCTGTCCAAGCTTGTTTGGCTAAAAAATGATGAAACAGAATTGTTTCAGTCAATATCAAAGTTTATTTCCATTAAAGAATATGTTTTCTACCGCTTTTTCCAGGAGTATGTCATTGATTATTCCATTGCTTCAGCAACAGGATTATTTAATTTGGAGCAGCTCGACTGGGACGATGAAGCGTTAAAAATCGCTGGAGTGACAGCAGATCAGCTATCAAAACCCGTTTCAACTACTCATATGATGAGTGGTTTAAAAGCGCCGTATATTGAAGAGACAGGATTAACTTCTTCAACGAACTTTATAGTTGGTGCAAGTGATGGTGTGCTTTCAAACCTTGGCGTTAACGCAATTGAACCAGGTGTCGTTGCTGTAACAATTGGAACAAGCGGAGCGATTCGAGCGGTAACAGATCGCCCTGTAACAGACCCTAAAGGACGAATTTTCTGCTATGCATTAACAGAAGATAAATGGGTAGTTGGCGGCCCTGTGAATAATGGAGGCATCACATTCCGCTGGGTTCGTGATCAATTCGCCGCATCCGAAACAGAAACGGCGAAACGACTTGGGATTGATACGTATGAAATCCTAACAAGAATTGCAGAGCAGGTTAACCCAGGTGCCGATGGACTTCTCTTCCATCCTTATCTTGCGGGTGAACGTGCACCACTATGGAATTCCGATGCACGCGGAAGCTTCTTTGGTCTTGCCATGCACCATAAAAAAGAACATATGATTCGAGCAGTACTAGAAGGCGTAATTTATAACTTATATAGCGTTCTTCTTGCATTAGAAGAACTAATCGGAGAGCCTAAACAAATTAAAGCAACAGGCGGCTTTGCACGATCCGCACTATGGCGTCAGATGATGGCTGATATCTTTAACCAAGAAGTAACCGTTCCAGAAAGCTACGAAAGCTCCTGCCTCGGTGCAATCGTTCTCGGTAAAAAAGCACTCGGCGAAATCGATTCACTAAGCATCGTATCCGACCTCGTCGGAGACACATTCAGCCATCAACCCAAAAAAGAAAACGTAGAAACCTACGCCGAACTACTACCAATCTACATCAGAATCTCAAGAAAACTAACCGAAGAATACACAGCCATAGCCAACTACCAAAATAAAAAATTGGGGAAAAACTAAAGCGTATGTGCCACGCTTAGACCCGTCAGGCACTGGAGGCCTTCAAAATGAACACGCCCTTTGTGTTCAGGTTGAAGGCCGAAGTGACCGAGGGTCTGTGGCACAGGAGCTGGATGAAAACTAAAGCGGAAACACACCGTTTAGGACCGGCAGGCGCTGGAGCCTTTCAATATGAACACGTTTTTTGTGTTCAGGTTGAATGGTGAAGCGACCGAGGTTCTGGTGTGTTGTAGCTGGATGAAACTAAAGCGGCAAAACCCCGTTTAGACCCGTCAGACACTGGAATCCTTTCAACACCACACAAAAAGACAGCCCGATTGGGCTGTCTTTTGTTATCCATCGAGCATTAATGCTTAATGGCTTCCTTCAATATTACCGTTGCTTGATCTAACTCGACGTCTTTCGTCAAAACGATCTCGCTTATGAGAAACTGCTGGGCATTCTCCAGTAGTTTTTTATCGTCGGTTCCGAGCGGTCTTTTCTTGTTAAGGGCAACGAGCTCACGGATCACTTCCACGTGATTGTGGATGTCTCCCGTTTTAAGCTTGTTCATATTATCCCGGTAACGCTGGTTCCTATTAGCACTGGGCTCTTCTACGTCAACTTCTTCATTAAAAGAAGTTAGCACTTCGTCCATCGTACTGACATCAGACACTTCACGAATCTTCAGGTTTTCCGTCTTACCTTTTGGAATCATCACCTGAATATCACGAAAAGGCATATTAAGAATATAATAGATCTGAGTTTCGCCCAGTATTTCTTTTTCCTCAATTGCTTCGACTATACCTGCACCGTACATGGGATAAAAAATCTTATCGCCTACCTCAAACAAGCGCCCACCCCCAAATTTATAAATTATAGCACATTTACTATTATAACATAAACAATTAATTTGTACGAATGTAATATTTTTTTCGTTGTAGCGGTATGTTTGATTGATCAGTGTAAACTCCATTACAATAATAGACATATATGGGCTTAACTAATAATGGAGGCGTTTACAAAATGAGGATTGGAATGATTAGTTTCTGGCACGTTCATGCAAAAGATTATGCCAAAGAGGCGCAGATTCATCCTGATACAGATATAAAAGCGATCTGGGATGAGAACGAAGAACGTGGAAGAAAAGAAGCGCAGGAAAGAGCGGTGGAGTACATAAGTGATCTAGACGTCCTTCTTAATCGAGAAGATATCGATGCTGTTGTAGTGAGCTCACCTACAAACATGCATAAGGAGATCATGATTCGAGCAGCGAGGGCAGGAAAGCATATCTTTACTGAAAAAGTCCTAGCGGCTAAAGAAAATGAGGCGCTGGAGATTCTAGAAGCGGTGAATGAGACTGGGGTAAAGTTATTTGTTTCTTTGCCCCGCGTTTATGATGGTTATACGGAAGCTATTCAGCAGTTGATTGAATCAGGTGATCTTGGCGACATTACACAGACACGTGTACGCCTTGCTCATAATGGAGCGACTGCTGATTGGCTTCCACAGCATTTCTATCAGAAAGAAGAGTGTCAGGGCGGAGCATTAATCGACCTTGGCTGTCATCCATTGTACTTAACGAGGCTATTCCAAGGAATGCCGCAACGTGTCACAGCTCAGTTCGGTTATGTAACGGAGAAAGAAGTAGAGGACCAGGCTGTCGTGACACTTGGATATCAAAGCGGTTCCTACGGTATTGCAGAAACAGGGTTTGTAAATGATCACTCCCCATTTACCATTGAAATAAATGGCACTAAAGGATCAGCGGTATATGGCATGCCAGAGAAGGTTTTACTAAAGAAAGTATCTGATCAGTGGGAAGAGGTAGCGGTTCCAGATGACCGCCCATCCCCATTCTTTCAGTGGATCGACCACATTCAAAAGGATATCAAAACTGATGAAAACCTAGGACTTGCCCTTGAATTAACAGTGCTGATGGAGGCTGCTTATCGTGCGGAGGAGCAAAGGCGTGAAGTCGTCATCACTAACCGATAGTTTAACGTACGTTTTTAGGAAGTGAATGTGTTACACTAACTTCGACTAAAGATAATGAGGTGTCTTATGAATACATTTTTACAATACAATCCAACTCGTCTTTATTTCGGGAAAGATCAGATCACTCAATTGCAAGGTGAACTTAAATATGGTGCGAAAGTTCTTGTTGTATATGGTGGAGGAAGTATTAAACGAAACGGCGTATATGATGCTGTCATGTCAGAACTTAAAAAAGTAAATGCAGAGGTGCATGAGCTTTCTGGTGTTGAACCAAACCCACGTTTAACAACAGTTGAGAAAGGTTCTGCCATCTGTAAGAAAGAAGGAATAGACTTCCTTCTAGCCGTTGGTGGTGGCAGTGTAATTGACTGTACGAAAGCGATCGCGGCAGGTGCCCATTACGAAGGTTCTGCATGGGATTTAATTACGCAGAAGGAGCCGATTGAATCAGCTCTCCCATTTGGTACGGTATTAACCCTTGCTGCAACTGGATCTGAGATGAATTCAGTTTCAGTTATTACAAATTGGGAAACAAAAGAGAAGCTCGGTTGGGGTTCTCCTCATGTATTTCCGACGTTTTCGGTATTAGATCCTACTTATACATTCTCGGTTCCGGAGAATCAAACGGTGTATGGCATTGTTGACAGTATGTCACATGCGCTAGAGCATTACTTCCATCGTACAAACAATACACCAATGATCGATGGATTTATTGAATCACTTCTTCGCACGGCAATTCAAACTGGTCCTAAGCTACTAAATGATCTTGAATCATATGAACATCGTGAAACGATGATGTACATTAGTACAACAGCCTTTAACGGAACATTAAGTAATGGTACAGATGGTGGGGACTGGGCAACACATCGAATCGAGCATGCGGTATCTGCTGTTTACGATATTCCTCACGGAGGCGGATTGGCGATTCTATTCCCGAACTGGTTAGAACATGTTCTTAAAGAAGATCCTTCCCGTGTGAAACAGCTAGCGGTAAACGTTCTTGGCGTTTCATCAGAAGGGAAAAGTGATCAAGAAGTAGCAGTTGAAGGGGCGAAAGCGCTTCGCGAGTTCTGGAATTCCCTTGGCGCTCCATCACGTCTTGCTGATTACGAAATTGACGATGCTGAATTTGATGGTATGGTTGAGAAAACATTTATTAAGCCAGGCGTTGGCACTTATAAAGAACTGGATCGTGAGAGCGTTCGAGATATTTTACAACGCTCTCTATAATTCAAAAGCAGCATGGCGATTTTGCCATGCTGCTTTCTTCATGTCGTCTATTCATCTATATTAATATGGCGAAACTCTCCTACATGAAAAAGTCCGAGGTCCGTTAATTTTAGCTCCGGAATAACAGGGAGGCTTAAAAACGAAAGGGTAAGAAAAGGATTGAAGTGATCTGGAGCACCAATTTCCTTTAATGCTTTTTCGATTTCTTCAAGTTCCTCTATGACAGTAGGATAGTCTTTATCCGAAAGTAGTCCAGCTATTGGCAGCGGTAGCTTACCAATCACTTTCTTTCCTCGAATAACAGCCAACCCACCTTGCATTTCCTGAATGACTTCTGCAGCCTTAATCATGTCTTCATCGTTCGTTCCTGCCATAATTAAGTTGTGCGAATCATGACCGACGGTTGTTGCTATTGCCCCATCATGAAATTGAAAACCTTTCACAACCCCAAGGCCAATGTTGCCTGTATGATGATGGCGCTCAATCACAGCCAGCTTCATAAGGTCTTTTCTAGAACAAGAAACAAACCCACCATTTTCATCATGATCAACCGTTAATTTTCTGGCCTTTGTAACTATTTGATTAGGAATGAGTTCAATAACATTCGCTTCTTCCTTCGAAACGGCTAGTTTCAGGTGATCTTTTCTTAGTGTGGGGAGATGAACAGAGCTTGTAATCCGATTCGAAGGAGTAACCTTTGCTCCCATTTTTGTCTTTCCAGACTCTGCAACAAGTTCTCCAGCACGATAAACATGAGAGATAGAAAAGGACTCAATGTCATCGAGCATAAGAAAATCAGCATCAAGGCCAGGCGCAATAGCCCCTTTCGTTGATAACCCAAAACATTCAGCCACATTTAATGATGCCATTTGAATGGCTAGAAGTGGATCTACCCCTTCTTGAATAGCAAGTCGAATATTATGATCGACGCTTCCTTCATTGATCAGGTCATCGATATGTTTATCGTCTGTACAAAACATGAATCTTCTAGCATTTCGTTCAGTTACAGCGGGAATGAGTTGTTTTAAGTTTTTGGCTACGGACCCTTCGCGAATGAATACATACATCCCACGTTTTATCCGCTCGAGCGCTTCTTCAGCCGTGATGCATTCATGATCCGTCGTAATTCCTGCCGATTTATAAATGTTTAGAGCATTGGAATGGAGCCCAGCAGCATGTCCGTCTATTTTCTTGTTTTGCGCATCGAATAACTTTTGCATCATAGAAGGTGAAGTATGAGCGACTGAAGGATAATCCATCACTTCAGCTAGGCCAAGGACGCGGCTGTGCTCATAGAAAGGTTTGAGATCTTCGGCAGAAAGGGTGGCGCCTGAATTCTCAAAGGATGTAGAAGGCACACTTGAGGGAAGCATAAAGAATATATCCATCGGAACGTTTTCAGAATCCTGAAGCATATAAGAGATACCTTCGGATCCGCAGACATTCGCTATCTCATGGGGGTCAGTGACAATTGTCGTCACTCCACAAGGAAGAACAGCATTGGCGAATTCGGAAGGGGTGACCATTGCGGATTCGATATGAACATGAGCATCGATTAATGATGGTACGATGTATTTCCCATCCGCATCAATAATATGATGACCTTCGAAATCTCCAAGTCCAGCAATCACACCATCAACAATAGCTACATCTGTCTTAATCAGCTCTAGGTTGTAACTATCTAATACAATTCCATTTTTAATCACAAGATCTGCAGGGCGTTTCCCCGCAGCTGCTTGAACTCTTCTGGTTAACTTCTCCATTATTATTCTCCTCTCATTTAGACAGAGGATGACATATTCACATTGCCAGAATTGTCATCGTAGTCAAACCATTTACGGTAGTTTGGTAGAAACCTTTGGACCTTATCTCCAAATTTATACGAAACCTGGTACGCATTATTAGCGTATTCTATAGATCTCTTGAACTCTCGTCAATAGCATCTGTCATCATCTCGAAAAAATACTTTCATATTCATATTGATAAATGGGTGGAATACAAGTAAACTACAAGTAAGAACATCTAAATAGACAAAAGAAAGCGTTTTTTTTATCGAAAATTAGGCAAACGTTTGCACTTTACTAACTTTAACTAAAAGATGAGGGTGTAGAGACATGAATAGAATCTGGTGGAAAGAAGCAGTAGGCTATCAAATTTATCCTCGTAGCTTCCAGGATTCAAATGGTGATGGTATAGGTGATTTACAAGGGGTTATTCAAAGAATCGATTATATAAAAAATCTTGGCATTGATGTAATTTGGATTTGTCCCATGTACAAATCTCCAAACGATGACAATGGATACGACATTTCTGATTATCAGGATATAATGGAAGATTTCGGTACAATGAAAGATTTTGATGCGCTTCTAGAGGAAGTGCATAAGCGAGATATGAAGCTGATTATTGATCTCGTATTGAATCACACAAGTGATGAGCATCAATGGTTTATCGAGTCACGGTCCTCGAAGGAAGATCCGAAGCGTGATTGGTATATTTGGCGTGACGGTAAGAATGGCAAAGAACCGAATAACTGGGAAAGTATCTTTGGCGGCTCAGCATGGGAATACGATAGGAAAACAGATCAGTACTATCTCCATGTTTTCTCAACAAAGCAGCCGGATGTAAATTGGGAAAATCCCGCTGTTCGTGGAGCGCTTTATGATGCGGTGAATTGGTGGCTTGATAAGGGGATTGATGGTTTCCGTATTGATGCCATTAGTCACATTAAAAAACGCCCAGGATTCCCGGATATGCCCAATCCTGCAAATGAAAAATACGTCTCTTCCTTTGATATGCATATGAATCAGAAGGGTATTCAAGAATTTCTTCAAGAATTTAAGGATGAAACGTATTCTAATTATGACGTGATGACGGTTGGAGAAGCTAACGGCGTAAGCATTGATGAAGCTGATCAATGGGTCGACGAAAAAAATGGGAAAATGAATATGATTTTTCAATTTGAGCATCTTGGATTATGGGATGCAGTAGATAAACCTGAACTTGATATCGTATCTCTCAAGTCAGTGCTGACACGCTGGCAGAAAGGGCTTGAAAACAAAGGGTGGAATGCATTGTTTGTTGAGAACCATGATAAGCCACGTGTAGTATCAACATGGGGGAACGACAAGGAATACTGGCGAGAAAGTGCGACTTCAATGGGAGCGATGTACTTCCTCATGCAAGGAACGCCTTTCATTTATCAGGGACAGGAAATCGGCATGACAAATGTTCAATACCCTTCTATTGAAGATTATGACGATGTTGCAGATAAAAATCGCTATCGCATCCAACGTGAAGCTGGTGTATCACACGAATCGATTATGAAAGTGATTTGGGCTTCTTCTCGTGATAATAGTCGCACACCAATGCAGTGGAACAGCGACTATAATGCTGGGTTTTCTTCAGGGACCCCGTGGCTAAAAGTCAATCCGAATTTTGTAGACATTAATGTACAAAAGCAAGAGAATGATGCCAACTCTATTCTAACTTTCTACAAAAAAATGATTCAGCTGAAGAAAGAAAACCTAGTTTTCACTTACGGGACCTATGATTTGCTTCTTGAAAAGCATCCGCAGCTTTATGCCTATACGAGAACAACAGAAGAAGATCAAGTTCTTGTTGTGACGAACCTATCAATAGAGCCAGCTGTATTTGAAACAGGACTGGTTCTAGAGCAAGATCAATTGCTTCTGAATAACTATCCTGTTGTGCAAGAAGTAAATGATTCGATTAATTTAAAGCCTTATGAAGCGAGAGTTTATCGAATAAATCGCTAATACAGACAGCCGATTCAATCGGCTGTTTATTTATTTTATAGAAATTATTTACATTTATAAATGATAAATATAATCTAATAATTTCCAAAAATGTCGAATGAAGAGGGTAAAAAAGAATAGATTTCTTGAAAAATTTACCGTATAGTGTTGATTAGTGGGAAGTATGACCCAATTCTATCTTTTCACAGAATACGAGTTTACTAAGGGAGGATTAAAATGAAAAAGTTAATCGTAGCTTTATTCTCAGTAGTTGCACTATTTATGTTCATGGGTACTGGAACTTTTGCAGCAGAAAATGATCATAGTGATATTTTACAGAAAATTGAAGAAACAAATGTTAAGATTGAAGAAGAGATTCAAACAGCACAGGTTAAAGGTAACAAACTATTGTCAACGCTTTCTCTTGAAACAACTAAGCTTGATGCAACACTCGCCACCGCTCGTCAGGATGGGAAATCAGACGCTGAAATTGCTAAGATTGAGAAAGAAGTAAAGACTAAGAAAGCTGAACTTACTTCTAAATACAATCAAGAACTTGATAAACTAATTGACAATCTAATTGATAAAACAAACAAAATGACTGCAGACATGATTGCAGAAGCTGCTAAAGAGGGCATTCAGGCTGAATGTTCATGGGTATACGTACAAATTGGAGACCGCTGGGTATGGGTTGATCCGATTCAAGTAGTTGGTCCATGATATAAAAAGGTTGGTACACTTGAACCTGAAGTGTACCTTTTATTTGATTTTTAGGTGTTATATAATAGATATACGTGTATTATTTGGCTTTTTTATTCAAAGGGGAGATAAGATTTGGAAGGATTGGAGTTTCGCCGTAAAAATGAATCTTTAGATAAAGCTGAACAAGAGTCTGCATCTTTAAGTCTTTTAGCTAAAGGTGCTGGCTTGGAAATAATGGAACATAAGATTAAAGCCAAGACAGCATTTTATCTATACCCTGCCAAAACATATGAAACCTTTGAATTTTTTTATATAATTGATGGGGAGATATTCAGTGAAGATTTAAACATCAGATTAACTAGAGGAGATTATTTTACAGTTAGAGGTTTGTATGAACTTGTCTTTTTTGAAGTAATTAAAGAAGTTACTTTTTTATGGGTAATAAATGAAGCTACATTCCGATTCCTAAGTGAAAAGATAGTAAAACTCATATCGAATGTTAAAAGTGTTGATGAAAAGGATAGATATACAAAGGAACACAGTGAAAGAGTTCAGAGTATGAGTATTAAAGTAAGTAAAAAAATGCATTTAACGCCAGAAGACACTGATAATCTGATAGTTGCATCAATCCTCCACGACGTTGGTAAAATTAACGTTCCTGAAGAAATTCTTAATAAACCGGGCGGTCTCACAGACGAGGAGTATGACATTATAAAAAAGCATCCTACCGATGGTGCAGAAATGGTACAAGATACGTATTATGCTGATATTAGCACGATCATTAGACAGCATCATGAGCGAATTAACGGATCTGGTTACCCTGATGGCCTTAAAGGTGATGAGATAACGATTGGAGCAAAAATTATTGGAGTCTGCGATTCTTATGACGCGATGACAGACGATCGTTCTTATCGAAAAGCGTATACGCCAGAATATGCCATGAATGAATTAAAGCGTCTTTCGGGTGTCTTATATGACGCTGAAGTCGTTGATGCTCTTGAAGAGGTTTTAATTGAAGATGGCATACTTAATAAGGTTTAACAAAAGGGGAGATGGGATAACATCTTCTTTTTTTGTATGTTCATATATCTTCTATAAACTTTATAGCGAAAGAAACAGTATCTTATTTCCATTGTTTCACGTGTAACATCGAAGCTGGTATGATAGTAAATAGAAAAGAATCGATATTTGAGGAGATTGGTATTGTGGGTAAACAGCTTATTCTTGCGGAAAAACCCTCTGTTGGACGTGATATTGCTAGGGTATTGAATTGTACAAAAGGTGGAAATGGTTTTCTTGAAGGAGACCGTTATATCGTCACATGGGCGCTTGGTCATCTTGTGACACTAGCTGATCCAGAAGTTTATGATGAAGCATACAAGACGTGGAAGCTAGAGGACTTACCGATGCTTCCTGCCCCACTGAAGCTAGTTGTTATTAAAAGAAGTGGGAAGCAATTTAGCGTTGTAAAAACGCAAATGAATCGGAAAGATGTTAGCGAAATTGTCATTGCCACTGATGCGGGACGAGAAGGGGAGCTTGTGGCACGATGGATTATTGAAAAAGCACGTGTCCAAAAACCGTTAAAAAGACTTTGGATTTCTTCTGTAACGGATAAAGCGATTCGTGATGGTTTTAAGAATTTGAAAGAGGCAAATCAGTACAAGAACCTATACCAGGCAGCTGCAGCTAGGTCTGAAGCGGATTGGTATGTAGGTCTTAATGCAACTCGAGCGCTTACGACAAAATACAATGCACAGCTTTCTAGTGGCAGAGTACAAACACCAACGCTTTCGATTATTGCAAAGCGAGAGGAAGAAATAAAAGCCTTTGAACCTGAACGCTATTATGGGATTTCTGCTGTTGTGGATGGTTTTACATTAACTTATCGCGATGCGAAATCGAATGATTCGCGGGTATTTGATCGAGACAGAATAGATACTTACCTAAAGAATTTATCGGGCAAACCAGCTCAGATTGAAGAAGTGAAAAAAGCAAAGAAAAAGACGTTCGCTCCAGGTTTATATGATTTAACGGAGCTACAGAGAGACGCTCATAAACGCTATGGTTTCTCTGCAAAGGAAACTCTTTCAGCTACACAACGACTGTACGAGCAGCATAAGCTCGTCACATATCCTCGAACAGATTCTCGCTTTTTGTCTTCTGATATGAAGGATACGTTAAAAGAACGGCTAGAAGCAGTGGCACCTTATGAGAAAACGGCTCGAAAAGTACTTGGGAACCCAATTCAAACTGGAAAGCACATTGTTGACGATCGAAAAGTTTCTGATCATCATGCTATTATTCCTACGGAGCAAACACCCATTATTCGCGAGCTTAGCGATAAGGATCGTAAGGTTTATGATCTCATAGTAAAGCGATTTGTTGCAGCACTATACTTTCCATTTGAATACGAACAAGTCACGGTTGTTGCGAAGATTGGCCAAGAGCGTTTTGATGCGAAAGGCAAACGTGTTCTTTCAGCCGGTTGGAAAGAAGTTTACGATACTGAAGAAGAGGATGTCATTCTTCCAGAGCTAAAAGAAAAACAGGAACTTCGCGTTCTTTCTCTTACAAGAACAGAAGGGAAAACAACTCCGCCGTCTCGTTTTAACGAAGGAACTCTTTTAACTGCAATGGAGAAGCCAGCTCAATTTCTTGGTAATCAGGATAAGAAGCTAGCCCAAACACTTGGTGAGACAGGCGGGCTAGGAACCGTTGCAACGCGTGCAGATATTATTGAGAAATTATTTAATAGCTTTTTGATTGAAAAGAATGGCAAAGACTTAACAATTACATCTAAAGGAAAGCAATTGTTAGACATTGTCCCAGACGAATTACAATCCCCGGCTCTAACGGCAGAATGGGAACAAAAGCTTGAAGCGATTGGAAAAGGCGAACTATCGAAGCAGGCATTTATTGAAGAGATGAAGGCTTACGCAAATGAAACTGTTCAGAAGATCAAATCAAGTACGAAGAAATATAAGCACGATAACGTGACGGGAACCAAATGCCCCGACTGTGGGAATTTAATGCTCGAAGTGAAAAGTAAGAAGGGGAAAATGCTCGTTTGTCAGGACCGAGAATGTGGGTACCGTAAAGGTAAAAGTAAAGTAACGAATGCTAGATGCCCTAAGTGTAAGAAAAAGCTCGAGCTTCATGGACAGGGAGACGCACAGACATTTATATGCAAGTGCGGTCATCGTGAAAAGCTATCGACGTTTAATGAACGACGGAAAAAGGAAAAGAATACCAAAGCAACAAAGAAAGACGTATCAAAATATATGAAAAACCAAGGCCAGGATGAACCAGTTAATACCGCTCTTGCTGATGCTTTAGCGAAATTAAAACTTGATCAAGATAAATAACAGGAAGCAGGGGGACCTGCTTCTTTTTTCATACCGATGTTATTCTTGTAATGAGAAAATAATAAAGTGTGGAAATGGGTTCGTTTTGTAGATTGAAGGGTAATACTTCATTCACAACACATACCTTGTCATTCTAGATTGATTAGATAGAAAAGAGTAGATAGTTGCCTTGAAGCAGTGATTACGTATAAAATGACGGCAGGTAATAGATGTTTCCTTCTTTTTTACTAATATCTACAAATTTGAGCATATTTTCAAACATTTCTGTTCACTTCGATTATAGTGAAGTTATGTACAAAGGACAGAATAGAAATGAAGAACTAGCAGTTGTTAAACATAAGGAGGCTATCCATGGTCGATTCGATTTTATTTAATATTATGCTTGTGGGTGCCCTTGGCATCTTTTCACAGTGGATTGCCTGGCGTTTTCACTTCCCTGCCATTGTCGTTATGTCCATCATTGGATTGCTTGTCGGTCCGCTTTTTGGATTACTTCATCCAGAAGATGTATTTGGTGACTTATTTGACCCGTTTGTATCTATCGCAGTTGCCATTATTTTATTTGAAGGAAGTCTAAATCTTGATTTTCGTGAGATTAAAGGGCTTGGGAGACCGGTCGGAAGAATTGTAACGATAGGAGCTTTTCTAGCGTGGCTCCTTGGTTCGTTATCAGCCCATTACGTTGCAGGTCTATCTTGGGGCGTAGCATTTGTTATTGGTGGATTATTTATTGTCACTGGCCCTACGGTCATTTTGCCGTTATTGAGGCAAGCCAAACTAAAACCAAGACCCGCGAAAATATTAAAGTGGGAAGGGATTATCGTTGATCCACTTGGAGCTCTTCTCGCTGTATTTGCATTCGAAATTATTAAATTCTTAAAAGTAGAAGAAGCAACGGCAACTGTCCTACTTGTCTTTTTCTTAGGATCCCTTTTTGCCACATTATTTGGCTTCTTATGTGGTCGCGGAGTAGGTTGGATGTTCGAGAAAGGTTATGTACCTGAATTCTTGAAATCTCCAGTCGTGTTCGCAGTGGTGATTCTTTGTTTCGCAGTGGCTGATGAAATCACGCATGAAACTGGACTGCTTGCTGTTACGGCAATGGGTATTACTCTTGCCAATATGCATATCTCTTCGATTGATGATATGAGGCATTTTAAAGAAAATATATCAGTGCTATTGATCTCTACGATTTTCATCATGCTAACAGCTTCTTTATCAGTTGACACTTTGCTTGAAATTTTCCATTGGCAAATTCTGGTCTTCGTAATTCTGATGTTATTTGTAGTAAGACCACTATCCATTTGGTTATCAACCATTGGAACGGATTTATCATGGCAAGAAAAAACGCTTGTTGGCTGGATCGCGCCACGAGGTATTGTGGCATTAACTGTAGCGAGCTATTTTGCTAGTGTTTTACTTGATGCAGGATTTGAGGATGCAAAAATATTAATGTCACTTACGTTTGCATTAGTATTCGCTACTGTTGTAGTTCACGGCTTTTCTATTCGTTGGACTGCTGAGAAGCTTGGACTAGCGAGTGATGGCCAGCCCGGTGTTCTGATTGTTGGGGGTAGTACGTTCTCTACGGCATTATCCAAAACGCTGAAAGAACTTAAAATCCCTGTATTAATAACAGACTCATCATGGCAAAGGCTGCTTACAACGAGAAAAGCAGGAGTACCTTTTTATAGAGGAGAAATACTCTCTGAGCAAACAGAGTATCGCCTTGATCTCACCCCTTACGAGTATATGCTTGCAGCTACGGAGCTTGATTCTTATAATGCGCTCGTTTGTACGACTTTCGTTCCGGAGATTGGTCGTAATAACCTCTTCCAGTTAAGCTTACGTAACGATCGAGGAGATGATCTGGAGGAGCTTGTTCACACGATCGGTGGACGTGTAGCCTTTAAAGAAGGAGCTACATGGGAAAGCCTGAATCGTAAGGTAGAAAGTGGTTATGTTTTCCGTAAAACAAACATCACTCAGCAATATGCTTATGATCAATACCTGGAAGAAAGAGACGATGAAACGATCATGCTCTTTGTGAAAAAGCCCTCTGGAAGTTTGGAGTTCTTCGCCCATGACTCTCAAACTAGAGCTGAAGCAGGTGATGTTATTGTTAGTTTGATGCCACCTAGTAAAGAATTTAATCGGATTAGAGAAAAGCTTGAGAAGCAGCGATCCGATGAGAAACTAGAAAAAGATAAAGAACAGAAGAAACAGAAGGAAGAAAATGAGTAAAAGCCCCCGTTCGGGGGCTTTTTGGTTATTTTCATTTAGTGTTTAGGCTCATTAGAGTGACAGGCACCGGCCAAAAATTCTTTTAAAAATCGGTCAATTCTTTCTTTATAAAATTCACGCGGTCTCGGATGTATTTAAGTATAAAGTCAGGTTCTGAATCAAAGTAGCTTAGTTTATTTTTTAGAAAAGTATCGTTAAGGGCATAAGGTCTCAAAATTTGGTGAAGTTCATTGATCTCTTTTTCAAGTTCTTTGGTGGTAAAGAATGTTTCGATTGTTTGCTCAAGTTTTAATTTGTATCGAGCTCTAAAGGTAGGACAGGCTAGTAGTCTCGCTGTAAGCGTATTGTAGCCACTGATGGGGATATAGTCATGTTCCATCATTCTTCCGTTAATATCTCGCCCCCACGTAGCGTCGTAATCCCATGGAATAACTTCAAACCGATTGGTTTCTCTGTTTTGGTAAAGGGCGTAGTTTTGAATAAAGGCATCAAAGTTTTGTGTGCAAACGACGCCACATAGCCAGCTTAAATATTTTTCAACGTCTATAAAATTGTTTATTTCAGTTATAAACTTTTCTTGTGATAATGTGTTGATTTTATATAGAAGAATTTCAACTGAATGATCGTCTGACTCCAATCCGTATTTTCTCATATATCCATCAAGCAATGATTTCTTCGGTTTGTAATCATCAGGTCGAAGGAGTGAAAAATTGGCGTCATCATTTTGAGCATAGTAAATGGGCCCATCTGGTAGGTTATGATTGTTAAGATAAAATTCATCTATCGAATCCAGTTTTAAGTAGATGCTTGAGAAGTGGTTATTGTGTGTGAGCATAATGTGTTCAGCATTAGGAGTTAGTACATTCAATTTATGAAATAAATTGAAAGAAAGCTTACTTCTTAATAATGAATAATCATTGAATTCGGCATTTAAGTGCAGTGTTTTTTGATGATGAAATAAGTTCGTGTCATTAAACTCAACCATATACGATTTTTTTTTGAATTTTCGCGTGTGTGCGCCACGATAAGTTGTTTTCACCTCATAATTCGTTTGGTCTACTTGTAAAACAGCTGGTACAAGTTGATCGCTCCATTTATCTTTCTTTAGCTTTTTCATACCTTTTTTATCGATCGATAAATGATAGTGTGGAATGCTCATACGTCACTTCCTTTATCCTTTTCCTACTCATAACAAGATATGAGGTCATATGAGATCATGCCACTTAAATGGGAGAGAGTGGAATTTTCCGTAGGAACTGAACAAGCTCTTCATTTCTTCATATCATATAGTAATGCTAAAGCAGAAGATAAGGGAAGGGAGCAAACAGTGTTGAAGAATGTTTCAATGAATGTAGAGGTGCTATTACAACAAGCTCAGGAAGCAGGACTTGATGAGTTTCTTATTCAAAACCCGATCGAAGCTAGAGGTGGCAAGCGTAAGTCAGGGAAGAAATCTGGTCGTCGTTCAGGTAAAGGTTCAAGCGGTTGTCGTAGTCGTCGCTCAAGTGGAAAACGTAGCTCAGGGAAGCGTTCACGTTCAGGACGTCGTAGCTCAGGAAGACGTTCAGGTAGGCGCTCAAGCGGCAGACGTAGCTCAGGCAAACGCTCGTGCGGCGTGCGCTCTGGACTTTTCTCGACAGGGAGACGTAGTAACCGTCGCAGCCGACGCTCAGGTAGGCGTTCAAGCGGCAGACGTAGCTCAGGAAGACGTTCAAGAGGACGTCGTTAGATAATATTCGCTTTCATTTAAAGGACTGATTTTTTAGAGATCAGTCCTTTTGATGTGATATGCTTTTAAATAAAATGATTGGAGGTAGTGCCATGTACGATGTCACGATCATTGGAGCTGGAGTTAGTGGTATTTTTATGGCATATCAGTTAACGGAGCTACATCCAGAATATAAAATCATGTTAATCGATAAAGGAAAGAAGCTTTCCGACCGAAATTGTAGGCTTGGTTCACAACAAGAATGTTCTTGTGACATTTGTGACCAATACATAGGGTTTGCTGGGCTAGGTAAATCAGAAGGTAAATTTAATTATACGAATGATTTTGGTGGTAGTCTCGGTAGAAAAATAGGTACTGCTCAGTCGGAAAAATTGATGTGGGAAGTCGACCGCATTCTTTGTTCTTTTGGCGGGGACAAGGCTGAGCTCTATCATACATACAGTTCGGAGTTAGAGGAGAAAGCCAAAAACGTAGGGTTAGATGTGTTCACGACTTCAGTTAGACACCTTGGGACAAACCTTTCTTTTGAAGTGTTTCAAAATTTGTATGAGTATTTGTTAGAAAGAATTGATTTAAGATTTGAAACGGATGTTTACTCGATTGAAAAAGCGGAATGCTTTGAGGTAACTACCTCAACAGGAAACGTGAAAACAAAAAATGTTGTTATCTCGACAGGTAATAGCGGAAGTGAGTGGATGTATGCCCAATGTGAACAGTTAGGTCTAGTGCCTGGTCCTGCTCGCCTTGATTTGGGTATTCGAGTAGAAATGCGAGGTGATCAGCTCACATCCATCTTGAAGGATACGTTCGAAACGAAGCTTCATATTCAACGAGAGGCATTTGAAGGAACGACGTACTGTATGAACCCAAATGGGCGAATTATAAGGAAATATCAACACGGGCTTGTTATGCCGGATGGACAGAATAAAAGAGAAAATAATGCGCCAGGAAACAATTTGAACTTCACCTTATTTGTTCCTTCTTTTTATTCTTCGAAAGAGGAAGCGGATAACACTGCACAGCAAATTATTGGAGGGATTAATAGAGGTGGGGAGCGAATTGTTGTCCAGCGTCTGCGGGAATTAAAAAAACAAGAGGCTACAACTTCGACAATTCTAAGTTCGAATTCAATTGTTCCTTCCCTTGATGGAGAAGCTGGGAACTTGATAGACGAAGTGCCGAACATCTATCTTCGTGCGCTTCAGGAGTTTCTTTATTGCCTCGAAAAGCTTATCGGTGAGCCAATTGATGGAGAGACGTTATTATATGGTATGGATGGAAAGTTTTACGAAGCAAAGATCCAGACAAATGATCATTTTGAAACAGAAGTAGAAGGTCTCTTTTTGATCGGAGATTGCTCTGGTGAAACGCATTCTCTATCACAGGCAGCAGCAAGCGGTTTATATGTTGCAAATTTGATGTAAGAAAAAGATCGGCTCTATGGCCGATCTTTTGATTGCTTATTAAGACGCAGATGATTCGGATAGTGCTTTTTCACGTTTTGATAGAAATTTCAACGTGAAGATGGCAAATGCGAGCAGAGCAATACAGGTTAACCCAAGGTACAAGTTACTAAAAATGAGATTACTTCCTGATCGTGAAAGTGGATTCATCGAAAAAGTAACGTTTTTCATTTCAAGAAGCCTTCCGAAAATAGCTGAACTAAAAGCGCCAGCAAGGAAGTTCAATAAATTGAAAACCCCCATACCTACACCATTTTGGTTATCAGGTAGAATGGAAGACAGGAGATCAGCTGTTGAACTCTGGATGAGTGGAAACCCAAGGTAAGCTATTAATAGACACGGTGCAATAACCCATGCGTTGTAACCTGAAAACGTTGAGATGAAAAATGTTCCACTTGCGATCAGAAGAAGCGCTATTTTTACAACAAGTATTGCGCCACGCTGTTCGATGATTCTACCACCGATTTGGCCGATTAAACCAGCAGCCATTGCCCCGGGAAATAAGACAAGACCGATATTTAAGGTTGATAGCCCGTTAAGCTCTCGCAACATTATTGGGATGACGAAGATCAATCCAAAGAGCGCGGAAGTTCCAAGGAAACTAGTTAACACGGTGATCGTGTATTTGGTATTTTTCAATATAACGGGATCGATAAATGGGTGTGTAATCGTAAACGTTCGCCATAAGAATAGAATGAAAAAGACGGTAAAGAGGACGAGTAAATACCAAAGGAACGTTGTAATATAGAACAACAATGATGCTACCGATACAGCCATAAGCGCAGCACCTGGTAAATCAATGGATCCTGAACGCTTTTCTTCATTCGGTAGCCATTTTCTAAAGAGCGGAATGGCAAATACAGTCGCAACAGAGAAAAGGAAAAGGAAGCGCCAATTCAGCGTACCTCCTACAACACCACCGATTATAGGACCGACACCTGAAGCAAAGGCAACGGTGGAAGAGATCAATCCAAACACTCTTCCTTTTTCTTTAGGGAGAAACCGAATTGGAACAATAAAGGCAAGCGCTGGAATTGTTGCGCCACCAATTGCTTGAAGTATTCGTGCTGCTAGAAGAGTAGGATAGTTGGGAGAAAGAAAACCAATAAAGGCCCCTGTAGCAAAAATACTAATCCCTATAGTAAAAAGAGTTTTGATTGGATAGATATCCGCTAGCTTACCGTACATAAGGGAGCCAATGGCAAATACAAGAATATATCCAGTTAACACCCAGCTTACTTCTGATGGACTGAGATTAAAAGATGCAGCAATATCGGGAATGGCAACGTTGAACATCGTTCCATTCATAACGGCAAAAGCTAGAATCGTACAGACAAGAATAATTAGCTTTTTCCGCGCTGATGCATCTAAATTTTCATGTTCATAGTGGTCTGTCATAGCAGCCCTCCTTTAAATAAAGTTATTTTTTTGGAGTATCTATTAACGCTATTTATTTAGTATCACGAAATAACACACACTCTTCTACATCATAGAGGGCATTACATTAGAAGTAAACTGAGGAGACTTACAAAATCGGTCCTCCCTACACATATTTCCAGTTATAGACAACAGCAGTGAGATCGATTATGATGAATTAAGGAAAGACTGTCATGATGGAGGAACGGTTATGCCAACAATTAAGGATGTAGCAAAACGAGCAGGTGTTTCACGAACAACAGTCTCGCGAGTGCTAAATGACAATGGTTATGTTAGTCATGAAGCAAGGCAGCGCGTCGTTGAAGCAGTGGAAGAGATGGGATATATTCCGAGTGCACATGCGAAAACAATGCGTACGAAGCGTTCGGGCGTTATAGGCGTTATTCTGCCAAGAATCAGTACTGAAACAGCCAGTCGTGTTGTTAATGGGATCGAGAATGAGCTTGCGGCCAACGGTTATCAGATTCTTCTAACCAATACCCAATTACAGCCTGAGAAAGAAATACAAAATATAAAGCTATTAAAAAGTCGTCAGGTGGACGGTATTATTTTGCTTGCCACAAATCGGAACCAAGAATTACTTGATACCATTTCAGATGCTTCTATTCCTTTTGTTGCAATTGGACAGGAATTAAATGGCGTCATGTCTGTCGTATACGATGACTATCATTCTTCATATAGTGTGACAGAGTCACTTATAGAAAAAGGTCACCGCCACATTGGTTTTATAGGTGTACCAGAAACAGACCATGCTGTTGGGATCGTGAGGAAACAGGGTTACCTTGATGCAATGAAAAAGCACGGTTTAACAGTGGAAAAAGGTTGGATTCAATATGGGAACTTTACATTTGAGTCCGGATATGAAGCTGCCAAACAATTAGTGGAGCAATCTGAATTAAAACCAACCGCTATTTTTGCCGTAACGGATCGCATGGCGATTGGAGCGCTTGGCTTGTTGAAAGAGCAGGGGATTCGCATTCCAGAAGATATGGCATTATTCGGTATCGGTGCTTCTGACTTATCCCGCCACGTGACGCCGGCATTATCAACTGTGGACTATTTTAATGAAGATGCTGGACAGAAAACGGCTCAGCTTATTTTAGAGCAGCTATCAGGGAAAGTTTTGGAAAAGAAAAAGCTTAAACTTAACTATAGACTTATTGAAAGGGATAGTGTATAGTAACTAGTGAAAGCGATGTCAATTTCTTTTTAACCAATGTGGAATCGTTCACATATCACTCATTATTTAATTACTTAACGATAGACTAAAAAGAGCGAGGAAATGAAAACGCTCTTATTTCGCCAAATATGGAATCGATACCATGCGCGAGATATAATGTGAAGGGAGTTAATGATATGGCTACAAACAGTGAGATTGCTCAGGAAGTCATTGATGCTATTGGTGGACAGGAGAATATTCAATCTGTTGCCCATTGTGCAACAAGACTAAGAATTATGGTACACGACAAAGAAAAAATTGATCAAGAAAGAGTAGAAGGGGTAGAGAAAGTAAAGGGTGCCTTCTATAATTCTGGACAATATCAGGTTATTTTTGGGACAGGGACTGTTAACCGAATTTATGATGAGGTGACAGCGCTAGGAGCAACTGGTTCTACTAAGTCCGAAATTAAAGAAGAATCATCGAAGCAAGGAAATGCGTTTCAACGTGCGATCCGCTCATTTGGTGATGTGTTCGTTCCAATCATTCCAGCGCTTGTAGCAACAGGGTTATTTATGGGACTACGCGGTCTTGTGCTTCAAGAAGAGATACTTGCTCTATTCGGCTTAACACCAGGGGATATCTCAGATAACTTTATTCTATTTACACAAGTTCTAACGGATACAGCATTTATCTTCCTACCAGCGCTTGTAGCATGGTCAACCTTCCGAGTGTTTGGAGGAAATCCGACGATCGGTCTCGTACTCGGATTGATGCTTGTTACGCCTGCTCTTCCGAACGCATGGGAAGTAGCGGCAGGAAATGCAGAGCCACTTAAGTTTCTAGGGTTTATTCCAGTAGTAGGCTATCAAGGTTCGGTTATTCCCGCTTTTGTTGCAGGTTTACTCGGAGCAAAGTTAGAAAAACGAATTCGTAAAATAGTACCAGAAGCACTAGATCTTATTTTAACTCCGTTCCTAGTATTGTTAATTATGATTACTTTGTCGCTATTTGCGATCGGACCTATTTTCCATACGGTAGAAGAGTACATCATGGATGGTACGATTTATATTCTTGATCTTCCATTTGGTCTAAGTGGTTTAATCATTGGATTCTTCCATCAAATTATTGTTATTACAGGTGTTCATCACATTTTCAACTTCCTTGAAATTCAGTTGTTTGAAAACCTTGGCTACAATCCATTTAACCCAATTATTTCTGCGGCAATCGCAGCTCAGGGTGGGGCAGCACTTGCTGTTGGCCTGAAAACAAAGTCTAAGAAATTGAAAGCATTAGCCCTTCCATCTTCTTTATCTGCTTTTCTTGGAATTACAGAGCCGGCTATCTTTGGTGTCAATCTCCGGTATATGAAGCCATTTATCATGGGATTAATCGGTGGTGCAGTCGGGGGATTCCTCGCATCACTCTTTAAATTAAAAGCGACGGGCCTTGCAGTTACTGTTATCCCAGGTACATTACTATTCTTGAATAGTCAGATTGTATTGTATCTACTTGTTAACATCATTTCGATTGGGATTGCCTTTGGTCTTACATGGGCATTTGGCTACAAAGACGGTATGCTAGATAAATAATAGCGAAGGGGATCCTCAATAAAGCGGATCCCCTTTTTCAAAATCTTAATGAACTAGGTGATTTTTATGACGGATCGAAACGAGCAGCTAAAGGATCTTGCAATGAAAGAAATAGAGGCACAACGTGAAACAGTTGAAAGTGACTACCGCCGCTCAGCATTTCACTTAATGCCACCTGCAGGGTTATTAAATGATCCAAATGGTTTTATACAATGGAAGGGCGTTTATCACGTTTTCTTTCAATGGATGCCTTTTAAAACGGATCATGGCGCTAAATTCTGGGGACATTATACGTCGACAGACCTCATTAACTGGGAGCTTGCCCCAATTGCCTTAGCCCCTGGGGACTGGTACGACAAGAATGGCTGCTATTCGGGAAGTGCGGTCGTCTCTGAAGATAAATTGATGCTTTTCTATACTGGGAATGTAAAAGATGAGCAGGGAAATCGTGAAACCTATCAGTGTCTGGCTGAATCAGAAGATGGGATTCACTTTGATAAAAAGGGCGTAGTATTAAACTTGCCTGAAGGATATACCCCTCATTTTCGAGATCCAAAAGTGTGGCAGCATTTAGAGAAATGGTACATGGTGGTTGGTACGCAGAACCTAAATGAAGAAGGTCGAGTCGCCTTATTTGAATCAACCAATTTAAAGGACTGGATGTTGAAAGGGGACGTCACAGCTTCTGGGGAAGAACCGATTGGTGATTTAGGATTCATGTGGGAATGCCCTGACTTATTTGAGTTAGATGGGAAGGATATTCTTCTCTTTTCCCCCCAAGGGCTAAAGCCTACAGGATACTTGTACCAAAATGTCTATCAAACAGGGTACCTTTCTGGAGAAATGAATTATGTGAGTGGAAAGATGAATCACGGATCGTTTACAGAGCTTGATCGAGGTTTTGAATTTTATGCACCACAATCGACACTTGATGAGAACGGAAGAAGGCTGATGATTGGTTGGATGGGTGTGCCTGAGCAGGGAGAAGAGCATCATCCAACAATCGAACACAAATGGATACACATGCTAACCATTCCAAGAGAGCTTTATTACGAAGGGGATAAACTTATCCAACGTCCTGTGAAGGAATTAGAAGCGATGCGACAGAATGAAGTGAAAAAAGAAATCACGCTTTCTAATGAAGAAAAGGAATGGGAGGAGTTTCACGGAACCACATATGAATTACTTCTTCATGTGCAGAAAGTGGAAAACTCGTTTGCTGTTAACTTCCGAAACAATGCCGAAATGATTTATGATGCTGATAAAGGAATATTAACGTTTAAACGAAAGAGTTTTGTTGATGGAAAGGATGAGTCGCGAAGCTGCTCCATCGATGAAGTTTATAACCTTCGATTCTATGTCGATTCATCCTCGATTGAAGTGTTTGTAAATGATGGTGAGGAAGTGTTCACATCAAGGTTTTTCCCTGAAGAACATGATGTAAGTCTTACCTTTAAAAGTAACGGCTATGTAGATGTGCAAGCGACAAAGTGGCTACTTGAAGCAAAATAGCAGAAAACCCCTCTGACCAAGTCAGAGGGGTTTTCATATTGGGTGGTGCTATTAAACGGAGCGAATAATTCCGCCCTCTACACGCTGAGCTGATCCATTTATCGCTGATGATAATGGTGACGCGAGAAAGGCTACTGTGTTTGCCACTTCTTCGACTCGTGCAAAACGTTGAATTAACGATGTTGGTTCGTTGTCTTTAAAGTAGTCTCGTGTAAAGTTATCAAGATCTTTCTTTTCTTCGGCAGCTGCGCCTTCCATGAAGCTTGCTACGCCATCTGTCCATGTTGGACCCGGTAGTACAGAGTTAACAGTAACATTTGAGCCTTTTGTTATTTCAGCAAGTCCGCGTGATAAGCTAATTAAAGAACTTTTCGTTACCGAGTATGGAAGCATTTGGGATAGTGGTTTAACGCCTGCTTCACTCGCGATATTCAGGATTCGTCCTGTATCCCTTGATAGCATAGTAGGGAGAAATTCGCGACTCAGTCTCACGGCACTAATGACGTTTGTTTGGAAATAACTCATCCACTCTTCATCTGATACGTCTGTGAACGGCTTAACTTCAAATGCCCCCATATTATTAATTAAGATGTCGAGCTGACCAATCTTGTTTACTTCTTCAATGAGTTGCTTGCTTTCGCCTTGCTTTGAAAGATCTCCAACAACGCCGTGTACATTCCCGAGTGATGATAGTTCCTTCACCACATCCTGTACACGCTCATACGTACGTCCGTTGATAATAACTTCTGCACCTTCTTTTAATAGTACTTCCGCAATTCCTTTACCTATTCCGGATGTTGACCCTGTAACAAGTGCTAGTTTGTCAGTTAATTGTAAGTTCATGATAAGCTCCTTTCAAAATACAGTCATACTTTATCAATTAGTCTATTGAACAGACAACGATCGTGCTTGAAGAAAAGCAGAGACAAATGAAGCAAGCGCTGTTATATCCATTAAAGTTAAATCATTCCACAAATTTGAACAAAATATGTATGAAATGTGACAAAAAAGTGATAAATACATGAGCAACTTTTGACATCTTGTGACACCTGTCACATTTATGAAAGGAACCTGCTACAATAGCCAATGGTAACAGTTGTTTCTGTCATTTTTTGTTTAAAATCTACTTAACTAATATATAGGAAGAAAGGAAGGTGGCCTGGCGGTGAAGCGAATGAAATCATTTTTTGCGCTCAGTATGTTTCTTGCAGTGATGGTATTGAGTGGCTGTAGTAACTTAACCGTTCTTGATCCAAAAGGACCTGTAGCAGAACAACAAGCGAATTTAATTCTTTTCTCTATTGGCTTTATGCTGTTTATTGTTTTGGTCGTGTTCGTGCTATTTACACTCATCCTTGTTAAATATCGTGAGCGTAAGAGTGGTCCTGAATACGAACCTCCACATATCGAGGGGAATGTGTTCCTTGAAATTGTTTGGACTGTAATTCCGGTAATTATTCTTATTGTCCTTGCAGTGCCGACTGTACAAACGATTTTTGCACTAGAAGAGGCACCGGAAGCGACGTCTCATAAAGATCCAATCGTGATTCATGCGACATCAGTCGATTGGAAATGGGTGTTTAGCTATCCAGAAGAAAATATTGAAACGGTGAACTATCTTCATATCCCTGAAGATCACCCAATTCTATTTAAATTAGCATCGGCAGATTCAATGGGATCATTTTGGATTCCGTCACTTGGTGGGCAGGAATACACAATGTCTGGCATGATGACAGAACTTTATTTGCAAGCTGATGAAATTGGTGAGTATCGCGGACGTAATGCCAACTTCACTGGTGAAGGATTTACTGAGCAGGTATTTACTGTAACAGCTGAATCTCAAGAAGATTACGATGAGTGGGTAGAAGAGGCGCAAGACGCACCTGAACTTACTCAAGAGAAATACAATGAGTTGATGCTTAAAGGTCATACAGAAGAGCAGACATTCTCAGAAACTCACCTTCAGTGGGTTGATCATGGAATGGACGCTGAATACGCAACAAAGGTCCGTAATGGCGAATCAACTGATGAAGATGAGTCCTCAGAAATGGATCATTCAGAAATGAACCATGAAGACTCTGAAAAAGATTCCGAGGAACACTCGCATTAAGAGAGGAGGAAGACACCATGAAATTGGATGAATTTTTTGTCACCGGGGATCCGCTGATCTATGGGGCGGATGTATCAATTGCACTAACATTGATTGGCGCAATCTTCGCCTTAACGTATTTCAAAAAGTGGAAATGGTTATGGACGGAATGGCTAACCACTGTTGACCATAAAAAACTCGGTATCATGTATATCATCGCAGCAGTTCTTATGCTTTTCCGCGGTGGTGTAGATGCCATGCTCATGAGGGCGCAATTAACGGTTCCAGATTCAAGCTTTTTGGATGCGAACCACTATAATGAAATATTTACAACGCACGGTACAATCATGATTATTTTCATGGCTATGCCGTTCTTAATTGGTTTAATAAACGTTGTTGTACCATTACAAATTGGTGCACGAGACGTTGCTTATCCGTTTTTAAACGCAGTAAGTTTCTGGACTTTCTTCATGGGGGCTATGCTCTTTAACATTTCATTTGTTATTGGTGGATCTCCATCTGCTGGTTGGACAAGTTATGTTCCATTAGCTGGTCTCGAACTAAGCCCAGGAGTAGGGCAGAACTATTACTTACTCGGCTTACAAATTGCAGGTATCGGTACATTATTAACGGGTATTAACTTCCTCGTTACGATTTTGAAAATGAGAGTACCATCTATGAAGCTTATGCAAATGCCTATGTTTACATGGTCTTCATTAATTACGATGGTTATCATCATCTTTGCATTCCCGGTTCTTACCGTGGCACTTGCACTTATGACGTTTGATCGTCTGTTTGGAAGTCACTTCTTTACAATGATGGATGGCGGTATGCCAATGCTTTGGGCAAACCTCTTCTGGATTTGGGGCCACCCTGAAGTGTACATTGTTATTCTTCCGGCGTTTGGTATGTTCTCAGAAATTATTAGTACATTTGCACGTAAGACACTTTTCGGTTATAAAGCAATGGTTTATTCCATGGTCGTTATTGCCGGACTAAGCTTCCTAGTATGGGTTCACCACTTCTTTACGATGGGAGCAGGTGGAGCAGTTAACTCATTCTTCTCCATCACTACGATGTTAATCGCCGTTCCGACAGGTGTGAAGATCTTTAACTGGCTATTCACTCTGTACAAAGGGCGAATACGATTTACGACAGCGATGCTTTGGTCGCTTGCCTTTATCCCGAACTTCGTTATCGGTGGGGTAACAGGTGTTATGCTAGCGATGGCAGCTGCTGACTATCAGTACCACAATACGTACTTCCTAGTTGCTCACTTCCACTACGTGCTCATCTCGGGTACTGTGTATGCTTGTTTCGCAGGTCTATACTTCTGGTATCCAAAAATGTTCAATCACCGTTTGAACGAGCGTCTTGGTAAATGGAGTTTCTGGATTTTCGTTGCAGGATTTAACTTATGTTTCTTCCCGATGTATTTCCTAGGTCTTGCAGGAATGCCTCGTCGTATTTACACTTATGGAATTGGAGACGGATGGATGAGCTTGAACGTACTTGCTACGTTCGGTGGTATGCTAATGGGAATCGGATTCTTGATTCTTGTTTATAACATCTACTATAGCTTCCGTTACTCTCCACGTGAAACAACTGGTGACCCTTGGGATGCTAGAACACTTGAATGGTCAACACCAGCTCCAGTACCGCATTATAACTTCGCTCATCTTCCTGAAGCGAAAGGACATGATGCATTCTGGATTATGAAAGAAGAGAAGAAACAAGGGAAAACACCTGAGAAGAAACCTTATAAACCAATTCATATGCCTAGTTACTCTGGCGTGCCGATTGTGATGAGTGTATTCTTCTTTATTGCAGGATTTGGTATGGTATTCTCTTGGACTTGGATGTCTATTCTTGGGCTAATTGGTGTCCTTGCAACAATGGTGATCCGTTCATTTGATTATGATAAAGGTTTCTACGTTAGCGTAGAAGAAATAGAAGAAGATGAGAAAAAAACTACTTTATAAAGGAGGCGTGAAGCATGGAATCAGTCGAATATTCTCCTAACACGCCTTTAGAATATCAGTCGGAAACTGGCCGACTGAATATTCTAGGCTTCTGGATTTTCCTCGGTGCCGAAATCGCTTTGTTCTCAACGCTGTTTGCCACTTATCTAGTATTAGTTGGTCGTACAGCTGGCGGTCCAGGACCAGAAGAGCTTTTTGAAATTAGTGGTGTGTTAATTGAAACATTTTTGCTACTAACAAGTAGTTTCACATGTGGACTTGCTATTCACTATATGAGAAATCATTCTCTTAAAGGATTGTTTCTCTGGTTAGGTATTACACTCGCATTAGGTTTAGGATTCCTAGGGTTTGAAATTTATGAATTTGTTCATTACATTCATGAAGGTGCTGCACTAACAACTAGTGCCTATTGGTCTGGCTTCTTTGTATTAGTCGGAACGCACGGTGCCCACGTAACAATGGGTATTGCATGGATTTCACTTATTTTGATTCAATTGAAGCAACGCGGATTAACACCTGACACAACAAGGAAGGTCTTTATTTCAAGTTTATACTGGCACTTCCTTGACGTTGTGTGGATCTTTATCTTCACAGCAGTCTACTTGTATGGGATGGTGATGTAAGATGGCCTCAAACAACGAGCAGACAAATAGTCATAGCCACTTCCCATGGAGCCACTTAGTTGGTTTCGGTCTATCGATTGTTTTAACACTACTTGCTTTATGGGTCGGATTCGCTTCAGACTTTAGTTTTAGAACGATTATGATTATTGTTGTCATCCTGGCATTGATTCAGGCAGCGATTCAGCTCTTAATGTTTATGCATATTACTGAGAGTGATAGTAGCCGAATTCAGGTCGGAACGATTCTTTACGCAGTTTTCATTGCGGTTGCAGTCGTTGCCGGTACAATCTGGGTTATGTCATTCGGCATGCACAATATGAATATGTGATTCAAAAAAAGCTGTTCACCTCTTGAGGTGAACAGCTTTTTTTAAATTGAAATTTTGTAGAGATTTAAGAATCTCCACAGTACTGTTGAAAATTTAGTCTTCTATTTGTGACATTTTCTTTGCAAGTGAACGTTCCTTAAGGAATGGGCGAGCAAAGATGAGATAAGCCGCTAAATGAGCGAAAAGAACATTAATCGCGAAAAGAGTAATAAAGAGTGTATGTGCTACTGGAGTCATACCGCCACCAATGTAGAAAATAAGTAGCGCCCAGATTGCCACAATAAACGGTGTGTGTAAGAAAGCAAGCTTCTTATAATCCTGCCACAGAAACAACGGTGTAGCCGTGATAACGAAAAGATAGACCATATAGACATCCATAGTTAACAACTCCTTTTTATGATACCGCTTACAAACTAAACTTATGTCGAAATAAAGAATAATTTGTGAATGTTTTGTTACAATTAGTATACCACAATTGTTCGAAAATTCTACACATATTTGAGATTTTTTCAGGATAACTTTATGATTTAGAAAGATAAAGAGGAAAGAAGGTGCATGATGAAGAGATTCATCTTACTTATCATATGGCTTGGGTTTATACTGTATTCAGTTTTTCTAGCGCCAGAAGGAAATGGTCCTTATCTTTCTGAATTATTAACGATGAATCAACCCGATCCCAGTTTACTTGCCATGTTTTCACTACTCGGAGTATTTCCTGCTGTTTTTGCTGTATTGCTGTTACGGAGCGACCGTGGTTCAATACCAGCATGGCCATTTGTACTTGGTTCATTTGTAGCTGGGGCATTTAGCTTAATGCCATATTTTATTTTAAATAAGAAGAAGGATGCCCCCAATCGAACGCCAGATAAGTTGAGGATAATACTTCAATCTCGTGGTCTTTCCCTTGTCCTTATTATGATAGCTCTTGGTTTAATGATTTACGGACTAGTTGCTGGAGATGCTTCTATTTATCAAAAAGCTTTTCTAGAATCGAATTTTGTTCATGTGATGACGATCGATTTTCTAGTTTTAACAGGACTCTCTATTCTGGCTTTACGTGAACGCGACCATGTGTCAGGAATACATGGTGTTCTACCGATTATTGGTCCACTCATGATTGTAATAAAAGGAAAACATTAAAATAGGAGGCTTAACATGCGAAGATTAGAAAAAAGCGAAGTAATTGATGCCGTACGACTTTCAGAATATGCTTTTCAATATAAAGTTCCTGATAAAGATTTAGAAGAAAAAATTAGGGGCTATAGTCAACATGAAATATGGGGAGATTTTGAAGGCGACGAGCTTGCCGCTAAGCTTCATTTAATTGATTTTGAAACATGGATTGCTGGGAAAAAGTTCGCTATGGGCGGTATTGCGTCGGTTGCAACATACCCTGAGCATAGAAGAGGTGGGAGAGTAGCACGTTTACTACAAAACGCCCTATTGGAAATGAAGAATAGAGGACAAACAATCTCTTTTCTCCATCCTTTCCAAATTCCCTTTTACCGTAAGTTTGGTTTTGAAGTTCTGAATGACTGGAAAAAGTTAAATTTTAAGAAGGAAGATTTCAAACTGTTACCACGTGTAAATGGTAAAGTTCGACGAATTGCACTAGAACACGTTTACGAAACGCTTAATCCAGTATATGAAGAATTTGCTAATCGATTTAATGGCATGCTTGTTCGAACGGAAAGCTGGTGGCGGGAACGGGTATATTCAGAAGGATTTCAGTTTGCGGGATATCGAAACGAAGAAGGCAGATTAACAGGATATGTGTACTATCAAGTAAAAGATCGTTCGATTGAGGTAGAGGAATTGGTTTGTTTGGATGGTGAGGCGAGACGAGGGCTTTGGAATTATATCTGTCAGCATGATTCCATGATTGATGATGGAACACTTCTGACGAATGTAGCCGATCAACTTCCTTTCTTGCTAAATAATCCTAAAGTGAAAACAATAGTTGAAGCCTATTTCATGGCACGAATCGTAGACGTAGAGAACTTTCTAAAACATTATCCATTCAAGTTAGATAAGAATGAATCATTCTTTCTACATATTACAGATGAACATGCACAATGGAATAATGGGAGCTATCATATTAGCGCGGAGGGAGTTAATGTGTACAAGGGAGATAAAGAAAATGCCGCTTGTACGCATCCACCTAAACGTGGACTACGATGTAATATTAATACGTTGACAGCCCTTCTAACTGGCTATCAGATGCCGGAATTGCTTTATGAAGCAGGTTTACTGCAAGGACCAGAGAAGGAAGTAGCCATTCTGCAAAAAACAATACCGAATAGAGAAACGAATTTTATGGATTTCTTCTAATAAGTCCACCTTGGCCTGCTGCTTTCTCAATTGTTGAGGTAAATGAATTAATAATCGCTTTTGTTTAATTGAACCGTTTTTCATTAAAAAATCCCCTCTTTCAAATAATGAAAGAGGGGATTTTTTTGTTGATCTTCCTATGGACCGGATTTTTAAATTTATAATGTGCAAATCTTATCATCTTCTTTCCGTTTTAACTGTTCGTAATCTATATATCAGTTTGTTTGCATGTTTTTTACGTTAAAGCTCAAGCGGCTTCATTCTATAGGAATAAGGGTATGCTTCTTAATTAAGAATAGGAAACAAAGAGTGGTCGACCAACTGAGATTATTGGAAATATGCGAAGGCTTTTTTAACGGAAGCGCTTTGGAAGTCACAAGTTCAATAGAAAACAACATGAGAGGCGAGAAAACAATGACGCGAATAGGAATTGGCTTTATCATCATTGCACTCATTGGATCAATCAGTTTGGTAAGTGCTAAAGGATGGCCTTCATCAAATAATGGTGCATCAGAAGAGAGTGAATGGATCGGATCTTGGACAGCAAGCATGCAGGCGCCTGCTCAGGATGGAAACTCGCATGAAGGTTTTAAGGATCAAACAATCCGCTTAATACTTCGTCCCCATATGGATGGAGATCAAATGCGTATTCGACTGTCTAATGAATTTGGTTCATTACCTTTATCTATGAAAGAAGTAAGGGTTGCTGTCTCAAAAGAAGGTGCGAGCGTAGACGGCGAGACAGATCAAGTTATCACGTTTAACGGAGAGAAATCCGTTACAATTCCTCCAGGTGAAAAGCAGTATAGCGATTCGATTGAATTCCTTGTTGGTGCGGATCAGAATCTTGCTGTCAGTTTATCAGTAGATGGTGAGACTGGACCTACAACATGGCATCAGCGTTCAAACCAAACGGTGTACATGTCGGAGGAAGGGAATCATGCTGGGGATGCGGAAGGTACATCATACACTTCAAAAGAAGAAGCCTGGTTCTGGCTAGATCGATTAGAGGTGGTTTCAAATAATTCAGTAGATGGTGCACTCGTCATAATGGGGAGTTCAATAGCGAATGGCAATTATTCAACTATGAATGCGAATAACAGATGGCCAGACTATCTTGCCAATCGAATGAATGAAGAAGAAGCTCAAGTGAACATGTCTGTCTTGAATGCAGGGGTATCTGCGAATCATTTAATTAATAGCGAAGAAGGAAAAGGCGAGAACGCATTAGCTAGATTAGATCGAGATGTTTTAAGCCAGGAAGGGATAAAAGCGGTTCTATTGCACGAAGGTATAAATGATTTAAGACACTATCCTGAATATGATTCAGAGAAAATCATTGATCGAATGAAAGCAATTATTAAAGCAACTCATGAAAAGGGTCTTGATATTTATGGAGGGACGTTAACACCATATAAAGATTCCGATATGTATACAGAAGAAGGGGAGAAAACACGTCAGGAAGTTAACGAATGGATCCGGACAAGCGGAGCCTTCGATGATGTAATTGATTTTGATAAAGCATTGAGAGATCCTAACGATCCTGCGAAATATCTCTCGAAGTACGATTCTGGAGATCATTTGCACCCAAATGATGAAGGGTACGAGAAGATGGCAGATACGGTTGATTTATCGATGCTTGAATGAATTAGGACTTTTTATCTAAGTTAACATAAATAGTTAACGCCATTGACAATAACTTGAATAATTGATATTTTTATTAAAATATATTTTCTTATCCAGAGAGGTGGAGGGACTGGCCCTTTGAAACCTCAGCAACAGGTCCATCGGATACTGTGCTAACTCCAGCGGGTGATAAACCTGATAGATGAGAGCCTTCGGTTTTATTTTGTCAGCAACGCACTCATTTTGGGTGCGTTTTTTTGTTTTCTGGATGGAAAAGTAAGGAGAAATAAGATGGAAAGCAAGCATGGTTTTCAAAGGGAAATGAAGTCAAGACATGTGGTGATGCTCTCACTAGGAGGGGTCATAGGTACAGGGTTGTTTCTAAGCTCTGGTTATACGATCCAGCAAGCTGGTCCTATTGGAACGATACTCTCTTACTTGGTTGGAGCATTGGTGGTTTACCTTGTAATGCTATGTTTGGGAGAGCTTTCGGTACATATGCCTGAAACAGGTGCTTTTCATAGCTATGCCGCTAAATATATTGGAGGAGGAACCGGTTATACGGTTGCGTGGTTGTATTGGCTAACCTGGACAGTAGCGCTAGGGTCTGAGTTTACAGCGGCTGGAATGTTAATGCAGCGATGGTTTCCATTCATCAGCGTATGGGTATGGAGCGGGTTGTTTGCAGGCGTGATCTTTGTTGTTAACGTCTTAACAGTTAAATTTTTTGCAGAAACGGAATTTTGGTTTGCTTTAGTAAAAGTGTTGGCGATCGTGCTGTTTATTATCATAGGTGCAGCGTCCATCGTAGGGTTTATTCCAATGGACTCTGGAACAAACGCTTCATTATTCTCAAACTTTACAGATGAAGGTGTTTTTCCAAATGGGGCATTCGCCATTTTAATGGCGATGCTGGCAGTGAATTTTGCTTTTTCTGGTACAGAACTTATTGGTATTGCAGCGGGAGAAACATCAGATCCTGAACAAACCATCCCAAGGGCTATTCGCACAACATTGATTCGGTTAATTCTATTCTTTGTCGGTTCAATTTTTATCTTATCAGCTCTTCTACCCGCTTCGGAAGCAGGAGTGTTAGAAAGTCCATTTGTAGCTGTGCTCGAACGAATTGGTGTTCCATTTGCAGCTGATATTATGAATTTTGTTATCCTAACGGCCATTCTATCGGCTGCAAACTCAGGGTTATATGCTTCATCAAGAATGCTCTGGTCACTTTCGAACAAGCAAACGGTATCGCCTGTTTTTGCTAAGCTCAACAAAAATGGTGTCCCTCTTAACGCTGTGATTTTTAGTATGGTGGGTGGAGCACTTGCGTTATTTTCAAGCATTATTGCACCAGATACTGTTTACGTTGTTCTAGTCTCTATTTCTGGACTTGCCGTTGTTGTCGTATGGATGAGTATTAGCGCCTCACAGTTTCTTTTTAGAAAGAGGTACTTAAAAGAAGGAAATTCATTGAAAGAGCTCGGTTATCGCACACCTTTTTATCCTGTTGTTCCAGCTCTAGCTTTCTTACTATGTCTTGCTTCACTGATAGGCATTGCTTTTGATCCTACCCAGCGAGTAGCGCTTTATTGTGGAATACCGTTCATTGCGCTGTGCTATGGAAGTTATTATTTAACAAAACGAGTAAAGAAAAGGGGGATAATTGATGCTACAAAAACAAAATCCTATTAATGCTATTTTAGAAGATTTTAATATTGTGATATTAGACGGGGCTCTTGCGACAGAGCTTGAAAAATATGGGTGCGACTTAAATGATCCGCTATGGTCTGCTCGCGTCTTGCTTGAAAATCCAGAGCTCATCTATCAGGTTCATTTAGATTATTTTCGAGCAGGGGCTGACTGTGGGATAACATCAAGTTATCAGGCTACGATCGAGGGGCTGAAATCTCGAGGTCTGAATGAAGAGGAAGCAGTAGAACTAATTAAGAAAACCGTCCTTCTTGCCCGTAAAGCACGCGACGATTTCTGGGAACGAGAGGCTCATTTGAATCGTTCCAAACCTTTTATTGCCGCTTCCGTAGGCCCATATGGCGCATACCTGGCTGATGGATCTGAGTATCGAGGCGATTATCACGTTAGCGATGAGATGCTTATCGCATTTCATCGACCAAGAATAGAAGCATTGATCAGTGCAGGAGCTGATATAGTAGCTTTTGAAACAATTCCATCTTTTCAAGAAGCGAAAATTTTAGGATCATTGATACAAGAGTTTCCTGATACTCATGCCTGGCTGTCATTCACCATTCAAAATGAAGAAAAAATTAGCGATGGTACTGCTTTAAAAGAATGTTCCAGATATTTTGAGGAGAACGAACAAATAGCTGCGATTGGTATCAACTGTGCTTCTCCATCGTTTGTGACAAGAGTGGTAAAGGAGATAGCTGGTCAAACGGATAAGCCAATTATTGTCTATCCAAACTCTGGAGAAGTCTATGAATCGAATTCAAAAACGTGGCAGGGGAATGAAACGTGTGATGAGATCGTAGATGGATCAAAAGAATGGTTTCAAGCAGGAGCGCGGTTAATTGGAGGATGCTGTCGTACAAGTCCGGAAGAGATCGAACGACTTTATGGAAAGTGGAGAGGTTGAACTTTTTTTCATAATGAAATAAAAGTCGGTCAGAGTGGCTTAATGACCGACTTTTACTTAATAAATTTAGCTTAAAACGGATTCGTCGCCCACTGCAATGACTGCTTGATGAAAATGCGAGGGTGCAATTTCAACTGGCCAACCATATATTCAGCGAGATCTTCAGGTTGCATATACTTTTCCTTATCCTGTTCGTCGAGCTTGTCGCCGAAGACGAGTTCAGTAGCAACAAGGCTTGGATTTAGTGTGAAGACGCGAATATTATTTCGGCGAACTTCTTGCATGAGGGCTTCGGTCATGCCCTGGATGGCAAACTTAGAAGCACTATAAGATGTTGAACCAGCTGTTCCTTTTAGGCCGCTACTTGACGAGATTGTGATAATATCACCGCTATCTTTATCGATCATTTGTGGAAGAACAGCCCGCGTTACATGATACGTCCCGTAAACATTTACTTCGAGAGTTTCCTTCCAGTCATCGGGCGCCATTTCTAAGAATGAGCCATATCGCCCCATACCAGCATTATTGATCAAAATATCTGCCGAGCCGAGGTCGTTTTTTAAGTGATCAACGGCTTTATTAACTTCCTCAATCTCTGCAATGTTAGCAGGAGCAACAACGGCTTTAATACCGTAAGATTCTGCTTCCGCAGCGACTTCTTTTAGCTTGCTTTCTGTTCTGGCAATCAAGCCAACATGAACCCCTTCACTTGCAAGCTGAAGAGCCGTCGCACGTCCGATACCGCTACTTGCCCCAGTAATATAAGCGATTTTACCTTTAATGGATTGTCCCATTATTGATCATCCTTTCTTCACGTCTCTATCTAATAGTCTAAAGCTAGCATACCCAGAATTCAAAAATAAGCAATCGCTTACTAAACTTCATAAAAGCATTCGTATGTTTAACTATAGTCCTTAACGGTTACAGTTACTGTGGAAGCAAAGATAAGCTAAATGATATAAATCGATTAAACATAAAAAGGAGTTTTTACATCATGCGTAACCAATTAAAACATTACATTAACGGCGAATGGGTTGAATCTACAGGTTCAGAAACACATGACGTAATCAATCCAGCGACAGAAGAAGTCATCGGCAAGATTAGTTTGGGAACGAAAGAAGATTTGGATAAAGCAGTTAAAGCAGCTCGTGCGGCATTCCCTTCTTTCTCTCAAACAAGTCGAGAAGAACGTGTGAAAATGCTCGAAGATATTGCGGCAGAATACGCGAACCGTAAAGAAGAAATCATTGACGTGATTACACAAGAACTTGGTTCTCCTCGATCCATTTCAGAGAAAGTTCATTACAACATGGGCTATCAACACTTCTCTGAAGCAGCGAAAGCACTGAAAGAGTATTCTTTCTCAGAAGATCGTGGCGATCATACGATCTTTAAAGAAGCAGTTGGTGTAAGTGGCCTTATTACACCTTGGAACTTCCCGACAAACCAATCGTCTACTAAGATTGCGAGTGCATTTGCAGCAGGTAGTCCAGTTGTCTTAAAACCAGCTGAAATCACACCATTTGCTGCAATTATTTTAACAGAGATCTTTGATAAAGTTGGCGTACCTAAAGGCGTATTTAACCTTGTGAACGGTACAGGCGAAACGATCGGTGACGGCATTAGCTCACACCCTGATATCGATTTTGTTTCGTTTACAGGATCAGCAGGCGTTGGTGAAAAAGTAATGAAAAACGCGGCAGAAACAATCAAGACAGTTGCACTTGAACTTGGAGGTAAATCTCCATTTGTCATGCTTGAAGATGCAGACATTACAAAAGCTGCTAAAGCTGCTGTAAGCCACATTGCAACAAACTCTGGTCAAGTATGTTCAGCTGGTACTAGAATGATTGTTCCTGCTTCTAGAAAAGAAGAATTTGAAGAAGCGGTAAAAAATGTTCTTCCTGAATTCCCAGTTGGCGATCCGAATGAAAATAACTATGTAGGACCACTTGTTTCTGAAAAGCAGTGGAATACCGTGCAGTCTTATATTCAAAAAGGAATTGACGAAGGCGCGACACTCATCGCAGGTGGAACTGGTAAGCCAGAAGGTCTTGAAAAGGGCTATTACGCACAACCAACTATCTTTACAGACGTGAAGAATGACATGGTCATTGCGCAAGAAGAGATCTTTGGACCAGTTATGTCGATCATCACATATGAAACAATTGATGAAGCGATCGAAATTGCAAATGACGTTGTATATGGCCTGGCAGGTTATGTCTTTGGTGAAGATAAAGAAACGCTTCGCAAAGTTGCAACAAGCATCCGTGCTGGACGAATTAAAGTGAACAATGCAGATATGGACTTTGCAGCACCATTTGGTGGTTACAAGCAATCCGGTATCGGACGCGAGTGGGGAGACTTCGGAATTGAAGAGTACCTTGAAACGAAAGCCGTACTAGGATTCCCTTCTTAAGTGAATTTGATAAATTATGAAAGAGAGCAGTTGCCATAATGGCAGCTGCTCTTTTTTTAGTAGGGTTGTAGTTAAAAGTAGCGGAAATCACTTATTAAGGTCTGTAAAGAAACAACAAAACCTTTTAATTTTGCTCACAACTCCATGTTAGACGTAAGAAATGATAAATTAGTTTTGTATGAATTTAGGAGGTGCGAGATGTTTCTCTTTTTTCTTATCGTAGCGAGCAGCGTAGTTGGACTTATATTGTTGCCATTGAATGAGATCGGACTCATCATTGGATTTGGTATTATCGTAGGTTGCTTGCTCCGAGGGCTTTATTTGCTTCATGAAATTAATCGGAAGCTTGATCGGGAAAAGATGTGATAGTCTGTAAACTATTCTTTTAAATGGAGTCGACTATAAAGGTGCTAAGTTTTTATTAATCCGAGAGTTAGAGATGTCCATTAGAAAGAGTTTAATCTTTGGCACGCAAATTGGAATGGCTGATTTTTCAACGTTAGAGAGAATGTATTTCCAATGGCTAGGATCAGCTAGTTTATATGGTATCTGCGGAAAAGTATTTGGCGTAGTATGAAAGAGACCATCCCTTTAATTAGGGATGGTCTCTTTCAATCATCTACATAGCTTCATGTTTTTCTTCTAAATTATTCTTCGCTGAAGAACGTTTAATTAAGCCAGTCCCTACAAATAAAGCAATTAGTATCGCAGCAACGATCACAAGGAATAGAACGTTAGAAGATAGCAGTTCAATCAAGCCACCGAGAAGGAGTCCAACTACACCGAAATCTGAATCTCCGAACGTCGTTCCTTGAAATCCAAGTGAACCAAGCACTGGCAGAAGTAGTGCTGGTAAGAAGCTGATGATTACACCATTAGCCATCGAGCCAAATACTGCTCCTTTACGCCCGCCAGTCGCATTACCGAATACGCCAGCTGCGGCACCGGTAAAGAAGTGAGGCACAAGACCTGGGACAATCACTTTTAGACCTAAGATCGGTAGAAGGAACATGCTGAGTAGTCCTGCTACAAAGCTAAAGAAGAAACCGATGATGACCGCATTGTTTGCGAATGGGAACACAGACGGGGCATCAAGTGCTGGAATCGCATTTGGTACGATTTTATCTGCAATTCCTTTAAAGGCTGGCACAATCTCAGATAGGAGCATTCTTACACCCGCTAAAATGATGTACACTCCAGCTGCAAACGTTAACGCTTGCATAAATGAGAAGACTAAGAAGTTTGTTCCACCGCTTAGCTCGGATTCGATGAACGCAGGCCCTGTGAAAAGAGCGACTACGAAGAAGAGAATCGCCATCGTAAGAGAAACGGATACAGATGTGTCTCGCAAGAAATTAAAAGACTTAGGTACTTTAATTTCCTCAGTAGATTTAGAGTTTTTACCAACTGCTTTTCCGACAGCAGCTGCGATTAGATAACCGAACGAGCCAAAGTGGCCGATCGCGAAATCATCGCTACCTGTAATTTTTCTTGTGTAAGGTTGTAGTAGGGCAGGTAAGAGGACCATCAGAGAACCAAGAATAATTGAACCAGTGACGATCATTGTTACGCCACTAAAGCCACCAGTTGAAAGAATAACAGCAATCAGACATGCCATGAACATGGTGTGATGACCAGTTAAGAAGATATACTTAAAAGGGGTAATGCGTGCTAGAAGAATGTTTGCTACCATTCCGAAAAGCATAATCATCGCTGTTTCTGCGCCGAACGCATCCTGTGCTAATGCTACAATCGCTTCATTATTCGGAATGATTCCTTGAATTTCAAAAGCGTGATCAAACATACTACTAAAGTTATCAAGGGAGGCGACAAGCACGCCAGCGCCTGCCCCCAAAATGACAAATCCCATGATCGTTTTTAATGTACCTGATATAACATTTGCGACATCTTTCTTTTGAAGAAGGAGACCAATAAGGGCAAATAACCCTACAAGAATCGCCGGTGTGCCTAGAATATCTTTCATTATAAGATCGACCATGATGTTATGCCCCTTTCAAATTTGCTTCAATCGCCGTCCTTAGTTCCTTTTTATCCATCAAATTATTTAGCTTAATGACATTTCGCTTGCCGTCTTCTAGATTTTCAACAATCTCTGTTGAGCCTAAGAAGTAATCGGCGTTCTCAGATTTACTAGTTGTAAGATCTGTATGATCAACCTCAGCTTCAATTCCAAGCTCGTTTAGGATACTTTTCACGTTCATTTCTACGATAAAGCTGCTTCCTAGTCCATTACCACATACAACAAGAATTTTTTTCATTTTTATTCTCTCCCTTAGTTTGAGTATTTTGATACGAGTTTAATAATTTCTTCTTTTTCCTCTGCACCATAAATCATTTCTAGGTTTTCTTCTTCTGACAGCAGCTCCGAAAGTTGAGCAAGAGCTTTTAGGTGCGTTTCGTTATCTACTGCAGCGAGTACGATTAACAACTTTACCTGATGCTTTTCTTTAGATGAAAAGGGAACCTCTTGATCTAATCGAAGCAAGCTCATACCAACCGTATTCACACCTTCTTCTGGACGGGCATGAGGAATAGCGATTCCTGGAGCGATGACTACATAAGGCCCCAAATCTTCTACATTTTTGATCATGGCATCGATATAAGAAGAGGTGATTTGCTCTGTCGCAAGAAGCGGCAGAGCTGCTGTCTTGATCGCTTCTTTCCAATCTGCTGTCTGCGTAGCAAATTGAATGGTTTCTTCATGTAGTAAGTCATTTAACATAGGTCGTTCAAACCTTTCTATTGATAAGCTGGTTGGTGATGGAGCAAATAACTGATGTAATTCATTTCTTAGTTCTTTCTCATTCGTAATCGTGCCATGTTTTTTCATGATTTCAACGATCACATCTGGGTTCAAGTCAGTTTCTTCATGAGAAGTTGTTTGTACTTCCTCCATCCAATGAAGGATTTTCTCTTTTCCCTGCTGTGTCAAAATGGGATTCACCGTTAAGACAGGTAACGTGTCATGTTCCAATGGTGATGTTGAGAAGACATAATCCACGTCGTAGTGGTTTTGTATGAATTGTCTTCTTGATACTGTCCCGATGACTTCCACATTTGTGAGAAGCTTTTCAAGCTGTCCTCTTAAAATATTTGATGTACCAATTCCTTTTTCACAAACGATAATCGCTTTTCCGAACGTCACTTCCGGAAGCTCTTCCTTCTGCATCCATGCTCCAAAGTGCATCGCTAGATAAGCGAGCTCATCATCTGGTAGCTTTTGAGACATCATCAATTCGATCGGCCAAACGGCACGTTTCGTAATGGAAAAGACATCTGGATATTCCTGTTGTACCGACTCTGTTAGTTCGTTTGTAATTGGAACATGATATTTCAATCGATAGTACGTTGGTTTAAGGTGAAGAAAAAGAGCTTCCTCTAGTTCATTGCGCTGTTCGAATAAGACACAAGCGTAAACTTGAAATTCATTAACGATCTCTCTAACAACTTTTCTAAGCTTGTTACTTTCAAGGCTACCAACAGTGCCTACTTCAGAATAATTGACCCTTGAGCCAAGAAGGTGCATCGTGATAAAACCTATTTCATCCATTGATAGTGAGAGTTTGAATTGAACTTCTAATTCTTTTGCAATGCTCTTTGCTGCTTCAAATTCTCTCGTTGAACAAACAGCGTGTTTTTCATCTGGATCGAGCTGGATGCGATGCTCGCCTTTCAAACGTTGAAGAAGAACGACAAGCTGAATGGCTAGAACATCGATCGTATCGTCCGTTAGCTCTACTTTTAGAATCGGCTCCGCATTCATGATGATTTGCTTCATCGGTATGAGGTGCGAATAGGTGTGTTCATCACCGTTCTTTAAGAGCGGATAAAGAAAATTCGTCATTTCGGTTAATTGTCCGTTGGTGAGAACCTCGGACAGAAAACGACTCAATATTCTCCGCTTGTGTTCCTCTTTACCTTCCACAACATAGCCGGTTGTTCTTTCAAATTGTAAAGTTAATGTTTCCTCGGCCAGAACTTTTTTCACAAGCTTTAAGTCCTTAGCGACTGTGCCGCGACTTACTTGAGTACGTTCCATAAAGTTCTGCATAAAGACTGGTTTATCGTTTGTTAAGAGTTCAACGCCAATTAAGGTGATGCGTTCCGGTTGAGAATAGTGGTACTGCCATTCTTTTAGTTCCTTCATCAATTTAGGAACGGTCTGTTTGGTCTCTTCAGAGAGATAGTATCCCATTCCTTGTTTAGTTTGGATAATGGGTAGCTTGTTCTCATCTAGCCAATCGTTAATTTTTTGTAGGTCATAATGGACCGTTCGTTTTGATATTCCTAATTGGTCAATGACATGATCAACCGTAACTAACTCTGTTGCATTCACGAGCTTTGTTAGTAAAAATGTGCTTCTTTCATCAAGTGACATGGAGATCTCCAACTCCCTTACAATTGCAAAATGATACGGATGAAACAAATCATGATTTGATATTGCTAAGTATATAGGCGATAGAGTTAATATGAAAGGGTTTGCAATGTGTTGTTTTTGTATTTCGTCAATTTGCAAAAGTGAACAGATGTGGAATTGGAACGTGTTTGAAGAGAGAAGATTGAATCAATTCTTAGAAATAACCGTATATGTATGGAGTCAGTAGATTAACAAATAGGTAGGTGATATACTAACCAAAGTATTAAAAGAATCGATTCATTCTTTAGTTTTTCCACCCTAATTTTCCTAGAACCTTTTTAGATAATAGTCTTATAACTTTGCTTTATAAGGAGATGGAATACTTATGAATATATCCCAAGAAAACTTTGGAACGTTGAATGGTCAGGATGTAACATTATTTAAGTTGCAAACGAAAAGTGGTTTTGAAATTTCATGTATTGATTATGGATGCATTATTACACGTATTCTCAGCCCAAATAAGAATGGACAACTTGAAAATATAGTACTTGGTTATGACACCCTGGAAGAGTATCTAACTTGTTCCAATTATTTTGGAGCCGTTATTGGGAGAGTAGCTGGAAGAATTGAAGGCGGTTTCTTTGAATTAGATGGAAAAGAATTTCAATTACATAAAAACGATGCTAACAACCATCTTCATGGAGGTAGTAGAGGGTTTAATAGCGTAATTTGGAAATCCAAAGTGATTGAAAATCATCATGATGAGGGGACTATTGAATTTAAATATCATAGTGCTGATGGAGAAGAAGGTTATCCGGGCAATGTTGAAGTTGTTGTACGCTATACATTAAATAATCAAGATGAATTAACGATTCATTACAGTGCTACTTCTGACAAAGATACGATCATGAATTTAACAAACCATACTTATTTTAATTTAAGTGGGGATTTGAACGAAGATGTGTTAAATCACTCTTTAAAGTTAAAAAGCAACAAATTTCTTGAGTTAAATCACGACATGATACCGACTGGAAAACTAATAAACGTTGAAGGAACGTCTTTTGATTTTCGGGACAGGAAAAAATTGAGTGAGGGTGTGAATGATCCTCATGAGCAGAATTTATTAGTAGGCAAAGGGTATGATCATCCTTTTATTCTTGAAGATTACCCAGAAATTGAATTAAGTTCTGAAGGGCGGAAGCTGACCGTTGAAACGAGCGAGCCTTGTGTTGTTCTATATACAGGCAACAGCATAAGTGAAGGTTTCAAAATAAGAGAGGTTCCTTCAAAAAAATATTTAGGGGTATGTCTCGAGACGCAAAAACATCCCAATGCTATTAATCAACCAGAATTTCCGTCTGTTGTGCTAAGTGAAAACACACCATATGAATCAAAAACACGCTATAAATTTCAAACTAGGTAACCATAAATCCTCATCAAGTCCTTTTATATACAATGGTGTTAAAAGTACTATTTGTATCTCATATAGGATCTACCTTGATGTTATTGGAATCTTTTCTGATTCGTTATAGTTTGTCTCTCAAAACCAAGAAGCCTTTTATTCGGAGGCTCCTTGGTTTTTTATATAAAAATGTTTCGATTTATACAAACTGGGAAATTAAGGTATAGGTGAAAGAAACTGGTGATTACGAAAACCATCAGGTAGTTCCATACATAATGTAACGTCAGATCCCTAGCCTTCTCTTGCCAAAAAAATGAATTGGAGTGTTTGGATGTTAAAGAAGTTAGCCCCACTATCGTTAGCAGCAGTTGTTTTTGTAGGTGCCCCGTTTCACACCTCTGCAAAGGAAATGAGTGCGACGGACATTCTAAAGCAGTCGAATGAAGCAATGACTGAAATCGAGAGCTATTCTACAAAAACAAATATGGAACAATCGATTCCTCTTAAAGGTGAAACGATGTCCATTTCTAGCGAATCTGAAGCGGACATAACGCTGAAGCCTTTCGCAATGCATCAGGTTGTGACAACACAATCGCCTGAGGAAGGTGAAGTCTCACTAGAGTCTTATTGGACAGAGGAAGGTTTCTACCAGGAAGATCCTGAAAAGGGCTGGATTAAGATGCCTGAAGAACTGACGCAAGGTTTAGAAGAGCTTCAAAGCATGACGATGGTGGAAGGCCAGATGTCGCAAGCCGAAGAACTTGGTGAAGAGATGAGCGTTGAAGAAACTGGCGAAGGATTCGTTTTAACATATGAGGGCGACGGCAAGACGTTAATGGAAGCATCTATGAAAATGTTTGAAGAGAGTATGTCAGGTGAAGACTCCGGGTCAATGAAAGGACTTATGGAGCAGATGACGATTAATGATTTTAACTATGAAGTGACGATCGATAAAAAGACTTATTACATGAAGCAATTATCAATGGACATTGATATGGATATGGAAATCGAGGGAGAAAGCATGAATATGACTCAATCGATGGAAATGTCGGTAGACAACTATAACGGTGTTGATGAAATTACCGTTCCAGCTAATGTGATTGATTCGGCGAAGCCATTGGAGGGCGGACAAATGCCTGAAACGGCTACTGCCAATCCTATGCTTGCCTTAGGTGGAGCGTCTCTAGCTGTAATAGCAGGTGGCCTATTGGTTTTCAGAAGGAAAACACGTACTCAATAATCTATTGTGAAGAACCGCAAAGCATGATGCGGTTTTTTCCCTTTCTATAGGACGAGCAATTGAGGTGGAGAAATGAACAAAGTTTATGTTGTTTTGATGTGTGCAGGTCTATTTATAGCAGCCTTCTATGGCTATGAGTGGTGGCAGTCCACGCAAGCAGTTGAGCAAGTAGATGCTGAAGAGACTGAGAGGTGGAATACCGAAGAAGCAAGCGAAGTTCAGGAAATAGAAACGGCTAGTAGTCATTCAAAAGAGCAAGCGGTGGTAATGAGTAATGAAATAAATGCTTATGAGAAGGGCGAGGAAGTTGGTCGACTAATTATCCCTGCAATTGAAAAAGGATTTACTACTTATTGGGGAACAGATGAAGAAACGTTAAGTCAAGGTGTTGGGATGTACGTAAGTCAGTATACAACGACACCTGATCAGGGCCGCCATACCGTATTAAGTGGACATCGGGACACCGTTTTCACTGGTTTGAATAATGTTCAGAAAGATGATCCAATCTTTTTTGAATTCGATGGAAAACGATATGAGTACATCGTTGTCGGAATAAAGGTTGTTGATGAGGACGACAGGACGGTTATTGTCGACAAAGAAGAGGCGACATTAACGTTAACGACGTGCTATCCTTTTGAATTCATTGGGCACGCCCCTGAACGATATGTGATTCAATCTGAACTAGTGAACGTTATGGATATGTAGGTAACCCCGCCAGATAAACGAATGAAGCATATAAAAAAGTCCTGCCGTCTAGCAGGACTTTTTTATATGCGGGAAAGGGATGTAGAGGGTCGTAAACGCGGTCTGATCTCCTGGACAAGATGATCGCCTTTTCCTAATTCATTTAATTGTAATAAAGTATGCGCAATGTTTTCTTCTACTTCATACGTTAGTCCTGTGTTGTAATCAATTAGAAAATACATCTTTCCATCTTCAACTGTTCCGGATAAGAGCTCGTACTTATCGTATTCAAAATGGACCTCTGTTCCGTATTGCGTCATCTCAAGGTACGTTTCGAAAGGGGTGACGGGGAATACTTCTAATTTACTCATGTTCATCCTCCAGCTATTTTAATAGATTTTAATAAGCAGTCTATCCGAGTTTATCCTTCTCTATACATGAAAAAAGAGATTTAAAGAATGAAAGTTTTGTAGAGTGGGTTAAGCTCAGATATTTGGAGGTTAAAGCTAACATTTTGACTTATAGCTTATAGTGCTGTATCTTATTTCCTAGTAATTATATACGAATAATTCACATTCCTTTATTAGGAGGGAAATCATGAAGAATGTAATGAGAGGCTATTTGAATGCTTCGTTAATAGTAAAAATCACCGTTGCGCTAGTTCTCGGTATTATAGTTGGTCTTGTTTTTGGCAAGGATGCGGCCATTCTCGCTCCGCTTGGAGATTTATTAATTAAATTGCTATCGTTTCTTATTATCCCATTAATTCTATTTACATTGATTGTTGGTGTCAATCAAACGAAATTGAATAATCTCGGCCGTATGGGAGGTAAGGTGTTTCTATACTATGTTTTAACGTCTGCTTTAGCTATCATCGTTGGACTAACAGTAGCGACGTTATTTAATCCAGGTACAGGATTATCAATCGATCCTAACCAATCATTTGACGTTCCGGATAATCCTGGGATTGTAAGTGTTCTTTTAAATATCGTGCCATCAAACATCGTTACAGCGTTTAACGAGATGAACTTACTTGGAATTATTTTTACTGCTTTTGCTTTTGGTATCGCGATTTCTGCGCTGCGAAACTCAGAAGAACACGGTCAGCTCGGTGAGCACCTATATAAAGTAGTTGAAGGCTTGAATGAAGCGACTTTTAAAATTATGAATGTGATTCTGCAGTACGTTCCAATCGGAATTTTTGCAATCATTGCGAAAACAATTGGAAACCAGGGGTTGGATACGATTCTCTCACTCGGAAACATGATAGCTGTCCTTTATATTGCTTTAATTGTACAGATCGGAATATATGTACTGTTCTTGCTATTATTCAAAGTAAGTCCGAAAGAATTTTTTAGTAATGCAAGTAAGCCGATGATCACCGCTTTTGTTACGCAAAGTAGCTCTGGCACATTGCCACTTACGATGAACGCGGCGAAAGGGCTAGGGGTTTCGAAAAGTTTATATAGTTTTAGTTTGCCACTAGGTGCCACGATTAATATGGACGGAGCGGCAATCCGAATTGCGATATCTGCGGTGTTCGCTGCAAATGTCGTTGGCTCACCGCTAAGCTTTACAGACATGTTGATGGTCGTCATCGTTGGAACACTTGCCTCAATTGGTACAGCAGGTGTCCCTGGTGCAGGAATCGTCATGATCGCCACCGTGTTTGCTCAGGTTGGGTTACCGATGGAAACCGTTGCTTTATTAACAGCCGTGGATGCCTTAGTTGGAATGGGTGCCACTGGTCTTAATGTAACGGGAGATCTTGTTGGTGCTTCGATTATTAATCGAAAAGAAAGATTGGCAAAAGGGAAGACAGCTGAGTAATAAAAAGTCGGGCGATGCCTGGCTTTTTATTTTGGGCTAAATTTTATCTTAAAAAGGATAAAGACGATAGTGCCTGTATTTGTATCCGCTTCCTAAAAAAATTCAGGCTAAATCTCACCCCGTGTGTAAGAATAATCCATTTACTTTTAAGAATCTAAATATTAAGATAACAATAACTTTAGAGCTTTCATGCAGAAAAGGAAATGGGGGATACGGGTGTCAGATCAACTTAAGGGGATTTGGAAAGATTGGAGATTGCATTTACTTGTGTTTGGAATTGTTGCATTAACAGAATGGATTGGCGTTTTTCAATTTACAGTAGGGCCAGGCGTTATTCTATTATTGCCAATGCTGTACGCCATGCTTATTGGACTCGGTCTGTTTTTTACACCAGTTGTTAAAAAAACGCAGGCGCTTCATGCTGAACCGTTAATTGTGCTTGGTGTAACGTTACTTATCGCAAAAATCGGCGTGATTATTGGACCGTCTCTACCGAAATTAATCGAAGCAGGTCCCGCTTTGCTTCTGCAGGAATTCGGAAATTTAGGTACGATATTCATTGCTTTGCCAATTGCTGTTTTTCTTGGACTGAAGAGAGAAAGCATTGGCATGGCGCATTCTGTAGCAAGAGAGCCAAACGTTGGGCTGATTGTTGCTAAATATGGCTTTAATTCACCTGAAGGACGAGGCGTTATGGCCATTTATATATTTGGTACAGTCTTTGGGGCAGTATTTATGGGAGTGATATCTGGGTTCCTTGCGACAATTACACCGCTCCATCCATTATCGTTCGCAATGGCTTCTGGGATTGGAAGTGGAAGTATGATGGCCGCTGCAAGTGGTTCGCTCGTTGCTGCTTTTCCTGCATTTTCAGACGACATTATTGCATTTGCAGGTGCGAGCAATTTGCTGTCGCTCTCAACAGGCTTATACATGAGCATTTTCATAGGTCTTCCTTTAACAGAAAAAATGTATCAGCTGCTAACAAAAGAAAAGTCACCTCAGGCGAGCATGAGGAAAGGAGCATAAGATGCTATTAAAAAATGTACAAGAGTGGACGTTATTATTAGTGATTTTCGGCTTGATTGCAGCTGTGGGAAACTGGATTGGGTATAGTGTGTTTCCGGTTTCAGCATTACCTGGTATGCTCGTTTTAATTGTCATTTGTTTAGCTGGGCTTATTCTTCAGCACGTTCTTCCTGTGAATATTCCAAGTGTTGCTTACATTGGTATTATTGGAATTCTACTTTCGATGCCAATCATGCCAGGTTCTGAATATGTCGTAAAGTGGACGGAAAATATTAATATCCTTGCCCTTGCGACTCCTATATTAGCTTATGCTGGTATAGCAATCGGACGCTCCTGGACAGATTTTGTGAAGCTAGGCTGGCGAAGCGTAGTGGTCGCTATGTTTGTCATGGTAGGAACGTTTCTAGGTTCTGCCCTCATTGCTGAAGTAGTTTTGAGAATGCAAAACATAATCTAATCAGAAAAAAACTTCCAATGCGGAAGTTTTTTTATTGGAGAAGAACGGGACTTTTATATGCGACAGAGCTTTTCGAGGCATTCAATTGAGTGACAGTAGGTTTTCGCGACGTTTCCTGTCCAATCAGGAGCGGGTAACGAAAATAGGGACAGGGCTGAATCGTTTGTAAACCAATCCTCTCGATTGGGAGGCTCATGACTGACTTCCTTCCAAACAGATAAAAGAGGGCTATAAATACGCGGCCCTTCTGTTAGCATGCATTTTTCCATGGTGCGCTTTTCTCCCGGTATTCCTTCCTTTACCGGATGGAAAAAATGTGGCCAAAAGTCTTTTCGTGAACCAGTATGTGGATGATGTGATGCCCAATCTAAAATGGCATTGAAGATTTCTTGCTTAGAAAAGAGAATCTGGTAGAGACGCTTTCCAAGATGGATCCGTTCCTTAACATAAAGAAAATGATTGGCTGTTTCACCAATTAGCTGAATAGAGGTATTATGATTCCTCGGAAATAATATCACGTTCATATTGAAAACATTCTGTAGCTGAAAAGGCAATGTTTTAAAAACTGACTGATGGAAGACGTCATTCTTTATTATGCGTGAATCGATGTAGTGTTGTTCATTGATAATCAGAGCTGTTGAAAGGATATCACAGTCCTTTTCAATCCAGAACCTTCTCCAAACAACATTCATAAAAGAAGAGACGTGAAAAGCAGATAGTAGGTGAAAAAGTGGTTTCCTTCTTTTAATACTTTCTTGATAAACAAGAAGCTGAGGATAGGCATCCTGAAAAATAAGCCAGTTTCCTCGTTCCAAAAAAGAGAAGAAGGATATCTGCTGATCTACTGATAATAGGTGGGGGAGATATTCACCTTGTAGATCAGTCATTGTCCATCCTGCGTTCCGAGATACGAGATGGGCAAGGAAAGCCCAATGAATTTCTGGATGTTGGAAAAAGAAATTCAGATAAGCTTTTGTTCGAGTGACGTTATTCGCATTTGCACGCTCTGTTTTTTCACGAATGGCTAGAACGAGCTGCTGCTCCTCCGCAGATAAAGACGGGGGAGTTGAATGAGTTTTGCTTGCGTGTTTTAACTCGTACATGAGAGTTGCAGATAGACTCTTTTTCTTTTGTGGTGGAAAGAAAGTTAATAAGGATTTCACAACTTTTCCACTCCCTTGTTTGCCTTTCTATATACGTATGAATGTAGAATCAGGAAAGAAGAAAGTCTTACGCATGATTTTGATAATAAGGGATACCTACTCGGGTGAGTGAGATTAAATCGTTCATACTTGAAACACAAACACTGATCGTGATTGTAGGTTTTTCATCTTCCTTTATCTACCACTAAACTCTGGATAAGTGTATGATAGAAGTATTCATAAGATTAGCACTTTCGTATTTTACTATTTGGCTCATTCGCACGCGTAAAAATGAGCACGTTGAGGGAGGCCTAATTGCTACATGTCTCATGGCCGATTGAAGAGGGAGCTCCATTCTGAAGAGCTTCTCGAGATTATCTTTGATTATGCGTCTCGAATCACGATTGAGAACAATCCGGATCGACTTCTGATGCTTATGGCAGATATGGGAAGGGATATGACCGTTGCTGACAGATGTACACTCTGGCTATACGATGAAAAAACAGATGAATTATTGGCAAGAATTCCTCATGGTATGGAGAAAATTCGTGTTCCTGCCACGAGCGGACTTGTAGGCTACGTCTATCAAACAGCAAACTCACTCGTAATCGATGATGCTTATGAGGACAAGCGGTTTTGTGCAGAGTTGGATGTGAAGACAGGCTACCGAACGAAATCTGTCATGATGATTCCTCTGATGAATAAGCTAAATCAAAGGCTTGGAGTCTATCAGGTTATCAACAAATTAACCGCTGATGAAGTATTTACAGCTCAGGACGTAAAGTATTTGAGACTTGCAGCTTCTTATACAGCTCAAGCGCTCGAAGCTGTGTTAACGAACATTGAGATGGAAGAGGCTCAACGAGAGATCATTTTCAAAATGGGGGAAATTGGGGAAGTTCGTTCAAAGGAAACAGGAGCTCACGTTAAGCGAGTAGCGGAGTATGCAAAGTTTCTAGCGATGAAATGCGGATTGAGTGAAGAAGAAGCTGATCTCATTAAAGTAGCTTCACCGATGCATGACATCGGGAAGGTAGCCATTGCCGATGCGATTTTAAATAAGCCTGGTAAACTATCAGAAGAGGAGTTCATTGCAGTAAGGGAACATGCTAATATCGGCTATAACCTTTTGAAAAATTCTAATCGCAGTATACTAAAGGCAGCGGCCGTTATTGCCAAGGAGCACCATGAGCGTTGGGACGGCAAAGGTTATCCAGAGGGGCTAAGTGGCGACGACATCCACATCTATGGACGGATTGTTTCTGTTGCTGATGTTTTTGATGCGCTCGCTACGGATCGTCCTTATAAAAAGGCGTGGAACGCAGAAAAAATCCTCGCTCATTTTAGAAAGGAGCGAGGATGTCAGTTTGATCCTAATCTTATTGACGTTTTTTTAGCAAATATGGACGGTTTTCTCCAGATCAAAGAGCAATACGAAGATTAAGAAGCAACAAGAGCGCCCGCGGCGCTCTTTATTTTTGTAGAGAATGAAGGTTAGAAAGTTCCTGTGCGAGCGTTTCAGCGATGGCTTTCATCCCAGAAATACCTGCTTTTTTCTCTGCATCGGCATTGTAGTTCGTATTTGTATTCACATCATAAGTAAACAAATCGCCACGCTCATTTTGAATGCATTCAATTCCTGCAAAGGCGATGCCGTTGGCTTTTAAGAATGCTTCATAATTGGCTAAAACAGGATGATCGAAGTTTTCAATGATTTCAAATTTAGGAGCGGGTTCTTCTGTTGTCGGACAAAAAGAATCCCCAACCTGACAAGCATCAGCTGGACATAACTCAAAACCTTCAGACGTATCGACACGAACGGCATAGAGGAATTTCCCGCCGACGAACTCACAGCGAGTAATCGAAGCGTCAGGAGCCTGAATGTACTGCTGAAGCAATGTGATCCCATCAATCGAATCTTCAAACGCATCACTCATCACATAGCCCTTCAACGTCTCTTGATTGTTAAAAAGCTGAACGCCGAGTCCTTTTCCAGCTCGGTTATGCTTCGTAATAAATGGCTCAGAAAATTCATCAGCTGCGTTCACAAGATGATCCTTTCCGACAGCGGCAATCGTTTTTGGTGTAACGACCCCATGTTTTCTAAGGGCTGAGTATTGGGCAACTTTACTGACTTCAAGGGCTAGTGCGCGGCTATCGTTTAATACTCTCCGCCCATGACTCTCAAGCCATGATAGTACTGCTGCAGTATATTCGGGTGCATAGCGATGATCACGAGTGTGGGAGGAAGCACTCATCCGATTATAGAAAACACCATCTGGTGGTACGTCACTTAAGTCAAAATTCCCTTCGCTCAGAAACCAATCTTCATATGGGACGTTAAACTGTTCAAGTTCATGCTTAAGGGGTTTTGTCCATTCCTCGTTCTCATGAATGATATATATTTTTGCGCTCATCTAATAACCTCCTTTTTTAATAACCGTTAAAACCTATCATTTTACTCAAGTATAAAGGAGTTTTCATCATAATCCCAGTGAAAACGTTCTATCACATGTCCCAAAATAAAAAAGCAGAGCTCGTTGGCTCTGCTTTAAATACTAAATTGCCCAGTTTCCTTTGCGGAACACTGGTTCACTTGTCCCGTCTTCTTTGATTCCGTCAATATCCATTTCTTTTGACCCGATCATAAAGTCGACGTGCGTTACACTTTCGTTAGCTCCTGCCGCTTTAAGCTCTTCTTTCGACATGGTTTTTCCACCTTCAAGACAGAAGGAATAAGCATTCCCAATCGCAAGGTGATTCGAAGCATTTTCATCGAAGAGCGTGTTGAAGAAAATGATTTCTGCATTCGAGATCGGTGAATCATGAGGAACGAGCGCAACTTCACCGAGATAGTGTGCACCTTCATCCGTTTCAATTAGATGCTGAAGTGTTTCATTGCCGTTCTTCGCTTCTGCTTTTACAATGCGTCCTTCTTCAAATGTAAGCGTGAAGTCCTCAATGACTGTTCCGCCGTAGCTAAGGGGCTTTGTTGAGGAAACAACGCCGTTCACACCAGTTTTATTCGGAATTGTAAACACTTCTTCTGTTGGCATGTTCGCAACAAAATGATCGCCTTTCACATTCTCGCTGATTCCGCCAACCCACTGATGAGCCTTTGGAAGTTCAATAGTGAGGTCTGTTCCCGGCGCACGATAGTGAAGTTTGCTGTAATGCTTATTGTTTAGATAATCTACCTTTTGTTCAAGGTTAGCACTGTGCTCTTTCCATGCCTGAACCGGATCGCCAGTTGAAACACGAGTGGCCTGGAAAATGGCTTCCCATAACTTTTCTTCCTGTTCTTCCTCTGGTGCGTCAGGGAACACTTTCTGAGCCCATCCTTTAGAAGGAACGGCAACAACTGACCAGCTATTATGATCAGACATCATATAGTTGCGGTACCCTTCCATCGCTTTGCCTGCTGTCTTGCTTGCATTCGAAATGCGTTCAGGGTCTACACCTTTTAAAAGGTCTGGATTAGAAGAGGTGATTGAGAGAAAAGCCGCTCCATTCTCTGCCATCTCTTCAAACCCTTTCGCTTTCCAGGTCGGAAATTCCTTGAATGCTTCGTCAGGTGCTTTGTCAAACTTAATACGAGTTAAGGTTTCATCGTTCCATTCAACGTGGACATTTTTAGCTCCAGCTTCATAAGCGCTTTCAGCAATGTTCCGAACAAATTCGGCTGATGTCAGAGGAGCGTTTACAACAAGAGTTTGTCCTTGTTGAATATTTACACCTACTTTAACCGCTAAATCTGCGTATTTCTGTAGATTCTCTTGAAACGTAGCCATAGTCGAAGATCTCCTTTTCACGTAGTTATACCTTTAAATTGTAGCAGATTTCTTGATTTTTAGTAAATTATTCCCTGATTACCTACTCATAAAGCAAGTTTCTGGCAATAAACCGTCCATTTCGGATATGTTATATGTAAAGTGAAAACTTCCATCAGAGGGAGGTGCTTTATTTCCTTCTGATGGTTAGATGAACCAATCGGACCTTTAGTAGCACTTAAGGGTAGAATAAATCTTCTATATTGGAGTGGTAGAGAATGAGTACGAATTATGAGCTTGCAACATTTGCTGGAGGCTGTTTCTGGTGTATGGTTGAGCCATTTGAAGAAATGCCGGGCATTCAAAGCATCGTATCTGGCTATACAGGCGGAGAGAAGCCTTATCCAACATACGAAGAAGTCATTTCGAAAACTACCGGTCATGTTGAGGCCGTTCAAATTACCTTTGATCCTAACGTCTTTCCATACACTAAACTACTTGATCTATTTTGGCGTCAAATTGACCCAACAGATGCAGGAGGACAGTTCTTTGACCGCGGTGACACGTACATTACAGCGGTTTATTATCATAATGAAGAGCAAGAGAAACTGGCTGAAGAGTCTCGTAAGGAGCTAGAAGAAAGCGGACGCTTCTCAAAACCGATCGTGACAAAAATCCTCCCAGCCAAGCCATTTTACCCGGCTGAAGATTATCATCAGGATTACCATAAGAAAAATCCTGCCCACTACAATCGCTACAAAAAAGGATCAGGTCGCGCTGATTTCATAGAGAAAAACTGGGCATATAAGAAAAACGATGACGAACTTCGCAGTCGTTTAACAGATATTCAATACGAAGTGACACAAAAAAATGGAACAGAGCGTCCGTTCCAGAATGAGTATTACGATAATGCCAAACCAGGTATCTATGTTGACATTGTTTCTGGTGAACCATTGTTTAGCTCAACGGATCAATATGATGCTGGCTGTGGCTGGCCAAGTTTTACGCAGCCGATCAACAATCATTTTGTGAAAGAAAAGAAGGATTTCAGTCACTTTATGATTCGAACGGAGGTGCGAAGCAAGGAAGCTGATTCTCATCTCGGTCACGTATTTAATGATGGTCCTTTAGAGAATGGTCTTCGCTATTGCATTAATTCAGCAGCAATGAAATTCGTTCCAAAAGAAAGTCTTGAAGAAGAAGGGTACGGCGAATACCGAGTTCTATTTGAATGAGAAAAGTTGATGTTGCGATTGTAGGCGGCGGTATTGCTGGAATTTTTGCAGCAAGGAAATTAACCGAAGACGGGATTAATGTATTAGTACTTGATAAAAGCAAAAGTGTCGGTGGCCGGCTCGCAACGAGAAGAATAGGAGATGGTCGAGCTGATCATGGGGCACAATTTTTCACCGTTCGAACAGATCAGTTCCAGCAATTTGTCGATGAATGGGAACAGAACCAATGGATATCAAGGTGGTTTGGAGACAAACATGCAAGATACAAAGCGACAAACGGTATGAATCAATTAGTAAAGAACCTTGCTAGTGGAGTACCGCATCAATTAAATAGTAAAGTTGAGCGAATTGAGCGAGTCCAGGCAAGCCTTGTACTACTTACTCCACCAGCTCCCCAGACGCTTCAGCTTCTTGAAGTGAGTGACGTTCAAGTATCGGATCAATCGCTTCAGTCGCTCAACCAAATAACATTCGATCCTGCGGTAGTTGGCCTTCTGACTTTAAAAAAAGAAGACGAAACCAGGCTACTTCCTGAAGGGCATAAGGATTCAGGTTTGCCTGATGGCATCGAGCGTATGGTTGATAATCGTGTAAAAGGTATTTCGGATGAACGTATTATAACGGTCTATGCAACTCCTGATTTCTCAAAGAGTTTTTATCACTATGAGGATGAAGCTGTTTTGGCTGATATGCTGAAAAAGATAGAGCACTTGCTTCCCCTTGAGTCGTTGGTGTCTCAACAATTAAAAAGATGGCGTTATGCTCAAGCAGTGTACGTTCATGATCATCCGTTTCTAAACGTTTCTGATAAAGAGGCTGTCTTTGTAGCAGGGGATGCATTCTTACATGAAAATGATCAAACCGGACGAACGCGAATCGAAAGTGCTGTATTATCAGGATTAGCTGTAGCAGAAGAAATAAAGCAGTTGATGAAAAGGAAGACTTCCACGTGAAGTCTTCCTTTTTTCTGTATTCATCTTGTTCGAAAGTTTTGAAAACAGCCTATTGTTTCGTAACTTTTGCGTTATAATAAATGTAGTGGAAAAATTTTCATACTTGAAATAAATCAAGGTGAAAAGGGTGAAATAATGAATGTGATAACAGAAAACGACCATATAATTGAAAAGATTTTATCGCTTTTTCGATGGGTTTTTCTCCTCATTGCAGGGGCATATTATTATATTTTATTACAGGGAAATAGCATCGCTTTTTTGAGTTTGCTTATATTTGGTTTTGTTTATATGGCAGTCGCTGAATATGCGCTTCATCGAACGCCTTTAAATTCAAAACGATACCACTATATGACGAAAGTGAGTGTCGCTTTTGATTACGTCGCTTTTCTATGGCTTATTGTGTTAACTGGAGGCGGAGGGAGTCCACTCTTTCCCATCGGATATTTAATTATCCTCCATGTTGCAGTGTATTGGAAATTTAGCGGAGGTATGATTGCAGCGCTGTTTCTAGGTGTTGGTTATACAGGAGTTCTTATTTTTAGCGGTTATTCGTTTACGGGGGAGGATCTAATTTCATACCTTCTAGATTTTATGTTCCTTATATTTATGGGGATTCTTGGCGGGATTATCGTTTCGAGAGAACGGAAGATGCGCTCTAAGAATACTCAATTAGAAGACATTGCGCGGAAAGATTTTTTAACGGATCTATACAATCATCGCTCCTTTCAAGAAGATTTGCGTCACTGTGCGGAGCGAGAGAAGCCGATCCTCGTTGTTATTGCCGATTTAGACTATTTTAAATCAGTAAATGATCAATTTGGGCATCTAGTTGGCGATAATGTGCTCCGTAAAATAGGCGAAGTATTAAACAAACAAATTGGAACAAAAGGCAGAGCGTATCGATATGGCGGAGAGGAATTAGCTATTTTGTTGGATGCTGAGGATGTAGAAGAAGCGAGAGAATGTTTGCTAAATATTCAAGTAGTCATCAGAAACATGACGTTCACCGCAAAGGGTGAATATTTTAGTGTGACAATGAGCTTTGGAACAGCACTTTATCCTCTAGAAAATGGCATTATTCCATGCATGAAACTCGCAGATGAGCGGTTATATCTCGCAAAAAAACAGGGGAGAAATCGAATTTATTGGTATGATCAATATACTGAAAAGGATCACGTCTACTAGCGTGATCCTTCTTTATTTATGATCGAGGTAACGATATGTTTAGATGAATTTTCGAAAAGTGAGAAGTAGTTCAGCACATGCCGACTTGGAAACAATTCTTTCTGAATGACGGATGCCGGCTTGCCATCGTTATGTTTTGCAAGAACCTGGTCTTGAATGGAAAGAAGATAGTAAAGCTTTTCTTCCAATCGTCTGCGCCCGTTGTGTAATATACCAGCATGCGAACAAAAAACGGTCTCAAACTCTTGTGATAGTACTTTTTGGAGCGATTGAATGACCTCTGGGATTGATTCAAACGCGAAAATGCTTTTTGGCTGACTCATGACGTAGAGATCACCTGTAAACAGCCAGCCTCGTTCCTTCTCAAGAAGGGCCATGTGATCTGGCGCGTGACCGGGCGTGTGAAGTAAATCAAATGTATGATGCTTTGTTACGATTCGATGCTTGATTCCCTTAGCTTCGAATGGTTTTCGGGAGCCCCAGAAAACGCGGCGATAAAGTGGGAGGTGAGGTCTCGCACGACACAAAGGAATGCCTTCAGGATGAATATACATCGGCAGTCCTGAAGGAAGCACCGAAGCATTGCCTGTATGGTCTTCATGGTGATGCGTTAAGATTATTTGGGTATAGCTCTCCTTAGAGAGAAAATCCATTATTTCTTTTTGAAGGCGGCTAGGTCCGCAGTCGATCAAGAGCTCATCTACAAGGTACATATATACATTCATCCGAACGCCCCCAAGCTGAAAAGTCCCTTTTACAGCCTTAACCCCCTCGAATTCTGAAACGGTGAGCACAATCCATCACACCTTCCGCTAATCTACTTCTAGTATAGCGATTTTAGAGGAGAAAAAAACCTTTTCTCCTGGTTGGGGTGGTGTGTTTCTGGTGGAGTGGGGTGGATATTGGCTAAAATTTGATTTTATTGTCCGAAATCGAGATTTATTGGCCAAATATAGATTTTATTAGCCAAATTCCATTTTTATTGGCCAAACCGCTCAAACAGTAAAGAAAGAGCTGCCGACAGTCGGCAGCTCTTTCCAGTGATTGAAGCTTACTTCGCGATTGCTTCTAGCTCCACTTCCATATTTCCGCGCGTTGCTCTTGAGTAAGGGCAAGTTTGGTGCGCCGCTTCAACAAGCTCGTTTGCTGTTTCTTGATCGACGCCAGGGATTGTAACGTGTAGCTTCGCGCTAAGTCCGAATGCGCCGTCTTCTTCTTTTCCGATTGATACGTGCGCTTCTACTACCGTATCTTTGATTTTAATTCGCTTCATGCGTGCGACCATATTTAAGGCGCTATCGAAACAAGCTGCATAACCTGCTGCAAACAATTGTTCAGGATTCGTTGCTTCTCCTCCCTGACCGCCAAGTTCTTTTGGCATACGAAGGTCCATGTTGATGACGCCGTCCGATGATTCTACTTTACCCTGTCTGCCGCCGTGTGCTGATGCTTTTGCAGTATATAACGATTCCATAATAAAATTCCTCCTAATAATTTAAGTTGTGCACAATTTAATTTTACAAGATTAAATATATCTCATCGTTATTTATCTGTCAACAGAAAGCGATCATGTTGACATAACAGCCAAATCGGGATAAGTTGATTGTGCACAACTTATTGTAAAGAAGGGGTTATCATGAACCATAACGAACAATTAAAACTAGAGAATCAGCTCTGTTTTTCTGTATATGCTTGTTCAAGGGAAATTACGAAGATGTATCGTCCTTATTTGAACCAGCTTGATATTACGTATCCTCAATATCTCGTTCTCCTTGTTCTTTGGGAAAAACATGAAACAACCGTTAAGGCGCTTGGCGCGGAGCTTTATTTGGACTCAGGCACGTTAACTCCCCTGCTAAAAAGAATGGAAGAAGCGGGTCTTGTGATGAGAGAGCGTTCGAAAGAAGATGAGCGCAGAGTGATGGTTCGTTTAACATCAAAAGGGGAAGGGTTGAGAGAGGAAGCTTCGATCATTCCAGACGCTATGGCGGCAAACAGTGGTTTATCAAAAGAGGAATTCACGAAGGCATTATCTGGCTTTCAACAGCTGTTGGACCATATTCATTCCGTGAATGAAAAATAGTAGCAATTTTCCAGATTAAGTTGACATAAGTTATTGGAATTAAGTATAATTATCTCGAATTCAAGATATTAGAAGTTAAGGGTGAACGTTATGAATGATAAAGATCGTGAGCTTTCACTAAAGCTATTCATTGTCCTGGCTAGATCGAATCGCTCTGTTACCGATCATATTAAAACGGATATTCAAAGCTATGGATTAAATCCAACGGAATTTGCTGTGCTTGAGTTGCTTTATCACAAAGGAAATCAGCCGCTACAGCAAATCGGTGAGAAAATTCTACTTGCGAGTGGAAGCATCACCTACGTTGTCGACAAGCTTGAAGGAAAAGGGTATTTGAAGCGTAATCCATGTCCGAATGATCGTCGGATCACACATGCCGTTATAACTGATGAAGGTAAAAAGTTAATGGATCGTATTTTTCCTAACCATGAGAAACAAGTCCAGTCAATCTTTGCCGGTTTGGATGAGTCTGAGAAAGAAACGGCCATTACACTACTGAAAAAACTCGGTCACTATGCAGAGGAGCTATAATTTCCTCTTTATTTCTTAATATGGTCCAAAAAACCAGCTTCTCACATTATGTAGAGAGGCTGGTTTTTTTGAGTGCTTTTGTTTCCTGCATCGCTGTCACGCCAAGCAGGCCAAATAAAGAGAAGCCAAATGTGTTCACGAACCCATGGAAAAAGACCATTAAAGGGATACCGAGAATAACGGTTTCATTCACATGAGCAAACCCATAAATCATAGCGGAGCTCATCGAGAATAGCAGAGAAGCGAATGAAATTGATAGCAACATTTGAACGGAATAATCCAATGTTGGCACTAAATAGACGAGACAAAGAATCGAAAAAACGATGAGCGGTGTTACGAATTCAATGACTGAAATAAACTCAAGAACGGGCAACGAATCCGATAGTGTAATACCAACCGCAATGAAAGGTGGTCCGAGTAGAACAAAGATCGCAATCGTTTTAAACCACGGCTGAATGGAAGGTGCTTTTTTTAGAAGCATTTTCCCGATGAACGCCATCGTAATAGGTGTAATGAAAGCGGCATAGTGGAAATGAATAGATGTGAGCAGGACGATTACATCACTAAAATGGAGAATCTGGATGCCTGACCGATGTAGAATGAGCCAGAGTCCCCCAATGCTTATGTACATCAACCCCAGTTGAATGAGAACTTCAAAAATCGTGCTTCTCTTCCATGTTTGGAGGAGACGAGAAAATCCGTAGAGCGCAATTAAAATCGTCGTAAGAAACCACGGAACGGCTAGAAGTACAGCGAGCGTTCCCTGTTCAATAAAGAAGGAAACACCAGCAAGAACAGCTGATGGAAGCTGAGTCCAGGTGGTATAACGATAAAAGGAGTTCTTTCTCTGTGAGACGAGATTTAAGGTTAACGGCACAAGTACGAGATAAGCGAACATTAATAACATCATGACATATTGAAGTGTGTCGATTGGAGTTGTGAGTAATTTCGTGACAACGAAGGCTACCCACAGAAATAGACCGGCAAAACTGCTTGTTTTCATTATGATTTCACCTCTCTTTTAGTGTACGATGAAGAGAAGTGATAGAAAAGGAAATTCTGGGAAGAGAGGCGATTGAAATGGAGCAAAAGCCAGTACTAGGTTTTGTTGGGATTGGTGTAATGGGAGAAAGCATGGTTCGGAACTTAATCAAAGCGGGATACCACACGCTTATCTCAACGCGAACAAAAAGTAAGGCAGAAGCGCTTATTCAAGAAGGGTCAGAATGGCACGATGAAGTGAAGGACGTGGCAGCGAATGCTGACGTGATTATCACTATGGTCGGCTATCCTAAAGATGTGGAAGAGGTCTACATAGGTGAGAAAGGGATACTAGAACATGCTAAGCCGCATTCGATTCTAATTGATATGACAACTTCTAGCCCGGCTCTTGCTGAAGAAATCTATCAGCATGCTCTATCAAAACAGCTCTACGCGCTTGATGCTCCTGTATCAGGAGGAGACGTTGGAGCGAAGGAAGGGCGACTATCCATTATGGTCGGTGGAGAGTTAGAAGTGTTTGAAAAAGCTCGACCGATTCTCGAAGTAATGGGACAAAATATTGTTCTTCAAGGCCCAGCAGGAGCGGGACAACACACAAAAATGTGTAATCAAATTGCCATCGCAAGTAACATGATTGGCGTTACTGAAGCGATAGTTTATGCGGAAAAGGCAGGGTTGAATCCGACAACAGTTCTTGAAAGTATTGAATCTGGCGCAGCTGGCAGCTGGTCGCTAAGCAACCTTGCGCCAAGAATGGTTTCAAATCGATTTGAGCCTGGCTTTTACGTGAAGCATTTTATTAAAGACATGACGATTGCTCTTGAATCTGCCAAGCAAATGGGCATGCTGACACCTGGCCTTGAGCTTTCAAAAAAGCTCTACGAAGATCTTGCTGAGCGTGGAGAAGAAGATAGTGGTACACAGGCACTTGTGAAACTATTTCGCGATGCCTAATTGAAAACGAAAGACCCGGAGCATATGCACCGGGTCTTTCGTTGATTATAAAGGGAAGTTTCCCTCTGCTATCGAATAAACTGTGGTAAACGCTTATTTATCTTCTTTTTGGCGTTTGTCGATTTCTTCTGTTACAACAAATGCAAGATCATCATTTCCGAAAAGAGAAAGGACGCCAATCACCGTTTGATCTGGGATATGCTCTGATTCTTCTTTTGGTACAACGAGTTCAATGCTTTGTTTAAGAGCAGGGTTATTCACCTGATCTGGATAAGCTTTTGCGTAAAGTGTTTCTGGATTTAAGTCATTGTTTACACACCACTGAGCAAAAACAAGAATCATCATGTTTTCATCGCGCTGATAGTTTTCAATAACTTTGTCTTGAATTTCTTTTTGGTCCATAGGACGACCTCCGTTTCATTACTCTACCGCTAGTGTACTCGCAGCTAGAATATGTAGCAAGTCTGTCATTTGTAAAATGATCATGAAGAATGTTCCAGCCTGAAGAAAGAGGTGTCACGACCTGCTATGCTGAAAGGAATTGAACATCATGGAGGCAAAAAGATGAGAAAAAAAGAGATTCGTAGCTGGATGATGTATGATTTCGCTAATTCTGCTTTTGCAACGACGATGATGGCAGCAGTACTCCCTGTCTTTTATTACGATGTCGCTGCCAAGAATATTGACCAAAGCCTTGCCACATCATATTGGGGCTATTCGCAATCCATTGCCGTTCTAATCGTAGCTTTTCTTGCCCCGATCCTTGGTGCTATTGCTGACTATTCTAATTCAAAGAAAACATTTTTGCGCTTTTTTGCTTATATGGGAATGATTGCGAGTGTTTTAATGGCTTTCGTTGGTGAGGGCGGATATTTATTTGCTTCTATTCTACTAATCTTTGGAACAATCGGTTTCTCAGGTAGCAACGTCTTTTACGATGCATTCTTACCCGAGATCGCAAAAGGGGAGGAGATGGACCGCATCTCAGCAAGAGGCTACGCTTTTGGCTATATTGGCGGCGGGCTTCTGCTTCTCGTTAACCTGATGATGATCTTAAATCCATCCTGGTTTTTTCTTCCGAATACGCTTGTCGCGACGCAGCTTTCATTCGCAAGTGTTGGGGTCTGGTGGTTTGTTTTCTCGATCCCAATGTTCAAAAACGTGCATGAAGTTGAGCATAGTCAGCCTAAATTAAGCGGCTCCTACATGACAATCGGTTTTAAAAGACTTCGCACAACCTTTAGGGAATTGAACCACTATAAACAGCTGCTTCTGTTTCTAGTCGCTTTTTGGTTATTTAATGATGGCATTTCCACTATTATTAAAATGGCGACGATCTATGGAAGAGATATCGGAATAGGAGCGAATGATTTGATTGCAGCGCTCCTCATTACGCAGTTTGTAGGCATACCGTTCGCCTTCTTGTTTGGCTACTTAGCGAAGAAAATTCGCCCGAAACGAGCGCTTATGCTAGCACTATGGATATATGTGGGCATCGTTTTACTAGGATACTTTATGACAACTGCTACGCATTTCTATCTACTTGCGATCATGGTTGGCTTCGTTCAAGGGGGTGCCCAAGCATTAAGTCGTTCGATTTTTGGAAGTATGGTTCCGGATCATCGTCATGCGGAATTTTACGGTTTCTATGGGATTTCAGCTAAATTTTCAGCGATATTCGGTCCGTTTCTCTTTGCCTTCGTTGGTCAGGTAACAGGCTCAAGTCGACTTGGGATCGTATCGCTAGTTGTCTTTTTTCTAGCAGGCATCTATTTACTTAGTAAAGTGAATATCGAAAAAGGGAAAGAGCAGGCGAAGGTTGTGATGGTGAATGAAGGGGTGGATATGTAATTAGCAGAATCGCGGAATTAAGTGGTTTTCTCTACAGTTCGCACCAGGTAACAGACCACAAATAAGGCTCTGGGCAGAAACACTGCTCAGAGCCATCCTATGGTATGAAACCCCTTACAAAATGGGGTCGAAGTGCTTTAACTCAAGTGAAAGCGTGCAATCTTTTCCTGTGTCATACGAGCGGTTGCCGATTTGTGTTTTTAATTCAGTTAGGCAGTTTTCTTCGTTGTGCCAGTAATCATGAATAAGAGGCAGGATACTTGTTGCTTCTTCTTCCGCTTGCTCAAGCAGCTCTTCAAAGGTCGCGGTGGATTCCTCGTCTTTAATAGCTGGATGGATCCAAGTGGTGCCTTCACGATTTAAATAATCTTCATTGCCAATTTGTTTTCGATAGGAAAAGGAAGAGACTTGTTTCTTTAAAAGTTGATTTTTCCATCCGTGTGGATCGAATAATATTTTTAGCGCAAGTACCATATCCCGATAAGATTGAGTAATATAGTCGTCTGGCATACGTTCAGCTGTTTCTGGATAAAAGGTTTGGATCAATTCATACAGCATGAGTTCAATAGGAGGATAGAGTGATTTGCCAATGTGAATCTCTTGGTAAACGGGTGTTTTCCACGTTTCTACATCTTTGTATTCTTTCATCAAAATGGTATCTATAATAATTTCAAGCTGTTGATGTCGGTTGCCTTCAAGACCGGCACGATAGTGGATATAAGGATGCGTGTTTCGATCAAGAATATGATGCGTCACAAAGCCAAGAATATATGCGCGAAGCATCGGATCGTCCTGCTTTCCGTATTCAATCATCTCCATGAGGAATGAACCGCAATGATCTTGATGAAGAACAGATCCCGCTTCCTGAACAGGCTTATTCTTTTTCCAGGGCCAGAAATTATGATAAAAGAAAGGGTCAGGTCCCTGTGCACCAAGTCGAAAGAAAGGCAGGTCACCTTTGATCGTATTCCATATGCCGGCTTCCATCGCAGCTTCTTCTCCGAATAAAATATGTGTCCAGACATTTGGCATCGATTTATCCCCTCCTTATATGTCTTTCTATTAGTATACCTGAAGAGAACCTGTCTTCTTGCCATAATCTTCAGAAAACATTTCTCTTTCTTTTTCCCTTAAATTCATAAATTCAAGCATATTAAAAGCCCGGCGCAGGCCGGGCTACACTTACTTCTTTATTTACTTAGAAAAACGTCTTCAATATCATCAAGCATCAAGTTAGCCGAAATGACGCCACCAGACGTATTCCAGATCGCATCACTCACCTCATGAACGTTACCGTCTTTGACAACTTGAAGATTGTTCCATAATGGATCATTTGTCCATTCTTCCGCAGTGGAATTCGCTTCGCCATCTCCCGCTTCATACGTGAAGTAGAAGAGCACGTCGCCATCCATTTCTGGAATACGTTCTTTCGTTACTTCTTCAGCAAAATCTTCTTTTTGCTGTGATTTTGGACGATCAAAACCTAGCTGCTCAAGGATAACGCCAGAGAACGAGTCTTTGTAATAAATTCTTGTTTGTCCAGCTAGAAAACGAACAACCGACACTTTTTGATCAAGCTGATCGCCAAGTTCTTCACTCATGGAGTCAATGCGGTCGGTGTAAGCACTCATCACTTCTTCGCCTTTGTCTTCCATATTTAGTGCTTTAGCGTAGAATTTGAAATTCTCCTGCCAGTCGCCTTTCAACGTTTCTGAGTAAACGGTTGGAGCGATCGCGCTAAGCTGATCATAGATGTCTTCTTGACGTAATTTATTTCCGATTATGAGATCAGGTTTAAGTGCAGCGACAGCTTCAAGATTCACTTCACTTTCTGTTCCAACGACTTCAACATCTTTCATATCGTCCGAAATATGCTCATACCACGGGTCGCCGAGCCATGATTGTACTGCCCCAACTGGTGTTACTCCCATAGCAAGTAGTGCTTCTGTTCCTTCATTAGTTAAAATAACAACTTTTTCTGGCTTCTCTGGCACTTCTGTTTCACCCATTGCATGTGAAACCGTTCGAGTAGACTCTTCTTCTTGCCCACTAGAGTTAGTAGCGTTTTCATTATTCCCACCTGTGCCGCACGCAGCAAGGATCATAAGTACACTTAGACTAACGATGAGCCATCCTTTTTTTAACATATGTATATCCTCCTTGTCATTGATAATCGTTTTCATTTACGATGTAATCATACTGAATTGTCACAAATTAGTCAACAGGTAAATGAGAGTGATTCTCATATTCATTGACACGTTTTCATTCTTTTCTTAAACTTAAAAAGGATGATAAAGAAAGGGATTAACCTTTATGACGCATAAATTACACTCGATGAATAAAAAATGGTTCGGATTAGCAGTTGGCTTGTTGCTTGTCATAATACTGATGCTTGCGAGCGTGGTCTATGGCTTAACAAGTATTACATGGACAACGGCCTGGCAAGCCTTTACGCAGTTTAATGGAAGCAATGAACATATTATCATTATCGAAAATCGCGTTCCGAGAGCACTGATCGGGGCTGCCGTAGGCGCAAGTCTTGCTGTCGCGGGTGCTTTGATGCAGGCGATTACTCGAAATCCTCTTGCTTCGCCGTCCATATTAGGCGTAAATGCGGGGGCGAGTTTTGTGATTGTGATTGCGGTCACCTTTTTCTCTGTTACGTCACTTGCAGCATTTAGCTGGTTAGCGTTTCTTGGAGCTGCGTTCGCCTCCATCGTCGTGTACGTGCTTGGCTCATTTGGTAGAGAAGGGCTTACACCGATGAAGCTGACCCTTGCCGGTGCGGCCATTGCGGCGATGTTTTCCTCATTAACGCAAGGAATGCTTGTGTTGAATGAGAAAGCGCTTGAAGATGTTCTCTTCTGGCTTGCTGGCTCGATTGAAGGGCGCAGTTTAAATATGCTTTACTCGGTTATTCCTTATATTGGACTTGGCTTAGTCGGTGCGCTTTTGATCAGTCCGAAAATTAACACTCTGGTGATTGGAGAAGATGTCGCAAAAGGACTTGGACAACGTACCCTGCTTGTCAAAGCTTTCGCAGCACTTTTTATCGTTTTTCTTGCTGGAGGATCAGTAGCCGTAGCCGGACCGATTGGCTTTATTGGCATCGTCGTACCTCACGTTGCTCGTTTTTTTACTGGACCGGATTATCGCTGGATCATTCCGTATAGCGCAATCATTGGGGCGATTCTTTTGTTATCAGCTGATATTGCCGCTCGGTATGTGATCATGCCACTTGAAGCGCCGGTTGGTGTACTAACGGCTGTCATCGGAACGCCATTTTTCATTTATATTGCTCGAAGGGAGTTTAAACAGCTATGATGAAATACACTTCCTTTCGAATGAAAGCTGTTTCTTTTCTACTAGATCGCCGCTCGCTTTGGGTGATAGCGGGACTGACTGGCGCTGTTATCATCATCGCATTACTTAGTATTGGCCTTGGGGAGATATTTATGACCCCGGCTGAAGTGGTGAAGGCGCTATTTGGTTATGGTAATGAAATGAATGAGCTTGTTGTGAAGCAGTTCCGCTTTCCTAGGATCGCCATGTCCATTTTGGCTGGCGCGGCGCTTGCAGTATCTGGCGCTATTCTTCAAGGAATGATTCGGAACCCACTTGCGTCACCTGATATTCTTGGCATCACTTGGGGCGGTGCACTTGCGACGATTGGTTTTCTAACGATCTTTAGTGATAAAGCGAATGCCCTTACGGTAAGCATTCAATGGTTGCCGCTCGCTTCCTTTATCGGCGCTATTTTAGCAGGATTTCTTGTGTTTGGTTTATCATGGAAAAATGGTATTTCACCGATTCGATTAGTGCTGATTGGGATCGGGTTAACGGCATTGTTGCAGGCGCTAACGACATTATTGATGATTATCGGTCCTATTTACAGAGCGTCTGATGCAAACATCTGGATTACGGGCAGTGTCCACGGAACGAACGGCCAGGATGTTCTGACGCTGCTGCCGTGGGTAGTCGTTCTGATGATTATTTTAATGGTTTACTCAAGACGGGTGAATTTGCAAGAGCTTGGGGATGATGTAGCAAGAAGTGCAGGAGCGATGCTTTTAAAAGACCGCATTGCGTTACTGTTAATTAGCACGGCGCTTGCAGGAGGGGCTGTTGCATTTGCTGGTGGAGTCGGATTCGTAGGTTTAATGGCACCGCATATTGCGAGAAAGCTCGTCGGATCGTCTTTCGGTGTAGTTGTGCCGGTGGCTGCGCTTGTTGGTAGTATACTTGTGATGATTGCTGACTTAATTGGCCGCACGCTTTTTTCACCTTTGGAGGTTCCGGCTGGTGTATTCACAGCGGCGATTGGAGCACCGTATTTTATCTATTTATTGATTCGATCGAGAAACAAATGATGAGGAGGTGGCGACGTGTACGCACTGCAAACGAAAGATTTAACGCTTGGATATGGAGAACAAACCGTTATCGATCAGCTGAACTTATTGATTCCTAAAGGAGAGATGAGCGTTCTCATTGGTGGAAATGGATGTGGCAAATCAACGCTATTACGAAGTCTAGCTCGACTTCTAAAGCCGCATTCTGGAGGAATTGTTCTTGATGGAGAGGCTATTGCGAATAAGCCAACAAAGGAAATCGCTCGGAAAATGGCTATCCTTCCACAGTCACCAGTCGCACCTGAAGGCCTCACAGTTCTGCAGCTCGTTAAGCAAGGACGGTATCCTTATCAAACGTGGTTTAGTCAATGGTCTGAAGCGGACGAAGATGCCGTTCAAAACGCGCTAAAAGCAACGCACATGGAAGAGTTTGCTGAGCGTAATGTTGATTCCCTTTCTGGAGGACAGCGGCAACGTGCCTGGATTGCGCTTACCCTTGCTCAGGATACGGATATTATATTACTTGATGAACCAACAACGTACTTGGACCTCGCTCACCAAGTGGAGGTACTCGATTTACTATTTGAATTGAATAAAGAGGATAACCGGACCATTCTAATGGTTCTTCACGACTTAAACCTCGCTTGTCGCTATGCCGACCATATTATTGCTGTGAAGGATAAGGGCATTTATGATCAGGGAAAACCTGAAGAGATCGTGAATGAAGAGCTTGTGAAGCATGTGTTTGGGCTTCAATGTAACATTATCGAGGATCCGCTATTCGGTACACCGCTTTGTGTACCACATGGCAAAGGGAGGAAGGTAAATGGTTACTGAGCACCCGGTGTTTACGAGAGACGAGAAAGAAAGGCTGGAACAGTTTCGCCTGACTGTGGGTGAAAGCAGTGCAAGTTTAGTGCAGCTACACGATGAGCATCACTTAAAAGGTCTTCTTGAAAAGCTCGTGGAGGATGGCCATTTTCCATCTATAATTGTGGCGGGATCACAGTTTATGAAAAGATATGGTTTTATGACGGTTGTGCCGATACTGTATGCTTTTACGATGTGGGATAAAGCGATTCTGGCAGGACCTAATGAGCTTTGCTATGAAGTTGATACAGATGCGGAGCCGTGGATGATGAAGCTTATGATTGATAACGACGTAGACGTCACCATTATTCAGAAAGATCGTGTTGAAATAAGAGCAGCACTTGCCAATAAACTGATTAACGAGAACCTTGCTCCATTTGTTGAAGCAATGGTGAAAGCGACGAAATTATCAGCGGCGATTCTATGGGAGAATGTGTCCATTTACTTGTTCTGGCTCTATGAAACTCTGATGCCATCTGAGGGAAAAGAGGTACAAGTGCGTCGAGCTAAAGAAGACTTTCATTTCCTTCTCAAGGAGTTTAACTGCACAAGTTTCACCTGCGGCGCAAACCCGTTCATGCCGTATTATGCAGAGAAAGTGAAGCGTGAAGAAGGAGAGATCCGCTTCCGCCGTACTTGCTGTTTGTACGATCAAGTATCGGAAGGTGGCGCGTACTGTAAGACGTGTCCTAAAGCGCGCTAGGAGTGGTGACAGGCACCACCCGGTTTAGCTCGAATACTGTCGAAATAGCTTGGCGTCCCCCGAACGGGGGTCGCCAAGCTATTTTTTCGGTTTTCTTTTGTAGGTGTAGCTTCTTATAAAGAGATAAAGACCGGCAATGATTATTCCGCCACCAATCCATTGCATCGTATGCAATGTTTCGCCAAGGATAAAATAGGCGAGAATACTAGCTCCGATCGGTTCAAATAGGATGCTCATTGAAATGACATTCACGCTCACCCACTTCACAGCCCAATTTAATAGAGAATGACCGAGAAGCGTTGGGAATATCGCGAGCAAGATGAAATATCCCCAGTCTGTAGCTGGATAAGTAAAGAACGGGTAGCGTAATACAACGTTATAAATGATAAGCGTAAGAGCAGCGATGCCATACACGATAAAGGTGTATGGCATCAGATCCAGACGCTTTCGAATGTTCTGACCGAACAAGAGGTATCCAGTTACCATGGCACATGCTGTCAGGGCTAAAAGATCTCCCCACAGAGCCATTCCACTAATCTTGAAATCCCCCCAGCTGATCACAATAGAGCCGGTCACAGCGGTCACCCCTCCAGCAATAGCTAGAAGGGTGAGTTTTTCTTTGAAGAAAAGATACGTACCGATAAAGGCAAACAGCGGCTGTAATGTGACAAGAACAACAGAGCTTGCAACGGACGTGTAGTTGAGCGACTCAAACCAGAGAATAAAGTGAAAGGCGAGACTAACGCCTGCAAGACTTCCGAATCCCCAATCAGAAGCTTTAATATGACGAAAGGCGTTTCGATAGCTTCGTAGGATAATCGGTAGCATAATAAGTATGGCAAAAACGAGACGGTACATCGCAATAATCGAAGCTTGAGCAGTTGCTAGCTTGACGATGACGGCGGAAGTGGAGATAAATAGGATTGCGATCATAATGGCGATGTATGGCTTCGTATGTTGGTTTTTAAACAATGGGATTCAATCCTCCATTACGACTTAAACGAGTTCTGCTTCAGCCTCGGCTTTTTGATCATGCTGCACACAGCGGTTATACCCGCCGATGCGCTGTTCAATTTGCTCCCCTAGCTGAAAAAGCGCTTCTTCATGACCAACGCGGCTTACTAGCTGTACACCGATTGGAAGGCCTTCTTTACTAGTTCCGATTGGAATTGTAAGAGAAGGGAGCCCCCACACATTCGCATACGCAATGTAAGGCATATAGTTCAAGAAAGTTTTACGAATGGAGAAAAGTTCTTGATACAATTCTCCGTGAAGCGGTGCCGGTGAATGATAGACTGGCATAATTAAGATTCGGTCGTCCAAATAATCTTCTAAAATCTCATCTCCACGCTTTAGCGAAGCATGGATTTGTTTAATTTGTTTTTGGTTAGGCTTGAAAAGCTTCGTTCCAATAAGCGCCCACGATAAGTAGGAATGTACATCTGAACTACGGAAAAGCTTTTCCTTCATGTATTCACCGATTGGACTTGCTTTATCGTTTTCTAACATAAGCTTAGCCATATCGGCTCCCCCGTCGATCGACATCATTTGTTGCCACATGAGAGCGGCTTCTTCAAAAAATGGGGGATTTGCCTGCTCTTCAGAAAGCTCGCCATCAAACGCATCCCTTATGGTTGTGATCAATTGAAACGTTTCACGATTAATCGGATAGCGATGGTGAGGAACTGGGTAGACGAGTTTAAAATCTGCAAGGTTACGTTCAGGTGGTTGTTCATGAGCGATAATCTGGTTAATCAATCTCGCATCTTGAACAGACTTGCTCATCGCACCAATTCCTAGCATGCGTTCTTGCTCTGGCTTATCAACAAAAGGAAAATTTCCTTCTTGAGATACCTGACGATTGCCGGATTTAAAGCCAATAATGCCATTAAAATGTGAGGGAAATCGAATCGAGCCGCCGATGTCAGCACCGAGACCAACTGCGGCACCGCCTGCAGCGATTAAAGCGCCTTCCCCACCGCTGGATCCACCTGCTGTTCTTGAGGTGTCCCACGGGTTATTCGTTCTGCCGTAATGCTTATTATCCGTTTCCTGACAAAAACAAAGGGCAGGTGTATTCGTTTTTCCGAGTATAATGGCACCTTCTTCGCGAAGGCGACTGACAACCTCAGCATCTTTCTTCTCGCGAGAGCCTGCACGATACCCGAGGCCTCCTGTTGTTGTCATGTTCGCTACATGAAAGCACTCTTTTACACTAATTGGAACGCCAAACAGTCGCCCTTTAGCATCTCCTGTAGTGAGGGTATAATCTGCTTTTCTAGCTTCTTCTATAGCTTGATCAAAGCGATCTTCTACAAGGCAATTTAAGGCTGGGTTAATGGCATTTAGGTGATCAATATACGTTCTAACAGCATGGTACGATGAAATTTCTCTGTTGGAAATCTTCTTCGATAGGGACAAGGCATCCATTTCTAATAGTTTCATGCTATCCCTCCATATTTTACCGGCCTACCCTCCGGCATCAGTACATTACTGTATTCGTCTTGAACGTACAAAATCCTTTAAATCGAGACGTCACTCAATAGAAAAGGCATTTCATCTATGTCGAAATGCCTTTTCCCTTCAGCCTTACAACGCAACGGAAGATTCTGAAGGAAGAACACCATAAAACACGTTACGCTCATTTGTTTTCGGATGATAGTAAACGAGTAAAATGGTTTTCTGTATTTGCCCGTCTTCTGAGCTTGGTAACAGATCGATTACTGTATGCTTATACAGGTCTCGTTCTGATAGGTTTAACGCTTGATAGTCTTCTCCAAGCAAAGCTGGTTGTTCATTTACAAGCTTCAATAGGGCGTTTTCTTCTTCTTTCTCAAGGCGATCACGCCACCACACCGTACGAGGCTTCTTTTTGGACTTTGATAAGTAATCGATTTTCATAAGCGATGTGACACGCTCATGATGAGCTGGAGCATGCTTCTCAATAAAGTCAGCCAGGTGTCGGAATAAATCTTCTAGCTGATGCCCAATTCGTGACCAGCCTTTTCCTTCCCAATGGCTGCCGAAACCTTGGAAGAAATCAAATGGAGATTGGAAAACTTCTGTGACAAGATACTCAATTGTTGCGTCCATACGATGATCATTCCAGTATTTTTCTAGCACGTCTTCTACCTGCTTAATGCGAATAACGTCATCAAAGGAAAGAACGTTATTTCCAAGAATTTCATAAGGTGCATGATCCATGTAAAGATAGCCATGTTTCTCAGCGCTTAGACGGACACCTGTGCCGCGTAGCATTTTCAAAAAGCCAAGCTGCAGCTCTTCTGGACGGAAGGAGAAAACGTCGTTAAACGTTTTTCGGAAAGAGGCGTAGTCTTCTTCAGGAAGTCCAGCGATTAAATCAAGATGCTGATCAATTTTGCCGCCGTCTTTCACCATTGTCACCGTTCGTGCCAACTTCTCGAAGTTTTGCTTTCGCATCACGAGTTCATTTGTTGCATCGTTGGTTGATTGAATACCGATCTCGAATCGGAAGAGTCCGGGCGGAGCTTCGCGATTGAGAAATTCTAGTACTTCAGGTCGCATAATATCAGCCGTGATCTCGAACTGAAACACACAGCCAGGGCGGTGTTCATCAATAAGGAATTGAAACATATCAATCGCGTAGTTTCGTCTAATGTTAAATGTTCGATCAACGAATTTAATCGTTTTTGCACCATTATCCATTAAGAAACGCAGCTCTTTCTTCATTCGATCTACAGGAAAATACCTTACGCCAACTTCAATAGAGGATAAACAGAATTGACAGGAATAAGGACATCCCCGACTCGTTTCAACGTAAGTGACGCGGCGACCGAGATCAGCAAGGTCTTCTTCGAATCGAAAAGGCGATGGAATCTCACTTAAGCTTAGTTTTGGTGCTGGTGGATTAATATGATTACTTCCATCTTTTCTGTAAACAATCCCTTTTACGTTTTCAACTGATTCTCCTGTTTCAATTGATTGAAGCAGTTCTTTAAACGTCACTTCTCCTTCTCCCATGACAATATAATCAGCCTGAGGAATACGATCGAGCCACTCATACACATCATATGAGACTTCAGGACCGCCAAGTACGATCGTGAGCGATGGATTTACTTTCTTTAACATTTCAATGACAGGAATCGTCTCTTCAATGTTCCAGATATAGCAGCTAAATCCAATGACATCAGCTTTCATACTGTGGAGGTCACTTACAATATTCATAATCGGATCTTTAATCGTATATTCTGCCATTTGTACATCATAATCTGGGGCAGCAGAGGCTTTCAAATACCGTAATGCGAGACACGTATGGATGAACTTCGCATTTAACGTACTTACTACAATCTTCATTCTTTTCCAACTCCTGATCGTTAATTTCTCTATTATATCACCTTCATCACAAATAATTTAGATAGGTTATCGTGATCATTTGTCGGCATATTCGGAAAATATTTGTAATGAAAGCGTTTCCGTGAGAGAATAAGTGAAATAATAAGGAGTGAGCTAATTGGAACTTGCTTCATTAACGCCTGAACACCCTTTTTCGGAACAAGACTTTGAATACACAGCATTACTGCCGAGTTATCGTGTCGATTTAAGGAATCCGAGGAATGAACAGCTCGATCGCTTTGTGAATGCAAATATGGTAAGCGACTGGTCGCAAATGTCTTGGAAACAGGTAGGAAGGCCGTTTGAAGTGAAGAAGCTCGCGAAAGAGCGTCTAGATTGGGAGTCTGAACATAAGCAGGATATGCCTGTGAAAACCTCGTGGGAGTTTTTTAATCGCTCATTTCACAATCTATTTATGCAAGATGTACCTGCCGAAAAGCAGCGCTTGAAGTCTTCTCTAAAAGATAGCTTCAAAGGCTTTCATCTTCGTGATGTCAAGAATGGCCTGGGGGAGATGGTACGCTTATCTCTCTGGAATTATGTGCACCGCATCGAGGATGGGATTTGGGATCCGCGTGGAAAGCGAGCGCTTTTTGAAGGACTTGATGTAAAAAATCCTCGTATTCTCTTTCTTGGTGCTGCCGAAGGGTATGAAGCAATGCAGCTTCATGCGATGTATCCGGGTGGAGAAGTTGTCATGGTAGATTACGATGCCTTCTGTAAAACAGATCGTTTTGCTCATTTTCCGAATACGTATCCCTTTCTTGGAACAAATACACAAACGGGCGGACCAAAAGTTTGGTACAAAGACCAAATGAACATTAGCTATCTTGTAAAAGACATTCGTGATCTCGATTTTCATAAAGAGTTTGATATTGTTCTAAGTGTAGGCTTGCTTGAACATGTGCCGGATGAACATAAACCAGCCATTTTAGAATGGCATCGCAAATTTGTAAAAGATGATGGATACGTCATTATGACAACACCTCGAAATCAGATGAAATCGCGTCTTTATTATCATGTGATGGCTGATATGATGAATCATACGTATCGTGAGCTAATGGATATCCGTCAAATGGGACTCTATGCGTATGAAAACGGCATGGATATTGTAAGGCACGGCTATATTAAAGTGCATAACGGCATTATTGCAAGAGCGCGCTGATTACTAGCGATTCTTGCTTAACTATGATAAAAGTGAGGTGAGACAACGAATAGGAGGGATAAAATGAGTGTGCATTCATTCACTGCAGAAACGCTTCAAGGGATAGACATGCCGCTATCAGAATATAGCGGCAAGGTTCTTTTAATCGTCAACACGGCTAGTAAATGCGGGTTAACACCACAGTATGAAGGACTTCAGGGGCTGTATACGTCGCTTGAGGACAAGCCGTTTGAAATTCTAGGCTTTCCTTGTAACCAATTTGGAGAGCAAGAGCCTGGATCGAAGGATGATATTGAGGAATTTTGCTCCATTAATTATGGCGTGAGTTTCCCAATGTTTGCGAAAATCGATGTAAACGGTAGCGATGCTCATCCTCTTTATCGCTATTTAACGCACGAAGCGCCAGATGTTGAACACGGCGACATTCCCTGGAATTTTACGAAGTTCCTCGTAAATCAAGATGGTCATGTCGTGAAACGCTATGAGCCAAAGACAGAACCAGCCGCTATTAAGAAAGATATTGAGGAAATGCTCTAAAAAGGTTCGGAATTTGTCGAAACGGGGTATATCATTTCTGAGGTGATAAATCAAAATGAAATGGTGGATTCCGTTTTGCTATATGATTGGCACGTTTTCAGGAGCGATGCTCAGTGGATGGAGCATGGACCGTGAATGGGATGTGTTTCCTTCATTTGCGATGGCAATTACAGCATTTTTCTTAAGCACTTTATATATTGTCGTTCGCGACGTCGTTCCAAAAGTCTTTGATGAGACCCTACGCAATTAGTGCGCAGGGTTTTTTAATTACCTATTAACAGCTCATGTCGAATGGATGGAAAGGTGGTTTGGCTTCGTATAGAAATTCCGATCGACCATGCTCCCATCTCCACGCAGCATAAGCAGCAAGACACGCATCAAAAGAATGCGATGATTCGAGTGCTTTTTCTGGAATTCCTGTTACCCCATCTTGCTCGAGAAAGTACTTTAGCTGATAGCGATGTTCCATTTCTGATTTATAAGCGAGAATAGATTCGATATTGGGTGCTCGCAAACCGATCGCGGCTCCAGGATGCACTTCCACAATAGTAGCATGTGGTGAAAGCGTCCTCGAGAGTGAGATTCCTCTAAGCGTTAAATAAACCATTCGCGTCATCGTTGGCGTCATAATCGATCCGCTTCGCATCCCGATTTTAACGACCGCTTTTCTAAGTGCTCTGTCTGCAGGTCGATCGCCACCACCTGGTTGGTAAGAAAGTGGGGCATCGATTCCAATGATTGTGTTATGTGTGAGCTTTCCTTGCTGATAAATGTCCTCATCTGTTGCCCCTTCGATGAGCTGATGAAAGGAAAGCTCGGAATCATCTCCATGGAAGATCGCTAGAGAGGTATCCTTTGTATTAGATGGTCCTGATAAATCAATTCCGATAAAGCGTTTCATAACATCTCTCCTTTCGCTTAATTAAACAATAAGTGGAAAATGGGTTCATGTAAACGAGTAGTGTACGTTATAATGGAGGAATAGAAACGGACTGATTCGTATGATAGATATCAAGCACAAAGTATTTAAATTTGTTGGTGGACGAATTCTTAAGACGGGACTGGCTGCATTTTTGACGGCGTGGATTTGTGATGCGCTCGGCCTTCCTGTTCTCTTTGCTGTGATCACGGCAATTGTAACAGTCGAACCAACGGCATCGGATTCCATCAAAAAGGGTATCGTGCGTTTTCCAGCCGCTGCAATCGGGGCTGGATTTGCCATGCTATTTGAATCCATGCTCCATCAATCACCCTTCACTTATGCGCTAGCCGCAACCTTCACACTTATTGCCTGTCATAAGCTTGGACTTGATGACGGTATGCTTGTTGCAACGCTAACAGCAGTTGCGATGATTCCTGATACATCAGGAGAGTATATGATATCTTTTGTAGGAAGATTGAGTACGACGCTCATTGGGATTGTTGTTTCAACAGCAGTAAACTACTTTGTTATGCCACCGAAATTCCATACTATGATCAATCAAGGTGTAAAGCGACTGTACCGCAACGCCGGTGATTTACTAGATCAAATTATCGCAGATCTTCCGCATGCCAAAAGACAAACACTCGTATATCAGCGCTTAAGTCGTGACCTTGAACGAACATACAAATTAATTGCCTATCAGCGGGAAGAGTGGAAATACCGCAGGCACAGCATTCATGAAGTTCGCACCTTTTCTGTTGTTCTTAAAAAACTGGAATACTTGCAGAAGATCCTTTACCATCTTGGAAATATGCTATTTACCGATACGAAAAATGGCATCGATCCCGAAGATCATCGCATCATTATTGAAGCCGGTCGTTCGATCTCCAAAGCTTTTCATAACCCTTCCACGCAGCTGACACAGGAGCATATCGATAGCATTGAAAAGCTCGATCAGCTATTTCATGATCTTGATGATTCAAGAGATGAAGCGACAGACCCCCGCCATCATTTTACAGGAAAAATGATTGTGATATTTGAGTTGCTTTCCTTGAATGATGTGATTGATGATTTGTCGATTCTAGAAGAAAAAGAGAGTCGGTACATGAACAGAGGTGAAAAACGTGACGCTGATCATTGAAGAAAAGTGGGACCGTACGATAGCTGACAAAGATCGTAAACGAATCCAGGAAATTTATGAAGAGAACCCGATCCAAGAAGGAAAGCTTCAGTTTGTTCCAATTCGAGTAGCTTTTAATCATCGAAATGAACTGCTGGCTTCTGTTTGTATTCTAAATGGTATGGGTGATTGGAAATTAGATGATCGCCTGCTCTCTTATTTTGAAGATAACAACTTAGTGGCAACAGAACGGTTTACCCATAAGTTAACCGTTCCATCTCATTCAGCTGTACCATGGACGTTTATTTTTCCGCCAGAGACGATGATTCGACAAGCTTCTCTCAAGAACTGGAGTATTTCCTGATTATTTTACAAACGAAAACAAATTTTAGGCCACATTTTACTATATTTCGTTTTCATTCGACGTTATTGATCTGAATCGGTAAAGTCGAATGCAAACGAAACGAGTAGAAATGTGGCTTTTTTTGTTTTATAACAGTTTTCCTTTTTGGAGGGTGTTCTAATAACCTGTACCAATTAAAGGAACAATATGATATAGTAAATTTGAAATTTTCTAACTATTAAAGGGGGAGAAGTTGCATGGGAAAGAAAAGAAGACTTAGTTTATTCGTTATTGTACTATCTATAGCGATGGTGCTTGGAGCTTGTGGAGGTTCTGATTCAGACGGAGAAGCAAACGGATCTCCTTCAGAGCTTAGTTTATTAACGGGAGGAACGGGAGGTACGTATTTCCCACTTGGTGGTGAACTCGCAAATATAATTCAAGATGGAACCGATATTGAAAGTGCCAATGCACAGTCATCAGGTGCTTCTGTTGAAAATATGCAAATTCTCCAGGATGGAGATGCAGATATCGCATTTACTCAAACAGATATTGCGGCATACGCAACAAACGGTGAGTTAATGTTTGAAGATGGAAAAGTGGACAACATCCAGGCGATTGGAACACTATATCCTGAAACGATTCAAATCGTAACCCTTCAGGAGAGCGGCATTGCTTCTGTGGATGATTTGAAAGGAAAGAAAGTTTCCGTTGGAGCACCAGGTAGTGGAACATATGCGAATGCGGAGCAAGTGCTAGCTGCTCATGATATTACGATGGAAGACATCGATGCTCAGCATCTTGCATTTGATGAGTCTACTGAAGGGATCCAGGATGGCACAATCGACGCTGCTTTTATTACTTCTGGTACACCGACTGGTGCAGTAGAAGGCTTGTCTGCAGTGAAGCCAGTGAACATTCTTCCAATCGAGCAAGATAAAATTGATAAGCTGATTGAAGAGCACCCGTATTATGCAGAAGATACGGTGAAAAGTGGAACGTACGGTCTTGAAAGTGATGTGAAAACTGTCGCAGTTCTTGCGATGCTTGTAGCTCGTTCAGACCTTGATGAAGATTATGTGTATCAAGTAACGAAAGCGATCTTTGATAACTCTGATAAAATTACGCACGCTAAAGGTGAGTTTATTACAGCTGATACAGCGCTAGAGGGTGTTGGGATTGACCTTCATCCTGGTGCTAAGAAATACTTTGATGAAAAAGGTGTCGAGTAAAGTAGCGAATCTACAAAAAAGGATGTGACGGACGCAGGTGAAAAGCCTGCGTCTTCTTACTATGAAACCTTCCGATTCAACGAAACAATTCATGTACCAAACGACAATTGCGGTTGCCCTTATTTTAGTCGTTTTTCTTTACCCATTTTTTCCTGTAATGGCGCTCGAAAAAGGAGAGTCAGGCAAAGTTCTGGCATATGTTCCTTTTGAGGATGATCCGGCTAACTTCGACATTCGCTATACGCATTCTGTGCACAAAACACCTGTTCAGGAGTCTTATTATGTATCTGAATCTGGTGAGATTGTGCAATACGAACTCTCATACGAGAATTTTGCCATCGGAATGCCTTCAAATGCGGATGCAGGGGAACGATTTGTCCAGGATAAGGATGGATACAAAATTAAAGATATGAACAGGAAATTTCCGTTTATTGATATGAGAACGGGTCAGGTCGTCGCAAATCACGTGCTTCTTGTCCAAGATAAAGAGATTGAATTAAGTCGGATCATTGAGCCTGGTTCATGGCTTCACCTTGAATCAGAAACAATCAGTTTATGGCAGTGGATGAAAGGAGTGAACGTGCTTGAGTGAGAAAGATCAGCCTCCGAAAACGAAGCAAGACAAAGAGCAGATGACAGATGAACAAACGCAGGAATTAATGGCGAAATTCGATCCCGAAGCAGGTCATCGTAGGCTGACAGGTATAATCGGATGGATCTCACTTGCTGGTCTCGTAGGCTTCTCCGTTTTCCAATTATACACAGCTATTTTCGGCGTTTTTACAGCACAGCTTCAGCGATCCATTCATTTAGCGTTCGCGCTCGGACTAATTTTTCTATTATTTCCTGCTTCTAAAAAGAAGCTGCGTAATAAGACAAAAGGGAAGTTTCAAGTTGCCTGGTATGATGGTTTACTAGCCATTATTGGTGTTTACGTTGGGATGTATTGGCCTTTAAATTTCGATGAACTTGTGTATCGGATTGGACGCCTTACAACGCTTGATTTAATTGTAGGGCTTTTAGCTATCCTGCTTGTTCTTGAAGCAACGCGACGGGTGGTAGGGCTTCCGATTACCGTGATTACGTCTATTTTCTTGCTTTACTCTTATTTCGGACCTTATATGCCGGGATTTTTGCAGCATCGTGGATTAAGTATTGATCGCATTATTCGCTCCATGTACTACACGACAGAAGGAATTCTTGGAACGCCGCTTGGGGTGTCTTCCACATTTATTTTCCTTTTCCTCCTCTTCGGAGCTTTTCTCGTCAAAACAGGGGTTGGTCAGTACTTCAATGATCTTGCTCTCGTTATTGCAGGAAAACGGGTTGGAGGACCGGCAAAGGTAGCCATTTTCTCAAGTGCGCTTCAAGGAACCATTAGCGGAAGCTCAGTTGCGAATGTTGTGACCTCGGGTTCATTTACGATTCCAATGATGAAGCGACTTGGGTATCGGAAGGAATTTGCTGGTGGAGTAGAGGCAGCAGCTTCTACAGGTGGTCAGCTTATGCCGCCAATTATGGGCGCAGCGGCGTTTCTAATGGTGGAATTTATCGGTGGTGGCATCACCTACTGGGAAATTGCCAAAGCGGCTGCGATTCCTGCGGTCCTATATTTTACGGGTATTTGGATCATGACTCACTTTGAAGCAAAGCGCATTGGATTAAGAGGTTTGACGGAAGATGAAATGCCAAACCGAAAAGCTGTACTTGCGCGGATCTATCTTCTTTTTCCAATCGCCGCTGTTATCTTCTTCTTAATGTCAGGCACGTCCGTTACGCGTGCAGCTCTTTATGCGATTTTGTCAGCTATTATCGTTGGAGCAATTAATAAGGAAACTCGTATGGGAATCGGCGATTTCATTGATGCCCTCGCGAATGGGGCAAGAACCGCACTTGGAGTGGCGGCTGCAACCGCTGCAGCGGGGATGATCGTAGGTGTAGTTACTCTAACAGGACTTGGGTTAAAGCTTGCGAATAGTCTTGTTTCGCTTTCTGGTGAAAATTTGTTGCTCACCCTTTTCTTTACGATGATTGCCTCCCTTATTCTTGGGATGGGATCTCCAACGACCGCAAACTATGTTATCACGTCAACAATTGCGGCTCCGGCCTTGATTGTATTATCTGTCCCTGAGTTATCGGCGCATATGTTTGTGTTCTATTTCGGTATCGTCGCAGATATTACACCGCCGGTTGCGCTCGCTGCTTTTGCGGCAGCAGGTGTATCGGGAGGTGAGCCACTTCGGACAGGGGTTCAATCAGCTAAGCTCGCGATTGCGGCATTTATCATTCCATACATTTTTGTGCTCTCACCCGAGCTCATGATGATTGATACAACGTGGCAAAGTCTTCTTTGGGTACTTTTCACGTCATTAACGGGAATGATTAGCATCGGCGCAGGTATGATTGGTTATTGGTACCGTCGAACTGTTTTAGTTGAACGGATCGCTGCTGTAGCGGCAGGCGTAATGCTTATTTATCCAGAAGGTTCTACAGATCTCATTGGACTCGGGCTATTTATCACTCTGTTAGCTCTTCAGTTCTTGATCAAGCAGGACGGTGGAAAGAAAGAAGTTGCGAATGCATAAATCGAAAAGTCGCTCCTACTAAGAGGGCGACTTTTTCTATGTAAAAAACGCTAAGATCTGCTGATTCCCGGTAGAAGAAGAGTGTGATATGATGAAAGCGTCGTCATAAAACAAATTCGTTTGAAGAGAAAGGACTTCCCTTCTTTTTATCGAAGTGGAACCTGTTAGCTTATACTCTGAAGGAGGATCACAATGGATTATCGAATTGAACGAGACACAATTGGAGAAATCAAAGTACCAGCAGATAAAATGTGGGGTGCTCAAACTCAACGAAGCAAGCAGAACTTTAAGATCGGTAACGAACAAATGCCGCTTGAGGTTGTGAAGGCATTTGCGATTTTGAAGAAGAGCGCAGCACTTGCAAACCAGCGTCTTGGCAAGCTTGAAGATGAGAAAGCTGAAGCCATTGTGAAAGCAGCGGACGAAGTGATCAATGGCGATCATAATGAACATTTCCCACTTGTTGTGTGGCAGACAGGAAGCGGCACGCAGTCCAACATGAATATGAATGAAGTACTTGCATACCGTGCAAATGAACTTTTACAACAACAAGGAAGCGAAGCACGTGTTCATCCAAATGATGACGTGAATAAGTCCCAATCTTCCAATGATACATTTCCAACAGCACTGCACGTTGCGGCAGTACTTTCTGTTGAGGATCATCTTTATCCAACCCTTATTGAATTAAAAGAAACGCTTTATCAAAAAATGAAGGATAATGAACATATTATTAAAATCGGACGTACTCATCTTCAGGATGCTACGCCACTCACGCTTGGTCAGGAAATTAGCGGCTGGCATCGCATGCTTGTAAAATGCGAAAACATGCTGCTTGAGAGTGTTAAGTATATGAAAGAGCTTGCGATCGGCGGTACGGCGGTTGGAACAGGATTGAACGCACATCCGAAGTTCGGTGATATGGTGGCCGAGGAAATTAGCAAAATGACGGACAAGACGTTCGCATCTGCTGAGAATAAATTCCATGCGCTTACAAGTCATGATGAAGTAGTGCATGTCCATGGCACGTTGAAAGCTCTAGCGGCTGATCTTATGAAAATCGCAAACGATGTGCGCTGGCTTGCAAGTGGACCGCGCTGTGGTATTGGAGAAATTACAATTCCAGCTAACGAGCCAGGAAGCTCGATCATGCCAGGGAAAGTGAACCCTACGCAGAGCGAGGCGCTCACAATGGTAGCGTCCCAAGTGATGGGGAATGACGCAACAATTGGTTTTGCAGCAAGTCAGGGGAACTTTGAGCTGAACGTCTTCAAGCCAGTCATTATTTATAACTTCCTACAGTCTTCTCGCCTGCTAGCGGACGGCATGAAGTCGTTTAATGATAACTGTGCAGTTGGCATTGAGCCAAATGAAGAAGTGATCCAAGATTATTTGAAGAATTCACTTATGCTTGTGACAGCTCTGAACCCACATATCGGTTATGAGAACGCAGCGAAAATTGCGAAGAAAGCCCATGAAAATGGAACAACGCTACGTGAATCTGCCCTTGAGAGCGGTTTGCTCACAGCGGAGCAGTTCGATGATATCGTACGTCCTGAAGATATGATTGCACCAAAAGAATAATAGGAAAAAGCGGGATCTCTGGGATCCCGCTTTTTTGTACGGCGAAAGCAGCCCAAAACCTCCGGCTGTTTCACCCTTTAGATTGAGACAAAAAGCGTCTCATTCTAAAGGCTTCCAACATCCTACGGTTTTAAGCGGGCTGCTTTCGCTTTTCATGTCTAGCTACAGCAGCCCAAATCCTCTGGCTGTTTCACCTTTTAGATTGAGACAAAAAGCGTCTCATTCTAAAAGGTTCCAACATCCTACGGTTTTAAGCGGGCTGCTTTCGCTTTTCATGTCTAGCTACAGTGGCCCAAAACCTCCGGCTGTTTCAGCCTTTAGATTGAGACAAAAAGCGTCTCATTCTAAAGGCTTCCACCATCCTACGGTTTTAAGCGGGCCACTTTCGCTTTTCTTTCAGGAGTGGAAAGCGTTTACACTTTCCGAGGTAAAATGGCCATGATGCCTTTGTAGATCAAGACAAGTGCAAATAGCAGCGCTGCTAGAAAGCCAACAACTTCGAAGACCGGATTAAGACTCTCGAGGAATGAATCTGCCTCAGACAAACGAAGTAATGCAAACCCAGCAATCATAGCGGCTACGAAAAGCAATGTTCGATCCAACATGTCAGCACTCCCTTTGAAAGAAATATTTTTAGTGCCCTACAAATATATGCAGTGTGAGACGAGCGAAGAACTATTTTATTTTGGGGTCTGCCCCCTCTCTGTCCCCCTTTACGTACATTTATTCTCTTCCAACAGACAAAGAGTAAAATTCTTTTCATTTTGTTGACGGAATGAAAGAGTGCGAGACGTCTATATAAGTGAAAGCAGCGAGGTGAGAGTAGTGAAGCAAAAGCTTGTAGAATGGCAGACGGAAGAAGGATTTCGTGATGTGGTAAGCAACTATGCGAATGGACTTTATGCGGTCGCTTATAGTGTTCTTGGGGACTATCATCTTGCACAGGATGTTGCGCAGGATGCGTTTATTAAGGCCTATTTGAAGCGAAACACGTTGGAAAGTCCTGAGAAGGTGGGGAGCTGGCTAACAAGTATCGCTCGAAATTTGAGTCTGGATATGAAGAGGAAACGAAAACGAATGGTTCAACTACTGGAGCATTCATTTCATGAGAAGACACTTGCAAATATGCTTGAAAAGAAAGAGACAGAGACAAGCGATTTGGTTTGGCATGCGCTGAATGAATTAAATGAAGATATTCGTACCCCTGTCGTTCTTTACTATATGGGTGGCTATTCGATGGGGGAAATTGCTTCGATGTTAGAACGCTCCACCTCTGCAATTGAAAGTTGTATTCGAAGAGCTAGATCAAAAATGAAAAAGGAGCTGTTTGAAATGGTTGAAAAGAATATGAGCGAGCAAAACGTTGGGGAAGAATTTGAGCGAAAAGTGTTTAAGGAAATACGTCTCCGTAAGGCGCTTTTCGATCAAGTTGAATTAACGAACGCAAACTTCATGAATTCGAACTTAGCACAATCAATCTTTTCTGACGCTTATATGGTAGAAGCGACCTTTACAAATATGAATATGAGCGGTATTTCTTTCCGAGATATTGACCTTAGCGATCTTAAAATCGAAGATGCACAAATGGGAGGGGCTGTTTTTCGTAATATCGGATTACCCCCTGAAGATCACTTTGCGGCAGGAAGAAGAGAGGAGCACATGCCAATTCTTTTCGAAAACTGTGATCTGCATGGGAGTACGATAACAGATTGTAACTTAAAAAATGTGAAGATCGAGAAATCTGAGGTAGAAGGTATGACAATTGATGGGATTTCGGTGGAAGAGCTGTTGAAGGTTTATGAGGAGAAGAAGAGTGAGTGAGCTTAGTGTGTCGATTGAGCAATATCGCGGACCCTCAGTTGAGATCGGATATGGGCTTGGATCACATGAACAAATGGAAGTAGTACAGGAGCTGTGTGAGAATTTTGTTCAACCGATAAATTTAGAAGAAACCGAACAGGTTTATCAACGCTTCGCTCCGCATCTGCTAGATGAGATAATGGGGATAAGTATAGCATTAATGATCTCTCCTCATAAGGCGCTCTCTCTTTTTAGTGGATATGATCTTCCTATACTAGAAGGGTTGGGCTGTACGGCTGTGATGACGAATCACGGTTATGTAAGAAATTATGATTTTGGTCCCGCTTTTTATGATGGAAGGTTGATCTTAAGACAGCCAGAAGAGAGCTATGCTACGTGTGGTCACAGCTTATTCGGCATTGGTCTGCATGATGGGATGAATGAACATGGGCTTACGGCTGGGCTCCATTTTGTATCTACTCATTTTCATCAAAAAGGACTAATGGCGGGGATCGTTGTAAGAATGGTGTTGGATACCTGTCGAACGATTGAAGATGCCATTTCGTTATTAAAAGTTTTGCCTCATGCGGACGAGTATAATTATTCTCTAACAGATGCATTTGGTAAATCAGCCATTGTCGAAATTGGGCCGTTTGGTAGCGAGGTAAGATGTGGAGAAACGCTTTATTGCACAAATCATTTTCAAGTGTCTAACAAACCACAGACCACTGAAAATTCCCTTCAACGGTTAGCGTATTTAGAAAAACATCCTAACGTAGAGGTTAGTGAATGGTTTGATGAATTTAGAAATCCAGCATCTCCATTATTTTTTAGAGAATATGAAAATCTATTTGGTACGCTTCACACCGTAATGATGAATCCGAAGGAATGCTTATTCAAAACGGTGATAGCGGGAAGTGATGAAGTAATGACGATTTACTTTAAGGATTGGGTTAATGGAAGTGCAGTAAGCAAACGTGAGCTAATTGCAGACCTTTAAACAGCGGGGGTCAGACCCGAGCGACCCGCTGCTTTACTGCGTAAAAGAGCCGTTGATCTCAACTGAGATCAACGGCTCTTTCTATATCAATCATTACTTCTTACTTCCACTCTTTCACTTTATCAGTGTCTGTTACAAATAAGAAAATCTTACCTTTGTCCATTTCCTCTTCATAGCGTTCAGATTCATCTTTGGAAAAGCCGATTTCCTGCATTTTGGTGCGCAGTTCGTCGCCTTTTTTACTAAAGACATTTTTCAAGCTGCTGAGACCCATTTCCTTTTTGCCGATTGTATTCGCATCAACGCTATCTGCCACACGCTCTGTGCGATCATCGTCATGGGAAAGCACGTAAATATCATCGTTAGCTACACCGATGTTTTCTAGCTCTTCAATGTCGCTTTTTAATTTCTCATCATTTTGGTATTCGCGTACTACTGGTCTACTCACAATATTGCCTCCTTCAAAGATTGTTCTGCTTTTTTGATCTCACATGTACTATACACGCTCAGAAAAAGTTCTAAACGAGAAATTTGCACATCAATGTGCTGCGTGATTATAGCAATGTAAGGCATAATAAGTTCAAAAGGTAGTGTGATAGGGTATAGAAAGATTAGAACAATCCAAAACAGGAGGCGATCGAAATGAGTTCAGAACAATTAGGCGTAAAAGAAGGGAAGCTTGCTCCGTGTCCAGATAAACCAAATTGTGTGTCAAGTCAAAGTACGGATGAGAAGCATGGGATGAAGCCGATTCCATTCAATGGGACGGCAGAGGAAGCAATCGCAAAAATAAAAACTATCCTAACCAATCGAAAGCGAACAGAAATTGTTGAAGAGAGGAAAGACTACATAAGAGCGGAGGAGAAATCAAAGCTGTTTAAATTTGTCGATGATATTGAGTTTTACATTGATACAGCAAATGAGAGCATTCACTTTCGTTCTGCTTCACGAACTGGATATTCAGATATGGGAGTTAATAAGAAGCGAATGAATGAAGTTAAAGAAGAATTTCAGAAAGCATAAAACAACAGGTGCCTATGCGGCACCTGTTGTTGATTTATCAGAAGTCATTCGCTTCCTCATTTTCTTCTTCTAGCGTATCTTCATTCTCATCTTCTCGGTCATCTTCTTCTCGTTCTGAAGAAAGGAACCAGCCTCCTAGTGCAATCGCAACAAGAACGCCCCAGAATGTGATTTTCCATGCGGGTTCTTTCGGGAAATCCTCAGCAAGAATGCCGAGGTTTGGATGAGCGAGCGTATAAATCGCAAGCTTTACCCCTACCCATCCAACAATCACGAAAGCAGCGGTTTCTAAACCTGGCTTACGGTGCAAAAGCTTCACAAAGTAATTAGCAGCGAAACGCATAATGATTAGCCCGACAATTCCACCGGTTAGAATAACGAGAAATTGTCCACCATCCATACCTCCAATTTTTGGTAGCGTTGTATGAGGTAGCGTTAGAGCTAACGCTACAGCAGCTAGAATGGAGTCCACGGCAAATGCGATATCAGCAAGCTCCACTTTTAAAACCGTCGTCCAAAAACCAGGTCCCTCCTCGGACTTTTGATTTTCCTTGTTCTTCTCTTTTCGATCGCTGAGTAAAAATTTTTTCACGATGTGATTTAAACTGAGAAACAAAAGATAAATCGCTCCAATGGCTTGAACTTGCCAAATATCAACGAGAAAGGAAATGATGAAGAGAGAACCGAAGCGGAAAACAAATGCTCCTCCAAGGCCATAAAACAATGCTTTTTTACGTTTTTGTGGGTCAAGATGCTTCACCATTATGGCCATGACAAGGGCGTTATCTGCTGCCAGCACACCTTCAAGACCGATCAGAACAATGAGCACCCACCCGTATTCCAGTAAAAGACCAACATCCATGGTTATCTCTCCTTTACCTTCTCATTAGTATTCCCAGTTGGACAGTCCCATACTAGAAAATACATGCTTTAAAAGGTAGATCTATCCTATATACGATTTCACTCGGAAAATCCTTTGAAATCTTTTATCGTTTTGAAATGATGCCAAAATGGTATAAGGTAAAGAGTGGAGGTGGAAACATGCGTTTAGAAAATAAAAAAGTAATCAGTCTTGTTCATCATGAATTTGAAGATTTGGAGCTTACTTACCCGTACTATCGTTTAATTGAAGAAGGGGCAACGGTACATTACGTTGGTGAGAAAGCAGGAGAGAAGTATATTGGTAAATATGGTGTTCCCGTGGTTGCCGATTATGCTTATGAAGATATTAATCCTGCCGATTACGACGCGATCCTTGTTCCTGGTGGATGGGCGCCTGATAAGATTCGCCGTTTCCCTGAAGTGTTGAAAATGGTTCAGCATATGGAAGAAAATAAGAAGCCAATCGGCCAGATTTGTCATGCTGGTTGGGTATTAATTTCTGCAAAAGTACTAGAAGGAAAGAAAGTGACAAGTACGCCAGGCATTCGTGATGATATGGAGAATGCCGGTGCGACTTGGATTGATGAGCCCGTTGTTGTTGACGGACATCTTGTATCTGCGCGTCGCCCGCCAGATCTTCCACAGTACGGAAAAGCCTTTGCTGATATTTTAGCGAAATAATCTTTAAAAAAGCGCGCTCCTCATTGAGGAGCGCGCTTTTACCATTATTCTGTTACGCGATCTAGTTTTCCAGTTGCAGGGTCAATCACAAGCCCGTGAACAGGAAGATCCTTTGGAAGAAGCGGATGATTCTCAATCATTGATACGCTACCGCGCACGCCATCTTGAACCGTTGTAAATCCTTGTAGCCATGAGTGAAGGTCAATCCCTACGTGCTTCATGGAAGAAACAACTTCTTTAGTTACACTGTCTTCCATTTTATGTAGCAACGCATCAGGATCTACTTTCCCCATGCCACAGTCATGATGCCCAATAACCCAAACTTCTTCCGCCTGAAGTTCATAAACGGCTACAAGAATACTGCGCATAATACTGCCAAATGGGTGACTCACGACAGCACCGGCATTTTTAACGATTTTCACATCACCGTTTTTAAGATTCATCGCGCGTGGAAGAAGCTCTACAAGACGCGTGTCCATGCAAGAAAGGATCACGATTTTTTTATCGGGAAGACCTGTTGTTTCATAAGGGACATACTCTTTATTAGCGACAAATTCCTCATTAAATTTTAATACTTCATGAAGGGTATCCATAATATTATCTCCTTGTCCTTTTAATTTTTTTCATTTGGCATGCAGTTTGGTACACTAGTGATAAAGATCCTTCACTTAAAGGAGTTTATCGATATGAAAGATATACCAATTGATCAGCTGGTTCAACAAATGAATGCACGAATGAAACAGCTCACATACAATGTGGAAGAAAATGATGCAGATGTCGATGGCATTCGAGAAGAGCTGATCGCCATTAAAACTTATTGTGACATGCTGCTACAAGCATCGGGAAGTCATAGGTCTAAGCCTGCCGCCACCGCTTTAGTTAAACCGCTTCAGCAGCAAGCTGCCGCACCAGTTCAACAGTCACTTTCATCAAAGCCGATGAAGGACGATGATGCGAACGAGGACTCGATTTTTGATTTTTAAGCGAAGCCGCCAAAGAGCGGCTTTTTTGTTTGCCGTTTTTAGACGCCGAACGCCTTCGGATAAACAACTTCTCCGCTAACATCTTTTAGCGCGTCTTTCTTAAGTTCTTTTACCATGAATGCTTCTCCTGCATCAAATGGACCAGAAATGTTCTGTTCAGAAGCAGGGACGAATCCGAATCGTGGATAATAGTCTTGGTGGCCAAGCACGACTACGTGACGATATCCAAGCGAAGTCGCTCTCATCATGCCATCTTTGATCAGCATGCTCCCAACTCCTTCTCCTTGTAATTCGGGAACGACTGCGACAGGAGCAAGGGCTAGAGACGTGAGCTTTTCTTTTTCTGTTGAAATGGTGATTTCACTAAAAAGGATGTAACCAACCGGATCCCGTCGATTATGTAGCGCGACAAGCGAAAGCTCAGGTACAAAGTGGCGAGACTCCCGAATCCTACTGACTAGCTTAACCTCATCTTCTCCACCAAATGCTTTTTGTAATATGGTTGAGATGTCCTCATGATCTTGTAACTTTTCTTCACGAACTTCAATCATGTTTCCATCTCCTTTTCTCTATCTTATTTTTTCAAAAATGAAAATAAAAAGCAACAATATTGCAAGAGATGTTTACTAGCATTGTGATAGGGAATTATCACCAATATTGGATAGGATTTGTATAAAAGAGGGGGCCAGAAGATATGTTTCAGAAAGTGAACCGAGTTCTGGGAAAAGCCGAACAGGCCATCCTTAGCTACTCGGTTATTTTTATGACATTGATTCTTGTGGGAAACGTGATTAGTCGCACTGTTTTTCAAGCGAGCTGGACGTTTGCTGAAGAAACAGGACAGTTTTTTATAATTATTGTAACATTTATCGGTGTCAGCTATGCAGCGAGAAAGGGAAGGCACCTGAGGATGTCTGCCTTATTTGAGCTGTTGCCGAAAAAAGGTCAAAAAGTTCTTACCTTAGTAATAACGTTACTTACATCACTTACATTATTTTATTTAACCTATATCGCTTTCGAATATGTATGGACGGTACATGAACTAGAGCGCGTAACACCAGCGCTAAGAGTTCCCGTTTATTTAGTAGCAGCATTTATTCCAATCGGCTTCTTCTTTGGTGGATTGCAATACCTACATCAGTTTGTCCTTAACATGAAGCATGAAGAGATTATTCTAGCAACAGAAAAGGAAGAAGAATTTCAAAGTGAACTAGAGGAGAGAGGTGACGGCGTATGATATGGGTGATGTTACTCATCATGTTTATTCTGTTATTCATGGGATTCCCAATGAAGATACCAATGATTGTTGCACCGATTGTGCTCCTCATCGTCTATTTTCCAGACCTCGATCCGATGGTGTTAACTCAACAGTACTTTAGCGGTGTTCAGCCGTTCGTGTTACTTGCTGTTCCGATGTTTATTTTTGCTGCCGATATTATGTCAGTTGGAACGACGGCTAATCGTCTTCTTGAATTTGTTGGTCGATTTATTGGTCACGTTAAAGGTGGCTATGCGATTACAACGGCTGCGACGTGCACGCTGTTTGGTTCCATATCAGGTTCTACGCAAGCAACGGTTGTAGCGGTCGGGAAACCGATGCATCAGAAACTTCTTCAATCAGGCTATAAAAATTCACAAGCGATTCCACTTATCATTAATGCGAGTGATGTCGCCTTGCTCGTACCACCCAGTATAGGCATGATTATGTATGCCGTTGTAACGGGAACCTCGGTTGGAGAACTTTTCATAGCTGGTATTTTACCAGGTGTGATCATCTTTCTTTTTTTTGCCGTCTATAGTTACATACTCGCACGAAGAAAAGGAATTGAAGGACAAGAGAAAGCGACTTGGAATGAACGTCTACAGGCAACAAGAAGAGCGCTTCTTCCATTAGGATTTCCGGTCATCATTGTCGGTGGTATTTATAGCGGCTTTTTCAGTCCAACGGAAGCAGCTGCAGTAAGTGTTTTATATGCGGTGGTTTTGGAAGTTTTTATCTATAAAAAAATCAAAATTACCGAACTACCGAAAATTGCAGAATCAACAGGTGTTGTAACGGCTGCAGTCTTTATACTCGTAGCTGCTGGTACCGCACTTTCCTGGGTGCTTTCTTATGCGAAATTGCCACAAGAGCTTACCAACGCTGTATTAGGAACAGACCCAACAGCGATTAAGGTGCTGCTAATTGTCGCCCTCTTTTTCTTTATTGGGTGTATGTTTGTTGACCCTCTAGTCGTCATTATTATCTTAACACCGATATTCTACCCTGTTGCGATGGATGCTGGTATTGATCCGATTGTACTAGGGGTTCTCATCACTCTTCAGGCGGCTATAGGATCGGCAACACCACCATTTGGAGTTGATATTTTTACGGCTGTTGCAGTGTTTAAGCGCCCTTATCTTGAGATTATTCGGGGCTCTGGCCCGTATCTGTTAATGCTACTAGCAATCTCATTACTATTCATCTTTTTCCCAGAAATCATTACGTTCTATCGGTATTTATAAAGGAGGGACAACATGAAGAATAGGCTCTGGCTTATTCCGGCTCTTTTGCTCGTTATTGCGGGCTGTTCCCAAGTTACAGAAGGGAAAGAAGCCGAATATATTTTTAGATTTGCTCATGAAGAATCACCTTCAAGTGTGCAGGCAGACTACGTAAAGGAATTTGCTGACAAATTAGAGAAAAAATCTAACGGTCGAATTAAAGTTGAAAGGTATCCGATCGGACAGCTTGGCAATGCCACAGAACAAGCCGAGCTTCTTCAAATTGGAGCTATTGACTTTGCGATTGTTTCCCCGGGAAATACAGGGACGATCGTACCTGAAAACCAGTTATTCTCTCTACACTTCTTATTTTCAGATGAGATGAATGTGAACAAGCAGGTGTTAAATGAAAGCGACGCGCTGTATGAAGACCTAAATAGCCTCTATCTAGAGAAAAACATAAAAGTTCTCGATTATTGGACAGAAGGATTTATGAATTGGACAAGCAATCAGGAGCTCGCGGTGCCGACTGATTTCAATGGATTTAAAATGCGCACCATGCCATCTCCGCTTATTGTCGCAGCATATGAAGCTTATGGCGCTAATCCAACGCCGGTACCATATATGGAAGTTTACAGCGGGTTACAGTTGAATATGATTGATGGACAGGAAAATCCGATGTTTGCAATTGAAGAAATGAATTTCTATGAAGTGCAAAAATACTTAACGCTTTCGAAACACGGTTTATACATTACCACAACAGCTGTTAACCCTGACTTTTATGAAAGTCTTCCGAATGATATTCAACATATCGTTGATGAAACAACGGCAGAGATGCAGGCGCGTTCATTTGCCATTCAAAACGAGTTCAATCAGTCAGCACTGGATCACATTAAGTCAGATAGTGATATTAACGTTGCAGAATTAAACGAGGAAGAGCGCCAGAAATTTGAAGAGCAAAGTCAGGAAGTAAGAGAGTACTATAAGCGTCTTGTTGGGGAAGAAGGTGCAAAAATACTTGATAAATTAGAAAAAGATATCCAAAAAGCAGAGAAAAACCAATAAAAAAGCCCTCGAACGAATCGAGGGCTTTCATATGCTTATTGGAAAAATGGATATTGACGGCGTTCTTGCTGAACGGAAATCCATTTAACAGTTGTGAATTTATCGAGTGCCCATTCACCACCGAAGCGGCCAAGTCCTGACTCTTTTTCACCACCGAATGCCATATGTGCTTCATCGTTCACCGGCTGGTCGTTAATGTGGACCATGCCCGTTTCGATTTGTTGCGCAACCTGAACACCGCGGTTTAAGTCGCGAGAGTGAACAGAGCCACTAAGACCGTAAGGAGAGCCATTTGCAATTTCGATCGCTTCGTCTACTGTGCTAAATTTAATGATTGGCGCAACTGCACCGAAAATTTCATCTTTTGCAATCGGCATGTCATTTGTTACGTTTGTTAAAATAACCGGATGCATCACGTTACCTTTCACTTCGCCACCAAGAATTTTCTCAGCGCCCTGTTCAAGAGAAGCGTTAAGTGACTCTTGAATGCGTTCAACTGCGTCATTGTTGATGAGTGGGCCAACAGCTGTTTTCGCGTCAGAAGGGTCGCCTACTTGAAGTGAAGCTACTTTTTCTTTGAAGGTTTCAACGAATTTGTCGTGAATGCTTTCATGCACGATAATGCGGTTGATCGCCATACAAATTTGACCCTGATGCAAGAATTTACCGAACGCCGCTGATTCAGCTGCCTGATCGATATCTGCATCATCAAGAACGATAAACACGTTGTTACCGCCGAGCTCTAGCGCTGTTTCTTTAATGTTCTTACCTGCAAGCTCACCGATATGTTGTCCAACTTCGGTTGAACCTGTGAAGGAAATCAACTTCGGAATTGGGTGTGTGACGAACGCATCGCCGATTTCAGAACCACGTCCCGCTACGACGTTTAGTACGCCTTTCGGAAGTCCTGCTTCTTCAAATAGTTCAGCAATTAAGAACCCAGCAGTTACTGGCGTTTCAGATGCTGGTTTTAGAACAACCGTGTTACCTGTTGCGATCGCTGGTGCAACAGATCGCATGGAAAGGTGAAGCGGGAAGTTCCACGGTCCAATGACACCGATGACGCCTTTTGCGCTTTTATATATGCGGTTTTCTTTACCTGGCGTATCTGAAGGCGCGATTTGTCCCTTCATACGATATGGGAACGATGCAGACTCTTTTACAACGCGAGTGGCCGCTGCCCATTCAACATTTGCTTTGATTTTCGTGCTCCCGGATTCTTTCACAAGCCAATCAATTATTTCTTCTTTTCTTTCTGTCATAAGCGCCGCTACTTTATCAAGAATTTGTTGGCGCTTGCCTGGTGTTGTCTGTGCCCATGATTTTTGTGCTTCTTTTGCCGTTTTGTAAGCTTTATCAAGATCATCTTCAGATGCTGAATTTAATGTAAAAATTTCCTCGCCGGAAAATGGATTATAATTTGTTACAGTTTTGTCACTAGAACCCTTAACCCATTCACCGTTAATATATTGCTTTGTATATGTGTTAGCCATGAGTCATCCTCCTTTAGTGTACGTTAGAGAAGGTTCCCGAATGCTTAAAGGATTAAACATACTAGCGCATAAGAATGTTTTTCCAACATAAAAAAGGCAGGGAGGGACAAATTGATAGTAATCCCTAAAGAAAGGAGGGAGACAGAATGCCGGAACCAATCCCGTTTTTTTATCCAGCAGAGGCTGATGCTATAAAAAATGCACATGATGCTTATAACGTATATGTAAACGACGATTATGTGGGCGATAAAATTTTGTTCTCTCACTGTGAGAAAATTGAAGATCTAAGCGAATATTTGAATCAAAAAGGCTTCTATAATTTCCAAGCGGAGGTTGAAGGAGATCATTACCACCTGCAAATGAACGAGCAGGACCAGGGGGAGCTTGTGAAGGATGAGCTCCACAGCTACCTCCGATTGCACTAGCGATGGATTCGCTCCCAAATACGAAGCTTTCGCTCAGTTTGTCTAGCCGCTTCCTGTGCTTCTTCCACCGTTACTTCTTTAAAACGGATGTTCCCGCCGGGCGGCAGCTGGGCAATAAGTGGCAAATCAGGACCAATCACCGTTCCAATCCGTGTGTAACCACCTGTCGTCTGCCGATCAGCAAGCAAGATTATCGGCTGACCGTTCCCAGGCAGCTGGATGCCGCCAACCGGAACTCCATCAGAAATGACGTTCGCTTCATGATTTGTTTCCAGATCAGAATGAAGTCGATAACCCATTCGATTGGATTGAGGTGAAACTTCATGAGTGGATGAGAAAAATTGCTCCACGACGTGAGCTGAAATCTGTTCATGGTGTGGTCCTTTCACGACGCGTACTTCAACATCACGATCATAATCAGGAATCTCGGTGAAAAAAAGCCCGGTTCCTGCTTTTTGTTTCACAGGTTTACCAACGAGTTCATCTCCTTTTTGAAGAGGACGTCCGAGACCAGCTGGCTCATAAACGGAGCGACTTCCCATATATTTTTCTGAATGGAAGCCACCTGAAACGGTCAGATAAGCACGAACTCCTTGGCGTGGCTGACCAAATTCTAGTACCTGTCCTTTTTTTATATGCACAGATTTCCAGAGCGGAATGCGTTTCCCATTCACCATGGGAGACAAATCCCCTCCCGTTACAGCGACCACAAAAGACTCTTCTGCAATCAGCTCAGGTCCTTGCATCGTAACCTCAAGTCCTGCCGCATCGCGCTCATTCCCGACTAGAATATTGCCAACCTGAAGAGCAAAGCGATCGAGAGCTCCTGACGCTGGCACTCCATATTTCAAAAATCCAACACGTCCTAAATCCTGATACGTCGTGTACAATCCTGGCTTTTCTACTGAAAATAACTTCATCGGTTTCCGATCCTTTCCATCACGATGTTTTCTTCACTAAATCGTTTTCGTAGCGCTTTAATAAACGCAAGTGCCGACGGTTCATCACCGTGAACGCAAACGGTATCAGCTTCGATCGGAATGATTGAACCATCCACAGCCGTTACCGTTCCTTCTTTCACCATTTGAATCACTTGTTCAATCGCGGCTTGCTCGTCTCGGATCATCGAATTCTTTTCAACCCGAGGGGTAAGCGACCCGTCAGGCTGATACGTTCGATCCGCAAAAACTTCAGAAGCATAAGGAAGTGCAGCGTCTTGTGCAGCGCGAATCAATTCTGAATTTGCAAGCCCAAATAGAATGAGGTCTGTATCAAAATCCTTTACGGCTTGCGCGATCGCATTCGCAAGCTCAGGATCCTTCGAAGCCATATTGTAAAGCGCCCCGTGCGGTTTGACGTGCTGAAGCGGCACTTGATGCGCCCTGCAGAACCCGTGCAGTGCCCCGATCTGGTAAAGAACGAGGGAGTAAGCATCCTCTGGCGTGATGTTCATGTTTCGGCGTCCAAACCCAACTAAGTCTGGAAATCCCGGGTGAGCCCCAATTCCAACGTGATGCTCCTTCGCCCACTCGACTGTTTTATTCATAATATGCGGGTCGCCGGCATGATAGCCGCAAGCCACATTCGCTGACGATACGAGTTCAAGAACCTGTTCATCCTGACCGGCTACATAAGTGCCGAAGCTTTCACCAAGATCGCTGTTTAAATCAATGCGAAACGTCATTCGAATCCCTCCCTGCGTTCAAGTACGTAAGTTCCCTCTTCAACCTCATGCTGAATTCGATTGTATTTCTCTTCATTAATCGATGTAAAATGTAAATAATCTCCCTGTTCAAAAAGAAATGGCTCCTCTTTTTCAGGATCGAACAATCGAAGCGGTGTGCGTCCAATTAAGTTCCATCCGCCAGGGGATTCAAGCGGATAAATGCCCGTTTGACTCCCCGCGATGCCAACAGATCCGGCTGGTACAGACTTCCTTGGACTCTCAAGACGAGGCATGGCAATTTGTTCATCAAGCCCGCTTAAATAGGGGAAACCTGGTAAAAAACCAATCATGTTAATAAGGTAGCTTGCACCTGTATGTAGATTAATGACGTCGGTAGGACTTAGGTTGTTGGTGTTGGCGAGATTTTCGAGATCAGGTCCATAGTCGCCACCATAAAAGGTTGGAATGGTGATCACGGTTTTGACTTGATGGCTCTTTGTGTCCATTTCAACTGCTATGTTTTGAAGAAATGCAGTGATGTGCTCATAAGACGTATCCCATGGATCGTAGTAAACAGTGACAGAATCATAAGCGGGAACCCATTCTATAAGGTTAGTATGTTTTTGTGAACGTAGCTTCCGACAAAACGCTTGAATTTGATCAGTAAGAGCAGGCGATATATCCTCCTGGAAACAGCATTTCACAGCCGCTTCACCGAGTGGATGAAAGGTGATCTCCATGACTAGTGCTCCTTTCGTTAATATCTTTTTATAAGTTAAGAATAGAACTTCGAAGAGATTCCATTTTTTATACCAGTTGATCGAATTTCTGTCCCTTTAAGTTTACCGAAATTTCAAAAAGACAACAAATTATCCATGGAAAAAAGCGCCATAAGCCTTATAATGAGGGTAGACATGATCAGCAAAGGAGATCGCTATGAAATTACATACTGCACGCTTTGGAGAAATGGACGTCACGGATGATCGTCTGATCACATTTGAAAGTGGCATTCCCGGCCTTGAGCACTTTAGAACTTACTGTCTTTTACCCGCCGACGACAAAGATGAGTCTCCTTTTTACTTTTTACAATCAACTGAAGAAAGCGGTCTTTGTTTCTTCCTCGCAGATCCGTTTTCCTTTTATCCAAATTATGAAGTAAACCTTGATGACAGCACGCTCGCTCAGCTCAATCTCACCGATCCAACGCATGCGCTCGTACTCTCGATTCTTACTGTTCAAGGATCATTAAAAGACGCAACAATGAATCTAAAAGCTCCGCTCATCTTTAATACAGCTGAACACACCGGAAAGCAGCTCGTACTGAAGCAGGAGTACGGCATCAAAGAACCTCTATTGAAGCAAGTTACGACAGAGGAGGCGGAGTAAATGCTCGTACTCGGACGTAAAAAGGGCGAATCGATTGTCATTAACGATGAGATTGAACTCAAGATTATTAGCATTGAAGGTGACACGGTGAAGCTTGGGGTGGAAGCGCCAAAGAATATTGCCATCCACCGGAAAGAAGTATATGAAGCGATTCAATCGGAGAATAAGCTTGCGGCGATGCAGGAGTTTAGCTTAGAGGATTTGAAGGAGTTTCAGAAGAGTAACAGTTCAAAGGGACCGAAGTCATAAGGCGGCGGTTCTTTTTTATGTTTTAAGAATGATTCTTTATTTTAGGACTAAATCATTAGCAAAACGATGGCTATCGCTAGAATGTGACACCAATCCAAGTTTTTCTAATTATTTTTCAGAAAACTATTAAACATCTAAAAACCCCTGCCGATAATAGTGGTGTTAGGAAGTCCAAACGGATGTGGATTTTCTTGATAAAACCAATTACATGGAGGTAGATTTAGGGATGATTATTAATCACAACTTAGCAGCAATGAATACGTACAACCAGATGGGTTCTAACCAATTGAATGCATCTAAAAACATGGAGAAGCTTTCTTCAGGATTAAGAATCAATAACGCAGCAGATGATGCAGCAGGGCTTTCAATTTCTGAAAAAATGCGCGCACAAATTCGTGGCCTTGATCAAGCTTCACGTAATGCTCAAGATGGAATAAGCCTATTGCAAACCGCTGAAGGTGGTTTGAATGAAGCACATTCTATCCTTCAACGTATGCGAGAACTTAGTGTACAAGCAACTAACGACACTAACATCACTGAAGATCGTGATGCAATTCAAACGGAATTAAATGAATTAACATCAGAACTTGGAACCATCAATACCCGTACAGCATTTAACAAACAGAACCTTCTTGATGCTACTGCTGGGTCTGGAGGTACTGGAAGTGTCACACTTCAAGTAGGTGCAAATACTACTGAAACAATGGTTATGGACTTCTCGAAAAAAGGTATTAACTTAAATGATATTGTTGGTACAGATTTAGCTTCATTGTCTGTGGCTGATGCTACTGCTGCAGATACTTCTCTTCAAGCTATTGAAACAGCTATCCAAGACGTAAGTGCTGGTCGTTCTCAAATTGGAGCGTACCAAAACCGACTTGAACACACTATCAATAATCTGGGCACAAGTTCTGAAAACTTGACTGCAGCTGAATCTCGTGTCCGTGACGTAGACATGGCGAAAGAAATGATGGAGTTCACTAAGAACAACATCCTTAACCAGGCGTCACAAGCAATGCTCAGTCAAGCCAATCAACAGCCGCAAGCTGTACTACAACTTCTTCGTTAATTTACTTACAAGGTGGTCTTCAATTGAAGGCCACCTTTTTTAACAAAATTGATCGGGAATTGGAGATTAGCTGATGGAACTAAGAGATATTTCAATCACACCAATTGAACTAACTAAATTAACTCAAACAACTAATACTGAAGTGACTAAGACAATCGAAAAGCGTGAGGTAGAAGAAAATGCTTTATCAAAAGATACCATCAATCACCACATCACCACCCTCAACACCTACCTCGAACCAACCAAAACCTCACTCAAATTCCAACTCCACGACAAACTAAACGAATACTACGTCCAGATCATCGATACCCAAACTGACGAAGTGATCAAAGAAATCCCTTCAAAAAAGTTCCTTGATCGCTACGCTGCGACGACTGAGTTACTGGGCTTTATGGTCGATCAGAAAATTTAAGTGTTTGAACTCTCTATGGAGGGTTCTTTTTTAGGTCTATTTACACCTTAAACTATCGCGTCACCCTGCCGATAGTATCAATAGAAGGTAAGAACGGAGGAGATGTTCATGAGAATTTCCGGTTTAGCGACGGGGATGGACACAGATCAGATGGTAAAAGATCTCATGAAGGCGGAACGAATCCCGCTCGATAAATTGTCTCAAAAGAAGCAAACGATGGAATGGCAGAAGGAATCCTATCGGGAGTTGAATTCGATGATGTCGGATATGCGAAGCACGGCTTCATCGATGCGGTTGCAATCTGGCTATAATGCTTATAAAACGGTCTCTTCTAATACAGGTGCGGTTACAGCGAAGACGACATCTGCCTCTGTCCCAGGTTCTTATTCGGTTACCGTTAACGAACTCGCTCAAAGCGCTAAGTTTACATCGGGACAGGCCATTCAAAATGAAGCTGGTACAGCCGCAAAGGGAACAGATAAAGTACTTCAAACAGGCGAAGCAGATACGACACTACAGTTAACAAATAGCAAAGGTCAAACGGCTTCCATTACAATCACTGCGACAGACACATTTAAGAGCCTTGGTGAAAAAATTGCCGGTGCGACAGATAATACATCAGGTGAATCACTCGGGTTAAGAGCAAGCTTTGATAATACAACATCCCGCTTCTTTATTTCATCGAAAGCAATGGGCGGAGATGAGTCATTCACACTTAGTGTTGGTGATCCAACTGTGGAAAGTCGTATCCTCGGCGGTGCAGCCAACACAGCTCAGGGGAAATATGGGTCTGTGGCGTTTGACGGTATAGTTATTGATAACCTGAAGACAAATACTACGACGATTAATAATATGAAGCTGGATCTTGTACAAAAAGGTACTTCAACTGTTTCGGTTCAAAGCGATGTAGAAGCGCCTTTTGACATGATTAAGTCATTCGTTGAGAAGTACAACGAGTTCATTGATAAAGCACAGGGGATGCTTACTGAAAAGCGCAACCGCGATTTCCCGCCGCTCACAGATGCGCAAAGAGAAGACCTTACCGAAAAAGAGATCGAATTGTGGGAAGAGAAAGCGAAGAGCGGGATGCTTCAAAGTGATGCGACCGTTCGGGGGATTGTGAGTGACCTTCGCAGTGCCTGGATGTCACCGGTTAGCGGAATTCCGGCAGGTGAGCTTAGCATGCTTTCGCAAGTTGGGATTAATACGGGTTCTTATCAGGATGGAGGAAAACTCTTTATTGATGAAGCGAAATTAAAGAGTGTTCTGGAACAAAAGCCAGAAGAGGTCATGAACCTGTTTACGAGTGGCACAGATGGGATTGGTGATCGCCTGTATGACTCGGTCAATAAAGGCATCGATCAGTTAGGAAAGAAAGCAGGAACGCCGGGCACGCTCGTTGACAGTAGTTTTTTATCCACGAGATTAAAAGATTTAGATGAGCAGATGCAAAACTGGGAAGATAAGCTTGTTACCGTTGAAGATCGGTATTGGAAACAATTTTCGGCGCTTGAAACGGCGATGAGTCAGCTCAATCAGCAAAGTGCATGGGTACAACAAAACTTACTTGGTGGGATGTAAAATGAGAAGAATTGATGCGTTAAATCAACTACACGTGGTGACAAATCAAATTGCAAAATCACTTGGTGAAATTAATCCATCTATGAATGTTGATGGAACAGAAATGCTTGAGGGCATTAATTACATGATCAAACGGCGTGATGAAACCATTAAACTTCTAGATGAAGCGATGGAGAAAGAAGGAAAGGATTGGACGGAAGACGAGCGGACTCTCTTACAACAGCTGAGCGTACTTGAAGAGAAGATTCAGCCTAAACTGTCTGAGCTTTATTCAGCTTTTTCCGATCAAATGAGACGTTTACAGCAAGGAAAGGCAGCAGCCAATAATTACAAGCCTCAGAAAACAGCATATAGCGACGGCGCCTTTTTCGATCAGCGTAAATAGGGGGAATACTTATGGCTATGAAAAATCCATATCAAACATATCAAAATAATGCGGTCGCAACGGCATCACCTCAGGAATTAACGTTAATGCTTTATAACGGATGTATTAAATTTATTCGCCTGTCCTCTATTGCGATGGAAAAAGGCGATATGGAAGCGAAGAATACCAATATTATTAAAGCACAAAACATCCTATATGAATTGCGTTCATCATTAAATATGGAGATGGAGCTCTCCCAAACGATGGATTCTCTCTATGAATATATGATTTCGCAGCTTGTGACGGCGAATATTCAAAATGATTCTAGCATTTTAAAGGAAGTCGAAAGCTTAGCTGAAGAGTTTCGAAATACGTGGAAGCAAGCAATGGAACAGGCAAAGAAGTAAGTTAAACAAAGAGGGTGAAAGCAATGGAAAAAACATCTCTGTTCGGCGTCCTCCTCGGTTTCTTCGTCTTAGTTGGCGGATTAATTCTAAAGGGAGCGAATCCGGCTGCTCTATTAAATCCCGCTGCCCTCGTTATCATTTTTGTTGGGACAGCGGCAGCACTACTCATCGCGTTTCCTTTTAACGAGATTAAGAAATTCCCAACATTATTAAAAATTATTTTTTCCAATCAAAAACTCCTAACTGAAAAAGAGCTAATTCCGATGTTTCGTGAATGGGCGACGGTCGCTCGTCGTGAAGGGCTCCTTTCCCTTGAGAATAATCTTGAAGGTATTGATGATGATTTTCTAAAAGGTGGATTCCAAATGGTGATTGACGGCCATTCTCATGAAGCGATTGAAGAAATTCTGGTAGAAGATATTGAGGCAATGAAAGAACGTCATCGTATGGGGGCGGGGATTTTCACACAGGCTGGAACTTATGCTCCAACCCTCGGTGTTCTTGGAGCGGTTGTTGGGCTTGTCGCAGCACTCAGTCACCTTGGTGATATGGAGCTGCTTGGAAAATCGATTGCAGCAGCGTTTATCGCTACGCTTTTTGGGATTTTCACAGGCTACGTTCTTTGGCATCCATTTGCGAATAAGCTGAAGCGAAAATCACAAGCCGAAGCTCGCATTAAGATGATTATGCTTGAAGGACTTTTGGCTGTTCAAGCTGGAGCTTCTCCTCGTATGGTAGAAGATAAGCTGCTTGTCTATCTCCCTAGTAAAGAGCGGAATTTAGTGGACGAAAAGAAAGAAAGTCAATCAGAAGTAGGCGAAGGAGTAGGCGCTGATGCGTAAGAAGAGACATGAAGAGCATGAAGATCACGTCGACGAAAGCTGGCTCATTCCATACGCCGATATGTTAACACTTCTGCTTGCGCTCTTTATTGTACTCTTTGCGGCAAGTACGGTTGATGTGAAAAAGTATGAAGCCATTACACAATCTTTTCAGGAAGTCCTAAATGGCGGAACGGGTATTTTAGAGGGCGAACCTGCAATGCTGGATCCAGAAGATGGCTCATTTGTTGGTATGACGGATGAGCCGGAAAAAGATGAGCCAAAAGATGGCGATGCGGAAGAAAAAGCGATCGAACAGGATCAAAACAAACTTCAGAAATTACAGGGCCGTATTGATGAGTATATCGCCGATCAAGATCTCGATTCCTATTTGAAAACGAAGTTAACAGAGGAAGGTCTTTTGATTACGATAAAAGAAGCGGCACTTTTTCAAAGCGGAAAAGCTGTATTAACGGGAGATGCGAAACCACTGGCCAAGCAAATCTCGGATCTTCTCGTTACGGATCCACCACGTCGCATTACGGTAACTGGTCATACAGATGATCGTCCAATTAAAACATCGCAATATCCATCGAACTGGCACTTAAGTTCGGAGCGTGCATTGAATTTTATGACAGAGCTATTGAATAATAAAAAGCTAGATCCAAAGCTATTTAGTTTTACAGGATACGGAGAATATCGCCCAGTCGATTCAAACAAAACGGAAGAAGGCAGAGCCAAGAACCGAAGAGTTGAAGTGCTTATTCTTCCATACAACGTAGAAAATTAGAACAAGAGGTGACAGAATGAAACGGATTCTAATTATCTTCCTAACGGCACTTGGTATTGTCGGTGCTGGAGCTGCGGTGGCTGTGTTTTTTTTAGATATTGATTTGAAAAAAGTCGTAGCACAGGAAGAGAAAGAGCCGACCGCAGAAGAACTTGCAGCAAGAAGCTTTAGTATGGAACCACTGACCACAAATTTATCATCAGATCATTTTGCAGTTGTTCAGCTAAACTTACTTGCTGATCATGAAAAGAGTTATAAGGAACTTGAAGTTCGTAATCCCGAATTAAAAGCGATCGTTATCTCAACGTTAGCTGGCTTAACAAAAGCGGATCTAAAAGGATCAGAGGGTCTTGAAAAGTTTGAAGACACCATCAAAAAAGAAGTAAATAAAGTGATGCATGATGGAAAAGTAGAACGCGTGCTTGTAACGGACTTTAAAATCCAGTAAGCGGTTAACTTTTCAAGAAAATTTCCGATAATAACGGTATAATCCTCAAATTAGGGTACGAATAATAGAATAGGAGTAGTATTATAAATTGTCGGAAAGAGGTGACCGGATATGAATGTCAATAAACCGTCAGCACCACCTATTGTAAACCCTTACCAGAAGCATAATCCTGTTACGAAAGTGGAGCAGGTCAAAAAGGCTCCTCGAGAAGATGAGCTTCAAATCTCAAACAAAGCGAGAGAACTATACGACATGAAGACGGAACAAGAGCGTGAAGCAAAAGTAACGGCCATTAAGAAACAGATTGAAGAAGGTACGTATCGTGTCGATAGTCAGAAAACAGCGGAAAAGCTGTTTGATCAGTGGTTTTAACAGGAGGCGACACGATGGGACAGGAACTATTAGCGGTTATGGGTGAAATGATTCTTCTTCATGAGAAATTAATCGTTCTTTCTGAAAAGAAACAAAATGCTTTATTAGAGCGAGACGTAAAGCGTTTGACGGAAGTAATCAACACAGAAAAGAATCTTCTTCAAGAACTCCGTATCAGTGAAGAGAAACGGCAGCAGATTACAGAAAAGCTTGCAGGTCGAACAGACCAAACCCTTAAAGACGTTTTAGGGGTGTTAAGTCCACCTGTTAAACGAATGGTGCAAAATCGAGCTACTGATTTAAAAGAAAAAGCGGAGAAACTTCAAAGTTTGAATGGTTTAAATGAAGAGTTGTTAAGAGATGGGATGGCATTTGTCCATCATATGATTGGTCATTTAACGACTACAAATCAATCGATCACTTACGGCAGGCCCAATCAGAAGCCAATGCAAACACCGCGAGGATATTTTGATACGAAAGCCTGAATGACAGGTTGAGAAAGGAACGGATATGAATGACGTCTACTTTTCATGGATTAGAGGTCGGGAAGAGAAGTCTGTATACGCAACAGACAGCTCTCACGACGACAGGAAATAATATCTCAAATGCGAATACTCCCGGTTACTCGAGGCAGCGGGTGGATATGCAAGCAACGTCTTCCATTACGTATCCTTATCAAACTGGTAGCTCATCCTCACAGCTTGGGACTGGTGTAAGTGTTGAATCGATCGATCGAGTTCGTTCTGAATATCTGGACAGCCAGTATCGAGAGCGAAATGGTCAGTTAGGATCTGAATCGACGAAACTTGAAACTCTTCAACAAATTGAGGCACTAACAGATGAGCCTGGAGACAATGGCATAAGTGCTTCTTTAGATCGTTTCTTCTCAGCGTGGGAAGATCTTGCTTCTAATCCTGATAGTCTTGCCGCTCGTGCAGTTCTAGTGGAACGTTCAGAAGAACTGCTATCACAGGGGCAAACGCTAAATGATGGGTTAACGAGTCTATCAAAAAGCTTGAATGAACAAATGAAAGCAGTGAATGATCAAATCAATGTTTTATCGACTCAAATTGATAGTTTAAACAAAGAGATTGCTTCAACACCTGAAGCAAACGAGTTAAAAGACCGCCGGGATTTATTAATGGATGAAATGTCAGGACTGACGAATGCCGAGAATATAGGAAGGCTTGAGGGACTTCAGCAATCGGTTAAGGAAGTGGAAAGCTTTCAAAAAGATTTAAATGAAATGTTTAATCAGCTTATTAATGGTTCAGTTACAACAGACGTGAATGGAACATCAAAACAATTTAATGGGTTGAATGACCTGATGACATCTGGCTTTTCATTAGTAAAAGACGCGAACGGTGCGATGAAACAGGGAGAAGCAATGTTTGATACGACTGGAACAGGAACGACTTTTCTTGAAAGTCTAAGCATGAATCAAGAAGTGAAAGCGAACCCAGCCACAATCGCTGCTTCTTCTAATAATAATGCCGTTAGTAACGGAGCTATCGCCACTGCAATAAGCGACCTGAAAAGCGAAACATTTTCTTTTAATGTAGCAGATTCAAACGTAAATGCAGATGCTAGTGTAAGTGATTTTTACGGTATGCTCATTTCGAAAATTGGAGCAAAAACACAGGCGTCAGAGCGATCAGTGGAAAGTCACCAGGCCGTCTTAAAGTCAATCGATCAAAATCGGATGTCAGTAAGCGGCGTCTCGCTTGATGAAGAGATGTCGAACCTCATTCAATTTCAACATGCTTATAATGCAGCTGCTCGCTATGTAAGCACAACTGATGAGCTTCTTGACGTCATTATTAATCGCATGGGCGTTTAGTAGAAAGGAGATCATCATATGAGAATTACACAGCAAATGCTTGGCTCAAACATCACCTCTCAGTTACAGAAAAATCTCTCACGCTATGAGAAAGCGAATGAACAAGTATCAACGGGGAAACGAATTAATTCACCTTCTGACGACCCTATTGGCGTCCAGAAGTCTTTGAAACTCGCCTCTCAGTTAGCTGATAATGAGCAGTATGAACGTAATACTGATTATGCCCTTTCCTGGATGGAAACAACTGATCAGGCTCTTAATAGCATCTCCAATGCGCTTCAGCGTGCAAACGAGTTAGGGTTACAGGCGTTGAACGGGACAAACTCACCAGAAGATCAGCAAACGATTGCGAAAGAAATTGAACAGTTGCGCGCTGAGATGCAGGATATTGCAAATACTAAGTTTGATGGAAAGTACATCTTCAATGGACAGGGAACAGATCAACCGATACAAGTCGAAGCGAATGGCGATCTCACGTATGACAATCAGTCAATCCTGCAGCGAATGTCATCTAGTAATACGATTGCTATGAACGTTACGGGAGAAGTGTTTGATGGGAATGTAAACCTGTTTAAAGCACTCGATCAGCTCTCAGGCGCATTAGCGGGTGGAGAAAAGGCTGGCATTAGCAGTGCATTGGAACAGATTGAGACAGGTAAGGATCAAGTGTTGAACAGCTGGACAAGTCTTGGCGCAAAGCAGTCAAGAGTGGAAGGAATGAATCAGCGTTTGAAGGAAGAAAACCTTTCTCTGCAAACGCTAGTTTCTAAAAATGATGACGTTGACTTTGCCGAAGCTATCATGAAATTAAAAACCGAAGAAAGTGTCTACCAGGCATCGCTAGCGGCAAGTGCAAAGATTATCCAGCCTTCTCTATTAGACTTTCTTAGATAAACAAAATCCCTCTCATGCGAGAGGGATTTTGTTTATCTTTATCTCTTAATCGTATTCGCTAGGCCCATCATTTCATCCGCCATCTTTATCGCCTGGCTCTGGAATTGGAGAAGACGCTGAGTCGAAATCATCTCTGTTGTTTCATTCGTTAGGTCTACGTTCGACATTTCAAGGTAGCCCTGTCTTGTTTTATATTCTGCACCGTCTAGCGCGACAAGTTCAAGATCACCATTCTCTTGAAGAGAAAATTCGTTTCCTCCAACGTTCATGAGCGCCTGTGGGCGATCAATTTTAGCGATGCTGAGCTGAAACGTTTGTTCATTTCCATTGCTATCAGTGGCAGCCAATTCTCCCGTGTCAGAGATGGACACCTCTGATGGGTTCGTTCTAAACGTAATTGCATTCCCATTCGGATCTAACACCGTATTGCCTCGGCTTGTAACGAGTGAAAAGACCCCGTTCTGATTTTGAATCTCAAAAGATCCGTCTCTTGTATAGTTGATAGCGTCCCCGTTTTGAACGCGAAAATAAACATTCTCTCCTTCAAGCATCACATCCAAATTACGACCGGTTTTCTGGGCAGACCCTTGCTCGTTTCGAAGAGTCGTTAAACCAACCTTTGATCCAAAACCAACTCGAAGGTTTTCAGGTGTTACTCTTCCAGGCTCCGCTTCTTCTCCTGTTTGATTCGCATATGTTTGAGTTAAGAGATTTTGGAACGTAGCTTCTCGGCTTTTATATCCTGCCGTATTCACGTTCGCAATATTATTAGCGATTGTATCCATCTTTTTTTGTGTCTGGCTAAGTGATGAAGATGCGGTTGCCATTTGAATGTTCAATCGTAGCCCTCCTAGTAAACGCGACCGATATCATTGACGGCTTTGTCGATGCTTTGATCATACGTTTGTAGTACTTTTTGGTTTGCTTCATATAGACGATAGGTGTTTAGCATATCCGTCATCGTTGTCGTCATATCCACATTCGAATCTTCGAGATAGCCCTGTTTCACTGAATACTGGGTGAAGTCTGTAGTTTGAATGTTCCCAGGTGCATTTGCTTCGTCACCTTCCCATGTGAAGACGCCGTTTCCTTGTTGAGTGAGATTAGAGGGAGCACTGGTGTAACCAATCCACAGTTGTTGTTCGGTCCCATTATCGTCAAGAATTGTGCCATCATCTGTCACAGTAAACAAGTCGCTAGTCAGTTGAATCGGCTGAAGATTTTCTCCGACCACTTGATAACCTTCACTTGTTGTCAGGAATCCGTCCTTATTAACAGAAAAACTTCCATTTCTTGTGTAGCGAATCGAGTTATCCTCAAGACGAACACCAAATAGAATTAGGCCTTTTTTACCAGTTTCTTCATCGATAGGAAGATTTTCATCGATGAGAGCAAGATCAGTTTGTTTACTAGTTTCCTTGAGAGATCCACTTGAAAAGTTAGGAATGGCTTCTTGGGTATAGACGCCAGTTTGGAGTGTACCAATGGAAGAGTTAAGGGTGGGTGTGTTCGTATCTCTTTCTTTCATTAAGTATTCAGGGAAGGAACGGAACGTTGCTTCATCCTGCTTGAAGCCTGGTGTTTCAGCATTTGAAAGGTTATTCGTAAGGAACTGTTGCTTTCGCTCACTTGCCATCATACCGGATGTAGCTGTATACATACCTTTAAACATTTTTTCGCTCCCATCGTAGTACTATCGTACGTGTACCTAGAAAATTATACCTCTATTATACCGCTAAAATGTGGGAAAATTAAGTGAAAAAAGTCGTTTTTTAGGTTAAAACACTCATTTACTATTATTTTTGACAATGCTATGCTATCACTAACGAAAAAATTGTCGAATGAGTATAACTATGGCTTTGCATCCATTTTTTAACTTTGAAAACAGTTTTATACAAGGAGTGTGAAAAGCTTCGTGAACGTTTTTCAATCGATTAGACCGCTTGAACAAGCATTGAATGCGTCGATGGTGCAGCAGCGTACTATCACATCAAATATATCAAATGTCGATACCCCTAATTACAAACGTCAAACCGTTTCATTTCAAGACACCCTGCAGGAAGCAACAAAGAATCTGCAGAGCTACAAATCAAACCCCAAACACGTCCCTTTTAGTAACGAAAATAATGCATCAAAGACCGTTGTCAAAACGGATCAAAATACACTTAATCAATCAAATGGCAATAACGTCGACACGGATGTTGAAATGGCCGAACTTGCCAAAAATCAACTCTGGTACAATGCGATGGTTGAAAAGACCAACAGCCAGTTCCGTGATTTACAGACAGCAATTAGAGGGAGCTAAATTATATGAATTTATTTAATGGGTTCAATACCAGTGCTTCAGCTTTAACTGCAAACCGTCTTAGAATGGATGTTGTTTCGTCCAATATCGCAAACGCTGAAACGACTCGCTCTGAGCTCGTCGATGGGGAATGGCAGCCATACAAGCGAAAAGTGGTAGAGCTTAAGGAAAATTCGTTCGAGAGTAAGCTTCAAGCCGCAATGGGAAATGGCGAAGCGCCAACAGGAGTGAAAGTGTCGAACATTAAAGAAGATGATGCTCCTAATAAACTTGTTTATAATCCCGCTCATCCCGATGCGAATGAAGAAGGTTATGTGGAAATGCCAAACGTGGATATGGTGAAAGAAATGGTTGATATGATGTCAGCATCTCGTTCCTATGAAGCGAACGTAACAGCGTTAAACGCAACCAAAAGTATGTATATGAAAGCGCTCGAACTTGGTAAGTAACGGTCGGGCATAGGAGGATCTTATGAACACAATTAGTGCACTTCAACAGCTTCCAGCACAAGCGAAGTCTCAGGTTACTTCGGGTGAAGCAACGGCTGATTTTGGTCAGATGCTTCAGGATGCGATTAAACAGGTGAACAACAATCAAGTGGCATCTGAACAGATGACGAATAAGCTTGTGACTGGGGAAGTTCAGGATGTTCACGAGGTTATGCTTGCAGCACAAAAAGCCTCACTATCTCTTAATCTAACAGTAGAAGTGAGAAATAAAGTTATTGAGTCATACCAGGAAATCATGCGTATGCAAATGTAGCATGTCAGGGATGGATAAAAAATGAACCAACAACTAATGAAATTTAAAAGTCGCTGGAATGAAACATGGGGAAGCTATTCCACTAAAACAAAATGGTTGATTGGAGGGACGTTTCTCGTCACTCTTCTTTTGCTTCTATTCCTCGTTTTTTGGATGTCTAAACCTAATTTAACACCTATTTATTCAAATCTTACACCGACAGAAGCTGGCGAAATCAAAGGAGCAATTGAACAAAAAGGGATTCCTGTAGAAGTTTCAGCCGATGGAACGATGATTAGCGTGCCTAATGATCAGGCTTCTGACTTGAAAGTAAGCTTAGCTGCTGAGGGCATTCCGAAAAGCGGTAATGTGAATTACAGCGTGTTTAGTGAAAACATGGGTATGGGCATGACGGATCGTCAATTTGATGTCGTTGAACGTGATGCGATGCAAAATGAACTAAGTCATTTGATTGAACAAATTGGTGGCATCAAGGAATCCAAAGTCATGATTACCCTACCTGCAGAAAGCGTTTGGCTTGATGAAACAGGTGAAACAGCTTCGGCTTCCGTTGTTTTAACGCGAGAACCTGGTGTGCAGCTTGATCAAGGTCAAATCACCGGTCTTTATCATCTCATCAGTAAAAGTGTTCCGAATCTTCCTGTTGAAAACATTGTGATCATGGATCAAAACGGTACGGCTTTTGACTATGGTGAAGGCGGCACAGATACAACTTTATCCGCTTACCAGCAGCAAGAAGATATCCGTAAAGACATTGAAAAAGACATGCAAAAGGAACTACAACAAATGCTTGGCATGATTCTCGGTCAGGATAAAGTGGTTGTTTCCGTGATGACCAGCGTTGATTTCACAAAAGAAAAGCGAACGGAAGACCTCGTTGAACCTGTTGATGAAGAAACAGGAGAAGGCATTGATATTAGTGTTGAGAAAATCATGGAATCGTATTCTGGCGACCAAGCAGCTGCGCAGGATGGCACGGGTACAGATGAAGGCGAAATTCCAAACTATAACGCAGACGATCCGAATGCCGAGGGCGACGGTTCTTACGAAAAAGTAGAAGACCGTATCAACCGTGAAGTGAATCGCATCCATAAAGAGATCGAAGAAAGTCCTTATCTCATTGATGATATTACGATTAACGTTGGTGTAGAGCCACCTGTGGCTGATGATATCACAACATTAACTGCTGCTGATATAGAAGATATTCGTACCGTACTTAAGAATGTTGTCCGTACATCGCTGAGTGAAAGTGATGTTCCTCTAGATGATGCTGCTCTTGAAGAAAGAATTTCGGTTTTTGCCAATAAATTCAAAGGGCGTGCTGATTACGAAGAGCCGACCGAAGGCATTTTTTCATCAATGATGGATAGCGTTCCGGGCTGGGTGCTTTATGCGATTGCATGTGGAGTTGGTATTCTTCTTATAGGTGGAATTTTGCTATTTTTCCGACGGAGGGGAAACAAAGAAGAAGATGACTTCATGGAGTTTGAGCAGTCTTACAGCTCTCCTGAGGATCATTATTTACCGCGTGAAGAACGTGAAGTCGATATGACACCAGAGACGCTTGTCGGAAAAGATGAGATTGAAAATCTTGCAAAAAATGATCCAGAAGAATTTGTGAAACTACTACGACTTTGGATGAAAGAAGAATAGGAGGGGTTGGATGGTAGGCACAGATGAATTAACCGGAACTCAGAAAGCGGCGATCCTTCTTACTTCTTTAGGACCTGATTTATCCGTACAAACGTTTAAACATTTATCTGAGAAAGAAATTGATCAGCTCGCACTTGGTATCTCAGAGCTTCGAAAAGTCGAGCCTGATGAGAGAGAGGCAGTTGTAGACGAGTTCATTCAAATGGTAAAAGCAAAAGATTATATCGCGGTTGGAGGCATTGAATATGCAAGGCATATTCTGGAGCAGGCGCTTGGGGCGAAAAAGGCTGAAGAAATCCTGACACGTCTGAAAGCCAATTTAAAAGTAAAGCCGTTTGCTTTTGCTAGAAAAGCAGATCCCGATCAGATTTTAAACATCTTACAGCAGGAGCACCCGCAGACAATTGCGCTCGTTCTTTCCTATCTTGATGCAAAACAGTCTTCGCAAATTTTATCATCACTACCTCAAGAAAGTCAGGCAGACGTTGCACGTAGGATTGCGCTAATGGATAGCACGTCTCCAGAGGTGATTAGCCAGCTTGAAACGATTATTGAAGGTAAGCTTAACGCGACTGGTTCTCAAGACTATACATTTACAGGTGGGGTAGAAGCGATTGTTCAGGTGCTGAGTAGCGTGGATCGAAGTACCGAACGTACGATTCTCAGTTCACTAGAAAAAGATGATCCGAATCTGGCAGAAGAAATTAAGAAGCGGATGTTTGTGTTCGAAGATATCGTCACGCTTGACGATCGCTCGATTCGCCTTGTGATTAGCGAAGTGAAGGATGAAGATCTGTCGATTGCATTGAAAGTGGCAAGCGACGATGTGAAGGATACCATTTTCCGAAATATGTCCAACCGACGTGTCGATACTGTGAAAGAAGAGATCGAGCTGATGGGACCTCTTCGCCTTCGTGAAGTGGAAGAGGCGCAAACGCGCATCGTTTCTGTCATTCGCTACCTTGAAGAAACGGGTGATGTGATGATTGCCCGCGGTGGAGGAGATGATCTGATTGTCTAACATCATCCGAAAAACCCCTGGAGAAAAACGAGCTGTTCCTAAGGTCATTGAACAGCGAACGATAAGAGAGCCAAAACGTAGTCGCGTCCTCCCGACGCGAACGATGACAGTTGAAGAGAAGAAGTCTCAGCTTCTTGAAATGATGATTCGCCTTGAAGATCTCTACCATACGATTCGAACGAGGCTAGGGGAAGAAGAAGCGAAGGTACATCAAAACTTAGAGAAGAAGCAGCAGGAAAAAGAGCTCGAGTGGCAGGAAATCACAAAAAAAACAGTGCGTGACGCGGAAGAAAGCGGCTATGCAGCTGGATATGAAGCTGGCATGCAGCAAATTCATTTTGAGTTCGATCAGCAAAAGAAAGAGATGGAACAAATGGTGAAAGCCGCTTATGACAAAAAAGAAGAGTTGATTCAAAGCGCTGAACCGTTCCTTCTGTCGTTAAGTACGGCGATTGCGAAGAAAATTATTTTAAAAGAAATGGAACAAGATCCTGAGGTGTTACTTGGTTTGGTGCAAGAGACGCTAAAGAAAGTACAGGATCGTGGCGAGGTAGTTTTTCAAGTTTCAACAGAAGACTACCAGCATGTGATACCGATGGTGGATGAGCTAGAAAAGCAGCTTGATGTAAATGCAAGCCTTAAGCTCGTTCCGATGAGTGATTTGGAAGTTGGATCAGGACTTGTTCACACACCCAGTGGGTCGTATGATATTTCAATTAATAGTCAGCTTTCCGAAATGAAGAAGCAGCTGATTGCGATGTTTGAGGAGCGAACTGTCGATGAGCATTAATGTTGAGCCATATCTTTCGCAGCTTCATTCGATGGAAACAGTCCAGAAGTACGGCAAGGTGACACAGGTTATTGGGCTAACGATTGAATCGCTTGGACCAGAAGTGAAAATTGGTGAGGTTTGTTATTTGTATCCAGGACCATTGAAAGAACCGATTGAAGCCGAAGTTGTTGGGTTTCGAGAAAATCGCGTTCTTCTTATGCCAATGCATGATTTATCAGAGATTGGTCCAGGTTGCCTTGTTGTGGCGACCGGTCAACCTCTTGAAGTAAAAGTAGGCTATTCTCTGCTAGGTACAATACTCGATGGAGGCGGTAGACCGCTTGATCAATCAGATCTTCCAGGAGGGCTAAGAGCCGTTTCTACGAATCGGAAGCCGCCCAATCCAATGACAAGACCGCGCATTACAACACCATTTCAACTTGGGGTGCGCGCCATTGATGGGTTGTTAACAGTCGGTCAGGGTCAGCGAATTGGAATTTTTGCAGGAAGCGGTGTTGGAAAAAGTACGCTAATGGGTATGTCCGCACGAAACTCAGAAGCCGATGTGAACGTAATTGCGCTTATTGGTGAGCGTGGACGAGAAGTAAGAGATTTTATCGAACGCGATCTAGGCGAAGATGGGTTAAAGAAATCCGTTGTCGTTGTCGCCACGTCCGACCAGCCCCCATTACAGCGAATTAAAGGGGCACTTACGGCCACGGCCATCGCTGAATTTTTTCGTGATCAGGGAAAAAACGTTATGCTCATGATGGATTCGGTGACGCGATTTGCGATGGCCCAGCGAGAAGTAGGGCTTGCGATTGGAGAGCCACCTACGAGTAAAGGCTATACCCCAAGCGTGTTTGCGCTTTTGCCTAAACTGTTAGAGAGATCAGGCACGGCAGAGACGGGATCGATTACCGCCTTTTACACCGTACTCGTTGATGGTGATGATATGAATGAGCCAATTGCAGATGCAGTTCGAGGCATATTGGACGGGCACATCGTTCTCGATCGGAAGCTAGCGCAAAAAGGACAGTATCCTGCTATTAACGTTCCGCAAAGCGTGAGTCGGGTTATGAAAGAAATCGTTTCGCCCGCGCATATGAAATCAGCAGAGGAATTCAAGCGGCTTCTTGCTGTCTATGTGTCATCGGAAGATTTGATTAATATTGGCGCTTATAAAGCAGGTACGAACAGTAATATTGATAAAGCTATCTCAATTCACCCGGAAATTGAGAAGTATATTAAGCAAGGTATTGATGATCAGGCTTCATTTGAAGAAAGTAAGGATTGGCTTCTATCCCGATTTGGAAAGGATGACTAACCATCGCAGCTTTTCAATTCCCGTTTCAACGAATTTTGGATGTGAAAGAAAACGAAAAGTCTCAGGCTCAGCTTGAAATGGCCGAGTCGCTCAAAGTACAGGTTGATCTCGAGCAGGAAGCGCATCAACTTGAAGAAGACATTCATGCGATGCGAGAGAAGCTTGAACATCGTCAGTTAGAGGGACTTCCAATTCTCGAGCTTTTAAAAGAAGAAGAGCATATTGCTTATCTAGAAAAGCAGCTTGAACGAAAACGATATCAACTGAGTCATGTAGAAAACAAGGTGAGCGAGCAGCAGGAAGCGCTTGTTTCAAAAGTAAGAGAAGAAAAAACGTGGCAATCGATTAAAGAAACGCGAAAAGAAGAGTTTTATCACGATCAGAAAATGATTGAACAAAACGAATTGGACGATCTAAACACCGTTCGAGCATATATGCTGGCAAGAAACGGCTAAAAGGAGTGATAGAGATGCGAAAACGACAGAAAAGTTCATGGAAAGAACGCATCATCCACGGTTTTCTTTTGCCGCTTGCCTTTATGGCAACTGTTCTGCTCGTCGTCCTTCCATTTCTTGGCTATGACTTGTTTGCCATGGCAACTTCTCTTTCGAAAAAACCAATTGCCTATGTAGAAAAGAATTTGACGGCTGAAGCAACGGATCAAAATGAGGAAGACTTGCTAGAAAAAGAGAATGATAAGAAGGAAAGCGAAATATCCGCGTTAAAAAAACAGCTTGATGAACAAGAGATTAAGCTAACGAAAAAGCAATCGGAGCTGGAATCGTTAACGGAGGAAATGAAAAGTGAGTTAGCTGACAAGGAAGAGCGTGAGAAGAAGCTTCAGCAATTAGCGAAAACCTATGAAGGGATGTCTGCTTCAAAATCTGCATCCATTATGGAAAATCTCACACTAAACGAAGCGGCTTTATTGCTCGATGCAATGGGAAGTACGGAGCAGGCAGCGGTATTAAGTAAAATGAACTCGGCTGTAGCCGCTGACCTGACGATTGTTTTAAAAGATCTCGAAAGAGCGGCCGATCCTGAACTTGCTGCGATGCAGGAAAGAATTGCGCTTCTTATGAATGCGATCGACCGAAAAAAAAGCTCGCTTTCCATTTCGGATGTCGCAAAAGATTTATCCGAAATGCCTGAAGAAGAAGCGGCCGATATCCTTTCAAAGATGGGACAGTCAGATGCAGAGAAAGAAGTGGGACTCTCTATTCTTCAAGAACTCGAAGACGACAAGCGAAAGGCGTTACTTGCAGAAATGGAAGAATCGATTTCATCTAGTTACGTTACTGATTTAGCGAACTGAGAGGAGGTGAAAAAGTGAACGCCATTCAGTCACTTGGAAAAAGCGTGATCGTCCAGCCAAAGCCAACAGGTAATGATTCAACTGGATTTTCAACTTTGTTAAGTACGTTAGGGATAAAGATGATCAATCAAGAAGCGGGTAGGACTGAAGGCAAGAGAGAAGTGGAGCAGAGTGATGAAAATGAATTACCGCTCAATCTTCTTATGATAAATAAAGCAGCACTTCCGTTAGACGTTCAAGTTGCCCAAACGCCCAGTTCATCTAAGCTTCAAGGCAATCTTGAAAACAGTGAGAAGCCACAAGTGAAAAGTGGGAGTCAACAACAAGGATTGACCTTACCTGGTTTTACGAAGCAGGAATTGGAGTCCCTGGCACAGGTTGGGAAGCAGGCAACTCTTGAGTCAGAAGCTTCCAAGTTATCTTTGAGCAATGAATCAAAGGTGCAGTTACATGAAAAAAACGCTTTTCATAAGGGAGAAGAAATCTCACCTGGGTTTATAAAACAAGAATGGTTAAATAATTCACAAGGTGTAAAGGAAGTCTTAGCTGTAATTGAAGAAAAGCCGGTAGAAGAAGCAAGGGTAGTTGAAGTTCCAAGAGGGCAAGAGGCAACAAAATCGCTTGAGATTATCAAGCAAATGACTGCCGAGCAATCTTCACAACAAAAAAATCTTGATGTAACAGTCAATCAACCCCCTCGATTAGAAGAGCAAGAAGCTATAGTCGAGGACCGTAAGCAAAGGCCTGTCCTAGAAGAAGGGAAGGAATTGAAGTCACAAGTTGATCAAGCTGAAGATACTGAGCAACTGGACCAACCGTCGACTGAAACTTTACCGGTAGATGACGTTCAAACGGACGAAAAGCCAGATGGTTTGCCGCTAGTAAAACAAAGTAATGACGCACCCGTTAAAGAAGCCACCGTGCAAGCTCGTTATATGAACACGGAACTAAGTGAAATGATTACCGAGCGCATGCAACTTTCCAAAAATGGTGATGAAACAAATATCAGAATTAAGCTTTCTCCAGAAAATCTCGGACAGCTAGATATTCGGTTAACCACATCAGATGGAAAAGTGACTGCGCATATCTTAACCTCCACTTCAGGAGCCAAAGAGCTAATTGAATCCCAGCTTCATCAGCTTCGTCACACGCTTGTTCAGCAGGGCATTCAGCTTGATAAAGTTGAAGTGGTTCAGCACCAAGGCTCTCAACATTCTTTTATGCAAGATGGACGAGGAGAACAAGGACAGCACTTTCAACAAGGAAAGCAGCACCAGGGACGTAAAGATAAATACGATTTAGAAGAAAATCCGCTTGTAACAAACGAAAGAGAAGAAAGCATATCCGGCGGGATTAACTACGCCATATAAGGAGGGGTGACGTGAATACAAGCTCCGTCACAGCAAAACAAGCTGTTCAAACACAAAAGACCGAGCTGCCAGGTCAGCTTGGAAAAGATGATTTCTTAAAGATTCTCGTAGCCCAGCTTTCCAATCAGGATCCCATGCAGCCAATGCAAGATGCTGAATTTATTGGACAGATGGCGCAATTTAGTTCACTCGAGCAGATGACAAATATGAACACGTCGTTGAACAAATTTGTTGATCGTCAGCTACAAAGCTCGATGACAGATTATGCGGATTTAATTGGGAAAAGTGTGCAATGGCAAGAGAATAATGAGGTTAGCTCTGGAAAAGTCCAGGCCGTTTTATACAAAGAAGGTAATGTACTCGCAGAACTTGATAATGGTCAACAAGTAGACGTTTCCCTTTTAGAGCGTATCGAAACGAGGGAATAGCGTGGCAAATATTCAAGTCAATCAGGCGTATTATCCAAAGCAACCCATTCAATCGGTTAAAAAGCAAGAAGCCAGTTCTTTTGCAGATCAGCTAAAACAAACGATTGAGTCTCAAGTTTCATTCAGTCATCACGCACAAGTTCGACTCGAGCAAAACGGGATTTCGCTTTCAGATCAGCAGCTCCAACAGTTGAATAATGGAGTGGAGAAAGCGCGAGAAAAAGGATCAAAGGAATCGCTCATGCTGATGAAGGATCTCGCTTTTGTCGTTAGCGTTAAAAACAACAAAGTCATCACCGCCATGAAGCAGGACAATATGGAAAACCAAATCGTAACAAACATTGATTCAGCACTTATTTTATAGTGGCCGGACCGAGCAGGAGGCCCATTCGCTGTGGATCGATTGAAGCAGCGACACAATTAGAGGGGGAAACAACTTGTTAAATTCAATGTACTCAGGCGTTTCAGGAATGAGAGGCTTTCAAACGAAGCTAGATGTGATCGGGAATAATATTGCGAACGTGAATACAGTAGGTTACCAGAAAAGTAGAGTGCTGTTTGAAGATATGCTTAGTCAAAGCGTTGCAGGCAATTCGGTGAACTCGATGCAAGTAGGACTTGGTTCTTCTGTTTCTGCTATTAATATGGTCGATAGCCCGGGGTCGCCAATGACGACAGGTGTTCAAACGGATCTTAGTATTCAAGGGGATGGGTATTTTAGGGTACAGACTGAAGGTGGCACTGAATACCTTGCTCGTTCGGGATCTTTCCAACTAGACGCTGAAGGGAATCTTGTAACCACTCAAGGATACTCTGTATTAGATGAAGATGGTAATCCAATTGAGAATATTGGCCAAATATCAAGTATAAATGCAGATGGACAGATTACATATACAGATACTGATGGCCTCCCTCAGCAAACAATCAATATAGGGATTGGTACAGTGCCGAATCCAGCAGGTCTTAGTAAAGTTGGAAATTCCCTTTTTCTGGTTACAGATAAATCCGGAGCTCTCGATACAGTAACAGGCCTCCCTGAGGGTTCCCGAGTTGTCGCAGGCCAACTCGAAATGTCTAACGTTGACCTAACCGAAGAATTCACAGAAATGATTGTCGCGCAACGTGGGTTCCAGGCGAACTCAAGAGTGATTACAACGTCAGATGAGATCCTTCAAGAAATCGTCAATTTAAAACGATAGGGGGTAAGGGCTGAGGAATTTCCTCGGCCTGCTCTGTACATATGATACCGGTAACGAAATTAAATCGAGAAACGATGATGTTAAATGCGATCTACATTGAAACGATTGAATCAACGCCAGATACGATGATTTTATTAACGAACGGCAAACGTTATGTTGTGTTGGAAACGATCGAGCAAGTGAAGCAGCTCGTCACGGAATTTTATCGTGACATTAGCGTATTAGAGAAAAAATAGACGAACGGGGGTGACCATGTTGTCTGATATGCTATCGCCAGCAACTGTTGATGCGCTTCTTGCTGCTATTGATGAGCCAGGGCAGAAGAAGCCAATGAAAGAACGAAAAGTGCAAACGTATGATTTTAAAAGAGCGCTTCGCTTTTCTCAGGACCATATTCGAATTTTAACGCGTATTCACGAGAACTATGCGCGACTCATGACGACCTATTCATCCGCTCAGCTTCGGACGATCATTCAAGCCTCCGTTCATTCTGTTGACCAGATGCCATTTGAAGAATTTGTGAAGTCGATCACAGAAAATTCGATTCTTAGCCTCTTTGTTGCTTCCCCATTACAAGGACAGATGGTGCTTGAAGTGGCGCCAGAGCTAGCGTATGCGATGCTTGATCGCATGCTTGGAGGGCAAGGCGTTCAACCGGACAAGCTCTCCCATTTAACCGAAATTGAAACGATGGTGATTGAACGGATTTTCAGTAAAATTCTTGAAAGTTTTCAAGATGCATGGACATCCGTCCTTAAGCTGAAAACGGAATTAAAAGAACTTGAAGTGAACCCGCATTTTCTTCAAATTGTATCACCAAATGAAACAGTCGTAACCGTTACCTTACGTGTGAAAGTGGGAGATGTGAGCGGCGATATTCGTCTCTGTCTTCCACACGTTGTTCTTGAGCCAATTATGCCGAGACTTTCGGCACATCACTGGCTATCCAATCAAAAAAAGGATCGCGAACCGCAGGAAAGCAAGGAGCTTGAAAAAAGACTTAAAAAGACCAATTTAGGGATTATCGCTGAGCTTGGTCATTCTGAAATTACCATTGAAGAATTTTTGAATTTGGAAGATGGTGACGTCATTCGTTTAAATCAAACGGTTTCTGATCCGCTTATTGTCAAGGTGGATAACCGGGTAAAATTTCATGGACAGCCTGGCACATCCAAAGGTCGAATGGCCGTACAAATCACTGAAGTGAAAGAAGAGGAGGAAATAGGCCATGACGGATGATCGTCTTTCAAAAGAAGAAATGAACGCCTTATTTCAAGAGACAGCAGCAGGAAAGGAGGGGGACAACGTGTATTTTCATGAAATCGAAAAAGAAGCGCTGAGTGAGCTTTTTAGCGTCGCAATTGGAAGTTTTACCACAACACTCTCATCAGTTTTTATGCAAGATGTCTTTGTATCAAATGTGACGATGCAGTTCCTTCATGAAGCGCGTTTTCAGCAAGAGGTGTCACTCCCTTACGTAGAAGCAGCGATTCGCTATGAGGGAGCGGCCGCTGGAGAAACGATTATTATGGTAAACCCTCCTGATGCTCAGGATATGGCTGATATTTGGCAAGTAGCCAAAGGGGATGAAGGCGACGAAAGCGTAGATAAGAGCTTAACTTCTGTCATGACTGGCATGATGGAAAGCATACATAAGGGACTTAGCATGGCTTCGGGCTCATCATTTTCTGGAACGTTTACGAATCTTCAAGTTGTCTCAGAGTTAACTAACTCTGTGCTACTGGAAAATGTGCCTGAATCGGTTTATGTAGACATTTCATTCGAGCTTTCCATTGGGTCTATTATGCAAACTGTTGTTCATCATGTACTCCCCGCAACAGTAGCCAAACAAATCAGCGAATTGCTTGTCAGCATAGAAGACCTTCAATCCGCTGAGCAGAAAGAGACAGAGAAGGCAAATGAGCAGGAGGCCGAATTGCAGCAACGATCATTACAACAGCCTGAACAAGTGGCAGAAGAGAAAGAACCAATTGATCCCATGGCATCACGAGTAAAAGAGCCTGAACCGAATATCCAAAACGTTCAGTTCACGAATTTTAGCCAGGAAGATCACCCGTACGGTGAGCAGCGAAATCTAAATATGTTACTAGATATTCCACTTCAGGTGACGGTCGAGTTAGGGCGAACTAAGCGCATTGTAAAAGACATACTTGAGCTTTCACATGGATCGGTTTTAGAGCTCGATAAGTTAGCGGGAGAGCCGGTCGATATTTTGATTAATAGTAAACTCATTGCCAAAGGGGAAGTTGTCGTAATTGATGAGAATTTTGGTGTCAGAGTAACAGATATTTTAAGTGCAGCAGAGCGTTTATCCAAGCTGCGTTAAGAAGGAGTTTTTACAGGTGAGACAGCATATGATTGGCATCATGACACTTCTCCTTTGCTTTGTATTACTGGTGCCGCACCATGTCGTAGCGGCTACAGATGGTAGCGTGACGGATTGGCTCACGGAAGATGGAGATGAGCCATCTGCCCCTCAAGATGAGCAGCCTACCGAAGTAGAAGGGCCGAGCACAAATGTTTTCTTCCTTCTGATCAAACTTGTTTTCTATACGATCGTGGTCGTGGGACTGATCTACTTGCTCATTCGTTTTCTGTCAAAACGCCAACAAAAGATTCAGCATCATTCGGTTTTTACGCCGATAGGTGGTACATCTCTCGGTAACAATAAATCGGTTCAAATGGTGAAGGTTGGCGATTCGCTTTATATGATTGGCGTGGGGGATAACGTGAATTTGCTGAAAGAAATTGAAGATAAGGAAGAAGTAGAGCGTATTTTATCACAGGCAGAAGATCAGAAATCAGGCTTTTCCTTTATGAATCAAAAGCATGCGGGCATTCAAGAGATGATTCAGGCAAGCTTAAAGAAACAGCGAAACAAGCGTAAGAACTATTGGGACGACGGCGACGAAAGGGACGATAAGTAATGGATTTGCTCATAAACTTAACGATTCCAGGGCTTGATTTCGGATCAAACGCCACGGAAGATGTGTCCGTTACCATCCAGCTTGTCCTGCTCTTAACCGTTCTTTCGCTTGCTCCAGCAATTCTTGTATTGATGACTTGTTTTACGAGGATTGTTGTCGTGTTATCCTTCGTTCGTTCAGCGCTCGCGACACAATCAATGCCACCGAATCAGGTGCTCATTGGTTTAGCGCTATTTTTAACTTTTTTCGTGATGTCTCCTGTTCTTTCAGAGATTAATAGTGAGGCGCTTCAGCCCTACTTGAATGAAGAGATCGGACAGGAAGAAGCGCTCGATGCAGCTGAACAGCCGATTAAAGAGTTTATGGCGGAGCATACGCGTGAAAAAGACCTGGCTCTTTTTTATAAGTATGCAGAGCTAGAAAAGCCGGAATCAGTGGAAGACATTCGCTTAACCGCACTCGTTCCTGCTTTTGCGATTTCAGAACTGAAAACGGCGTTTCAGATTGGATTTATTATCTTTATCCCATTTCTTATTATTGACATGGTAGTGGCCTCAACGCTCATGGCGATGGGGATGATGATGCTACCCCCGGTTATGATTTCTCTCCCGTTTAAAATTCTATTATTTGTGCTTGTCGATGGCTGGTATCTGGTCGTCGAATCACTTCTATTAAGCTTCTAAGGAGGACGACGATGACGCCGGATATGGTCATTTCACTTGCAGAAGATGCTGTTTATACCGTGATTATTATTTCAGCTCCGCTTCTCTTAATCGCACTTGGCGTTGGGTTAATCGTGAGTGTGTTTCAGGCGATGACGCAAATTCAGGAACAGACGCTTGCGTTCATTCCCAAAATCGTTGCCGTTCTGTTAACGATCGTTCTGTTTGGACCGTGGATGCTCACAACGCTACTCGATTACACAACGAACTTATATCAAAATCTTTATAGGTTTATCGGCTAAAGATGGAAAGCATCGTTAACGCTCTGCCCCTGTTTTTACTCGTATTTATGAGGGCAACGTCATTTTTTATTACTGCACCAGTTTTCTCAACAAGAAGCGTTCCAAACCGCTTTAAAGTGGGAGTTGGTTTTTTTATAGCTTTGATTGTAACAGCCGGACTAGGAGCAGAAACAGAGCTGCCCCTTGATCTGACGTTTATCATCTACATCTTAAAAGAATTGTTTATTGGATTATCGCTTGGATTTATCGCTTCCCTCATCCTTTATACGGTACAAGTTGCTGGTGCCTTCATCGATTTTCAGATGGGATTTGTGATTGCGAACGTTATTGATCCTCAGACGAGAACGCAGGTACCGATTATCGGAAACTTTAAATACATGCTTGCTCTGCTCTTTCTTGTATCAGTTGATGGTCATCATATGATGCTTGACGGTCTTGTAAGAAGTTATGAGCTTTTACCGACTGATGCGCTCCTTAGCCAGGCGAACAGTCAGTCACTTGCTCTATTTATTGCTGAAGTTTTCGCGGGGATGTTTTTCTCAGCGTTTCAGCTCGCGCTACCGATCGTTGCTTCCCTTTTTCTTGTGGATGTGGCGCTTGGCCTTCTTGCGAGAGCAGTACCTCAAGTGAATATTTTCGTTGTCGGTTTGCCGTTAAAAATCTTTGTCGGTTTCGTGCTTATTCTAGTGACGATTCCTACCTTTTTCTTTTTACTGCGAGGGGTTTTTCAAGAAATGCTCGCTACGATGGGGCAGCTTATTCAAATACTGGGTGGGTAGTACGATGCGAACTTATCGTTTACAAATGGATCTCCAATTCTTTTCACAAGAAAAGACCGAGAAAGCAACACCACAAAAGAAGCAAGAATCTCGTAAAAAGGGTCAGGTGGCGAGAAGTGCTGAGATTCCATCCGCCTTTATGATGATTGGTGTGTTTCTGTTTATGTCTTTCATTGGTGGGTGGTTGATTGAAAGCCTCGAGTCCATGATTCGAGGCAATCTTGTTCAGATTACAGATTGGACGCTCACAGAACAGAATGTTGATCGCATGCTGAAAGAAAATGTGTGGCAGGCGGCACTGATCGCAGCCCCCCTTATGGGAATTTCGCTCGTCATGGGAGTTCTAGGAAACTATATGCAAGTGGGATTTCTCGTTTCCACAGATCCCCTTCAGGCAAAGCTTGAAAGAATTAACCCATTAAAAGGCGCGAAACGAATATTTTCAGCTCGAACGCTCGTCGAACTATTAAAGTCGTTAATTAAAATTACGTTTATCTCAGCTTGCACCTTTATTGTTCTTTGGAATAAACGAGACGAAGTGATGCTCATTTCGCAAAAGTCGATCGGTGAAGCAATGGCACTTGTTGGTTCATTGATCGTCCAAACGGGCTTAGCTGTTGGAATTCTATTATTATTCCTTGCCCTATTAGACTATGTTTATCAGAAATATGACTTCGAAAAAAACATCCGAATGTCGAAGCAGGACATTAAAGATGAATATAAAAAGAGCGAAGGCGATCCGCTCATTAAATCAAAAATTAAAGAAAAGCAGCGCACACTTGGAATGAACCGGATGATTTCTGAAATTCCAAATGCGGACGTCGTCATTACGAACCCTACGCACTTTGCCGTTGCACTTCGGTACGATCCGAAAGAAATGGATAAGCCGACAGTTGTGGCGAAAGGGATGGATTACGTGGCGCAAAAGATTAAAGAAAAAGCGAAAGAACATGAGATTATTACGACGGAAAATGTCCAGCTTGCGCGTGCGCTTTATCATCAGGTGGAAATTGGTGATGGGGTGCCGGAAGAGCTGTTCAAGGCTGTTGCAGAAATACTTGCTTACGTGTATAGCATAAAAGGCTACCCGGGAGGAGGGAACTAACGATGAAAATAAAAGATTATGCTGTGCTCGTATCTGTCATTATGATTGTGATCATGATGGTTATCCCGTTCCCTCCGCTCTTACTCGATTTTCTCATTATGATGAACATTAGCCTTGCACTCACGATCATTCTTGTTGCGATGAATACGAAAGAAGCACTCCAGTTCTCGATCTTTCCATCGCTGTTATTATTAACAACGCTCTTTCGCCTAGGCTTAAACGTCTCGACGACTCGCTCTATTCTAACGAATAAAACAGGCGGACAGGTGATTGAAACATTTGGTTCTTTTGTTGTTGGCGGAAGTGTTGTGATCGGACTCCTTGTTTTCCTGATTCTTGTGATTATCCAATTCATTGTTATTACAAAAGGATCCGAACGAGTGGCTGAAGTAGCCGCTCGATTTACACTCGACGCGATGCCAGGGAAGCAAATGAGCATTGATGCTGATTTGAACGCAGGAATGATTTCAGATCGCGAGGCGAAAGTAAGTCGAGAGAAAATTGCGCGTGAAGCTGACTTTTATGGTGCGATGGACGGAGCCAGTAAGTTCGTAAAAGGTGATGCGATTGCCGGAATTGTTATTACGCTCATTAACATTATCGGTGGGCTAATCATTGGAATGGTCGTTCATGGTATGCCAGTTGGCGATGCGGCAACAACATTTACGCTTCTTTCGATTGGTGATGGGCTTGTCAGTCAAATTCCTGCGCTCCTAATTTCAACAGCGACGGGAATTGTCGTGACGCGAGCAGCGTCAGATGGCAATCTAGGGTCCGATATTACTGCGCAAATTTTTGCTTATCCAAAGCTTCTTTACGTTGTAGGAGCGGTTGTCGCGCTCCTCGGACTTGCGACGCCGATTAACCCGCTTCTTACGTTTCCAATCGCAGGTCTTCTCGTCTATGGAGGATGGGTGATGCAAAAGAGTTTGGATCAAACAAAAGAAGTCGAATTAGCCGCAGGCGACGAAGAGATTGAAGAAATGAAAAAGCCAGAAAGCGTGACGAGCCTTCTTCAAGTCGATCCGATTGAGTTTGAGTTTGGTTACGGACTCATTCCACTTGCTGATCAAAAGCAGGGCGGTGATCTACTTGATCGCGTCATTATGATTCGCAGGCAGATTGCGCTTGAGTTCGGAATCGTTGTTCCAGTTATTCGCATTCGTGACAACATCCAGCTCGAACCGAACGAGTACGTTATTAAAATAAAAGGAAATCGCGTAGCTGGAGGAGAGGTTCGGTTGGATCAATACCTTGCGATGAGTAGCGGTTTAGAGGATGAAACCATTACAGGGGTTGAAACGGTAGAACCGGCTTTCGGACTTCCGGCTCTATGGGTAACGGAAGAAATGAAAGATCGCGCCGAGCTTTCGGACTACACGATTGTGGATCCGCCGTCAGTTGTTTCTACACATTTAACAGAAGTGATCAAACGCCATGCGCATGAATTGTTAAGTCGTCAGGAAGTGAAGCACTTACTCGATAACGTCAGAGAATCGTCTCCAGCTGTTTTAGAAGAACTCATTCCAAATATCCTGAGTATCGGGGATGTGCAGAAAGTGCTGATGAGACTTTTGAAAGAAAAAGTATCGATTCGATCATTGGATATGATTCTTGAATCGTTAGCCGATAACGGTGTGCGTACGAAAGATACTGATGTATTGGCGGAATATGTGCGTCAGTCATTATCTCGCCAAATCACGTCACAAGTAGCTATACCTGGTGAGCCTTTGAAAGTTTTAACAGCAGGAGCGCGACTTGAAAAGCGTTTCGCGGAATCGGTTCAGCAATCGGATCAGGGAAGTTACTTAGCGCTTGATCCTGAAACATCGCAAACCATTTATCAGGAAGTGCTGCAGCAGGTAAGTCGCCTTCAGCAGTCAGGCATTCAGCCAATCCTATTAACGTCACCTGCGATCCGCATGTATTTACGCCAATTTCTAGAGCGCTATATGCCTGAGCTAACGATTCTTTCATATAGCGAGCTAGAGCCTAATGTTGAAGTCCAAAGTGTAGGAGTGATTAATCTACCATGAAGATCAAACGCTATGTGGTCACCCACCTTCGCGAAGCTATGCCCCTTATTAGGCAGGAGCTCGGTCAGGATGCTGTCATTTTAAATACGAAAAAAGTAAAAGTAGGCGGGATCTTCGGCTTATTTCGAAAACAGCGTCTTGAAGTGCTCGCCGCTCTTGATGAGGAAAAAGTAGCGAAAGAAAAGACAGAGTTTGCGACGCTACTACAGTCTGAAAAGAAGCGTCGGGAAGCGACGCCTGAACGAGTAGAAGAGCTGGTACCTAAAGTGGACAAACAGTCTGTAGAAGCTGAAACTCAAGTGCTTGGTGAGCTAAAATCGATGAAAGAAATCATGATGCAAATGATGGAGAATGAGCGCTTACCGAAACAGTTAAAGCCCGTACAGGCCTTTTTAGAAGCTCAGGAATTCTCACAGGCGATTCGCTCGGGTGTCATGGCGGAACTGCTTATTAAATCGAAATCTTATCCAAGTTATACAAAAGAAGAGGCATTTATATGGATGAGACAGGAATTTGCGAAACGAATCAAGAATTATCCTAGTATAGGAAGTGCTTCAAAGAAAGTGCGGTGTTTCGTTGGCCCAACCGGTGTAGGGAAAACAACGACCATTGCCAAAATAGCAGGGCACTTATTATTGAAAGAGCGTCAATCCGTTGGCCTGATTACATCAGATACGTACCGGATTGCCGCAGTTGAACAGCTTCGAACATATGCTGATATTCTTGGCATCCCAATGGAAGTCGTCCAGTCTCCTTCCGATTTAGAAAAGTCGCTTGAACGCCTTTCTGCCTGCGATGTGATTCTCATGGATACGGCAGGTCGGAATTATCAACAGTATAGCTATATTACGCAGCTAGAAACACTTTTATCCGGTCAGGAAATGTCGATTACGCTCATGTTAAGTCTTACGCATCGTTATTCTGATATGAAATTAATTGCCGATAATTTTCATTCGCTCGGGGTTTTGGAAGTGATTATGACGAAGATGGATGAAACGACAGTTCGAGGACCGATTTTTAATTTCATGGAAGATTACAACCTTCCGATTACGATCTTAACAACGGGGCAGAACGTACCCGATGATCTCGTGAGAACGACACCAGATTTCTTCCTTGATCTAGTGATGGAGGGGCGAGGAAATGGCTGATCAAGCGAATCAATTGCGTGAAGAAGTGAAACGTCGCCTTCATTCTGGTTCAAATAATCGAAAAACAAAAGTGATCGCTGTGACAAGTGGAAAAGGCGGCGTTGGAAAGTCAAATGTATCGCTTAATTTTGCCCTTAGTCTTGTTGCGTTAAATAAAAAAGTGGTGATTTTTGATTTAGATGTCGGTATGGCGAACCTTGATGTGCTGATGGGGGTTACGCCGAAAGAAACCATTATGACGATGCTTGAGAAACAGCTATCACTTGATGACGTCGTTGAAACAGGCATAAATGGTCTTCAATATTTAGCAGGTGGTCATGGAATCGGCAAAATTCTTACGTTAGACGGCCAGCAATTAAATCATTTTTTTAAAGAAGTGGGTTCTCTTCAAGGCAAAGTGGATTACATTATTCTCGATACAGGCGCCGGGCTCACTTATGAAGGAATGCGGTTTCTCCAAGCGGCTGATGATGTTTTTCTTGTCATTAATCCTGAACCACCTTCGATTACAGATGGATATAGCGTGCTAAAAGCGCTCTATGAAAAAAATAAACATGCCTCTGCCAAACTGATCGTGAATCGATCCCTTACTAAGGAAGAAGCTGAACGTACGTCCCATAATTTCCAAAAAGCCTCTGTTCAGTTTTTAAATAAGTCGATTGCTTTGCTTGGGGTTATTCCGGATGATCCTTATGTGCGAAAAGCTGTGATCGCACAATCACCCTATATACTCGAATATCCAAATTCGAAAGCCGCAAAGGCAATAGACGAATTGGTTCGATCATATTTAAACCTTCCTTCAAATTATAAGCTTGGTGTAAAAGGATTTCTAACAAAGATGCTGTTTCATAAATAAGTGGGAAGAATTTTTCAGGTGGTGAACTTCATGAAACCCAAAATGGATAAACAGACAATCGAATATTGGAGAGCATGGAAAGAGGAGAAGAATGAAGAGGCTGGTAACAAATTGATTGCCCTTTATCGTCCGCTCGTTGATTTCGCTGTACAGCGCTATGCGGCAGCTCTTCCGTCATCCGTTCAGCGTGATGATCTTAATAGTTTCGCGTATCAAGGGCTTCTTGACGCACTTGAAAAATTCGAGCCAGAACGTGATTTGAAATTTGAAACTTATGCCAGCTGGCGTATTAAAGGGGCCATCATTGATGGGCTTAGGCAGAATGATTGGGTGCCACGCTCCGTTCGTGACAAAGCACGTAAAATTGAAGAAGCCTACGCTGCTTTAGAACAGCAAAATCAAACGTCAAGCAGCGACCATGATGTAGCAGAGTATCTTGGTATGACAATTGAAGAAGTACAGCGAGTGATTCAAGATGCTTCTCTGTCTACAATGGTTTCCGTAGACGAGCCCGTGCACGATGACGATCAGCAGCAAATTGAGCGTTATAGTGTAATTGAAAATGAGCAAGCTGATTTACCAGAAAAGCATTTGCACAAACATTTTATTAAAGAATTACTAGCTGAAACGATTGAACGTCTACCTGAGAAAGAAAAACTTGTTGTCTCTCTTGTTTATTTTGAGGAATTAACACTTACAGAGATTGCGAGAATCTTAGGTTTATCGACAAGCCGAATTTCGCAACTACACTCGAGAGCGCTCCTTCGGATGAAGGGTGTCCTCCGAGCTAATAAAGAACACGTTCAATCAATGTAATCGGAGTGATTTCCATGTATCCATTCATCTTTATAAGTATTGCCCTTCATCTCGTGAGCTTTCTATGTATTGTTCTCTTGTTTCTAAAGCAAACGAAGAGTTCAGACGTAAGTGAAGAGATCGCTACGGGTATGGAAGTGTATATTGAACAGCTAGAGGAAGAAAATGATCGACTGATGACTGAGGTGAAATCTTACGTCGATAAACGTGAAAACCAGCTTGATACGCGCCTTCGTGTGTTAGAACATGGGAAGACTGTATCGCATGAGGTGGAGGAGCAAAGAAAGCCGGTCATCATCCAGCACCCTTCAGCTAACAACGAACGCAATCAAAAAGCTCTTCAGCTTCATTCACAGGGTTTTTCGGTGACGGATATTGCAAGAATCCTTAATTGCGGTGTCGGCGAAGTTGAGCTGATTGTAAATATTCACGGAAGGTCTGAACAGCGATGAAAATTCAGCAGCATGGCCAAACGTCACTGGACTCTTTAAAAATGGATCTCCCAAAAGGTAACAAGCAGGTAGCGTTTCAATCGGTGATTCAGGAAGCATCAAAGGAACTGAAGGGAGCAGAACTAAAGCGACTGCTACAGCAAATTGATCGTCAGGGGGAGCTGCTTGGAAAGGAACGAACGTTTCAGAACTTATCGGCATACAAGCGAATGGTGAAACAGTTTCTTGAGGAAGCAGTAAGTCAGGGGCTAACGCTATCAGAGAAAAACAGCATGGACCATTATGGAAGAAATCGAACGTATAAGCTTGTGGAAACAGTAGAGAACAAGCTGGTTGAACTGCAAGAAGAGATGAGAGAAAAAGAGAAGAATGGAATGACCTTATTATCGCTTGTTGGTGAAATAAAGGGACTACTTGTTGATCTTTCTCTCTAGTTCAAACGACCCACCTAAAAAAGGAAGTATTGACTCATGGTCATTTGCATGAGTTTTTTCTATAATTAAAATAAGAACATACGTTCGAAATGATGGTTGTGATTTCTTGCTTTCAGGATACTTTCATTCCTACAGACAGAGAAAGGAGAGGTGAGGATGAAGAATGGATGCCGTTTAACAAATGAGATGTATGATGATTTAAAAGGAAATCTCCTATTTAAGTCATTCATTCAAGAAGAGAAGCATTGGACAAGTTTTATGGAGGCATATGTATCAGAGGATCGTGAGGCGGTAAATAAGCTCAATTCACTTTTTCAAAAGTACTATACAGAAATTCGTTTTATTGCTTACGTCACGAAGCTGATTCGCTACACGGCCATCAACTTTGACCGAAAGCGAAGACTTGGGCACCTTCGCTTTCCTCTTATGCTCGATCAGCATGTAGGTATGTCTGGTGATGCCTGGATTGATTTTATTGAAAGTACGGAAACGTGTGGTGAAACGAATTCATTTGCAGAAAGCTTTCAGCAGAAATCACTTTATTTAGGATATACCCGATTAACGCCAAAACAGAAGGAAGTTCTTGAACTTTTTTACCGATTTGAAGCTTCTGATACGGACATTGCAAAAATGGCAGGGATTTCTCAGCAGGCAGCGAGCAGAAGGCGAAAACGTGCGCTTGAGAAGCTAAGAGAAGCAGGAAAGGAGGGGGGATAAATGAGCATAACTACGGTAATTAACGCCATTATTGGTGATCTTGGATTTCCGATCGTCGTTTCACTTTATTTACTCGTGCGGCTAGAAAAGAAAATTGATGATTTAACAAGTGCGGTGGCGGATCAGGAGACTGATAAGAAGGGATGACTATGGAGAAAAGACTATATACGCTTTTACAACAGGCAAAGCAGGAAGAGAAAGAAGGACTCGGCGCCATTATTCATCAGTTTGAAAAGAAAATTGAAGCAGAGCTCAGGCAAACTTCCCCTCAAAACAGAGATGATTTGCGTCAGGAATTAGTATTAAAAGTTCTTGAAGCGGTGGAAAAATACAATATGGAGGATGTGCCAAACTTTGAACAATTTATTGAAGATCAAAAGGGGAAGGAATAAGAAACTTTTTCCCTTTTTCTTCCGTATAAAGAGGTAGAGGTGAAGCGGATGCTTAAGGTTGAAATCGAACAAGCAGGTTATGAAAAGAAAGATAGCGCCATTCGTCTGATCGAATTTGAAGTGAAAAGCGGCGAACTTCTGGGGTTATTAGGGTCAAATGGAGCTGGGAAAAGCACAACAATCAAGACGATATTAGGGCTACTGAAAGAGTGGAAAGGAAGCGTGACGTTTGAGAAAGGGTCGCGCTATGCGTATGTGCCAGAACAACCCGTCTTCTATGATAGCTTAACGCTGTGGGAGCATTTGGAGCTTGCTGCAGCGGCAGTTCTTGGAGACGAGGAATGGGAAGAGCGAGCTCAAGAGCTGATTCGCTATTTTCAACTGGAGCACGTAATCCATAACCTACCGTCAAGCTTTTCAAAAGGAATGCGACAGAAGGTGATGCTCATAACGGCTTTTATGCTCAAGCCGGATGTTTATATCATTGATGAGCCTTTTCTTGGACTAGATCCGCGCGCTACGAAGGATTTTCTCGCGCTTATTGAAAAGGAGCGGTCTCGTGGAGCAGGTATCTTAATGTGTACGCATGTGCTTGATACGGCAGAGCGAATTTGTGATCAATTCGTTCTGCTTGCAAACGGAACGCTTCTTGCTAAAGGTACGCTTGAAGACATGCGGGAGCAGTCAGGCGCTCGGGAAAGTTCACTTCTTGATTGTGTTGATGCCTTTATGGAGCAACGAATATGACGTCGTTCCAGCTATGGTGGCAACGCGAACGTGACGATCAGCGTTTTAAAATCCGAGATCTTCGCTCAGCACTCGATTGGACGGTATGGCTATATATTCTTATCCCAGGTCTCGTGATTGGAGTGGCGTACTACCGCTCCTGGTGGATTCTTCCGCCTGAATGGCTCGCGGAAGTACCGGAACAGTTGGCGGTTCTGCCGTTATTTATAGTTGCAACTTTCTGGACATTACGACTGTACACAGAAGAAGCTGATCAAGTCTATTTGTTGCAAAATGTGAGTCTTATGGACGGATTAAAGAAATGGGGAATATGCTATTCTCTTCTAAAAGGACTGGTCGCGACGATCATTGGAATGACCCTTGTTTTACCCTTGCTTATTACAGGATGGGGGTGGGGCATAGAGCGATGTGCCGTCACAGGCCTATTTGTCCTTTTAGTCAGTTGGAATATAAAAACTAGCAGGTATTTTATAGAGTTATTTGTTCCTTCTATTTGGGTGAAATGGCTCCCGATCGGTTTAGTGAACCTGATCTCGATCATCGTATTCCTTCTCATAAGTGGCATAGGATGGCGGTATGAATGGGCAGTTGCTCTTGGAGGGGGAAGTTTGCTTCTCCTTTTACTCGCTCAGTTACGAGCACGAATGAATATGCAGGGGACTTTTTTCCATGATGTGGTGATGGAGCGCGGGCATAAGCAGAGCGTGACGAAATTTTTGATGGGGCGAGTAGGTGTTGCGCCAATGCCCCTTTTCACTCGAAAGCAGCCTATGCTTTTTAGAGGATCTAGGCGAATCAGTAAGAAAAAGTCTCCAGAAGTTAGAATGATAGACCTTTATTTAAAATGGTTACTTCGATCAATGGGGAAGGTTCAGTACTATTTACAAGTCATTGGCTGGGGTACAGCAGCGATATTTCTGTTACCTCTTATCGTCAAAGTGGTAGTACTCCTATTTGCGCTCTATGCGCTGATTAGCCTTTCGAGGGTAGATTGGAGTGAATTCACATCTAGTAGCTACGCCAATCTATTTCAATGGCATCAATCGATCCAAGAGGAAGCGGGGAAAAAAGCATTAAAACTAGTGTCGATGCCAAGTTTTCTTCTACTGTGTATCGTGACAGGGGTTGCTTTCCCAGGTTGGCTAGGAGTTGTACTCTTTCCGCTAGGCGGATGGTTTGTATTTAAGGAGAGTCTCCAGATCGTTCATAGAAACATGCAATCACATAGAGGTTTTTAATCATAAATCGAAAGGTGTATGAACAATTCGAGATTTCGTTGCTTCGATCAAGCGCTTTCCGCTATGATGGGAGAGTAGATTCAGATGAAGGAGCGGATAATGTGATAAAGGTATTTTTAATTATTGGTGCGATTAATGCTGCACTTGCAGTTGGACTGGGCGCATTTGGGGCACATGGATTAGAAGGAAGACTATCAGAAAAAATGCTAGAGACGTTTAAAACCGGTGTACAATACCACATGTATCACGCTCTTGGTTTAGTTGGTGTAGCCATTGCTGCTGACAAGCTTCAATCAGCAGGGCTCATGCAATGGGCTGGATGGCTCATGTTTGCTGGGATCGTCCTCTTTTCCGGAAGCTTGTACGTGCTTAGCTTGAGCGGAATTAAGATCCTTGGTGCAATTACTCCACTAGGCGGCGTCGCGTTTATTACAGCCTGGATTTTAGTTGTTGTAGCTGCGTTTAAGGCGTAGAGGTGCGGCGGTTGATGGTTTGGAGGTGCCTGTCACCGCCCGCTATTTGTCGAACCGTGGCAGGCCGGTGCGGTTTATTGGCCAAAATTTCAGGATATTGGCCAAAAACTGATTATATTGGCCAAAATCAAAATATATTAGCCAAATTCCATTTTTATTGGCCAAAACAAAAAGCTGCCGGAAATCCGGCAGCTTTTTGTATACCCGCTAACGCGGAGAATATTGCGTCGTTTGTTGAAGAGGGTAGTTGTATTCAAGCTCTTCATCAAATGTAATATAGTCCAAATAAACCATGAGTAGAATATACCGCTTGCCTGTTTGAGGATCGGATAGAATAATATGATCTCTTCCGGCTGCTTCTACAATTCCTTTAAATACTTTGGCGTTCCATTTCTCATTGTTCTCGAAAGTCATGTACACGGTGGCGATTTTTCCAAGGTTTAGGCGCAGGATGTTTTCAATGTATGATTGCTCGACGGGTAGCTGTCCTGGAAAGCCTCCGCCTCCCTGTGTTGATGCTCCCTGAACCTGCTGGCCTTGAGGATAGCCTGAAGGATACTGTGCCATCTGTCCGCCTTGCCCTTGCTGCGGCATTTGACCATAGCCGCCCACCTGGTTTTGTGACGGTGAAGTGTTCCAGTATTGATTGTTCATCATAACCCTCCTTAAGCATTCTCTTAGAAGCTGTTGTACACGTCTGCACATTCACTTTCGGTAGGCTTGTAGAAACAGTGGGATTTGAAGCGTCCTGCATTCCACTGGTTATACCACTGGTCAGGGCAGGTGCCGCCTGGTTTAAAGAACCAGAGAGAGTTGCTGGCAGGATGGTATTTCATCCCTTTGATGGCTTTGCGAGCAAGACGCTTATCTTTTTCGCGTGCTCGTTGGTAAAAGTAGCCTTTCTGAGTCGCTTCAAAACCGCCGGGATTCTGATAAACCATGTTGTTCATCGTGTTGATGTTCTTAAAATCAAGGCATCTCACCTTTACACGGTTTACCCCTACATTGCCTACCATCAGCATACCTAACTGCCCCTCACCTTCTGCTTCTGCACGCATCAAGCGAGCCAAAAGGTTTACATCATTTTCGTTCGTCTGAATCACCGCCATAACAACACCTCATCTCAGTTGTACCCATGTGCAAGAAGTAAGAAAGATGCCATGACTCTACGTAACTCATTGTATGTACGATTTGAAGGAATATGACTTTGACATAGACCACTCAAATACACAAAAAATCCCTTCAGACAATAAAGTGTCAGAAGGGATTTTCTCTATTAAACGTATAGGAATTGAGGCAGGCGCTCTTTCGGTAGGTGAGTTCCAACGTAGAAGCTACCAAATTCGCCATAACGAGCACTAACTTCATCGAAGCGCATTTCGTAGACAAGCTTTTTAAACTGAAGCACGTCGTCTGCGAAAAGCGTAACGCCCCATTCCCAGTCATCAAAGCCAACAGAGCCTGTGATAATCTGCTTTACTTTGCCAGCATAGCTACGGCCGATCAGTCCGTGACTACGCATCATTTCACGACGCTCGTCCATTGAAAGCATGTACCAGTTGTCGTTTCCTTCGCGCTTTTTGTTCATTGGATAGAAGCACACGTAAGGAGCTTCTGCTAATTCTGGCTTCAAACGGGCCTGAATGCGCGGGTCATTATCAGGGTCGCTATCTTTTCCAGCCATATAGTTACTAAGCTCAACGACAGATACGTAAGAGTATTCTTTCACCGTATATTCAGCTAAAGTCGTTTTGTTAAAAGCATTTTCAATTTCATTTAACTCTTCCATAGTCGGACGGAGAAGCATTAACATAAAGTCCGCTTTCTGACCAATGATGGAATAAAGCGTATGACTTCCTTGTTTATGGCCTGCTGTGACTTCCCATTTTTCAAGGAACGTTAGAAATTCATTCATCGCAAGATCACGTTCTTCGCTTGAAAGCTGTTTCCATGCCGTCCAGTTCATAGTACGGAAATCATGAAGGCAATACCAGCCATCAAGAGTAACTGCTGCTTGATTCATATCTGATTCACTCCTTATCTTTTATCACACCAATAAGGCAGGTTACGTTTATACAGCAACTGCTCCTAAAGGTCCGATTGGTTCAACTAACCATCAGAGCAAATCAAACAATGCCCACTTTGATGGAAGTTTCCCTATATCCACTACCTACTATACCAATACTTGTACCTCTTTAAAAGCGATTGAGAGTGACGATTGAATGAAAAAGATATTCAGAAATCCGATGGTAAATCAGTACCAATGTTTAAATACGATTACGTTAGCTTATATTTAGAAGAGAATTAAGATTGAAAACTACTATAGTCCCTTTTGATTCGTCTGAAAAATAGAACTTTTGCATGCAAAGGCTTACACTTGCGGATTTATTTTCGTTTTTCGGGAAAAAGGGTTATCGTAGGAGTTGGATATTAAAAATAATGAGGTGAAACCAATGAGTGATCTTTTTACAAACATGAAAGACCAGGTTAAAGCAGGTTATCCGACAATCGTTTTCCCTGAAGGAACAGATGAGCGCGTATTAGCAGCAGCAAACCGCCTAGCAGAGGATGGCATCCTTAAGCCAATCGTTATTGGAGGAGAAAATGCAATCCAGGATAAAGCGTCAAGCCTAAGCCTTACATTGCACAGCGACCTTACAATTATGGATCCAGCAACGTATTCTGAAATGGATGCCCTTGTGGAATCATTTGTTGAGCGTCGTAAAGGTAAAGCAACAGCTGAACAAGCGCAGGATATTCTTCTTAACGTGAACTACTTCGGTACAATGCTCGTTCACACAGGCAAAGCAGATGGCCTTGTCAGTGGTGCGGCTCATTCTACTGGTGATACAGTTCGTCCAGCGCTTCAAATCATCAAAACAAAAGAAGGTGTGAAGAAAACATCTGGTGCTTTTGTAATGGTAAAAGGTGATGAGAAGTACGTTTTTGCTGACTGTGCAATTAACATTTCTCCTGACAGCAATGATCTTGCTGAAATTGGTGTAAGCAGTGCTGAAACTGCAAAAATGTTTGGAATGGACCCTAAAGTAGCGATGCTAAGCTTCTCTACTAAAGGTTCTGCAAAATCTCCTGAAACAGAGAAAGTTGAAGAAGCAACACGTTTAGCGAAAGAAATGGCGCCAGATCTAGTGATCGACGGCGAATTCCAATTCGATGCTGCTTTTGTTCCAGAAGTAGCACAAAAGAAAGCACCTGAATCACCACTTAAAGGACAAGCAAATGTATTTGTATTCCCAAGTCTTGAAGCAGGTAACATTGGCTACAAAATGGTTCAACGTCTTGGTGGATATGAGGCCGTTGGTCCAGTCCTTCAAGGATTAAACAAACCAGTAAACGACCTATCTCGCGGATGTAGCGAGGAAGACGTGTACAAGCTAGCATTGATTACAGCAATGCAGAGCCTATAATAAATGAAAGCCCCTGAAGGCACGCCTTCAGGGGCTTTATTTATTAGCCAAGTGCTTTTTCATTTCGAGTAAACACTCGCTGGTAGTTGAAATCGTAAAGAGACAACTCTGGAATGGAAAGATGTGCCGTTGTTAATGATTCGGTATATTGCTTAAGCGTTTTAAGAGTTTTCATCATGATGTCGGAAACGCTTAGCTCTTCCCCAATGAGTTCACTTAACGAAGCCATCGTTTCGGGAACAATTTCAGGATAAGTGAATTTTGTTGGTTCTCCGTTCACGCCCCGCTTATAGAATTCCTGAATGACAGATGCGCGCTCTGATCCACTTCCATCGACACAAAGGTAAACTTGAACAGCGACTCCGCCGCGAAGTCTGCGTTGCGAAATGCCGGCAAATTTTTTCCCGTTAATGCTTAGGTCGTATCGACCTGGACAATAAGATCCTACAATTTCCCTATCTTCAATAGTCAGGTTATACGGCGACAAAATTTCCTGAATGAAATCGACCATTGCTTCGTACCCCGTATCAATGTCAATATGCTGTTGCTTTTCAGCTAAAACAAGTGACAGATTTAATACCCCTGCATCAAGGACGACAGCAAGACCTCCAGAGTTTCTCACAATTACGCGATAACCTAAACTTTCTAAATAGTGAACGGCTTCCTCAAAGTTGGGAAGGCGTGTATCTTGTATGCCGAGAACTATCGTATTGTGATGCACCCATGAGCGCAAAATCGGTGGGGATTCACCACTTCCAGCAGAATTACAAAGGGTATCATCCATCGCAAAAGATTGCAGCGCATCAAAGGATGGGCCTAGTGTTGATTGATCTATAATCCGCCATTTTGGCTGAAAAAGTATGGAATCGTTTGTTGGCATTTTCTTATCCCTTCTTCACTAACTAATCGTATTTATTATAGCAGAAGAAATGAGACATAAGACATCATCCGACAGTATTTCCCGGGTGATGACAAAACACTCGTCCTTTTTTCCTAATTTACTTCTTATTTTCCCTTTAAAACTTTGATTTTATAAAGAAATATATCTATTACGAAAAAAAGGAAATTGCGAGAATTGTCTAAAATGATATAATCATAATTACGGTAGTTTCAAGTTAGCGAGCGAGCGGGTATATACAGTAAAGAAATGGGAATGTATGTAAGAGCTTTCATATATGACTAAGATCATACGAAGAATCTACATATAGGAGAAACAACCAGCGTTGGATCGTTCTTCATGAACAGGAAACGGTGGTATTTACGTCGATTTGACGAAAGGGGACATGTTTATGAAGCTAACAGTTAAAATTATTGCAGGTCTAGTTCTAGGTATTATTGTTGGTGTTATCTTTAACTTATTTGCACCAGATGCATTTGGACCTGTCGATCAATATCTATTTGGTCCTGTTGGACAAATCTTTCTTAACTTAATTAAGATGCTTGTTGTACCAATTGTATTCTTCTCAATCGTGGTAGGAACGGCTGGAATAAGCGATCCGAAGAAGCTTGGACGTATGGGTGGGAAAACCGTTGCGTTTTTCCTTGTCACAACAACCATTGCTATTTCCATTGCGATGGCGCTTGCTTACTTAATTAAACCGGGTGTTGAAGGTTCATTCTCAGGAAATGCTGATTTTAAAGCAGAAGAAGCACCTCCTGTGTTGGATACCATTATTAATATTATCCCAACGAATCCGATATCGGCCATGGTTGAAGGAAACATGCTCCAAATTATCGCATTTGCTATCTTCATAGGTTTTGCCCTTGCGATTCTTGGCGAGCGTACGAAAGCCTTAAGTAATCTTTTTGAACAGGGTAACGACGTTATGATGTATCTTGTTAAGATTATTATGGAAACAGCGCCATATGGTGCATTTGCACTTATTGCTTCCGCTGTTGGTGGACAAGGTAAAGAAGCGTTACAGTCAATGGGAATGTATTTCCTAGTAGTACTTGGCGCACTCCTCATCCATTTTCTCTTCACATATGGTAGTGCGATTTATTTCCTTTGTAAAGAGAATCCAATTAAATTCTATAAAGCTTTTGCTCCCGCAATGGCTGTTGCCTTCAGTACATCTTCAAGTAGCGGTACGCTTCCTGTATCTATGAAAACCGCTCAAGAAAATCTGAAGATTCCTAAGCAGGTGAGTAGTTTTGTACAACCGCTTGGGGCAACAATTAACATGGACGGAACGGCAATTATGCAGGGTGTAGCTACGATCTTTATCGCTCAAATTACCGGGGTTGATCTTACCTTTACACAGCTCATCATTGTTGTCGTCACAGCAACGCTCGCTAGTATAGGTACAGCTGGTGTGCCAGGTGTAGGACTTATCATGCTCGCAATGGTTCTAAAGCAAGTTGGATTGCCAGTAGAGCCAATTGGATTGATTCTAGCAGTTGACCGTCTACTTGATATGACACGTACCGCTGTTAATATTACAGGTGACGCGGCTTGTGCGATGTATATTGCAAAATCCGAAGAGAAGCGTGAAGGAAAAGAAGCAGAGACTGTTCTATAACATCATAAAGTATGAGATTCGAACCTTTTAAATGAAAAAAGGAAACATTTTCTCGTATATATAGCTATTGTTAGTCGTTCCATTCTTTCCATATGCCCGTTCAACAGGAGCCTTCCCTCATGATGTGTTTGATCACAAAGTGAGGGAAGGTTTTCATTTTGGAATGGGTGTTATATAATGAATGAATGATTTTGACGGAAGGAGCCTATCGCGGAATGCTCGAACGATTAAGCGAAGAAAAAGTATTTAAAGACCCTGTCCATCGCTATATTCATGTCCGATACCGTTTAATCTGGGAGCTAATTGGTACTAAGGAATTTCAGCGTTTGCGAAGGGTTCGCCAGCTCGGAACAACGTACCTAACTTTTCATGGAGCAGAACATAGTCGCTTTAGTCACTCGCTCGGTGTATACGAGATTGTAAGACGTATTAACGAGATTTTCTCTCAATATGATAGCTGGAACGAAGAGAACAGGCTATTAAGTATGTGTGCTGCGCTGTTACATGATGTAGGTCATGGACCTTTTTCACATTCATTTGAAAAAGTATTTAACTTGGACCATGAAGACTTTACTCGGATGGTTATCCTTGGGGACACTGAAATCAATCAAGTGCTTCGAAAAGTAAGCGATGATTTCCCGTTGGAAGTGGCTGATGTAATTGCCAAAACACATAGCAACAAGCTTGTGGTTAGCTTAATTTCAAGTCAAATTGACGCCGATCGAATGGATTATCTTCTTCGTGATGCCTATTTTACTGGAGTGAGCTATGGACAATTTGATATTGAACGAATTTTACGCGTCATGCGACCTGGTGATGATCAAATTGTGATTAAACAAAGTGGTATGCATGCAGTTGAAGACTATATTATGAGCCGTTATCAAATGTATTGGCAAATTTATTTCCACCCTGTGACACGAAGTGCAGAAGTGATTCTAAGTAAAATTCTCCATCGTGCGAAAAGACTGTTTGAAGAGGGTTATCATTTTCAACACGATCCGATTCACTTCTATTCACTATTTAAAGAAGATATCCGTTTAGAAGACTTTCTTAAGCTAGATGATTCTGTCGTTATGTTCTATTTCCAGATCTGGCAGGAGGAAGAGGATGATATCCTAAGAGACCTCTGTGAACGATTTATGAATCGAAGACTGTTTAAGTACATTGAATTTAACCCAATGCAGCAAATGAATGCGTGGAGAGAGCTTTATGACTCTTTTCATGAAGCAGGTATTGATCCAGATTACTATCTTGAGGTTGATTCATCTTCTGATTTACCGTATGATTTCTATCGGCCTGGAGAAGAGGAAGAACGTTTGCCGATTCATTTGTTGAAACCAGGTGGAGATTTGCGTGAGCTTTCTCGTGAATCTGATGTGGTTGAAGCGATTTCTGGTAAGAAGCGAACAGACCACAAGCTGTATTTCCCTGCAGATTTCATTCTTGAAGGGAATACAGATGCTACTCGTCGTATTAAGTCATTGCTTCAAATCGATTAGCTGTTCAAAAAGAAAAGTGATCCTGGCATGAAGATTACTTCCGCTACAGGTATCGCTAAATAGTGGTGTTTAAAACGTTGAGTATAATTTGGGAGTGAGCTCCCGTTTCAACTGAACGTTTAAGCATCTTCTAATAGATAAGAAAGCTTTTTGGACAACCTGTAAAAAGTACATGGGAGGGGTGCAGGTTGCTAGAAGATCACGCGAAAGTGATAGCTGTGTTGAAGGAAGCTGGAGAGGTCATTGGACGTAAGAAACTTCAAAAAATCATTTACATTTGTAAGAAGCTACAGTTTCCATTTAACGAGAAGTATCAATTCCATTTCTATGGACCGTATTCAGAAGAATTGACGCTACGAGTGGAAGAGCTTTGTAACCTTGGTCTTGTTACAGAGGTGAAGGAAAGCAAAGGTGGCTATTACCAATATAAATACACGGTAACAGATGAAGGTCATGAATTTCTCGGTCATTATGATTTCCAAATGCCGGAATTACATCAGTGCATCGATGAAATCAATAGTCAAAGTTCACGTTTTCTTGAGCTTGTTTCAACCATTCTTTTCTTCGATCGCCTTTCAAAGGAAGAAGTGGTTGAGAAGGTTCATACCATCAAACGTAAACAGAATTATTCTGATGATGAAATTACTGAGGCCTATACATTTATAGAAAAGCTAGGATGCTAATGGTCATTTGTATCTAGTTTAATAGAATAAGATATTTCTACAAACAAAAGGTGCCCTTAGGGGCACCTTTTGTTGCGGAAACTAACTTTTTATCGAAAATTTCTTCTGACTCATTTCAGAGAGTTTTGTAAGGTCGACTTTTGAAAGAATGACACCAGCAACAATAATTGCAATCATTTGGAGAAAAGAGAATACCAGTGTGCTGATATAAGGAAATAGAAGTTCGGATATGTTAGGCAAGGTTCCTGCCATCATAAAGACTAGCGTAAAAGAAGAGACGGTATGGAAGGTTATCCCTGAAATCAATGCAATTGTATGTCTCGTTTTAAGAAGGGTAGGAAGCCAGAATGTCGAAAGTAGAAAGTAGCCGACTAGGATAATAAGTAGTGAAAAGAAACCTGCTAGTCCCGTATACTGATAGCCTCCGGCTGCTAAAATAATCGTATAAATAAGGGACGCAAGTAGGCCAAGTGAGAAGCCAATTGCGGGGGAAGAATAAAGATATTTTTTCATAATCATACCACCTTTTACAAATACTTCGAGTTCTCTACGTAAATACCCGTTTGATGATTAGTATAATCGTTTCTCTATATCAAAATTTGGAAAAACAAGTCGAGAAAATAGAACTTATTTGTCGAATTAAAAAAGGGTTCAAAAGTCTTACATTATTGAAATGGAGTGAGCGAGATGAAAGAAGTGAAGGTAGGGTTAGTTGGATTTGGTTATTCGGGAGCGACTTTTCATGCGCCAGTGATTGAATCTGTACAGGGGTTAACCATCACAAAAGTGGTTTCTTCTAATCCGAAGAAAGTAATTGAGCAGTTTCCAAAAATGGAAGTGGTCGCTTCAATAGACGAGCTTTTAAATGATAGAGAAATAGAGTTAGTCATTATTACGACACCGAATGAATTTCATTTCTCAATGGCGAAGCAGGCTCTTGAAGCAGGGAAACATGTTGTTCTTGAGAAACCATTCACGGTAAGTGTAGAAGAGGGAGAAGAGTTAATTCAAATAGCTAAAAACTATGACAGATTGCTAAGTGTGTATCATAACAGAAGATACGATAATGATTTTCTTACGATTCAGAAGCTCATAAAAGAAAAGGAGCTTGGAACGGTCATTTCGTACGAGGCCCATTATGATCGGTACAGTGAGGAGGTGCATGATCGTTGGCGAGAGCAGGATAAGAAGGGATCTGGTATTCTCTTTGACCTGGGTTCTCATTTAATCGACCAAGCACTGACTCTATTTGGCGAGCCTGAGGCCGTATATGGAGATGTTTTGACTCAAAAAGAAGAAGGGAAAACGGACGATTACTTTCACCTAATTTTGCATTACGGAAAAAGAAGAGTGATTCTCCACGCTGGCTCTCTCGTAAAAAAACACGGACCTCGCTATCAAATTCATGGGATAAAGGGATCGTTTGTAAAATGGGGTATTGATCCTCAGGAAGAAGCGCTGAAAAAGGGGCAATTACCAGGTGATGAGCACTGGGGAGAGGACGAGAGCGATCAGTACGGCGTGCTAACGAAAGATGATCACGATAGAGTGATTCCAACCACACCTGGTTCTTATCAATCGTATTACATAGAACTGCACCGAGCAATTTGTGAACAAAGTACTGCGCCTGTAACAGCAAGAGAAGCCCTTACAGTGATCAAAGTGATCGAGCTTGCATTAAAGAGTAGTGAAGAGAAAAGATTAGTGAAATGGGTATGAAAAAAGATCTGCCCTGAATGGGCAGATCTTCAGCTTGTAGAGGAACCCCCGGTTCCTCTACAAGCTTTTTCTTTTGTCTTTCTTTTTATGGCCTGCGTTTTTTGGTTTTGGTTGTATCCAAATGAAAAAAACTCTCCTTCACCTAGCTCATCCTGTCTAGGTGAAGGGCAATCTTCTTCATGTTCTGACAGGCAGCTGTTAGTAACGCTTGTTCGCGAACTTTTTGTTTTCCTCGCAAACGACAATAACGCAGCCCATGCAGTTCTTTTGAATCTGCGAAGCTACGCTCGACTTTCTCTTTTCTCATGCGATATATCCACTTTCCCTCATTGGAAAGCCGGTTCTCCCGAACTTGTTCTTTCGCACTTTCCCAAACATGTCGGGTGATGGTTTTCTGGTGTTTATGATTTTGCGTACACTGGGCTAACAATGGACAGGTCTTACATATAGTTGGGTCAGATTTATAATGACGATAGCCTTCTCGATCGGTTGTCGCGTATGTTAATGATTCACCCTGCGGACAGACATACTGGTCTACGTTTTCATCGTATGTATATTTCCATTTCGGCATTATTCCTTTTCTGGATTTATAACGACGGTGGGCAATAACCCCAAACACATTTCGTTGTTCTAATCCATGACATATTGGCGTGGTCAAGTAACCGGCATCTAAGCCTACGGCTTCAACGTTAAATCCAAATCGTTTCATCTGTCGGTCTAATCGTTGTAAATAAGGCTTGGAATCATGTATATTACCTGGGGTAATATGGACGTCTGTGATGATGTTAAATTTCATATCTGTCGTGCGATGATCTAAGTAAAAGAATCCTTCAGGCTTGTGTTCTCGATACAAATAGCCACTCTCTGGATCTGTGTGACTGACTTTGATTTCTTTCGTCTTATTCACCTCCTTCTTTTCTTTTAGAGGCTTTTTTCCATGATCAGTCCGGTCCTGTTCGACGGCTTCATTCAACTCTTCAATATAGTCTACCGTTTCAACGTTCACTTCTTTTCTGGAGAACTTCTTCTTATTGGCGTTGGCTTTCAAGTGAGTTGAATCTGTATAAAGCACACGCCCTGAAACCATACGATGGTTCATCGCCTGATGAACGATTTCATCGAAGACCTCTTGAAAGATATCCGTTTCATGGAATCTCATTCGACGATTCCAGCTGATGGTGGAGTGATGAGGCACAGTGTCTGTAAGATTTAATCCGAGAAACCAACGATAAGCGACATTGGTTTGAATTTGACGTTCCAATTCTCGTTCGGACCGAATTCCATAGATATAACCGATAAACATCATCTTGAACAGCACTAGAGGATCTAGCGAGGGACGTCCGTTGTCTTCACAATAGTAGGGACGTACTTTCTCTGGAATAAAGGAAAAGTCTATGTAGTGATCAATTTTGCGAAGTAAGTGGTTTTCAGGGACTAATTCATCAATCGTTACCATTTCTAATTCGTTTTGTCGCGCTTTTCTAGATTGAAACAATGAAATCACCGCCTAAATAGAATCTATTTATAGGGTAACAAAACGTGAGAGCAAAATGAGGGAGAAAGAGGAAAAAACAAAAAAACAGGCTGTCGAGACTTTCTCGACAGCCTGAAGATCTGCCCTGAATGGGCAGATCTTTTAGTTAAGCATGTGGTAGGAAAGCGAGCTGATAGAAGAATAACACAGCGAAAAGATAAAGAAGCGGATGAACCTCACGCCATTTCCCTTTTACGATCTTTAAAATGGGGTACGTAATAAACCCAAGCGCGATTCCTGTAGCAATACTTGCCGTAAGTGGCATTGTGAGAATGATCAAGAAGGCAGGAAACGCCTCATCAAATTCACTCCAATCAATTTTACCAACGGCGCCAATCATTAAGCTTCCGACGATGATAAGAGTGGGAGCTGTGATGGCGGAAAGTCCAGATAGAGAACCGACAAGTGGTCCAAAGAAAGCTGAGACGATAAAGAGTACAGAAACGACGACTGATGTTAAACCAGTTCGCCCGCCGGCAGCAACACCAGCAGAGGATTCAAGGTAAGCACTAGTTGGGCTTGTTCCAAAGATCGCTCCGACAGTTGTTCCGATCGAGTCAGCAAGAAGTGCCTGACGTGCACGTGGCATTTTCTTTCCTTTCATCAAACCAGCCTGTTCTGCCACACCGACCATTGTGCCCGTCGTATCAAAGAGTGTGACGAGTAGGAATGAGAAGACAACGGCATATAATCCGTATTCAATCATATCCTTAATGGCCTGAAGTGGACTTCCGAAGATGAAAAGTTCGGGAGCAGAAGGTGCTTGCATGAAGCCTTCCTTAAATTCAAGCTGTCCTGTAAAAATAGCAATGATAGCCGTGATGATCATTCCGAAGAAGAGTGCACCTGGAACATTTCGGGCCATCAGAATAAGTGTAATCATAAGTCCAACAAGCGCTAGAAGAACTTCAGGGGAATGAAGATTTCCTAGACCAACAAGGTTCTCTTCATCTGCGACGATAATTCCTGTCATGCGAAGTCCGATAAACGCGATGAAAAGTCCGATACCTGCTGTAATACCAAGCTTCAAATTCGTAGGAATGGCTTCGATAAGCTTTTCACGAAACGGTGTTAATGAAAGAATAATGAACAGTAGTCCGGCAATAAATACGGCACCAAAGGCAACTTGGTAGGATACGCCTGCTTGTCCACCTACAACGGAGAACGCAAAGTAGGCGTTCAGGCCCATACCGGGAGCGATCGCGATTGGATAATTCGCGAAAAGTCCCATCCAGAGTGTTCCAACAACAGCTGCAATAATCGTGGCGATAAAGACGGTATCGAATGGCACACCTGTTGAAGATAGTATAATTGGGTTAACTATTACAATATATACCATTGTCAGGAAAGTCGTTAATCCTGCAAGGAATTCTGTTTTAACGTTAGTTCCATTTTCTTTTAACCGGAAAAAGGAGTTAAACATGATAATACCTCCATTAAATACGAACGTTTTTTAAACACAAATACTATAATATTCGTAATAAAGCTGTTTGACAAGGGGTAATCTAAAATAGTTGATGATAAAGGTGTGAATGGCTGTCGGATGAATACACTAGTTCAATTGTGATAAAATGATAGCGGACAATTGTGAATGAAGGAGGTACAAAGAATGGCAAATGAAGAAGAACAAAAACCAAAAAAGAAGCCTTCAACAGGTTTTAATATTTTAAGTGGGGACTCCACAGATGGACACGGCGGTTACGGAGTAGGAACGATTAACCTCGATAACGTTTCCCCTGTGATTATCGATCCGACAACGGATGAAATTTATGTTGATGTTGGCGCATTGCATGCACGTAGTGCCCTTGAGAAACGGAAGAAGCTCGTTAAGACGCGTGAAGAAGTACCTGATGGCCATACTGCTTGGATCGTATGGGTTACCCTTCAACGAAGTGAAGAAGGTCCTTTCTATTATGGCATTGGTGCCTGTGAATTCTTCTTAAATGCCGAAGCGAAGCGGGCATGGAAAAGCATGCCAGAGCATGTGAATAATATGGATAAATCCATGAAAGGTAAAGTGATCGTGGACCATATGGATGACAAATCCAAGAAAATGCTTCGTGAGTATTTGATTGAGTTCGATAAAGACGTCTATGAGCGTTCAAGTGATGACGTGAAATTAGGACTTCAAGACTAACTTTCATATCGTTTTCTGACTAATTGATAAAATCACTTGAGGTTTCCTAAAACTGAGCGTAAACTTATGTATACGCAACACATATAGCTAGGACCCAAAGCAGCCCGGGGAATCTTCCCCGGGCTGTTCTGGTTGTCTCCGAAAATGAAGTGAGCGCTTCCATGTTATACTCTTATATGTAGAAAGGGTGAGCTAAATGTGGAATCAAATCCCTCGTGAGAAAAAGAAAGAGCTTATTGAGCGCATTCAATCATATTTCTATGATGAACGTGATGAAGAAATAGGTGAGCTCGCAGCAGAGAATTTTCTCCATTTTGTTATGGCAGAGATCGGGCCAACTCTATACAATGCCGGTATTTCAGATGCAATTGGCATGACAGAGCAGAAGTGGATGAGTATTGAGCAAGACCTTGAAGCATTAAAGAAAGCAGATCCAAAATAAAGGGCTAATCAAAAGACGGATGTACACATCCGTCTTTTTTAACGGACCCATTGGAAGAAACGCTCCAAAAGTCCTTTCTGTTCATTTTCTTTTCCATTAGGGACCGTTCCGGGATGATCTTCACAAAGGTGAGTTGGTTCGGTTCCTTCTATATAATAAGTTAAGCGTTTCACAGGACAGTTTTCAGTAGCGATTAAACCTGTTTGCGCATCAATTTCGACACCGACAACATTTTCAGGCTCCTCAAAATCGGTCGCTTTTTCTTCCGCCAGTGCATCCTCAATGAAATTCACCCAAATTTTCTTCGTATACGAACCATCGTTTCGATGATTTAGCTTCTCTCCTTTGTCATAACCAACCCAGACGGCCGCTGTTAACTGAGGTGTAAATCCAACCATCCAGCTATCAGTTGAAGTAGAACCTGTTTTAGCGGCAGCTGGACGTGTTAATAGATGATCAACGCCTGAGCCTGTTACGCGTGTATAATCATTTAAGGATTCATCGAAAACACCCGTCATCATGCTTGTTGTGACAAAGGCAGCATCAGGATCCAATACAAGTTCAGATTCAGATTTGTGTTCGTAGATGACCTTTCCATCTCGATCCGTGACTTTTTCAATATAATAAGGTGAGACACCATATCCACCGTTTGCAAGCATACTATAGGCTTCCGTCATTTCCATCATGCCTACGGGCTTAGTGCCGAGAGCTAATGAGGGAATAGCAGACAGCTTACTTGTAATGCCGAATGATTTGGCTGTATTCACGAGCGTTTTTTCTTCTAGAAACATGTGTGTTTTCACAGCGACTATATTATCTGAAAGGGCAAGTGCCTGTGCGAGTGTGATTTCATCATTCGCGTAAACATCCCCATAATTATGCGGTGAGTAGGTTTTGCGTTCATTATCATAGTAAAAAGTTGTAGGTTCACTACGAATAAGCGTAGACGGCGTAAAGCCATTTTTGATTGCGGCATAATATAGCAGCGGCTTAAACGTCGATCCTGGTGTCCTTTTGGCCATCGTTGCTCGGTTGAATTTACTTTCTGTATAATCGCGGCCACCAATCATCACTTTTACAGCTCCTGATGTAGGCTCCATCGCTACGAGAGCAGCTTGTATGTCGCTTTTTTTATCAATACTTGATTCTACCCATTTTTCGGCAGCATTTTGCATTGATGTATCAAGCGTAGTATAAACGTGTAATCCTCCTTGCTCAATAACACGTTCATCAAGTGAAAGTACGGACTTTAATTGCTTCTTAACCTCTTGTGCAAAATATGGAGCAATTTCAGGCTTAGTATCTTCTGTAAAGGTTTCTAGAGCCATCTGTTCCATTTCTGCCTGGTTTGCTTCTGATTCGGTTAGAGCATGATTTGTTACCATCGCTTGAAGGACTGTGCTTTGTCGTTCCTCTGCTCTTTCTGCATCAGCATATGGAGAGTAATAACCTGGTCCTTTTGGAATGCCGGCGAGCATGGCAGATTCAGCAACCGAAAGATCCTCAGCTTTTTTTCCGAAGTACGTTCTTGCGGCTGATTCTATTCCGTATGATCCGTGACCATAATAAATCGTATTTAAATATCCTTCTAGAATATCTTCCTTTGAATAATGAACTTCAAGTCGATAAGCATAGAAAGCTTCTGCGATTTTTCGTGTCCACGTTTTATCATGTTCCAAAAATAGATTACGGGCGTATTGCTGCGTAATCGTACTTGCTCCTTGAACCTTCGCCATCGCTTTTATATCAGCGAGAATAGCCCCGCCAATCCGTTTGAAATCAAAGCCCATATGATCATAAAAATGCCGATCTTCAATGGCAATCGTGGCATCTATGACATGAGGAGAAATGTGATCAAGGTCAACCCAGTAGCGATTCTGACCGTCTTTATTACTCTCGCTAATCACATTTTCCTTATGATCATAATAAATCGTTGTTTGCGGTACTTGAAGCTCAGGAGCTCCCATGAAAACAGTTAGCAAATAGAGCGATCCAGCGGATAGCCCGATTATTACAATACATATCATCATTAGCCTACTTAGAAGCATTGTCCAACGCTTCCAATAATGGAATCGCTCAATTCTGAGCCATTTCATGTGGTTCACCCCCACATCATCTTAAATCTAGTATGTGACAATCTAGAAACTCTTAAACACGTTTCTCTTCGGTAATTGTCCTTTTTATCCCACGCGGATAGGCTAGATTGGGCGAATGCGTTTCTTCAGATGAACAAGGGAAAATATTTGTCCAGCTTTTGAATAGGATGAACTATAATGAATGTTACTGAGAGCAGGGAGAGAAGAGTATGGAGATGATGATTGCGATTATCCTTGGAATTGTAGAAGGGATAACGGAATTTCTGCCCGTTTCATCTACAGGTCATTTGATTTTAACGGGATATTGGCTTGGTTTTATTGGTGAACGGGCAAAAACATTTGAGATTGTGATTCAGCTTGGCTCTATTTTAGCTGTGGTCGTGATGTATCGGCATCGATTTGCGGATTTATTATCACCAAATAGCGAGAGAAAAGGATTAACCCTGATTCATCTTATGTTTGGAATGATTCCAGCTGTCGTAGCAGGATTTCTTCTTCATGGCTTTATTAAAAGTTATCTTTTCTCCCCTTACACGGTTGTGATCGGACTTGTGATTGGTGGCGTGTTAATGATCGTAGCTGACTTGAAAAAGGGGGCGCCAATTAGCTCGAGCCTGGATGAATTAACATGGAAGCAGGCTTTTTCTATTGGAGTATTTCAATGTCTTGCTCTCTGGCCTGGATTTTCAAGGTCAGGTGCAACGATTTCAGGTGGCGTCTTGCTCGGAACAACGCATAAAACAGCTGCTGAATTTTCATTTATTCTAGCTGTACCAATGATGGTGGCGGCGAGTGGATATGATTTATTGCAAAGTTATCAGTATTTATCTGTATCCGACATTCCTGTGTTCCTAACAGGCTTTTTAACAGCGTTTTTGGTGGCGCTTTTGGCTATTGTAACATTTATTAAATTCATTGAACGCGTCCGTCTCATCCCTTTTGCGATTTACCGATTTGTGCTTGCTTTTTTTGTTTGGATGATTTTATTTTAGTGTTAATAGAGTTGTTCACTTAAATAACTTTTTGAACCGACAGTTGAAAGTATAAAATTCTCTTGCTTTTTACACAGAGTCGACTATACTTTTCTTGTACTTTAAGAATGCTTAGATACATTTTTTTGCTACATACTAATGGTGTTTGGACCTATGTGGTTCGGGAACGGACTTAGTGTAGCAATGACATAGAGGAGTGGTTTACATGGAATTATGGTACACAGAGAAACAAACGGAACGCTTCGGCATTACGGCGAAAATTAAGCAGACGCTGCATACGGAACAAACGGACTTTCAGCGTCTTGATATGATTGAAACAGAAGAATTCGGTAACATGCTCGTACTCGACGGTATGGTTATGACAACGGAGAAGGATGAGTTTGTTTACCATGAGATGGTCGCACACGTGCCCCTTTTCACACATCCAAACCCGAAACACGTACTTGTTGTTGGTGGCGGTGATGGAGGCGTTATTCGTGAAGTATTGAAGCATCCGTCTGTTGAAAAAGCAACGCTTGTTGAAATCGATGGCAAAGTGATCGAGTATTCGAAAAAGTACTTACCTACTATCGCAGGAGCGCTAGATAACGAGCGTGTTGAGGTCCTCGTTGATGATGGCTTTATGCATATCGCGAAAAGCGAAGGCGAGTATGACGTGATCATGGTTGATTCCACTGAGCCGGTAGGACCAGCTGCAAAGCTTTTTGAACGTGGTTTCTATGAAGGTATTTCAAAAGCACTAAAAGAAGATGGTATTTTCGTTGCGCAGACGGACAACCCTTGGTTTAAAGCAGACTTAATTACGCAAGTATCAAAAGATGTAAGAGAAATCTTCCCGATTACGCGCGTATACACAGCGAACATTCCAACTTACCCGAGTGGCCTGTGGACGTTTACGATTGGATCTAAAAAGAATGATCCGCTTGAAGTACCTGAAAGTCGCTTCCACGAGATTGAGACAAAGTACTATACGAAAGAGCTTCACAATGCTTGCTTCGCACTTCCGAAATTCGTACAGGACCTTGTAAAATGAGCATGAAATTCGATGAAGCTTATTCAGGTAACGTGTTTATTCTAAGTAACCCATCCTTCGACGAAAGTAATGTGGTTATCTATGGTATGCCAATGGACTGGACAGTTAGCTTTCGTCCCGGATCTCGCTTTGGGCCAGGACGCATTCGTGAGGCTTCATTAGGACTTGAAGAATATAGTCCTTATGCAGATCGTCATCTTGAAGAAATTCGTTATTTCGATGCAGGAGATATTCCACTTCCATTCGGTAATCCTCAGCGAAGCATTGATATGATTGAGGAATATCTTGATTCTTTGCTTGAAGCGGGAAAATTCCCACTTGGTATGGGTGGGGAGCACCTTGTAACGTGGCCCATTCTAAAAGCTTTTCACAAAAAATACGATGATCTTGCTTTGATCCATATCGATGCACACGCGGATTTGCGTGAAGAGTATGAAGGAGAGGCTCTTTCTCACTCCACACCTGTTCGTAAAATTTGTGGATTGATTGGTGCTGAGAACGTATACTCATTCGGCATTCGTTCTGGTATGCGTGAAGAGTTTCAATTCGCAAAAGAATCCGGTATGCACATGCACAAATTTGAAGTAGCAGAACCACTTGAAAAAGTCCTACCAACGCTTAAAGGACGCAATGTGTATGTAACGATTGATATCGATGTTCTTGACCCTGCTCATGCGCCTGGGACAGGCACTGCTGAAGCAGGTGGGATCACATCCAAAGAGTTGCTTGAGGCGATCTCAGCCATTGCTGGTTCTGAAATAAACGTCGTTGGTGCGGATCTTGTTGAAGTTGCACCAGCTTATGACCCATCCGAACAAACGCCGATTGCGGCTAGTAAATTTATCCGTGAAATGCTTCTCGGCTGGACTCACAAAAAATAATCCAGAGAGGCTGTATTCATTTTGAATACAGTCTTTTTTTGTTTGGATGCTCTGTATGTTCCGTGCGCGACTTTTAGCTTATTCGAGTGAAACCTTAGTTTCACACTGCATATATGAGCTAAAAATCAACACAGAAAATGAGCTGGGGTGGACAAGGCGCTGCCGCTTCTGATGATCTAGCTTCAGCGCCTACCCCCTCGAGGTCTTAAGTCACCTCTCATTGTGACAAAGACCGTCACATTGAGAGCCACCTTAAGCTGGTCGGGGGTGGACAAGGCGCTGCCGCTTTTGATGATCTAGCTTCAGCGCCTACCCCCTCGAGGTCTTAAGTCATCTCTCATTGTGACAAAGACCGTCACATTGAGAGCCGCCTTAAGCTGGTCGGGGGTGGACAAGGCGCTGCCGCTTTTCTTATAATAAGAAAGTTAATGATTTAGTAAGGACGTGAAGTGATGAGTGATCATCCGATTGAAATAACCATTGATTCCCGTATCCAATCGGGAAAAGAAAAAGAATCTACAAACTATTCCGTGCAGGGAAACCTCGTTGAAAAGGGAGAGGCGCTTTATTTACGCTATGAAGAAAGCCTTGAGATTGGCAAGGTTTCAACTACTGTTAAAATAGATAAAGAGCAAGTGACCGTGATTCGAAGAGGGGCGCTATCGATGCGTCAGCAATTTGCGCCAGGACAAGTGTCAGAATCTCTATATAAAACGCCGTTCGGATCGATGCCGATGCAAATTCGGACGGAACGAATTGAGCAATTGGTGGACAAGGAGAAGCACAAAGGACGCCTAACGCTTCGCTATTTGCTTAACCTCGAGGAAGATGAAACGCAGCGACACGAACTGTCGCTAAGCTGGAAAGGAGCAAGTCAATGAACAGTGTGGAACAAAAGAAAGAACAGCTAAAAGAAGAAATCAAGCAGGCCGTATTAAAGGCTAGTCTTGCATCAGAGAGTGAAATGCCGGAAGTGATTTTGGAATCACCTAAAGACAAGGCTCACGGTGACTATGCGACGAACATGGCGATGCAGCTTGCTCGTATCGCGAAAAAAGCGCCGAGAGCTATTGCTGAGGATCTTAAAGCAAATCTTGATATGACAAAAGCAGGGATTAAGCAGATTGATATCGCTGGTCCTGGGTTTATTAACTTTTTTATGGATACTGCTTATTTAACAGAGCTCATTCCAACGATTCTTGATAAAGGAAACAACTATGGCCGATCTGCAAACAAGAATGAAAAAATCCAAGTAGAGTTCGTTTCAGCGAACCCAACTGGAAGCCTGCACCTTGGTCATGCACGAGGAGCGGCTGTAGGTGATACGCTTTGTAATGTGCTTGATCGTGCCGGTTATGATGTTTCGCGTGAATATTACATCAATGATGCTGGGAACCAGATTCATAATTTAACGGTTTCTCTTGAAGCTCGCTACATGCAAGCACTTGGAAAAGAAAAGGACATGCCTGAAGATGGCTATCAAGGTCAGGATATCGTTCAGTTCGGGAAAGATCTTGTCGAGAAGGAAGGCGACCGTCTACTTCAACTCGATGAGAAAGAGCGCTATGCTTACTTCCGCGAGTACGGTCTTGAGCGCGAGCTTGAGAAGCTAAAGAAGGATTTGAAAGAATTTGGTGTTGAATTCGATGTCTGGTTCTCTGAGACTTCTCTTTATCAATCAAGCAAAATCGATGATGTTCTTGCGAAGCTAAATGAACGCGGTGAAACATTTGAGCAGGACGGTGCTACGTGGTTCCGCTCGACTACTTACGGCGATGACAAAGATCGCGTCTTGATTAAAGGCGATGGTTCTTATACGTATCTAACTCCGGATATTGCTTACCACCAAGATAAACTTTCTCGTGGATTCGATAAGCTGATCAACATTTGGGGAGCTGACCACCACGGCTATATTCCAAGAATGAAAGCGGCAATCGAAGCACTTGGTTATAAGCGTGAGCAGCTAGAAGTGGAAATTATTCAAATGGTGAACCTCTTTAAAGATGGTGAAAAAATGAAGATGAGTAAGCGAACAGGTAAAGCTGTTACGCTTCGTGAATTGATGGATGAAGTCGGTATCGATGCAATGCGCTATTTCTTCTCAATGCGCAGCTCAGATTCTCACCTTGATTTTGATATGGACCTTGCCGTATCACGCTCGAATGAAAACCCTGTGTATTACGTGCAATATGCGCACGCTCGCGTATGCAGTATTCTTCGTCAGGGAGAAGAGATGGGGCTAACAGAAGATGCGGATCTATCTCTCATTACATCTGAGAAAGAAATGGACCTTCTTAAGAAGCTCGGTGAATTGCCTGAAGCGATTGCGGAAGCAGCGGATAAGCGCATGACGCATCGCATTACAAACTATTCATTTGAACTTGCTCAAGCACTACACAGCTTCTACAATGCTGAACGAGTTCTTGATCCAGAAGATCTTGCGAAAAGTGCGGCTCGTTTCAAACTTATGAAAGCCGTTCGTCAAACGATTCAAAACACCCTTGAAATCATTGGCGTAACTGCACCAGAGAAAATGTAATAAAAAAATCCTATCGCATGAGCGATAGGATTTTTCTATTTATGCGAATGATACGTTGATTAATTTTAAACTGGTTTCGTAGGTTAAAAACTCTTACACGCTCAGATTTTTTATAATGAATCGGTCATTCGGTCATACTTTAAAAAAGGGGTGATGTGATGAAGACAGTTTTGATTGCAACATTAACAGGATTTTTGGTCGGGTTAATTTTTGCGTTTTTGAAGCTACCCATCCCAGCTCCACCTGCATTCGCAGGCATTGCTGGGATTGTTGGGATATACCTTGGATTTAAGGCGTATGAATGGTTATCAGGGTTCTGGTCACTGTAGATTGAGCTTTTTGGTAGCTGCATCGATAGCGAAATGATTTTTTATTTCCATAATACAGAACCTCCACTAAGTCTTTTGACGCCACGTATCGCTGAAAGATCGTCGACAAGCTGCAGAGCTGCGAGGTCTTTTTTCTTTGCTTCAATCATGATGTCAGCATCTTCTCCGTATTCCTTCAACATGTCTATAAACGGAATGGCAAACTCACTGTCCACATAATCTGCATGACTCCGGTAGGCGCTAGCAGATTTGGGAGAGGAAAGGTGGTATTTCGGTAGAAGTCCTTTTGGCTTCCATGTTTCATGAACGCGTTCAAAAAAGCGCTCAGGTAGTCCGTCGCCTGGATTCGCTAGATGATGATGGTAATCGAAAATAAACGGGACGCCTGTTTGCTCACATGCCTCGAGCGTTTCTTTCGCATTGTATGTTTTATCATCATTTTCAAGCGTCACATGCGAGCGAAGATGAGAAGGAATGGAATCAAAATTCGCGTAAAAACGCTTAAGGGTTTCCTCTTTATCTCCGTAAGCTCCACCAATATGTATATTAACGATGGAGCGAGAGTCTAGTCCCATCGCATCTAGCATAGCAACATGATAGTCCAAGTCACCTATAGCATTGTCCGTTACGTGTTGTTTTGGACTTGTAAAAAGAGTGAATTGGTTCGGATGAAAGCTCACACGAAGGCGGTGCTTTTGAACAAGCTCACCGATCTCTTCAAACATGTAACGGAAAGGCGTAATGTAATCCCACTTTGCTTCAGGATGCGTCGCAAGCGGAACAATGGAAGAAGACATACGATACAAATCAATTTCATGTGCAATATTGTAGTGCAGCGCACGTAACGTACTCTTTAAATTCGTTTCTGTAATTGTATGAAGTTTCTCTGAACGTTCTTCTTCAGAAAGCTTTGACCAGGTGGAAAAAGTCATTGTACGCGCCGGTGAAGCTTCGTGCAACGCAAGTGCGTTTGATACATATCCAAATCTGAGCTTCATAATAAGTGGTCTCCTTTCAAAAAAAGGGCTGGTCATTTCTTTCCCTGTGCAAGCGAATTGAAACAAAGGAAAGCACATCGAACTTTTTAAAGAAACGGACTGAAGAGTCTTGCTAGTGGAGCAAGCACTCGGTTTCCGATCGTTCGATCTTGAAGCCTCTTCAAGTCGAGACGTTCACATTGTAGAATGTCTTTTTGGATCGCTTCTTTGATTTCAACAATGAGAGAAGGAGTGCTGATAATGCAGTTGATTTCGCCATTAATGTGGAAACTTCGTTGATCAAAATTCGCTGTACCAATGTCACACAATGTCTCATCAATGATCATAACTTTGGCGTGGTAGAAGCCATTCATATATTGATAAACTTCTCCACCGGCACGAATCAGTTCAACGAGGTATTCATATGAAGCTTCTTTTACAAGAGGATGGTCGGCACGCATTGGCAAAATAACCTGGACTTTAATACCGCATTTCAGGGCGCGTAGCAGGCTTGTTTGAACAGTTTGTCCTGGAATGTAATAGGGGGAGCCAATGATAATAGATGTTGTAGCTTTATCAATATACGAGGCAAAAGCTTCCTCTACGCTATTACCATTCGTAATATGAAACGAGACTTTATGCTGACCTGTTTCGAGCGGCGGTATATAAACGTTATGCTTATTAATAGGGGAATGACTCTCTTCCCAATCAAGGAAAAATTGATCTTGAAGTCCTTGCACGGCTTCGCCAGTCACGCGAAGGTGATAATCTCGCCAATATCCAAACTTAGGATCCTTCCCTACGTATTCGTTTCCAACGTTAAAGCCACCAACGTAGCCAATCTCTCCATCAATAACAGTGATTTTTCGATGATTACGCTCATTTATGGAAGTGAAAAATCGTGGGAAAGAAATTTTTCTGGAATAGGAAAAAACGATGCCACAGGAGGTCATTTTTCTTATGGTGGCTTTCTTTAAGCTGTGACTACCTCCATAGTCCACGAGTAAATAGACAGAGACGCCAGAGGTTGCTTTTTGACAAAGATGCTCGATAATCATATGTCCCGTGGCGTCATCTCGAAAAATATAAAACATCATATGAATTTGATAGACTGCAGCATCAATATCATTTATTAGTGCTCTAAAAAAATCATCTCCATCATTAATGAAAGTCAGGTTTCCCGTCATTTTTTGACGTGAAGAGGAAGGAGCGAGTTTTCTTTTCTTATTGCCTGTATGAAGGTCGGTTATTAACCACAATATGAGTGCGAGTAGGACTGTTAAAAAGATCTCCACGATTTTCCCCTCCTTTCAATAGTTGCTGTTGACTTAGTTTGTCCTAAACTTAAAAAAAGTAAAAAAAAATCTCTGACTGAATGCTCATTCAGTTATTTATGTGTTATACTGAAGTCAGAAAATTACTTTCATTCTGACTTAAAAGCGTTTTCATAAATTGTTTGAACTGTCGGGGAGCATCTTTGTTCAAGCATCACGAAGCGGCTAAGAAGGAATGACACGAAAGGAGAGGTTTGCCAGCATGGATGTTTTATTGATCGCTAACTGGATTGCTTTCATTCTTGTAACCGCTTACGCGTTCTTCTTGTTTGGGTATGTTGTGAAGACTCGATATGAATACATTAAGCTTGGAAAGAAAGCAGAATTTGATCATTCCATGAAAGAACGACTAGAAGCTATTGTAGTCAAAGTGTTTGGGCAAAAGAAATTACTTAAAGATAAGAAGAGTGGAACCATCCATGTGATGATGTTCTACGGTTTCCTTCTCGTTCAATTCGGTGCAATCGATATGATTGTGAAAGGTTTATCACCGGGGTCACATCTTCCTCTTGGACCGCTTTACCCAGCGTTTACGTTTTTCCAGGAGCTCGTGACGCTAATGATTTTAACAGCAGTTGTATGGGCATTCTACCGTCGCTATATTGAGGCGATCGCTCGTTTAAAGAAAGGTTTTAAAGCGGGACTTGTACTATTGTTCATTGGACTTTTAATGATATCCGTTCTTTTTGCAGGCGGTATGGAAATTATCTGGCATGATGCTGGTTATTCATGGAGTGCGCCAGTTGCTTCGGGAATTGCTTTCTTATTCTCATGGATCAATGAAACAGCAGCGATTGCACTATTCTTCTTTTTCTGGTGGATTCACCTGCTCGTGCTTCTTACGTTCATGGTGTATGTACCGCAATCCAAGCACGCTCACTTAATTGCAGGACCAGTCAACGTTTTCTTGGGTCGTACAAACAAAGTAGGGCAGCTTGCATCTATTAACTTTGAAGATGAAAGTCAAGAAACTTACGGTGTGAATACGATTGAAGATTTCAATCAGAAGCAGCTTGTTGATTTGTATGCCTGTGTGGAATGTGGACGCTGTACGAATATGTGTCCAGCAACGGCAACAGGAAAAATCCTTTCTCCGATGGATTTGATCGTTAAGCTTCGTGATCACCTGACAGAAAAAGGCGCAGCCGTTACATCAAGAACACCGTGGGTTCCTGCATATGCATTTTCTAACACAGCAGGAAATCAAATTGCTTATCAATCACGTGCTCAGCAGGAAACAGCTGCAGCAGCTGAAGGGCTTGTGAGCGATGGGTTAATTGGTAACGTGATTACAGAAGAAGAAATTTGGGCTTGTACAACGTGCCGTAACTGTGAAGATCAATGTCCAGTTGAGAACGAGCACGTTGATAAAATCATCGATATGCGTCGTCACCTTGTCTTAATGGAAGGGAAGATGGATAGCGATGTACAGCGTGCGATTACGAACATCGAACGTCAGGGCAACCCGTGGGGGATTAGCCGTAAAGAGCGTGAGAACTGGCGCGATATGCGTGATGATATCGTTGTTCCAACAGTAAAAGAAAAAGAAAAAGCAGGCGAAGAATTCGAATATCTCTTCTGGGTTGGCTCGATGGGCTCTTACGATAATCGTAGCCAGAAGATTGCCGCTTCCTTTGCGAAGATCATGAATGAAGCTGGCATTTCGTTCGCTATTCTTGGTAACAAAGAAAAGAACTCTGGCGATACGCCACGACGTGTAGGAAACGAGTTCTTGTTCCAGGATCTTGCACAGAAAAATATTGAAACGTTCCAAAAGCATAATATTTCAAAAATCGTTACAATCGACCCTCATGCTTATAACTCACTTAAAAATGAGTATCCTGAGTTTGGACTTGAAGCAGAGGTTTATCACCATACCGAATTATTGTATGACTGGATTAAAGAAGGAAAACTGAAGCCGAAACACGAAGTAAACGAGAGAATCACGTATCATGATTCCTGTTACCTCGGACGTTACAACGAAGTATACGATCCACCACGTGAAATTCTTCGCAGTATTCCAGGCGTTGAAGTGATCGAGATGGACCGCAACCGCGAAAATGGTATGTGCTGTGGCGCCGGCGGCGGTTTGATGTGGACGGAAGAAGATACAGGATCTCGCATTAACGTAACGAGAACGGAACAGGCACTTAGCGTGATGCCATCCGTTATCGGAAGTGCGTGTCCTTACTGCTTAACGATGATGAGTGATGGTACGAAAGCGAAGGAAGTAGAAGAAGAAGTAGCAACACTAGATATTGTCGAGATTTTAGAACGCTCCATTGTTCAAAAAGAAACTGTTCTCCAATAGACTGTTTGGCAAAGGGTTAGCTTATGCTGGTTTTTACGACCGGCATGAGCTCTTTCCTTTGTTACTTTGTCGGTAAGGTGAGCGAGCGTTCAGTCGCAATTTAATCAATTATGGTAGCGTTTTCGAAAATGAGAGGAGAGGTTTTTGTGGGCAGAACGGTCATTGTTAGCGGTGTGAGAACGCCGTTTGGAAAATTTGGTGGGGCTCTTAAATCAATAGAAGCATCTAAGCTGGGTGGAACAGCGATTAAAGAAGCTTTGGTTCGCGCTGGAATTGATCCTGCGGATGTAGGAGAAGTGATTATGGGGTCTGTCCTTCAAGGTGGTCAAGGTCAAATTCCATCTCGTCAGGCAGCAAGACACGCTGGTATTCCTTGGGAAGTAAAGACGGAAACGATTAACAAAGTATGCGCTTCAGGTCTTCGTAGCGTAACGCTCGCTGATCAAATCATTCGCTCTGGTGATGAAGAAGTCATTGTTGCCGGCGGAATGGAATCGATGAGCAACGCCCCATACATCATGAAGGACGCGCGCTGGGGCATGCGAATGGGCGACAAACAAGTGGTTGATCTCATGGTGCATGATGGCTTAACGTGCTCGTTTGATGGTTGTCACATGGGCGTTTATGGAAACACGACAGCGGAAGAGTATGAGATTTCTAGAGAAGAGCAGGATCGCTGGGCGACAAGAAGTCAGGAGCGTGCTGTGAAAGCGATGGAATCGGGGATTTTTGCAGAAGAAATTATCCCAATTAACGTGCCACAGCGAAAAGGAGATCCTCTCGTCGTTGAACATGATGAAGCACCTAGAAAAGGCACAACAGAGGAGCAGTTAGGAAAGCTAAAGCCAGTCTTCGGTGCCGACGGAACGATTACAGCTGGGAATGCACCAGGTGTAAATGATGGAGCTGGGGCGCTTGTCCTTATGTCTGAAGAACGTGCTTCAAAAGAAGGCAAAGAAGTCATGGCCACAATTCTTTCTCATACAGCAATTGCTGTTGAAGCAAAGGATTTTCCTAAGACGCCGGGTCTCGTGATCAATGAGCTATTGAAGAAAACAGGAAAATCAATTGAAGAAATTGATCTATTTGAAATCAATGAAGCGTTCGCAGCTGTAGCGCTAACGAGCGGAAAAATTGCCTCACTCGATGAAGAAAAGGTCAATGTGCATGGTGGTGCAGTGGCGCTTGGTCATCCAATTGGAGCAAGTGGTGCACGCATTTTAATAACACTTGTTCATGAATTGAAGCGACGCGGCGGTGGCATCGGAATAGCAGCGATCTGCAGCGGCGGTGGTCAAGGCGACGCTATTATGGTTCAGGTATAGAAGGGAGCATGATGATGGAAATAAAAACAATTATGGTGATTGGTGCAGGACAAATGGGAGCTGGAATTGCACAGGTGTGTGCAGCTTCTGGCTATACAGTTTATTTAAATGATTTGAAGCAGGAGTTTCTTGATAAAGGAATTGAGAGAATTGAGAAAAACCTCTCGAAACAAGTTTCCAAAGAGCGGATTACACAGGAAGATCTAAGCGGAACGATGGAACGTTTGAGAGCGACGACAGATCTGCAGGATGCAAAGCATGTAGACATTGTCATTGAAGCAGCTGTTGAGAACATGGAAGTGAAGTGTAACCTTTTCGCACGGCTGGATGAAATTGCGCAAGATCATACGCTTCTTGCAACGAATACATCCTCTCTTCCAATTACGGAAATTGCAGCATCAACAAAGCGCCCTGAGAAAGTGATTGGTATGCACTTTATGAACCCGGTGCCTGTCATGAAGCTTGTTGAAATTATTCGCGGTCTAGCAACAACAAACGAAAGCTACCAGGCCGTTGAAAAGCTAGCGGTGGATCTCGGTAAGACAGCGGTTGAAGTAAACGACTTCCCAGGATTTGTGTCCAATCGAATTTTGATGCCAATGATCAACGAAGCGATCTACACCGTTTATGAAGGTGTGGCATCCCCTGAGGATATCGATAGCGTGATGAAGCTCGGCATGAATCATCCAATGGGACCATTAACTCTCGCAGATTTTATCGGTCTTGATACGTGTCTTTATATTATGGAAACGCTTCAAGAAGGATTCGGCGATGATAAATACCGCCCATGTCCGCTATTACGTAAATATGTAAAAGCTGGCTGGCTCGGACGTAAGACAGGAAGAGGCTTCTACCAATACCAGGATTAACACCACGAGGAGGAACGAGCATGGAGCTTGTATTTACGGAAGAGCAGAAGATGATGCAGAAAATGGTGCGTGATTTTGCGGAAAAAGAAATCGCGCCAATTGTTGAAGAAATGGAAGAGACGGATCGTTTTCCACGCGAAGTGATTAAACGAATGGGCGAGCTTGGTTTAATGGGGATTCCGATTCCAGAAGCTTATGGCGGAGCGGAAATGGATTATACGTCATACATCATTGCAATCCATGAGCTCTCAAAAGTGAGCGCCACGGTCGGCGTAATTCTATCGGTTCATACATCCGTTGGGACACTGCCGATACTAGCGTTTGGTACAGAAGAACAGAAAAAGCGCTACATTCCGAAGCTAGCAACCGGAGAATACCTTGGTGCGTTTGCGCTGACGGAACCGAGTTCAGGATCAGATGCAAGCAGCATGAAAACGCGCGCTGTCCGAGATGGCGATCACTACATTTTGAACGGCTCAAAGATTTTCATTACAAACGGCGGCGAGGCGGATACGTATGTTGCCTTCGCAAGAACAAATCCTGAGGAAAAAGGAAGCAAAGGCGTAACTGCTTTTATTATCGAACGTGACATGCCTGGATTTAGCGTTGGGAAGAAAGAAAAGAAAATGGGGCTAAACGGCTCGAATACGGTTGAAATCATTTTCGAAGATTGCCGTGTGCCAGTTGAGAATCGTCTCGGCGAAGAAGGTCAGGGATTCAAAATTGCGATGGCAAACCTTGAGAGCGGCCGCATCGGGATCGCGGCACAGTCACTAGGAATTGCTGAAGCGGCGCTAAATTACGCGACGGCTTACGCGAAAGAGCGTCACCAGTTTGGTAAGCCGATCGGGCAAAATCAAGGTCTCGGCTTCAAGCTTGCCGATATGGCAACAGAAGTAGAGGCAGCGAAACTCCTAACCTATCGTGCGGCTGACCTGAAAAACCACGGGATCCCTTGCATGCAGGAAGTCTCGATGGCGAAGCTCTTTGCATCGAAAGCAGCCGTGAAAGCCTCGATTGAAGCGGTTCAAGTCTATGGCGGTTACGGTTACACGAAAGATTACCCAGTAGAACGCCTATTCCGAGACGCGAAAGTATGCGAAATCTACGAAGGAACGAGCGAAATCCAGAAAATCGTCATTAGTCGGAACTTGATGAAATAGAGAAAAGCGGAAGTGACCGTTTAGACCCGTCAGGCACTGGAGGCTTCCTCAGAAAAGCCAGGTATATCCGTTTTATTGTCCAAAAAACCATTATATTGGCCAAACTTCATTTTTATTGGCCAAATTCGAGATATATTGTCCAAAATCAACTTTTATTGTCCAAACCACCAAAAAGGAGAGAAACAGGATGAATTTTCAACTATCAGAAGAACATGAAATGCTACGGAAAATGGTGCGCGACTTTGCGAGGAAAGAAGTAGAACCAACAGCGGCTGAGCGTGATGAAGAAGAGCGCTTTGATCGAAAGCTTTTTGATCAAATGGCTGAGCTTGGTTTAACGGGCATCCCATGGTCAGAAGAGTACGGTGGCATTGGCTCAGATTACTTAAGCTATGTGATTGCAGTGGAAGAGCTATCACGCGTTTGTGCGTCTACAGGTGTAACGCTTTCTGCACATACCTCCCTTGCAGGCTGGCCGTTGAATGCATTTGGTACAGAAGAGCAGAAGCAGAAGTTCTTGCGTCCAATGGCAGAAGGTAAGCTAATGGGAGCTTACGGACTCACAGAGCCAGGGTCAGGATCGGATGCGAGTGGGATGAAAACGACGGCGAAGCTTGATGGCGATCACTACATCTTAAATGGCTCGAAAATTTTCATTACAAACGGCGGCGAAGCGGAAATTTATATCGTGTTTGCTCAGACCGATAAAGAAAAGGGTCATAAAGGGATTACTGCGTTTATCGTTGAAAAAGGAACGCCTGGTTTCTCAATGGGTAAGAAAGAGAAAAAGCTCGGCATTCGCTCTTCTCCTACGCTCGAAATCATTTTTGAAGACTGCCGTGTACCTGTTGAAAATCGTCTTGGCGATGAAGGACAAGGATTTAAAATCGCGATGAAGACGCTTGATGGTGGGCGTAACGGAATTGCGGCTCAAGCTGTTGGCATTGCACAAGGTGCGCTTGATGCAGCAACAGCATATACGAAGGAGCGTAAGCAGTTTGGCAAACCGATCGGCGCAAATCAAGGCATTGGCTTTAAGCTCGCTGATATGGCAACGAAAATTGAAGCAGCTCGACTATTAACTTACCAGGCTGCATGGAAAGAAAGTCAGGGTCTTCCGTATGGTAAAGAATCGGCGATGTCTAAGCTATACGCTGGAGATATCTCGATGGAAGTAACAACAGAAGCGGTGCAAGTCTTTGGTGGCTATGGCTATACGAAGGATTATCCAGTTGAGCGCTATATGCGTGATGCGAAAATTACGCAAATCTATGAAGGTACAAATGAAATTCAGCGTCTTGTTATTTCAAGAATGCTGATGGCTGATTAAGAAGCGCTATGCATCCACTCGCAGAACGACTTTCAAATCAGGATGAACGTGCGCTCGCAAAGGCGATCAGTCTTGTTGAAAATGATGCTGAAGACAAACTGGAATTACTGAAGGATATCCACCCGATGACGGGGCGTGCCCACTATATTGGGATAACCGGATCACCCGGTGCCGGTAAAAGTTCGCTCGTTAACAGGCTGATTACCCACCTTAGAAAGCAGGATCTCACTGTTGGTGTTGTGGCCGTTGATCCAACGAGTCCGTTTAGCGGGGGTTCCCTTCTAGGAGATCGTGTCAGGATGGCGGAGCATTTTACCGATCCTGGTGTCTTTATCCGAAGCATGGGAACACGAGGGAGCCTTGGGGGGCTTTCTCGAACGACGAAGGAAACGGTTCGCTTAATGGACGCGTTTGGATTCGATGTCATATTAATTGAAACGGTTGGGGTTGGGCAATCAGAGCTCGATATTATGAAGATCGCGGATACGATTGCCGTAGTGTTGAACCCAGGTAGCGGAGACGTTGTGCAAGTCTTTAAAGCTGGCATTATGGAAATTGCGGATCTTTTTATCGTCAATAAAGCAGATTTACCAGGTGTCCCCAAGCTACTGGCTGAGCTTGAAAGCATGCTCGATCTGGTGAAGCATGATGCGCCGTGGCGTCCACCGATTGTGAAGGCGATCTCTGTTCAAAATCTAGGTCTTGAGAATGTTTGGAAACGAATGCAGGAGCATTTTGAATACAGTAAGGAGTCTGGTGAGCGTGATGCTAGACGCAAAACCTCACTTGAACGAGAAGTGATCGAAGTGGTGCATGATGAAATGATGAAGCAGCTTATGGAGCGCGAAGCAGAGGATAATGGCTGGATTGATGAAGTGAAAAGTGGCGCCGTCGACCCTTACTCAGCCGCTGTGAAGCTGCTTCAGGATTATATGGGCAGCCTTGAGAGGAAGGGGATGGGAAGGTGAAGAAAAACGTTCCTTCGATGGTAAAGGATGAAAAGCTCATTCAGAAACGACGTGAGCAAATGATCAAAGCAGCGGTCTCCCTTTTTAAGGAAAAAGGGTTCCATCGTACGACAACGCGAGAAATTGCGCGTGTTGCTGGCTTTAGCATTGGTACGCTGTATGAATACATTCGCAAAAAAGAAGATGTGTTATATCTCGTTTGTGACAGCATTTATGATGAAGTGAGAGAGCGTCTAGAAGATCAGCTTAAGCCTAATATAACTGGAATCGAGCGTTTAAGGCAGGCCCTTCATGCGTTTTATCATGTGATGGACGATATGCAGGATGAAGTGCTTGTCATGTACCAGGAAGCAAAGTCCCTTCCGCGGGAAACGCTCCCTTATGTATTGAAAAAAGAGCTAGGAATGGCGGAAATATTTGAGCGATTGATTGAAGAATGTGTAGCAGAAGGAAAACTTCGGCTTACAGAAGAGGAGATTTACGGAGCTGCTCATAACATTCTCGTGCAGGGACAGATGTGGGTGTTCAGGCGCTGGGCGCTTCGATCTCATTATTCCATTGAAGAGTATACAAGAATGCAGGAGGCTTTTTTGATTCAAGCTTTAAATCCTGTAGAAACTACGAACCGATAGAGGAGGAACAGCAGTGAGTGTAGTCGAAACGTATAAACCAGTGAACCATGTTCGTTTTGTAACCGCTTCAAGTTTGTTTGATGGTCATGATGCATCTATTAACATTATGCGCCGCATTCTACAGGCGAGCGGTGCAGAAGTTATTCATCTCGGACATAACCGCTCTGTTGAGGAAGTCGTGAACGCTGCCATACAGGAAGATGCGCAGGGAATTGCAATCTCGTCTTATCAAGGCGGTCATATGGAATACTTTAAATATATGTATGACCTTTTAAAAGAAAAAGGCGCTTCACACGTTAAGATTTATGGCGGTGGGGGCGGCGTTATTATTCCTAAGGAAATTAAAGAGCTGCATGCTTACGGAATTTCTCACATTTTTTCACCTGATGATGGAAGTGATCTTGGTCTGCAAGGCATGATCGATATGATGATCAAGGAATGTGATTTTCCGACGTTTAAACAAATTGATAACCAGATTGATCGCTTGCATGAGCGCGATCCGCAGGCTGTTTCGAGTCTCATTACCCTTGCTGAAAGCTATGGTGGAGAACGTACAGAAGAGACGGCGGCCGCTGCTGAGCAAGTGTTTGATAAGCTTAAGAATATGGCAACCGACTCTCCTGTTCTTGGGATTACTGGTACTGGTGGAGCTGGGAAAAGCTCCTTAACTGATGAGCTCGTACGCCGTTTCATTAATGAATTTGATGATAAGACGGTAGCGATCCTTTCCATTGATCCGACAAAACAAAAGACTGGCGGCGCACTGCTCGGTGACAGAATCCGTATGAACGCTATTCACAATGACCGCGTGTTTATGAGAAGTCTCGCAACGCGAAAATCAAAAACTGAGCTTTCACTTTCAATACGTGAAGCGTTAACCGTTGTGAAAGCGGCTGGATATGACTTGATCATTATTGAAACAAGCGGAATCGGCCAGGGGGATGCCGAGATCGTTGAAATTTCTGATGTTTCGATGTATGTGATGACAAGTGAATTTGGTGCGCCTTCACAACTTGAGAAAATTGATATGATCGATTTTGCGGATTTGATTGTGATTAATAAATACGAGCGCAAAGGCTCTGAAGATGCTCTGCGTGACGTGAAGAAGCAATATCAGCGTAGTCACATGCTGTTTGAGCAAAATCTAGATAACATGCCTGTCTACGGCACGATCGCAAGTCAGTTTAATGATCCGGGCACGAATACGCTTTTTAAAGCATTGGTTGATACGATTCACCGTAAATGCCGAAATGACTGGGCAACAAACATTGAAACAAGTGACATTGTGGAAAAGCTGAATCTCATTATTCCACCGCAGCGTCAGCAATATTTACAGGACATCTCTGGTTCCGTTCGTCGTTACCATGAATATGTCGAAAAGCAGGTTCAGCTTGCAAGAAAAGCATTCCAGCTTCAAGGGACGATTGCGATGCTAGAGAGTGCGGAAGGCAATGACGAGACGATTGCGATGCTCTCTAAGATGAAAGATGAAAACATGGATGATATGCATGGAGAAACGCGTAAGATTATCGAAAGCTGGCCTGAAGTGAAAGAGAAATATAGTGGGAAAGAATTCATATCCGTTATCCGCGAGAAAGAAATCGTAACAGAACTAACGACGAAGAGTCTTTCAGGATTGGATATTCCAAAGGTATCTCTACCGAAGTATGAAGATTGGGGAGAAATTGTGCGCTGGGTATTGAAAGAGAACGTGCCGGGCTCATTCCCGTATACCGCTGGCGTCTTTCCATTTAAACGAAAAGGAGAGGACCCGAAGCGTCAATTTGCAGGCGAAGGGACGCCTGAGCGAACCAATCGCCGTTTCCATTACCTCTCTGAGAACGAAGATGCGAAGCGCTTAAGCACCGCTTTCGATTCTGTGACGCTTTACGGAGAAGATCCTGACTATCGTCCTGATATTTACGGAAAAGTTGGCGAGAGTGGCGTGAGTATTTGTACACTCGACGATATGAAAAAGCTTTATGCAGGCTTTGATTTATGTGCACCATCGACTTCAGTATCTATGACGATTAATGGCCCTGCGCCGATCATACTCGCAATGTTTATGAACACGGCGATTGAGCAGCAAATTCAAGGATTTGAAGAAAAAGAAGGTCGTAAAGCAAACGAGCAGGAGCTTGCCGATATTAAGACAAACACGCTTAGCACGGTTCGTGGTACCGTTCAGGCGGACATTTTAAAAGAAGATCAGGGTCAAAACACATGTATTTTCTCAACAGAATTTGCGCTTCGGATGATGGGGGATATTCAGGAGTACTTCATCAATGAGAATGTGCGTAACTATTATTCAGTGTCAATTTCCGGCTACCATATTGCCGAAGCGGGTGCGAACCCTATTTCACAGCTGGCGTTCACGCTTGCGAATGGCTTTACGTATGTCGAGTATTATTTAAGTCGCGGTATGGATATCGATAAGTTTGCACCGAATCTTTCCTTCTTCTTTAGTAATGGACTTGACCCAGAATATACCGTTATTGGAAGAGTGGCGCGCAGAATTTGGGCGACGGTGATGAGAGAGAAGTACGGTGCAAATGCTCGTAGTCAGAAGTTAAAGTATCATGTGCAAACGTCAGGACGTTCTTTGCACGCGCAAGAGATGGACTTTAATGATATACGCACAACATTGCAGGGCTTAATGGCGATTCATGACAACTGTAACTCGCTTCATACGAATGCTTACGATGAAGCTGTCACAACACCAACTGAGGAATCAGTTCGTCGTGCTATGGCAATTCAAATGATTATTACGAAAGAGCATGGACTGACGAAGAACGAAAACCCACTACAAGGTTCATTCATCATTGAAGAGTTAACAGACCTTGTGGAGGAAGCTGTTCTTAGTGAATTTGAGAAAATTAATGCGCGTGGCGGTGTATTGGGTGCAATGGAGACACAGTACCAGCGCGGTAAAATTCAAGAAGAGTCCATGCATTATGAGATGCTAAAGCATAGCGGTGAGCTTCCGATCGTTGGAGTGAACACGTATAAGAATCCAAATCCACCTGCAGAAGAAGAGTGGAACATGGAGCTTGCAAGAGCGAGCAAGGAAGAAAAGGAACAGCAAATTACAAACTTAAAGCAGTTCCAAGAAACCCATTCAGATACGACAGAAGATGCGCTGAATCGCTTAAAGAAAGCAGCGTTAAGTAAAGGGAATATTTTCGAAGAATTAATGGAGACGGTGAAAGTAGCAAGTCTAGGGCAAATTACAACTGCACTCTATGAAGTTGGTGGGAAATACCGTCGAAATATGTAGACCGTTAAGAACTTGTCAAATGCAAGCGTTCATATTATTGTAGGAGGAAGGAGTAACCTTCCTCCTTTTCGTACGAGAAGGTACATCACTTGAAGGTGAAATCCTTCTATTTCAATAGATTTGTTTGAAAATCGTAGCATAGATTGCGTAATTTTGTTTATAATGAATGGTATGTTTTGTATTAGGATTAACAAGTAGCTTGAAATAAATGCTATCGTTTAAAAATAGTGATAAGCTAGTTTCTCAAATTAGCAGCTATTATTCATAGGAGATAATTGAAAGGGAGTGCCGATATCGTGAGTAGCTTAAAGCAGCTGTCTGCTGAAGACATCCAAGAAACATCCATGATTGATATTATGTATTTCATCCTGCAGGACGAGAAAAAACCTGTTTCTTTCTACACGTTAATGGAACGAATTGGAAAGATGAAAGGTCTAACTTCTTCTCAGCTTCAGGACATGCTTGCAGAAGTTTATACAAACTTGAACACAGACGGTCGTTTCGTAACGCTTGGAGATAACCAGTGGGGCCTTAAGGGCTGGTATCCTGTTGAGCAATCTCAAGAAGAGCTTGCAACGACAATTAAACCAAAGAAACGCAAGAAATCAACTGACGATGAGCTTGGTTTCGACGAAGATGATGAAGACGATCTTGAAGATCTAGAAGTAGATGATCTTGACGACTTTGACGATGATGACTTCGATGATGATACAGAAGATTTGGACGATGAAGACATTGATGATGACGATGATGACGACGTGGAAGACGACGAAGAAGAAAAGAAATAATTTCTGTCGCTTCTTGACTTTCGGTAGTGAAATCGGTAGAATCATTTTTGGGCTTCACCAAAATACTAAACTAATTTATAGATACGATATGAAAACAAAAGTGCCCCCTCATTTATGGGACAGGTGCCACTTTTGTTTTTTTTGTTTTTTATACTTTAAGGATTTTAAGCTTTTTAAAGGGCTAAAGTATAAGAAGAACGATGGCTTCTGTTAGAACCTGAGGGCAAGTTCTTCTAATAAGCTCATTGATGAAATGCATTGAGAAGCTGGAATTTAGCCAGTACGAGTGGACCTTCCGATTAAGTTAAGAAAAATGTAACCATCTGCATTGATTTTATTAAAAAAGATAAAATCTCTCGTTTCAGATGAATCCCCTTCCTTTCTTGAAGGGCAGAATACAAACCATGAGGGGGCAGAAAGATGACAGCAAAACATAAGAAGTACATCTTTGTAACAGGCGGTGTTGTTTCTTCGCTTGGTAAAGGAATTACAGCAGCTTCACTAGGACGACTTTTGAAAAATCGCGGCGTGAGCGTAACGATTCAAAAGTTCGACCCATACATTAACGTTGACCCAGGGACAATGAGTCCTTATCAGCACGGTGAAGTATTCGTAACAGATGATGGCGCTGAGACGGATCTTGACCTTGGACACTACGAGCGCTTTATTGACATTAACCTTTCTAAGAATTCAAACGTAACAACAGGTAAAGTCTACTCTACAGTTCTTCGTAAAGAGCGTCGTGGCGACTATCTTGGAGGAACAGTACAGGTAATTCCTCACATTACGAATGAAATCAAAGAGCGCATTTTCCGCGCAGGTAACGAAACAAGCGCTGATGTAGTTATTACTGAAATCGGTGGAACGGTTGGAGACATCGAGAGTCTTCCATTCCTAGAAGCGATTCGTCAGATCAAGAGTGACATCGGCAAGGAGAACGTTATGTACATTCACTGTACGCTTCTTCCTTATCTTAAAGCAGCTGGTGAAATGAAAACAAAGCCAACACAGCATAGTGTGAAAGAGCTTCGCAGCCTTGGTATCCAGCCAAATGTTATTGTTGTTCGTGCGGAACAGCCAGTTCCACAAGAAATGAAAGACAAAATCGCTTTGTTCTGTGATATTGATGAGCATGCGGTAATTGAAGCGCAAGATGCTGATACGCTTTATAAAGTTCCTCTTGCTCTACAAGCACAAAAGCTTGATGAGATCACTTGTCAACATTTGAAATTGAACTGTCAAGAAGCGGATATGACTGAATGGAATGAGCTTGTTGAGAAAGTTCAAAACCTCTCAGGCAAAACAAAAATTGCGCTTGTTGGGAAGTATGTCGCTCTTCAAGATGCTTATATTTCCGTTGTAGAGTCGCTCAAGCACGCAGGCTATGCATTTGATGCTGACATTGACATTAAGTGGATTAATTCTGAAACAGTTACGCAGGAAAACGTTGAGGAACTTCTTTCTGACGTAGATGGCATCCTCGTTCCAGGTGGATTCGGCGATCGTGGAATTGAAGGTAAAATCACTGCGATTCAGTACGCGCGTGAAAGCAAAGTACCTTTCTTAGGAATCTGTCTTGGTATGCAGCTTGCTTCTGTTGAATTTGCACGTAACGTTCTCAATCTGGAAGGTGCTCATTCAGCTGAAATTAAGCCAACAACGAAATATCCAGTCATTGACCTTCTCCCTGAACAGAAGGATGTTGAAGATCTTGGTGGTACACTCCGTCTCGGTCTTTATCCATGTAAGCTAACGGAAGGTACGAAAGCATATGCAGCTTATAACGATGAAGTAATTTATGAGCGTCACCGTCATCGCTATGAGTTCAGCAATCAGTATCGTACTGAAATGGAAGAAGCAGGCTTCATCTTCTCTGGAACTAGCCCTGATGGCCGTCTTGTAGAAGTCGTAGAAGTGAAAGATCACCCGTGGTTTGTTGCATCACAATTCCACCCTGAATTCACATCACGTCCAACTCGTCCACAGCCGTTATTCAAAGAATTTATTGGCGCTTCTATCGCTAACAGCAAATAATTACAAAAAGCCTCTTCTCCGTTCGGAGAAGAGGCTTTTTTAGAAGAAGATAGCATTAAAATTTGTAGCCATGCTCTTCTAATATTTCTCTTGTAGTTAAATAAAGGGCATGATAAATGTACAAAGAAGTGAGTAGAGAAGGGTAACCGATTCGTTCCCCATCATCATTTGGAACGAGACCGGAAGTAAGCCCAGTGTTAATGTGAAAATGAACGCTTTGCTCAAGGAGAGGATCAGTTTCTTTTTTCGTTGCTGATATGCCAACAACCTGAGCTCCTGTTGCTTTGAATTTCTCAGCATGCTCAGCCGCTAGTTTGTCATCGTTAAACCGTGAAAATAATATCACGCAGTCATTTTCAGTTAATGCGGCAGGGTCATGGAGAATCGCACTTGAAGGAAGCTTCTCAGATCCGTACACTGCTTCAAGAGCAGCGCCCTGGAGCTCATGCTCGCCATAAAAATAAACCGTCCCGCCTCCTGTTATCGTCTGTGCGAACAATCGGGATATATCTTCAATCACCATCTCATGCTGATCCTGAATAATCTTAAACTTCCCCATCAGCTGAGTCGTAAAAATTTTAAGCATTTTATCACTGCCTTTCAAAGTTTTTATAAAAAAAGAGAACTGATTTTTGGCTGTATTTTGGATATAAATATATGAATGAATCTCATTATACCGAAAAAGAAGATGAACAATTTTTTTGCTCATCGCAGGTTCCTATTATAACGAAACTACATGACACTTGCGAATTACAGCCCTCGATGTATAATCAGGAAGGGATTCAACAATTTGAAGCGAACATAAACAGTAAGACTAACTGAAAAGAAGGTGCTCTCACATGAATGAAAAAATTTTAATCGTAGATGATCAATATGGAATCCGTATTCTTCTAAACGAAATCTTCCAAAAAGAAGGATATCAAACCTTCCAGGCAGCGAATGGTGTTCAAGCACTATCGATCGTAAAAAGTGAGGATCCCGACTTAGTCATTCTCGATATGAAGATACCAGGAATGGATGGACTTGAAATCCTAAAGAGAATCAAAAAAATGGAAGCAAGGGCGCTTGTCATTATTATGACTGCCTACGGTGAACTAGATATGATTCACGAAGCGATGGATCTAGGAGCAATTACCCATTTTGCGAAGCCTTTTGACATTGACGAGATACGAGCAGCAGTAAAAAAAGAATTAGCATCGCTTTCATAAAGAAAGGTAACGCTTACATAAACAAATCCCATTAAATCAAGCTTTTCCCCTTCTTTTATGAAAGTGATATGCTATAATAGAACCGTGTTTTTGGAGAAATTGTAGAGCAAATGAATTCAGTTTAGCGGGAAGTTCTTGGACGACGGCATACATAAAAACATCGCGTTTGTGCCATCTTGAAGAAGACAGTTTTTCTGGATACATCTGCATGCTTCAATGACAAGTATTCGTTATTAAGATGTTCCAGGTATCATCCTGGCAATTTTAAATTATATTGAGGAGGATTTACCATGCCTTTAGTTTCTATGAAAGAAATGCTCGAAAAAGGTAAAGCAGAAGGCTACGCAGTTGGCCAATTTAACCTTAACAACCTTGAGTTTACTCAAGCTATCCTACAAGCTGCACAAGAAGAACAATCACCAGTTATCCTTGGTGTTTCTGAAGGTGCTGCTCGTTACATGGGCGGATTCAAAACAATTGTTACAATTGTAGAAGCGCTTATGGAAGAGTACAAGGTTACAGTACCAGTTGCTATTCACCTTGACCACGGTTCTAGCTTCGAGAAGTGTATGCAAGCGATCAACGCTGGATTCACTTCTGTTATGATCGACGGTTCTCATTACCCACTAGACGAAAACATCGCTCTAACTACAAAAGTAGTAGAAGCTGCACATGCAGTTGGTGTTTCTGTTGAAGCTGAGCTTGGACGCATTGGCGGACAAGAAGATGATCTTATCGTTGACGATGCTGAAGCTGCATACGCAATCCCTGAAGAGTGTGAGCGCCTTATCAACGAAACTGGTGTAGATTGCTTCGCACCTGCACTTGGTTCTGTTCACGGCCCTTACAAAGGCGAGCCTAACCTAGGATTCGACCGCATGGAAACAATCAGCAAAATGACTGGTGTTCCTCTAGTACTTCACGGTGGTACTGGTATTCCAACTGCTGACGTTAAAAAAGCGATCAAATTTGGACATGCTAAAATCAACGTGAACACTGAGAGCCAACTTTCTTCTGCTAAAGCAGTTCGTTCTGTACTTGAAGAAAAGCCAGATCTTTACGATCCTCGTAAATACATGGGACCAGCACGTGACGCGATTAAAGAAACAGTAATCGGCAAAATGCGTGAGTTTGGTTCTTCTAACAAAGCGTAATAACTTCTTAAAATCGGATCATCAAAACCGCTCTATTATGAGCGGTTTCTGATTTCCGTTTTTTAATCCCCTAACTACTACCTTGCGACTATTTTTCATTTATTTACAATCAAATCAGCTAACTTAAAACAAAATATGTTAAAATCTTTCTCGTAACCGCTTTCTAAAATCAAAGGAGGACGAACATAATGAAAATTTTCATAGATTCTGCAAACCTGAATGATATTAAAGAAGCACACGATATGGGAGTAGTAGCTGGAGTAACTACGAATCCATCTCTTGTTATGAAAGAAAAGGTGAATTTCCATGATCGTCTTCGTGAAATTACAAGCTTAGTATCTGGCTCTGTTAGTGCAGAGGTTGTTTCAACAACTGCTGAAGAAATGATTGAAGAAGGAAAACAATTAGCTGAAATTGCACCAAACATTACAGTAAAGGTTCCAATGAATCGTGAAGGGATGAAGGCGGTCAAAGCATTCTACGAAGCAGGAATTAAAACAAACGTAACGCTTGTTTTCTCTGCTAACCAGGCTTTGCTTGCAGCACGTGCTGGTGCGTCTTACGTTTCGCCATTCCTTGGACGTCTTGATGATATTGGCCAAAATGGTCTTGATCTCATCTCTGAAATCTCCGAACTGTTTGCGGTACATGGAATTGAGACTGAAATTATTGCTGCATCCATTCGTCACCCAATGCACGTAACAGAAGCGGCTCTTCGTGGCGCTGACATTGGCACAATGCCACTTAAGGTCGTTCTTCAGATGCTAGAACACCCGCTAACTGATAAAGGGATTGATCAATTCCTTTCTGACTGGGAAGAAGCGAAGAAAGCAAATAAATAGTCATATTAAATTGGCATGAACTTCCTGTTTTTGCCCATACTATTCTTAAGAAGTATCAAAATTCGACAGAAACATGAACAGGAATGAGATGCGGACGAAGAAGGGAGACCGTTATGGAAAAGTTGATGATCGCTGGAGGCCACCGATTAAGCGGTACAGTTCAAGTGAGCGGCGCCAAAAATAGTGCGGTTGCATTAATTCCGGCGGCTATTCTAGCAGATTCCACTGTCACAATTGATCATTTGCCGAACATTTCTGACGTGGGAATTCTCCGTGATTTACTAGAGGAAATCGGAGGACAAGCTGAGCTTGATGGAAATACATTAACTGTGAATCCACAGGACATGATTGCCATGCCACTGCCGAATGGAAAAGTAAAGAAGCTACGTGCTTCTTATTACTTGATGGGTGCGATGTTGGGTCGTTTTAATAAAGCGGTTATCGGACTTCCAGGCGGTTGTAACCTTGGACCGCGTCCGATTGATCAGCATATTAAAGGATTTGAAGCTCTTGGTGCAAAAGTAACAAATGAGCAAGGTGCAATTTACCTTCGTGCTGATGAACTGAGAGGGGCCCGTATTTACCTTGACGTTGTAAGTGTAGGAGCTACGATTAATATTATGCTTGCAGCCGTTCGTGCAAAAGGACGGACAGTCATTGAAAACGCAGCGAAAGAACCAGAAATTATTGATGTTGCGACACTGTTATCTAGTATGGGAGCGAAGATCAAAGGAGCAGGGACAGACGTCATTCGTATCGATGGTGTAGACGAGCTAAGTGGCTGTTACCACTCGATCATACCTGATCGCATAGAGGCGGGCACTTACATGATTATGGCAGCAGCGATGGGAGACGAAGTCGTCATCGATAATGTCATCTCACAACATCTTGAGTCACTTATCGCGAAACTGCGTGAGATGGGTGTAAAGGTAGAGACGAATGAAGACCAGGTTTATATTCGTTCACCACGCGAAGGCTGGAAAGGCGTTGACCTGAAGACACTCGTCTATCCTGGCTTCCCAACAGACTTACAGCAGCCGTTTACATCGCTCTTAACGAACGCAGAGGGTAGTAGCATTGTGACCGATACAATTTATGGCGCAAGATTTAAGCACATTGATGAACTTCGCCGAATGGGTGCGAATGTGAAGGTGGAAGGACGGTCTGCCATCATTAATGGAGCTGTTAAGCTTCAAGGTGCGAAGGTGCGTGCTTCGGATCTGAGAGCTGGTGCTGCCCTTGTCGTTGCTGGATTAATGGCAGAAGGCGTTACAGAAGTTTCAGGACTTGAGCACATCGATCGTGGGTATGAACGACTTGTAGAAAAGCTGAGCAATCTTGGCGCGAGAGTCTGGCGTGAGAAATTAGATCAAGAAGAGCTTAAAGAAGTGGAAAGCTCTTAAGAATGCAGAACAGGCGGTGAAAACCGCCATTCTGTCATCTTTTCGTGTAAGCGTTTAAAAAATAGAGATCGTGTAAACTTAGGGGGAAGCATGATGGAAAGAAGTTTATCGATGGAACTTGTTAGAGTGACCGAGGCAGCTGCGCTTGCTTCAGCGCGTTGGATGGGAAGAGGCAAGAAAGAAGAAGCAGATGATGCTGCAACGACTGCTATGCGTGACGTTTTCGATACGGTTCCGATGAAAGGAACAGTTGTCATCGGGGAAGGCGAGATGGATGAAGCACCAATGCTTTATATCGGTGAAAAGCTTGGAACTGGATATGGTCCGCGTGTCGATGTTGCTGTCGATCCTTTAGAAGGAACAAATATTGTTGCGGCAGGAACATGGAATGCCCTCGCTGTTCTAGCGGTAGCCGATCACGGAAATCTTCTTCATGCTCCTGACATGTATATGGACAAAATCGCAGTTGGACCAAAAGCAGTAGGGAAAATCGATATTAATGCCTCCGTACACGAGAATCTAAAAGCAGTAGCTGAAGCAAAAGGAAAAAATATTGAAGACTGCGTGGCGGTCATATTAGACCGTAAGCGCCACGAAAAGATTATAGAAGAAGTGCGTTCTGCCGGAGCCAGAATTAAGCTTATTTCTGATGGAGATGTAGCAGCAGCAATTAACACAGCGTTTGATGATACGGGCGTCGATATTTTGTTTGGATCTGGTGGAGCACCAGAGGGTGTCCTTGCTGCAGTAGCACTGAAATGCCTTGGTGGAGAAATACAGGGTAAGCTGCTACCACAAAATGAGGAAGAATTAAACAGGTGTAAAGAAATGGGAATTGAAGACGTCTCCCGCGTTCTTCATATGGAAGATCTTGTGAAGGGCGATGACGCCATTTTTGCAGCGACAGGTGTTACTGATGGTGAATTGTTAAAGGGAGTTAGGTTCCAGGGAACTTCTGGTACAACGCAATCCGTTGTCATGCGTGCAAAGTCAGGAACAGTTCGTTTCATCGACGGAAAACATAGTTTACAAAAGAAGCCTGATCTGGTCATTCGACCTTAAATTACTATAAAGTAAGCGAGATCTCATGCGACATTGGTTTTTACATGTTGAATATTCCTAAGGAATCTGGTAAAACTATAAGGTGCTGTATTATTGTTAGTACGTTTAGTTACCGAAACTATAATGTGAACGAAATAGATAGTAAACTAATCCTGGTTCATTCGATCTGTGGAGAAGAGGTACTTATACTCGCCGTGCTTTCTTTTGCAAGTTGATCATGAGCCAAAGATGACGCTCGAACAAGCCGAGAATTATCAGAGTAACGATTGCTAAGCAACACCTTCGTTGTGCACTTCCTCTACTCTCACTTAAGAGATGCCTGAATGGATAGCCTCTCACAGGATCTCAACAAACTCTTTCTCTCTTTATTTATTTTCTCAACCGTCAAATTGGTCAACTCTATACAACGTACTTACGTTGTGAAAGCAAACCTCTTTGCGCACTCATATCATTTTCCAGCCGTTAGGGTCAAACCTATTATTATATAAAAAGTGTGGTGTCAACATGGCAGTAAATATATCAGAATTAGAACAAATGACGTTAAAAGATCTATATGAACAGGCAAGACTATACAAAGTCTCATACTATAGCAAGTTGAACAAGCGTGAACTTGTATTTGCCATATTGAAAGCGCAGGCTGAACAATCTGGCCTTCTTTTCATGGAAGGTATTCTAGAGATTATTTCCTCTGAAGGATTTGGATTCCTACGACCGATTAACTACTCAGCTAGTGCAGAAGACATTTATATTTCCGCTTCACAAATTCGTCGATTCGATTTACGTAACGGTGATCGCGTATCGGGTAAAGTACGACCGCCTAAAGAAAACGAGCGCTACTACGGTCTCTTACACGTAGCCGCAGTAAATGGAGAAGACCCTGATTCTTCTAAAGAACGCGTGCATTTCCCAGCGCTAACGCCGCTGTATCCTGAGAAAAGAATGAACTTTGAGAACAAATCAGGCAACCTTTCAACTCGTATCATTGATATGATCTCGCCAGTCGGCTTTGGACAGCGTGGTTTGATCGTAGCTCCCCCAAAAGCAGGGAAAACAATGTTGCTGAAAGAAATTGCTAATAGCATTACAACGAATCATCCTGACACAGAACTTATCGTGCTTCTCATTGATGAGCGTCCTGAGGAAGTAACGGATATCGAGCGTTCTGTTGATGGCGATGTTGTTCATTCAACTTTTGATGAAACGCCGGATAATCACATTAAAGTAGCTGAGCTTGTGCTAGAGCGAGCTATGCGTCTTGTTGAGCATAAGAAAGACGTTGTGATTCTTCTTGATAGTATTACACGTCTTGCTCGTGCTTATAACCTTGTTATTCCTCCAAGTGGACGTACACTTTCAGGTGGTATTGATCCTGCTGCTTTCCATCGTCCAAAACGATTCTTTGGTGCGGCAAGAAACATCGAAGAAGGTGGAAGCTTGACGATCTTAGCGACAGCTCTTGTGGAAACAGGCTCTCGTATGGATGATGTCATTTATGAAGAATTCAAAGGAACAGGCAACATGGAATTGCATCTTGATCGACGTCTTGCAGAACGACGTGTCTTCCCAGCGATTGATATTCGTCGCTCTGGCACGCGTAAAGAAGAGCTACTTCTTCCAAAAGAACAGCTTGAAATGCTTTGGACAATCCGTAAGAGCATGGATGACTCATTTGAATTCGTTGATAATTTCTTGAAACGCCTCAAGAAAACAAAGGAAAACAAAGAATTTTTCGATCTATTTGAGAAAGAAAAAAGCGGTTCATCTCGCTAATTAGTGATCGTTTCGTCACAGGATGATCAATTGCATTGTCTCTACCTCCCTGCTATAATACTTCTATGTGTGCAGAAGCTAAAAGGTAATGCCTTTTAGCTTCATTTAACTCTGGTTCCTCAGGAATCAGGGCGGAAGGAGATGAAATTCATGAAACAAGCAATTCATCCTGGTTATGAAAACATCACAGTTAGATGTGCTTGCGGTAACGAATTCGAAACTGGATCTACAAAACAGGACGGCGTCAGCGTAGAGGTTTGCTCTGAATGTCACCCGTTCTATACTGGACGTCAGAAGTTTAATGACGCTGGTGGACGCGTAGATAAGTTTAGAAGAAAATACAACCTAAAAGGTTAATGATAGAACAGGCAAGTTTTTACTCCTTGCCTGTTTTTTTACTCAATATTCTTAGTGGAAACAATGCTTTTGTTATAAGGTAGGGGAAGATTGTTGACTCACCTCTGTACTTGTAGGAAGAAACGGCTCGAGCAAATACAGTTGCTCACTCGTTTCTTCCTACAAGTGAGTAAGTGTGAGATCATACCCGATGAAATAATAAACGTTTAAAATCAATAATTGGATGAAAGTATACGCAAAATAAAGACTGTGCTGATCAGTCATTTTTTAATGCTTATGCTGGAGAAAGGAGAAGCGGTTGAATGCATGTCATGAAGCACAGCGGCTGGATTGAGGTTGTTTGCGGAAGTATGTTTTCCGGAAAGTCGGAAGAATTGATTCGTCGAGTGAAGCGAGCGACTTATGCAAAGCAAAAAGTCCAGGTGTTCAAGCCTAAAATTGATGATAGATACAGCGAAGAATCTGTTGTGTCTCATAATGGAATGTCCGTTATCGCTGTCCCAGTTGATCATTCACAAGCGATCCTGGACCGCGTCTCAGAGGATACAGATATGGTTGCGGTAGATGAAGTACAGTTTTTTGATGAAGAAATCGTAGATGTGGCTCAGCAGCTTGCTGATGAAGGCGTTCGTGTAATCGTGGCAGGACTCGACCAGGATTTTCGCGGCGAAGCATTCGGGCAAGTTCCTAAGCTTCTTACGGTTGCTGAATCAGTTACGAAGCTACAAGCGATCTGTGTTGTATGTGGTTCTCCAGCAAGCCGTACCCAGCGTTTGATTGATGGGAAGCCCGCGCATTATGAGGATCCGATTATCCTTGTTGGTGCGTCTGAATCCTATGAACCACGCTGTCGTCATTGTCACAAAGTACCAGGGAAACCAACGGCGCGAGACAATAAAGAGCAGCAAATATCAAAATAAGTCCGGGAAACCGGGCTTTTTTTAATGCGCGAAAACATCTGGTTTCATTTCCATAGAAGAGGAGAACGAGAATCTATCCAGTCATCTTTGGGCACCTTAAAACGAGGAGGTGACTGACTGATGAGAAAGGTTTCAACTATGATGATTGCATTCCTTTTACTTGTAGCTGCTTGTTCGCCATTAAAGCCACCAGAGGCGGATGGACAAGCGGGAGAAGGCCAGAATTTAAACACAGATATTAACTTAAATCCTCAGTCCTATCGCAATATGAGTGTTGATAAGCCAACAATTAGTGACGATCAAGATAAGATTCGTGAAGTCGTCGAGACAGAAGGTTACGATGCTGGAGTCGTTTCAATCACAGGAAATCACGCGTGGGTCAATGTGAAATTTAACAATAAAAATGAAGCGAGTTTAAATGAACAGAAAAAAAACCTCGCTGCTAAAATTTATCAAGCCGTACCGAGGTACAAAATTCATGTACGAGCAAGATAAACCCTCTCATGCGAGAGGGTTGTTTTGTTTTATATGATTAGTGCTGGGCACGTCGGGCTGCCTGTTGCAATGGATCCCAAACGCTATTGTAAGGGGGAGCATATGCGAGATCAAGATCCTCAATGTCATGAAGCGTCATCTGGTGGTATAGAGCCGTTGCAAGCACATCAACTCGCTTATCAACGCCGTACTTTCCAATAAACTGTCCACCGATAATTCGTTCGTTATCATCTCGGAAAATAATTTTCACGCAAAGTTCACGAGCTTCTGGGTAGTAACCTGCAATGTCAGTTGCCTCGGTTGAGCAGCTTGAGAATGGTAAATTTAATTCTTTTGCTTCGTTAGTCGAAAGGCCTGTGCGGCCAAGAGTTAATCCGAAAAATTTAATAACAGAAGTGCCGACAATCCCTTTAAATGTGTTTGGTTGCCCAATCATGTTAAGACCAGCAATGCGCCCCTGCTTATTTGCCGTTGTGCCAAGAGGAACAAAGTCATCTCGTTCTTTAATGCGATGATAATGCGTCGCACAGTCTCCAGCTGCATATACGTCCTCTTTACTTGTTTGCATGTAGCGGTTCACCTGAATAGCACCGTTAGAAGTTGTATGAAGACCGCATTCTTTGAGGAAACCAGTATTCGGTTTGACGCCGACTGAGACGAGAACAAGGTCTGCATCATATTCTCCTTTGTCAGTCACGATTTTTTTGACGCGCTTATCCCCTTTGAAAGACTGAACGCCTTCATTTGTATGAACCGAAACATTGTTTTGCTCGGCTTCTTCATGTATAAGCTTAGCCATATCGTCATCAAAAATACTGGCAAGGTGCGGTCCTAACTCAATGATGCGTACATTTTTACCGAGTTCACGGAACGTTTCGGCCATTTCAAGTCCAATGTATCCACCGCCAATGACCGCCACATTTTGTACGGAATCATCAAGATCTTTTATCACTTTTTCAGCATCGGGAATGGTCTTTAATGTATGTATGCCGTTAAGGTCGATGCCTTCCCAGTTTGGTTTAACAGGACTTACTCCTGTAGCGATCAGGAGCTTATCGTAATTTTCTTCAAAGTGATCATTCGTTTTTAAATTGATTCCTTTTACAATTTTGTTTTCAGTATCAACGTTTGTAACCTCATGGTAGACACGTGCGTCAATTCCATACTTTTCTCGAAATGTATCTACGGATCTTGCAATCAGTTTATCCGTAGATTCAATTTTTCCGCTAATGACATAAGGTAGCCCGCATTGGCCATACGAATAAATATCTCCCTTTTCAAGCGTCACAACTTCCGCTTCCTCATCGTTTCTAATAATTTGCATAGCTGCACTCATACCAGCCGCATCTCCGCCAATAATAACAAACTTCATCTATAAGCAGCCCCTTTCCTAATCGTTCAGTCTAGCCTACTTTCAGTTTACCCTTAAAAAATGATGTTAAAGCTATTTTTGCTTTTGACTGGCGAAATGTCCTATACTATAATTAGAATGTTATGCAACGAAAACGAGGTGAAAGATCTTGTTAGACCGTTTAGAAATTGTAGAAGAACGTTATGATAAGTTAAATCAGTTGTTAAGTGATCCAGAAGTCATTAATGACACGACGAAACTCCGCGAATATTCCAAAGAGCAAGCTAGCCTTGAGGAAACCGTTCAGGTGTATCGTGAATATAAGGAAATTCTCGAAGGCATTCAAGACGCGAAGGCGATGCTTGAGGAAGAAAAAGATGCAGAAATGCGTGAAATGGTGAAGGCAGAGCTTTCAGAGCTTACACCACAAGAAGAAGAGTATGCAGAGCGCTTACGAGTGCTACTTCTTCCTAAAGATCCGAACGATGAGAAGAACGTAATTATTGAAGTTCGAGGAGCAGCGGGTGGAGACGAAGCCGCATTATTTGCTGGTGACTTGTACAAAATGTACAGCCGCTTTGCTGAAATGCAAGGTTGGAAGTCTGAAGTCATCGAATATAGTTCAACGGAGCTAGGTGGTTATAAAGAAATTATCTTTATGATCAACGGTGCCGGCGCATATTCCAAAATGAAATATGAAAATGGCGCACACCGAGTGCAGCGTGTTCCTTCAACAGAATCAGGTGGACGTATTCACACATCTACGGCAACAGTAGCAGTGCTTCCTGAAGCGGAAGAAGTGGAAGTTGAAATCCATGACAAAGACATTCGTGTTGATACATTTACTTCAAGTGGACCAGGTGGACAGAGTGTTAATACAACGATGTCAGCTGTTCGCTTAACCCATACGCCAACAGGTGTTGTTGTATCGTGTCAGGATGAGAAGTCACAAATTAAGAACAAAGAAAAAGCGATGAAGGTTCTTCGTGCTCGTGTGTATGATAAGTTCCAACAAGAAGCACAGAAAGAGTATGACGATAACCGTAAATCCGCTGTTGGAACGGGTGACCGTTCTGAACGAATCCGTACGTATAACTTCCCACAAAACCGCGTGACGGATCATAGAATTAACTTAACGATTCAGAAACTTGACCAGATTCTTCAAGGGAAGCTTGATGAGTTCATTGATGCGCTAATTACAGAAGAGCAAACGCGCTTAATGGCAGAAGCTGGAGAGTGACCTTATGAAGACTGTATTCGAAGCCCTTAAATGGGCTTCTTCTTTTTTAGAGAAGCATGGACGTGAAGCGTCAGCAGCTGAATGGCTGATTAAGCATGAGTTAAATGTAACAAGAACGAAATTGCTCCTTCGAATGCAAGACGAAATGCCTGATTATGAAAGTTTTGAAGCAAAAATCCAGGAGCATGCAAGCGGCATTCCTGTTCAGCACATTGTCGAAAAGGAAGAGTTCTATGGTAGAACGTATCGGGTCAACCATCATGTTCTCGTTCCAAGACCTGAAACAGAAGAGCTTGTAGAAGGCATCCTTACAAGAGCGAAGAAGCTATTTCTTGATCCGACAAAGGCAACGATTGCTGACATTGGAACGGGAAGTGGGGCAATTGCAATTAGTCTAGCGCTTGAACTTGAAAATCGAGAAGTCACTGCGGTCGATATTTCTGAAGATGCTCTAGAAGTTGCGAAGGAAAATGCGCGACAGCTTAAGGCGCCAATCTCGTTTCTTCATGGCGATCTACTTCAGCCATTAGCAGGACGTAAGCTTGATATCGTTGTCTCAAATCCTCCGTATATTTCTGAAGAAGAATACGCAACTCTTGACCCGTTGGTTCGAGATCATGAACCTATTCAGGCACTCGTTGGAGGAGAAGATGGATATGAGCTTTATCGAAGACTTGCGGAAGGTCTCCCTAGTTTGATCTCGTCTCCAGGATTAATTGGATTTGAAGTAGGAGAAAAGCAGGCGAGAACCGTTGCTACTATGCTTGAATCCTCTTTTGGTGAGGACATTGAAGTGGAAGTTGTGAAAGATATTAGTGGGAAAGAACGGATGGTATTTGGTGTTGTAAAGTAACCCTGTCGATTCTACTCGCATTCTGGTGAAGAGTTCTACGTTTAAAACGTTCGATTCTGGCCAGAATGAGAGCTAGAAGGGACGGGATACAAGATGAATCAAAGAGGACTTATTAATCTATTAATCTCATTTTTTATTCTTGCTTCAAGTCTCCAGAGTTCGGGAATAGTAACAGCAAATCAACAAGTTATTCCAGACGAAGCGATTCGTCTTCGCATTTTAGCCAATAGCAATAGCAATGAAGATCAAACTGTGAAACGCAGCATTCGTGATGAAGTCAATGAATCGATTAATGAATGGGTTGCTGATCTAACTTCTATTGAAGAATCTCGTCATGTGATTAAAAGTCGTCTAGCCGAGATTGAAGCCATCGTAAGCAAGCAATTAGAAATGATCGGTAGTCGTGAATCTTTTTCCGTTACGTTCGGAGAAGTGGCTTTTCCAACGAAGCTTTATGGCGACTTCGTGTATCCAGCAGGTGATTATGAAGCTGTGCTCATTACAATTGGGGAAGGACTTGGGGATAACTGGTGGTGCGTATTGTTTCCACCGCTTTGCTTTCTTGATTTCTCAAATGGTGATGCCGTCCAAGCTGAAAGTGATGTAGTGGAAGAACCATCTGAAGAAGTAGAAGTTGAATTCTTCCTCGTCAAAATTATTGATACGATTGTTGAATGGTTTAAAGGGATTTTCAGTTAAAAGGTCTATTTTCCTCCTTCAAAGCATAAGACCATAACAGAACGGTATTGTGCTCAAATAAGAATTTGAAGGAGGAAGATTCAATTGTTTCTAGTTAGAAAAGCAACTACTGAAGATGTCGCCGCCGTTTGGGATTTTGTGAAACGCTCTGGACTCGAGGTGGACGGGCTACCTAAAATTGAGTCTTTCCTTATTGCAGAATCAGAAGAGAAGGAGCTATTCGGTGTCATTGCCCTTGAAACGTTTGGTAATGCAGGTTTACTTAGAGCTCTCATCTTAAACAGCTCCGAATCCACCTCAGAGCGTTTGCTACGTTTCTTTGATCAGGTGATTCAATTGGCGAAGAAAAACCAATTGGACGAGTTATACCTTACGTCAAAAGAAGAATCCTTTTTCTTTCAAGTTTTCGGTTTCTCGACAATTCCTGTAGAAAATATCCCAATAGCGTTGAAGACAAATGAGTTATTTACAAATCATTCAGATCAGCGAGTGATTATGAGAAAACGGTTAACGTAGGCGATCTCATCAACAAGGTTATACACAAAACAAGCATCCCTTATCCACACAATGTGGATATTAGTGTAATAAGACGAAGGAAGCGTTTTTACGAATCGTGTAGAATCCTGTGGAAAGATCACATATCTCCCCGAAATAACCGGGCTTATTAGCATTTATGATATAAGAAGGTGTATAACATGGAAGGTATCCACACAAATGTTTGGTATGTGGATGAAAATGTGGATAGCGAAAAAAGTTATCCACAAATTGTGGAAGCAGCAGAATGTTTAAAACAAAATGAAGTCGTTGCTTTTCCTACTGAGACGGTCTATGGGCTTGGTGGGAATGCTTTATCTGAAGAAGCCGTCGCAAAAATTTTCCAAGCGAAGGGACGACCAGCAGATAATCCGCTTATTGTGCACGTTGCCTCTCGTCCACATGTGGAAAAGTTAGTAACGAGTATTCCGAAGCAAGCGGATGATCTGATGAATGCATTTTGGCCGGGACCTCTAACAATTGTTTTACCTGGTGGACAGAGTGTGGCTAGAAATGTAACAGCGGGACTGGATACGGTAGCCATTCGCATGCCAAATCACCCTGTAGCACTGGCCATATTAAAAGCTGCGAACTTACCTCTTGCAGCGCCAAGCGCGAATCTATCAGGCAAACCAAGTCCGACGTCAGCCGATCATGTCATTCATGATTTGAGCGGAAGGATCGCTGGCATTGTGGATGGAGGGTCAACTGGTGTTGGTCTTGAGTCTACTGTTGTGGACTGTTCTGGAGATGTCGTGACAATTCTCCGTCCAGGTGGTGTCACGAAGGAGCAGTTAGAAGAAGTGGTCGGCGAAGTGAAGGTTGATCCAGCATTAAGTGATGATGGCCAAAAGCCAAAGTCTCCTGGTGTAAAGTACAAACACTATGCACCGACAGCTCCTGTTACGCTTGTGGATGGCTCAGAAAAGCATTTGCAAACGATCGTGGACAAGCGTAGAGCAGAAGGATTGAAAATAGGCATCCTCGCAACAGAGGAATCAAAGTCATTATATCAAGCAGATATCATCATTCCATGTGGATCAAGAGATGACCTTATTTCTGTAGCGAATCGTCTTTATGATGTATTGAGGCAGTTCGATGAATCCGATGTGGATGAAATCTATAGCGAAATATTCACACATGAGGGAGTAGGAGCAGCGGTTATGAACCGGCTATCAAAAGCTGCAAACAATCGTGTGATTAAAGAATAGTAAAAACCCGCTCATTTGAGCGGGTTTTTTCATCGAGGCTAATTATTATTGCGTTTCTTTTCCACAAACTCTTCTACCATTTTCGTTGTTACGTAAGTTCGTGTAGGGATACTTCCTTGTTTAGCAAGTTCATTAATTTGAAGTGAAAGTTCATTGATCCGTTCAGTAGTATAAGATTTGTTCGCTTCACATTGTTCAACAGCATGAGCAATCGCTGCTTCGCGCTCTTTATCTAACTGAATAAACAATTTAATTTCACGATTTTTTTCATTAAGCTGATTTGAAATACCTTTGTGAACGCTCATCTAATTAGTTCCTCCATTTCGGCTCATTCCATACTAAAACATTACCCTTAACGAGCCCTTCCTAACCTATTATTCCTCCTTTCCCTTCTATTTTCAAGAGGACGTGCATAAAAGTTGAATAGCACGTCCCGGGAGGAGATGGAATGTTTTCCACTGCATTAATTGGTGAGCTCGCAACGTTAAGTATAATGGCATTTGCTCTCGGCATGGATGCTTTTTCAGTTGGACTAGGCATGGGTATGATCCCGCTCCGGCTTCGCCAAATTGCCAAAATCGGCGTTGTGATCGGACTATTTCATATGGGGATGCCACTTGCCGGTATGATCATCGGGCGCGTGCTTTCCGAGCATTTTGGCACGATTGCAACAATGATCGGCGGCGGTCTATTGCTTTTACTAGGCATTCAAATGGGACTATCATCACTTTCATCGAGCGATAAACCATTTGTCACTCCAGTGGGGTTTGGTTTACTTATTTTTTCTTTAAGCGTTAGTCTTGATAGCTTTTCCGTTGGACTAAGTCTTGGCATTTACGGTGCAAGAGTGGCTATCACGATCTTATTATTTGGCCTTATTAGCATGCTCTTAACGTGGTCAGGCTTAATGATGGGTCGGAAATTTCAGAGCTGGATCGGCTCGTACAGCGAACTTCTCGGCGGTTGCATACTATTTGGGTTTGGGCTGAAGCTTTTGATTTTGTAATGTGCAGTTAAGTGTGTTTGGCTAATAAAAATGGATTATGGACAATAAAAAGAGATTTTGGCCAATAAAAACTCAATTTGGCCAATAAATCCAAATTTCAGCCAATAAAAAGCTCCAGGGAAGGCTAAGGTACTTGCGGACACCCTCCCTGAAGCTTAAGATAAGCTGAATTACTCCGTTATCCCCTGTAAAAGCCTCGCATAAGGAGAGTTTGCTGGGAGCATGATCACTGTTTCGTCGTTCAAAGTCGTTTTATACGACTCAAGCGTGCGATAAAGCTCGTAGAATTCAGGATCTTTACTAAATGCTTTGTTGTAGATTTTAGCCGCTTCAGATTCTCCCTCTGCGCGAATTTCTTCCGCATCGGCATCTGCTTTAGCAATTATGGTATCGACCTCTTTATCTGTTTCCGCCTTGATTCGATCGGAATCCGCGTCACCTTGAGATAAATACTCCTGCGCTTTGGATTCACGCTCTGAAATCATTCGCTGGAAAACGGACTGTTCGTTTGCGTCAGGGAGGTCGGTGCGCTTCATGCGCACATCTGTTACCTGAATGCCGTACGCATCGCGATCGAGGAGTTCATTTACTCGCTCCCGAACGTTATCGTTGAAGCTACCCCGGTTAGATTTCTCTTCATTTATGATTTCCTCATATTCAAGCTGACCAAGTTCAGATCGGATGACTGAGAAAATAAACTCACCCATTTTCGCTTCGGCATTTTCAATAGTTCGTGCATTAGTGATCATATCTTGTGGATCGCTGACAGACCAAACGGCGTAGTTATCCACAGTCATCCTCTTTTTATCTTTCGTTGTAATTTCCTCTGGATTGACATCGTAAAGCATTTGATACTTTGGAAGCGTCGTAACTGACTGAATGAACGGTACTTTAAATTTTAGTCCGGGTTCTGTTTCGATTTTAACGACGTCACCAAATTGACGAATGACCTTGTACTCGCCTTCCTTTACAACAAACAGAGTGCTGAAAAGCCCGCCAATCATAATGAGAAGGAGAACGATAAGTATTGCGGTTTTTACAATTTTTCTAGGACTCATCTTACGGCGGTGTTCATCCATATTAAAAACGTTCTCACTCATTCTTTTCACTCTCCTTTGGCTTTGGGGTTTCAGCTGTTTTTTCTTTTGCTGGCTGAATCGGTAAGTATTTGACGGTGTCTCCACCTTCGTCGGTAATGTAAATTTTCGTATCAGGAAGAACTTCTTCTAACGTCTCTAACACGAGGCGCTGTCTTGTAATATCAGGATTGGTTTTATATTCATTATAAAGAGCATTGAAGGTAGCAACGTCACCTCGGGCTTGCTCGATTCGCTGAGCCTTTTCACCCTCAGCTTTCGAAATACGAGCATCCTTTTGACCTTCTACAACATTGAGCTCCTGGTTTTTGTATTTCTTCGCACCGTAGATTGTCGTTTCTTTTTGTTCGCGGGCATCGACGACGTTTGTGAACGCTTTACGTACTTCATCATTTGGCAGTTCAACGTCTTGAAGCTTCACATCAAGAATGGAAATTCCAATTTCGTAACGATCAATTAATTGGGTGAGAATATCGCGAACATTTCCTTCGATTTCCGCTTTACCTGACGTAAGGGCTTCGTCTATTTCTGAGCTACCGATCACACCTCTTAATGAAGCGGATGTAGCATTATAGAGAATTTCTTTCGGTTCATCAGAGTAGTACAAATATTGTTTAGGATTCGTAATTCGCCATTGCACAACCAGGTCGGCGAGTACGATGTTTTCATCTCCAGTTACCATTTTTGTTTCCTCTGGAAAATCCACAATCTCTCCATCTTCCTCATCATATCCAAACGTTAAGCTGAACGTCTCTCTTGGTAAAATATCCACCTGTTGGATCGGCCATGGCAGTTTAAAATGAAGACCAGCCTCGCTTATTTCTTCATCTACTTTCCCAAATGTCATAATGACAGCTTGCTCTGATTCATCCACTGTATACCAGCTTGTAACTAGAATGACCCCCAGGATAAGAAATAGAACAACCGCACCTGACAGGATGACAATTTTTCTTTGTGACATCTAACTTCCCCCCTCGATTTTCTTATAACAAGTATTACGTGCAGATAACAAAAAGGTTTCGTAATTCCCATATTTTTTCACAATAACGGTTGGGCGATAGAGGGTGGATTTATCCCCCTTCATCTCTCATAATAGGAGGAGAAGGGAAGTGGACATGGTGAGAGTTTTATTTGTATGCACAGGTAACACATGCCGCAGTCCAATGGCGGAAGTGATTCTAAAAAATAAAAGCAAAGAAGTTGAAGCGAAATCCGCAGGTGTTTTTGCAGCGAACGGTGCTCCTGCGAGTCGTCAGGTTGAAATACTTCTAGAAGAGAAAAATGTTCCATTTGCCCATACGGCAAAAATGCTAGATCGACAGTTAGCAGAATGGAGCGATCTCCTTCTTACGATGACTAGTAGTCACAAAGCACTTGTACTTCGTGATTTTCCAGAGCTAGCTGATAAGGTTTATACATTAAAAGAATATGCAGCAACAGAAGATGAGAAGAAATACGATTCTTATCAAGAGAAAGCGGCTGAGATTGAAATGAAGCGAGCGGCTTTTCATCATGAGATTCAAAACGTTACAGGAGAAGATGAACAGCAGAAGCGCAATCAATTCGAAGCGGAAATGAAAAAAGATCTTGGAGAATTGCAAGCGCTTGAACAAGGTTTGCCTTCAATGGATATATCCGATCCATTTGGCGGTACAATAGAACAGTATCGAACAACTTATACAGAAATTGAGACAGCGATTGAGCAAATGATGGAACGGATCCGTCAAGAAGACATGGAGGGGTAAGAATGAAAGTAGCCATAGGTGCAGATCATGCGGGCGTTAACATTAAGGGTGACATCATCAAAGTAATTCAGGAGCTTGGTATGGAGGTCATCGATCTTGGGTGTGATTGTCACGATTCCGTGGACTACCCCGATTATGCGATTCCTGTCGCAGAAAAAGTAGCTTCAGGAGAAGCGGATCGCGGCATATTGATTTGCGGAACAGGGATTGGAATGTCGATTGCAGCAAATAAAGTCAATGGTATCCGATGTGCGCTCGTACATGATCTTTTTAGTGCGAAAGCGACTAGACTACACAATGATTCCAATGTTCTTGCGATGGGCGAACGTATCATTGGCCCTGGCCTTGCCACGGAGATTGCCAAGGTCTGGCTTGAAACCGACTATGAAGCGGGACGCCATGCTAGAAGAGTAGGCAAAATTACAGAATACGAATTAAAAGAATAAGGGGGGGCGTTACCTGTGGATGAACAAACAGCGCGTCAAATTACTCGGCATACGCTTGAAGCGCTCTCGGACCTTCAGAAAGATGCCCGTCTGACAGATCGTCACTTGCTCGTCATTGGGATGAGCTCTAGCGAAGTGATCGGTCAGCGTATTGGGACTGCTGGGACCGTTTCGGCAGCGGAGGCTATTTATGAAAGTATTGATGTGTTTCAAAAAGAAACAGGTGTTCAGCTTGCTTTTCAATGTTGTGAGCATTTAAATCGAGCGCTTGTCGTTGAGCGAGAAACGGCTTATGACAAGGGTTATGAAATTGTAGCGGCTATCCCGACTGCGAGAGCAGGCGGTTCGATGGCGACGCATGCTTATGCTCAAATGAATGATCCAGTTCTCGTTGAGTTTATTTCAGCGGACGCAGGAATCGATATTGGCGATACGTTTATTGGTATGCACATTAGGCATGTGGCAGTACCAGTTCGAGGTAGGCACACGTCAATAGGTGAGGCTCACTTAACAATGGTTCGCTCAAGACCGAAGCTCATTGGGGGAGAACGCGCCTCATATCTTGGGAAAAATGAGCATTGCTTTTAGCCTCAAAACCGAACAATAAATTAGTTCGTTTAAGTAATATACGGATCCAAACTTCTGTGGTACAATGCAATCGAGATTGCATCACAACTGTTCGTGTTGACGAATGGAAATATGTGTGGGATGGAAAGGGGATATCAATGCAAAACCTAGCAAAGCAGGATCAAGAACTTTTACAGGCAATGAAAGACGAGCTTGGTAGACAGCGCAGCAAGATTGAACTTATCGCATCAGAGAATTTTGTATCAGAAGCCGTTATGGAGGCGCAAGGATCAGTACTAACGAACAAGTACGCGGAAGGCTATCCCGGTCGTCGTTACTATGGTGGCTGTGAATATGTCGATGTCGCTGAAAATATTGCAAGAGACCGTGCGAAGCAGCTCTTTGGCGCGGAGCATGTGAATGTTCAACCTCACTCAGGGGCACAGGCGAACATGGCTGTTTATTTCACGATTCTTGAGCAGGGAGATACTGTTCTCGGAATGAACCTTTCTCATGGTGGCCATCTTACACACGGAAGCCCTGTTAATTTCAGTGGCGTGCAATATAACTTCGTCGAGTATGGTGTAGATAAAGAATCACAGCGTATTGACTATGATGACGTTCTTGAGAAAGCCAAAACCCATCGTCCGAAATTAATTGTAGCAGGTGCAAGTGCTTATCCACGCGAAATTGATTTCAAACGTTTCCGTGAAATTGCGGATGAAGTGGATGCTTACCTTATGGTCGACATGGCTCATATCGCTGGTCTTGTGGCGACAGGTCATCATCCAAACCCTGTACCACATGCTCATTTCGTTACAACAACAACACATAAAACCCTTCGTGGACCTCGTGGAGGAATGATTCTTTGTAAAGAAGAATTCGCGAAGAAAATTGATAAGTCTATTTTCCCAGGAATTCAAGGCGGTCCGTTGATGCATGTGATTGCAGCGAAAGCCGTAGCATTTGGTGAAGCACTTTCTGAAGAGTTTAAAACTTACTCCGAAAAAGTGATTGCGAATGCGAAGAAACTCGCTTCAGCACTTGAAAAAGAGGGGATTAATCTTGTTTCTAATGGTACCGATAATCACCTTGTTCTTCTAGATCTACAGAGTCTTGATATGACAGGGAAAGTAGCTGAAAAAGCACTTGATGATATCGGGATTACAACAAACAAGAATACGATTCCTTTTGATCCACAAAGTCCTTTCGTAACGAGCGGTCTCCGTATTGGAACAGCAGCTGTTACCTCACGCGGCTTTGGTGAAGCAGAGATGGAAGAAATCGCTAGTATTATTGGTGACGTATTGAAGCATCATGAGAACGAAGACGAGCTTCAAAAAGCAGAGAAACGTGTTCAGGAACTTACGGATAAATTTCCAATGTACGAAAGTATTTCCTACTAATATAAATGTACACGCCGGGAGCCTATGAACTTCCGGCGTTTTTATAGAGAAAAAACGACTAATCGACATCAAGAAAGAGTCTTGCTAACTAAATAGGAAGAGCGTGAATATTTCATCATCTTATAAAGCCTTGAATCAAACCGTGTTTTTATGTAGAATTGCGAAGAAGATTTAGGAACGAAACCAAAACGAAAAGGGGAGTGCATACGATGGGTAAAGTATACGTGTTCGATCATCCGTTGATTCAGCATAAGCTTACATACATTCGTGATGAGAAAACAGGAACGAAGGAGTTCCGTGAACTTGTAGACGAAGTGGCAGCACTTATGGCTTATGAAATTACAAGAGAACTTCCGACTGAAGAAGTGATGGTGAAAACACCTGTAACAGAAGCGAAATCAAAAGTTCTCTCTGGTAAGAAGCTTGGACTTGTTCCAATTCTAAGAGCCGGTCTTGGCATGACAGACGGCATTCTGAAACTAATCCCAGCTGCAAAAGTTGGACACGTAGGGCTATATCGCGACCCTGAAACGCTTCAGCCTGTAGAATACTACGTGAAACTTCCTGCTGACATTGAAGAGCGCGAATTTATCGTGATCGACCCAATGCTTGCAACAGGCGGTTCAGCTGTAGAAGCCATCAACTCCCTTAAAAAGCGCGGAGCTAAAAACATCAAAATGATGTGTCTGATCGCAGCACCTGAAGGCGTGGAACTTCTGAACGAAGCTCACCCTGACGTTGATATTTACATTGCTGGTCTTGATGAGAAGCTAAACGAAAAAGGATACATTGTTCCAGGTCTTGGTGATGCAGGAGATCGCTTATACGGAACGAAATAAAGGATTCCAAAACCTCTTCCCTAAACGGAAGGGGTTTTTTGATTGGAAGTAAGGAAACACGATTTAAGAGGAGTGTCTGAAAGGTCAAGAATGGTTCAATGAATCGGTGAAATAATGTGCGGATGCCGACAAATGTGAAAAAAAGGTGACAAATTCCGCTGTATTTAATAGGGAATGATTCCCTGTTTCGTCTAAATAACACATCTCTGCTCGTGTAAGCGTTACTATCCTTGGTATTACTGGGTTTTTTGAGTATTTTTCTATTTGTGAATTTGATCACACCATTTCCCCTAAACGCATTGACATCAAGTACACCCTATTGTAGACTTACAAAGGGTATAGTGATAAGGTTTTCATTTGCTCAAAATATGCTTTTCAATGACTCACCTTTATAGCAAAGGGGCGCTTGATTTGAAGGCGATGGCACTCTATACAACCATTCTATCTTATCTAGTTGGATCGATCCTTACTGGGGTGTTCCTAGGCAGGTGGATGGACAGCCTATTCGACACCTTTCCACTTTTTCTTATTATTGGCCTTTTGCTCGGTTTGGGCGGAGGGATTTATGGATTGGTTCGTCTTCTACATAAGTTTACAGGGGAAGATTAGATGACAGAATATACTCAAAGTTTCCGCCGTTACATGCAACTCACCCTGTATTTGCTCGCCATTTTCGTGATGGGTTGGGGAATTACCTCATATAAAGCATTATTCCTCGGGTTAATTCTTGGCACTATTTTCAGTATTTACAACCTATTCAATATGTTCCGAAAGATTAATCGTCTTGGTGAAGCTGCTGCAGAGGGTAAGAAGGCAAAGTCACTCGGTTTTTTAACGAGACTGGCCGTTGCTGGACTAGCCGTTGCAATCGCAACAAGATATCCGGAACACTTCAGCTTGCTAGGTGTGGTAATTGGGTTAATGATCACCTACATTATCATTCTCATAGATTCAATATCCAAAATACGCTTTAAGTAGGAAGAGAGGTGAAAAGCTGTTGGAACATCATGCACCTACACATGACTTTCTAGGACTTACTTTCAATCTTTCCAATGTTCTTATGATTACAATTGCTTCTGCTATTGTATTTATCCTTGCTGTTGTAGCAACTCGCTCGTTAGCAATGCGTCCTACGGGATTGCAGAACTTCATTGAGTGGGTGATGGACTTTGTTAAAGGACTTATTGGAAGTACGATGGACTGGAAAACCGGTGGGCGCTTCCTGTTTCTTGGGATGACGCTACTCATGTACATTTTTGTATCAAATATGCTTGGTCTTCCATTCGCCATTGCAGTCGATTCAGAACTCTGGTGGAAGTCTCCAACTGCAGATCCGACAATCACGCTAACACTAGCAACGATGGTCGTGGTTCTTACACACTATTACGGTGTGAAAATGAAAGGACCTAAGGAATATGGAAAAGGATTTTTCAGTCCTCTTAAATTCTTATTCCCGTTTAAGTTAATTGAGGAATTCTCCAATACATTAACACTTGGTCTACGTCTTTACGGAAACATTTACGCCGGTGAAATTCTGCTTGGACTTCTCGCAGGACTTGGTGGAGCATCATTCGCTGGAGCGCTTGGAGCCTTTCTTCCTATGCTCGCATGGCAAGGATTCAGTATCTTTGTCGGTACAATTCAAGCGTTTATCTTTACAATGCTAACGATGGTTTACATGGCACACAAAGTGGCAGATGACCATTAAAAAAAGGTATCAATGAGTTTTCATTATATAAAAAACTATTTTATGAATTATAAGGAGGAAGTTTAGCATGGGTTTAATTGCAGCTGCAATTGCAGTAGGTTTAGCGGCAGTAGGTGCCGGTATTGGTAACGGTCTTATCGTAGGACGTACAGTAGAGGGAATCGCTCGTCAACCAGAACTTCGCGGAACTCTTCAAACAACAATGTTCATCGGTATCGCACTAGTTGAAGCATTGCCGATCATCGGTGTTGTTATTGCCTTCATCGTACTAGGTCAATAATTTAAGAACTTTATAGTAATTTTGGATCGTTTCATGATGGCGGAGAAAGTTTCGAAATGAAACCTTCGCCATTCGTTTTGTATGACCTCTGAAGGGAGTGAACACGGTGTTCAATAGTTTAATTCTAGGAGCAGGATTTGCTGCAGGAGATATTATTTTCCAACTTTTTGCATTTTTAGTGCTTCTTGCATTATTAAAGAAGTTTGCATGGGGACCTCTTATGGGCATCATGAAAGAGCGTGAGCAGCACGTTGCGAACGAAATTGATGCGGCTGAGAAGAACCGCAAAGAAGCGGAAGCATTCTTGAATGAGCAGCGCGACGAAATGAAGCGTGTTCGTCAGGAAGCAAAAGCTATGCTTGAGAACCAAAAGCAAATGGCTGACCAAAAAGGTCAGGAATTGATCGAAGCGGCTCGTATTGAGTCTGAGCGTTTGAAAGAAGCAGCTACTGCTGAAATCAAGCGTGAGCGTGAAAGTGCAGTTGCCTCTCTACGTGAGCAGGTTGCATCACTATCCGTTATGATCGCTTCAAAAGTTGTCGAGAAGGAACTGGATGAGCGCGCTCAAAAGCAGCTGATCGATGAGTACCTTGATCAGGCAGGCGATCAGAAATGAGTAGAGATCTTGAAGTAATCGCAAAGCGTTATGCCGGTGCTCTTTTTGACATCGCTCGTGAGAACGATAACGTCGAGCAAGTCAAGAATGAGCTTGTCGTAGTAAAGGATGTTTTTCATCAAACACCGAACCTAATGAACGTGTTTGAACATCCGAAATTTACAGAAGCACAGAAGAAAGAGCTTATCCAAACAAGCTTTGGATCTTCTCTATCAGCACCTGTTATGAATACGCTTCTTACATTGATCGAACGAAAGCGTGTTGCAATCGTTTTTGATCTTGTTAGTCAATTTGAAAGATTTACTTATGAACAGCAGCAAAAAGCGGCAGCGAAAGTTTATTCTGTGAAGCCTCTAACGGAAGAGGAGCAGATGAAGGTCTCTGCAGTATTTGCGAAACGAGTAGGCAAAACAACGCTTCTGATCGAGAATGTGATCGACCCTACTTTAATCGGTGGTATTAAAGTACGTATTGGCAATCGCATCTTTGACGGTAGCATTAGCGGAAAACTTAAACGCATGGAACGAGAATTAGTTTCAGCGAAGAGCTAGAAGATAGGGGTGAATATGCATGAGCATCAATGCTGAAGAAATCAGTGCGCTGATCAAGCAGCAAATCGCAAATTATCAAACTGATGTTAAAGTTGATGATGTTGGTACCGTTATCCAAATTGGTGATGGTATTGCTCGTGCCCACGGTCTCGATAACGTGATGGCAGGAGAGCTTGTTGAATTTTCAAACGGTGTTATGGGTATGGCTCAGAACCTAGAGGAGAGCAACGTTGGTATCATTATCCTTGGACCATACACTGAAATTCGTGAAGGCGATGAAGTACGTCGTACTGGACGCATCATGGAAGTTCCAGTCGGTGAAGAGCTTCTTGGCCGTGTTGTAAACCCACTTGGACAACCTGTTGATGGACAGGGCCCACTTGGAACAACAAAAACTCGTCCGATCGAAAGCCCAGCACCAGGGGTTATGGATCGTAAATCAGTACATGAGCCACTTCAAACAGGAATCAAAGCAATTGACTCTCTTATTCCAATCGGACGCGGACAGCGTGAGCTTATCATCGGTGACCGTCAGACTGGTAAGACTTCAATTGCGATCGATACAATTTTGAACCAAAAAGACGAAGATATGATTTGTATCTACGTTGCGATTGGTCAGAAAGAATCTACGGTACGTGGCGTTGTTGAAACGCTTCGTAAGCAGGGTGCCCTTGATTACACAATCGTTGTAACAGCTGGTGCATCTCAGCCATCTCCGCTTCTTTTCCTAGCACCATATGCTGGTGTAACAATGGGTGAAGAATTCATGTATAACGGCAAGCACGTTCTTGTTGTATACGATGACTTAACAAAGCAGGCTTCTGCTTACCGTGAACTTTCCCTACTACTTCGTCGTCCTCCAGGTCGTGAAGCATATCCAGGGGATGTATTCTATCTTCACTCACGTCTTCTTGAGCGTGCAGCGAAGCTTAGTGATGCAAAAGGAGCAGGTTCACTAACTGCCCTTCCGTTTATCGAAACACAAGCTGGTGACGTATCAGCTTATATCCCAACTAACGTAATCTCCATCACAGATGGACAGATCTTCCTTCAATCTGATCTCTTCTTCTCGGGTGTACGTCCAGCGGTTAACGCCGGTCTTTCTGTATCCCGTGTAGGTGGTTCCGCTCAGATTAAAGCGATGAAGAAGGTTGCGGGTACACTACGTCTTGACCTTGCATCATACCGTGAGCTAGAAGCATTCGCTCAGTTCGGATCTGACCTTGATAAAGCAACTCAAGCGAAGCTGAACCGTGGTGCTCGTACGGTTGAAGTTCTAAAGCAAGGACTAAACAAGCCACTTGCAGTTGAGAAGCAAGTTGCTATTCTTTACGCACTAACTCGTGGATTCCTTGATGATATCCCAGTTGGCGACATTCAGCGTTTTGAATCTGAAATGATGACATGGATCGAACACAATAAGAAAGACATTTTCAATACAATTCGTGAAACAAAAGCTCTTCCTGATGAAAAAGAATTCAACGGTGCAATCGAAGAATTCAAAAAGAGCTTCGCAGTATCTGAATAAGAGGGATGCGGCGGAAACGCCGCGGCCAGCTTAAAAGGTGGTGAAATGAGTGGCATCTTTACGCGATATTAAGTCGAGAATTACGTCGACTAAGAAAACAAAGCAGATTACAAAAGCGATGCAGATGGTTTCCGCTGCGAAATTGAACCGTGCTGAAATGAATGCGAAGTCATTCGTTCCATACATGGAGAAAATTCAAGAAGTTGTCGGAAGCATTGCAAATGGATCAAGCGGCGTACGTCATCCAATGCTAGAAAGCCGTGAAGTGAAGAAAACGGGCTATGTGGTCATCACATCAGACCGTGGACTTGCTGGAGCGTACAATAGCTCGGTCCTACGTCATGTGTATAGAACAATTAATGAGCGTCACAACTCTACAGATGAGTATGCAATTATCGTAGCTGGTAAAGTAGGACTTTCCTTCTTTAAAAAGCGCGGAATGCCTGTCGTAGAAAGCATTGTTGGTCTTTCAGATCAGCCTGCCTTCGCAGACATTAAGGATATTGCATCTCGAACAGTAGGTATGTTTGAAGACGGGGCTTTCGATGAGCTTTATCTTTATTACAACCACTATGTAAGTGCCATTCAGCAGGATTTAACGGAGAAGAAACTTCTTCCGTTAACGGATATTGAGACAGGCGAAGGCAAATCACTCGCAAGCTATGAGTATGAGCCATCTGAAGAAGAAATTCTTGAAGTACTCCTTCCTCAATATGCTGAAAGCTTGATCTACGGAGCGCTTCTTGATGCGAAAGCAGCCGAGCACGCATCCCGTATGACAGCGATGAGAAGTGCGACGGACAATGCGGACGATCTTATCGGCGATCTTACACTTTCTTACAACCGTGCTCGTCAGGCTTCAATCACTCAGGAACTTACTGAGATTGTAAGTGGAGCGGCAGCGTTAGAATAGCGGAAGTGGCCGTTTAGGCCCGACAAGCGCTGGAGGCTTTTGGAATGAACACGCACTTTGTGTTCAATCGAAAAGGTGAAGCGACTCGAGGGCCTGGCCACTGTAGCTGGACAGACGAAAAGCGGAACGAGCCCGTTTAAATCCGCAGGTTGTTGGAAGCCATGAGAATGAGACGGTTTATGTCTCAATCGAATGGGTGAAACAGCCGGAGGATTTGGCTCGTGTCGCTAGACAATACTACGATAAACCATAAATGCTATTTGAAAGACTTACTTTCAAAGGCAGCTTAAAGCAAGTTAGGAGGGAACAGGATGAACAAGGGATACATTACCCAGGTTATGGGTCCGGTTGTAGACGTTAAGTTTGAGAGCGGAAAGCTTCCAGAAATCTACAACGCCCTTAAAGTTAACTATATCGCTCAAACTGGTGCCGAAGAGAGCATCGAATTGACGCTTGAAGTCGCGCTTCACCTTGGCGATAACTCTGTTCGTACCGTAGCAATGGGTTCAACAGACGGTCTTGTACGTGGAGTTGATGCTCTAGATACAGGTGCACCAATCTCCGTTCCAGTTGGGGATATTACACTAGGACGTGTATTTAACGTACTAGGTGAGAAAATTGACCTTAATGAAGAACTTGGCGAAGTTCGCCGCGATCCGATTCATCGTCTAGCACCAGTATTTGATGAACTTTCAACAACTACTGATATCCTTGAAACAGGAATCAAAGTAGTAGATCTTCTTGCACCATACGTTAAAGGTGGTAAGATCGGTCTATTTGGTGGTGCCGGTGTAGGTAAAACGGTACTTATCCAGGAACTGATCAACAACATCGCCCAAGAGCACGGCGGTATCTCGGTATTCGCAGGTGTTGGTGAACGTACGCGTGAAGGTAATGACCTTTACTACGAGATGACTGATTCTGGCGTTATTAAGAAAACAGCAATGGTATTCGGTCAGATGAACGAACCACCAGGTGCACGTATGCGTGTTGCCCTTTCAGGTCTTACAATGGCAGAGTACTTCCGTGATGAGCAAGGACAAGACGTTCTTCTCTTTATCGATAACATCTACCGCTTTACACAAGCTGGTTCAGAGGTATCGGCATTGCTTGGACGTATGCCATCAGCAGTAGGTTACCAGCCTACACTTGCTACTGAGATGGGTCAACTTCAAGAGCGTATTACTTCAACTAACAAAGGTTCTGTTACTTCAATTCAGGCAATCTACGTACCAGCCGATGATTATACTGACCCGGCTCCGGCAACGACGTTTGCTCACCTTGATGCAACAACTAACCTTGAACGTAAACTTTCTGAGCAAGGTATCTACCCAGCGGTGGATCCACTTGCTTCAACTTCCCGTGCGCTTTCTCCGGAAATCGTTGGGGACGAGCACTATAATACTGCGCGTGAAGTGCAACAAACACTTCAGCGCTACAAAGAACTTCAAGATATCATCGCTATCCTTGGTATGGATGAGCTTTCTGACGAAGATAAGCTAACTGTTTCCCGCGCTCGTCGCATTCAGTTCTTCCTTTCTCAGAACTTCCACGTAGCTGAACAGTTTACTGGACAAAAAGGCTCTTACGTACCAGTTAAAGAAACGATCAAAGGATTCAAAGAAATCCTTGATGGTAAACACGATGATATTCCAGAGGACGCATTCCGTCTTGTTGGAACAATTGAAGAAGTAGTTGAGAAAGCGAAACAAATGGCGTAAATAAAAAGTAGGGTGGAGACCTATGGGCCTTCGCTCCCACTTTTGGCTATTTGGGCGATAAGCCAGCTTTTCTAATTACGATCACACCCAGGGAGGGGTACAATGAATACATTGGATGTCAGTGTAGTCACCCCTGACGGCCCGGTATACGAAGGGGAAGCTGAAATGGTCAGCGTAAAAGGAACTAGCGGTGAGCTAGGAATTTTACCTGGACACATTCCACTGGTTACCCCTCTTACAATCAATGCAGTTCGCTTCAAAAATGGAGCTGACACGCATGTACTGGCCGTTAGCGGTGGGTTTGTTGAAGTAAGACCAAAGCAGGTAACGATCCTTGCTGAGTCTGCAGAGCTACCTTCCGATATTGACGTGGAACGTGCACGTGCTGCGAAGGAACGAGCAGAAGAACGCTTAAATCAAGCGAAGCAGGATAATGTTGATTTCAAACGTGCTGAGCTAGCGCTTAAGCGTGCAATCAACCGCCTGGATTTGGCAGGTAAATAATGAAGAAGCACCAGTGGAGACGTTCCTCTGGTGCTTTTTTTCGCGGAAATATAGGTGTTAAGTTACATCATTAGGGAGCATGTCAGCTATCTTATTAATGGTTTTCCAATTTCGAACTGTCGCATACTCATTGAATCGAGTTAAGTAGGTCGCAAGCTTTGAATTTCGAATACTATCATGAAACAGAAGGAAAACGTCTCTTCCGATCAGCTCACACTCTTCTTTCTCGGAAGCATATGAAACAAGTTTTTCTTTAACATCTGCCCGGAGTGGTTCCGCTAACATAGCTACATAAAGGCTTTCTCCAACAGCATTTTCTTGCGCTTTTGCAATTTGTTCCTCGTGAAACGGACAACTCTCGATCATGCTTTGCCACTCTGTTGCAGACCTTATTACTACAGGCACCTTCAATCCGAACTCGGTGCTGATGATTTGTTCCATTCTTCTCCTTGAACCCTCTTCCGATTCTTCTGAATCAAAAAAGACATTTCCACTTTGTATATACGTTTTCACATGTATAAGGCCTTCCTTTGTCAGGGCATCTCGTAACTCAGCCATCTTTAGTTTGTTTTTTCCACCAACGTTAACCCCTCTTAATAATCCAATATAGCTCGTCATTCTCGTCCCACCCTTTATTCACTTTGATATGCCTCAGATTTGAAACTAGTCATGATTTAATTATGATGTGCTAAAGCGATAATCCTCCACAATTTCAATTATTTCATTCAGAATAATCATTTCTAGAAATTGTTTTTAGTTGTTTTTGATCATATACATCATTCCACTTCCTGCTCGTTTGCACAAAGCTGCTTTGTAACAAGTAATCGGATGGGTACTTTTTAAGTAATACGGCAAGATGGCTACGAATGCTTTCAATGTCTTGATCGGTTAGGGGCGATGCTGGAGTGATTCGTAGATTCAACGTTATAAAAAAATCTTCTTTTTCCTGACTTGTTGCCTGTTTTTTGAAATAGCCCCACATATGTTGGAGTGTTGTCCGCATACCTTTTTTAGTATAGGGGAGAGTTAAGCTTTCACTGATGAGATCATAAACATCAACTAGCTCTTCATGAGACTGAGCGTTTTTTAATGCTTCTCCCACCTTTTGATAATGTTCATATCCCTTTGCCATCACGGTATATTTGTTTTTTGCCCACAGTTTCTCTGTAAGCGTTCTGATTCTTTTGTCTGGCATACGATCACCTCTGTTCGAAATTTTAAAAAAACTTACAAATAAAAGCAAGAATAAGAGTTGGGATGTTGAATTAGTATACAAGACTAGCAACTTTACAGCACGATGAGAGGAGAGACCTGAATGGGTGAATCGCTTAACGTGTACCAAAATAGTTATCTCTTCGTAATGATGTTTCTTTTACTTGGCCTTCTCCTTCCAGCTGTTGCCCTAACAGCAGGAAGATTCCTTCGTCCTTCAAAACCAACACCGGAGAAACAAACAACCTATGAAAGCGGCATAGAGCCGTTTCACCAAAGCTGGATCCAGTATAACGTTCGCTATTATTTATTCGGACTGCTTTTTGTGATATTTGATGTCGAAACCGTTTTCTTATATCCGTGGGCGGTTGCTTATCAAAAGCTTGGTTTCTTTGCGTTCATCGAAATGATGATCTTTATTGTCATGCTCTTAATTGGCTTACTATACGCATGGAAAAAGAAGGTGCTGAAATGGATATAAACTTAGAGAATATTACACCGGAAGAATATGAAGAAATGAAGCAGAATGTGTTCCTGGCAACGCTTGAAAATGTAAAGGCCTGGGCAAGAAGCAATTCACTATGGCCGCTTACATTTGGTCTCGCATGCTGTGCAATTGAAATGATGGGTTCAGGGGCTTCCCATTACGACCTTGATCGCTTTGGAACATTTTTTCGAACATCACCAAGACAGTCTGATGTCATGATTGTATCAGGAACCGTAACGAAGAAAATGGCTCCTGTGCTAAAGCGTCTCTATGACCAAATGCCTGAACCTAAATGGGTTATCGCCATGGGTTCGTGTGCCACAGCTGGTGGCCCTTATATTCATTCCTACGCGGTCGTCAAAGGGGTCGATCAAATCGTACCTGTCGACGTATATATCCCTGGATGTCCACCTAATCCAGCAGCACTTATCTATGGAATTAATAAATTACAGGAAAAAATTCGCTATGAAGCTCGAACCGGAAAGCGGGTGACCAATCGATGACAGATGGCAAATCACCTGAAGAGCTAGCAGAAGAAAAGCGGATAGCGGTCGAAGAGGCAAAACGGAAAGCCGCTGAGTTACGACAAAAGAAGGCCGCTGAAGCTGAGAAACCGGCAGACGACCTAGAGCTTCAGAAGAAAAAAGCAGTGGCTGCTGCAAAGGCCAAAGCAGCTGCCCTCAAGAAGCAAAAAGAACTGGAAAAAAATGAATCAGTAAGTGAAGAGTCAGACGACCTAGCGTTAGCGAAAAAGAAGGCTGTCGCAGCAGCAAAAGCCAAAGCAGCAGCTCTCAAGAAGCAAAAAGAATTGAAGAAGGATGAAACAGCCAGCGAAGATGGAGCCGCTGATCTAGCGAAAAAGAAAGCAGTAGCAGCCGCAAAGGCGAAAGCGGAGGCTCTCAAGAAGCAAAAAAAAATGCAGCAGAATGAAGCAATAAGCAAGGATATGGATACCGATGCTGATCTAGCGAAAAAGAAAGCAGTAGCGGCTGCAAAGGCCAAAGCTGCAGCACTTAAAAAGCAGAAAAAGGGTGGAGCGTCTGATATTTCAGATGAGAAAGCAAAAGCGGTAGCTGCCGCAAAAGCGAAGGCGGCTGCAAAGGCGAAAGCAAAAGCATCTGAAGAAAACGAAGAGCCTGTAGAAGAGACCCCTTCACCGAATCAACCTGTCCTTGACCGCTATCTTCACATCATTCAACAAAATCTTGGTGACGATCTTTTAGAAGACGCTTATATTAATCGTCTTGCAAAAGACGTTCCGACGCTCGTTGCTAAAAAACACACGTACTTGAAGCTCGCCCAATTTCTTAAACACAATGAGCTTCTCGCTTTTGACTATCTTTCAGAAACGCATGGAACAGATTTTGAATCGCATATGGAAATTTACAATCATCTTTACTCCTATCAGAACAGCCAGAGCGTAGCGCTCAAGGTGAAGATAGATCGAGACGAACCAGTTATTGATTCCCTCACGTCCCTTTGGGTAGGGGCGGACTGGCCCGAACGTGAGGGATTTGATTTACTAGGCATCGTGTTTAAAGGGCATCCCAATTTAACACGAATTATGATGCCTGATGACTGGGTAGGGCATCCCCTTCGAAAAGATTATGAGCCGTATGATGTGGAGGTGTAGCAATGATACGGACAGAGGAAATGCTTTTGAATGTAGGACCTCAGCATCCGAGCACTCATGGTGTCTTTCGCATTGTTCTCAAAATTGATGGAGAAATCATTAAGGAAGCTAAGCCGGTTATTGGTTATCTGCACAGGGGAACAGAAAAAATTGCGGAGAACCTTCAATATACGCAAATCATCCCATATACCGACCGGATGGACTATTTGGCTGCGATGACGAATAATTACATCCTCTGTCATGCCGTTGAGACGATGATGGCAATGGAGCTTCCAGAGCGGGCAGATTATCTTCGCATTATTGTCATGGAGCTTGGACGAGTAGCGAGTCATCTCGTTTGGTTCGGAACATACCTTCTCGATATTGGTGCGATGAGCCCATTTCTATATGCATTCAGAGAGAGAGAAGTCATCATTAACCTACTAACCGAAATTTCAGGTGGTCGTCTTACCTTTAATTATATGCGCGTAGGCGGAGTGAAGTGGGATGCGCCAGATGGATGGCTTGATAAAGTTCGTGCTTTTGTTCCTTATATGAGAGAACAGCTTGCTGGCTATCACGATCTTGTAACGGGGAATGAAATTTTTATGGCAAGAATCAAAGGAGTAGGTGCTTATTCGAAACAAAAAGCACTTTCGTATTCCTTGAGTGGGGCGAACCTGCGGTGTACCGGTGTGAAATGGGACCTTAGAAAAAACGAACCGTATTCGCTTTATAACCGCTTTGAATTTGATGTTCCAGTCTTCCGTGAAGGCGATGCGCTAGCGCGTTACCATTGTCGCATGGCTGAGATCGAAGAAGCGTTGAAGATTGTAGAACAAGCGGTAGAGCAAATTCCATCTGAAGGACCTGTTATGGCAAAAGTACCGCGGATTATTAAACCGCCTGCAGGAGAGACTTACGTTCGAATTGAATCACCACGTGGCGAAATCGGTTGCTACATCGCATCAAAAGGAAAGAAAGAACCTTATCGCCTAAAGTTCCGGCGTCCCTCCTTTTATAACTTACAAATACTACCTGAGTTGTTAGAAGGGCAAAACATCTCGAACTTGATTGCGATCCTCGGGGGCATTGATATTGTGCTCGGGGAGGTGGATGGGTAATGATCAACAACATGCTTGGATCTACACCGAGCTACTGGCAGACACTTGGATTTTTCCTTGTAGGTGCTGCGATGTTGATGGTCGTACTCGGTTTTGTAACGTACGCTATTTTGGCAGAGCGAAAAGTACTGGGCTTTATGCAGCTCCGCCATGGTCCAAACAGAGTAGGGGGAAGGTTCGGTTTACTCCAAACGGTAGCGGATGTGCTGAAGCTTTTACTTAAAGAAGATACCATCCCAAGAGACGCAGATCGTCCATTGTTTATCATTGCACCGGTTGTCGCGTTTGCCCCAGCCTTCATTGTGATTGCCGCCCTTCCATTAACAGAACGAGTTTCGTTTGCGAACATTGGCGTTGGTTTGCTTTATTATATTGCGATTTCTGGCATTTCTACGATCGGAATCCTGGCAGGGGGCTGGGCATCAAACAATAAGTACGCTCTTCTTGGTAGCATGCGCTCAGCGGCTCAAATGATTTCCTATGAAATTCCACTTGTCATGAGTGTGATCGGCATCGTGCTTTTGACAGGATCGCTTAATTTAAACACGATTATTGCCGAGCAGGAGAATGTGGCATTTCTTTTTAAGCAACCGCTCGCCTTTGTAATTTTTCTAATCGCTTCTGTTGCTGAATTGAACCGTACGCCGTTTGATTTACCCGAGGCGGAATCCGAGCTCGTAGCCGGATACCATGTTGAATATTCTGGCTTCCGCTGGGCGTTCTTCATGCTTGCAGAATACGTATATTTATTCGCTATGGCTTCGCTAACGACGATTCTATTTCTTGGCGGCTGGCAGGCGATTCCTTACTTATCTTTTATTCCAGGACCAGTCTGGTTTGCACTGAAATTTATCCTAGTCGTCTTCGTGATGATTTGGATTCGCGGTACATTCCCTCGACTAAGAGCGGATCAACTCATGTCCTTTGGCTGGAAAGTACTATTGCCACTCGCACTATTGAACATTTTTCTAACGACCGTTGTCATTGAAATCATTCGTTCATTCTAGATAAGGGAGGAAGCCCAACATGCGAGGACTTGCGAAAGGTTTAGCTTACACCCTCAAAAATATGACGAAAGAGAAAGTAACCTATAACTATCCGGATCAGCCACTAGCCTTACCAGATCGATTTCGTGGCATTCAGAAGTTTTATCCTGAGAAGTGTATTGTCTGTAATCAATGCGTTGCCATATGCCCAACTGACTGCATCACCTTATCAGGTAAGAAGCATCCAGACCCAAGCAAGAAAGGTAAAATCATCGACACGTATGATATTAACTTCGAAATTTGCATTCTTTGTGACCTTTGCACAGAGGTATGCCCGACCGAAGCGATCATTATGACGAATAATTTCGAGCTTGCCGAATATAGCCGGGATGATCTTTTTAAGAATTTAGAATGGCTCGATGAAAATGACACGAACCTTCGAAAGGAAAATAAAGTATGACCGGAGAGCTGCTCGTCTTTCTTTTCCTATTTCTTGTGACGATTACTGGCGGCTTGCTGATGATTAATCTAACGAAAGTGATTCATATGATGATGGCGTTAGTGCTAACTTTTCTCGGCATTGCTGGACTTTACGTGATGCTTTCAGCAGAATTCGTGGCTGTTGTGCAAGTTCTGATTTATTCTGGCGCTATTACGATCATCATGTTATTTGGCATCATGCTCACGAAGCATTCTGAAGAAGAATCGAAAACAAGCTGGGCAAAGAAAGGGCTCGTTTTAACTGGGATCACCGTATTCTTTCTGATCGTCTTTAAAGGCATTCGTACTGTTTCTCTCGGGCCACAAGCAGAGAGCTTGCACGAAAATAATACGGAGCAAATAGGTATGATGTTGTTCACAGATTACGTTATTCCATTTGAACTTGTATCTGTGCTCCTACTCGTCGCTCTTGTCGGAGCGATCATTATTGCAAAGAAAGATGATCCCGATGATAAAGAAGGTGAGCAGTCATGAGCTCAATCCCGCTTTCGGCTTTTCTATTAACGGCGTTGATTCTTTTTTGTATCGGTCTCTACGGGGCGTTAACGAAGCGGAACGCCGTCATCGTCCTCATCTCGATCGAGTTAATGCTGAATGCAGTGAACTTAAATCTTGTAGCTTTTGCAAAATATGGCGTAGGTGCTTCGATTCGGGGTCAGGTATTTTCTCTTTTTACCATTACAGTCGCTGCAGCGGAAGCCGCTGTCGGCCTTGCCATTCTTATGGCGCTTTATCGGAACAGGGCTACCGTCAATGTAGATGAAATGAATACACTCAAAAAGTAGCGAAGGGGGTATAAAAGTGGACTATGTCTGGCTTATACCAATGTTGCCGCTTCTATCGTTTCTCATCATTCTATTCACTAGGCCGATTCTTTATCGAAAAGCCGGCGTTGTGGGCACCGTTCTCGCTGGTGCTGCCTTTATTTGTTCCCTTCTCGTGCTTTACAGTCATTTCGTTCAAGGGAACTATCTCGTAGAACACAACTGGCTCTCCATCGATTTAGTGGTGATTACGGTGGGCCTTGAAGTGAATCCGCTAAATGCTTTGATGCTCGTGATCGTCACGCTTGTCAGCTTTCTCGTACATATGTATTCGATCGGTTATATGGCGAATGACGAGCGCTATGCAACGTTCTTTAGTTATCTTGGTCTGTTCACTTTTGCGATGACGGCTCTCGTTCTCTCACCAAACCTCCTTCAACTTTATGTTTTCTGGGAGCTAGTTGGTGTTTGTTCCTTTCTACTAGTAGGTTTTTATTTCTATAAACCAGAAGCAAAGGCAGCTGCAAAAAAAGCTTTTATCGTCACAAGGATTGGAGATATTGGTCTGCTTATTGCGATTTTCCTTCTCTTTTGGCAAACAGGAAGCTTTGAACTCGATGTCATTTTTGAAGCGGCTCAAGCAGGCGATATTGCCCCTTCAATGGTCACGCTAATAGCGATTCTTATTTTCGTAGGGGCGATAGGAAAATCTGGTCAGTTCCCGCTCCACACATGGCTTCCTGATGCGATGGAAGGTCCAACCCCAGTCTCGGCTTTAATCCATGCAGCGACAATGGTTGCTGCGGGTGTTTATCTAGTTGCTGTCATGTATCCACTCTTCGCAAGTTCAGAAACGGCTATGACAACCGTTGCCATAACAGGTGGATTCACCGCCATCTTTGCAGCGACAATCGCCCTTGTCCAGAAAGACATTAAACGCATACTTGCCTACTCAACCATTAGTCAACTAGGGTATATGATGCTTGCCCTTGGTGCAGCGGGCTATACAGCAGGTATTTTCCACCTGACAACTCATGCGTTCTTTAAAGCCTTACTCTTTCTTGCTGCAGGAAGTGTGATCCATGCGGTCCATGAACAAAACATTCATAAAATGGGGGGACTTCGAAAAAAACTGCCTATCACAGCAGTTCTCTTCTTAATAGGTTGCTTATCCATTTCTGGATTTCCGCTATTTGCAGGTTTTTTTAGTAAGGATGAGATACTTGTCGCGACTTATGCGGATGGGCGCTACATTTTATTTGCGATTGCTTTAGTAACCGCTTTTCTGACAGCGTTTTATATGTTTCGCCTTTACTTCCTCGTCTTTTTTGGCACAGGTTCGAGTGAAGCGAAAGAGTCTTCTCGAGTGATGTTGATTCCAATGATTGTCCTTTCGGCTTTGGCTATTGGTGCAGGGTATATTCAGACAACGTGGTTCGGTTCGTTTCTTGGTGACTGGCTAGAAACGAGCCCGTATCCGATATTAGCCAATCATCATTCAGCACCCTCGTGGATTCCGATCAGTGCGAGTTTGTTAGCCATTGCAGGAATTGGACTCGCCTGGTTCATGTATGTAAGAAAAGGCATGGCTCCAGATGAAGGGAGCGAAGTGCATAAGCTGTTAACGCATAAATATTACATCGACGATATATACGAAGCTACTTTTGTAAAAGGAACCCGCGTGATCGGTTATTTCTGGTTGTATTTTGATCGCTTTATTATTGAAGGAGGCGCTCAAGGCATAACGGGAATTGTAAAGCACTTAGGAAAAGTAGGAGCAAGAATTCAATCCGGTCAGGTTCAAACATACGGCACCGTAGCATTCTCTGGTTTAGTGGTCGTGCTCCTATTAATAGCGGTATTTGGGGGGTATTTCTAATGGATGAGTCTTACTTGCTAACGATCTTGATTTTCTCCCCACTACTTGGTGTCATCGTGCTTGCTATGATGCCCCCGCAGCATCAATCAATCAAAACAGTTGGTATTCTTGGCACTGTGCTACCACTAACGTTAACGATTTTTGTATTTAGCTTATACGATCGAACAGTATCAGGCGTTCAATTTGCGGAAACACATCAATGGTTTGAGTTAATGACTGCGATTAGTCCCAACGAGCCTTACCCAGTGACTTATGATCTTGGGGTGACAGGGCTATCCCTTCTTTTTCTAATGCTATCTTCATTGATTACGTTTCTCGCCTCACTTGCAGCTCTTCGCATTCAAGAAGGTGTGAAAGGCTTTTATATCCTCTTTTTGATACTGGAACTTGGCATTCTCGGCGTTTTTTCAAGCGAAAACTTGTTTTTGTTTTTCTTATTCTTTGAAATAACTCTTGTTGCGATGTTTCTACTTGTAGGGAAATGGGGCGGATATGAGCGGGAAAAAGCAGCCTTCTCTTTCTTAGTTTACAACGGGATAGGCTCGATCCTATTGTTAATTGTCATTATCGTTCTCTTTGTTGAGACGAGAACGACGAATATTAGTGAGCTAACCTCCCTCTTACAAGAAACAGAGTCCTATGAAATCATATCTGGAAACACTAGAATGTGGCTGTTTGCCCTGCTGTTACTGGCATTTGGTACAAAGCTTCCAATCGTACCGCTACATACGTGGATGGTACGAGTACACGTGGAGGCTCCAATCGCCATTGTGATGATTCACGCCGGTGTATTACTTAAAATAGGCGCATATGGACTCATACGTTTCGGAGCAGGATTCTTTCCAGAGCAGCTAAAAGAAACGGCAGTTCTTCTAGCTATTCTTGGCGTCATTAATTTGCTGTATGGTGCTTTTATTGCCCTAGTTCAAACAGAACTTCGCGCTGTTCTAGCCTATTCCTCGATTTCGCATATGGGAATTGTCATTCTGGGCGTTGCTTCATTTAATACCGCGGGTCTTCAAGGGGCAGTGTTCCAAACAATTTCTCATGGTCTTATTGCAGCGCTGCTGTTCCTGCTTGTTGGTGTACTGATCGATCGTTTTCACACGACAAAACTTGGAGAATTAGGAGGTATTGCAAGTCAGACGCCCCTTTTTGCAGGTTTTTTCCTGGCAGCCGGGCTGGCATCACTTGGATTACCTGGAATGAGCGGTTTCATCAGTGAATTTCTAGCTTTTTTAGGCTTATTTGAAACGATGCCTGTAATCGGAAGCATAGGCGTGATTGGTCTCATTTTAACAGCGGTTTATATGCTTCGCGCCGTTCTTGCGGTTACCTTTGGTGAAAGACGCCCTGCGTTTGATAAGGAAAGAGATCTATCTGCCGTTGAGCTTGTTCCATCAGCTATTCTTCTCAGTATGATTATTTGGATTGGTGTCTATCCTGCAGTGTTATCTAACACACTTCAAATCGCTCGTACACTCGGGATCGGAGGTTAACGAATGGATATCGATACGTTGCTAGCGTACCAATGGAGCAGTATGATGCCAGAATTCACTATACTAGTAACAGCAGTTGCACTCTCGTTGATCGATCTTTTTATGGATAAAAAGCGAGATAGGTCTATTCTCGTTTGGCTCGCAATCGTCGGCATCGCACTAGCCATTGTCTTTCTTATTTTTCAGTTTGATAATGGAGTTGTCACGATTCTAAATCAAACTTATCGACTGGATTCTTTTGCGAAAGCGTTTAAGCTTCTTATGCTAATTGGGACTGGTTTCGTTATGCTTCTAGGCTTGAAAACGAATGATCTAAGCGAAGTGAAAGGTGAGTACCACTACCTTCTTCTAACGGGTTTACTAGGTGGTATGATGATGGCTTCGAGTGCAGATCTGATTACACTTTTTGTAGGTCTAGAATTATTAAGCCTATCTTCATATGTTCTAGTGGGAATTCGAAAGAAAGATAAGCTCGCAAATGAAGCGGCGTTTAAATATGTCGTTAATGGCGGTATAGCGACTGCGATCACGCTGTTTGGGATGAGCTATTTATTTGGACTTACTGGAGAAACAAATATATATGAAATTCAAGCGCTAATGGGAAGCGAAGTCGTGACGGAAAATCGTTATCTTGCCGTTTTTGCTTTTCTCATGATATTCGTTGGTCTAGCCTTTAAAATTACGGCTGCTCCGTTTCATATGTGGGCACCAGATGTATACCAGGGAGCCGAAACACCGATTACAGCTTATCTTAGTGTTGTTTCTAAAATAGCTGGATTTGCAATCACACTTAGACTGCTAATGGTACCGTTTGTCTTTGCACCTGGTACGGGAAAAGTGATTACACCAGAGGGAATCAGCTATGAAACGCTACTTGTATCGGTTCGACCTTATCTTGTTCTATTAGCTATTCTAACGATTCTTATAGGAAATGTGATGGCACTAAGACAGCTGAATGCAAAACGACTTTTGGCTTATTCCAGCATTGCGCACGCAGGGTATCTTCTCGTACCGTTAGCCGCTCTTTCTGAGTTAGTCTTTGATGCTGTGTGGTTTTATCTCGCCGCTTATCTGTTGATGAATCTGGGGGCTTTCGCAGTCATCCATGCCTTGACGGAAAATGATGAGGAGGTCACGGTGGCTTCGTTTGCAGGACTATTTCAGCGAGCGCCGTATGTAACCATTGCTATGACGATCTATCTTCTATCTCTCGCTGGTATCCCGCTCACAGCTGGTTTCATCGGTAAGTTCGAGATTTTCATGAGTGCCCTTGGAACCGAACCGAAGCGATATTTTTTAGTGGTGGCTATGCTAGCGGGCACAGTGCTTTCCTATGTTTATTATTTTGGGCTGTTTATTCAAATGTACTTTCGACCTTCCCAAACAAAAAGGCCGGTTTTGGCATCAAATGGCATCGTCACCGTGCTAGCCATAACGGCAGCTGGAACCGTTTTACTTGGGGTTTTCCCTTCCATTGCGTTATCCTTTATACATGATCATTTTCAATTTCTAGAGGTTTTTAATCCTTAGAACAGCAGATCATTCTGCTGTTTTTTTCATGAATGAGTGCATTCCTACCAGATTATGACGAAAATGACTTATTTTGAATTGAAATAATCCCTTTTATAGTGGGAAAGTAGGGTATTCATTTGGGTGGAAATCTTTTATAATAGGCTCTTAGATGGAAAAATGTACGTTTGTCGAATGGTGCACTTGCAGATAGGGGGTAGAGAAGATGACAGAAGCACTGGCGCAACAATCGATTTTAACGATTGTCATTAACCTGGTTTTCATTATGATCACCTGGTGGGCGCTACAAACCGTTCGGTTCGATGTATTCTTTAAAAAACCGAACAGTCCACAGGCGAAAGTCCTCATGATCTTACTAACCCTAAGCATCGGCTCCCTCGCAAGCAGTTTCTTCCTAGATTACTACAACTGGTCACTCCGTCTACAATATTTCTTTTGAAAAATGAAAAGCGAAAACGCCCGTTTAAACCCGACAAGCGCTGGAGCCATTTAGAATGAACACGGTCTTTGTGTTCAATCTAAATGGTGAAGCGATCGAGGGACTGGGGGTTGTAGCTAGACAAACACACCAGCGTTAACATACAGAAGCTTCGTACGGAATTTGTCGGGAACTGACTACAACTTCCATGTATGCACTCCCTCCTCATGGTCACACTGAAAGATAAGAAGACCTGAACGGGGAGAGGGTTAAGATGAAGCTTCTAATCGGAGTATTATCTATTTTACTTTTAGCGAGTTTTTCAAATGGTACATCAGTCTCAATTGAAGATGACACGGAAGTAAAAGTAACCGAAATGGCGAATGTTTTATTAACCCACAATTATTCAATTGAGGGCTGGTCTCTTTACACACGAGAAAAAGTGAGTTTCATCCAGGAATCGTTAGGGTACAAAGGTATTACGTCTAAGCTTACAGAAAGAGCACCCGGTTTTTCGTGGGGTGATCTGGTAAAAAATGATGGAAATGTAAAAGTAAGTGGGACAAGAATTGATTCTAAGCTAGGTACGAAAGAAACACTGACACTCGTGTCATATCCAGAAAACAATCGCATTAGCTCTTATCTTATTTACAAAATGGAAATAACAGGATTTTCTCAGGAGGAATGGCGAACAACGTACGAACGTTTTAAGGCACAAAAGACACAATTATACCCGCAAGAAACACCAGTTTTCACTTGTTTTGTAGGCGAGAAAAATGATACAATGAACATTGTTTTGTACAATGAAGCAGACAAGCTGTTAGGAGCTTTTTCCGCTTCAAAAGTAGAAGAAATCAATGAAGAGACGTTTGTATCTCTTTCCGCATACCATGAAGAGTGGGAAGAAGATCTTGTAACGAACAACAAGAGAATGAACATACAAATAGCATTACGCAATACAGGAATAGGCGGCGGAATAACCGCAACAATTGGCACACCAATAATTACGACTGAATATTAATATACAAATAGGACGCGGAGGGGAATACGTTGGAAAAAATCATCGTCCGAGGTGGCAGGAGATTGTCTGGCTCTGTGAAAGTTGAAGGAGCTAAAAATGCAGTCTTGCCCGTCATCACAGCATCTATTTTAGCAGGAGAAGGCACGAGCACGTTAAAAGATGTGCCTGCCCTTTCAGATGTACACACGATAAGTGAAGTATTAAGCTATCTTAATGTTGAGACGCAAATAGAAGGCAACACGATTAAAGTAGACGCAACAAAACCTTTGGAAACAGAGGCACCATTTGAAGCAGTTCGTAAAATGCGAGCTTCGTTTCTTGTAATGGGACCACTTTTGGCCCGTGTGGGTCATGCTCGTATTGCACTACCTGGAGGTTGCGCAATTGGTTCAAGACCAATTGATCAACACCTTAAAGGGTTTGAAGCGATGGGTGCAGAAGTTACGATTGGTAACGGCTTTATTGAAGCAGGCATCAAAGGTAGACTTCAAGGAGCAAAGATTTATCTTGATTTCCCAAGTGTAGGCGCCACTGAGAACATTATGATGGCTGCTGTACTTGCTGAAGGTACGACAGTAATGGAAAACGTTGCTCAAGAGCCTGAGATCGTTTGTCTTGCAAATTATTTGAACGCTATGGGTGCGAAAGTTCGCGGTGCAGGTACTGCTACAATACGCATTGAAGGCGTAGAGAAACTAGTTGGAGCAGAGCATGCTGTAATCCCAGACCGTATTGAAGCAGGAACATTCATGGTAGCTGCTGCAATTACTGGTGGTAACGTTCTGATCGAGAATGCTGTATCTGAACATCTTCGTCCACTTATTGCGAAAATGGAAGAAATGGGCGTAGAAATTACAGAAGAAGGTCAGGGACTTCGTATTGTTGGACCTGAAACGCTCAAGCCTGTTGATTTGAAAACAATGCCTCACCCTGGATTCCCGACGGATATGCAATCCCAGATGATGGCGTTGCTACTTCAAGCGAAGGGTACAAGTGTGATTACTGAAACAGTATTTGAAAATCGGTTCATGCACGTGGAAGAATTCCGCCGCATGAATGGTAACATTAAGATTGAAGGACGCGCTGCTATTATCGAAGGGCCTTCTACACTTCAAGGTGCAGAAGTATCCGCTACTGATTTGCGCGCTGGAGCTGCTTTGATTCTTGCTGGCCTTGTAGCTGATGGCTACACTCGCGTTGATGAGCTTAAGCACTTGGATCGCGGTTACGTGAACTTCTCCGGAAAGCTTGCAAGTCTTGGAGCTGACGTTGAACGCGTAACAGTTGATGAAGATGCAAAGCCTGCAACAGAATCAACTGAAGAGCAATCAGTTAACATGAAACCAAAATTTGCATAATCTAATAATAAAGAAAAAAAGGAGGCCACTGGCCTCCTTTTTTGTATGCAACCAAAATAAATACTATATTTAATGACTGACAGATTATTGGTAAAAAACGTTTTGGCTGCTAGCATTTCTGTTCTAAATGGTTGTCCAACTCCATACGATGATAGGGGTAAACAATCGAGAAGGAGGCATGCGGATGAAGCGAATGGTAGGTTCACTTATTCTATTTGCAGCGATTCTAATCCTTCTTCCATCTATCTTGGTTTTACCTTTTGGAACAACGGAGATGAAGCAACCAGTAAGTGAAGGAAATCAGATGGCTGAGAAGAAGGTGGCAGAAGTGGTGGAAGTGGAAGTCCCGGTCTATCGTTCAGCAAAGACTGTGACGACGAGCATACCGATCGAAGATTATGTAAAAGGCGTTGTTGCTGCTGAGATGCCTACAGATTTCAATATGGAAGCTTTAAAGGCTCAAGCTCTCACAGCGAGAACATTTGTCGTAACAAAGCTCACAAACCCTCCTGCGGACCTTCCCGATCAAGCGGTTGTAACGGATACGGTTCAGGATCAGGTATATAGAGATGAAGCCGAGCTTAAGAAAGCATGGGGCAAAGACTTTAAAGAGAAATATGCAAGAATAGAAGAAGCAGTTCAAGCCACGGCAGGGCAAATTTTAACGTATGATGGGAATCCGATTTATGCTTCCTTTTTCTCAACAAGCAACGGCTATACCGAGAATTCGGAAGATTATTGGGAAAATAAAGCTCCGTACTTAAGAAGTGTCGAAAGTCCTTGGGACGTTGATTCTCCAAAGTATGAAGATAAAGCGACGTTTACAGTAGCCGACTTCGAAAAGAAGTTAGGAGTCACGCTCACTAATGACCAATCGATTGGAACGATCAAAAACCTGACGGAAGGTAAAAGAGTTGCGGAAGTTTCAATAAATGGGAAGCAGTTTACAGGAAGAGAAGTCAGGGACCTTCTTGGCCTTCGTTCTTCTGACTTCACATGGGACCGGAGCGGCGATACGATTACTGTTTCCACGAAAGGATTTGGGCACGGCGTAGGCATGAGTCAATATGGAGCTAATGGAATGGCTGAGGACGGCAGTGCTTACTCTGATATCGTTAAATATTATTATCAAGGTGTTGCCATTAGTGAAATGGAAAAATACGTGACGAATTTTACAGCCCAAAGATAAAAGGCCGCATCAAATGCGGCCTTTTATCTTTGGGTAAGTTTTGTGAATAGCTATTATTTGAAGAAGGGTAACTTAAATTTTTTCTCTTGTTTTCCGATAAGTGTTGTCCAATTTTTTACGAAAGCTGGCTCACGGTACTCCTTATCTACTTCGATCTTGCCAAATAATTTATCCTTAACTTGTACCATTGCTTCAGACAAAGCCTCAATATTATTTTTTTCAACCATAAGTCCGTTTTCCTGGTCTTTTATTAAATCTCTTGGTCCGTATTTAATATCATAAGCTACAACTGGGCAACCATTGTTTAGGCTTTCCATGATAACGAGTCCAAACCCTTCGTACTGACTTGGCAGGAAAGATGCTTTTGCAGTAGCAAATACGCTTTCTGGGTCATCTGTTAGCCCTTTTAAGAAAATGTGCTTTTCAAGCTGATATTCTTTGATTTTTTCTTCGAGCTTTTCTTTCATCGGGCCTTCACCATATATATCAAGAGTGAAAGTAGACAGCTGTTCTCTAGTCAATTGGAAGGCTTCGATTAAATGGTCAGGTTGCTTCACATCAGTTAAGCGACCGATGAAAACAAATTTATTTTCACGCTCTCCTTTCAGATTTAAGGTTGATGGTGCGATAGAATGCGGGATAATGCTAATCTTTTCATTGTTAAAAATTAAATGAGAGAGATCCTTTTTTTGCTCTTGGGTTAACGCGACGATATGATCAACTTCATCTGCATGGTCGATAATATATTGATAAGATGATTTGATATCATTGATATCTTCACTTTGTAAGTGTGTATTATGAAGAATCGCGATTTTCGTAAGATCGTTACCTTTCAGCTCACACATAGGTTTATCAAGTAGACGAGCGTCATTAATAATGGTAGAAGAATCCTCAATCATCTGCTCCAGGCAATAGCGGAAGAAATCTTTTTCTGTTTTAAACTCAAGAATGCCTTTTTCAGTGAAATGATGGATACGAATGATCTTGTTGTCACTCGTCCCATCGTATGTTTGGTTAACATAGGCATGTCCGCGATCATCATAATAGATCTCTTCAAGCTTATTTGTCGTCCCTTGTTTGTAATTGATCTTCCGATGGCATTTTCCTCGTTTATTAAATTCCTTTCGACACGCACGTTTGTGATTATAAGGATCCATAAAATCAATGAATTTCAGTGATCCATCTTCTGAATCGTAACTCTTATAAAGAACGTATTCGCCGTTTTCAAAATAGCGATAGGTTTTATTCTTTTTAATTTCACGATACGTAAGTCCTTCTTCCTCAAGTGGTTGTTCGACTCTATCACCAGAATAAGAACGATCGGCAAGATAGTCGTAGATGTTCATCATCTTCACCGAACGTGGAACTTTGTTTTCCCGATAATATTGCTCATATATGTCCCCATAGTAAGGATTGTAATTTGTTGTAATAATGGTATAGTTCAGGTCAGCCTGTTCTACTAATTTCTTAGTACGATCGAGGAGGGACTTTGTTCTGCCTCCAAATTGCTCGGGCAGTGTTGATGTAATGACGTAATTCATAATAGATTAATCCCCTTCATTCTCGTCTTGAATTAATCAAAACGGATTTTAGTGCCAAAAGTGTAGTTAAAGATTATATACCCTCATATCCAAGGAATCATTCTTACAAACAGATAACAAAATATAAAACAATAAATAATGGCATATATAGAAAAATACGCCTAAAATCATAAGTAAATACTGGGAAAATCGAAATCATGAATAAAAACAACCCCCTTATCAAAAAATAAATAGACATTTTTTTAGGAACATGTATATAAATCTCGCAACCTGACCACAATGTTGCTGAGGTGATGAACAAATGGGAGACGAAAAACAACGATCTCATCCTGTTGAAAAAAGCGCTTCTAAATGGCAGAAGCTAGCAAGAAAACGCTGGATCTATCCGGCAGTCTATCTTGGTTTTGCAGCAATTGTTCTTGCAGCCGTTCTATGGATGCAAGGTGGGCAAGAAAATGCTGGCCCGAAAGATTTAAGCGGAATTGATGAAGAAAGAAGTGCCTTTGACACTAATGACGAGTCCGTTCCAGTCCTTGGTGATTCAGAAGTCTTTAAAGTACCTGCATCCGAAGATAGTGGTGTATTTGTGCAGAAACAATTCTATGACACATCAGCTAGCACGCAAGAACAACAAGCAGCCCTTGTTTTCTATAATAATACCTACTACCAAAATGCAGGAATTGACTACGCTAGTGAAGATGGAGCAAGCTTTGAAGTTAAAGCTGCAATGAGTGGTAAGGTTGTTAAAGTATCAGACGACCAGCTGCTAGGAAATGTAGTTCATTTAGAACATGCAGATGGGGTTGTTACTGTCTATGAATCGCTTGAAGCAGTTGAAGTGGCAGAAGGCGATAAAGTGAAGCAAGGCGATAAGCTTGGTAAGGCTGGAACAAACACATTTGATACAGACGCTGGTGTACACGTACACTTTGAAGTTCGTAAAGATGGCACTCCAGTTAACCCACTTGATGTTTTTAATCAACCTTCTTCAGCAATTGAAGGTCCAGAAAAAGCCGGCAATGAAGTTTCCAACCCATCAGCCTCAGAAGGTACTGATGTTGAGAACAAAGACAACAGTACAGAATCCGAAATGGATGCTGAGAAAGACGCCGAAGATGATGCAAAGAGTGCTGACGAGGATAAATCCGACGAGCAAAATAACAATGAGCAGAAATCGGATGATCAAAAATCAGATACAAAGGATTCAGAGTAACAGAAATCCCCGAGCAATCGGGGGTTTTTTATTTGTTTTCGATTCAACATGACACGGTTCGACCTTTCCCGGGAAATAGCATGCTAATTCCAGTTTTATAGCATAAAAAGAATTGAAATTGATTGAAATCCTGGGGATTAAAGAAATCAATTAGTAAATAATTGCATGAAAAGATGCGAAAAGAAATACTATAGAAGAGGTTCTTTTAGGAAATGATTTAGCATACCAAAAAGGCAAAAATCGGTCATTATAAGAAAATTTAAATAAAACCCCTTGTCCCTCTTGACTTTTTGGTATATAACCACCTTTGCCTTAATAAAATGTTACAAAACTTAGTAAATGAGGGGCAGAGGTGAGAAGTTGTGGTAAGGCTTCGAAGTATTCTTGCATGCAATACTCCTGACATCATGTAGGTCGACCTGATGACTAGAGCTTCGTAGCATGATCACTTTATCAGTCTCATTTCGCATCTCTCACATCCAATTTAGGGAGGCGAGTGGTGTGCACGATTACATCAAAGAGCGAACCATCAAGATTGGAAATTACATCGTGGAGACTAAGAAAACGGTGAGGGTGATCGCCAAAGAGTTTGGAGTGTCCAAAAGTACCGTTCATAAGGATTTAACAGAACGGCTTCCCGAAATTAATCCGGACCTCGCCAATGAGGTGAAGGGGATTCTCGAGTATCATAAATCGATACGCCATCTCCGCGGCGGCGAAGCGACGAGAATAAAATATAGAAAGGATACGGAAAAAGAAGAAGCTGTCAAATAATACGCCTAAAAACGACATTTTTTTCTAAATACTTTCTTCCTGGTTCTTTATTTGTGGTACAATATACTAATGGATAAGTAGTTTAAACATACTAGGACTGAGACAATAGATGAGTGAAAGAATACAGGGAGGATAAGTCATGTTTTCACGTGATATTGGGATTGATTTAGGTACCGCGAACGTACTGATTTATGTGAAAGGCAGAGGCATAGTGTTGGATGAACCTTCTGTCGTGGCATTAGACACTGGTACTGGAAGAGCACTTGCTGTAGGTGAAGAAGCAAGACAAATGGTTGGCCGGACTCCTGGAAACATCGTTGCAACACGTCCATTGAAAGATGGCGTTATTGCAGACTTCGATATTACAGAAGTGATGCTGAGACATTTCTTGAACAAAATTAATGTAAAAAGCTTTCTATCTAAGCCGCGTATTCTAATTTGTACGCCAACAAACATTACGTCTGTTGAAAAGAAAGCGATTAAAGAAGCTGCTGAAAAAAGCGGTGGAAAACAAATTTTCCTTGAAGAAGAACCAAAAGTAGCAGCGATTGGCGCTGGCATGGATATATTTCAGCCAAGCGGTAATATGGTTGTGGACATTGGCGGTGGAACGACGGATATCGCAGTTCTTTCAATGGGCGATATTGTCACCGCCTCTTCCATTAAAATGGCAGGGGACAAGTTCGATTACGAAATCCTGGATTACATCAAGAAAACGTATAAGCTTCTCATAGGGGAGCGGACAGCAGAACAAATTAAGATTAACGTAGCAACGGTATTTCCAGGCGGCCGGAAAGAAGAACTTGATATTCGTGGACGAGATATGGTTTCAGGACTTCCTCGCACGATCACAGTGAAATCTGATGAAATTCAGCAGGCCCTTCAGGAGCCAATTACACATATGGTAATGGCCGCGAAGAGCGTACTTGAAAGAACTCCTCCAGAACTTTCAGCAGATATTATTGACCGTGGTGTCATCATGACAGGCGGGGGTGCTTTGCTTCACGGTATTGATCAGCTATTCGCTGAAGAGCTAATGGTACCTGTACTCATTGCCGAAGAGCCAATGAGCTGCGTTGCAAAAGGGACAGGCCTCATGCTTGAGCATATTGACAAAATTGCAAAGAAAAAATTAGTCTAAATTAGAACGGAAACTATTCGTAAGGGTGTAATCATAATGGCGAACAACCATGAAAAGGTGAACCAGACCTCAGAGCATAAGGAACTTCCTAATGAAGAGGCCATAAAAACGAATAAGAATAAAGAAACGAAAGAGCGTAAGCCAAGGATTCGGTTAATTCCAATCTGGCTACGCCTTCTTCTCGTTGCCCTATTGCTCGTCGCTTCACTTGTAGCAGGTGCGATGATCGGTTACGGTGTCATTGGAGACGGAAGCCCTGCAGACGTCTTTAAGAAGAGTACATGGGTAAAGATTAGTGATATCGTCAAAAAAGAAGAGTAACAGTTAGGAGAATGAATTATGTTAGATAGTCAGGACATTAAGAAGATTATCCCGCATCGTTACCCTTTTCTGCTCGTTGATCGAATTCTTGAAGTAGAAGAAGAAGTAAGAGCAGTTGGTATAAAGAACGTTACGGCGAATGAAGAGTTCTTTAATGGACATTTTCCAGACTACCCAGTTATGCCAGGTGTGTTAATCGTAGAAGCGCTTGCTCAGGTAGGTGCTGTCGCGATGCTGAAGAAGGAAGATAATCAAGGCAAGCTAGCCTTCTTTACTGGTATTGACAAATGTCGCTTTAAAAAACAGGTTAAGCCGGGAGATCAGCTTCGTCTCGAAGTTGAAATCATTCGTATCAAAGGACCGATCGGCAAAGGTAAAGCAACAGCAACAGTGGATGGCGAAGTTGCAGCAGAAGCCGAGATTATGTTTGCATTGAAGTAGGACAAGCAAATCCCTATTTCCGTAATTTACACGGAAATAGGGATTTTTTTTGGAGTGTGAAGTTCATTTTAGAAGAGACTTGATTATGACTCAAATGTTGATGTAATGTTAAACGATCATAGAGACTATGTAAATTCCGACAAATCCCCTTTTTTACCTGCTATGATTTACTCAACCGCTTCATAGCGGTAAAACTTATCGAGTTCAGGGAGGAATTTTGGAAATGAATAACAAGAAATTCATGCTCAAAATTGCAACTTCGTTAGTAGCTGTTATGTTAATCACAGCGTGTAACAGCGGTGAAAATGATTCTGAGAACGGCAATAACTCTATGAACAATGGAAGCAACACCGAAGAGCCAGCGCCTAACGAAAACTCTGAGAACTCTGCTGAATAAGAACTTTCTCTCCTGTCCTTCGTGGACAGGAGTTTCTGATTTCAAGAGAAAATTCGTTTGTAAGCAGTTGATTTATTCATTATTACCATGATGAAGTTGCCACTTTTTAAACTCTAAATAGTCAGCGAAATCTTTTTTTGTAATACCTGAGCGCATCGCTTCTTCGATTAATTCTTTCCATTCAGTGTCGAGTGCCGGCTCTTCGTGATCTTCTTCTAATATGAACACTTCCATAGGAACCTTTAATTCTCCCGCTATTTTCTCAAGAAATTGAATAGAAGGATTAGCCTGTTGATTTCGTTCAATCGAACTTAAATAAGACTTGGCAACCCCTGCCCGTTTAGCGAGTTCAGTTAAAGACAGTCCCATACGATTCCGATAAAGTTTAATTTTTTCCCCTATCATCCCTTTACCTCGACTTTATCATTATTTATTGTGTTAATTTTATCAAGAACAATTTGTTCTGTAAACAGAACAAATGTCGTGTTTTTATATTGATCTTCTAAAAGTCTCGTTGAACAAAATAATTAAAATTTAAGAACGAGAGAGTATTTGGTAGTATATAGAAGATTATATGCTAATAACAGTCCAATACAAAGAATTTTCAGTCTTTTTAATCTTCCAAAATAAGACTATATTAGATGTACATTCTAAATAAAGAACAAAACGTTCTTTATTAATGTCGTTTATTGCTGAATTATATAAGGGGGATGGGGAATGAAAACGTATACTGACGAAAAATTGGATCAGGAATGGGTGACCCTTATTTCAATTGCAAGAAGCATGGGATTATCTAAGGAGGAAGTGAAGGATTTTCTAATCAATTCCTCAAAAAAGTAAGGAGGAATGATGGTGATCAAGTTAGGGGAAGGGACTTTTGTCTCTTATATTTTAGGGAAAAGGATTAAAATCATTGCGGTTGATAAACTGGTCGCCAAGCTCTACATCAATGACGAATATAAAGGGAAGTGCGATTTATCTTTTATTCTAGAGAAAATCCACGGACTTGAAAATAAAGAACAAGACATCAAGGGAATAATCCGAGATGAACAGAAAATGTACGATGAACTTAGGGAGATTATACAAAACCAAAATATTTCATCTCATTATGAATAAAGGGACAACGTAGGAGAAGTTTTTTGTTATTTATTTAGCATGTATTAACACTCTTGATGGATTTATCACATATTGGGGAATTCAAAATGGATGGATCGGAGAAGTGAATCCACTAATGCGAGCGCTATTTCAAATGGATCCACTTGTTTTCCAAATGTATAAAATAGGTTTGTCTATTTTTCTGATCGTCTTACTTTTAAAATTTCATCACTTAAAATCCGTTTTAATACGGATTTTATTAATCGTGGCTTCAACAATATATTCTTTCATATTGTGTATCCACGGCTATTGGGTATATATACTGTTACCCAAATAGATAAGAGCCTACTGGAAGATGTCGGCTCTTAAAAAAACAATTTATTGATCAGACCCCTGTTTGGCCCGCCACTTATTAAACTCCAGAAACTCCCTGAACTGGTCCTTGCTTATACCAGACTCCATCGCTTCTTTAACGATCTTTTTCCATTCCGAGTCTAACTCACTCTGATGAATAGGATCATCTCCCTGAAGTAGTACCTCTACCGAAACATCAAGAACATTAGATATTTTATCTAGGAATTGGATAGAGGGATTTGATTGTATATTTCGTTCAATTGAACTCAGATATGACTTGGCCACATTCGCGCGTTCCGCTAATTCTGAAAGAGATAACCCTTTGCGTAAACGATACTTCTTTACTTCTTCACCTATCACGTGTATCCCTCCGATGCTTCGACAAAATTCTTTGATTGTATGTAATTATACCAGTATGTTATTGTTCCGTAAATAGAACGAAAGCGGCATCCGTTCTGCCGCTTTCGTTCAGGTTACATTCCTTCATTTTTGAGAAACGCTTTGATTTCAGAAATTTTGATGCCCAATTCCTTTGCTTCTTTCATTAGTTTAATCCATTCCTCGTCAAGATTTTCTTCTGTATGTACGCCCATGTAACTCCTCCTTAAACTCTTTCCAGGTAGTTCAGCCATCATAGAAGCCTTCTCAGAAGAAGCTTCCTTAGATCTGTTTACTTTGCGCCCACTTTTTTTCAAAAATGGTTGCCCTTTTCTGGAGGATACTTTGTACGATCCATCATATATTTATGAAAATCCTACTATCATAATAGGCCATTAAACCTACGAAATGTGTTGTAATTTGTAAAAAATATCAAAAATATATGACTTTTTTTGTAAATAAATAGCTTTTTTTAAATTTGTTGTTAGGAAAATACATACATCCACTAGCGATGGTCAAAATAGGACTATTACAACGTTGGAGGTTTTTCTATGAAAAAGTGGATGTTGTTACTGATGACGATGTTTCTTTCCCTGAGTATTGCGGCTTGTTCGAATGCAAATGAAGAAGAAGGGCCGGTAGAAGATCCCGAGATGCAAGAAGATACACCAGAAGATGAAGAGAATGTTAACGAAGATGATGGAACGATTGATCAGGAAGACGATGATACAATGAATAAGGATGGTTCAGAAGAAGGCGATAAAGATGAAGATGGTAACATGGATGAAGGGGATATGGACGATACAGAGCAAAAATCAAATGATGAAACTGAAAACCAGCAATAGGGACCTTAACGGGTCTCTTTTTTTAAATTCTCTTATATTGATGTTTCAAATTATATATAATGATATTATATATAATTTGAAACATTATTTATAAACATTTTTTTATTCATTACAATGTAAAAGCTTATAATACTATTCGAAAAGGGTTGGGGAAAATGGAAGAACAAAAATCAAGTAAACAGTCGTTAGTTTCCTTAAAGGATAAAGTTAAACAAAAATTAAGAGATGAGATTATTTTAAACAATTTAAAACCTGGAGATCGAATAGTGGAAACAGAAGTAGCAAAGAAGTTTGGAATAAGCCAGGTTCCTGTTCGAGAGGCCTTAAGAGGATTAGAAGAAGAAGGGCTTATTCGCACGGTTAAGTATAAAGGAGCTTTCGTCACTGAAATTAATAAGGTGGAAATGTACCATATATTTTCAATGAGAGCAGAAATTGAAACAAATGCATTAGAAATTATTTTACCTAAGTTGAGAAAAAGAGATATAGGAGAACTTTATGACATTGTGGATCGAATGAAGTTCGGTAAGCCGGAATATTTATTGCAATCTGATTTAGATATGGAGTTTCACCGAACCATTATTCAATGGTCCAAAATAGAAGTCTACACTAGAATATGGAATATGCTAACTGGACATATCAGGAGGTATATTACAGCGCTCAATCCTAAAGTTCAAATCCGTCCTGATGAAGTATATAAATATCATTTAGATCTGGTGAGATTAATGGAAAAAGGTGATGTAGAAGAAGTCCAGGAAGCGTTTAGAGAACATATTATGAAGATGGTGAAATAAGAACACAGAAGAAATCATATAAAAGCAAACAAATATAATAGAGGAATATATATAGAATGCAATTTTATATATAATCTCTAGACATGCCGTTAAACATTATATATAATCAATATATATTATATATAATGTTTAACGGATTTTTTATTGTTTCAGTAAGTAAAGGTTATGACATAAGCAGAATATTCTATTTTTTGTAAGCGTTAACATGCTTGCGAGATAAAAGTAAATCAACAAAGGGATAAGGTTTTGAAATTTGGTAGCTACAGTAATTGACCATTGCTGTTTTATACAATTCTATTTACCTGGAGGGAAAAAGATGGGGAGAAAGTTTAAGGGTATTTCAATTTTCTTGTTAACAGTCATTCTTACGATCAGTCTAACGGGGTGCGGTGCGAGTGAAAGCAGCACGTCAGCTGGGGATGGAGAAACTATTACGCTTAAGTTAGGACACAATCAACCTACTAGCTCCCAATTTCATGCTGGTGCTGAGAAATTTGCAGAATTAGTTGCAGAGAAGACAGATAGTCAAGTGGAGATAGAAGTATACCATGATAGTCAGCTAGGAGATGAGGGTGAGCTGGCAGAGGGCACTAAGATGGGGACAGTGGATATATCTCTAGTTGCTTCAGGTAGCGTTACAAAATATTATCCGCGATATTCTATATTCGATCTTCCGTTTCTTTTTAGAGACGCAGAGCACGTAGATAAGGTTTTGCAAGGAGAAGTTGGACAATTACTTGCGGAAGAGGCTGAAGAAAAGGGTGGCTTTAAAGTCATGAGTTATTGGGAATCAGGGTTCAGACACTTTTTGAATAGTGCTAGACCTATTGAATCTCCTGAAGACCTTGAAGGATTAAAGATTAGAACGCCAGAATGGCCAGTATTGATTTCAACGACAGAAGCTTTGGGGGCAAATCCTGTGCCGATGCCATTTTCTGAATTATACATGGCTTCCCAACATGGTGTAGTGGATGGACAAGAAGGACCAGTATTTGCAATTAAAAGTTCTAAGATGTATGAAGTACAGGATTATATGGTCCTTGATGGCCACACTTATACGTCAATGTTGCTCATAATGAACCCGAAGAAATTCGATAAGCTTCCTGCCGATATTCAAGAAGATTTGTTGGAGGCTGCCAAGGAAGCGGGAGATTATGAAAGAAAATTGATCCGTGATAAGGAAAAGGAAGAGATCAAGTTTCTTGAAGATACTGGAGAGTTACAAATTGAGAAGGACCCTGATAAAGATGCATGGAGGAAATCCGTACAGTCTGTATACGAAGAGTACGGTGAGGATTTTGGAGAAGATTTAATTCAAAAGATAATTGATACAAAATAACACATCTAGGGGCGAATTCATAAGCGCCCCATCTGTTATTTCATTATTACAGTCAGGGGGGAGAAGCTTGAATAAAAGTACCGCAGTAGGTAATCGAATAGAAAGCATTATGGGGAAAGTTATTTTAATTTTAATGTTAGTCCTTGTGATTTTAGTGTTTATGCAGGTCGTTCTCCGATATGTTTTTTCAAGCGGAATGGTGTGGGCGGAAGAGCTCGAAAGATTTATATTTGTGTGGTTAATGTTCTTGGGCATAACGATGGGGATCTATAAACAAAGACATATCGCGATAACATTTGTTGTTGAAAAGATTGAGAAGTATTTTAAGGGAGTGAACCTCATTATTCACATCATTACGGGGGCGTTCTTCTGTATACTAACCTGGCAAGGGACTTTGTTTGTGATTGAAAACTTTTCAGGAACTGCTTCGGTATTGCCTATTGGAATCGGTTATATTTATTCAATTATTCCTCTATCAGGCATTTTTGCGATTATCTTTATTATTCTCATAAACGTTAGAGGGAAGGAGAATTTATGATAGCGCTTTTATTTATTTCGTTTTTTCTACTCCTTATTTTCGGTGTTCCAGTAGGTATTTCTTTAGGTGTAGCATCCATTTTTACAATCTTGTATGAAGGTTCAATTCCGTTATTGGTCGTTCCACAAAAGATGTTTATTTCAATGGATAGTTTTACGTTATTAGCCATTCCTTTCTTTATGCTGACAGGTGTCATTATGGATAAAAGTGGATTAACGCAAAAGCTTGTAAACTTTGCTGACTCGATCATTGGATGGACGAGAGGTGGGATGAGTTATGTAAGTGTTTCCTCGGGTATGCTGATGGGTGGAATATCTGGCTCTGCGCCTGCTGACACGGCTGCTTTAAGCAGTGTTATGACGCCAAGTATGGTGAAAATGGGCTTTCCTGCAAGGTTTGCTGCTGCTCTACAAGCGGCATCTGGTTCAATCGGGATTATCATTCCCCCGAGTATACCAATGGTTGTCTTAGGTGGAATAGCCAGTATTTCAGTTGGAAAACTTTTTCTAGGCGGGATCATCCCAGGGTTACTAATTGGTATCTTGCTTATGGTAGTGTCCGGATTTATTTGTTCGATAAAAAACTATGGATCTTCTGAGAAGAAAAGATTTTCTATTTCTTATTTTATAAAGAGTTTTAGAAAAGCAATCTTACCTCTAATGGCACCAATTATCATTGTTGGAGGAATATTAACCGGGATTTTCACCCCTACAGAGTCTAGCGTTATCGCCGTAGTGTATACGCTCATTCTAGGTTTGGCCGTCTATAAAAGCATAAAATTAAAAGATATGACTGGGATTTTTGTTGAAGCGATTATCAGTTCTGGAAATGTGTTGCTTATCATTGCAGCTTCATCTTTGTTCAGTTGGATTCTTATAAGTCATAATTTCCCGCAGATTTTAAGCAATCTTATTTTGAGTATATCAGATAACCCTATTTTTATTATTTTAGTTATCAATGTCATTTTCATAGTCGGTGGGATGTTTATTGAGGGACTTGCTTTATTGATTATGTTTGTCCCTATTATGTTACCGATCGCTATGAGCGCTGGTATGGATCCTGTTGTTTTTGGTGTGATGATTGTTATTAATATTGCGATTGGCACGCTAACTCCACCAGTAGGAGTATGTTTATTCGTCGCATGTTCATCTTCAGGTGTAAAACTGGACCACGCTATGAAGAGTGCAGTTCCATTTGTAGGAGTTTTATGCGTCGCGCTATTACTTATTGTCTTTTTCCCGACAATTGTTACCTTTATACCTAATTTAATAGAGTAGTGGTTAATAGAAATCGAATAGTATACTAAAAAGGAGAATGGAAATGAGCTTACAGTTGTTTAATCTTAAAGGTAAGGTAGCTGCTATTACAGGAGCTACAAGAGGAATAGGCAAATCAATGGTAGTAGCATTAGCAGAAGCGGGAGCAGACATTGCTCTCCTTCAAAGAAACCCGGAGCAATTAGACATAAAGAATGAAATGGAAACTCTAGGAAGAAAGTGTGTCATTATTCCCTGCGATTTGGAAGATCAAGATCAGGTGAAGGAAGCAATTCCAAATGTCATCAATCATTTCGGTAGAATCGATATTTTGATCAATAATGCTGGAATTCAAAGAAGGTCACCTTCTGTAGACTTTTTAGAATCAGACTGGGACGATGTGATTGATATTAATCTAAAAGCCGTATGGCTTCTGTGCCAGGAAGCTGGTCGATACATGGTGCCTGAAGGATATGGAAAAATTGTGAACCTGGCTTCTTTACTTTCATTTCAAGGGGGGGTTACCGTACCAGCTTATGCGGCCGCTAAAGGTGGGGTGGCTCAGTTAACGAAGGCGCTCTCAAACGAGTGGGCAAAACATAACGTGAATGTGAATGCGATAGTCCCAGGTTATATTGCGACGGATATGAATACGGCAATATTAGAGGATGCTACCCGAAACTCCCAAATACTAGATCGCATTCCAGCAGAGAGATGGGGCGATCCAGAAGACTTTAAAGGGACAATTTTGTATTTAACTTCCGCGGCGTCTGATTATGTACATGGACATCTATTGGCAGTAGATGGAGGATGGTTAGGGAGATAGAATGAAAGAAGCAGAAAAGTGTTCCGTTAATCGATAGTGGATAAACGGAACACTTTTTGTTCGATCAAACAAACTTAGCTTTTTGATAAATATTGGTCTTAAAAAGTTGGATTGCGGGAATAGTCAGAAAAAAAGGAGAGTGTTAAATATGAAGAAGGTAGCCGTTATAACAGGTGGTGGATCTGGCATTGGAGAAGCCGCAGCTAAACGCTTTGCAAAAGAAGGCGTTCGAGTTTGCTTATTTGATTTGAAGGAAAGTCGAGCTGAACAAGTGAAGGAGTCGATCGTAAAAAACGGCGGAGAGGCGTTTGTCCTTGATGTGGATGTGGCCGATGAAGAACGAGTTACATATGGTTTGAAGCAAGTTGTTAAAAAATGGGGACGCATTGATATTCTGTTTAACAATGCAGGAATTAATGGCACACTGAATCCGATTGAAGAAATGAAGGTTGATGAGTGGGATCAGACGATTGAAACAAATTTAAGAAGTACTTTTCTAATGGTGAAACATACAATCCCTTATATGAAAGAAGAAGGAGGGAGTATCATTATTACTAGTTCCATAAATGGCAATCGGACTTTTTCGAACTTTGGTATGTCTGCTTATAGTACTTCAAAAGCAGGACAGGTAGCCTTTATGAAAATGGCTGCTCTTGAACTAGCACAGTATCACATCCGCGTAAACGCTATTTGCCCTGGGGCAATCGAGACGAACATTGATCAAAACACAGACAAAAAAGATAGTGTAGAAGAAATTGAAATTCCAGTAGAATATCCTGAAGGAAGTCATCCGCTTGAGCAAAAACCAGGTTCGCCACAACAGGTGGCAGACGTCGTTTACTTTCTAGCTTCTGATGCATCCAGTCATGTAACAGGGACAGAGATGTATGTAGATGGGGCGGAATCGCTGTTATAATGACTAGCTGCTCGGGTTTCTTATTGACGACGCTCAATTGTCAGCTTATCGTTTAGGTTGAGGTGAAGCAGATGTTTACTAAAGTGCACCATGTTGCAATTATTTGCGGAGATTACGAAAAATCAAAGGAGTTCTATGTAGATACACTCGGTCTTAAGGTTATCGAGGAAACTTACAGAGAAGAACGAAATTCATACAAACTTGATCTTGCCGTCGGAGATCATACGAGAATTGAATTATTTACATTCCCGAATGCGCCAGAGAGACCAAACTATCCTGAAGCAAAGGGACTAAGACATATCGCTTTTGAAGTATTAGACCTTGATAAGACCGTTAATCATCTAACAGAAAGAGGAGTATCTTCTATTGAAGATCTAAGAGTGGATGAGCTCACAATGAAGCGGTTCACCTTTTTCAGTGATCCGGATGGTCTACCGATCGAGCTGTACGAAAAATAATGAAATTTTCTAAAAATAAGTTGATTACTTCCAAATCCTATGGCAAAATAGATCATGAAAGCGTTTGCTTTAATTTGGAACAGTTAGCTTATTTTTTATTTGTAACTGCAAACGGTTTCCTAAAATTTACGGTTTTGTGCAAACGGTTTCACTAATTGTATTTTCAAGGGGGAAAAGGATGAAAAGGGGTAATCGAAGGAGATTTTCACTGTCACTCGTCGTCGTTCTTTTGATTCAAATGCTTGCTGGAGCTATTCCTGGAGCAGTGAAAGCGGCAGCAGTTAGTCCTGTCATAGACGGATCATCAGCTACGTTTATTTATGAAGGAGATGGGAGCGAAGAATCGATCCTTGTTGCAGGTGATTTTACAAATTGGCAGGAAGGGGCACTTCCACTCGAGAAGGTAGATGACGTCTGGGAGTTAACGATAGATGATCTATCCGATGGACTTCATCAGTACAAATTTATCGTGGGAGATGAATGGATGAAAGATCCTTTAAATCCAAATGGTAGCGATAATAGTACCTTTACGATTGGCGAGGTGAAAGACGAACGAATTGTCACCCTTGTCGGCGATTTGCAGGACGAGCTAGGTGCTTCAAAGGAATGGGATCCAACAGCTGAGGAAACAAAGATGGAAGCCATGGGAGGAGGGTTTTATGAATTCTCTGGTGAACTTCCAGCTGGGAGTTATGAATATAAAATAGCGATCAATCAATCTTGGGGAGAGAGCTATGGTGATGGTGGAAACAATCTTAAATTAACAGTGGATGAGAAAACAAAAGTAACGTTTTATTATCATGATGGAACACATGCGATTGCAGATTCAACTACTTACACACCGCTAAAAGAAAAATCACCTAGACTTGTTGGCTCGATCCAGCCTGCCATTGATGCAGGAGCAGAGTGGAGCCCTGATCAGTCAACAGCGCTTCTGACTGATGATCAATTTGATAATGTCTATTCCTTTACGACAAGCGTACCAAAAGGGAATTATGAGTATAAAGTGGTGCTTGGCGATAAATGGGGAGACGATTATCCAGCAGAGAATGCAAAGTTGAACGTCATTGAAAAGGCAGACGTCACGTTCTTTTTCAATGCCGATTCAAAAGAAGTAAGCACAGATTATAGTGCTGAAGGGTCAGATGGTGCAGTAAATAAGGGCAGTCTTCTACATAACTCATGGGAAGAAGCTTATCGTGCTCCGTTTGGTGCTGTGAAAGAAGGAAAGACGGTGACGCTACGTCTAGCAGCAAAGAAAGATGATGTAGCGAAAGCCGACCTCTACATCAAGAATCAAAATACGGGTACAAGCAAGCTAATCTCAATGGAGAAGGCAGCTACAAATGATGGGAAAGATTTTTGGGAAGCGAAAGTAACGCCTGAAGAAAAAGGACTTTACGGCTATAAATTTATCGTGCGTGATGGTTCAGCAAAAGCGGAGTATGGAGAAGATACGAAGCAAGGAGCGGCTGGAAAAGCAGTTGATACGAATGCTGAACTTTATCAATTAACGGTCTTCGATCCAGGATACGAAACGCCAGACTGGATGAAAGAAGCTGTGGTGTATCAAATTTTCCCTGATCGATTTAATAATGGAAATGAAGAAAACGATGATGCAAAGGAAACCGCACGTGGTCATGAACCAATTGAGCACCAGGAGTGGGGAGAGCTTCCCGATAATCCAAGGCTTTCGGACAGTGCAGATTATGATGGAGATAAGATATGGAGTAACGATTTCTTTGGTGGGGATATCGAAGGCATTCAAAAGAAGCTTGATTATATTCAATCCCTTGGTGTAAATACCCTTTATTTAAATCCAATTGCGAAGGCAGCATCAAATCATAAATATGATGCAGCGGATTGGAAAACGATTGATCCAATGTTTGGAACACCTGAGGAATTTAAAGCATTTACCGATGAACTTGAAAAACGTGACATGCACCTGATTATGGATGGCGTATTTAATCATGTTGGGGATGACTCCATCTACTTTGATCGCTATGGTAAGTACGATGTCGTTGGGGCTTATGAATATTGGTCTCGTATTTATGACCTAATGAATAACGAGGGCATGAGTGAAAAAGATGCGAAAGTAGAAGCACGAAAACAGCTTGAAAAAGAAGGCCAAACGTTTAATGACGAATATGGCTTTCATAACTGGTTTAATATCAAAAATGAAAAAGTGAAGGATGAGAATGGGAAGGAACGCTACGACTATCAGGCGTGGTGGGGATATGATTCTCTTCCTGAAATCAAAAGCGTTGAAGGAGACGCAGTTGATTATGATAGTGAGTTAAACAATGAGAAATTCTCTGATTACATTATGTATGACAAAGATTCTGTATCGAAATCATGGTTAACAAATGGGGCTTCCGGATGGCGCCTTGATGTCGCAAATGAAGTCGATATGGAATTCTGGCGTGAGTTCCGTGATGAATTGAAATCTGAAGAAATGGCCGGTGCCGGAGCAACGCTGAAGGATGGGGAAGAGCCGCTGATTCTAGGTGAGATCTGGGATGACGCATCAAAATACTTCCTTGGGGATCAATATGATTCCGTGATGAACTATCGTTTCGAAGGTGCTATTCTTGATTTCTTGAAAAATGGGAATGCAGCAAGTACAGATGAGAAGTTGATGGCAGTACAGGAGGATTACCCTGATGAGGCGTTTCATGCGCTCATGAATTTAATGGGGTCTCATGATACGCCGCGTGCAATCTATGTACTTGGTGGCGGAACTGACACGTATGAACGAGCTGAGTTTGATCCGAATTACGATCACGAGATTGGCGTGCAGCGCTTAAAGCTAGCTGCGGTTCTGCAAATGGGTTACCCAGGTGCCCCAACGATTTATTCCGGTGATGAAGCAGGTGTAACGGGTTCTAAAGACCCTGATGATCGTCGCACGTATCCGTGGGGAGATGAAAATGCAGAGTTAGTAAAGCACTATCAAGCTGCAGGAGCTGTTCGTACTGAAAATGCAGATCTTCTTGCATACGGGAAGCTCACAACCCTGCATGCAGACGGGGATGTCTATGCTTTTGCTCGTACGAATGATGACGGTGCAGCAATCATTGCAGTGAACCGCGGTACCAAGGCGCAAACGATCGAGCTAAATGTGAAGGAAGTTGTGAAAAACAACATTTCATTTACAGATGGACTCGCGAAAGATGACAGCGTAACGGTGAAGGATGGTAAGGTTTCGGTAACGATTCCTGCGATGACTGGCCGCATGCTAATAGCTGATGAAGGTCAGAATTTTGAGCGACCAAAAGCGGCTAGCGATTTGAAAGTTTCTGCTGGAGAAGGAAGAGCAACCCTTTCTTGGACAGGAGATGCAGCGAAATACAAAGTGTATCGCTCAACGCTACAAGGGGCGATGTATGAAGAAGTGAGTGTAACGGAAGATAAGGAACTTACCGTTGATGGATTAACTAATGGCCACTCTTACTTTTTTGCCGTAACGGCGATCGATGAGGATGGCAATGAATCGGTAAAAGTGGAAACGAAGGAACCAACGATTCCGCACATCGAGTGGAAAGAAGGAAAATACGAAATTTCTTCAGTTTCAGTCATTGATGATCAAGTGTTGGATTTATCAAACACTTTCGCAATCGAAGCAAGTGTGAAAATAGATGGTGCAACGGAATCAAGTCTTGCAGAAGGATTAATTGGAAAACTTCAAGTGAAGCGTGACGGTGAGTGGCAAGAGTCTAAAGCGACTTACACGGGACAGGAAGAAGAGGCTAATGGATTTAAAGCGGAATTCCGCCCAATTGAGAAAGGGACGTACGCCTACCGACTAGCTTTTTCAACTGACCGTGGTGCTACGTGGAAAACAACGAATACTGAAGAAGTCACGTTCTCTCAAAATCAGGAGGATACGAAGGCCCCTGCAGATGCTGTGAAGCTTGAAGAGCCGTTAAAGGAATCTGGACAGGTAACATTAAACTGGGCACTTGAAGGAGCAGACACCCCTTACTTATTAGCGGTTGAGCGGGATGGTCAAACGGTTGAACTTCTAGATAATGCAGAAGCGGTGACGTACACCGACTTCGCTGTTGAGAACGGCAAAGCGTACACCTATCGCATCGTAGCGTATGACAAAGCTGGAAATCAAACCGCTTCTAATAAAGTAACGGTAACTCCGGATATTGTGATGGTAGACGTAACATTTAAAGTGCATGCGCCTGACGATACACCGCTTAGCGCAAAAGTAACGATGCCTGGTGATCAAAATGGGTGGAGTACAAGTGCATGGGAAATGTCTCGTAATGGAGCGGTATCACCGGATTGGGAACTACAAAAATCTTTTCCAGAAGGAACGGTCTTAACGTACAAATATGCAAAAGGGGAGTCATGGGATCAGGAAGGACTTGCCGACCATACGCGTAATGATAAGTCTGATGATGACGTCAGCTTCTATGGTTACGGAGCAGAAGGTACAGATCTTAAAGTGACGGTAACTAACCAGGGCAGTAATAAAATGGTTGTACAAGATGAAATTTTCCGTTGGATCGATATGCCCGTTGTCGTAAACTCTCCTGAAAATGGTGCCGTCGTGGAAGGCGATACGGTAACTTTTAAAGGAAATGCGATCAAAGAAGGAAACCTAACAATTAATGGTGAGAAAGTAAAAGTGAATGAAGATATGACGTTCACACATGAAGTAAAGCTAGTAAATGGTGAAAATGAAATACCAATTACAATTGAACCATCTGAAGAAAATAAATCTAAGATTTTCAATAACGATGGTGGAGCGATTGGAAAGAATACGAAGAAATATACGTGGAAAGTAACATCTGATGCTGGTGAAGCGGAATCGAAGGAACCAGTGAGGATATTTGGAGATAATCGCTATGATACAGCTGTTGAGATCTCAAAAGAAGGATGGGACGAAGCGGATACTGTTGTTATTGCACGAGGAGATAACTTTGCAGATGCGCTAGCAGGGGCACCACTCGCGTATAAATTAGATGCACCTATTCTTTTAACGCGTGAAAAGGGGCTTGAGAAATCGGTCATAAGCGAAATTAAGCGCCTTGGTGCGAAGAAAGCGATTATTCTTGGCGGGACATCAGCCGTACCGAAATTTATCGCTTATCAGTTAGAAGGACTCGATTTGAAAGTGAAACGAATTTACGGAGATGATCGTTTCGAAACAGCTGCTAATATCCAGGCGAGTCTTGGTGGCAATCCTGATAAAGCTGTCGTAGCAAGTGGGATGAACTTCCCTGATGCTCTTTCTGCCGCATCTTACGCAGCAGAAAATGGCTATCCGATTTTATTTACGAAACAAGACACTGTTCCAAAAGCAACGGAAGTAGCCCTTCGCAGTGTCGACCAGGCGATCGTCGCTGGTGGTGAAGCAGTGGTTAGTGAGAAAGCGTTCAGCAAGCTACCGGATGCGAAGCGCTATGCAGGTGAAAATCGTTTTGGTACAGCGGCGTCAATAGCAACTGAACTTAACCCATCTCAGCACGTGTTCATCGCAACAGGCATGGACTTTGCTGATGCGTTAACAGGTTCCGTTCTAGCTGCTAAACAAGAGGCGGCGATGCTTCTTGTAAAGCCAGATGAATTGCCTTCTGAAACATCTGAAGCCATGGAAGAACTAAAAGCAGATACGTACACTATTTTAGGTGGAGCCAATGCGGTTAGTGATGATGTGGTGGAGGGAGTGAAGTAGGCAATGCTTACTGGGGTCAGGCTCGCGCCTGACCCCATCAAAAGACAAAAGCTTTGAAAGTGTCCGCCTCAGGTGGACACTTCTTTTAATCCAAATGTCTCTTCAATTGCATTGAACCTATAGTGGGTAAGGGTTGAACGGTAGTAGGTGAATGAGGGGGTTAAGTACGTACCTGTCCTCCTCATTCACGCCTATTACTTCCCCCCTCATTTTCCTTCAAGTGAATTAAAAAATATTTCTGAATAATTTACAAATTAACTATTCCCAAATTCTTGAAAGGTGGTATACTACAATTATTAACCCCGATATGGTAGAAATTCCCCATTTTCCTTACTAAAGGAGCAATTCGAATGGCTCGTAAGAAACGCAATTGGTTCCCTGGTGCTAAGTACCATATTATCTGTCGAGGGAATCGAAAAGGACCACTTTTTGAAGAGCGTATTGATCGTCTGAAGTACTTATTACTTTTAGAACAAGCTCGTCTCGTTTTTCCGTTTCGCCTACACGCATACTGTCTCATGACTAACCATGTGCATCTCTCCATCGAAACCTTCGATCATCCCCCTGGTGAAATCATGAAAGTAATCAACTCCAACTATGCAAGATATTTCAACGACAAATATGAGTACACAGGACATGTCTTTCAAGGTCGCTATTTCGCTGAACTTCTCGATTCGATTGATTATGAAATTGACGTGAGTAAATACATCCACCTTAATCCAGTTAAAGCTCGTATGGTAGTAAAGCCAGCGGACTATATGTGGAGCAGTTATCGTGCGTACATTTCTGATCGCAAGAATCCACACGCTTCCCCAGATTACATACTCTCACTTTTTCAGGAACCTTCCCGGGAAGCTTACCAGCGTTATGTCGAGAATAGTGAACCCTCAACACCACCAGACCTTGTTAAACAATGGCCAGAGCGAAAAGGTAGCAAAGTGTATGTGCTCTCCAAACTTCCAGAGTAACGATGGGAAAAGATCCCGCCATAAAAATTAATCACGAAAGAGAAGTGAACGAATGGAGCGCTGGATCTGGCTAAGTTCGATTCCGCATGTGGGTCCGGTGACACAAAAAAAGCTGTTGACCGCTTTCGGAACTCCTGAACGAGTCTATGATGCCTCTCTCTCTGAACTCCAGAATGTCCGTGGAATCTCTCGCCTTGCACGCGAAGCAATAATGGCTACCCGTTCACTTGAGAAACCAAAGCGCGTTCTCGAACTTGTTCAGCAAAAGGAGATCTGGCTATTACCCCGAGATGACCCGCTTTACCCTGTATATGCAAAAAATGTTCCTGAATCGCCCGTTCTCTTATATTACAAAGGTCATATCAAGCCAAGCTTACCTTCTGTCGCAATAGTTGGTTCCCGTTCTTGTTCTAATCAGGCGCGACGTGCTGCGAAAGAGTTATCCACCAAACTCTCAAGCCTGAACATCCCTGTTATTAGTGGTCTCGCTAAAGGAATCGATCATGCTGCTCACACTGCCTGCCTCGCAAATTGTGGGCAACCGATTGCTTTTGTTGCAAATGGAGTTGATACTTGTTACCCGAAAGAGCACCGCTCGCTCTTCGAAGCAATATCAATTGAAGGCGCTGTCATATCGCAGTATCCACCTGGCACAGTACCTACACCAAAGCAATTTATTCAGCGAAATGCGTTAATCAGTGCGTGGTCAAGTCATGTCGTGATTATGGAAGCTAAAGTGAAAAGTGGTGCTATGACGACAGCTCACTTTGCGCGGAAGCAAGCAAGAAACGTCTCTGTTTTCAATAGCAATGATGCTCGATTTAGGCAGGGGACAAACTGTCTAATGAAGCAAGGTATACGTCCTTATATTGATTTTCATTCAATTGAAAACGAATTAGAAAACCCATATACTCTTGAGTCACCAAACTAGTATACTCCTCGCTAGACTAACGTGTAATGATCCCTCAAGGATCTTCAAGATCATCTCCCCGACTAGAGCATGATGGATCCAACCCATCAGGGAAGAGATGTAAGAAAGAAGAAGATAAACCTGCCTCTTAACCATCCAATCGAGCCATCGATAGGGTGGTTTTTCTTTGTGATCAAAAACTAGTTCTTTAGACTAGTTTTTGAGCAGAAAATGAAAGAGCAAAGAAAAATGAAATCTATCGTTATATATTAATTTCACCGTTTCTTTACAATGCGAAAGATTGAAGAAAGAGTTTTCTAGGAACAATTAGTGTCCCGTGAGCGCGGACAAAAGCAGCGAAAACAGCGGTTTTGTATGTGTAGGGGGTCAGGCTCGCGCCTGACCCCCTACCACAAAATGAAAGCGCCATCTAAATTTAGACAATTTACGCTATTTTTACACATCTGGGTCAAAAGTTATTGTATACTGACAATTGGTGGTATCATCACCAAAATTCGACTACATATCCGGGGGGATGAAATTTGAAACGAAGGTCAACCAGTCGTTTTATTAGCTTTGCGCTAATATTCTCAATGGTTCTTAGCTTTTTCGCGCTTCCTGTTTCTCAGTATGCTTCAGCAGCTGAAGACACATTTCAGGACTTAATCATTTCAGAATACATTGAAGGCGGGAGCTTCAACAAAGCGCTTGAACTTTACAATGGAACAGAAAATGAAATTGATTTAGCAAACTACACTCTTGAACTTTACTCCAATGGGGAGACCACTCCACAATATTCTTTACCATTAGAAGGTAAGCTTGCCGCTGGAGAAGTCTTTGTACTTGCCCACGAAAAATCCAATCAGTCAATTTTAGATCAGGCTGATGTAACAAATCAATCCGTCGTTAATTTTAACGGAAATGATGTTGTTGTCCTCAAAAAAACAGACACTGTTATTGATTCTATTGGCCAAATTGGTTCAGCTGGCGATTTTGCGAAAGATATGACGCTTGTTCGTAAAGGTTCAGTTATATCTGGTGATACAGATACTACTGATGCAGTAGACATTACGAAAGAATGGACTCAATATGCAAAAGACACGACTGACTACCTCGGTGCCCACCAATCTGACGGCACAGCTCCAGACCCAGATCCAGAACCTATCGAACTCTCAACAATCACTGATGCTAGAAAAGTAGCAAACGGTACACAAGTGAAAATAAAAGGCATTGCCACAGCATCCTTTGAAACGGGTGGCCAAACGAACCTGTTTATCCAGGATGACACTGCTGCCATTATTGTGCGTGCTGCAGGCATTACGGCTCAACCAGGTGATGAAGTAACCGTAGAAGGCGGCATGTCAGATTATTATGGCATGCAGCAAGTACAAACTAGTGCCTCTAATGTAGCCATCACAACGGAAGACAAAGGTATCCCGTCCCCTCAGTCACTCATATCCACTGATCTTTCCAAAGATAACGGTGAACAGCATGAAGCTGCATTCACACAATTTAATGATGTCACTGTTAAGTCAGTCGATGGCAATGGTAATTTCACTGCTGAAGACGCTTCAGGTGAATTTGTCATTAAACCAACAAATAAGTCTCTACTTGAAGTAGGTAAAACCTATGAAATTCTTAAAGGTGTTATTGACTACAACTTTAACGAATACAAACTCGTACCTCGAAGCGCAGCTGACGTTATCGAAACAGCTTTCTCAGTAACGGCAAATCCTGCATCAGGATCTGTTATTGAAGGTACGATGGTGAAGCTTGCGACAGCAGAAGAAGGTGCGACGGTTCATTACACAACAGATAGTAGCGAACCGACAGCTGAAAGCACAGAATACACAGCGCCAATTGAACTAACTGAAGATACAACGATTAAAGCCGTAGCAGCCAAAGACAATAAATTAAGTGAAGTCGCCACTTTTGATTACACTGTTTTAAAGTCTGCTGATGGCATTAGCATTCACGATATTCAAGGTTCAGACCACACTTCTCCTTATGAAGGAATGGCTGTTACGAAAATCGCTGGGATCGTTACGGCAAAAGACGGCAATAACGCCTTCTACATGCAAGAAGAAAATCCCGACGATAGCAACGCCACTTCAGAAGGAATCTATGTTTATAAAAGCGGCGGCGCTGGCGTAAATGTTGGCGACAAAGTAGAAGTAGACGGTCAGGTGAAAGAGTATAAAGAAGGTGGTTATAGTGACGCGAAAGACCTTCTAACTACTCAAATTACTGCCTCTTCCATTACAGTTGCTTCTTCCGATAACACATTGCCAGAAGCGATCGTAATCGGAACAGACCGCACGCCTCCAACTGAAATCGTAGAAGATGACGAAATGAAATCTTTTGATCCTGAAACAGATGGATTGGACTTTTATGAAAGTCTTGAAGGAATGCTTATTGAGATTCCGGATGCAAACGTAACAGGGCCGGTGAAATACGATGAGCTTCCTGTATACGTGAACACAAGTGAAGATCAACTTCTTACTCGTGCAAACGGACTGCTGCTTTCAGCAGAAGATCCAAACCCTGAACGTCTCTTAATTGACGTTGATGGTATTGATATTGATGTTAAAACTGGTGATCGTCTCGATGGCTCCGTCACTGGAATTGTGAGCTACGATTACAGTAATTTCAAAATCCGTCCAACGGGCACATTCCCATCCGTGATTGATGGTAAAACAGAACGTGAAGTAACGAAAATGGAGTCATCAGAAGGCGATCTAACTGTTGCTTCTTATAACATTGAAAACTACTATCCTGGTGTTGGGGAAGAGAAAACAGGCAAAATTGCTGAATCGATTGTAAAGAACATGAAAACACCAGATATCGTTGGTTTAGTCGAAGTACAAGATAACAATGGTCCTACAGATGACGGCACGACAAGTGCAAACGAATCTTATGAAGCGATTATTCAAGCGATTGAAGAAGCAGGCGGCCCAACATACAAGTTTACTGAAATCGCACCTGAGGATAAAACAGATGGCGGACAGCCTGGTGGAAATATTCGCGTTGGGTTCATCTATAATCCTGATCGCGTTAATTTCTCTGAGAAGAAATCTGGTGATGCAACAACTTCAGTTGGCGTCGATGAAAACGGACTAACGCTTAATCCTGGACGCATTGATCCAACAAATGAAGCATTTGAAGATTCCCGTAAATCACTTGCAGCTGAGTTTGAATTTAATGGTGAAAAAGTGGTGGTTGTAGCGAACCATTTTAATTCAAAAGGCGGAGATGGCGCACTATTTGGCGCTGAGCATCCTGTTGTATTAGGAAGTGAAGTACAGCGTGTGAAACAGGCGTCCATCTTAAACAATTTCGTAAATGACGTCGTGACGAACATGGATAATGGCAAGGTTGTTGTCCTAGGTGACTTGAATGACTTTGAATTCTCAAAGCCCATTCAAACGCTTGAAGGCGACGTACTAACGAATATGGTCAAAAAGCTTCCAACAGAGCAACGCTACTCCTACAACTATCAAGGAAATGCGCAGGTGCTCGATCATATTCTCGTATCGAACAATCTAGCAAACCGTACGATGATTGATAGCATTAACATTAACTCTGATTTTAGTGAAGCAGATGGCCGCGCAAGTGACCATGATCCAATGCTCGTTAAGATTCAAATGGAAAACAATGTAGATCGTACTTCAGGAGAAACACGTTACGAAACAGCAGTAGAAATTTCGAAAAAAGGATGGGAAAGTGCTGACACAGTAGTGATTGCAAGAGGCGATGAGTTCCCGGATGCACTTGCAGGAGCACCGCTTGCGTACAAATATGATGCACCGATTCTTTTAACTGAACAGAATAAGCTAAATCCAGCTGTGAAGAAAGAAATCGAACGTTTAGGCGCGAAAAAAGCGATCATCCTTGGCGGTACATCAGCGATTTCTTCATACACGGAATATGAACTAAAAGGTCTTGGTCTAAGAGTAGATCGTATCGGAGGAGAAACGCGTTACGAAACAGCTGTGAACATTGCAGCGAAGCTTGATGGGACGCCTGAAAAATCGATTCTGGCGAATGCCTTTAACTTCCCAGATGCCCTATCTGTTGCGTCTTATGCAGCCAAAAATGGCTATCCAATCGTACTAACGGATAACGACAAGCTTCCTGCTGTGTCGAAGAAAATATTAAACACAACAGACGAGCAAATTGTCGTTGGTGGAAAAAGTGCAATCAGTGAAAAAGTTGTAGACAGTCTTTCCAATGCCGTTCGAATTAGCGGAGATGACCGCTATGCAACATCAGCAACGATCGCAACCGCTCTAACACCAGATGCAGACACAGCTATAGTAGCAACAGGAATGAAGTTTGCTGATGCGCTTGCTGGTTCAGTTCTTGCTGCGAAAGAAGATGCAGCGATCCTGCTCGTTAAGAAAGATAAGGTTCCAGAGAAAATTGCTGAAGCCATTAACGAAAATGACATGCACAACTTCCACATCCTTGGTGGCACGAATGCTATTAGCGACGACGTAATGAATGAACTAAAGAACAACTAAAGTGGGAAAAAGGCGGGCATTCTCCGCCTTCTCCTTTTCTATGAAACTAGTTATAAAGTAATGTTTTGAATATGTTAACTATTGTGACAAAAAGGACCATTCACCTAGTAGTCTAGTATATAATGAAAATCGCGGAGACATTCCGACAAAATTTGAGTTTTCGAAAGGGAAGGGATTACGTACATGAATATGAAAAAACCTCTTTTCGGCGTTCTATCAACAGCGGCATTAGCAATGGGAATTGCAGCAGCTTCACCGTCCACACCTGTAGAGGCGGCAGCGGGCGATTTTGATCTTACAATTATGCATACAAATGATACACATGCGCATCTAGATAATGCTCCAAAAAGAGTAACAGCTGTAGAAGAAATTCGTGCAGCTCGCGCCAATACAATTTTATTAGATGCTGGTGATGTTTTCTCTGGTACACTTTTCTTCAATAAATATAAAGGTCTCGCAGACGTACAATTTATGAACATGATGAAATACGATGCGATGGTACCGGGTAACCACGAATTTGATGAAGGTCCAAAGACGTTCTCTGAGTTCGTCAAGCAAACGAAATTCCCGATCGTAAGCTCAAATATTGATTACAGCAAAGATCCTTATCTTAGCCCTCTATATAAAAATGAAATGGCGATGACTGGTGATGATGGTACCATCTATCCAGCCGTTATCCTTGATGTAAACGGTGAAGAAGTGGGTGTGTTCGGTCTAACGATTGAATCAACAGATGAGTTATCAAGCCCCGGCGAAACGATTTCCTTCCAAAATCATCAGGAGCAAGCTGAAAAGATGATTAAAATGTTCGAGGATAAAGGCGTAAACAAAATCGTAGCCCTTACTCACCTCGGAAAAGCGGTTGAAGTTGAACTAGCTAAATCAGTAGAAGGCATCGACGTTGTTGTTGGTGGTCATAGCCACACAACAATTGAAGAAGCGGTTGTAGTTGATACATTTGAAGATCCAACTCTAGTTGTACAAGCAAATGAATATAGCAATTTCTTAGGTGATCTTGAAGTGACGTTTAACGAAGAAGGCGTGCTAACTGATTGGGATAATGAACTTCTTGATTTGGGTAGTAAAAGTAAGTTCGAGCCTAACGCAGAAGCAAAAGCTCTCTATGATGAACTGAAAAAACCACTCGAGGAAATTGAGAAAGAAGTAGTCGGTCAATCTGACGTTTATCTTAATGGAAAACGTGCATCTGTAAGAACAGGTGAAACGAATCTAGGAAACTTAATTACAGACGGCATGCTTTACAAAGCTCAGCAGTTTACTGATGCAACAATCGCAATCACGAACGGCGGAGGAATCCGTGAATCAATCGATGAAGGTCCAATTACGTTAGGAGAAGTTCTCACAACGATGCCATTCGGTAACAACCTCGTCACGCTTGATATGACTGGTGCAGAAATCATTGATTCATTGGAGCATGGGGTAAGCGGGGTCGAAACTCAGGAAGGTCGCTTTGCTCAAGTAGCCGGGCTTCGGTATTCCTTTGATAAAGATCTTCCTTCTGGTGAACGAATTCTAGATGTAAATGTGAAAACAGAAAACGGCTATGAAGATATTGACCCAGAAGGGACTTACACTGTTGCAACTAACGCATATATCGCTCAAGGTGGCGACGGATACGATGCAATGGGTGAAGCTGCCGCTGACGGTCGTATGAACGAACTTTTCTTCGTAGACTTTGAAGTATTTACAGAGTATCTCGATGAAATTGGAACGGTTAAAGCGAAAGACGAAGCACGTATCGCTGAAGCAGATGCTGAGCGTATCCAGGGTGAAACGCGCTATGAAACGTCTGTGAAAATTTCGCAAGAAGGCTGGGAGACTGCAGATACGGTTGTTCTCGCACGTGGCGATTCCTTCCCGGATGCACTAGCAGGAGCACCACTTGCTTATAAATACGATGCGCCAATTCTTTTAACAGAAAGCGGATCACTGAATAAAATGGCGAAAGAAGAAATTGCACGTCTTGGTGCGAAAGATGTCATTATCCTTGGTGGCACAAGTGCGGTAAGCAATTACGTGAAATTCCAGCTTGAAGGTATGGGAATTGAAGTTGAGCGTATTGCAGGGGACAACCGATTCGATACAGCTGCAAACATTGCAGCGCGTCTTGGCGGATCTCCAAATAAAGCGATTGTAGCAAACGGCATGAACTTCCCGGATGCTCTTGCAATTGCGCCATACGCTGCACAGAAAGGTTATCCAATTCTTTTAACAGAAGCGGATGAAATTCCATCAGCAACTAGCAATGCGCTTAAAGGCATTGATGGATCGATCATCGTTGGTGGCGAAACAGCTGTTAACGGTAAGCTCGATGCGAAGCTACATGCTGAAGATCGCTATGCAGGGGACAATCGTTTCGGTACAGCGGCTGATATTGCTACAAATCTTAACCCTTCAGCACGTGTTTACGTTTCCACTGGCATGAACTTTGCTGATGCCCTTTCAGGATCTGTTCTGGCAGCGAAACAAAATGCTGCAATGCTATTAGTGAAGCCGAATATGCTTCCGAAAGAAACAACAGAAGCAATCGAGGACATGGAAGCTTATGACTTTAACGTTCTTGGTGGAGAGAATGCTGTAAGTAACGACATTTTAGATCAGCTCAAAAAGTAATTCATTTATTACGAAAGCGCGGGGAACGTGTCCCGCGCTTTTTGATATTTATTTTATGAATAGGCAGGTATTGAAGAAAGGAAAGCTAATTGTATACGTAACGATTCGTTATAACGAATTATTTTTGGGGAGGGTTCTGATTGAAGAGGTCGGGAAAGCGAAAAATCAGTCCGCTGTTGCTATTGATTCTCGTGATCACCATGCTTATGCCGTCTCAAGCGTTCGCCACTGCAAGTCTCGATGAAGAAAAAAATAATGTCTATTATGCTGCCCTTGGTGATTCACTCGCGGCTGGCGTCATGTCAAACAATACTCTTGGTTTGAGTTACGCCGACTACATAGCTCAGGATCTAGAGCGCGTAGGTTTATTAGGAAGCTTTGAGAAACCTTTTGCGGTGCCTGGAGCGACTTCTAAAGATTTGTTGAACGCTTTGATGGATCGTGATATACAAGTTAAGATCGCCTCCAAAAATATGATAACGATTACGATCGGTGCGAACGATTTTCTTCAAGTACTCGGTTCGGAACCGGAACGATTGAAGAACCCAGAAGAAGTCAAAAAGATTATCACTGAGCTATCGGAAAATTACGCTGCTATTATGGGAATTATAAGGAGTGTGAATGCGTCCGCGGATGTTTATTTAATGGGATACTACAATGGTTTTTACGCATTCCCTGAGGCAGAACAGCGTTCGCTCGTTGAACTGACAAAGACGGTGAATGGGATCATTAAGCAGATCGCGTCCGATTCATTCAGCCACTACGTTCCCACCTATGATGCCATTTCAACGGATTATGCAACCTATTTGCCAAATCCTAAAAACGTTCATCCATCGGCAGCAGGTTACATGGCGATCGCCGATGAATTTTGGAAGCAAGTGAAATTGAATTTGCCAACAAATGTTGATAGAATCGCTGGAGCTAATCGGTATGAGACAGCGGTGAAAATTTCGCAAGAAGGGTGGAAGCAAAGCGCGCAAGGAGTTGTGATAGCAAGAGGTGATGATTTTCCTGATGCGTTAGCTGGTGCCCCGCTTGCCTATGATTTAAATTCACCCATTTTATTAACACACTCTGACGGTCTTGATCAAATTGTAAAGGATGAGATTGAACGACTCGACCCAGATTTCGCCATACTTCTTGGAGGAGAGAAGGCTCTTTCCAAAGATGTTGAAGATGAATTAGGCAAGATGAAGATTCCAGTCGAACGAATAGCAGGAGCGGATCGCTATGAAACAGCTGCAATGATAGCGGTGAGTCTTCCTCCATCAAATAAAGCTGTTATTGCGAACGGTATGAAATTTCCAGATGCTCTTGCAATTGCTTCTTACGCAGCGGAAAATACGTATCCTATCTTGCTAGCAAAACAGAATGAGCTCCCAGAAGACACGGCCCAAATTCTCAAACAATATCCTGAGAGCATTGCCGTGGGCGGTACGGCTGTTATTTCGGAAAGCCTTTTCGAAAAGTTACCAAAAGCAAAGCGATACGGGGGTAAGAATCGTTATGAAACAGCTTCAATTATTGGAATGGAATTAAATCCATCGCATAAGGCTTTTGTCTCAACGGGTCTTGAATTTGCAGATGCGCTAACAGGAAGTGTTCTTGCTGCCAAAAGGGACAGTAGTTTTTTGTTAGTAGATCCATATAACATGCAGGATGCGGTCATTGAAGCAAAAGAAAAGTTAGGCATCTATCATTTTACGATTCTAGGAGGTCCGAAAGCAGTTAGTCCTTCCATTGAAAGGGAGCTTATTGGAATTGAATAGTCGAATAATTATTTCTGAGGGATCAGCTTACGAGCTGGTCCCTTTTGTTACCGAAAATTGCAGAATTATGGCAATTTTTTACTCGCTAATGGTAGACTTGTAGAGTATAAAATCTACTGAAACACTTTGGTCAACTATAGGGGGAGCAGGATGAAGAAAAGCATCTATGGAATCGGTTTACTTTTATGTAGTCTGTTCATCATTTTGGGAGCAGGCAAGGCAAATGCCATGCCTGCGTTACAAGAAACGCAGGAGCTCGTTCAGCCATCAGGAGAGACATTTAAGGCGTCACTCAGCGGCAGTGAAAATTTTCATTGGTGGACGGCGAACGATGAATCTGTGATTAAAATAGGGGAAGACCAATACTGGTATTACACTCGTATTGTTGGTGATAGTCTAGAAGTTACACAAGCTAGATTTGCTATTAATAAAAAGCCTTCTGACGCGGCAGAGCTTGAAGATGTGAAGAAGCTCCAACCGACTGAAGGAATGAATACAAAGCAAAAGGAGATTCCAAATACGGATGATTCATTTGATTTATTGAGTGCAGGAGCAAAGGAGAACACGCTTGTTTTATTAGTTGAATATAGCGATGCAAAAATCACTTATTCAGATGCAGACTGGCGTAACCGATTCTTTGGCACTAGTGGGAGTACGCTTAATCACTATTATGATGAAGTTTCAAAAGGAAAGCTTGGATTTAAAGGGGCTGCCGAATCAAGCGGAACAAATGATGGGATCGTAAGGGTCACATTACCGTATGCTCACCCTCGTCCTGAGACGGCAACAAATCCAGATAGTACATACTCACAAATCATAAAAGATGCGCTAAAGGCATCGAATGATAAAGTAAACTATGCTCAATTTGATCAAAATAAAGACGGTTCTATATCCTCAGAGGAATTACATATTGTCACCATTGTGGCCGGTGGTGAAGCAAGCTATGGAGATACGGGGAAAGTGGTTTGGGGTCACATGTCGAGCCTTTATGAAAGCGAAGCTCCTCGTCTTGATGGAGTAAAAGTAGGCTCTTATCAAGGGAACGGCGGCTACACGATGTTTGGGGAGAAACATGGCGGACATATGGCAACCGTTGGAATTATTGCACATGAAATGGGCCACGATCTGGGGCTACCGGATCTTTATGATACGGACGGCACTTCAGATGGAGTTGGCATCCACAGTTTAATGGGGAGCGGTTCTTGGACAACCCATAACAATGAGTACGAAGGAGCTTATCCAACTCATCTCGATCCATGGTCCAAAATGGTGCTTGGCTTAGAGCGACCTATAGAAGTGCAAAATAATGGCTCATATGAAGTAGGGAATTTCACTACTGACGACTATTCCATATTGAAATTAAAAACAACCGATGAATCGGAGTACTTTTTAATTGAAAATCGTCAGTTTACTGGCTTTGATATCGGCTTAGCTGATCAGGTGACGTCGCCTGGAATTGCCATCTGGCATATTGATGAGCAGCAGCTGAAAAATCGTCAAAACAATAGAAATGAAGCACATAAAGCGGTGGATGTGGAAGAAGCAAATGAAAGTAAATTGGGTTACCCGGAATTAGATCAAGATCCAAATACGCGATTATACTACGATCATTATTATAGCGGGAATGGCTACAGTCGCTTTAATAGCTCTACATCACCAAATAGTAAAGTGTATTCAGGGGCTAGTTCAGGCGTTGCAGTTACGGTCGTTGATCCGAATAGCGATACGATGACGGTTTCAGTGAAAGTGCCACAGGGAGACGATCAGCTTCCACCTGTATGGGCTAAAAACGCAGAGCTTACGGCTAGCTCTATCAAAAATGACAGACTTACATTAAATTGGTCAGAGGCGACAGATGCTTCTGGCGTTGAATCTTACATCGTCTATAAAAATGATCGCGTGTTAAAAGAAGTGGAAGCCACGACAAGAAAACTTACCGTTCAGGGGCTTACCAAGAATAAATCCTATGATTTTCGAGTAGAAGCGGTGGATAAGAAAGGCTATGTTACAACGAATGGCCCAGAATTGACCGTAAAAACGTCAGCAAACACAGTAAAACGAATTGAAGGTGCGACTCGTTTTGATACGGCAGCGAATGTGAGTGCGAAAACGTATGATAAGGCGGAGACGGTTTTGATTGCGAGAGGTTTAGATTTCCCAGACGCTCTCTCTGGTGCGCCACTTGCTTATCAACTAAAAGCGCCTATTCTCCTTGCGAAAACGAACGAACTTCCAAAAGAAACGGTAGATGAAATCAACCGACTCGAGGCGAAAAAAGCGATTATCTTGGGTGGAGTTAACGCGATTTCACCTGCAACGGAAAAGAAAATTAAGTCACTCGGACTAGAGGTTGAGCGGATTAGTGGTGATAATCGCTATGATACTTCCGCAAAAATTGCGAAGCGCATGGGAGGAGATCCCGAGAAAGCCGTGATCGCCTACGGTCTTAATTTTCCAGATGCTCTTGCGATTGCACCATATGCTGCGCAAAATGGCTATCCCATTTTGTTAGTGGATAAAGAGACAATCCCTGCGGCAACAAAACTCGCAATGAAAAACATTGATGATACGATTGTCATTGGTGGTGAAAGTGTGATTACAAAAAAAGTGTATCAAGGTCTTTCGTCACCAGAGCGTATCTCAGGTGCCAATCGGTTTGAAACGGCAGCTAAAGTGAAAACCACCTTTTATCCAGAAGCTAAATCAGCTTATTTGGCGACAGGATTCGGCTTTGCCGACGCCCTTGCAGGCTCTGTGCTAGCGGCGAAAGATGGCGCACCCCTTTTGCTAGTAAAGTCTGATGAGCTTCCAAAAGAAACGGTAGAAGCGATGAAAGGTATGAACGACTTCAACTTGTTAGGCGGTCAGTCAGCAATCAATGGAAAAGTTGAACAGCGCTTATATCAGGAATAATGCGACAAAAAATACTTTCCAATAGTAAGAGATACAGGGAATTTGACCTGTATCTCTTATTTTTTGTAATAAATAACAGGATATCTCTTAAACTTTGTTGAATTATAGCCGATAGTAAAGACAGAGTGTCGATATTTGTGGCAGCAATTTAATTGGAATGAGGAGGATCTGGATGCAACCTTCATTGGTCAAGAAAGCAATAACTGGTTCTGCGCTTGTCGCTGGAGTAATGTTTGTTCAACCTGATGGTGCAGAAGCAGCGTTTGGGGATCAAGAGCTTAAGCAAGGCATGAATAATCAGGACGTCAAAGAGCTACAGGATGTATTGAAGGCGAAGGGGTATTTTACTTACCACACGTCAACAGGATACTACGGTCCAATCACAAAGGATGCAGTCAGCCAGTTCCAACAGGCTGTCGGGTTAAAGGTTACGGGGGTAGCAACAACTGATACCCTTCAAAAGTTAGGAGGAACATCAAAAAGCCAATCTTCAGCTGCGCCATCTTCATCGGTTTTACAAGTTGGCTCCCGTGGGCAAGAGGTGACGGATCTTCAGTCCAAACTGAAAGCGGCTGGCTACTATTCCTACAACGTGGATGGGATTTATGGTCAAATTACACAGAAAGCTATACAGGATTTCCAAAAAGAAAAGGGGCTTTCCGTAACAGGGAAAGCAGATTCTACAACGATCAGTGCCCTTGCAAACGCAAGTTCATCAAGCTCAAAATCATCAAGCTCTTCTTCCGATATTTCCATCGGGATGCGGGGGAGTGCAGTAACGGATCTTCAGTCAAAGCTGAAAGCAAAAGGCTATTATACATATAATGTAGATGGCATTTTTGGTCAAATCACGAAGAAAGCAGTACAAGATTTTCAAAAGGCAAAGGGACTGTCACAAACAGGCGTAGCGGATAGTAAAACCTTATCGGCCCTGTCAAAGAGTGGGAATGCAGAAAAACCTGCGAGCGGCCTTACCATTGGCTCTCGAGGAAGTGCCGTAACAAATCTTCAGCAGCTATTGAATGATCGTGGCTACTATTCCTATAACATAGACGGGATCTTTGGTAGTATTACGCAAAAAGCGGTCAAAGAGTTTCAAAGTATCGTAGGTTTACAGGCTACAGGCATTGCGGATGATAAAACGATCGATGCTTTGAAATCCAGAAGTCAGCAAGAGACGTCAACAGTTCTTAAAGTTGGTTCAACCGGGAGTGCTGTAACGGATCTACAAAATAAACTTAAAAAAGCAGGAACGTTCCACGTTGAGGCGACAGGCTACTTTGGCCCTGTCACTGAAAAAGCGGTCAAGGACTTTCAGAAAGCAAAAAAGCTGCAGGTGACAGGCACTGCAACAAAGGAAACAATGAATGCGCTTGACGGCTTAACAGATAAAGTTGAATCATCCCCTTCAACTGGAGAAGATTATGGTGATTTGTTAAAGAAAGGTTCCACAGGATCACTTGTGAAAGAGCTTCAGTCTAAATTACAAGCGATTGGTTTATATAGCGGTCCGCTTGATGGCGATTTTGGAAATGGAACAGATCGAGCTGTTCGAAACTTCCAATCACGCAACAAGCTAACCGTTGATGGAGTTGTAGGACCAGCGACATGGGAAAAGCTAAAGCAATCGACAGGATATGAAGGGAATAGCAATGGGGACACCGGAAGCGGGAGCGGCAGTTCCAACTTCAGCGTGATGGACCTTATTGCAGATGCATCTGTATACATAGGTGTTCCTTATGTGTGGGGTGGAAACACGCCAACACAGGGCTTTGACTGCAGCGGATTCCTCGTCTATGTGTTTAACAAGCAGGGCGTTTCATTGCCAAGAACAATGGCGCAAATGTGGAACGTTACAACAGCTGTTAGCTCTCCATCCGTAGGAGATATCGTGTATTTCACAACATACAAACCAGGTGCGTCACACGGAGGCATCTACATCGGAAACAATAAATTTATCCACGCCGGCTCTTCAACAGGCGTCACCATTAGCGACATGACATCAAGCTACTGGGCACCGAGGTATTTAGGGGCGAAGCGCGCGCATTGATTTTTCAAAAGGGGTCAGGTACGTGCCTGACCCCGCTTAAAGACAAAACCAGCAAAAGTGTCCTCCTATAGCGGACGCTTTTGCTGGTTTTTTTATTCATAAGATCACCTAAAACTCCTGTTTTTACAGTGTTTACCAGATATAATTGGGGTAGGGGTCAGAGAGGTACCTGACCTCCACCCACACATAAACAAAGGAGACGATCCGATGTTCAAACTCTTTCTTTTCCTTCACATTTTCGCAGGGTTTAGCGCCCTTCTCACATTTTGGCTACCCCTTGTTCTAAAAAAAGGCGGTAGGTGGCACATACGAATCGGCTGGTTCTTTGTTGCGATGATGGCGATTGTAAGTGTGACAGCAGCTGGAATGGCTTTTCTTCGTATTTTCATTCAACCAGATACCTCCCCAGAACGTTTTTCTTTTTCGATTTTCTTGCTCTTCATTGCTGTTCTTAGTTCATCGACCGCATACTATGGTTTGCGCGTTCTGCGCTTTAAGCGCAAAGCTGATCAGCATCGTCACCTTGGTGATCTTGCTTTCGCAAGCTTACTATTTCTATCAGGAATAGCCTGCTCCATTTACGGTTTTACCTCAGGAAATACGCTCATCTCCTTTTTCCCTTTTCTCGGTATTTTTCTAGGTCTTGGTCAATTAGCATATTGGCTTCGCCCAATGCCTGTGAAAAACAGCTGGTTGCTCGAACACATACAAGGCATGATCGCCTGTTCCATATCAACCGTGACGGCTTTTACCGTGTTTGGAGCTCCCCAACTATTAGGTGGAGGGTTTCGGAGTATTTACCTTTGGATTTTGCCTACGATTGTACTCGTACCGTTAATTTTTTATTTTAGTCGGAAGTACTCAGTTCCTAAAAGATAAATCTACTAATTTTTTGATAAAAATTGGAAAATAATCCAATGGATGCTAGAATGAGAGAGGAGTTTACGTATGAAGTCTATAAGGGGGAAATGATGGGTAAAAAAATGAAGAGTTTACTAGTAATGATGCTGATTCTGACGCTTGCCTCGCCATCAATGGCAGGAGCTGAAGGGAAAGAAAAGGTTACATACAATGATATCAATCGGATGATAACAGAGAGTGCGTTAGAACATAATATTCCACCAGAAATTGCGAAGGCAGTGGCGCTGAAAGAGAGCGCGTGGACGCAATGGTCGGATGACGCGCAAACGGAACCATTCGTTAATGCGAAAGATGGCGGCATTGGTTTAATGCAAGTAACCAGTCACGTATGTGAAGGTGATGAAACAAAGGATTGCTATAACCCAGAACAACTCGGAAATGATGTAGGATACAACATCGATGCCGGTTTAGATATTTTAAATGAAAAATGGAGCTACGGAGTAGATGGTGTTATTCCAACGATCAACACAAATGATCGAGATATTCTAGAACACTGGTATTTTGCGATTATGGCCTACAATGGCACTGTCCCTGTTAATAGCCCGTATTTTCGTGATGCTGACGACGGTACGAGAAATCTAGATACGTATCAAGATAGGGTCTTTACTCTTTTAGAAGATCATAATTATTTAGATCTGAATATGGAAGCTATCATCTTTGAACGCGATGATTTTTCTTATGACCCTAAGGAAGATGATCCTATAGAATTTAATAAAATGCATTATGCGGTTGATGACGAATTGACTCGCTCGAGAACACTATTAAAAGAAGGCGATAAAGTTTCAACGGTAGCAGGTAAAATAATGAAGGATTCTCCAAGCGGTACGAATGAGATTAAAATTAAAGAATCCCAAATTGCAACTGTTTTAGATAGCCAATTTTATGTAGATAAAACAAAGAACAGCCCTATTGAACATTGGGTTCGCTACCATGTACAACTCGCTGATGGAAGAACAGGTTATATGGCTTCAAGTAGCCTGAATCCGATAACTGAGCGTCTGTCAGGTAGCAACCGGTACAACACATCCATTGAAATCTCGAAGGATGGTTGGCAAGACGGTGCAGATACAGTCGTGATCAGTCGTGGTGGTGACTTTCCAGATGCTTTAGCAGGAGCGCCCCTTGCTTATCAAGAAGATGCACCAATTCTGCTAACACCAGATAATAAGCTAACGAATGAACTTAGAAACGAAATAAAACGTCTCGATCCGAAAAAAGCCATCATTCTCGGAAGTGATAATGCTGTTAGTCCAGATATTGAAAACGAACTTTCCAAGATGGGAATGACAATTAACAGAATTGGTGGCGACGACCGATTTGAAACAGCTGAGCTCATTGCGCAGCAACTTGAATCAGATAGCAAAGAAGCAGTTGTCGCATTAGGAATGGATTTTCCAGATGCTCTTGCAGTAGCACCTTATGCTGCGAAAGAAGGCATGCCAATTCTATTAACGAAGAAAAACTCGCTCCCGGAATCGACTGAGGATGCGCTATCTGAAATTAACAAGACAATTGTTGTAGGCGGGTCAGATGTTGTGAACGAGAGCGTCTATAACCAACTGTCAGATGATCGCATTCGTCTTGCAGGCGATGACCGATTCAGCACGGCTGAAGAAATTATGAATTACTTCGGGGATGGAGCTAAGACAGGCTATGTAGCAAATGGCTTAGGATTTGCTGATGCTCTTACAGGAGCCGTTCTTGCTGCTAAAAATGACGCGCCGTTAATTCTTTCAAAGAAAAATGAGCTGTCTGCATCAATGGAAAAGTCAATCGATGCTCAGCAACTAAACCGCTTTGTTCTTCTCGGCGGTCCGGATGTTATCCATGTTGATGACGACCTCGCTAAACTTACGGTAAAATAATCTTAACTGCCTTCTGATTTCGGTCAGAAGGCTTTTGTATAGCGTAAAGGGGTCTGACCCCTCTCTGTCCCCCACCACAGTAAAGGAGTGAAGGAATAATGACCATAGCCGGAAAAACAATTAAACAGTGGAAAAGTGACCACCCATTGTTAAACGATCTTCTTCAATTAAAAGAAGTATATTGGAGAAATCCGCAAAAAGGAAAAATGGCTCAAACAACTGAGCTTTCGATGACAGACATTCAAGATGCTGAAGCTCGTATGAAACGCTTCGCTCCTTATTTTCGCAAAGTATTTCCAGAAACGAATGGCATCATTGAATCTCCTATTTCAGATATTACCAAGATGAAAGAAAAACTTGAGAAAGAAGAAGAGATCAGCATTCCAGGGGACCTACTTCTAAAACGAGATGATATTCTCCCAATCGCCGGCAGCATTAAGGCACGTGGAGGCATTTATGAAGTGCTCAAACATGCAGAAAAACTTGCGATCGGACATGCAATTTTAACGAAAGATGACGATTATTCCATTTTAGCTGAGAAAAAGTTCACAGAGTTCTTCTCAGCCTTTTCGATTGCGGTCGGTTCAACAGGAAACCTCGGTTTAAGCATCGGGATCATGTCAGCGAAACTCGGCTTTAATGTCACGGTCCATATGTCGAGTGACGCAAAGCAATGGAAGAAAGACCTTCTTCGCGAAAAAGGCGTTCAAGTTGTGGAGCATCAAGCAGACTATGGTGCTGCTGTAGAAGAAGGGCGGAAGCAGTGCGAGAAGAAACTGACTTGTTATTTTATTGATGACGAAAATTCAAAAGACCTCTTTCTCGGATATGCAGTAGCAGCGCTTCGTTTGAAAAAGCAGTTCGATGAGCGCGGCGTAAAGGTGGACGCTGAGAACCCGCTTCACGTGTATCTTCCATGCGGAGTAGGCGGCGGCCCTGGCGGCATTGCTTTCGGGCTTTCTCAGGTATTCGGAGAACACGTGAACTGCTACTTTGCAGAACCGACGCACTCCCCGTCAATGCTTATCGGCTTAATGACAGGCCTACACGATCAAGTATCCGTTCAAGACTTTGGGATCGACAACATCACTGCGGCAGACGGTCTTGCTGTAGGAAGACCATCAGGCTTTGTTGGACGCGTCGTTCAACCGATTCTTAATGGTGTTTACACCGTCACGGATGAGCGAATGAAAGAAATGCTCCGCTGGGTTTATGAAACAGAACAAATTAAGCTTGAGCCTTCAGCTCTCGCAGGAATGAGCGGGCCACAAGTAACAGCGGTAGATGGAAAGAGTATGCGTGGTACGCACCTTGTATGGGCAACAGGTGGTAGCCTTGTGCCGAATAAGGTGTGGAGAGAAGAGTGAAGGGGGGCAGGTGCGAGTCAGACCCCCAATAAAGACAAAACCACCAAAATAAGCTGGAAAGTCCCCTAATTGAGGACACTTCAGCTTATTTACATCCTCAAACTTATGAAACAATACGACCTCCAAATTCGTATCTATATAAAGATTGGTCAAAAATGTAAAATGATCTTATTTGAGGGGGCGAGGAGTTGGAATTGTTCTTAGAGATTTTAGGATTAGCAGGTGATCTTATTTTTTGGAGAGATCCTCCAGATGGGCAGCGAATCGAAGCGAATATTGCCGCATTGATGGCATATAGCTGGTTTGTCGAGCTTATTGAGAAACCTCACTATAACAAGTTAATTCAAGAAAATTCTTCTGTACGAAATGTAATTGGAAAAATGAACATAAAAAAGCTTAAAAAATCACCGATGTATGAAGATCGAAAAGAACGGAAATTAAAAAAAGTAATTCAAAAACAGCTAGCGGCCGGTTGAGAAAACAAATGAAACGGAAGATATGTCGCATAGTACTTCTACTCACATCGCTGTATTTGATCACGAGCTGTTCTCATAATCTGCTCATTTCTGAGAAGTTTTCAAAACTAGAAATCAAAAACATCGATACAAAAGTCGTTATCCATACGGTAGAAGATCGAGAGAAAGTGAATAACGCTGTTGAAAAGATCAACTCTGCGAAGCGAACGGATACTTGGGACATGACTGGCAGTTCTTTTAGGATCATTCTTTCCAATGAGGAAACTACGCTACCAATCCCATACTACAAGACGGAAAATGGATGTAACGGAGAAGTAGCGGTTCGTGGCTACTACGTCTATACCAATTTCTGTTTCACAACCGAATGAGAACGGGGGAAAGCAAAGTGAACTTTTACATTGCATCGAGTTTTCAAAACAAACAACACGTGCAAACACTCGCCGCAGAATTAAAACGTCATGGCTTCAAGCATACATACGATTGGACGACAAATGAAAAAGCCGCTACGTTCGATGAACTTGCTTCAATCGGAGAAGCAGAATTAGAGTCAGTAAAAACAGCTGATTTCCTTATTGTCCTGCTTCCGGGAGGAAAGGGAACTCATATTGAACTTGGGATTGCGTTAGGTCGTGACACCCCAGTTTACCTGTTCAATGAAGAGGGATTCCATAACGCAAAAGAGGCGAGCACCTTCTACCATACTAGCGGGGTAACGAGAGTGGAAGGGAGTCATGAGCAGCTCGTTAAAACCATTTTAGAAAAGCAGCATAGCTATTAAAAGAAAGGGGGTCAGGTTCGCACCTGTCCCCCCCGCCCTCTAACGTGCCCCCTCCATTAAACCGCCTCCGCCCTCACTCTCCGTCCACGCACCTCACGCACTACTTTCCAAATCACAAACACACCAAGTCCAGTAATTAGAATACTGAGCGTGTAAGTCAGCTGCACTGGTTTATCATCTTTCACAAATATGCCAAAGTAGCCCCATAAAAACACGATCGGATAGATTAAATCGTCGTTGTAAAGGCTGAAGTAGACCGCAAGTCCTGCGCCGATAATGAGCATGATAATCGTCCAGGTTAACTCATTCATACCAAAAATCAGCGATACGTTATTTTCTTGCGCGACGACGAACGCATCCACGATCGTTGCAATCGATGTCCAAGCGAGATAGAAAGAGAACGGTACGCTAAAAAAAGAAGAGCGCTCAGAATTTTTGGTAATAATAGCATAAAGGATAGACAAGGTAATTAATGAACCAGCGATAAACAAAAGCGCAACTGATTCACTTACAAGAAGAGATGTTCCTGATAACAGCATGCTAAATGCAAAAAGATAGGAAACTTTCACATACAGTGCCTGATCACACTCACTCGCGGTGAATTGTCTAACGAGTGAAATGAGCAAAAGTAAATAAATCAATAACCAAATCGCGAACGTATAGCCGGCGGGGGCAATCAGTACATCATTAGTACCCGACATATCTCCTGAGAAGAGGAGTGAAGAGGCGAGCAAATACAAGTAAGCAGCAATCGTAACGAGCTTCATGGTCATGACCGTTCCTCCTTCATAGGTCTAGTTACTCGTATGCTCCCCTGATTGGAGGATTCCTATTAAACAAAAAGGAACAGAGAATGGCGATAAGCCTTCTCTGCCCGCGATATCATTTATTCGCACCTGAAATTTTACCAAGAAAAAATCCATCGATTTCACTTAATTTTCCTCTCCAAACAATCTTGCCCTGTGAAGGGGTTGGCTTGCTATCGCCGAGATATACCTTTGTATTCTTTAAGTGAATAAAATTGGTCTGCGCATCATTTGTTTCTTCTAAAGTTTGTCCAGCATCAGCAAGTTTTTCACTCAATTTCTGAGCTACATCATTTCCGTTTCCAATTGATTCGCTTAAAGTATCAAAATACTCCTTTGCGGAAATCGTTGTTCCGGTAATCAGCGCTCCATTTACATTTAACGTAATATCCATCGCAAAATCATGTTTGTTCGAAGCGTGCGTGAAAAATTCAAGAATACTGTCTTTGCTTGATTCAAAACCCATCTTCACTTCTCCTTTCGCTGCAGTTGATTAAGAAGACGTGTCGTCATTACTTGAAAGTGTCGTTACTTTTTCTTTTTCATCACGGTTTTGCTCATCATTTTTATCACTCGTCTTTTTTGAACTGTTTGATTTTCGGGAAGTGCTTCGTTTCTTTTTATTTGATGACGACGAGGACTTCGGTTCTTCCGATTCCTCATTTTCATCCTCATCCTCTTCGTCGTCCTCATCTTCATCACTTTCTTGAGTGTTTTTCATCTTCTTATTGTCAGGAGTTTTATCTTCCTCCTCGTCTTCCTCTTTTTCGTCACTGTCGTCGTTCTTATTCTCCAGTTCACTTGAAGTTTTCTTATTCTTCTTTTTAGAGATAGGCTTACTTCCTTCGTCCTCTTTGTCCTCTTCGTGATCGTCCTCCTCAACATCTTCACCAAGTGCTCTCGTCAAACGGTCTAATTTTTCTTCGATCTGACTAAGGCGATTTTGGAGAGAATCATTTTCTTCTTTCAAAGAGTTGTACGCCTCATCTTCCGATTCCTGCTGTTGATCGGCTTTAACTTGCTCATCGGCTTCGATCGTTGGTGCTGCTTCATTGGAAGCGAGAATTGTTTCATTCGATTCTTCATTTTCAGGATCTTCTTGCTTATCACGCTTAAAAAGGTTAGCGGTTGATGTTCGAATCGAACCTGCTGCTTGCTTTGATTTTTCTTTTGTAGCTCGTCCAAAATCTTTTCCTTTGCTCTTCAACTTTTCCTGATCGATTTTGGCGATTAACTTTTTCCCGTTTTCCGGTGTAGCTAGGTAGCCAACAGTAGCACCAAGGATACTTCCCGTTACTGTTCTCGTAAGTGGGCCGTTCATTCCAGATTTGTTCTGATTCGTTTCCTGCTGAGGCTGAGTTTGGCTTTCAACTTTCGTATTTTGTTCTGTCATGATAAATCCCTCCAATAAATTATTTTTCATTTAGGCTAAGACGATTTTGGCTTAAGTTGTTTTCAAGTGCTTCCAATCTTTCTTGTAATTGCTTGTTTTCTTGTTCAAGTGCGGCTGTTTTGTTATCGGCGGCTTTCGAGCTAAGGTAGGGGTCATTTTCCCACCAGTCCATCCCTATTTCTTTTGCTTTATCAACGGAAGCGACGATTAAGCGAATCTTAATCGTAAGAAGTTCGACATCAGCGATCCCGACCGTAATATCACCGGCAATCACGACGCCTTTATCTAGCACTTTTTCTAACACATCGACAATCGTATTTGACTGCATCTGATGCTCAATAGCCATCTGAATGCCTCCTTTACCTGAAGCAAATTAAAGCAAGTTGCCAAGTGGGCCTAGATCGATGTTCAAATCTTCCGCATCAAGGCCAAATACATCCTTTAACTCTTCCATTTTTTCTTCTAAATTCATTAATGCGACACCGAGGTTCTCAACCTGCTCATCGGTTAACGTGCCGCCTTCAACACGTCTCATCGCATGTCTCTCGACAATCTGCCGTAGAAGTTCGACGACCGTAAGCACAAGCTGGGCGAGCCCTTGCTCGGCGTTATCAGGGTCAACGTTGATGCGACCACTCGTCGGGTTGTGCTGCATGATCCAAAGCCTCCCTATCTCGATCAAATTGTTCTGAATTTATGATTTTTCGTGTACCCTGCTTGTGTTGCACAAGCGTCTCTACAGATGAGATTAGTACGCGTAAGTCGAGGTAGACGAGGTCAACCCCAGCAATGGAAATGATTAAGTCTCCTTTAATCGCCACCCCTTTATCAAGAATGACGTCTAAAATATCGATAAGGGCAATGTCTTTATTTTCAATGGTTTCTCGTACCGTCATGGCAATTCATCCTCACTGTCTTCACTAAGAAAAGCTAGAAAAATGGTAGGGGGGCCATGGTCCAGATACTTCAAATTTCCATCCGGCTTCTTCAAAATCTCCTTCGTATTGCTCGACGTTGTTTAAAAACGTCTCCACGTTAGGCGAAGGGAGGAGAAAAACGCTATTCCACGCCATTTTTTCCTTACGGCCCGTTACATCCTTACCCCAAGTTTTCTTAATACTTCCGTAGAGAGAAACGCTCTTAAGCTTTTCATGAATGTCTTCACAAAAACGGTTTTTCTCATCTTCGAGTTCTTGATTGATCAGCTCGTCCATTTTCTTTTTCTCGAAAAATTGTCTGCCACGAGGTAAAACACTAATTTCTTCTCGTTTCGCTTTAATGACCGGATTGCTTTCACTTACTTGCTGTTTGATCTGCTCGTCATCACAATAAATTTTAAGATTCCATTCTTCGTTTCCATCAAGTAGTTCAAACGTTTCCTTCAGCTTCGTTTTGTTTTTATTAACCGTTTCTCGTAAGCTTTCTTCATTTTTATAAAGCGTACAGAATTTTAACGGGACAATCGTATATTGCTTCGCGAGCTGTTGCACCGTTTCATGATGATGAAATGCTTTTTCTTGTAGCCATTCCATATCATTGTTGATTTTGTCGCTAATCGTTTCTTCTGAATAGGCTGCATGATCCAGGTGACAAACGATTGCTGTCACGTCTTCATTAGGAAGCATAAAGATCTCGTGCTCACCATCAAACCCTTTTACAGAAGGGAGGGGGTGAGTTGCTTCACTTGTTGGGATAAGACCGTATAAGTAGAGGAGGTCCCCCATATCGTCACCTTCCATCTTTTTTCGTTAATTCTTCCCATTGCTCCATTTCTCGCTGCTTCGCAATTTCATAGCGCATCAGCAATTCTTCTTCTTTTTCCGTATAAGCATCTTCTGGCAGTTCGCCAAGCTCGTACATCATTTGAAGCTGAATTAACTTCTTTTGAATGGTAGGAAGATCGTATAATTCTTTATCTGCTTCTTCTTTAATTTTCTCACCGACTTTAATGACAAGATCAAAAGGCGCGGTAACCAGTTTGTGTATCATTACGCTTCTTCTACCTTTAAGTGAATGTTGACGAAATTATAGGCGGGCCATGGGCCGGTATAATTAAAATCAACTTTGTCTTTCCACTTCTCATGAGCTTCATTGACCTTTTGATCAAATTCCTGCTCACGATCGCGGTCTATGAGAAAGGAAGCATTTAAAAGCATTTTTTCACCAAGTGGGTCATTTGCTTTCGCCGACTCTGCCGTTTCTTCTAATGGAACGAAGATCTCCTGTTCAATTTCTTTTTGAAGGGAGACGAAGAATTTTTGTGCCATTCCCCCGAGCTGAATGCGCTCATAATACCCAGCCGCTTCTGATTTCCCTTTGACAGCTGCTGCCATTTTCTCTACCTCAGGGTTGTCGTTCACAGCGGCTTCAAGCCATTCTTTTTTACCAATCACTTTTAATCCAACTTCGATTTTGCCTTTAATATTCGGAAAAAGGTTCACGAATTGCGGATAGAGGTTTTCAAGGAGAACCTTTACATCGTCTTTCGATTTAAATACGTTCCCAAAGCTAATTGGAATAACCGTATCCTTCTGACTCATCACTTGAGAGACGGCGTTCTGATGCGTTAAGAGATTATCTTTCTTTGGATGATAAATTTTCATCGGCACTTCTGCCGCTACCATCGCGGCATCTTTGTAGCGAATCGTAAAAATGTCACGATTTTCGTTTTCAAGTTCAATTGTGCCAAAATCATCATCCTGGTTCGTTTGAATGGCACAAAAAATATAGATTCCCGTTGTTTCTGCTTCACTCATCGTTGACACTCCTTTATTCCTTAACAACTTTCATGTTTTCACAAGCATCTCGTATCACTTTTTCTACGGATTCTTGGTCTTCTTCTAAGCATTCGCTCATCGTGTGAGCTGTTATATCAAGACATAGACGTTGAAAATCAGCGTTTTGTCCATCTATGGGAATATCAGATTCAATCGCGAGGGTGGCGATCATCATGGAAGCCCGCAAACTTGGTCCGTGATTCGAACAATGGCTCCGTAACTCTGAGATCATGGAAGTGACTGCGCGTGCTTCACTCATGACCAGGTTCGCTTTCTCAGATACGATTAGCGCCTCGCGTTCAGGATCTTTGTAATCGACATTGATCGTAATTAGGCGGTCTAATAAAGCATCCTGCGTTCGATAAACACCGGCATATTCGGCAGGATTGCTGGTGAAAATTACCGAGAATGCAGGGTGAACGCGGATAAAAGGTTCTGTTAACTTGGAACCGTATAATGGAAGAATGCCTTCTTCAAGGATCGATAGGAAAAGGTTATTTGTCGTTGGTTGTGAACGCGTAAATTCGTCGTAGACGAGCGTATAGCCATTTTTCACAGCTTCCAACAAACGCCCATCTCGCCATGTTTCCGTCACGCTTTCATCTTTCTTATAAACCGATCGAACATATTGATCGACGACTTTTTTACTTGTATAACCAGTAAAATCACCAATTAAATCTTTGTTATTTAACTCATGATTTCCATGGATAAGCATCACCGGACGATTTCGCTTTTTTGCTAAAGCTAGGGCAAGAGATGTTTTTCCAGCACCTGATGGGCCGATATAGTGGACAGGATAGCCGGATTTCAGGTACTGAAGTGAACGTGAGAGCAGTTCCTTTGTTTCGTCATCCTGTATAAGCGCGCGTCGATCCTTTTTCTTGTGATTCGTTAAAACGGTCACGTCACATACCTCCTGCTCGTCGCCTACATTTCTTGTCCGATCGCACTTCGATAGCGGACGTCACGTCTCGAGAAAGAGACCACTTCTTTTTCATTATTTAAAAGCACTTCATATGTTCCGAGCATTTCATCTTTCGCGTACTTTTTCATATATTCTTTTTCTTCGATCACTTCAGCAATCACTTTCCAGCCTTCTTGGTCGTTCATTTCGACGGAAGTAATTTTATGGAGGGGAGCTACATGCTGGTTAAAAAAATCGGCTACTTGATTCATAATTTCCTTGATTTCCATAGTGTCCTCCTATCGTAATAGGGGAGGCGGCGATCCGCCTCACAATTGATTTCAGTTAAATACTAAACTGTGCGTTACGCTCATTCTGCTGATTCGCGAGACCCTCTTCTTGAACGTCATCACGAAGCAGACCAACGGCTTCCGCATAACGGAGCCACGTATCGACACTGGCAATGACGACGCGAGCTTCAATCGTAAGAATCTCAATTCCTACAACCGAGACGCGAGCGAAAGCGTCAATGACAATCCCCTTATCAAGAATACGGTCGATTACCTCAGCAAGACTTGAACTATCGGCACTTTTTTGAATAGCCATCATCATTCTCCTTTCATACTTAAGATGTGATCCGTTTAATGTCTTTCGACGATTTAATGTTTTCAGAGCTTTTAATTTCGGTGGAGCTTTTAATGTCGAGTGAACTTTTGATATCACTCACGCCTTTAAGACTTCCAACGCCTTTCACTTTTGTCTTCTTCTGATCAGAATCAGACATTTTTTCCTGGAACTCTTCGCCGGCTTCTTTTGCATTTCCAAGCTTTTCGCGAACAGATAAAAGCACATCTTGTACTTTCTCTTTCGCGTCTTCCGCTTTAGAATGAACGTTTTCCGCGTTTTCCTCTTTGGTTTTCTCCAATTTCTCAGAAGCTTCATTGACCTTTGATTGAACGCCATCCTGAACGTGATCCCGCATATCATCAGCGAACTTTTCCTTCGCTTTGTCCATCACTTTTTCTTTCACAGGCTCTGGCGTATGCTCAGCAACCTTTTTTACGATTTTCTTACCTACATGACTCATCGAATTCCCCCTTAAGGGACGTCTGTTATTTTGAATCTACTAAGCTCGAAAGCATGTTTTCGATTCGGTCTAACCGCTCGTTTAACTGTTTATTTTCTTCTCTAATTTCATCGATTTCTTCATTGGAAGATGAAGCGGCTACTTCATCGTTGGCTTGTTGCTGTTCTCCGCCGCCCTTCTTCGTTGATGAGAGGAGACGTCCTTCATATTTACTCATGTAGCCAGTCGCCGTTTGCCTCAATGTAATCATCGCTTGTTCTGTTATGAATTCTTGTGCCGATTTTCTTAGTTCCTTACCGGCATTTCTTACCGCTTCCGATTTGCCGAGGCTTTCAACGACTTTTTTGCCTGTTCCAGGATTTGAAAGTAAACCAACCCCGGCGCCAACAACGCCACCAATGATGGCGTAGTTCAATGATGGGCGTTCACTCGTTTCTTGTTGCTTCGTGTTCGCACCGTTTTCCGGCTGCGATAAAATTTTTCCACTTGTATGATTCACATCGTTTTCACTCATGTTTTTCCCTCATCTCTATTAGAATGGATTCATTAAACACTAAACTGTGGTGCGCGATCTTGATCCCGATTGGAAAGACCTTCCTCCTGGACGTCATCTCGAAGTAATCCGACGGCTTCTGCATAACGAAGCCATGTATCGACACTTGCGATGACGACGCGAGCTTCAATGGTTAGAATTTCAATCCCAACAAGAGAGACTCTCGCAAATGCATCAATCACAATACCTTTGTCGAGAATACGATCAATCACTTCCGCCAGACTCGAGCTGTCAGCGCTTTTTTGAATACTCATGCTTTCACTCCTTTTACGCGAATAGTCGATATGAGACTTTTGAACTGGATTTTTTTAGTAGAGTTGATTGTTGATTAAACGGAATATACCTCGGTGTGAATACCTTGAAACCACCGTATTTACCGCTATATCTTAAAAGAGTCATTTTTCCGACATCTTTTTACGGTTTTATAAACTTTTGTAATAAAAGTTTCGTTGATAAGTAAGGGTTTTCAAAAAAAAAACGAGAAGAAAAAACAATTATTACAAATACATTACATTTTTTAGACGCTTATAGAACTGAAAAACTATTGAAAGGAAAGTAGTACAAAAGACGGTATGGTGGGGGTTGGAACGAAAAAAGAATGAGAAGAAGGGGGTCAGGCGCGAGCCTGACCCCCTTTACAAACAAAAGTAACAAAGTGTCTCTCACAGAAAGACACTTTGTTACTAGTAATCTTATTTTTTGCTGAAAGTGAACGTCTCAAATCTATAGAAGAAAATCACATGGGGGAAACTAAATTTATCTCCCATACCCCAATTCATCTAACAACTGCCCTGCATGTTTCATAAATAGCGCTTCAAGCTCACCGTTTAATTCTTCACGCCAGCTGCCGATTTTTCCTTTTCGGAACGTAACGGATTCTTGTGGTTTGATGTTTGCCGTCATTTTTGTGATCAGTTCTTCACGATTGTAGCTATGCGCTATGTCACCCCAAAGAAAATCAATGATTTCACCAGTGGCTTTTCTTCTTTTCTCTTCTGAAGACATCAGGTCTTCAAATCGAACAGAGTGAACGTTTGGACGCCCCATCCACTCACTAAAACTTTGGTACCACTCAGCAAAATGAGGTTGCACAGCAACAAAAGGCGTGATCGGAACGCCCCCTTCGATTAGAAATTGAATCCGATCGTTGTGCGTAAATCCTTCCTGCATAAACGTTTCATAGAGATGGTGAGCTGGCACCTTTGGAATAAAATGTGCGTATGAAATGAGCACGTCACGTGGATCTCTCAGTACAAAAATTTGTTTTAACTTTAAATCTTCAAAAAATGTCTCCCACTCTTTGGAATAATGGAAATGTCCATTTAAGAAGCTGTGGTTAGGAAATGCTCTTGCAGTGGCCAATTTTTCTTCCGTTTGGTAATGAAAATGTCCGTACATACCAATGAACGGATCATTTTGCATACCTGGTACACCGAGCAGTAGTTGTTTTAAAAGATGCGTCCCGCTTTTCGGAATCGAATTTAATAAAAAGCGTGGTAGCTTTGTGTCAGTCAAACGTGTAAACCTCCTTTAATAAGCAAACGTGGTGGTGGACTTGCTTTACTATCCTATGAAGAAGAATGGTAAGAGGAGTGGACAGGGGGCCCGCCTGTTTACACATTTAAGTACCCGTTTTTTACCAAAAATGATTTGATCGTTTGAACAGCTTCTTCAATCGTTTCCTTTTCCGTATCGATTGTAAGCTCTGGCGAAACCGGAGCTTCATAAGGCGCATCAATTCCTGTGAACTGACGGATCTCACCTTTTCGCACTTTGGCGTAAAGGCCTTTAGGGTCACGGTTCTCACACGTTTCCACACTGGCTTTCACATAGATTTCAATAAATTCTTTGTCGCTGAAAAGTCCTCGAATCTTATCTCGCTCTTGCTGAAAAGGGGAGATGAACGCAGCAAGCGTCATAAGGCCAGCATCAACAAAAAGACGAGAGACTTCACCGATTCTTCGCATATTTTCAATCCGATCTGCATCTGAAAAGCTAAGGTCTGCGTTCAACCCGTGTCGAACGTTATCACCATCTAGCCTGTAAGTATGCACTCCTGATGCATGTAAGGCATTCTCAAGCTCAACCGAAATCGTTGATTTTCCTGACCCGGAAAGTCCTGTGAACCAGAGGACAGCTCCTTTGTGCATATTCATTTTTTCACGGTCCTGTTTCGTCACTTTTCCTTCATGCCAGGTGACATGTTTTTCTTTCATTTATTCGTCCTCCTTTCATTAAATCATCACAATAAACCGAACGATCAATAGCGTCGTCATCATGACGATCAGCGTTAACGGGAAACCAATTTTCAAAAAGTCGTGAAAGCGATAGCCTCCGGCGCCATAGACGATCAAATTCGTTTGATAGCCAATCGGGGTCATAAAACTTGCGGAGGCTGCAATTGCGACAATCATCGCAATGGGGAGGAGGTCAATCTCAAGCGTATGGGCAACCTCGATGGCAATGGGAAACATAAAGACAGCGGCAGCGCTATTTGTCATCATTTCAGTGAAGATGTTCGTTAACACATAAATGCTAAGCAACGTTGCAAGAAGCCCGAGCGGCGCCGTTAATTGGATAAGGAGACCTGCCATCGAAGCGGCTACACCTGAATTCAGAAGCGCTGTACCAATACCAAACGAACAAGCGATCATAAGGAGAACATGCCATTGAATCAAATCACGCGCTTCGCCTGGCGTCACAACCTTTGTTAAAAAGAGAAGCAGCGTCGTCACAGCCATAGCAGTGAGCATGGAGAGAACGCCCATCGTAACGAGAATAATCATGACACCAAGCCACCCAATCGAAAGCCAGCCTAATCTGATTTGACGCTGCGTAACGAGCTTATGATCGATTGGGGTAATGTCGTAGAAATCCTTTTGCTTATGAAACTGCTCTCCCGCGATCATTAAGAGAACGTCACCTGGTTTTAAGACAATATCACCAATTTTCGATTTCAGGCGCTGATTTTGGCGATGAACAGCGATTACGGCTGCTTGATGCTGGTGTCTAAAATTGGTGTCCTTTATCTTTTTGAAAAGGTGTGACGAATGAGGTGTGACAATCCCTTCAATGAGCTGGTGATTCTCTGGAAAATAAGATCCGGAGCTTCCCTGTAGCTGTAGTCCCTTCATCCGCTGTATCTCAGCGATGGTTGAGATGTCACCACTAAAAACAAGGCGGTCCCCTTCCTTCAGAACCGTCTCGCCTGATACAGGCGCGATCGCTCGTTCGTGACGCATAATACTGACGAGAAATAACCCTTTCAAGCTCCTTAGCTGCGCTTCTTTTACAGTGCAATTAATATAGGGGAATTGTTCTGTAACAAGCACTTCACCGGTGTATTTTTTGAGCAATTCAGGTTCAGTGAAGAATGCAGAACGTCGATCTGGAAGCAGGTTGTTACTAAAGAAGATCAAATACGCGAGACCGAATAGCGTGATCGGAATTCCAATCGCACTAAGCTGAAAAAAAGAAAAACCAGCATAGCCGTTTTCGAGTAGCAGTCCATGAACGACAAGATTTGTCGAAGTACCAATTAACGTAATGGTGCCGCCAAGAATCGTAGCGTAGGAAAGCGGAATAAGAAACTTCGAAGGAGACACCCCGTTTTCATCACACCATTTTTTCACCATTGGGGTAGAAGCGATCACGATCGGCGTATTGTTCACAAATGCTGAAATGAACGATATCGGAAATAGCAATGTAGTCAGGCGTTTCTTTGGTGAATGCGAGCTTTTTAGGAGACGTTGAAAGAGGCGATCCACAATGCCACTCCGCTGAATGCTTCCAGCTACGATGAAAAGAAGGGCAATCGTAAGCATCCCTTCATTCGAGAATCCGGCCGTTGCTTCCTCAGGCGTAATAATGCCAGTGAATAGAAATAAGACGAGAACCGAGGCTAGAATGACCTCAGGTCGTCCTTTTTCAAAGAAAAGACAGTAAAGCATGATGATCATCGTGATCAATACGAAATAGAATGCCATCATTCAGCGCACGCGGCATCATACGTCTTCATAATCGTGCTGCACCTCATCCAATAGAATCTCAATTACTTCAGGGCGAGAAAACTCTTTCGGAGGTCTTTGGCCATTCTTCAGCATTTCTCGGACCTTTGTGCCGCTTAGATGAATGTGAAATTCGCCATTGTGCGGGCACGTTTTGGCCGTAGCCATGCTCGAACACTTGATACAATAAAACGCGTGCTCGAAGGCCATAATCTCAATGCCGATTTCGTCTTTCGAAAATTGGTGAAAAATGTTCTGTGCCGCGAACGTATCGTAATAATCGCCAACACCTGCGTGGTCACGGCCAACAATAAAATGTGTGCAGCCAAAGTTCTTCCGAACGAGACTATGAAAAATCGCCTCGCGCGGGCCAGCATACCTCATCGCGGCTGGGAATACGGAGAGAATGACGCGATCAGACGGATAATAGTTTTCTAAAAGAGCGCTGTAGCTTTTCATCCGAATATCCGCTGGAATGTCATCTTTCTTCGTTTCGCCAACGAGTGGATGGATGAGAAGGCCATCAACGGTTTCAAGTGCCGTCTTTTGAAGGTATTCATGTGCGCGATGAATCGGATTGCGCGTTTGAAAGCCAACGATTGTTTTCCAGCCGCGTTGTTGGAATGTCTCTCTTAATTCTGCCGGCGTTTGAAAATGGTCTTGAAGAGCTGTTGGGTGCTGAAGGAGCGTGATTGGGCCACCGAGGTTAAACGCTTCCTGCTCGTACGTTTTTTGAACGCCTGGATGCTCAGCGTCGATCGTTCCATAGACGAGTCGAGCTTCTTCTGTTTTGTCTGCTTCATAAATATCTTCTACTTCCATTAGTCCATAGATCTCCCCGTCTTCACCCTTCAGGCAAACAGTAGGACTAGAAAAAATCTTGTCACGCGTTTCTTCGGAAACAGAAAGTGTAATAGGCAAGCTCCAGATTGTCCCATTTGCGAGTCTCATTTTATTTAAAACGTGCGTATAATTTGTTTGATTCATAAAGCCCGTTAACGGACTAAAAGCACCTATTGCAATCATATATAAATCAGATAAATTCCATGGTGTTAAGGTGACGACCGGCAACATTGTGGCCTTCTCGAGAAGCGCCAGGCGATCCTCTTCACATGGAATGCGGTTTATTAGCTGACCGCCATGTGGTTCTATCATAAATAAATCTCCCTTCTTGCTTGTTCACATATAGAGTTGCTACTAGCTTATGAAAGAAGGAGAGGAGAAGAGAGGGCTAAGGAGAAAAATGGATGAAGGGGGTTTTTAAAAGGGGGTCAGGCGCGAGCCTGCCCCCCTTCAAGTACAACTGTCTCCGCACCAAAGACACTCCAACACAGTCGGAGATATCCTCTCTTTTGCTTCTTGACCCTACCACACTTTTGGACTACACTGTGTAGTGTGAGGTGGAAGCGATGAAAATTCATCAGTTTAAAACGAATGAAACAGGGTTAAACCGCTTTTTCGGCTCTCTTGAAGCGAAGGTTATGGACATCCTCTTCGAAGGTCCAGAAATGACGATCAAAGATGTGAAGCAGAAGCTCGATCAAGAGAAAAGTACGAACTTTAACACGGTTATGACGGTGATGAATCGTCTCGTGGATAAAGGAATCCTAGTAAAACGAGTTGAAAAGCGCACATCAATGTTTAAGCCGCTTCTATCGAAAGAAGATTTTTTACAAACGCAATCGAAGGAATTAACACAGGATCTAATGGATGAATTTGGTCCGCTTGCTGTGAATCATATGCTTGATGCGCTCGATGAAGCGGATCCAGTTTTGATCGAAAAGCTTGAGCAAAAAATCAAGCAGCTAAAGGAGAAGTAAGATGAGAATAAAACAGCCGCGATTTTTGTTTATGCTGTCTTTTTTTCTTGTAGCCACGATGATTGTTCAAATGTCACTATACAGTCTGCATTTATACTCGAACTGGACGCTTATGTTAAGCGTACTTGAAGCCTGCCATAATATGCTTCGTGCGATCGGACTATCATCTATGAACATGCTATTAGAAGCTCTGATTCTCTCAACATTTTTATTGATCGTGATGATGGTCGTGAAGCAAATTTATCGATATGTCACCTTTTCGAAACGGCTGTCGCTTCTTCGTGAAGACACTGTCACACAGGAAATCATTCAGAATTTCGATTTAGGAAAGCAGGCACTCGAGGTAATTAGAAGCGATGAGCCTATCGCTCTTACTTATGGAATGATTAGACCCAAAATCGTTCTGTCGACTGAACTAGTTAGCATGTTGAGCAAAGAAGAGCTGCGCGCCGTGATTTATCACGAAACTTTTCATCAGCAGCATCGTGATCCATTGAAAAAATTTATCATCACCCTTCTCGTTCACGCGCTTTGGTACGTGCCGATTCTGAAATGGGTATCGAATCACTATCACACGCTACGCGAAATTGCCGCGGATCGGTTTGCGATGAAAGAAGCAAATATGCTGGATCTTAGTAGCGCGTTATTAAAACTATTAAAAAGCGATCACCGACAGCGTCATGCGTTTGCCGTATCTTTCGCGGAAACGTCTGTGAACGATCGCATACAACATATTCTTGCGCCAGAAAAAGAAGTGCATGTAACGTTGCCTGTTGGTACAGTCCTTTACTCACTTTATATTGTGTTAGGGTTATCCATCATGTTTATGGTGGCTACACCCTAGTTCTTTTTCGAAAACGAACACTACGACATGTAGTGTCAAAATTAGGAGGGAGTTAATTTATGAATTTATCACAAAACGTTGCTCTTGTCGTATTACGAATCGTACTCGGTCTCATTTTTACGGTTCACGGTCTTGATAAATTTGCTGGAGGGATTGGGAATACTGCTGGCTTTTTCGAGAGCATTGGCATTTTGGGTGGTTTAGCGTATGTCGTTGCAACGATTGAACTAGTCGGAGGTCTTCTTATGATCGTAGGACTAGGCACACGCATTGTTTCTTTTCTTTTCATTATCGTCATGCTAGGAGCGATTTTTACGGTTAAACTAACAACAGGATTTATCGGAGGCTACGAATTGGATCTTGCCCTTCTCGGTATGTCAGTCGCTGTATTGATTGGCGGAGGCGGAACGATTTCCGCTGATTACAAATTCTTTTCGAAACAATCATAGGAGGAAGAATGATGGCAAATAAGAATAAGAAAAAGCAACCGAACAAGCAAGCAAAAGCTAACGCGCAGAAAAAAACGAATACTTGGATCTACTGGCTAGTGGCAGCAATCGCTGCAGTTATCGTAATCGTGATCGTCGTCTCAAGCGGCTCGAGTTCCGATGGTTCAGAGGAAGAAGCGATGGAGCAACCATTTCTCGGGGATGAAAATGCGCAGGTAGAAGTAATTGAATTTGGAGATTACAAATGTCCTTACTGTAAAGCATTCGAACAGTCCTTTTTCCCGCAAATTGATCAAGAGTTAATTCAAACAGGGGAAATCAAATTCTCTTTTATCAACTATCCATTTATTAATGTTGATTCTGATCGATCAGCTGAATTTGCTGAAGTGGTGTACCAGGAGCTTGGGAATGACGTGTTCTGGGATTTCCATTCATTAATGTATGAAAAGCAAACAGAAGGCACGGAAAAGCAGGACATCTACACAGAAGATTACCTTGTCGACACGCTAAAAGAAGTGACTGATGAAGAAAAAGCTGAACAGGTTCTTGCAGCTTTTAAAGATGGCGAAGGAGAAGCGGCGATCGACTACGACTTATCGAAAGCCCGTGACCTTGATGTTACTGGTACACCAGCACTCTTCGTGAACGGCGAGGCTTTTGAAGGACAAACAATTGATGACCTGAAGAAAATGGTAGAAGAAGCGAAGGAAGAATAAAAAGAAGGAATGAAAGTAATTAAAAAACCGTAGATTGTCCGTCTGTGACGGACAATCTACGGTTTTTTGTATTTTAGAGGGGTCATATTTTAGAGGGGTCAGGCACGTGTCTGACCCCTCTAAAATACACTATCTTATTCAAACACCCCAATAAAGGAGCGAGCTCATGTCTTATCTCTACCGAACACTTGCAGATGATATAGCGACTGCCATCAACGGTCAATACACCGCCATTCAATGCTATAAGAAGCTAGCGAGACTAGCGCCAAATGAAGCGGAAAGGAACCGCATTAAAGAAATTCGACAGGATGAAAAGAAGCATTTCAGAGCCTTTCAACAAATCTATACGCAAATAACTGGCCGACAGCATGAGCCCCAGATCGTTGAGGAATGTGCAACTGATTATAGATTAGGTCTCGATCTTGCCTTTAACGATGAGCAAAACACAGTCGACTTCTATCTTGATATCGCTGAACAAACGCAGGACCTGTATATAAAAGAAACGTTCAAAAGAGCAGCAGCGGATGAGCAAAACCATGCGGTGTGGTTTTTGTATATGTTAACGAAGAGAAGGTAGTAACAAATTGGCGGGGTTAAGGATGTGATTCCACTCTGACCCACCACACGTGAAAAAGCGGACAAGTTTCTTTTACTAAATGATATCAGCCGTGCAAGGCATCATAGCAATAAGTACATAAGCAAACTTTACAATCTTTGGGACATGATCTATATGATAGTATGTAAATATTGTACACTTGAAAAAGAGGAAATAGTTGAAAGGGGTCAGGCTCGAGCCTGACCCCACCAAAAGACAAAACAGTGAAAAGTGTTCCTCATCTAGGGACACTTTTGATATTTAAATTAATGTAAGTAGCTCCTTAAAAGCCTTATCATTAAAGGGTTTGAGAGGGAATAGAGGAAGGAGGGGGTCAGGTTCGAACCAGACCCCCAAAAAGAACACAAAATGAGGGTGCTCCAAATGAAACTATTAATGGTGGAAGATGATAAGACGATTGCAATGGGGCTTGACTATTCCTTGCAAAACGATGGATATGAGACCATTGTCTGCTATAATGCTGAATCGGCCAGGGAAGTACTTATGAAACAGTTGCATGAGATCGATTTATGTTTAATTGATTTATCCTTACCAGATGGTAGTGGGTATAATCTTTGTGAATTAGTGAAGAAACAGAGTGATAAACCAGTTATTTTTCTTACGGCATTTGATGATGAAGTAAATGTAGTAATGGGTCTTGATATGGGCGCGGATGATTATATCACAAAGCCGTTTCGCATTCGTGAATTACTTTCAAGAATTAAATCGGTTTTGCGTCGTTACAATAAGCAACCACAGCCAAAATCCACTAGCATCATCACGATTGAAGATATCCGAATCAATACGCTAGAAGGCAAGGTTTATAAAAAAGGAGAGGAAGTTCTTCTAACGGCACTCGAGTATAGGCTCTTTCTGATTTTTGCCAATCATGTTGGACAGGTTTTAACGAGAAATCAGCTACTGGAACGAATCTGGGATGTGGCTGGTGATTTCGTCAACGATAATACGTTAACGGTGTACATCAAACGTCTACGAGAAAAGCTAGAGGACAATGCACAAAGCCCGAAAATCATCAAAACCGTGCGCGGATTTGGTTATAAGGTGGGTGAGTAGGTTGTTGCGTAATCGTGAAATACACTTTCTTTTTCTCGTTATTGGGGGAATCATTCTTGTTGCAACGGGACTCGCTGTGTTCGTGCTTTCTTACCAAGCGGCACTCTTAACACTGCTTACCTCGATCGCGCTCGTTAGTTGTTTTGTGTTTTTTACAAGATGGCGGTACCGTGAAATCGAGCGGCTTTCTGGTTATTTAAGACAGATTAGTAGTGGGGATTATACGTTAGATGTGAGAAATAATCATGAGGGTGAGCTCAGTATTTTAAAAAATGATATTTATAAAGTTACGATGATGCTTTCAGAGCACCGTTCCCTTTTACAAGAAGACAAAGTGAAATTAACCAACGCGATTTCGGATATCTCCCACCAGCTCAAAACTCCGCTAACTTCGATGCTGGTGATGGTGGATTTAGTGAGTGATCCGAATTTAGATGAGGAGAAACGCGTTGAATTCACGACGAACATTCGCGTTCAATTAGAAAGGATCGAATGGCTAGTTTCTTCTTTATTGAAATTATCGAAAATAGATGCTGGAACGATTACCTTTAAAAAAGAGAGCATTTCCCCTCGGCAGGTGATCCAAAAAGCAGTAGAATCCATTCTCATTCCAGTCGATATTAAACAACAAAACTTAAGCATATCGGGTGACGACTCTGCCACTTTTGTCGGAGATGTTAATTGGACTTCGGAGGCGCTTTTAAATATATTAAAAAACTGCGTGGAGCATACCGGTGAGGGTGGAACGATTTCACTCTCGTATTCCGAGAATCCGTTGTATACCGAAATCATCATTTCAGACAATGGAAATGGCATTCCGAAAGAAGATCTGCCTTATATTTTTAAACGATTTTATAGGGGTAAAAATGCGGGAGACGATAGCGTTGTTATCGGCCTTGCGATGGCGTACAGCATTATCACCAGCCAGAATGGGGATATTGAAGTAACGAGTGAACAGGGTACGGGGACCGAATTTACTATTAAATTTTATAAGCAAGTTGTTTAGAAAGGCCAGGTGACTAAACTGTCACCTAAGAGTCACTTTAACGTCATTTTAGGCAGATAAACTGAAGGTACATTAAATTTATGGGGGAATCTGCAATGGATATTTTACAAATAGAAAATCTGTCTAAAGTGTATGGCAAAGGGGAAACGGCCGTGAAGGCACTTGATAACGTCTCGTTTTCAGTTAAAAAGGGAGAATTTGTCGTCATTATCGGCCCATCTGGTTCGGGAAAATCAACCTTGCTTCACCTACTCGGAGGCGTGGATCGACCGACAAGCGGCAACGTTCTCGTCGATAATACAAACATCTATCAACTTGATGAAACGCAGCTTGCTATCTTTAGAAGAAGGCAAATCGGGTTGATTTATCAATTCTATAATTTGATTCCGATCTTAACTGTGGAAGAGAATATCACTCTTCCGATGCTATTGGATGAACATAAAGTCGATCAAAAACAGCTTGAGAATATCGTCGGCACATTGGGCTTACAAAATCGACTTGGGCATTTGCCGAATCAGTTATCAGGAGGACAGCAACAGCGTGTGTCAATTGGAAGGGCACTCATTAGTAATCCTTCCATTATGCTCGCCGATGAACCTACCGGAAATTTGGATAGTCAAAACAGCAGTGAAATTATGGAACTGCTGAAAATGTTTAATAAAAATTACAACCAAACGCTGATTGTCATTACGCATGATGAACGCATTGCTTTACAAGCGGATCGCGTCATTTCGATTGAAGACGGGAGGATTGCCAAAGACGAGGTGATCCGTCCATGAACATCGTAAACAAACTGACCGTGAGGCATTTGAAGGAGAATAAAAGACGGACGCTGGTTACCATCATTGGTGTCATTATCTCCGTAGCGATGGTCATGGCTGTCGCGACGCTTGGTGTCTCGTTCATGGATCTCTTGCAACGACAATCGATCGCCACGGATGGAGAGTGGCATGTTCAATATGAGAACGTCGATTCCGATCAAATCGAAGCGATCGAAAGCAACGAATCAACCAAGACTCTGGTTCTCGCAAACGATGTTGGTTATGCCAAATTAGATGAAGCGAAAAATGAAAGTAAACCTTATTTGTTTATTAAAGAATACAATGCGCAGGGATTCAAAAACTTCCCAATTGAAATAAGCGAGGGACGCTTGCCGCAGGAAGACAATGAGATTGTGTTGTCTGAAGAAGTTGCGGGGAATGCAAAGGTGAAACACGGGATTGGCGATCAACTCACACTGAACGTTGGCGAACGCCAGATGAAAGGTGTTGAACGTCCTTTTTCTCAAAACGATCCCCTCCAAACGGATGTAGAAGGTATAAGTGAGTCATTAGAAAATGAGAACACGAGAACGTATACGATTGTAGGAACAATCAAACGTCCCACATGGGAACCCGCGTGGGCGCCCGGTTATACGGCGATTAGCTATGTCGATCAAAGCCTTATGAATAGCAAGGACACCGTTGATGCCGTCGTCGTGTTGGACAAAGTGAAACGATCTCTTTATGAGCATGCAGAAACGCTGGCGAAACAAAACAATATTGAAAACGTCTCGTTTAACGATGAACTGCTTCGCTACTATGGCGTGACCGATAACGATAACCTGTTAACAACATTGCTACTGTTAACCGGAATTATTATGAGCGTTATCATTATCGGTTCCGTTGCATTGATTTACAATGCATTTGCGATTAGTGTTTCCGAACGTTCGAGACATTTAGGCATGCTGGCGAGCGTTGGAGCGACGAAACGACAGAAGCAAACATCGGTCTTTTTTGAAGGAGCGATTATTGGCCTGATCAGTATCCCGATCGGAATTCTTGCTGGATTTGCTGGAATAGCGGCTACTTTCATGTTCATTAATTCCTTTATTGAAGGGGCGCTTGGGGGTACAGAAAAGCTCCAAGTCGTCGTAACGCCTCTCAGTATTCTCGTTGCCTGTGGGATTTCAATCATCACAATTTTTATTTCATCCTATATGCCAGCACGTAAAGCATCGAAGGTCTCAGCCATTGATGCTATCCGACAAACGCAGGATATCAAGCTATCTGGCAAAACAGTGAAGACTTCCAAACTGATTCGAAAATTATTTGGGATCGAAGCGGAGATCGGCTTGAAGAATTTAAAGCGGAATAAAAGAAGGTATCAGGTGACCGTTTTTTCACTTGTGATTAGCATTATCCTGTTTCTATCTGTTTCCTACTTTACGTCTAATTTAGAAAAATCTCTTGAACTATCCCAGCAAAATATCAATTTTGATATTCAAGTATGGGGAAGCGGTGCGGATGAAGGGGACCTTGAGCCTTATACAAGGCTTAAGAATGTAACGAAGTCTAGTATCGTGAAGGAGCTGAACGTTAACACCTATGTGGCTCGGGATGCGATCCCGCAAGCGTTAGAAGAAAATGTTCAGCAGGATGAGAGCATTCTCAAAGATGGCAAATATCCATACTACACGGTAATTCATGGATTGGATGAGCAAAGTTTTCAGGACTATGCAAAAAAAGTGGGCGTTGATGCAGAGAAGCTCAAGGGTTCGGACAATCCAACTGGCATTGTCATTGAGAACATCTCTTATATGGATCAAGAGACAGGTCAATTTAAAGAAACCAAGTCTATTAAGACCCAAATTGGAGAAAGCATCGACCTTTATAAGATGAACTATGAAACAGAAGAAGAAACGCTCATGAACAAAGTCGAGGTCAGTGCGTTAACGGATGAGGTGCCAATGGGAGTGCATACAGCTGGTATTGGTGGAATTGACGTCATTGTTTCTAAGGAAACCATGAATCAGTTGATCGATAAAGACGTCCAAGAAGACGTGCAAGCTTATCTGTATATGAACAGTTCAGATCCGATGGAGACGCAAGAAGCGATTGAAGATGAGAAAGGAACGAATCTGAATGTCTATAATGTTGTCCAAAGTAGACAGCGCGACAAGCAAATGATTCTGCTCATGTCGGTCTTCACGTACGGATTTATTTCGTTAATTTCCCTAATCTCAATCGCAAATATTTTCAATACCATTTCGACAAGCATTTCTCTTCGTAAGCGAGAATTCGCTATGCTAAAGTCCGTCGGGATGACCCCAAAAGGGTTCAATAAAATGATGAACTACGAAAGCATCTTCTATGGCATGAAAGCAATCCTCTACGGGATTCCAATCAGCATTGCGATCATGTTCCTGATGTATTTGTCATTTAGAAGTACGTTTGTCTACGGGTTCACATTGCCGTGGATGAGTCTTCTCTTTGTGATCATTGCCATCTTCATCATCGTAGGTTCGGCGATGTTCTACTCCATTAAGAAATTAGAGAAGAATAATATTGTTGATACGCTGAAGCAAGAGAATGTGTGAGGGTGAGCGGTGGAAGCGGCGGGGTCATGGTCATGCCTGACCCCGCCAAAAGACAAAAGCAACAAAAGTGTCCTTCAGTGAGGGACGCTTTTGTTGCTTTTATAAGCCTGAGAATTTCTTCGAAGCCTTAATGAATAAGGGGGATCGTTGTTGAATGATAGCGAACGGGTCAGAGAGGGGTCTGACCCCCTCAAAACACAACTGTTCCCCCCACTCTCGCAATCATGTATAATAAACCTGTTACCAATTACATAGTGATCGATTCAGGTGTCTTTTCAATGAAGACTTAATAGGGAAGCTGGTGCAATTCCAGCGCGGTCCCGCCACTGTAAATGGTCGCCTGCTGCAGAATCCACTGTTCGAAACAGCGAATGGGAAGGAGCAGCATGCGATAACCATGAGCCAGGAGACCTGCCTGAATCTAGCACGAACAGCCTACGAGGATAGGGATGTGCGAACGGATTCAGGTGTAGACTTTGGCACACCGTTACTTCCATTCGACCATCTCCATGCCCTCGTGCGTGGAGATTTTTTAGTTTAGAGACATCAGAAAACAGGAGGAGAAACACACATGAAAAAGCTTTATTCACTACTCGTTTTACTTTTTCTCGTTACAGGAATTATCGCAGGTTGCGGAGCGAGTGAAGAGAACAGCGCGACAAATGAAGGAAATGCGAATACAGAGCAAGCGGAACAGTCAGAAGATAGCGCTTTCCCAGTAACGATAACGGATGCGTTAGACCAGGAAGTTACGATCGAAAAAGACCCTGAAAAAATTGTCTCCCTGATCCCGAGTAACACTGAGATCCTTTTCGACCTAGGAGCAGGGGAAGAAGTCGTTGGCGTTTCTGACTTCGCCAACTATCCAGAAGAAACAGCTGATATCGAAAAAATCGGCGGCATGGAATTTAACGTGGAGAAAATCATTTCTCTAAAGCCTGATCTCGTACTTGCACACGGCTCAAGCGCACATAACTCAGAAGCAGGGCTACAGCAGCTTCGTGATGCTGGCATTACCGTACTCGTTGTGAACGATGCGAAAAGCTTCGATGAAGTGTACGATTCCATCGAAATGATCGGACAAGCAACGGGCGAAACGGAAGAAGCGGAAACAACGATCGATGAGATGAAGCAAGATCTTGAAGACATTCAAGCAAAAGCAGAAAGCATTAGTGAAGAAGATCAGAAAAATGTCTTCGTCGAAGTATCCCCTGCACCCGAAATTTACTCTCCAGGGAAGAATACGTTCATGGATGACATGCTAGCAATGATTCACGCGAAAAACGTGACGCATGACCAGGATGGCTGGAACCAGGTGGATCAGGAAGCGATTATTGAAGCGAATCCTGACGTGATCATCACAACATACGGCTACTATACAGAGAAGCCAGTTGAACAGGTGTTAAGCCGCGAAGGCTGGCAAGACGTGACAGCTGTCAAAGATGAACAGGTTGTCGATGTGCATTCTGACCTTGTTACACGCTCTGGCCCTCGTCTTACTGAAGGAGTAGAGGAACTTGCAAAAGCGGTTTACCCGGATGTTTTTGCTGAATAAACGTTTTATTGCCTATCCGATTGCGTTAGCACTCTTAATTGGTGCCATGCTCCTTGGCATTTCAATCGGTACTGTTTCAGTTCCAGTGCTTACCATTCTGAAATTAATCGGAAGCGAAGTTTTGCACCTTCCATTCATAGGCACAACCGATCCGATGTTTACAACAATTGTGATGGATATTCGCCTGCCGCGCGTCATTTTGGCAGGTATTGTGGGGGCGTCTCTTGCGATAGCAGGGGCCGCCTTTCAAGGTCTTTTACGCAATCCATTAGCGGATCCGTATGTGCTCGGCGTGTCGTCCGGAGCATCTGTTGGGGCCGTTCTCGTACTCTTTTTCAACCTATCATTGCCATTTGTCGGCATGTTCACCTTACCAGTTATGAGCATTGCCGCATCGATTCTTACCATTTTCCTCGTGCTTTTCTTTGCACGACAAATTGAGCGATCGATGCGCGTGGAGACGATCATCCTCACCGGAATTGTGTTTAGTTCATTTCTTGGCTCACTTCTGTCACTTATGATCGCTTTAACTGGAGAGGAGCTTCGTCAAATTATCGGCTGGCTTCTTGGAAGCGTGTCGATGCGCGGATGGGAATACATCGGGATCATTCTTCCCTTTTTCATCATTGGATCAGGGATCCTGCTCTTTAGCAGCAAGGAGCTGAACGCAATGTCGTTTGGTGAAGAACGCGCTCAGCATATCGGCGTGAACGTCGCGAAACGAAAGCTTTGGATTCTCATCGGCGGCTCGATTTTAACAGGGGCAGCTGTTGCGGTTTCAGGAACGATTGGCTTCGTTGGCCTTGTGATTCCGCATTTAACGCGCCTCCTATGGGGTCCGGATCACAGGCATTTACTGCCACTCTCCATTTTACTTGGAGCTGCTTTTCTAATCATCGCTGATTTAATTTCAAGAACGATCATTTCACCAACTGAGCTGCCGATTGGCGTCATCACTTCGCTTATCGGTGCCCCGGTATTTGCCATTATTTTAATAAGAAGACGTAAGGAAAGAAGAGGATAAGCATGCTAAGCGTACATTCTGTTACAGGAGGATACCCCGGTCACGACGTGCTTGATGACATCACGTTTGATGTGAATCAAGGCGAGCTTCTCGGCATCGTTGGACCAAACGGAAGCGGCAAAACGACTATTTTTAAAATGGTTAGCGGCATCCTGAAGGCAAAGTCAGGCTCAATCATGCTCAAAGATAAGCCGCTCTCAAGCTACTCAGCGAAACAGCTGGCGCGCGTGCTCGCGGTTCTTCCACAGCATGCGGATCAGGCTTTTCCTTATACCGTTAAAGAAACCGTTTCGCTAGGTCGCTATGCCCATCAAACGGGATGGTTTCAAATGTGGAGCGAGCATGACGAGGCGGTTGTACAGCGTACAATGGAGCAAACGGGAATCGCCGCCTTCGCGGATAACTACGTGAATGAACTCTCAGGCGGTGAGCGTCAGCGCGTCTTTCTCGCACAGGCGCTCGCGCAGGAACCTGAGATTCTCTTGTTAGATGAGCCAACGAACCACCTCGACCTTTCTTATCAAAAAGAACTGCTCGATCTCTTAAAAAAATGGACGCGCGAACAGGGGCTAACGGTGATTTCGATTTTTCACGACTTGAATCTGGCAGGTCTGTACTGTGACCGCCTGCTTCTTCTTGAAAATGGGAAAATCAACATGCACAACAAGCCAAATGACGTCCTAAACGAACAGCGCATTCAATCGGTTTATCGCACAAAAATTGAAAAGCATCCTCATCCGACCGTGCCAAAGCCACAAATGCTGTTATTGCCAGAAAAACAGGCAGAGGATCAAAGCGATCTCACTATTGATGAGCGCTACCTTGAGCGGTCAGAAAACATGATCACGCTTACCACACCATTTCCGCTTCGCACGATGTCTTCGGGTGTCGTAGGATCTGGAACTGGCTGGTATCGCACGTTCGTCAACCGACACGTCCCTAAAAGCTACAGTTGCTCAGATCATAAAGAAGAAATGGCGACGTTTTTAGAGGAGCACGGCATCGATCCGACAGAAACAGTTGGCATGATGACGGCCGTTCGATTAGAGGATGTCTCTTACCGCTTAGTAGAAGATGAAGGCGTTTCGGTATTTGTCGTTGTAACGGCAGGCGTTGGAAACGCCGTTGATGCCTCGAAAAGCGCAGAGCACGTATACGAGCCGCTCCCTGGAACGATCAACACGTGGATTTTCGTGAACGGAACGCTCACAGATGAAGCGTTCATCCAAAGCATCATGACCGCAACGGAAGCAAAGGTTAAGGTCATGCACGACCAGCAAGTAAAAGACTCGGTGACAGGCACCATAGCAACAGGTACTTCTACAGACAGCATTCTGATCGCCGCGACACAGCGTGGACAGCATCAGGCATACGCGGGCACGATTACAACGCTCGGAAAATTGATTAGCCTCGGCGTTTACAACTGTATGACAGAGGCACTTGAAAAGTACCGTACGAGGCTCTCGCTATGATCATGCATCACCTTCTTGCGATCAGCCTCGCTTTTTTTCTAGATCTATTGATTGGCGATCCACCAAAATGGCCGCATCCAGTGAAGTGGTTTGGCTCACTTATCAGCTTTCTCGACAAACGCTGGAACTATGGTGCGAACCGCAAACAAAAAGGTGCCCTCATGATGCTCACTGTTCTTGTTGTTGTGATCACACTAACCGGGTTAACCGTTTTTCTTGCCTACAACCTTCACCCGCTTGTGGGGATTTTCTTTGAAGGCATTCTCATCGCAACAACAATCTCACAGAAAAGCTTGCGAGAGGCGGCACTGGACGTATATAAGCCCCTTCAGCAAGGCGATATGCCAGAAGCGCGACGCAAGCTTTCCTGGATCGTTGGACGTGATACAGATCATCTCGATGAAAGTGAAATCGTACGAGGCACTGTTGAAACGGTTGCTGAGAACACTAGTGACGGCATTACGGCACCGCTATTCTGGGCACTTATCGGCGGTAGCGTTGGGGCGATGGCCTACCGAGCGATTAACACATGTGATTCAATGGTTGGCTATCGAAACGAAAAATATGAAGCATTTGGCTACGCCTCTGCGAAGCTTGATGACGCTGTGAACTGGATTCCAAGTCGCATTACAGGCTGCTGCATGATGCTTTCCAAAAAGCCTGAGCATACCGCAAGAAGCCGCGCCTGGCACGTTCTATTTCGCGATGCAAAACAGCATCCGAGTCCAAACAGCGGCTGGGGAGAAGCGGCAACGGCAGCGCTTCTCGGCGTGCAGCTTGGCGGGATAAACACATATAAAGGCATCGTCTCAAACCGTGCGCTGATCGGTGATCCCATCATCAAATTAAGCGGCATACATATTCCAAAAGCGATTGCGATCATGAATCGCACGAGCGTTCTTTTTCTACTTATCTTATGGATCGGAGGGCTTTTCATTGCTACCATCACACGGCTCTAATCCGCACTATTTATACGATTCGCTAAGCATCGCGCAGCCCGAGGAGACGCTCGATTTCAGCGCAAACCTGAATCCATTCGGTCCTCCAAAGGCGCTAATCGAAAAGTGGCCTGACGCTTTCAACCTTATCACAACATACCCTGATCCCCACGCCTCATCGCTAACGAAAAAGCTTGCAGCAATGCACGATACGGAAGAAAGTCACGTTCTCGTAGGTAACGGTGGTGCTGAGCTGATTACGCTCGTCGGCCGTTTTCTTTTTCATAAACGAGTTTGCATCGTGCAGCCGGCTTTTTCAGAATATGAAGAAGCGTGCCGTAGTGCAGGATGCGAAATCACTTACCATATGCTTGAAGAGGGATGGCGTCTTGACCCAAATCCACTTATTGAAATAATGAATCACCTTGACGCCATTTTTCTCTGTACGCCAAATAACCCAACTGGTGTTTCGTACGATGCTGAAACAGTCAGAACCTTGATTGCTGAAGCGGATAAGAGAGCTTGCTATTTGATCATCGATGAAGCCTTCGCTGACTTTTTACAAAAAGAGCCCTGTTATACCGTAGAGATCTTGACAAATAAGCGCTTGATTATTCTGCGCTCGTTAACGAAAATGTTCGCCATTCCAGGCTTACGTCTAGGTTATATGATGGCGCATCCTGAAGTGATTCGCACAGTTAAAAAGCTCAAGCCACACTGGAGCGTTAACGCTTTGGCGCTTATGGCGGGGGAGATTTGTATCGAAGAACAGGCGTATATGACGCTAACGCGAAAGTTTATCGAGGAGGAGCGGGAGAAACTCCAGACTTTTTTTGAAAAGCATCGCTATATCTACTCACGATCAAGCGTGAATTTTTATTTGCTAAAAGATCCTGAACAAATTGATCAAGCGCCGCTTCTACTTTACTTAATGAAAAACGGCATCGTCCCAAGGCATACGGAGAACTTTCCGGGTCTTAACGGGCGATGGCTCAGATTTGCGATTCGAACTTCCGATGAAAACGACCGACTCATGGAGGTGCTAGCATCATGGCGACGCTGATCTTTATAACAGGAGGCGTGAGGAGCGGGAAAAGTCGTTTTGCGGAAAAGCGAGCAGCTTCGGCCCGGACAGAAAACAGTACGCTTCATTACATCGCCTGCGGTCAGGCAAGTGACGTAGAGATGGAAGCGCGAATTCGCCGTCACCAGCAGGATAGGGAAAAAGCCATCGTTCCATGGCAAACAGTTGAATGCCCAAAGGATGTAGGAAGCGACACCGCGCAACTTGGGGCAAAGGCGGTTGTTTTGCTAGATTGCGTAACAACGCTTCTATCTAATGAATTGTTTCAAAACGGAGACTGGTCAAACGCCATTTTTCAGGAACAGACGAAACAGAAAATTCAGCGTGATATCGAAAAACTTAACGAAAGCTCAGAAGCCCTCGTCATTGTTAGCAATGAACTTGGGCATGAACCGTTAGAAGGGGAACTTGTCTCCGTTTATGCACGATTGCTTGGCGAGATTCATCAGTGGATTGTTAGCCAAGCGGACGAAGCTTATCTGATTGAAATGGGCCTGCCGCAGGTTATGAAGGGAGACGGAATCACATGAAGGGTGTCATGATTCAAGGCACAGCATCAGACGTTGGCAAAAGCTTGATCGTGACGGCCCTTTGCCGTCTTCTCGCAAACGAAGGCTATGCCGTCGCTCCGTTTAAATCACAAAACATGTCGAACAATTCTTACGTAACAATGGAAGGAAAAGAGATCGGACGGGCACAGGGCGCGCAGGCAGAAGCCGCTAGAACCGAAGCGAGCGTTTGGATGAATCCGATCCTGCTAAAACCAAGATCCGATCAGCATGCGGAAGTGATTCAGTTCGGAACCTCTTACCGTACGCTCTCGGGCAAAGATTACCGAGAATCGTACTACGAGATGGGCATAGAAAGCATTGAGCGTGCGCTCGATCACCTACAGCAAAACTATGATGTGGTTGTAATGGAAGGAGCGGGCAGCCCGGTTGAAGTCAATTTAAAAGATCGCGAGCTCGTGAACATGAAGGTGGCTGAAATGGCCGATGTTCCTGTCATTCTTGTGGCGGATATCGATCGCGGCGGCGTGTTTGCAAGCATCGTCGGCACGCTTGAGCTCCTGGATGCTCACGAGCGGAAGCGGGTAAAAGGCATCATCATTAACAAATTTCGTGGCGATCCAGCGCTCTTCGAAGATGGCATCACATGGCTTGAAGAGCGAACCGGTCTACCAATGATCGGCGTCCTTCCTTATGTGGAGCATCATGTGGAAGGGGAGGATTCTCTCTCGCTTACCGATCGGTTTACACAGAAAAAGGGTGCGCTTGAAATCGTCGTGCTTCAGCTTCCGTTTGTTTCCAACTATAGCGATATGGAGCCGTTTAACGATGAGGACGTCACAGTTCGCTGGGTGCAGCACTCGGATGAAGTTGGCGATCCTGATGCGGTCATTATTCCTGGAACGAAAAGTACCATCCGTGATTTGGATTGGTTGAAGGATCGAGGTTTTGACGACGTGTTACAAAGCTACATAGCACGTGGCGGAAGCGTTGTTGGCATATGCGGTGGCTATCAAATGCTAACGGAGACGCTGATGGATCCTTATGGCGCAGATACAGGGGAGCCTGGGAAAACGGTTGAAGGAATGGGGCTCATTCCCGCGCAAACGTCGTTTCATATAGAAAAAACAACCGTACGAGCAAGCGGTTCACTTCATTCAGCTACTAACCTAGCAATGCCAATTGAAGGCTATGAAATTCATCTAGGGGAAACACGTTTTGCTCATACAGCCAAACCTTTCCTCCAGATCGAGGGTCGGCCTGAAGGCTACTATGGTGAAGGAGGTCGCGTGATTGGTACGTATTTACATCATCTTTTTCATAATGATGAATGGCGAACCGAGTGGCTGAATCGTCTGCGAACGAGGAAAGGATTACCTCAACAAAAGCAACTCAACCGTGCGAGCATGAAAGAGAAAACGTACGATCATCTCGCTAACCAGCTGAAGCCACACTTGAACTGGGAGCTTATGAAAAGCATCATGTTTCAGCGTGTGCGCCAATGAGTTTGTGGCAAGGATTTCTTATTAATGTGCAATTTTTCACCGTTATCCCGGTGCGACGCGAACTTCCAATGGAGCGGGAGCCGTTAACGCGCTCGGTTCAAACGTTTCCGATTCTTGGACTGCTTCAAGGTATGCTATCGGCAGCGCTTCTCTACGGGCTCATCGAATGGACGCCTTTTTCGTCGCTAGCGATTGCGTTCATTACATGGGTGTTTCTGATGGCGCTAACGGGCGGTCTTCATCTTGACGGCTGGATGGATGCGAGCGATGCGTTTTTCTCGTATCGCGATTTAGGAAAACGTCTTGAGATTATGAAGGATCCACGGACAGGGGCTTTCGGCGTGCTTTCGGTGATTGTGCTTCTCTCGGCAAGGTTTCTTTTTCTTTATGAAATCATTCAAATGGCGACGTTCAGCTCGTATCTCCTCATTGCTGCCATACCCTTTTTAAGCAAAAGTGTGATGGGATATTTTCTGTTAAGCATTCAACCTTCGAAACAAGAGGGGCTTGCTTACTTTTTTCAGAAATCGATTCAGCGATCAAGCTTATGGATTTATCCGATTTATTGGATCGCGCTCATCGGAATGACGGTGCTACTCTCACTGGAGGTTTCTCTAGGCATGCTGTTGTTAAGTGCAATAACAGTTCTTTTTACGATCGCGATGAGAAGAAAGGTACTTAGCTGGTTTAACGGCGTAACCGGAGATGTGCTCGGCGCGAGCGTTGAAGGGATGGAGGTGATCTTATGGATGAGCGTGTGGCTATTACATTATTTCGTCATGGGATAACGGATGATAACAAGCGCGGTGCTTATATTGGCTGGACAGATACACCGCTTAATGAAGCCGCTGAACTTGCTACAGTCGACGCTGATCAGTACGATCTTATTTTCACGAGCGACTTGCAGCGATGCATGCAAACAGCGAAACGCCTCTTTCCGAATCGGAAAAGAATTCCCGTGCCTCTGTTGCGGGAAATCCTGTTTGGGGAATGGGAAGGAAAAACGTATGCCGACCTTGAACATGATATCCAATACAGAAGCTGGATTGATGATCCATTCACCATCTCTCCACCTGGAGGTGAGAACTACGCTCAATTTGGTCAGCGGATTGAAGAAGGGTTCAAATCGGTCGTCGAACAGGTCATTGAATCACAGAATCAGAGAGGCATCGTGATTACACATGGAGGCGTTATTCGCTATTTGCTAACCAAGTATGCCCCAGAAAAGCGTTCGTTTTGGGAATGGAAAGTTCCCCACGGTTCAGGAATTGAGCTTGAATGGAAACGAGATGATTTAAGGAGGGATATGCGATGCACTTCGTTACAGGAGGTGCCTATAACGGCAAATCAAAATGGGTGAAAACGTTCTACGGATTAACGGAGGATCACTGCTGGAGATCCGCTTATGACCAAATGAAAATCCCGCTTAATGTAAGTCGCTTCTACGGAGATGTCGTTGTTCTTGAAGGTGTAGAACAGTGGATTAAAGGACTTACGGCTGACTCGGGGCATGAAGAATGCCGGGCGATCTGGCAGTCGTTGCTAGGTATCTGGCGCTCGTGGGAAAGCGAGCAACATGAGCGAACGGTCGTAATCATAGGCGCGGATATTACTAAAGGAATCGTACCAATGGAAAAAGAAGAGCGCGAATGGCGTGATTTAACAGGATGGGCGTACCAGGATTTAGCGGCCATAGCCGACCGTGTTGATGTGATCTGGTACGGACTCAATCAGCAGTTAAAATAATCGAGGGGGAATAGGGATGAGAATTTATACACGAACAGGTGACGAGGGAAAAACGAGCATTATCGGGGGAAGAGTCGATAAAGACGATGTACGAGTAGAAGCTTACGGCACGGTAGATGAAGCGAATGGCTTCGTTGGACAGGCGATTGTCGAATTAAGCGAGCTTGGCTCAGATCAATTTACGGATCTTCTAGAAGATTTGGAAAAAATTCAGCATGAGCTTTTTGACTGTGGCGGCGACCTTGCGAACGTCTCACCAAAACGAGAAATGAAGCTAATGGAAGAGTCGATTACGTACCTTGAAGGACGCATCGATGAATTTATTGAAGAAGCGCCAGCGCTTGAGAAATTCATCTTACCGGGTGGAAGCAAGCCGTCCGCAACGATTCATATCGCTCGCACAATCACACGTCGCGCCGAGCGCCACGTTGTTACGTTAAATAAAGTAGAAGAAAACATTCCACCCGTCCCAATGAAATACTTAAACCGCCTATCAGATTACTTTTTCGCCCTTGCTCGCGTGATTAATTTCCGTTTGAACGTAAAAGACGTGGAGTACGCAAGAAGCGCGAAAGTATTCCGTGGCGGCAAGCGTAAAGGAGAGTAGGCATGTCGGGAAAACGCGCAAGCCTTCTCGCTATGTTCATTGCACTATCCGTTGTTGGCGCGCTTATTAAAATCCCATCCGTTATCGGAAGCGTTGCGCTCGATGCGTTTCCAGCTCTCGTAGCAGCCGTTCTCCTCGGAAGCAGGAGCGGTGCGGTGATCGCAGGATTCGGTCATCTACTATCTGCGCTTATTGTCGGCTTTCCGCTCGGTCCCATGCATCTACTAATCGCGGCAGAAATGGCGGTGCTTGTTTGGTTGTTTGGTGCGCTTTATGAGAAAAGTAAACGAAAAATAGCTGTTGGACTCTTTTTAGTAGGAAACGGAGTTATTGCTCCACTACCGTTTCTTTTTATGCTTGGCACGGGCTTTTACATGGCGATTATGCCAGGGCTAGTTGTTGCATCAGCGATCAATCTCGTACTTGCAATGGCTCTTATCCCACGCTTAGCAACGATTTTTGAGAAAAAAGGACTTGCGAGCTTATGAGAGACGGGACGATGATTCCTCTATATGATGAATATCTCGTAATTACAAGCGATAACAGCGGAGGCATCGGAGAGAAAGAGCATGATATCGTGAACGTGCCATATGATGTGCTTTCTTACTTCGCTTTTCGCGTTGCGGTAATGGAAAATATCGCGCATGGAGCAACGCCACTTTCTGTCGTTTTACATAACTTCTGCGGCGGCGCAAAGTGGGAGGAGTTTGTAAGCGGCATCGAGCGAGGAAAAAGAGAATTAGGCATGAACGAGCTGACAATCACAGGAAGCTCCGAAACAAATATGCCTCTCCTCCAATCAGCGCTTGGTGTTGTGGTGATTGGACGGAAGCGGCGTAACGAACTTCCGGAAGTATCGCTAAATAACGGTATCCGTTTTGCCGTAATCGGTAAACCGCTCGTTGGTGAAGAAGTGGTGAACGAGCCGAATGCGATAGCACCGCTTGATCTGTTTCGATGGGTGAGTGAACAAGAGGACGTTCGAGCTGTATTGCCTGTTGGATCAAAAGGGATACTGTATGAGTTAAATGAGCTTCTATCAGATGATGAAGTGATGGATGAACAAGTGATGGTAGACCTAGACGTTCATAAATCCTCAGGACCGTCTACTTGTTTTATTGTCGCTTATGGAGAAGAGATAGAGGAGCAGCTACGTGAACGAGCGGGTGGGCTTCTTCATGTAGTGGAAATTGAAAGGGGTCAGGCACGTGCCTAACCCCACATACAAACAAAAACCGCGCATTGTCCGCCCGAGGCAGACAATGCGCGGTTTTCTATCTATTCAAGTATTCTTTACAATGTTTTCATACGATTTTCTCTCTCATACTTCTTCTCAAGCTCTGTTAACGTAAGGCTATGAAGTTGAGTAAGGTCTTCTCGATTGTGTGGTGAATTTAGTAACTTGCGAATTAGGTAGGTTCGACGATCAATCATGCCTTTTCGGAGTTGAACTCCCATGAACACAACCTCCTTCCTTTACTATCAAGTTTGACTCTAGCATAACGCGTTTTGCTTCTTTTGTGTGTTAAGAAATTGTGAAGAAATTAACAAAGAATGTGGGAAAGGAGGGAGAAGTGGAGCGATGTGCGGTGAAGGGGGTCAGGCGCGCGCCTGACCCCCTTCACATACAAAAAAGAAGCAAAGTCCACTCCACACGGACATTCAAATGAGCTATACTCCCTGTTTCTTTAAAATTTAAGCTAACCCGATTTGCATTCAGAATAGGTTAAGAAGAAATATGCAACTAAGGTCTTTATTTTCTGAAAAATCACAAAAAACATTGCGTGTAGAAAAAATGTGTTTTATAATAACTCAGGTAAGCGCTTTCTTTTACTTTTTTAGGAAGGAGACTTGATTTGTGGATTTGAAAATAAGTGATAAGTCATGATTATGTCGCCGTTTTCACTGAGTTTTGTTTTCCAGGGGAAAAGTGCATTAATTATAAGGCGAACAATCATGGTACATTAATTTCGTTAATAAGGTAAGCGCTTTCCTTGTGAAGCTTATAAACATGTTATAAGTAGATTGGTTTAATTTATTTGCTCTATTACGCAAATCAACAAAATTACTTGAAACGGAGGTCTACGCCTATGATGTGGGTGATTGTTAGTAGTTTTCTTGTTTATACGGGTTTTGTCGCCTGGTTTTCTTGGTATAAGACGAGAGAAACAGACTTAACAAGTTCCGATGGTTATTTTCTGGCTGGTCGAAGTTTAACGGGTATTGTTATTGCAGGATCACTTATTTTAACGAACCTCTCAACAGAGCAAATGGTAGGACTGAATGGACAGGGGTTTGGTGAATCAATGGTCGTAATGGCGTGGGAAGTAACCTCGCCTATAGCGCTTATATTCATGGCTTTTATCTTCCTTCCAAGGTATTTAAAAGCAGGAATATCCACGATCCCTGACTTTCTGGAACAGCGGTATGACCTTCGAACGCGACAAATTGTTTCGATTCTATTTCTTCTTGGATATGCGGTTGCTTATTTACCTACCGTCCTCTACTCTGGTGCGCTTGTATTAGATAGTATATTCTCACTGTCCACCATTAGCGGGACGAGCCAGTTTACAACCGTCATGATCGTTGCTTTTGCAATCGGAATTATTGGCTGCTGCTATGTCATCTTTGGTGGGTTACGAGCCTGTGCCATTAGCGATACGATCAATGGTGTTGGGCTAATTATAGGAGGATTTCTGATTCCCTTTCTTGCATTAGTTGCTCTTGGAGGCGGCAATCTTGTTTATGGAGTAGATAAACTACTTCATGCCAATCCTGCCAAGCTAAATGCGATTGGAAATCATGAATCGTCTGTTCCGTGGACGGTGCTTTTAACGGGTCTTCTTTTTAATAACCTTTTCTATTGGTGTACCAACCAGGCAATTATTCAACGGACGTTAGGAGCAAAGAATCTCGCAGAAGGACAAAAGGGAGTTTTGTACGCAGGATTCTTTAAAATATTTGGTGCCTTCTTTTTAGTTTTACCTGGGATCATTGCTTTCTTACTTTACGGAGAAGGTGGACTTAAAAACGCTGATATGGCGTATCCGTCATTAGTGACAGATGTTCTTCCTCTGGCGCTATCTGGGTTTTTAGCTGCCGTTCTATTCGGAGCAATTTTAAGTTCTTTTAATGGAGCATTAAATAGCTCTATTACTCTTTTTACTTTGGACATTTATCGTCCAATTTTCAAACCCAATGCAAAGGAACGAGAGCTTGTTAAAGTGGGAAGGATTTTTGCCGGTGGACTTGCAGCGGTTGCCGTAATTGTGGCGCCGTTCATTATCTTTGCTCCTTCGGGTTTGTACTATTATCTTCAGGAAATGTTTGGTTTTTACAATATACCGATTATCGCCATGGTACTTGTAGGCTTCTTTAGTAAACATGTACCGTCAAGTGCACCAAAAATAACGATTCTTGTTCATATAGTCGTTTATGCTCTATCAAAGGTGTTTCTTGGCCACGTGAATTTTCTGTACGTTCTTTCCGTACTGTTCCCACTCAACATTTTTGTTATGGTGCTAGTTGGTAAGCTTCGACCGAGAACGACAGCTTACGAATTATATGATTCTAAAAAAGTTGATCTCACACCATGGAAGCATGCGAGGATTTTCTCGATTTTTATCTTAGTATTAATGATCGGTGTCTATGCTTTCTTCTCTCCGATAGGGGTGGCAGAAGCTAGTGCCGAATATTTACCAATGTCACTTGTTTTCATGCTTGGAACGCTTGTTTTAATAAGTGGAGTGATCTGGTTCTGGCGAAGTACGACATTGAAACAAAGGAAACAGGAAGCAGAGCGATCGAAGTTTAATCAGGCTCTAAAACAATCATCACTATAAAGAAAGGGGATTTTACATGTCAAAAGTAACTGCAGGTATTATCGGAGGTGGCCGCATCGGTCAATTACATGCTGATAACTTAATTCAATCACCTTACTATCAGTTGAGAAGTATTTCAGATATTCATATCTCACACCTTGAGGGGACGGTATATGAAAAGGAAGCAATCATTACAACTAACCCTAATGACCTCTTTTTAGACCCTGAAATCGACGCTATTTTTATTTGCTCATCAACAGATACGCATGTTGATTTTATTAAACGAGCTGCACAAGCAGGAAAGCACGTCTTTTGCGAAAAGCCAGTCAGTTTTCAAATTGAAGAAACGCGTGAAGCTCTTCAAGTTGTTAAAGACGCTGGGGTCAATTTTCAAGTTGGCTTCAATCGTCGCTATGATAAGCATTTTAGGAAAGTATTTGAAACAGTACGTTCCGGTACAATTGGTGAACCGCACGTGATCAAAGTAACTTCTCGAGATCCTGAAGCACCACCAGAAGCTTATATCCAACGATCCGGTGGAATGTTCATGGATATGACCATTCATGATTTTGATATGATTCGTTATTTATCTGGAAAAGAAGTTGTAGATGTCACAGTGAAAGCAGCGAATCTAATTGATGAGAAATTCAAACGAAACGACGATGTCGATACAGCCATCATCACGCTAACTTTTGAAGACGGTAGTCTTGGAGTAATAGACAATAGTCGTCAGGCGGCTTATGGATATGATCAACGAATCGAAGTTTTTGGAGATAAAGGCGTTGTTTCTGCTGAAAATGAACAAAATACGACCGTGAAAATTAGCACGAGAGAATCGGTGTCAAGTGATCATCCTAAATACTTTTTCCTTGATCGCTATAAAGAAGCTTATGTAGAAGAAGTGAGGGATTTTGCTTTATCTATATTGGAACAAAAGCCTTTAACGTGCAGTGGATATGACGGGTTACAGGCTGAAAATCTTGCGCTCGCTGCCCGCTTATCGTGGCAAGAGGGTCGAACGGTTACACTTTCTGAGCTAATTCCAGTAAAAATAGATTGAATTTTTAAACATCATGTTGTAGACTCGAATATAGACAAGGTAAGCGCTTACCTTAATTATTGTGAAGGAGGAAGTTGATCATGTCTCAATTGCTTATCAAACCTATCCAGGCAACTGAAGAAGGCAACATACTTAGAGTAACTCCTGAATCAGCGGGGTGGGAGTATGTGGGCTTTGAAGTCTACTCGTTAGAAAAGGGGAGTACGCTAAAGCAGAACACAAACAATCAAGAAGTTTGTCTAGTTTTGCTAAGCGGAAAAGCAGATGTCCAAACGAATAAAGAAAAATTCGTGAACATCGGAAAGCGTATGAGTGTATTCGAAAAAATTCCACCATATTCCGTTTATATACCAAACGATGATCATTATGAAGTAACTGCTTTAAGTGATGTGAAACTTGCCGTTTGTTCTGCCCCCGGTAGAGGATCTTATCAAGCAAGACTAATTGCTCCAGACGATGTTGGCGTAGAAGATCGAGGACATGGAAAGATGTCTCGTAAAATTCACAATATCTTACCAGAGCAAAAAGAGGCGGACAGTCTACTTGTGGTAGAAGTATATACACCTGACGGAAACACTTCAAGCTACCCACCTCATAAGCATGATCGCGATCATTTACCATATGAATCCTATCTTGAGGAGACATACTATCATGAACTTAATCCACCTCAAGGTTTCGTGTTCCAAAGAGTTTATAACGACAATCGGAGTTTAAATGAAACACTGAGCGTTGAGAATGGAAATGTCGTTCTAGTTCCGGAAGGGTATCATCCCGTCTCATCAATTCCAGGATATGAATCCTATTATTTAAATGTAATGGCTGGTCCAAAAAGAACCTGGAAGTTCCATAACGACCCGGATCATGAATGGTTATTCGAAAATGTAATGAAGTAATGTCTTTAAGGTAAGCGCTTAACCTAATTGGGATGGAGGGAAACGAATGTATCACCTTGAGTTCAAAAAAGATCGCCCTATTGATTTAATCGGACTTGGAAGACTGTGCATTGATTTGAACGCAAATGAAATCAATCGACCGATGGAAGAAACTTATTCTTTTACGAAATACGTCGGAGGTTCACCAGCAAATATTGCTATTGGAGCAGCGCGACTTGGCTTGAACAGCGGATTTATTGGGAAAGTCTCAAGTGATCAAATGGGAAACTATATCGTTGATTATCTTGAAAGGAACAAAATAGATACGTCAAGTGTCGTGAAGGACCAGACAGGAGCAGTAACGGGTCTTGCCTTTACTGAAATTAAAAGTCCTGAGGAATGTAGCATCCTCATGTACCGAGATAACGTAGCCGATTTAAAACTTGAAACAACAGATATATCAGAAGACTACATTAGGGAGTCCAAATCACTTCTGATTTCAGGAACTGCCCTTTCCCAAAGTCCTTCAAGAGAAGCTGTTTTTCTTGCTCTTGAATACGCACGCAAACATGACGTCATCGTGATCTTTGACCTTGATTATCGTCCTTACAGCTGGAATTCAGCCAAAGAGACAGCCATCTATTATAATCTTGCTGCTGAAAAGTGTGATGTGATTATCGGAACAAGAGAAGAGTTTAATATGATGGAACAATTTGAGAAAGAGGATAAAAATGATCAACGTACCGCTCAAAAATGGTTCGATCATCATGCGGAAGTCGTCGTAATCAAGCATGGTGGGGAAGGTTCGATCGCTTATTCCAAAGACGGTAGTGCACATCGTGGCGGGATTTTTAAAACAAAAGTTCTGAAAACATTCGGTGCTGGTGATTCTTATGCTTCTGCATTTATATATGGATTACTTAATCACTGGGGTTTATCTGAAGCGATGAAATATGGAAGCGCTTCAGCGAGCATTGTTATCTCAAAACACAGCTGTTCAGAAGCAATGCCAACGAGAAAAGAAGTTGATGAAAAAATTCGTACAACAGAATTCCAACCAGTCTAATTTTAGGAGGAAATAATATGACAAAAACAGCGGTAAAAACAATTCAAAACTATGTAGGTGGAGAATGGATTGATTCGAAAACGAAGGAATATCAACCGGTATATAATCCGGCAACAGGAGAAGTCATTGCTGAAGTTCCGATTTCCACAAAGGAAGACCTTGATCATGCAGTAGCGACTGCGAAGGAAGCATTCAAAACATGGAGTGAAGTTCCAGTACCTCGTCGTGCACGAATTCTATTTAAGTACCAGCAGCTCCTTGTAGATAACTGGGATCAGCTTGCTGAGTTAATTACAATTGAAAACGGAAAAAATGTGAAAGAAGCAAAGGGAGAAGTACAACGTGGCATTGAGTGTGTGGAGTTTGCTGCGGGTGCTCCGACATTAACAATGGGCTCACAGCTTCCGTCAATTGCAACAGGGTTAGAGTCAGGTGTTTACCGTTATCCAATTGGGGTTGTTGGTGGCATTACACCATTTAATTTCCCAATGATGGTCCCATGCTGGATGTTTCCGATGGCTATCGCAACTGGGAATACTTTCATTATGAAGCCATCTGAACGCACGCCTCTCCTTGCTAATCGTCTGGCAGAGCTTCTTGAAGAAGCAGGGCTTCCGAAAGGCGTATTTAATATTGTGCATGGCGCTCATGATGTGGTGAACGGTCTTCTTGAACATAAACAAGTAAAAGCGATTTCGTTCGTCGGCTCTCAACCAGTGGCAGAATACGTGTACAAAAAAGGAACAGAAAACCTTAAGCGTGTTCAAGCGCTAGCAGGTGCTAAAAACCATTCGATTATTCTTGAAGATGCTAATTTAGAAAATGCAGCAACGCAGGTGTTAAATGCCGCTTTCGGTTCGGCTGGTGAGCGTTGCATGGCTTGCTCGGTTGTGGCTGTAGAAGAAAGTGTAGCTGATCAGTTTATCGAAACTCTCGTCCAGAAGTCGAACGAAATAAAAATTGGGAATGGCCTGGAGGACGATGTTTTCCTTGGACCAGTCATTCGTGATCAGCACAAAGAACGGACGCTTCAATACATTGAAACAGGTGAAAAAGAAGGAGCGAAACTGATTCGCGATGGTCGTAAGGATAAGGATATTCAGCGAGAAGGTTATTTTGTTGGACCGACCATTTTTGATAATGTGACGAGCGAAATGAAAATTTGGCAGGATGAAATATTTGCTCCGGTTCTTTCGATTTCTCGTGTGAAAAATCTAGAAGAAGCGGTAGAGCTAACAAATCAATCCCGCTTCGCTAACGGAGCTTGCCTGTTCACAAACCACGGAGGTAAAGTACGTACATTCCGTGAAACGATTGATGCAGGTATGCTTGGAATTAACATTGGCGTGCCGGCCCCAATGGCCTTCTTCCCATTCTCTGGGTGGAAAGATTCGTTCTATGGTGATCTTCATGCTAACGGTTCTGACGGAGTGGAATTCTACACGCGCAAAAAAGTAGTTACAACACGCTGGGTATAAAAAGAATAGCCGGATAGGTGCAAACCGTCCGGCTTTATTCCTTGATGAAGGGTTATCCATTATTAAGTTAATTTTTTCTTTATTTTCATGGAGGTGATCATTTGAGAATGACAATGGCTCAAGCACTCATAAAATTTTTGGATCAACAGTATATGGATCGAGACGGAGAGGAGCAGAAGCTCTTCAAAGGGATTTTCACCATCTTTGGACACGGCAATGTTCTTGGACTCGGTCAGGCTCTAGAAGAAGATTCTGGGGATCTAGAAGTTTATCAAGGGCGTAACGAACAGGGAATGGCGCATGCAGCGACAGCATTTGGGAAACAGAAACGTCAAAAGCAACTGATCGCATGTACCTCATCAGTGGGTCCAGGTGCAGCGAATATGATCACAGCTGCCGCTACTGCTACTGCTAATAATGTTCCTTTGCTTCTTCTACCAGGAGACACTTTTGCTTCACGTCAGCCAGATCCAGTATTACAGCAGGTTGAACAAGCACATGATGCAAGCATCACGACGAATGATGCCTATCGTCCTGTGAGCAAATATTGGGATAGAATTACGAGGCCAGAACAGCTGATGACTGCGATGTTAAACGCCATGCGTGTCTTAACAAACCCTGCAGAAACAGGTGCTGTTACGATTGCTCTTCCTCAAGATGTTCAGGGGGAAGCATATGATTATCCGGAGAGCTTCTTTAAGAAAAGGGTACATCGTTTAAATCGAAAACAGCCAAGTGAAACAGAACTAAATGAAGCTGTTCAATTGATTCGTTCAAAAAAGAAGCCGCTTATTATTTGTGGTGGTGGTGTCCGCTATTCTGAAGCAGGCGATACATTAAAAGCATTTGCAGAAAAGTATCACATTCCTTTTGCTGAAACACAGGCAGGGAAAAGCGCTGTAGAAAGCACCCATTCTTACAATCTTGGTGGAGTAGGTGTAACAGGGAACAAAGCAGCAAATGATTTGGCGAGAGAAGCAGATCTTGTCATAGGAGTAGGTACGCGTTTTTCTGATTTTACAACGTCATCCAAACAGCTTTTCCAACATACCGATGTTTCCTTTTTAAATATTAATCTATCAGATTATCATGCAAATAAATTCGATGCGACAACTTTAGTGGCGGATGCCAAAACGGCCCTTAAAGCATTAGATGATCATCTTGGAACTTATTCCAGCGCTTATGGAAATCAGATTGAGCAAGCGAAAGCGGAATGGAAAGATGAACTTGAACGCCTTTACAATACGAACTATGAAGACGAAAACTATCAACCTGAAATAGATGGTCAACTTGATTTATCCGAGTATCAACAAGTTCTTAAGTCTTCACTTACACAGACAGCAGTTCTAGGAGAGGTTAACCGTTCTATTGCTGAAAATGCGATTGTTGTAGGTGCAGCAGGTAGTTTGCCAGGAGATCTCCAGCGCATGTGGGTGAGTCATACCCCGAACACGTACCATCTGGAATATGGTTATTCTTGTATGGGATATGAGATTGCAGGAGCACTTGGAGCAAAAATGGCAGCTCCAGATCAGGAAGTGTATGCCATGGTTGGAGACGGAAGCTACATGATGCTCCACTCCGAGCTAGTTACTAGCATACAAGAAGGCCTTAAGATTAACGTCATTCTTTTTGATAACGCTGGGTTTGGCTGTATTAATAACTTGCAGATGGGTAACGGCATGGGGAGCTTTGGGACTGAGTTCCGGAAGCGGGATCCTCAGCAGTTAACAGGTGAGTTAATGCCAATTGATTTTGCGAAAAGTGCAAGCGGATATGGTGTGAAAACCTATTCTGTTCGAACGATGGATGAACTGAAAACAGCGATAGAAGATGCGAAGCAACAGAACGTTTCAACGCTTATTGACATTAAAGTTTTGCCTAAGACGATGACGGCTGGCTATGGCTCATGGTGGCACGTTGGCGTAGCTGAAACGTCGAAGAAAGAAGCGATCCAACAAGCTTATAAAGAAAAGGAAAAACAGCTAGAAATCGCACGTCGCTATTAAGGGGGGAAATCATGTTTCGTGAAAACAGTGTAAAGCTAGGCATTGCGCCAATAGGATGGACAAATGATGATATGCCGGAGCTTGGGAAAGAAATTACATTTGAACAATGCGTCAGTGAAATGGCGTTAGCGGGTTTTTCTGGAACGGAGATTGGCAATAAATATCCTAGAGACCCGCATGTATTAAAGCGAGCTTTATCCATACGAAATATCGAAATTGTAAGCGCATGGTTCAGTACTTACCTCACAACAAAACCATATGAAATAACGGAAAAATCCTTCCTTGAGCATCGCGATTTTCTTCATGAAATGGGAGCGAAGGTAATCGTCGTATCAGAACAAGGAAAAAGCATTCAGGGTCAGGACATTCCGCTCTTTGAGCATAAGCCGTCCTTTTTAGATCAAGAATGGGGACGACTTGCTTCAGGTCTCGAACGGCTCGGGGAACTGGCACATGAAAAGGGGATGAAGCTTGTTTTTCATCATCACATGGGAACAGGTATTCAGACAGCGGATGAAATCAATCGACTGATGGAGATGACTGATCCTGAGAAAGTTCATCTTCTTTATGATACAGGTCATTTGTATTTTTCAGATGAAAACCCGCTTGACGTGTTGAAGAAATTTCAGCATCGCGTTCATCATGTTCATCTGAAAGATGTGCGCAATCCGATCGCCAATCGCGTGAAAGAAGAAAAGCTCAGCTTTCTCCAGGCAGTGAAAGAAGGAGTGTTTACCGTTCCAGGTAACGGTGATATTGATTTTGAACCGGTTCTGAAAAGCATTGGCGAATCAGATTATACAGGCTGGCTTCTCGTCGAGGCAGAACAAGATCCTGCAATTGCCAATCCATTTGAATACGCTCTTATGGCGCGCCAGTATTTGAAAGAAACTGCAGGAGTGTAAGGGGGATCATATGGAAAAAGTAAAAGTTGGCATCGTAGGGCTCGGACGACTTGGCAGACAACACGCAGAAAATTTAGCTTTTCGCATTCCTCATTGTGAGTTAACCGCCATCTGCAGTGTGGTTGAAGAAGAAGTGTGGGAAGTTCAGTCTAAATGGAAGATTCCATATGGCTACACCACCTATGAAGAAATGCTCAAGAACAAAGAGCTGGATGCGATCTTTATTGCGTCTCCATCTGGGTTTCATTGCAACCAAATCCAGTTAGCACTTGAAGCCGGCTTTCACGTATTCAGTGAGAAACCATTGGGATTATATTTAGAAGAAGCAATTGACGTTGAAAAAGCTGTAAAAGCACACCCAAATCAAGTGTTTATGCTTGGATTTATGCGTCGCTATGATAAATCGTATTTGGCTGCTAAAGAAAAGATCGATCGCGGTGAGATTGGAGATCCGATTTTTATTCGCTGCTACGGTCTTGATCCAGCTGCTAAAATAGAAAGTTTCCTTCAATTTGCTGAAGCTAACTATAGCGGAGGACTATTTATAGATATGGCGATTCATGACCTTGACCTCGCACGGTGGTATCTTGGAACAGAAGGGAAAGAAGTTTGGGCGATCGGCGGAGGCTATGAGCGAAAAGAATTCGATGCCCTTCAAGATGCTGAAACAGGTGCTGCCATGGTTCGATTTGAGAACAACGCAATTGGTGTTTTTCTAGCTGGGCGGAATTGTGCTCATGGTTATCATATCGAAACCGAAATCATTGGGACGAAGGGAAGCCTTCGAATAGGAACCGTCCCTGAACGTAATCAAGTGGTTCTCTTTAACGAGTTGGGAGCGGTACAAGAGTGCGTTGATGGTTTTCTTGAACGTTTCGAGCAGGCCTATCGTAGTGAGGTAGAAGAATTTATATCTTGTATTCTCGAAGGCCGAAAGCCAGCCGTGACAGTTCAAGATGGCGTAGAATCCACAAGGCTTGGCTATGCTTGTAAGGAATCCTTTGAGAAGCGTGAACTTGTTAAAAATAAGGCGCATACGGGTATCGTTTAAGCAGGCTGAGCGTTCAGCCTGCTTTTAGCATAGCTTTTCCTAGAAGCCAAACACACTACATAAATGGTATGATGAAAAATAGAAGAACAGGGAAGTTTGGAAAGAAAGGAGGGGAACTGATGAAAGCGACAATCTATGATGTAGCGAAAGCAGCAGGTGTCTCAATTGCAACGGTTTCTAAGGTTATTAACCATACCGGTAAAATTAGTGAAGCGACGCGTGTAAAAGTACTTGAGACGATGAAGGAGCTAAACTATCATCCAAGCGTAGTAGCCTCTGCTTTAACAGGAAAACGAACGGAAACTCTAGGGCTCTTGGTGCCGGACATTTCAAATCCATTCTTTTCAGAAATGGCAAGAACGATAGAGGATCGCGCTCATGATCGAGGAATGAGCGTCATTATGTGTAGCACAGACGATCAAGCAGAGAAAGAAAAGAAATACATTGAGCTTTTACAGCGGAAACAGGTAGATGGTTTAATTATCGCCTCTGGATTTCGAGACAAAAGTTTATTAGATGAATTAAAGAGAAATAAGGTGCCGCTGGCTATGCTATCTTTTGATGACCCTTCCCTTGATGTAACCACGGTATCCGTCGATGACTACAAAGGCGGATATGAAGCCGCTTCACATCTCATATCACTTGGTCACCGTAATATAGCCATTATCGGTGAAGACGTTCATAGTAGTCGAATGAGGATTTTTGGGTATCGAGATGCATTTGAAGCTTTTGGAGTAACATGTTTAGAAGAGAACACGCTAAGAACAACGGCTTCTCTCGAAAATGGTGCAAAGTGCGTTAAAGAGTTGCTTCAACGTGAACATCCTCCGACAGCGATCTTCGCATGCAATGACCTCATCGCTATTGGAGCGATTCAGGGAGCAAGAGAATTGGGAATTAAGGTGCCTTCTGATTTATCAATAGTTGGTTTCGATAACACTATTTTAGCAACGACAACCGTGCCGGCCCTTACAACAATTTCTCAACCTATTGAGGAAATGGGGCGTAAGATTGTTGATGTGTTGATTGAGGAAATACATAAACGGGTTGTTATAAGAGAAAGAGTTCTCTTTAAGCCGTCACTCATTGTAAGAGGTACTACGACTGCTTTCAAAGAAGAGATCAATGAAGGGGGTCAGGCTCGCGCCTGACCCCCTCCACAAACAAAAAAGCCACAAAGTCCGCCCCACGCGGACTTTGTGGCTTTCCCTCTATAAATCTCTTTCATTCTCTCTCTATTGCCATCTACCGCGCATACACATGCTGCCCAATCGTCTTAATCACATCACGCGAATAAATCCACTCATCCGACACGCCACTCGGATTGTAGTAATACGTCGCACCGTCAGATGGATCCCATCCAAAGTAAGCATCCTTCGCAGCGCGGTAAGAAGAAGCATCAGGCGTGAGCCAGTACTGGCCATCATTCAAAGCGGTAAACGCATTCTGTTGATAAATTACCCCGTATGTACTCCCTGGAAACGAAGAGGATTGAACGCGATTCAAGATAACAGCGGCGACCGCAACCTTACCTTCATAGAGCTCACCACGAGATTCACCATGAACAACATGTGCGATCATCTCAAGATTACTCAGCATGTTCAGCGTATTCGTACCCGCTACGCCATCTGCGCTAAGTCCAAAATCCGCCTGGAAATTACGAACCGCTTCTTTCGTCACCGATCCATAATAGCCCGTTGGCGTCGTATGGAAGTAATCGAGCTTCTCTAAAATTGACTGCATGTGCTGAACTTCTGATCCTCTTGATCCCGTGTCCATCATTGCTGATGCATTGTCCTCTAAGACGAATAAATAAAAGCATGATGCAAGGACGAGGGAACCAAGGACATGTACAAATTTCATTAGCAAACTCCTCTCCATAAATTAACCTCTATTATAATACAGGTAATTGAGGAAAGATATGGAACGTAATGCCTTCCTTATAGATTGGAAAATAACATCGATAGTCTAGTTTTAACCAAAATAAGGAGTATAGTAGGTTCCTTCTACCTAATCAAACTTCAATACGCCTCTTCTATAAAAGGATAAATGGGCCACTCCAGCTGCTCAAATTCTCTTTGGGAATAGCATTCCTGATGGTAAGGATGCTATTGGAGAAGGCGTTGAGAAGACTTAAATGTTTTAGTTGGTTAATCAATAAGCAAGACTCAGACACGTGGCTGAGTCTAGTAAAAAAACTTTTTCGTTCGACAAAAAATGCTATAGCTATGCGGCAAAAATCTATATATAATCCTCTTAGCGCTATTGAACGGAAGGATGATGAAGGAGCAGGGGGACATGCTCGTATGGCACCATATATGAGAATGATAGGGGAAAAGAAACGAATGAAAAAGGCACTTGGTTTATTATCAACCGCAATCCTCGCAGGAAGCTTGCTTGCTCCTGCTGCTTCAGCTGCTACAACTGACACGGAGATTATGAGAATTGAAGGGGCTGACCGCTACGAAACGGCTGTGAAAATCGCTAAAGTCGACTATGAAAAAGGCGACACTCCGGAAGTTGTTTTCGCAACAGGTCTCGATTTTCCTGACGCCCTTGCTGGAGCACCGCTTGCTTACGAGATGGATGCACCAATCCTATTAACACAAACTAAATCGATTCCAGCTAAAGTTAAAGAAGCTCTAACTTACTTCGGCGTTGATCACGTCACCATTCTTGGCGGCACGAAGGCAATTTCGAAGGATGTCGAAGCCGAGCTAAAGAAAATGAATATTGATTATGATCGTATCGCAGGAGAGAATCGCTATGACACGGCAGCTAAAATCGCCGCTGAACTTAGCCCATCTCCATTTGATTCAGCTTATGTAACGTACGGAGGGAATTATCCTGATGCTTTATCCGTTGCAGCGATTGCAGCGCTTGAAGGCAGTCCGATCCTTTTGACTCAAACAAATTCGCTTCCTGTTGAAACAGAGAAGGCACTTAAAAATTACAGTGAATCGATTGCGATTGGCGGACCAGCTGTGATTAGTAACGACGTTTTGAAAAAGCTCCCTAGCAAAGAGCGAATTGCAGGCGTTGATCGCTATGATACATCTGTGAAAGTAGTAGAAGAACGTTATGGCCCAGCGTTCTCAGTCACGCTTGCAACAGGAGCAGGCTTTGCCGATGCGTTAACGGGATCGATTTATGCAGCAAACGGCTTTGAGCCGGTAGTGTTAACGAAGAAAAACGGTTTATCGGATCAAGCTAAAGCATTTTTCCGCGATAGTGAAACGGAATACTACACGATTCTTGGTGGAAAAAGTGCCATTGGCGTAGGCGTTGAACAAGACATAAATCACTTATTTGATTAAAATCTACGAAAAGCTCAGGCCCACGTCTGAGCTTTTTATTTAGTGGAAGAAAAAACTTCCTATTCGACAAAAACAGCCTATAGCGCAACCTTCGTTTCTCCTATATAATCCTCTTAGTGTAAAGAAATGGAAGGGTGATGAAGGAGCAGGGGATATGCTCGTTTTGCTTAAAAAATGAGAATGATAGGGGAAAAGATCCGAATGAAAAAAGTACTTGGATTAGTATCAACCGCACTCCTGGCAGGAAGCCTCATTGGTGGGCCTGTTGCCTCTGCCTCCACCCACGATGCGCTTATGAAAAAAGCGCAGAAAATGACGATGAACGACGGTTATGATGATTGGGAATACATCTCTGAAGTCGAACCAAATAATAGTTTCAAAGAAGCAAATTCCTATATAAATGATGACGTCATGACCGGTAAATTAACCGATCAGGATCAAGATTTCTATAAATTCGAAGTCGAAGCAGACGAGCCAGTCTCCCTATCTTTCGGTGCAGGTACGGATGAAGAAGAGCCAACAATGGAGCTTTGGGTTGATCTTTATGATGAGAATCAGAAGAAAATCACACCTGATTACGAAGAAGGCGAATACGGTTATTACGGAGGTATCGAGGAGCTTGAGCCTGGAACCTACTATTTCAGAGTCACGGATTCCGCTAATAAAAATAATAACGTAGACTACTATTTCTCCGCCTTCACGTACTCCAATGATCCAATCGTGATGAGAATCGCAGGCGAAGACCGTTACGAGACAGCGGTTGAAATCGCCAAGACAGGATTTGAAGAAGGCTACACCAGACACGTTGTTCTTGCGACAGGACAAAACTTCCCTGATGCCCTTGCAGGAGCACCACTTGCTTATCAATATAGCGCGCCAATCCTTCTCACCCAAACGAAAGAGCTACCAGCTTCTGTGAAAGAAGCGCTAACCTATTTTGGAACAGAGCACGTCACGATCCTTGGTGGCCAAACAGCTGTATCAAAGAATGTGGAAAAGTCCCTCACAAAAATGGGCATCACATTCGATCGTATTGAAGGAAAAGATCGCTACGAAACAGCTGCCAAAATTGCTAAACAAATCGATCCTTATTTCAGTGATACAGCGTTTGTCACCTACGGAGGAAACTTCCCAGATGCGTTATCTGTCGCCTCCATTGCGGCTGCACAGGGAAGTCCAATTTTATTAACAAAAACAAAAGAAATTCCAGCTGTAACAGCAAAAGCATTAAAAAATTACAATGACACATACGTTATTGGCGGAACGGCCGTTGTCAGCAATACGGTCTTCAACAAGCTCCCACATCCAAAGCGGATCTCAGGAGAAAACCGCTATGATACATCTGTTCAGGTGGCAAAGCAGCTCGATACGTCGGGGTATGCAGTTAACCTCGCAACGGGTGAAAACTTCGCAGATGCTCTTTCCGGATCCGTCCTTGCCGCAAACTTCTACGAGCCCGTTCTCCTAACGAGAAAGAACGAGCTTCCTAAGGAAGTTAAAAAACTATTTATGGATAAAGATACATTCTTCTTCACGATCTTCGGTGGACCGAATGCGATTAGTGAAGACGTGGAGGATGAGATTTGGGAGATGTTTGAGTAAAAAATGGACGGTTAGCATGAGCTAACCGTCTTTTTTGTCTTTGAGCGGGGTCAGGCACGTGCCTGACCCCACACGACATTATACCTACACCCTCTGGATTATTCTCCCACTTTCTTGTTATACTCAAACACGTGCAATGAACATAACAGGAGGTGGAGAGAGACAACACAGGCATAAATCAGAGAATACCGGGGGAATACATACTAATGAAGAGAGCATTCGGGATCCTAACATCACTTTTACTCGCAGGAAGCTTAATCGGTCAGTCAGCTTCTGCAGAAACAGGTAGCGCAGAACAGCCTCAGCCGAGCGCTAAAGCACCCTTTGACATTAAAGGCTTTATCGGGGAAATGGAGCCAAATAATGAGTTTAAGGATGCACGTGAAACGGGCATCGATTACATAGCGGCTGGAACTTTAACAGATCATGATCAAGATATTTATAAACTAGAAATCAGGGAGGAACAGCGACTTGATTTTTTCGCTGGAACAGATACATTGGATTCACCTCTTCAGTTTCAAGTGGATGTCTATGATCAGAACTTCGAGAAAATGACGCCAGATAGTGAAGAGAACATTGAACTGTACAAAGGAAGTTTTGATCACCTGAAGCCAGGAACGTACTATTTTGTTATTAAAGACCTTAACAACGTAGATAACGGTGAGACATATTATTTCCAGACGTTCGGGGAAGGGATGCTTTTCTCTGATCGCATTTACGGTTTTAACCGCTACGATACAGCTGTTGAAATCGCCAAAGAAACGTTTCGAGAAAATGAAGCGCCACACGTGGTCCTTGCAACCGGATCAGATTTTCCAGACGCTCTTGCAGGTGCACCACTAGCCTATGCAAAAGATGCGCCAATTCTTTTAACGAAAACAGATCGAATCCCAGATGATGTTCTCAATGCATTTGACTACTTTGGCGTAGAAGAAGTAACGATTATCGGCGGGGAAAATGCAGTATCCAAAAAGGTAGAGAGCAAATTAAAATACGATCTTTCGATGAAGGTAAATCGTATCGCAGGTAATGACCGCTATGATACGGCAGCAAAAATTGCTGACGAGCTCGACACAACAAGCGAAACAGCTTATGTCACGTACGGTGGTAACTATCCCGACGCACTATCCATTGCTTCAATTGCCGCGATGGAAGGAAGTCCGATTCTCTTAACGAAATCAAACGACATTCCGGAAGCCACGAGCGACGCGCTTCAAAACTACAGCGATTCGTACGCCATCGGTGGACCGGCTGTTATCTCAGACAGTGTCGTTGATCAACTTCCAGACGGAGAGCGTATTGCAGGATCAGATCGTTATGAAACATCTGTAAATGTCGCAAAAGAGCTGGACGTTCGCTTACAATCTGTGAATCTAGCAACGGGTCTTGGCTTCGCTGATGCGCTAACAGGATCCGTGCATGCAGCGGTTAATGAAGAACCAGTGATCTTAACAAGACCAAACAAACTGTCCACTCCTGCGAAAAATCTCTTTGAAGACTATGGTACGAACACGTTCACGATTTTTGGTGGACCAGCTGCCGTAGACTTTGAAGTTGATGATGAGATCTATGAGATGTTCTTAGACTAAAAATGGGATATTAAAATGGTGATTAAACCGGTTGTGAGTATGGTAAACAACCGGTTTAAATTTTTCTTGAAATCTTTGTAATCGGAGATGCCTTCCTGGGACTTATCGCAGTTCTTGACCTCAAAAGGTACCTCTAATGGAACAAGTTGTTTGAATCGTATGGTTGTTAAATTAGTTCAAAATAAGATTCATTTCCATATATTTTCAAAACAATGATTAGTAAAGAAAATTGAAGGAAAAGAGAGAATAAGCCTTTAATTATCTAATTGTAATAGAAAAATAACACTTGTGTTTTATATAAAAAACACTATAATAGCATTAAGTTCATTAAAAAGAACGAAATAGTGGTTGTTTGTGTATGACTGATCTTGAAAGGGTATTTATAGCAAATCCTGGTTTCACGATCAATTTTTTTGTTAGTGTGTTCTTTTTAAAGAACGGATTATACTAAAAGTGAATGTTAACAATGGATGGAGGCAGTGATGGAAGAAAAGTTGAATTTAAGAGACTTGTATAGAATGGTCAAAAAGCATCTTGTCATGATCGTGGCGATCACTATTGTGGCGATGGTGATTAGTGGAGTTGTTTCGAAATTTGCTATTACGCCAATTTACCAGTCATCAACACAGATTCTAGTAAACCAAGCTGATTCAGAAAATATTTTTGATGTGAATGTTGTGAAATCAAATCTTGAATTAATCAATACGTATAGTGTCATTATGAAAAGCCCGCTTATCTTAGAAAAAGTTATTAAGGAACTTGATCTAAATCGAGATTTTGAAGTTCTATATGAACAAGTAGCTGTTTCGAGTCAAGAGGATTCACAAGTTGTTGTCATTTCAGTTGAGGATGAAAATCAAGAAACAGCAGCCAATATCGCAAATTCGATCACCAAAGTATTTGAGAGTGAAATTAAAAAAGTAATGAAAGTCGATAATGTAAACGTTTTGTACCCGGCAATGGTTAAACCAAATCCCGAACCCATTAAACCTCAGCCAGCTTTAAATGTTGTGGTTGCAGGACTAGCAGGTCTATTTCTTGGGATTGGCATTGCTTTTACAAGAGATTATTTTGATAACACTATTAAAACAGAAGCAGATATTGAGAATAAACTTGGACTTCCAGCATTAGGTTCGATTACAACGATAAACGAAACTGGAATTACGTCAACTGTAGCGCAAATGAAAACAAAGAAAAAGGACGTGGGAGGTAAGATGAGTGGTTCATAAAAAACATAACGAACAACGAAGTCATAAGCTTGTAACCCATCTAAATCCTAAATCACCAATATCAGAACAGTATAGAACAATTCGTACAAATATACATTTCACTTCTATTAACGAGACTATGCAAACTTATATGGTCACATCCCCCATGTCTGGTGAGGGAAAAACAACTACAATTACCAACCTTGGTGTTGTAATGGCGCAACAAGAGAAGAAAGTATTAATCGTTGACGCAGATACAAGGAAGCCCTCAGTCCACTATTCTTTCCAAAGACATAATACAAAGGGACTGACCAATGTATTAACAAGCCAGCTTTCGCTTAGAGGAGCTGTCATATCTACAGCTGTTCCTAACCTTGATATATTGACAAGCGGACCAATTCCTCCGAATCCTTCTGAATTACTAGCTTCACCACAAATGGAACAACTTCTTAAAGAAGCTTGTCGGCATTACGATATTGTATTGGTAGATACACCGCCAGTATTAATCGTATCTGATGCGCAAATCATGGCCAATCGATGCCACGGTTCTATTTTAGTTGTTAACAGTGGAAAAACGGAGCTGGATTCGGCCAATCAGGCGAAAGAAGCACTAGTGCACGCGAAGGCAAAATTATTAGGTGTAGTGTTAAATCGCAAAAATAAGCGTAGGGACAAAACATTTTATTATTACGGTCCACAATGATAACGTCCTTTTTTCTAAGTTGTTGTTCTCTTTGGAGAATACAAACAACCTAGATGAAGAACGGTTCATATATATTTATATACAGAAAGGGGCGCGAATATGAAGCTTGTATTGTTATCTGGAGGGTCTGGAAAACGATTGTGGCCATTATCGAATGATTCAAGATCTAAGCAATTTCTAAAAGTACTTAAGAATCGACAGGGTGGCATGGAGTCTATGGTTCAGAGGGTATGGAAGCAACTTAAAGCAGTGAATTTAGATGAATCAGCCTTTGTGGCAACGAGTAAGAGTCAGGTTGATATGATTCAAAATCAGCTTGGTGGGAGCGTTCCTTTGATAATCGAACCAGAGAGAAGAGATACATTTCCAGCTATTGCATTAGCCGCAACATATTTATATTCGATTGCCGGTGTAGGATTGAATGAAGTAATCGGTGTACTTCCGGTTGATCCGTATGTGCACGATAATTTCTTTCGTAAGGTGAAAGAATTAGAAGAGGTGCTGAAGAAATCGGATGCGGAACTTGCGTTGTTAGGGGTGGAACCAACCTATCCTTCCTCAAAATACGGGTATATTATTCCAGAGCTTCCTCAAAAACCAGGTACTAGCGGTCTAACTGTAAGTCATTTTAAGGAAAAACCATCTGAGACTGAAGCGGAAGGGTTAATCCAACAGAAAGCCTTATGGAACTGTGGTGTTTTTGCTTTTAAACTGGATTACATTATCAATTTGCTTGTTCAAAAAGGGCTTCCTATTCATTACGAAGAACTTTCCAAACAATATAGTCGTCTCTTGAAAACAAGCTTTGACTATGAGGTGGTAGAAAAAGCTGAGAAGATCATCGCTTTACCATACTCAGGGAGTTGGAAAGATCTTGGCACGTGGAATACTCTGACCGAAGAAATGTCTACTCTACAAATTGGAAAAGGGAAAATTTGTGATGAATCATCAAACACGCATATTGTAAATGAACTTGATATCCCTGTTACAGTTCTAGGTATCCAAAATGCAGTCGTTGCCGTCAGTCCTGATGGTATTTTAGTAACAGATAAATCATCGAGTCCTCGAGTAAAGGATTTAATTAAAGATCTGGTGCAGAGGCCAATGTTTGAAGAACGACGATGGGGGTGGTATAGGGTCCTTGATCATGTAACTTATTCTGAAGGGAATGAAGTGCTTACCAAGAGAATTGGTGTTTTCGCTGGGAAAAACATTAGTTACCAAAGACATGGACGGCGAAGTGAAGTGTGGACAATTCTAAAGGGAGAAGGACTATTTGCCATAAATGATGAAATTCGCTTAGTTAAAGCGGGAGATGTTTTAGAAGTACCAGTGGGTAGTAACCATGGTCTTAAGGCGCTATCAGATATGGAATTTATCGAAGTTCAAACGGGAATTGAATTGGTCGAAGAGGATATTGAGCGCCTCTATCTCACATGGGAAGATATAGAAGCTCATTGTGAGTTTTCAAGGTAATGAGAGGAGTCATGCATGGTTGTTCTTTAATAAGAACGATCGTGCATGTGTAATCTATCAAGCTCTTTCCAATTTACAAGTAGGAGGATGGTAAATCAGTGGCTAAGTCTAATTTTGAAATGGAAGCGGTGAAATCCTTTCCGACTCCTGAACAGGTGAAACCCGTTCAGTTATCACCAGGATACTATGCAGTCAAGCGACTCACGGATATAGTTGCTGCACTGATTGCCCTTATTCTACTATCACCCTTACTCGTCATACTAATGCTGACGTATATTTTTGATCCAGGGCCAATTCTTTTCAAACAACGAAGATACGGAAAGGAAGGAAAGTTATTTTATATCTACAAATTCCGTTCGATGGTTAGGGATGCTGAACAGGTGTTGAGAAGTGATGAACTTCTTTATCAGAAATATGTAGAAAATAACTTCAAACTCGGGCCTGAAGAGGACCCACGAATTACAAGAATAGGTCGCTTTATGAGAAAGACCAGTCTAGATGAAATACCACAGCTACTCAATGTATTAAAAGGTGAGATGAGTCTAGTTGGTCCGAGACCAATTGTAAATGAAGAACTTCAGGAGTATGGCACTAAACAGAATGTGTTTCTCTCGGTAAAACCAGGAATGACAGGATATTGGCAAATTAGTGGAAGAAGTGCGGTGGGGTACCCAGAGCGTGTAGATGTTGAATTGTTCTATGTATATAACCAGTCACTTAAACTGGATCTGAAAATTATATTAGGAACGTTTACGGCCGTTCTTAAGCGTAAGGGCGCTTATTAAGTAAGAGGAATTAAAATTATACTAATGAGGTGAGCGGAATATGAAAGGCATTATACTCGCTGGTGGAACGGGGTCTCGTTTATATCCATTAACAAAAGTAACGAATAAACACTTATTACCTGTTGGGAAATTCCCAATGATTTACCACTCTATTTACAAGTTGAAGGAAGCAGGAATTGAAGACATCTTAATCGTTACCGGGCGAGAACATATGGGTGACGTCGTGAATTTACTAGGCAGCGGAGCAGAATTCGATGTTAGCATCACTTACCGCGTTCAAGATCAAGCAGGAGGCATTGCGGAAGCCCTAGGGTTAGCGAAAACCTTTGCACATAATCAACCCATGGTCGTTATTCTAGGAGACAATATATTTCAGGATAGTATTTCATCTTATGTTCAAAGCTATATCACACAAGGCGAAGGTGCAAAGTTGTTAATTAAAGAAGTAGAAGATCCCGAGCGATTTGGTGTTCCAGAAATTATTGGAGATTACATTGTTTCAATAGATGAGAAGCCAAAAGTTCCGAAATCTAAATATGCCGTAACGGGCATTTATATGTTCGATTCAAGTGTATTCGATATTATCGATACCCTTATTCCATCCGGAAGAGGTGAGCTTGAAATTACGGATGTGAATAATGCTTATATTGCTCGAGGGGCGTTAACATTTAATACGCTTGAAGGGTATTGGACAGACGCAGGTACACATGCTTCACTTGCAAGAGCTAATCTTCTTGTACAGAATATTGACTTCAGCCCACTTTTTGGAAGAGAAACGGCTTTAATTAAGTAGAGGTAAGAAGGAGTATATGATGAGAAGAGACTGGAATAAAACGCATTATTGCTATTTTCTATGGCCGAATAATTTTTTGAGAAGTTGTGTGAAATGATGGACATTCATGAAATAAAGCAAGCAGAGTCTTTTGATCAACCTGTCAAAAAAATCATGGTTTTAGGAGCAGGGGGACAGGTGGGAAAAGAGTTTGTGCGTGTGTTGCGAACATTACCTTATGAAGTTTTTTTCTATACGAGAAATGAGCTTGATATTACTCAATATGATAGTGTCCTGAAGAAATGCAAAGAGGTTATGCCTAATATAATCGTGAACTGCGCTGCTTATACAAATGTGGATCAAGCAGAATGGGAGCAAGAACTTGTCTTTGAGGTTAATGAGAATGCTGTTAAGCGATTAGCAGAAGTGACAAGAGAAATAAATGCAGAGCTTGTTCATATCAGCACAAATTATGTTTTCGATGGGGAGTCAAGAGTACCTTATACAGAAGACGACCTTCCTAATCCGGTTAACATTTATGGCAGAAGTAAACTTGCTGGTGAAAATGCGATAAAGAAAACACTCGAAGCTCATTACATTATTCGAACCTCCTGGGTATACGGGTGTGCGGGGGATAATTACTTTGTGAATCTATTAGAAGCCGCGAAAATACAGGAGACGATCGGTATAGTTGATGTTCAGGTTAGTAGTCCAACATATACAGAAGATTTGGTTTATACAGTAGTGAAATTGATGGAGACAAAAAAATTCGGCACTTATCATATGACTAACAGTGGCTCGTGTTCTCGATATGAATTTGCATCAGCTGTATTAGAGTTGGCAGGTAAAGAAAAGAAGCTTGAACGCATTATACCAGATCAGCTAATGGCAAAAAGACCGGCGTATTCAGTGCTCAATCATGAGCAGTTGAGGCGAGCTGGAATGGCACCTCGACGTTGGAAAGAGGCTTTGTCGGCTTGTATGACAGCTAAAATGGGGGACATAAATGGTGATCAATAGTAAAAAGTCTGTGGCCATTATCTTGTTGAATTGGAAAAGTTATGAGGATACTTCAGAATGTCTGAAGTCATTAGAAAAACTCGACTACGAGCCTTTTCATGTATACATTGTGGACAATCTATCGGGCGACGGTTCTTATGAGAAACTCATCCAAATATATGAAAACAATGGTTTTTCAACTAATGTAACGTTTATACAATCTGGTGGAAATCTCGGTTTTGCTGGTGGAAATAATAAGGGTATTAAGCAAGCTTATGAAGATGGGTACGAGTACATCTGGCTGTTAAATAACGATACAACAGTCGATGAACTTGCTCTTCAACCGCTGATTGACGTTATCGAAAACGATAAACAGATTGGAATAGTAGGATCAAAGATTTACTTCGCTGATACTGGCCTACTTTGGTTTGCTGGTGGGGAGGTTAATTGCTATTCGGGTTCAACTCATCACATTGGTTATAAGGAAAAGGATCATGGACAATACGATGAAGTGAAGCTTGTAAAATACATTGTGGGATGTAGTCTTTTATTCAGAAGAGAATTAATTGATTCAATTGGTTATCTAGAGGAAGATTACTTTCTTTATTACGAAGATACTGATTGGAATATTCGAGCAGCCAGAAATGGATGGAAAGTCATTTATGTACCACAGTCTATTGTTTACCATAAGGTTTCAAGTGCATCTTCTTCTAAAGAAGTAGCACCTTTCTTTGCTTATTATAATATTCGAAATGCATACTTGATGATACTTAGGAATGAAGGGTTTCTTGCGAGATTTAGTGCTTTTCTTCATGTACTGTGGAAGGTATTTGAATATCATGTCCGTGTAATTGTAAAGAACCAAGATAGTAAGCGGAGACGAAGTAGTTTAATTATGCAGGGAGCTCTTGATGGTTTTCGAGCGAGATCAGGTAAGAAGGACCTCCGTATGAAATTAAAAAATGGATAGGGCGTGGAGAGGGGCAAGAAGGAAATATGAAGAAGTGGTTGATGGCAAGTATTACGATCTTATTGCTGATAGTTGGGGGTTATCTCTTTTTGCAAGAAGACAAAGGGCAGCGTACTCCACCAGTTAGTGCAGATGTTGGCCAAGATGTAGTAAAAGAACCAGATCGTATTAATGTTCAAGATTACGGTGCCAAAGGCGATGGGAAAACAGATGATACTAAAGCGATACAAAAGGCGATCAATGATGGCGCCTATTTATTTTTTCCTGCGGGTACTTATTTAATATCTGAAACAATCGTACTTGATCATCATAAAGTTCATGGTTCTGGTATGGAGAACACAGTACTTATGAGTAAAGCAGATGCCCCTATTTTTAAGGTGCAAGGATCTTTTACTAACATTGAAGATATGACTCTTCAATATGAAGGCTGGTATCAAGAGGAACACCCTGATCGAAATGCGATTGTCTTTGATGGTGAGATCGGTCATTCTAATTTTGAGAATTTGAGACTCATTTCTGTATATAGAGGCTTTTATATTCTTCCTTCTAGCGAGAAAGAAAATCATGCTTTCTCATTAAATCTACGAAATATCTATGTGTTTAACTATGCAAAGAATGCGCTACATTTCATGCCATCTACTGGTGGACTTTCAGGTAGTGTGATGGAGAATATCTATACGCACAATGGTCTTCGAGATGATCGTTATGATGAGAATGTTATTCCATATGTGTTCGATCATTTCTCTGAGGTCACGCTTATTCAACTTAATGCGGAATGGTCAGATATCTCGACTGCTTTCCAGATTAATGACAGTAGAAACGTCGTGATGATTAGTCCTCACATCGAAGGTACAGATTTGTATGAAGATGGTGTTTATTTTGATGTGCATAATTCTAACGTAAAGATAATGGGAGCTGACTTAATTAATAATGCTGTGCACTCAGACAGTGCTATATTTAAAGCTTACGGTAATTCGAGCTTGTCAGTCGATGGCGTGCATACAAGGGACACTAACCAGGAGAAGGGAGCACTCTCCATTTTTAGAACCGTAGGGGAAGAAAATAATTCTGCCTATATTGATCGATTCATTGGAGATATAGAGAAAGTCGGGGCATTGAATGGCCTTGTAAATAATGATGGAACGCCAATATTGAAGCGTTACAATGATCAACAGTTCTATGAGAAAATTGGTGTTCACAACGAGAGTAAACTACCTATACCTTCAGAAGCGATGCGAGGAATGGTTGTATTAGTTGAAAACAACCAAAAGGATGAACTTTATATTTGTGTAAAGGATGGAAACGTATATAAGTGGGAGTTACTTAAATAGGTTTTGTTCTATATAAAGTACAACGGGGCGTAAATTAGATCAATTAGGAGTATTTTAAAGAAAAATAAGGATAATATGACTTAAATCCTTGAATATCATACTTTATCAATCTTTACATTATTAGTATAATTTACTCAATCGTTCAATATAAAGAACAACAGCTGAGGTATTCATATTTTGGGAGTAAGAGAAGAGGTGAAGGACATGGAGTTAGATGATAATAAAATCACATCAGAACGTTTTTTACTTCTTTTCCTCCTTGTATTATTGGTATTTGTCCAGCGTTTGGGAATTACTATAAGTGGAATGGTGATTCCCTTGCTTTTTTGTATAGGCATGCCGATCATACTGCTTCTATTCTTATTCAATCGGCTAGTCGTTGATCCTAAGAAGTTCTTTTTGTTCGTTATAGCGCTTGTTTGTGTATTAGTATCAAGTGTCTATTCGATGTTCTTTACTTCAACTTTTAGTCTAAACTCTCTCTTATTCTTGTTAACTTTCTACCTACCAATCATTTTTGTTTATCGCGACAGGAAACAATTCTTCTTTTTGCTAAAGAGTTTTCAAACGGTAATGGTGATGATCACTGTGATAGGTATATTTCAGTTTCTATTTCAATTTGTTGGAGAGTTTATTGACCCTTTTGAAAGTTTGCCACCAACGCTTATGCTACAAGGCTACAATACACATATTCCGCTTGTGTTTGGGTCTCCAATCTTCAAATCACATGGAATGTTCCTTCTTGAGCCTTCCTTCTACTCGAAATTCATAGCAACAGCTATCATTATTGAATTTTTTTATTTCAAAAGGATGAAGATCATTTTGCTCTTTGTTATAGGGATGCTATTTGGCTTTTCGGGGACCGGGATTATTCTCTTACTCCTAGCGGGAATCCCAATTTTACTACAGATGAAGATGAAGCAGCTTTTACCACTAGCGATTCTTTCTTTAATTCCTATTATATTTTTTCTTTCGAGTGAGTTTGGAGAATTGATGATTGGAAGGTTGGATGAGTTCACACAACCAGAAAGTAGTGCATATATTCGGTTTGTAGCACCTTATCTTGCATACGCGGAATTTATACAGTTAAAAACCTTCGCGACGATCATATTTGGAACAGGTCCAGGTACGATTGATATCTTTCAGGGGATTAACTATACATTCAACGAAGCGATTCCTTTAAAGCAAGCGCATAGTATAGCATTTATCAAATTATTAATAGAGTATGGGCTTCTTGGAGGAACGGCGTTTATTCTGCTAATTGTCTATTCTTTCTTCGCAAATACACATAACAAAGTCCTAGCATTCTGTATGTTTGTCAATTATGTCATTTTATCAGGTGCCTTACTTGAAGCTGTAACATTCTACCTTTGCTACATCATCGGGATAATGTTCACAGCGGAAGGAGTGGCAAATGCTGAAGAAGTAACACATATGAAATCTACTTCACAACAATCGCTACACACCCTGTACTTAATCGATCAAAGGAGGTAATGATATGCGCATAATGGTGCATGACTATGGTGGTTATTCTTTTCCAATCCAATTAAGTAGAGCCCTCTCTGAACGAGGACATGATGTACGACATGTTTATTCAAAATCAGTTCTTGCTCCTCAAGGATCGCTTCAACGGAAACAAGGTGATCCTGAAAGTTTAACATTTAAAGGCATTTCGCTTTCTTACATAATTGATAAACAGTCCTACATGAAAAGACGAAGACAGGAAATTGAATATGGTAGGCTATTGGCCGAAGAAGTCAAGGCATGGAAGCCTGATGTTGTTTTGTCAGGTAATACCCCCCTCGATACGCAGAAGCTTCTAATGAAACAATGTCATGCACTGGAAACGAATTTTGTTTTTTGGATTCAAGATCTGTATGGAGTAGCTGTGAATCGAATTTTACGTAAGAAACTTCCGATTATCGGAAGTATAATCGGAAGTTATTATGTAAATCTTGAGCGCTCCCTTCTTCGGAATAGTAAGGACATTATTTTGATTACTGAAGACTTTAAACATCAGATGAAAGAATGGAAGGTGAGAGAAGATAACCTTCATGTCATTGAGAACTGGGCTCCTCTTGAAGACTTGCCAATTCGGACTAAGCAAAATGATTGGGCGAAAAAGCATAAGCTAGATCAGTCAAAATGCATTGTTTACTCTGGCACTCTTGGAATGAAACACAATCCTTCTCTTCTTTTGGATCTATCTGTTCGTTTTAAGGAACAAAAAGATGTGAAGGTGGTAGTTGTATCAGAAGGTGCAGGGGCGGATTGGCTGAAGAAAAAAAAGCTAGAGATGGGACTGGATAACTTACTCATTCTTGGCTTCCAGCCTTTTGATCAGGTAGCGAATGTTCTAGGAACAGCTGATTTACTTGTAGCTGTACTTGAACCTGATGCTGGTTCGTTTTCTGTTCCTTCTAAAGTATTAACCTATCATTGCTCAGGGAAACCGATGCTACTTAGTGTACCTGGAACGAATTTGGCAGCGAAGATTGTAAAGAGGCAAGGATCAGGGAAAGTGGTAGAGCCGTTTGAAACGGAGGAATTTGTAAATCAAGCAGAGCATTTGATTCGAGATGACATCGCTCTTAAGAAGATGGGGAGAAATGCAAGAGCATATGCAGAAGAGGCTTTTGATATTAAGAGAATTACCGATAAGTTTGAATCTGTCTTCGGGTAACTTGAGTTAATCCAGAGGAAGCGGTGGTTGTTTTGTCAGAAAGGATTACTAGTGAAAGCTTGTTTTATAAATATAGAGAACGTGTATCTCAGAAAGGGGGAAGTGAGTGATGTTGCAGCAGCTAATGGAAAGAATGATGGACAATCCAATAGCAAAGCGGTTGTTAAGTCACGGAGTATGGGCTATGGCAGGGAAATTTGGAACGGTTTTTCTTAGCCTGCTCGTAAATTCACTGCTTGCGCGAATTCTTGCCCCTGATGAGGTAGGGATTTATTTTCTTCTTTTCAGTGTTGTGACATTTGGTAGCTACATAGGGATGTTGGGGCTGAGACAGACGATTGTTAAAATGCTTGCAGAGAATTTGGACGATCCTCATCGAGTAAAGCTTCTAGTAAAACGAATCTTGAAAATCGCTCTTTGTGGAGCAGGTGGATTTACAATTGTCTTCGCTATTTTCTTTCAATCGATAGCTGAAGCAGTGTTTAACATAAACCTCGTTATGCCAATTGTTGTTTTGGTTGCCGTTTGGATCTTGATCGATATTTTTCAGCAGATTATCTCGGAAGGTTTCAGAGGATTTCATAATATTAAGCTCGCTTCGATCTTCGGAGGATTTCTTTCAAGTTTAACTCTAGTTGTGAGTTTGTTTGTCATCTATTTTCTCGGTGAAACACGATTAATAGTTGTCGTCGCTCTCATGGTTGTTTCGTTACTAACAAGCGTTAGCATTGCAAGCTGGCTTTTTAAACGCCAGGTGACTAGAGTGAAAAAAACGTATTCTGGAATCACGCTTCCCTCCGTCGATACGATTTCGTACAAAGGTATTCTTGGTGTTTCTGTTCCATTATTAATTTTCACTATAACGGCATTCTTTTTGTATCAATCAGATTTATGGATCGTTGGGGCCTTCGGAACGGAGGAAGAGGTAGCGATTTATGGAGCCGCTTTTCGTCTCGTCTTAATTGTATCAATGCCAGTGGTCATTGCTGATATGATTACGCCTCCTTTAATTGCCCAGATGAATGCCCAGAATAAATTAAAAGAAATTGAAGGAACGTTAAGAAACGTATCGACTATAGCGAGTATTCCTGCTATTGCTGTGATCGTTGTCTTTATCGCTTGTGGTCAACTTATTCTTGGTTTAATCTTTGGGGAATTTTACAAGAGTGGGGCGGTTATTCTCTCTATCCTCTGTATTGGACAACTATTCAATGTCATCGGTGGTTCAAGTGGTTCAACTCTTATGATGACTGGCAATCAGAAAGCGATCATGATTATTACCCTTATCTCAAGTTTCCTCATGATCGTGGGAAGTATTATCGCCGTTCAGAAATATGGTCCGGCAGGAGTGGCCGTCGTTAAATCAGCGGGCTTGCTCGTTCAAAACATTCTAATGATCATTGTTACAAAAAGGAAGTTGGGCATCTGGACACATATTACATGGATTACGAGGCTATCCCTTCCGAATGGGAAAGAAAGTTATAAAGTTGAGCGCGAAGCAAATTAAGGAGAGGGGAGTGGACAGAATGAGGGTGCTATTTCTGAATGGTGATCATCCCTGGGAAGGACAGGATGGTTATTATAAGCTGACCAGACAGATTTTGGATATGATTAGTGTTCAGCATGAGGTTCATTTACTTGCCCTAACAGGCAGTGAAGAAATTGCAGGAGGGAAGAAACATCCCCTCGCTTCATTAAATGTTCTATTTAAAGTAAGAAAGAACAAGAAAGCATCTCAGATTCGGTCAGTAATTAGTCGAGAGTCAATGGTGACATGGCAGTTTAAACACAAAGATCTGCTGGATAAAGTGAACAAGCAGATTGATAAATTACAACCAGATTTGATTATCTTTAATCATATCCGCAGTGCCTGGCTTGCCCCTTTAATCAACAGTTATGCCCGTAAAATCTATATTGCTCATAACGCGGAAGCACATGCGATTGGTTCTATTTCAACAAATGAAACGGGTCTAATGAAGCGAATTACGAAGCTTGAGTCAGGGAAATTAAGAAAACTTGAAAGTGATATTCTCGAAGGCATTGATACGTGTGTTACGTTAACGGCTGAAGATCAGGAGCGTTTAGCATTGTTATGTCCCAACTTAAACTTTGAAGTTATTCCTCCTCCAATCACGATGCCTTCTTTGAAAGCGACCATTCGTAAACCTAACCTTCTGCTAGTCGGGAGTTATAAATGGTATCCCAAACGTAAGAATGCCCTATGGCTTGCGGAAGAAGTACTGCCTAGAGTAGCAAATGTATACCCTGGCATTACTCTAAAGTTTGTTGGAGAGGGAGCCTCATTGCTTGAGGATGAGATTGGTAAGAAGTCAACGATCGAGTATTACTCAGATGTTCCTGAAATCGCGCCTTACTTAGCTAATGGCGATATCTTTCTTGTACCCGAGCGCCAAGAAGGTGGAATAAAAATAAAGACACTCGAAGCAGCAAGCTATGGTCTTCCGATTGTAGCGACTAAAGCGGGTATGGAAGGTTCTACATTAATTAATGGGAAAAACATTTTGCAAGCAAATACTGCCCAGGAGTTTGCGGATCAGATTACTTATTTGCTTCAGCATTCAGATGAAACAACTAGAATTGCGAGCGAAGCCCATATGGCCATTAAAGAATCGTTCCAAGCTTCTCATATACAACAGATGTATGAAGAACTTCTCCAAAGCCATCGTGTTTTAGAAGTCGTCCGTTAATCATCTAGCAATTAATACAAGGGTTATCGCTCATGGTAAAGGAGTAGATGAAAGGGTCACTATTAGAGTGGAGGAGATAGTGTGAAACCCGGACATGAAAAGCTTGTTGAGCGTATGGGGGGAAGGAAAAATCAGTTTGATATTATTCGTTTCGTAGCAGCTTCACTCGTCGTGGTCACACATGCGTATGCTACATCGCTAGGTCATGAAGATACAGAACCATTCATGCTAGTAAGCAGTGGACAATCGACTCTTGGATATTTGGCCGTTCTAGTCTTCTTTGTGACAAGCGGTTTTCTAATTACAATGAGTTTTGATAGGGCTTCTTCACTTGTTTACTTCTTAAAAGCAAGGATATTACGTATTTTCCCTGCACTTTTGATCATTGTTTTATTTACTGTCTTTCTACTTGGTCCACTGATGACATCGATGGATGTAAGAGAGTACTTGAGTCAACAAGAGACCTATCACTATTTAAGAGCAATAGCGCTATGGCCTATGCCTTATGAGCTGCCAGGTGTTTTTGAAGGGAATGTAAATCAAGCAATAGTCAATGGTTCACTCTGGACACTTGCTTATGAATTTCTGTTCTATCTAGTTGTAGCTATGCTGGGAATAATGGGGATATTAAAGAAACGAGTTCTTATTTTGACGTTATTCGTCATAACCGTTCTCCTATCGAACTTCTCCCTTCCTATTGGGGGACAAACGGTTGAATTATTCTCAGCTTTCTCTAGCGGAATGATCTTTTACCTTTATCGAAAAGAAATACCATACCACGGTGGTTTAGCACTAATTTCACTCGTGATACTTGGGTTAACGGTTCAATTCGGAGAATTCACCATAGCCTTTCCAATTTTCGGCGGATATCTTACTTTCTATCTAGCCTATATGAAAAGCAACCATTTATTTAAATTTGGTAAATATGGAGACTTTTCTTATGGAATCTATATTTACGGCTATCCAATTCAGCAGGTAGTAACAAAGCAGTTCGGCGGGAGTATGGATCCATACGTCAATCTCCTTATCTCTTATCCGATTATTCTACTCTTTGCCTACTTATCCTGGCATATCGTTGAGAAACGATCGCTGAAATGGAAGCATCGTAAAGTCGGACTTTTAAAGAAAGAAACAGTCGTTCAGCATCTTTAGCGCAAACAAAATAGACACTTCAATGAACTAAGATAAGAGCAAGATGTAACATGAAAGTATAAGAGCAAAGGGGTGGCGACATGCGTAAGGAAGATCGAATTTTTGTAGCCGGACACAGAGGGTTAGTTGGATCAGCGATCGTAAGACGGCTTGAACAGGCAGGATATAATAACTTAGTTAAAAAGACAAGTAAAGAACTGGATCTTCGTAATAAACACGATGTTGATCAATTCTTTCAAAACGAAACCATTGATATCGTGTTTCTAGCTGCTGCAAAAGTAGGTGGTATCGTCGCCAACAACGATTATCCGGCAGATTTTATAAGAGATAATTTGCTAATTCAGACAAATGTCATCACATCAGCATTCGAGGCTGGCATTACTAGATTGCTTTTTCTTGGGAGCACATGCATTTATCCAAAATTTGCTCCGCAACCAATGAGGGAAGAATATCTACTCACTGGGGAACTAGAGGAAACAAATGAACCGTATGCTATAGCCAAAATAGCCGGTATAAAGATGTGTCAGTCGTATAACCGCCAGTATGGAACGAACTATATTTCTGTTATGCCTACGAATTTGTATGGCATCCATGATAATTTTGACCTGCAAAGTTCTCATGTTTTACCTGCTTTACTTAGGAAATGCCACGAAGCAAAGGAGAGTGGCAATCCAACAATTGAAGTATGGGGATCTGGGAAACCACGAAGAGAATTTCTTTACAGTGATGACCTTGCAGATGCATGTGTCTATCTCATGGAAACGTATGAAGGAAATGAGATCGTAAACATCGGTGTAGGAAAGGATATTTCTATTTCTGAGCTTGTTGAGAAAATAAAGGGCGTTGTTGGATATGAAGGAGAGATTGTTTATAATACTGGCAAACCAGACGGCACCCCAAGGAAGCTTGTGAATGTAACGAAGCTTCAATCACTTGGTTGGCAGGCTTCTACTTCGCTTGAGGATGGACTAAGTGAAACATATCGCTGGTATCTAGAAAACTATGAAACGCTTGCTATTAACTAAATGGGGGGATCACTATGAAAAAAGCATTGATTACTGGAATCACGGGTCAGGACGGGTCTTATCTAGCAGAATTTCTTCTAAGTAAAGGGTATGAAGTATACGGAATGCGTCGTCGCACGAGTACACCCAACTTCCAAAATGTTGAACTGATTAAAGACCAAATTCAATGGATTTCTGGTGATCTAACAGATCTTCCCTCGATGATTGAGGCAGTACGAGAAGCCGATCCAGATGAAGTCTATAACTTAGCTGCCCAATCATATGTTGCTGCTTCTTGGCCTCAGCCTTCTCTAACCTCACAAGTGACAGCTCTTGGAGTGAACAACATTCTAGAAGCTGTAAGAATCGTTAAACCTGAAGCGCGATTTTATCAGGCTTCAAGTAGTGAAATGTTTGGAAAAGTGTTAGAAACACCTCAGAAAGAATCAACGCCTTTCTATCCAAGAAGCCCATACGGTGTTTCAAAAGTGTACGGACATTGGATTACCGTGAATTATCGTGAAAGCTTTGACATGTATGCATGTTCAGGTATTCTTTTCAATCATGAATCACCGAGACGGGGGCATGAATTTGTAACACGAAAGGTAACCGATGCAGTTGCGAGAATCAAACTCGGTTTACAGACAGAGCTTCGAATGGGAAATCTGGATGCGAAGCGGGACTGGGGATTTGCAGGCGATTATGTGAAAGCAATGTGGCTAATGCTTCAGCAAGATGCCCCTGATGATTATGTTATTGCTACGGGAGAAATGCATACAGTCAGAGAGCTAGTTGAAATTGCATTTTCACAAGTTGATCTTGATTATCATGATTATGTCGTGCTTGATCCTAAATTTGTTCGACCAGCGGAAGTAGATCTTTTGCTCGGTGATTGTACAAAAGCGAAGCTGAAACTAGGTTGGGAGAAAGAAGTGAGCTTTGAGCAATTAGTTCAAATGATGGTGGAAGAAGATTTGAAACGAGTAAAAGCTGAACTAGCTTATCAGGAAGCTTATCAGGGGCAAAGCGAAACGAGTGTTTCAAATTCCCTTGTGCTATAAGTAAAGTACAAACTAAACAAAGGAGTTGAGCCTAATTGGCACAACTCCTTTGTTCTATATCATTAAGTTACTGTGTTCATCACGATCTTCGCCCACCCAAACAATGCGATCCAGAGAGGAATACTTAATGAGACGCCCCATACCATGCCTTTAGCAAAATTGCCTTCTTCCTGGTAATGCATATGCTCATCCCCTTTGACTGAAAGTCCATCCGGTTAAGGCAGGGTGACTTTCATCTATCATACATGAAAACGCAATCATAATCTGTCGTTCTACGAAAAAGAATCAGGCGTGTTTTGGTTCATTTTGTTTAAACCCTCTTACTAGAGTATACCCCGTTTAAGCAATTGATATACCGGTTAATAGAATGTAGAGAAGAAGCGCTAAATAAATTTACAGATAATTAACAATCATTCTATGGAAATTACTTGAAAACGGTGGTATAATCGCCAAATAGTTTACTAGAAAACGGAGGATTTGGAATGAAAGGGAAAGAGAATCAAAACCCGATGTGGGATGAATTACAGCAATTTGTGCAGCAGGTTGAGGGAGAAGCGAAGCAGGCAGGCGAGGCGAAGCCTTACATAGACCAGATTCGAGACATCCTATCAAAGAACATGTCACTATCAAAACTAGAAATAGAATAGCAGAAAGAAAGCCTCTTCCATTTCAATAGGAAGAGGCTTTCTTTTACTAATAAGCTAGCTAATTTCGAGATGGTTCTTCAACTTCTGTGTAATCGACTGCTTCTCCTGATCAGATACAATGTAATACCAGAGACCGTCAATCATCTCACCGCTGCCATCAATTTCGAATGTCTCCATGTTATTACGTGCGCCCTTATAGTTCTTGAATATATCATTCATTTCTTTGAACGTCATGTTCGTCTTGACGTTGCTGCCGACGGCTTCAAGCAGGTCGTCGATTTTATTAATGCTTCCAACGTTAGCGCCTTTGTCGATAATCGCCTTAATGATTTCACGCTGACGATCGTTTCGACCAAGGTCACCTTTCGGATCTTCGTAGCGCATGCGAGAGAAAGCGAGAGCTTCGTCTGCATTTAAGCTTACTTCACCTTTAGGGAAGGTGTAGCCACCGTAGTCGAACGCAAATGGATTGTCTACTGTAACGCCATTCAATGCGGATACCACATCTTCAAATGCTTCCATGTTTACTTTAAAATAATAGTCAATCGGAACATCGAGGAAATTCTCAACTGTATCCATTGCCATTTCAACGCCACCGTATGCGTAGGCGTGGTTCATTTTTTCAACTGTACCACGACCGATAATTTCCGTTCGCGTATCGCGTGGGATATTGAACATGATCATTGAATTGTCATTTGGGTTTACTGTAATCATGATCATTGTGTCGGAGCGCCCCTGATCATTCTCTCGTTCATCAACACCCATTAAGAGAATCGAGATCGGGTCTTTCTCCTTCGTCTCTACTTTATCCGCTCTTAGTGTAGAGGTTTCACGGCTAATGGGCTCATGCATGTCGCTTGCTGTGTCTTTTACGGAGTCATATAAATAATAGGCGTATCCGCCACCTGCTAGTACAAGAACACCAAGAATTACACCAACGATGATAAGGAACTTCTTCATTTTACATTCCAGCTTTCCATAGAGTAGTTGTCTGTTTGAAAGGTTAAAAGTCTATCTTTCATTATAAGTCGAACTATTTTGCAAAGTAAATACCTACCAGAAAATGATCAGCTCGAGATGCACAAAGTTGAAGATTATGGTAACATCATAAAAAGACGTTCTTCAAAAAGAACATGCCGGTTTCTATAAAACAATGAATAGAACATGCTACAGCAAAGAAAGGGGAATGGGGAAATGATTGATATCCACTGTCATATCTTACCCGGAATCGATGATGGCGCCCAAGAGTTAAAGGATAGTCTTGAAATGGCACGTCAGGCACAATCGCAGGGCATTACCCAAATTGTCGCAAGTCCTCACCATAAGAATGGAAGCTATGATAACAACTTGCAAGACATTCTGACGGAAGTAAATCTACTAAACAAAGAACTAGTGAGGGAAGGAATCGATCTAGAGATTCTTCCGGGTCAGGAAGTGAGAATATACGGAGAGATGGAAGAGGATCTTGATGTGGATCTTCTTACCGTTAACAATTCAGGGGTTTACATGCTAATTGAATTTCCATCAAGCCATTTGCCGCGCTATGCAAACAAGCTTCTGTTTGATCTTCAGCTAAAAGGGATCGTTCCCATTATCGTTCATCCTGAGCGAAACCGTGAGATCATGGAGGATCCATCCAAACTCTATCGTTTGATTAAAGAAGGCTCGCTTAGTCAGGTAACGGCATCGAGCGTAATGGGGAGAATGGGAAAGAAGATTAAGAAGTTCTCGCTTGATTTGCTTTCTCATAACCTGGCTCACTTCATCGCTTCCGATTCACATAACACGACAACGAGGCCGTTTGATTTAAGGGACGCTTATGAAACGGTTGAAAAAGAGTTAGGGACATCTTTCCGGTACATGATTCAAGAAAATCCAGAGGATATGATCAAAGGGAAGATGATCGACAAGGACATTCCGGAACGAATCAAAAAGAAAAAAGTTCTTGGACTGTTTTAATAGCGAAAAAACACGAAAATCCGCTTGTTTAAAAATGAGCGGATTTTTCTTGTGAAGAAATTTCGTTATTTTTTTGTAAAGAAAGCGTTTTCTTCGACAGTGTTCGACACTGTTCTATGTATCTATCTTACTATTTAAGGGTTTAATGGTTTTAACGTAAAAAAAACCCTAAATTTTACTGATTTTCTGTGTTATAGTAAAACCTGTAATTCTTTCTGTACCAAAATAAATTACGATTGCGTTGGAGGCACCTTATGGAAGAAACGATTAGTTTAAAGGAAATATTTGAAGTACTTAAGAAACGTCTTGCACTCATTCTACTTATTACTCTACTCGCTACAGCTACGAGCGGTGTTGTCTCTTATTTCTTTCTTACCCCAATTTATGAAACTTCAACCCAAATTCTAGTAAATCAAAAAGCTGATTCCGAAAATGGATTTGACTATAACCAAGTTAAAACAAACGTGGAGCTTATTAATACATATAGCGTCATTATTAAAAGTCCAACGATTCTTGACGATGTAAAAGAAGAACTTTCATTAGATATGACAACAAGTGCGCTTAATAACAAAATTTCAGTAAGCAATGCGCAAAACTCTCAAGTTGTTTCATTATCTGTTACAGACCCTGATCCTGCTGTTGCGGTTGATATCGCGAATAAAACAGCAAGCGTATTTGAAAAAGAAATTAGTAACATCATGAACGTCGATAACGTTAGTATTCTTTCAAAAGCTGGTTTTGAAGGCACGCCTTCTCCAGTGAATCCAAATCCGGTCTTGAACATGGCGATCGCATTCGTCGTTGGTTTAATGGTTGGTGTTGGACTAGCATTCTTACTTGAATACCTGGATAACACGATTAAATCTGAGGAAGATATCGAGAAAGTCCTTGGCGTTCCTGTACTTGGAACAATCGCCGTCATTGAAGACAAAGAAGCAGGCATCTCCAAGAATAAAGGCAAAAAGTCAGTAAGGGGTGAAGCAGTTGAGTCGTAAAGAGCGCGGAGCTGTTAAAGTTGACAAGGAAAGAAGTCTTTTAACGCACCAAAATCCAAAGTCACCAATCGCCGAGCAATACCGTACGATCCGTACAAATATTCAATTTGCTTCTGTTGAAGAAGATATGCGCACGATCATGGTAACCTCTTCTGGCCCAATGGAAGGGAAGTCTACAACGATCGCGAACCTTGGTGTTGTGCTCGCGCAACAAGGAAAAAAGGTTTTGATTGCTGATACGGATCTTCGTAAACCAACAGTTCACTATACATTCCGCGTGATGAACACAAGAGGATTAACAAATGTGCTTACGCGTCAAGCGGAGTTAACGGATGTTACGACGGCAACAGAAGTACCGAATCTAGACGTGCTAACAAGCGGTCCAGTTCCACCGAATCCATCTGAACTTCTTGGTTCAAAAGCAATGGATGCACTAATACAAGAAGCACTTACGCACTATGACATTATACTCTTCGACTGTCCTCCAGTACTTGCGGTGGCAGATTCGCAAATTATTGCGAATAAAGTTCAGGGAACAGTGCTTGTCATTAGTAGCGGAACGACCGAACGAGAAGCAGCGGTAAAAGCAAAAGAACGACTTGATTCAGCTAAGGGGAAGCTGCTTGGGGTTGTGCTTAACCGTAAGAAGATGAAAGACGGTAGCTATTATTACTACTACGCACAGAAATAAATAGGAAAATACTTCTTTAGAGAAGTATTTTTTTGGGAGAATAGCGTGACTTAAGATGTGCGCCTTAAGTCACCTTAAGCGTTTATTAAAAGGGGGAGTGGTGAAATGAAGGGGACGGATCAATTGCCAAAGTCGATTCGAAAAGCCATTCGGTATATTAAGCAAGATGCTCCAGATCAGAAGCTGCTAGAAATTCAGGGATTATTGAACAGATCCATTGAAGAGCGTATGACAAAATCAAAAGTGGGGTGCAAGTAAATGACTTATCGAAAACGGTTATCGTCGTTAATCGTGATAGATTCATTGATTGTAGCTTTTGCGATTTTTATTAGTAGCTTTCTTCTTAATTATCATGATTTTTTATCATCAAAACCGATCATAGCTAGCTCGATTGTACTTTTACTTGGTCATCATTTCTTTTCATACTATTACAAGCTATACAAACGAGCATGGCAGTATGCGAGTATCGGGGAGCTAGTCGTTATATTCCGGGTCGTGACGTTCTCGATCGCTCTAGCAGCATTAGCACAATTCGTTATGCTACAGGATATATACTTCAGAGCGTTAGCGATCACGTGGATGATTCATATGTTACTCATCGGAGGCTCACGCTTCGCCTGGAGAATGTTCCGAGATACGTATATGAATACGAAAAATAAGAAGAAGCGCGTACTTGTGATCGGCGCTGGCTCAGCAGGGCGGATGATCGTTAGGCAGTTAAGGCAAAGTGTTGATTCTGACTTGAATCCAATTGGCTTTATCGATGATGATATCAGAAAGCAGAACTTAGAAATCATGGGTGTTCCTGTTCTTGGCTCAACAGATGATATCGAAGAACAAGTGAGAAAGCTTGAAATTGATAATATCGTCATTGCGATTCCCTCTCTCTCTAAAGGTGAGATGAAGCGCATTTACGAAGAATGCTCGAAAACAAAAGCGAAGACGCAAATCATTCCAATGATTGAAGACTTAATGACTGGTAAACTGTCGATCAACAGCTTTCGTGATGTGAAAGTAGAAGATTTATTAGGCCGCGAGCCGATTAAATTGGATACGGACAATATCGCTGAAACGCTCACTGGAAAAACAGTTCTCGTTACAGGTGCTGGCGGTTCCATCGGTTCTGAAATCTGTCGCCAGGTATCGAAATTCAATCCAGATCAAGTTGTTCTACTCGGTCACGGTGAAAACAGCATTTATACAATTGAAATGGAACTCCGCAATACATACGGTGACACCATTACGTTCATTCCAGTGATTGCGGACGTACAGGATCGTGAGCGTCTTGGCGAAGTGATGAAAACGCACTGTCCGAATGTTGTGTATCATGCGGCAGCGCATAAACACGTACCTTTAATGGAAGCAAACCCGCATGAATCGGTGAAAAATAACGTTATCGGAACGAAAAATGTTGCCGAAGCCGCAAGCGATGCGGACGTTGATACGTTCGTTATGGTATCAACAGATAAAGCCGTTAACCCAACAAGTGTCATGGGCGCAACAAAGCGTCTTGCGGAAATGATTGTCCAACAGATGGACAAGATCAGCGCGACACGATTCGTAGCCGTTCGTTTCGGTAATGTACTTGGCAGTCGTGGTAGCGTCATTCCACTCTTTAAGAAGCAAATTCAAAAAGGTGGACCGGTTACCGTCACGCATCCGGATATGGTTCGTTACTTTATGACCATCCCTGAAGCGTCAAGACTAGTGATTCAAGCTGGCGCAATGGCAAGAGGCGGAGAGATTTTTGTTCTTGATATGGGTGAGCCGGTTAAGATTGTGGATCTCGCGGAAAATCTTATTAAACTGTCCGGTTACTCGGTTGATGAGATTGGGATTAAGTTTGCCGGTGTGCGACCAGGTGAGAAGTTGTATGAAGAGCTTCTTGGTAAGGATGAGGTTCATGATGAGCAGATTTATCCTAAGATCTATGTTGGGAAGTCGATTAATGCGGATTTGAGTGTAGTGATGGATTTTGTTGGGCGGTTTGAGGATATGGATAAGTTGGGTGTGAGAGAGAGGGCTTTGGATATTGCGCATAATCGGGTTGGTTCTGAGGAAGAGTTGGTGTATGCGAAGTGATCTTCTCTTTCTGATTTTTAACTAGTAATTTTATGTAGGTGTTGAGTACTTTCAGATTCCTGTACTTAACACCTATAACATTGAGGAGTTAAGTGTGATTAAAAGGAAGATAGACAAAATAGTGGGTTACTTGGTTAGTTGCTAGTTTGATAGAAAAACTATCTTAGAACTAGCATCTACCCAACTAGCTGACTTAAAAGGAGAGTTAACTATGTATATGAAGGTTAAGAGAGTTATGGATATTGTTCTTTCTTCATTAGGAATTGTGATATTATCACCGGTTTTTATCGTTTTAATTATTGCAATCAAGGCAGAATCGAAGGGGCCGGTACTATTTAAACAAAAACGTGTCGGTATTCATAAAAAGCATTTCAATATATTGAAGTTCCGTACGATGAGAATTGATACACCTAAGGACACTCCTACTCACTTATTAGAGAATCCGGAACAGTATATTACAAAAGTCGGGAAGTTTATGAGAAAGACAAGCTTGGATGAACTTCCGCAGATCTTTAATATATTTGCTGGTCAAATGGCAGTGATTGGACCTCGTCCAGCGCTTTGGAATCAGTATGATCTTATTGAAGAGCGTGATAAGTATGGGGCTAATGATGTTCCGCCTGGGTTGACTGGGTGGGCACAGATTAATGGGAGAGATGAGCTGGCTATTGAGGTGAAGTCAAAATTGGATGGGGAGTACATTGAGAGAATTGGTTTTGGGATGGATGTTAAGTGTTTTTTTGGTACTCTAATAAGTATTATTAAGAGTGATGGAGTTATTGAAGGTGGTACGGGTAACATGGTGGATAAAGAAATTGCTAGTACGAAGGAGAGCTCTTCCAAATGAAGACGATTCTAATTACAGGAGTTAACAGTTATATAGGTTTAAGCTTTAAGCAATGGCTGGAAAACTACCAAGGTCAATATATAGTAGAGTCAATTAGCTTACGAAACGATGCATGGAAGACAAAAGACTTCTCAAAGTATGATGTTGTTTATCATGTAGCTGGAATAGCACATATTAAGGAAACGAGAGAAAACGCTAATCTATATTTTAAGGTAAATCGAGATTTGACTAGTGAACTAGCACTTAAAGCAAAAAATGAGGGTGTCAAACAATTCATATTCGTGAGTTCTATGAGTGTTTATGGAATTGAGAGTGGTGTAATTGATGAAAAATCTCCTCTTAAGCCAAAAAGTAATTATGGAATGTCTAAGCTACAAGCTGAGAAAAAGATTAAAATGTTAGAAAATGATTTTTTTAAAGTTGTAATATTACGCCCGCCCATGATTTATGGTAAGGATTGCAAAGGGAATTATAATAAGTTAGCAAAAATCGCTCGAAAATTACCTTTCTTTCCAAATATAGAAAATAAACGTAGCATGATATATATAGATAACTTATCCGAACTCGTAAGATTGCTAGTTGAGAATTCTAATAGCGGTTTATTTTTTCCTCAGAATAAAGAATATGTCTCTACTTCAAAAATGGTTAAACTTATAGCAGATAATCATAAAAATAAGATTAGATTTACAAGATTATTTAATCCTTTGTTAAAGCATAACAGGGTTAGCATTATTAATAAAGTGTTTGGGAATCTGGTATATGAGAAGCAGATGTCTGAAGTAAATATGAAATATCAATTATATGACTTAGAAACTTCAATTCCTCTAACTGAAAGGGGGCACTTAAAATGAGTACTATAAAAACTGAGGGTAATTTTATAAGCATTATTATGCCTTCATATAATTGTGAAAACTTTATAGAAGATGCTATTAGGTCTGTAATAGAACAAACATATAAACAATGGGAATTAATAGTAATTGATGATGGATCTGTAGACAATACAAATAGAATAATAGAAAAATTATCAAATACAGATAGTCGTATTAGATTCTATATAAATGATGAAAATCAGGGCGTATCAGCTACAAGGAATAAAGGCCTATCACTTGCAGTCGGTGATTGGATTGCTTTTTTAGATAGCGACGATATGTGGGAGAAAACAAAACTTGAAAAACAGATGCTTCACGCACGAAATTCAAAGTCTGAGTTTTTATTCACAGGATCCTCTTTTATTAACGAATCTGGAGAGTATTATCAAGGTGAATTTAAGGTTCCAGAATTGGTTGACTATAGAAAATTGAAAAAACATAATGTGATTTCTTGCTCATCAGTTCTTATTAAAAAGCGGTATTTTGATGATGTTAAAATGGAAAATGACGATATACATGAAGATTATGCAGTATGGTTAAAGGTTCTTAAATCTAATACAGTTGCTCATGGTATTAATGAACCGCTCTTAATATATAGAATTTCTCGAAAATCTAAATCAGGAAATAAAATAAAAACTATAAAAATGACATATAAAGTTTACCGGTTTATAGGGATAAATCCAATTAGTTCTTTATATTATATGGTAAGTCACATTTTGGGATCAATTAAAAAGTACAAAAAAATCAAATTTAATTGATAAGGTTGTATATTACATCTTACATATTGAAAAATTGTAATGTTTATCTGAATAATTCTCTTTGATAATAGTTAATTTTAATTAGATATTACTTTGAACCGAGCATAAAAATTATTATCAATCACTTAGAGTTTTTCAAGAATACATATATAAACTAGTTTTTTTATGTGAATTATTAATTAAAGTAGGGATAAATAATGGAAAAGCAAATTTTTATTTGTGGTAACTTTGGTTATGAAAATAACCAATTAGATGGACAAACAATTAAGACTAGAGTTTTAAAAGAAGAGTTAGAGAAACGTATCAATACTAATATTGTTTTTACAGACACATCTTATATAAAAAAGAATCCAATTTCAGTACTAAAAGACATTTTTAAAAAATTCATAAGAAGTTCACATATTATTATTATGCCTGATAGCAGAGCATTAAAGGTGTTACTGCCATTTTATATACTTCTTAATAATAAAAAAAGGGATATTAGATATGTAGTAATTGGTGGTTGGTTACCTAGCTTTTTGGAAGCAAACAGCATTTATCGGATTTTATGCGCGAAACTTAACGGTATATATGTAGAAGCAAATGAAATGAAGAACAGGATGGAGAAAATAGGATTAAATAACATTAAAGTGTTGCCTAACTTCAGAGACTTTAGTGTTGAAAAAAAACAGAAAAAAGGAAAACACCTCCCGTTGAGACTTGTTTACTTTTCAAGAGTGATAAAGGAAAAAGGTGTGGAATTAGCAATAGCAGCTATAAATGAACTAAATAAAAAAGAAACAGTAGTTATGTTAGATATATTTGGGCCGCTAATTGAAGAATATAAGCCTGATTTTCTAGAGATAATGAAAAATCAAGGTAAAGAAATAGAATATAAAGGTTATTTAGAGCCTGATGAAATACACGAAAAATTATCTGAATATGATGCCATGATACTTCCTACATACTTTTCATCTGAAGGTTTTCCAGGGGCAGTGATAGATGCTTACATTTCAGGTCTTCCGGTATTAGCTTCTGATTGGAAATATAATAAAGAGTTTGTTATTGATAATTACACAGGTTTAATATTCAAAGTAAAAGACATTGAAGATATAATCAAAAAAATCGAAATAATATTAACAAACTCTAATTTACTCGAAAGCTTAAAAGAAAATAGTTTGAAGCAATCCTTAAAATATCATGTAGATTTTGTAATTCCAGAAATAATAAAAGATATGAATATAGATAAAACATGAATTAACTGGTATTAGTTGTACAAATATGAATGAGTTGTTATATGAGGTGTGGATTTTAATGAGGAAAAAAGTACTTTTTTTTGCGATTTCTAAAAAAGAATTATCTGGTGGCCAAACCATGATTTATAATGCCTTGAAACATATTGATAAAGCAAACTATGATGTTGAATTACTTGTTCAATCAGAGTGCCCATTATCAAGAAAAGTTGAACGTGAAGGAATAAAAGTTAATTTTTTACCCTTCCCTAATATATCACTTCAAAAAAAGAGAATTAATTCTAATTGGATTAGTATATTCATTAGTAAAATTTTGATGGTTTTAACGCTCTTATTATTCTCAATTCGAACATTTCAATTTGTTAGAAAACATGAGTATGAAATTGTTTGGTGTGAAAATATAAAAGTTTTATTATCTGTCTCATTACTAAAGTTTTCCAATGTTAAGTTAGTATTCAATATGTGGAGCATGGTCAACTCCCGTTTGGGCATACGGTTAATTACTTTAATCTCTAATCACATTATAGTTGAAGGCTTTTTTCAAAAGGAATTGTTTACTTCCGTAAAAGCGCCACCAATCACAGTAATTTATACTCAAATTGATAAAGATATATTTAAAGGTTCACAGATAAACACGAGAAAGGAAACTAGTAAAACTATAATTGGTTTTCTAGGAGGATGTAGGTATAGTAAAGGTTATGATATTTTTATTGAAGTTGCCTATAACTTGGTTGTGAGACAAGGATTAACAGATTTAATTTTTCATGTTGCAGGGGCTAGCCAAAGTGATGATTTAATAGATGCCACCGATTTGAGAATAAAAATAGATAAGTTAGGCGATCACATCCAGATAAATCAATGGATTGAGGATAAACACTTTTTTTATAATGAAATTGATATATTTGTCTCAACCTCTAGGAGTGAGGGACTCCCCGGAGCGGTAAGAGAAGCAATGGGATTTGGTTTACCGGTTATAGCCACAGACGTTGGAGGTACCCAGGAAGCATTGGGGGAAACCGGGCTTATAATAACAGGAAATACTAGAGAAGAGATAGAAAAACATTGTGAGCAATTTATAAAACATTTAGTTACTTATAAACGAAAATCTCAAATTCTTGGTTCTGCTGCTCATAAAAGAGCGAATGATCTTTTTATTGGATATGGCTGGGTAAAACAACTAGAAAAAGTATTTTCTAAACAATAGTTTTGATAAACCTAAGGTTGAGGTAAATAATGTCGAATAACAATTTGAAACAGATTAAGAATAAAACAATTAAAAGTCTTAAATGGCAATCTTTTAATTCATTAGTTAGCACAATAGTGAATCCTATTTCATTAATAGTGTTAGCATATCTTTTAACACCTAAGGAGTATGGTTATATTGCAATTCTAACTATAATTATTAGTTTTGCCGAAAAAATAGCTAATATGGGTTTTTCACATGCGATAATTCAGAAAGAAAAGGTTTCTAAGAAGGATCTTAACAGTATTTTTTGGTTTATTACAACTTTTAGTGTGATGATCTCAATAATAATTTATATATTTTCTTATAATATTGCAACGCTTTTTGGAGAACCAGAATTAGTTAAATTAATTAAATACTCATCATTAATATTTTTATTACAACCTATTGGATCGATATTCAATTCGATTCTAAAAAAGGAACTGCAATATGACTTATTTACAAAGGTTCAGATAGCACAGTTAGTTACTAATAAAGGAAGTATGTTATATTTAGCTTTTATTGGCTTAGGAACAGCAAGTTTCCCTATAGGCTATATACTTGGAAATTTAATAGCTAATTTACTGTTAATTGTAATTTTCATCAGAGGAAATATCTGGTTTCCGAAGATTCAATTTTCATTAAATAATCTTTCTAAATATTTTAAGTTTGGTTTTTCAGTATCATTAAATTCAATTTTAAATAACCTTAGCTATTATATCGATGAAATAATTATTAGTTCTATTTTTAGTATTGAAACATTAGGGATTTATCATTTTGTGAAAAATATATTTAATAATGTTATTAGAATAGTTGATTCAACTATATCCCAAGTAATGTTTCCAGTATTTTCAAAGATGCAGAGTTTTGATAAAGAATTTACAAATTCAATTTTAAAACTTCTCAAATCTGTTTCGTTACTTATTGTACCTGTATCAATTGGTTTATCACTAACTAGCTCACTTTTTGTACCAGTGCTGTTCGGTAGTGAGTGGCTAAATGCTATTACTATGTTTTATTATATGTGTTTCTGGGCAATATCTCACCTTACTACATCAATTTTAGTAGGGCCATTATATGGGAGAGGTAGGTCTGATTGGGTATTATTAGTTACTGTAGTAGAAATTCCTGTAAGAATATTAGTACTTTATCTATTTAGTTATATGGGAATTAATTATTTCATTCTAGCATTTAGTATTTTGCCGCTATTTAAATTAATTATTTATTTAAATATGATAAAAAAATTGACCGGAATTGATCTAGTTTATACAATTTTGAGTTTAAAGGGAATATATTTGGCAGCAATATTTTCTTCAAGTATTGGGCTATTAATTAAATTATCCTTACAAAATATTATTGGATTAATTTTCACGTTATTAATAGTTATTTTATTTGTCGCCATAATATATATATTATTAATACGTTATTTAGATAGAAGTATGTTTAACTACACCATTACTTTAATGAAGAAAGTATTTAATAGCGAGAAAAAAATTGAAACTCAGTGAATTAAGAAGTAAATTATTTTAAAGTTAAGTTGACATATTCGTCGAGTGTAAGGGGTTATACATTATGATTTATCGTAACTTTAACTTAGTAGTGTTTATAAATAAAATAGCTATTTTTCTTATCTATACGTTTCCCTTTATACCATTGTTTAATATTGGATCGAGAGTAATTCAAGTCGAGACATTAGTATTCATTTTAGTACTTATATCTTTTACTATTGAGTTGTCTAGAATTAGTTTTGGGGATTTATCCAAAGATAATATTATTTTGTTATTTGTATTGTGGTTGTTTTCCTTACTAACAGTGATTAGTCTTTTTTATACAAGTGAAGTAATATTGGCACAATTACAAGATTTAATCTATTGGCTGCTCAGTTTTTCGCCACTTATTCTTATTAGAAGTAAATTAAATGGTGTCCCTACATATAATTATATTCGTAGCATAATGTTCTCATCTATAGTAGGGTCACTTATAGTTATTCTGATTAAAGTAAGTAGTGATACGGTCATAAGAAGTACAGGATTTATGTCTAGTTCTAATTTAGCAGGAGTACTATTTGCATTAGCTGCAATTATTAGTTTTGGATATTATCTTGAATTCAAAGGTAAACTTGCTCTAATTACATTCTTAATAAATATAGTTGCAATTCTTTCCACCGGATCAAGAGAATCTTTAATTACGTTAGTAATAGCTATTGTAATCATTGGTCTGTTATTATTTATAAAATCAAGAAAACAAGTTATGAGATGGGTTTTATTGGTGATAGTTATTTTTGTTGCCGGTTTGTTCATATTAAATAAGTTACTACCAGATATTTTGCGTCGGTACTTGGTTACCATCACAAGTATATCTAGTGGGAATGAAAGTGAAATAAACTTTGCATTTTCAGATAGAATTATTTTATGGAAAGAGTTGGTTAATTGGATTATTGAAAATCCCTTAACTCCTTTGGGTTTTCAAGGTTTACAAATAACAGGGACTTTTGGGCTTTATGCGCATAATATGTTTTTACAATCTATAGTGATTGGTGGATTGGTTGGTTTAATTGCATTTTTTTTATTGATAGGGATTATCTATAAATACTGTCTAAGAGTTTTTTTAAATCAACCCTCACCTATTTCATCATCATTATTAGCACTATTAATAAGTTATTCATTAACTGGAATGGTCTCCGATCATTTTTTGAATTTTTTTACCTGGAATTTCATAATGTTTATAGTTTTAAGGCAGCATGTTGAGAAGCAAAATTTATAAAAAATTTGATTTATATATACGTAAATAATAACAATAATGTAAAAGAAAAGGTGTTTTGAATGAATGTATTAATCGCAGGGGTCCCCAAAAAAATATCAAGTGGTGTTCGTACTCACACACATTCACTAAGGTCAGGTTTAGAAGAAAATGGTGTGGAAACTTCATACTTATCTTCTTACCCACAACGTATGGATAAATTATTAACTTCAGTGCCCTATAGATTATTAAATATGGCTGATAAGAATGCTGCTTTCAATTGGAAGTTTAAATCATTGAATCAATATGTCTATAAAAAAAAGATAAACAAAACCTTTAACAATTTTCAAGTAATAAACATTCAATCTGTGGATTGGTTTTATAGTATTAATTCTTTGTTGGAAAATAAAGATGTTGGAATTGTGTTAACTATACACGGTGCGTACGCTGATCAGTTAAAAGCAAAGGGGTATAACGAAAAGACTATAGAAAGAGTCTTAAATTTAGAAAGAGAAGCTTTTCGGTCTGTTAAAGCATTAGTTGCTGTAAGTCCTAAGACAGCTGAGTATGTTACTGAAATTTCTGGACGAAATGATGTTCAAATAATTCCTAATGGTATTATTACTGACACTCAAAAATTAGAAAAGAATGTAGATTATACCGAGAAAATAAAGTGCGTATTTGTTGGTAGTCTTATAAAATATAAAGGAGTACATATAGCAATTGAAGCTATATCAAAAGCTAATTCTAGGGGTATAGATGTCTCACTTGACATCATTGGTGATGGACCAGAAAGAAAAGCTCTTTATAGCCTTGCAAAGGAATTAGGGATTGAAAACAAAATTAACTTTCTAGGAATGTTACCTCAACAAGATGTTCGAAAAAAGCTATCTTATTATCATATATCTTTAATTCCCTCTATTCCATATGGGGAAAAGGGGGAAGAGTCCTTTCCATACTCATGTTTGGAATCTATGTATAGTGGCTTGATAACAATAGCCTCAAATGTAGGTGGATTATCAAAAATTGTTTCAAATGGTCATGATGGTTTTTTAGTAGAGCATAGTAAGCCAGGCGAAATCAGTGAAATAATTGAAAGGTATTATAAATTCCCTGAAAAATTCATTCAAGTAAAAAAGCATGCTAGGGAAAATATTAGTAGTAATTATTCAGCATCAGCTATGGCAGAGAGATATTTATACGTTTATGAATCACTTCTTAAATAGAATGAGTATAAAATAGTCGTTATTAGCGAAAGGAATTTTTATATTGAATAGTAATAAACCCTTAGTAGTCGAGTTAAACGGTATACCAGGTAGTGGTAAAACCTCTACTGTGAAAGAATTGTTTCATAACTTAGAAAAAAGAGGATTAAAAGTACTAATTCTAAGGGATGTTTATTTTTACAAGGAAAAGAAAACGTCGAGCAAATTATTGGTAACTTTGAAAGCTATTTTTTCTTTTACTCTGTTAAAAAATAATATGTTAACTATTAAGTTTTTACTACTCTTTCCATTCAATCTTTCAAGGTTATTATTCGCTCTAAGGTTAATTAAATTAAATTATCAATTATTAAGAGTATATGAAAGTGAAAATTGTGACATAATTCTTCTTGAAGAAGGTTTACTACAGTATACTGCTAATATTCCCCATGTAGATTCTTTCGATAATAAAACTACTTTAAACAAATTACTAAAGAATATGACCTTCCCTTATAAAAATATGTTATTAATAAACTGTGATTTGAATTTAAAGGAATCGGTAAAAAGGATATATAATCGGGGATTAAAAAATCGTAGATTTGATGTTATGGAAGAGCAAGAACTCTTGACCGGATTAAAGAAAAACCAAGAGTTTTTTGGTTATATGAGAGAAATTTGTAAGCATAAAGATAGTATAAGTTTAAACATGTCTTGCGAACTTAATTATAATGTTGACATAGTGGTAAATAAAATTTCACAAAAATTAAGTTGACGAAGCGAAAAGAGTAAATTCAGAATTGTCAATAAGTATATGTGATGTGGTTTGTTAAATAGGAATATACTTTAGTTTTTATTGGAGTATCAGAAGTTATAGAGCGTTCTCGGAGGCTTATGTTAATAAATTTGCTTTTGACCTTATTACTGAGTGTCTCCAAATATTTGGATTTCAACATTGAAAAAGTGCATAATAATTTTATTATTATGCACTTTACAGCTTTTACTACATTTTTTGGATTGAAATTGTAAGATGTATCTTGCGTGTTTTAGAGTGTCAAGCTGAATGCAATTATATTCAATCATTAATTATTTGGGAGAAATAAGATATTTCTGCAACCGTCAGCTTAGGTACAAAAAATCTAAAGTGATAAATGTCAATTATGGACATAGTGTACGGTAGTAGTAGTTTCGATTATTTAAGAAATTGACTTCTCTAATAATTATAGCTATTTTTAGAAAGGTATATTTCACAAAAAATATTAAACTAAAATCATTCACCTACCTAATGAGTATTAGATTTAAACTTAACAGTTGAAAACTGTAAATTTAAATCTAATGTTGATAATGTTTTTTTAACTTCATCTAACATCTTTTGAGATGGTAAATTGCTTTCATTAATAGTTTACTTTTTAATTTTTCTTCTAGGCAGTCATTAGCTAAGTTTAATAAATAGTTTTTTCTCAATAAATGAAAAGTTTTAATCAAGACAAATCCCCTCCTAATATATTGATTTTATTTTAACTAAGGAATGTAAATTATCGGTTAAATGAGCATTAAAATATTATGAATAATTACGAGATCAGAATCGTGGTATAACTTTCCGAAAACTTTATGGGGATAACAATAGATGTAGTGTATAAGATTAAGTATGGGAATTCACAAATAATTATTCACTATATCTAGTAGTTCCTTAAAACGGACATGGGGCAAGGTTCCCATCCTATTATTAAAAAGGAGTCGATGGTGCTCCTGACTTTTCAAATTACCGCCATTCTCTCAACTTTTGCTTTTAAGTATCATTGAGAAAGTATTCATGAGGCTATCTAAAATATTGAATTTAGAATTTAATTTGGATATTTAGAGGCGTAAATTGTTCTATTCAGTAGTATTAATTCAAGGATAGATTTATTTATAGTTAAAAAACTCAAATTACATATGTGTCACATATATTAAGCGAACGGGGGACTTACTTATGAAAGTGAAAAAGGCAATTATACCTGCAGCAGGACTAGGAACTAGATTTTTACCAGCTACAAAAGCACAGCCAAAAGAAATGCTTCCAATCGTAGATAAACCAACGATTCAGTATATTGTGGAAGAAGCAGTAGCTGCAGGAATTGAAGATATTATCATTGTAAGTGGTCGTGGAAAACGAGCAATTGAAGATCACTTTGATAAGTCTTATGAATTAGAAGAGACACTAACAAAGAAGCAGAAAGATAAGATGCTTGAAGAGGTGAAGGGGATCTCCAACCTTGCGAACATTCATTATATTCGTCAGAAAGAACCAAAAGGATTGGGACATGCGATTGGGTGTGCGAGTCGTTTTATAGGAGATGAGCCATTTGCTGTGTTATTAGGTGATGATATTGTGCGTTCTGAAACACCATGTATTAAACAATTAATGGATGTGTTTGATCGTTATAGAAGTTCTGTGGTTGGTGTTCAGCAAGTAGCCGAACAGGATGTTTCAAAGTATGGTGTGATTGCACCTAAAGGTAGTGAGTTAGAAGAGAGAACGCTTCCTGTTGAGACACTGGTTGAAAAGCCGGCAGTTGAAGATGCTCCTTCAAATTACGCGATTTTAGGGCGTTATATACTTACTCCTGAAATTTTTGAGATTCTTGAGACATTGCCAACTGGTGCTGGTGGTGAAGTGCAGTTGACGGATGCGATTAAAGTGTTGAATGAGTCGCATGCGGTGTTGGCTCATGAATTTACTGGTGAGAGGTATGATGTAGGGGATAAGTTTGGATTTATTAAAGCGACTGTTGATTTTGCTCTTAAGAGAGAAGATCTTCAGGGTGAAGTGATGGCGTATTTGAAGAGTGTTGTGGAGAAGGAATTGGCTTATAATTAATCGAACTAAAGAGATGAGTTGAGGGTAGTGACATGTTCCAAAAGCTGACTCACAAAAAGGTCCAGAATTACAACATTTCAGATATCAAATCAGTATGAGATTATAGATAGTTCAATTTCGGAGCCATTCTTTAATATAGTTTCTGAGAATCACGGGGACGTTTCTCGTGATTCACTCTCTAAACGTGTGAAGATCTGCTTGAATCTATCTTCTATATCAAAACTCTAAGGAGTGCTAATTATTATTTTGATTAGCACTTCTTTTATATATAAGATGGACTTATAAGAAGAATTCTCACGATGATTTTAGGTTGTGAGCTCCCAAAAGCTGTTTACTGTGTCGAATATATTTATTCTTCTTCATCTTCAGATCGTGGAATGTAAGTGTACTTATATTCCTTGGTTATTCTCTTCGCAAGGTATTCAAATCCTTCACCATAATATTTGTTATTGGATAGTCTTCGCTGTGCTATGTATGGTGTTACTAAGTGGTGAAGGCGAACTATGGATGGTCCTGAAGCGCTTTTGAAGATCCATAGAGGTAAAAAACCTTTCTTCACCATCATTCCCCAGAAATGAAAAAAGGAACATATTAGTGTTGCAGCTTCAGGATCAAGATCAACCCCCTTGTTTTCACTTTCATAAATGTTATGCCTGGCTTTTGTCATTTCTGGTGTATCACCCTGTTGGAAATACTCCCTTATGGCTTCGAAGTTTGCCACTCGTTTTGTTGACAGACTCATTAGAATACCTGAAACCCCAGAAGCTATTGCAGCTATTCCCACTAATGTACTCAGTCTCACCTCTTGAGACAGCGAAGATACTTCCTCCTGAAAAAATAATAAGCTTAGTAGAACACTTAAGGTTATCAGAGTGTAAGCAATAATTCTCTTATTCACATCATTCTCCTTTTAAGGTAAAATCTTCTATCTTCTATTCTAATACTTTGATAAATTAAAGTTAATAGAGAATGAGAGGAAAATGAATTTAATGGATAACATTGTAATCTTTGGATCAGGTGGTCATAGTAAAGTAGTCATTGATATTGTTGAGAAAGAAGGTCGCTATAATATAGTGGGACTCGTTGACCCATTTCAACCAATTGGAAAAGAAGTATTGGGGTACGAAGTGATTGGTGATTTACAAGATTTAATAGAAATGAATGAAACTGTGCTAGGTGGAATAGTAGCAATGGGAGATAACTGGAAAAGATATGAGACAGTAAAAAGAATACAGGAACTTCTTCCTACGTTTTATTTTGTAAAAGCTATACACCCATCTGCACAGATTGGCAAAAATGTAACGATCGGAAATGGAACAGTTGTGATGGCGAATACAGTAATTAATAGTCACACTAGTATCAGAGATCATTGCATTATTAATACGAAGTCTTCGATCGATCATGACGGATGTCTACATAACTTTGTCACAATAGCCCCAGGTGCAACGTTAGCTGGCTCAGTCTCGATTGGTGATCATTCAGTAATATCAATAGGTGCGACTGTCATTCATAATCGGAACATAGGTAGGCATACCGTAATCGGAGCAGGATCAACTGTCTTACACGATATCGACTCTTATGTGGTAGCTTATGGTACTCCTGCTAAATCTATTAGGGAGAGAAAAGAAGGGGAACCTTACTTGTAAGCAATGCGGTAGTGTTACCCCTGGATATAGAAACGTTTTGCTAATCCTTATAGACTAAAATCAATTTAATATAAAATTAGTTTTTTATACCTAATCCAAGTGAAAAGTAGTAAGGGAGGAATATATGTATGGCCGAGAGATATTCTCTAAATGAACAGACTCTCCAATTCATCTTAGAATTTGAAAAAGGTGTTGAAGCTCGTAAGTCTTACACTACTCAAGAATTAGTTGATCAGTTTATATCTTCAACTTATCATAGAGTGCAATTTGATTCTTATAAGAAAACTCCAAACAGTTCAATGTGGTATGCAATAAGACGTAGTAATAAGTGGGTAAGGGTGGAGAATGGTACGTATATGAAAAAGTAAAAAAATCAAGAAGACGGTGCCTTGAGTTAGGGACAATAGTAGTGCGCTACGTACTTGTGTTGAATTCTGAGTCAATATAATTGTCCAGCTGATATTCAGTAAATTACTTAACTTGTTTCTAGTGATATATGAGGTCATCCTCAAGTGAGCCTATTCTAAAAAAGGAGAATGTTAGTGAGTACGGGAAAAGAAAGTAGGAACATTCTAGCACGATATATAAAAAACGAACCCCAAGTTACCATCCCAATTTTGACTTCGGCTGTGTTTATCGGTGCTTTAATCAATAAAAAAGGTTATTTTGATTATCATAATATCCCTATTAGCTATGTGGATTTTAACATCTTTCAGTTTTTTGTAAATGATATGCTAGTTATCATATTAACTGGATTATTTTTATTATTATTATGTGGGTTAATTTATTTAATAGGTGAAATTGCTATTAGCAGAAGAGAAGTATTAGAAACCAATAATTTGTACTCAACAAAAGAATCCAAAGTTATTTCAAAAAATAACATTAAAGATGACTTTGCAATCATGATAATCATATTAATTGATATATTTGTGGGTTTCGCAATAATTTTCTATTTGGATAAAATAAGCTGGGTTTTCTTGTTTATGATTTTAATTTTTGTTACGTTTATTCCTTTATTTTATTGCCTTATTATAAAACGATTTTATGCTATAGCATTACTCACAATATCACTTCAATTCTTAATAATATGTTATATATCAGGATACATGAATGGAAAAGTAACTGTTCTTGATATTGCTTGTGTGGAAGGTGAAAAATTCAAAGTGATAGATTATTATGACGACAAATATATTTTAAAACCCACAAAGGATAAAAGCGAATATTTTAAAGTCAGTAATCTTAATAATTCCCCTGTGAGTGTATTTAATACTAGGGAAGTAAATGATATTTCCTGTAATAGTTCTAAGTAATGTGGGATCAGTGGTTGCAGTGTTCGTGAATTATTTCAATGTTGATATAGATTTCATAAATGTAAGTCAAAAATGAATGACGGGTACGGTTCTTGTGATTCACTTCAGAGTTATGCGAGGAGTCTAATCGTTCTATTGGTTGTAAAACTGATTTTTTCTGTTTTGTGTAAGAAGGTGAATTAGCAGAACCGGCTCGATTATTCTAGTTTAGGGTTTAAAATTGAGCGAAATTATATACAAAAGTAATGAGGTGTAATTTGTTGGGAGCATATAAAAAGAAAGCATTATCGTTATTTTTAATAGTTATGGTTTTCATTACATTAATGATAGCATTGCATTGGAAATACAATATAAGTTTAGAAACAATTATACAGGTTATTGGATCTATGTTTGGCATACTAATTGGTAGTTATTTGACTGGAAGATATGCAGTTAATTCAGTAAGAGAGCAAATTAGTCACAATGAACAGCAAAAAAGAGATGAGATCGAAAGCAGACAAAGTAAGTATAATATCTTTTTACGCATTCATTTAAATCTTATTCGAAATGAAGCAAAGAGTATTAATTCCTTTATGAATCTGAATGCTCACCCAGTGAACCCATATAACGTGGATCCTTTAGAAAAAGTGGAAAATGCATTTCTAAAAATAAAAGACACAATTAGTTTGCTATTTAGCATTAGTCCTGATTATATATCTGAAGATAACTATAGGCTTTTGGGTGAAGTTAACAATAAAATTTATGAAACAGAAAGAGCATATGAGGGTTTTTTAGCTACAGAAGAGGAAGAGCAAAGAAGTCATTTTGATGAAGTTAAGAAATTATCGAATCAATTAGAAAATCTAGTGAATGTAGATCATGATGAATGAATTACGGACGGTTCTCGTGATTATATATAGAAATAACAGTGTGTATAAATCGATGGATTAGACCCAGCACTGGAGGGACATGGGAGGGACATGGGGACAGGTTCCTTGTCCCAACCAGTGAAGAAGGAGATAGGATAGACCCACCTCTGTCATTTATTTGATCCACTTAGGACAAGAAAATGATCCACTTGTGCCATAAGTGAACCACTATCAATAATGATAGTGGCTTTAATCTTCATTTTGCAGGTAGGGAAATAAGGGACACGGGGACAGGTACCTCGTCCCACTGGATCTGTTCAAGTAAGCGAAATATTATACGCTGAAGAAGTAATGAAGGAAACCCACTGAGTTGGCTGATGCAGCCGCTTGGTGGGCTTTTTTGTTGTTATGAAATGTTTTATTTTGAGACAGGCCTTTTTATTGATATGGTAAAATTATCAAAAAATTATGATTTATGATGGGGAATAGATAATGAATGAAACGATCAAACATACTCCAAATGATATACAAAATATTAAAGTCCCTAAAGATGAAGCAGCTAAACTCATTAAACATTATGCTATCCAATATAGGAGGGACATGGAGACCGGTTTCTCTTCTCACCAGAAATCGCGGCATTAGTAATACAGTAATACTTCAGTAATTGTAGAAAGGTTATGATTATGTCTGCAGTGTTGATCTATTAGTTATCTGCTGTGACAAGGCACCTATTTCGGTGTCCCCCCCAGGAATTACTGAGCTGAAACATGACTATTAAGTTTAATAAGTACATGATTTCCCGACTATTTGCTCATTTTTTATGAAAAATTATTGATTGGAAATAAATTGAATTGGGTAAATGGTAAGATAGATATCGGGATAAATCCTTTTGTGAAGAGGAATTCATATTGAAGGTATTGAGGTGAAGTCATGGGGATTTATGGCGAGTTAAGTAGTCTTCAAGGATTGATAAATGGAAAAGCAAGTGAAATAGCTGATCAATTGCGTAGGCTACGAGAAGCGAAAGCTGAAATTAATCGAGAGCAAAATTTGTTGCTTGGGGAAATTCGGAATTTGCGAAGACCCGATTTATCAGATCAATGGGTAGGACCACTCTCCGATAAATATGATACTGATCGAGAGGCATCCTATCAAGCTATGAATCAGATAGGGAATGAACAGTACGATTTGTACCAAAGGGTCATAGACTCTCGGATTCACGCTCTTGAAGCCCAGCAAAGTCACTATAGCTTTCTTGGGAGTCTCGCACATGAAGCAGAATCTTTGTTGCATAAAGGGGAAGATTTTGCGGAAGATGTATCAGCGAAAATCAATCATATTAAGGGGAGGATTTTCTGATGTATATAGCCGTTTCCGGCGGAGGATCTTCTACGGAGATTAAACTCAATTATTCAGAAGTGATGACGAAATTAGAAGAAGCAATGAATGCCGTTCAACATCTCACGTTACCAGAGCCTTCAGCAGGTCAACTGGGGCGTAACAAAATAAACTATACAGATGCCTGGATTAATCGTGAACAAAACCTTCAACGTTTATTGCAGGATTATATGACGGTTGTGCAAAAAAACCTTGAAGATACGAAAGCAAATGTGGATTCACTTAAAGAGCAGGATGAAGCTATTACAAGATCTTAAAGAAGGGGTAGTCGTTATAAGTGACAGTCTATGAAGCTTCAACCTTATTTGATACGATGTCGACAAGAAAAAGGGAATACGAGACCCTAAGAGAACAATTGATCACCCTTCAAAAGGCTTTTCAAAGTATCGTTGAACTTGATGAAGCCCTTAAAGGCAAAGGTGCCGAGGCGATTAAAGGATTTTATCAGGCTCAACTTGAAGTGTTAAGTTTATGGCTTCAGCTTGTTGATCGAAATATCGCTTTTTTTAATGAGATTCCTGAAAGGGCTGCGTCAAAAAATCTTGAAAATGAAACGGTTGAGCTGCCTTTTCTAGAAGATGAGCTATCGAATAGTGAAAGTAGAGCGAGAGAAATGATTGCAGAGCAGCAGGAAGATCTGCAACGGATTTTCGATCGCATCAGCGACATTCAACCACTGCAAATTTTTTCTCGAAACGAAGTCGATCAACAACTTGATGAAGCAAAGATGAAACGAGAAAAGACGATTGAGAGCGTTGAACAATTTGATGAAGAATTAACGAGTAAGTACACGATGTTGGAAAGTGATGAGCAGGTCCTAACCGCTTTGTTCAGTGAATTAATGAATGCCTCGAGTCAAGGGAATCAGGTTTCATCGATCTACTACGATGCCGCATCTTTTCATTCGAGTGATATTTATTCGGCGATTGCTGCGAGCCAAGCGGAAGCGGCAATCGTGAAGAAAGAGCAAACTTCACAGGAAGTTAAGTCGACTGTGGAGGAAAACGAGAATCCTTTTATTGAATCGGTTAATAGTTTTAAAGAGATTGGTACTGATTTTTGGGCTGGCTTTCAAGAGCGTGGCGAAAAGAAAATGGATTCTCTTTACGACTTTGGCAATTACCTCACCTCCGGATTGTTCGATGGCGTAAGAGGTACTGTTAGTGCAATGGACGAACGATCTGATAAAGCTATGGATTCACCTTATGATTTTGTGAACTACTTGACGAGTGGCGGAGCGGATCTTGTGAAAGGTGCAGTAAATCCAGAAGACGATTTTTCTAAAGAACATTGGTTGAGTAGTTTTGGGCTGGCTTCGATGGTTGCTGGGGCTAAGGTGAGTGTACCTAAAAGCGGCACGGCTAAGATGAATAGTATCAAGCATACGATTCATCTGGACGTTACAAGGAAAGTCATGAAAGAGACTTATCAAAAAGTGGTGCAGGGTCCACTTATTAATTCGGGGATGTATATGAAAGATAGTGTGCGGCAGGTCCTTGATTATAAGGTTCCGTTGCGAACGGATTATGCTTTGGCGGGAGTTGGAGATATTCCTCATAATACTGTGAGAGATATGGGGAAGAATGCTAAAGAAACGTTGCATTTTAGTGTTGGGAAAAGAGATGGAAGAATTAACGAAAATGGTAATGACACTCCAGCCGCTTTCAGACAAACTGAATTTGCTAGTTCATATGAAAATAGGCTTAATCAGACACCTTCAACAATTAACCCAAAGGTAGAATTTGATGGAATAAGAGGAGAGTCTTTATGTACACTAAAACCACCACCAGATCAAGAATTAAAACGATTATTTGATGATGCCGGCATTGGAGGAATCCAATATAAAAGTGGAGTACCTGATTTCTCATCAGTAGCAAAAGCCCAAGTGGAAATCAATTATATGCTAGGTGGAAAGAGTGTTTATGGAGGTAAAGCTAGACGAGCTAATTTTACACAATCAGATCAAAAATTAGCTGGACAGCTTAACAATTCACCTGAATTAGCAAGTGAGTTTGGAATGGAATCTGGTACAATCAGAGCAAGAGATATAAAAAAATACCGCGAAATAAACAATTTCACATGGCACGAACTAAATGATGTTAAAACAATGCAACTTGTGCCAACCAAAATTAATAGTGAATTTGGACACCTTGGTGGTGTTGGTGAGATAAATGCAGGAGCTTTTGGGCATGGAGGCTTTGCCAATAAACAAAGGGAGAAGATTTTTGAATGATTATAAAAGATGCAATTTTCGGTGAACTCGAGTATGAATTTGGATGGTCAAGAGTTATGACTATAGATTTCTTTGGAAATGAAATCGAGATAGATCTAATGATCGATGGTGAGGAAGATGGGCAGTTTGATGAAGGTCAATATATAGCGTACCAATTAGTAATGAAACATTGGAACGATTTACAACAGGATTTTTTGAATTCTGTATTAACTTATTACACACAAAAACGGAGTGAATTAGGCTTTGATACTGAGTTAAATGAAAATTATCCAGTAGTTGAGACAACTGATCAAATACTCAAAATGATAAGTTTAGATGGAATTGTTGTTCCATATGAAGATATTTTTGAGGAACGACATATTGGGGTTTTATTTAATTGCACCTGGGATACAGAAAACGGACTAGGACTTCGCTTGTTAAATGAGAAAGTAACAGAAGTTGGTTATCAAGATGTCGCAATATAAACATTTCTGTTTTAAAAAAAATGCCGATTAGCGGTTCTCTTGATTCGTTTCAAAGTTTAAGCAGGTTACCACAAATTTAAGTCAAAAAAACCAGGGGGGCAAATCGTTCTATTGATTAGCTTACCTGGCTTTTCTATTTTTTTAACAAGTGAATCAGCAGAACCGTCCCGGTGATTCTCTCTAGGCATTTATCACGGGTTAATGGCTCTCTCATAGTATATAAAAAATTCTAATGGAGAGTGATTCCCGTGCCAGCCCCAAATCAAAATTCCAACCAGCTGCAGTATTTTTCTGACGTCAATCAAAATCGATTGTTTACACGTAATGCAACGAATTACATTAATCGGCTAGGAAGGGATGTTCTGAATACGCTAGGGAATGTGTCTCTTCTAGATATTTATCTAAGTCAGGGGCGCGTGGTAGAGCCACATTATCATCAAAATGCGTCAGAATTAGTTTACTGTATTGCTGGTTCTGCAGGTGTTTCACTCATTAATCCTTTTACAAATGAAGTTATTCATCTATCGATTCATCCTGGTCAAGTAGCGAATATTCCTCAAGGTTGGTGGCATTGGGAAGTGGCTTATGAAGACAAAACTCACCTCCTTGCGATCTTCGATGCGCCTTATCCAGAATATATTTTTGGCTCGGACATTCTAACTAAAACCCCTATTCAAGTATTGGCTCATACTTATTGTTTAAATCCGGAACTGTTAAGAAAAGCATTAAAGCCACTTAATAATGAAACGATTATAATTGGCCCAACTAATCAGTGTGTTGAAGGGCATTCTAATGGGGGGTATGAACAACAGAAGATGAATCAACATTATTAAGGATTTCCGGTGTTTCTTTTGAATAATTCTATATAAAAACAGAGAGAAAGTATGTCGAGTCCCAAACAGCCTAATGAAATTTCACAAACAAGTTAATGAAACCCAGTTGAGCGCATCTTTCTAATGATTCGCTCAACTGGTTTTTTCGTATTGCACATTAAAGAAAACCAGCAGTCTCGTTCCTCTAATACCTGACCACCCCTCAACAGATAGTCAGAGAGATAATGTGACATGATTGTTGTAGACAATTTTTGTTCATGCAAAAATACTTATAATAATAAATGTCAGATTAATTAACATTTTCTAAAAATAAGATTATGGTTCTGAAAAGTGAAAGGGGAAGTTGGAATGGATTCGATGTTTTTGATGAATAGTCTTTGGGTGATGTTTTCAGCAGTACTTGTTATTTTGATGCTAGGCGGTTTTATTTTACTTGAAGCTGGGTCAACGCGAATGAAAAATGCTGGCCATATTGCTGGTAAGACGATCTTCACATTTGGGATTGCTTCGTTGGTCTTTTGGGCAGTGGGATACGGCTTAATTTTCGGTGAAGGAAATGCTCTCTTCGGTTTAACGGACTTTTTCTATTCAGGTTATGAAATTGAGGGATTAGGACTTTCAGCTCCAGTTTTCTTCTTATTTCAGCTAGCGTTCGCAGGTATTTCCTTAACGATTGCATTTGGTGGCTTTGCTGAACGTGCGAAACTAACAGCTTATATTCTGTTTGCGGTTTTATTCTCAGTCCTCGTTTATCCTGTGATTGCCCACTGGATTTGGGGCGGCGGCTGGTTAGCTGAGCACGGGAAACAGGACTTTGCAGGTTCAACGGTTGTTCACCTTACAGGTGCAATGGGCGCTTTTGCCGCAACAATTCTTTTAAAACCACGGATTGGTAAATACAATAAAGATGGTTCTCCAAACAACATTGCCGGACACAACCAGGTATTTACGGCACTTGGTGTGCTTGTTTTATGGGTAGGTTGGTTCGGATTTAATGCAGGTAGTACGTTATCTGCTGACGCTGCATTCTTTGGATTTGTTGCCATGAATACAAACTTAGCAGCAGGTGCTGGAGCGGTAGCCGCTTTAGTTGTGGCGTGGGCCGTAACAGGAAAAGCGGATGTGCCAACGATGTTAAACGGTGGATTAGCAGGATTAGTTGCGATTACAGCTTCCTGTGCTTTTGTCGACACGTGGGCAGCGGTTGTGATTGGATTAGTTGCTGGAATGATCGTGTTTTACAGCATGAGATTTTTCGAAAAGCGAAAAGTGGATGACCCGATCTTTGCTTTATCTGTTCACGGGGTAGCAGGCGTTTGGGGTACGTTATCAAACGGTTTGTTCGCAACTCCAGAACTTGCAACAGTAGGTCAACCAGGACTTTTCTACGGAGGCGGTTTCGAACAGCTAGGTGTTCAAGCACTTGGTGTTGGTGCGAGTGGGGCTTATGCCTTTGGTGTTTCGTTTATTCTTTTGGTGATCATTAAGAAAGTGCTAAACGGTTTACGAGTCACTGAAGAAGAAGAGATTATTGGTCTTGATCTCAGTGAGCACGGTAGCTATGGCTATCCAGAATTTTTGCAGACGAGCGAACAGCCAGTACAACAAGGTGGAAAAAGCTCAAAATCCGGTTAATTGAGATGCAAAGGGGCTGTCGGTATGGATGATGGTGTTGAAACTTATGAGGATCTAAGAAAAATGAGAGAACAACAAATCAAGAACGTTGCGACAGATCATTTTGCACTGAATCACTTCCATGATCAGCTGATGAGTCAAATCGTGCATCTAGCAGTGGAGAAAGTGAAAAAAGAGTGGGGGCCACCTCCCTCTCCTTTTTCATTTTTTTTAATGGGGAGCGGCGGTCGGTTTGAGCAAGCGCTATGGAGTGACCAGGATCATGGGATTGTCTATGAAGTTACGAGCGAAGAGGCGAGTAACTATTTTCTTAAGCTTGGAAAAGAAATCTCGGTTGGTCTCAATACGATTGGATATGAATTCTGTGATGGAAATGTGATGGCGTCTAATCCACTTTGGTGTAAATCAGTGGAAGAGTGGAAAAGGCAGCTAGAAAATTGGATGGATGATGAAAGCTTTGAAGCTATCCGACATTTGTTGATTTTTATTGATGCGAGAGCGTTAGTGGGTCGGGAGGCGTTTATTGAAGAGTTAAAGCAAGTGATTCACTCTAAAATCGAGGAATCACCATACTTATTAAAAAGAATGCTGAAAAATACGATGAGGCTTCAAAAAGGGATCGGTGTATTCGGACAAATACTCGTCGAAACGCATGGAACCCATACTGGAGAAATCAATTTAAAACAGACGGCTTTATTTCCCTATGTTAATGCAGTGAGGCTTCTTGCATTGAAGGATAGCGTGATGACGACGTCTACTTTAGCAAGACTTGGTGCATTATCAGACAATAGCCGTTCAGAATGGAAGCAGTATGAAGATAAATTTAGGCAGCTTTTACAGTTTCGGCTTCGTTATGGAAAACAAGAAGATTATGAAGCCGTTCATTACGTGACGATTGACTCCCTTCCTAAAGAAAAGAAGAAAGAGCTCAAGGAGATTATGAAAAAAGGGATTGAGCTTTACAATGACACCACAAAGCACATCGAAAAGGGTGTTACTAAATGAAGATGAATCAAATGGTTCAATATTTAAAGCAGCTGTCCGGTAAGGTGAATACGAGCATGTACGCATCCATTCAAGATCAATCAAATCCTCATCATATTTCCATGCTAAGACAGATGCAGAAAGAAATTAAAATGAAAAACACGTTAGAAGTACCCTTAAATCAATTACGAGTCGTTGTGTTTGATCTTGAAACAACTGGTTTTTATCCGAATAAAGGGGACGCCATCCTGTCGATTGGGGCGGTGAAAGTAACCGGTGAAACCATCGAAAAAGATACTTTTTATTCATTAGTTCAGTCTAGTAACGCCCCATCCGAAGAGGTTACTGAATTAACGGGCATTAAGGTGGAAGATCTGGATTCAGCACCACCCCTCTCAGATGTGCTCGCTCGATTTTATGAATTTATGAAAGGGCACACCTTAGTTGCGCATCATGCAAAGCATGAACAAGCCTTCATGCAGCACGCTACCTGGAGTTTGATGCGTGCCAATTTCGATCATCGTATTGTGGATACTTCTTTTTTAATACGAATTGCTGATCCTGAGCTAAAAGGGTTTCAATTAGAAGAGTGCTGTACAAATTGCGGAGTTGAGGTAAAGGATCGGCATCATGCCCTGGGAGATGCCAAAATGACAGCTGAGCTTTGGTGTCATTACTTGAAGAGAATTCAGGAGATGGGGTTTACGAATTTGCGTGAGGTTTATGAGCGGTTGGCGCGGATGGGGTAGTGGATGCAACGGTTGATTTTTTCGGTCTATTTGAAATTTATACTGTTGGCTACAAGTAAGTCTCAAAGAGAAAACAAGTGAGTTTTTCATGCTAATGAAAAACTCACTTGTTTTTATATGTAAGCTAGTAAATCATTATAAAAGCTTTTGTGATTTTTCCTAAAAAAGGATTTAATACCTTGAGACACGAATTATAGAATTATGATTATCAATTTTTTAACCTTTCGTCTTAGTGTGTTCTTTATAAAGAACGCTGGTGTAATTGTCACTAATAGGTGTATTCTCTCATGGATTACTATTTAATTTATTCTTAACAAAAGAAAGGAAGTTAAGTATGGCCAAAAAAGTAGTGTTTTCTAATCAATCAATTATTCAAAGTCGCGAACGAGGTATCGCGAATCGAGCCAAAATCATGCATTTCATTAGCAGAATCGTGAAAGTGAATTTATTGAAAACGTTTTTGATGATGTTCAGGTTTTCCGGAAATCATATTTCATCATTTATTATAGGATGGAACACAATTGTGAGGTTAAAGAAAACCGCTGTAATATCAGTTTGTCCAGAAGGAAGGTTAACGATTGGAATGAATGAGGTTAATGGTAAAAAAACCATCATTTTACTTGATCACTACGCAAATTTCCACATATCAGGAAAAGTATCGGTGTTTAATGGTTGTAAAGTTTCTGTGGGGGAAAATGCTACCTTATCAATAGGAGATAATACATATATTAATGAATCTTCTAGAATCACTGCTGTAGAGAGAATTACCATCGGTGATTCATGCGCTATTTCCTGGGATGTAACGATTATTGATAGTGATATGCACTCTATTATTGAGGACAGTAAACCCAAAATACATACTGCTCCAATATCGATAGGAAATAAGGTTTGGATTGGTGCGAATGTACTGATTTTAAAGGGGGTTACAATTGGAGATAATGTAGTAATAGCAGCTGGAACGCTAGTCAATCGAGATATCCCAGATAATAGTTTAGTAATGGGAAATCCAATGAAAATCGTGAAATCTTCTATTCAATGGGAGCTATAATAGGCTGCGGTGCCTGTCACTCCCCGAATGATGTTACATATGGTCGAATTCAGTTTATATAAAGCAGAATTATAATATTAGTAATCTTTAGAGTCCCTCACAATTGAAGGATTCTTTTTCTAGTATTAATTTTCAAGAGTGAACAGAACAATATAACGGAATAAAGGTATTTATTTCAACCAGCTAGTATCTTGTCCAATCGTATAATTTCGTTACGCATATTATAGAATACACTAATCCAAATCGAAATATGGATGTTTCTATCCTTCTGCCTATTTATCAGATTTAATCCCATTCTTCCATATATTTTTTATTGAAAAAGTGAGAATGAGTATTTAGGATAAGGGACAATCTCTCAGCCTGGAAGGAAGTGTAGACTAACATAGTAAAGGTGGTATAAATGGAAAATCTTTTGCCTTATTCATTTGATCAAGATGGTAATCTTGAATTGAAAATACCAAGTGATATTTTTGATGGAAATAACGGCGGACAACCCCCAGTTGACCCACCGGCTGGTGGCAACACCTTGGATGTGACAGTTGAGGACTATGGTGCGATACCGAATGAAGCTTCAAAAGCTTCACAAAATCGAGCAGCGATTCAACGAGCAATCAATGAAAATAATTATATCGTTTTTCCCGGTAAATATTACATTGATGCTCCTCTACTAACGGGTTCTACTAAATATACCGTAGGACGAGGTATGAATAAGAGTGGTCTAATCGGTGTCGCTGGTATGGACGCTCCTCTTTTCATTTTTGAAAATGGCTTTAATAGCCAGATCAGTGACATGGAATTATCATACGGAGATTGGGCACCTGGTCAAAATCGAAATGCTATTTTATTCAGAGGACAAGTAGCTCACTCTAATTTCAGGAATCTTCGTTTCATTTCTGTCACGCGTGCCTTATTTATTGATCCAACAAGTACGATTGGTGGAAATGTGTTTTCCAATAATTTTGAGAACCTTTATACCTTCTGGTACTCAGCAAATGCCTACCATCTTAAAGCGAGAAGTGGTGCCAATACAGGGAATGTTTTATCAAACCTTTATTGTAACAATGGACAGCCTAGTAATCGCTACCAGGGAACAGTGACACCATTCTATTTTGAAGAACTATCTGAAAGTACAATGATACAATTGAATGCCGAATGGTCAAATATAGATTCGGCCTATCATTTCAAATATTGTAGGAATATAAACCTATTATCCGCTCATATAGAAGGATTGAATATGAAAACTCAAAATAGAGGACTATTTCGAGTGGAGGGCATTTCAGGATCTCCGAATCAAAAAGGATCGCTGCGCATCATTGGAATAGATCTGTATAGTGTAAAATGCGATGTTCCAGGTTACGTTTTTCAACCGATAAACAATGGTATTATCTATGCTCATGATATGAATGAGCAGGTAACTGAGGGGACGCTTAAGTTGGTGCATACGACGGCAGCGGGAGATGATTATCTTTATTTAGAAAACATAAGGTATAGTAAAATAACAGATATAGAGCCTCCTGTTAAGATGAATTCAAATGGAAAGCCTAAATTAATGAAATTCAATGACGACAATCGCTACCTAGTTGTATCAGGAACTGATGGACAGCAGTATCAGATTCAAGTTGAAAATGGTTCTGTGAGAGCAAAAAGAATATAGATGAATTAGAACTTGATCAAAAGATCGACACGGTGTGTAATCGACCTGTCGATTTTTTCTTATTAGATAGGAATAGTAAGAGCGATTCTTTTATAGTAGAAGGGCTGTGGTACATAAAAAATTATATGCAGATAATCACCAATTAAAATTAATTCTTATAGAAGACAGCAGCTTATCCATATGAAGATTGTTGAATAACATAAAAAATCAAATCTTGAAAAAGTGAATTTTATTTAAATAATAACAAGGATTTTTGTTCGTTATATAGAATTTATTAATAGTGTAAAAAGAACAAAAGTGAGTTTGTGGAAGATGAAGCAATAGGACTTTATTTTTATAGTGTTAGCCATTCTATAAAGATCGGTTGCATTTCGCAAATGAATGACTCTTTTTTATTCCAATAATCTGTATGATTTTGAAAGAGGTGCTGTTAACAGTGGCTTAAAGGAGAGAAATGACGTGAAAAACAGATCCATTGATTCTTATATCGTTAGTAAGGGGCGAAATAATAATCTAGATATTTTTCGTTTTACCCTGGCAACCCTCGTAGTCTATTCTCATTCTTACTGGATAACTGGTACAGAAGACGGAACTGAATCACTTAGGGTAATGATGTTTTTTATTATAAGTGGATTCTTTATATCAGCTAGCTACAATCGCTTAAATAATTTGAAATCTTATTTCAAAGCAAGAGCTTTACGTATTTTCCCGGCGCTTATCTTAGTCGTTCTTCTTACAGTTTTTTTATTAGGCCCTCTTGTTACAACGTTGCAGACAGGGGACTACTTAACTAACTATCAAACCTATCACTATTTAAAGACACTTCTTCTATTTGATATTCAATATGATCTACCGGGTCTTTTTGAAAACAACCCTGAGACATTAGTTGTAAATGGCTCTATATGGACGATTTATCCAGAAGCTCTGTACTATATTGTAGTTGGAATTCTTGGTTTTACAAAAATATTAAATAAACAAATCGTGTTATTTCTTTTTATTCTCACTCACATTTTGTATTTCATTCAATTTCCTATTGGGCATTTGTATATTGGATTTTTTAGGTACTTTCTAGCAGGTATGTTATTTTACCAGTTTAAAAATAAGATTCCGCTTCACTATTCGCTATTTCTTTTATCTGGTATTGGCATGTATATAGGCTATTTAACAGAACATTTCGCGGACTATTTCGTGTTTTTTGGAACATACATGGTATTTTATTTTATCTATGTTCCAAAAATTGAACTTTCTTTTAGCCGACAGCTTGGAAATTATTCATATGGTGTGTTTCTGTTTGGGTACCCGATTCAACAAACTATTGCCCTTTTATACGGAGAGGGAATGACACCTCTTCTGAATTTTGTTATAGCCATGCCTATAGCAATTTTATGTGCTATTGTTTCTTGGAATCTAGTTGAAAAGAGAGCGTTAGCTATGAAAGATAAACCAATTAAAAGCATTGTTCCTACCTTTTCTTTCCGCAAACAATGGAAAAAAGTTAGTTAATGAAGAATTTAATCTTTTAGGGGATCAGGTATTTTATACAATATAGAAATAATGAAGAAAAATTTAGAATACAGTCTTGTGTTCTTTATAATGAACAGTATAATGGTTTATATAGAACTTATTTACTGATCCTATTTTAGAAAAAGTGAGAATTACTTTGTGACGGAACAACAGTAAATGAAAATGATTGGGTACTCGATCTGGTTTGAAATAATACGTGCGTGGGAGGAGAAATTAAATGGAAGTCATTGCATCAACTCTTAATGGTGTGAAATTGTTACAACCAAAGGTTTTTGGTGATCAGAGAGGATTCTTTCTAGAGAGCTTCAATGAAAAGATGTTTAACCAAAATGGATTGCCGGTTGGATATCTTCAGGATAACCACTCCTTGTCAGAAGAGGCAGGTATTTTAAGAGGTCTTCATTATCAATTGGAGCCACGATCACAGCTTAAAGTTGTTAGGGTCATTACCGGTGTTATTTATGATGTTGTTGTAGATTTACGAAAAGGATCGCCAACTTATAAAGAGTGGAAAGGTTTTATTTTAAGTGAGTTCAATCATAGAATGCTTGTTGTTCCAAAAGGATTTGCACATGGTTTTTGTACACTTACGACGCATACAAATGTTTGCTACAAAGTCGATGAATATTATTCTCCAGAACATGATCGGGGGATCATGTGGAATGATCCAGAATTGAATATAGATTGGCCTGTTAGTGATCCAATTCTATCTGCAAAAGATCAGCAGCATCCTCTTCTTAAAGATGCAGAAATTAATTTCACTATGGAAAGCGTTCAAGTGTAATGGAAAAGTCTTATGATTACCTCATCGCAGGTGGTGGGATTATAGGCTTAACGATTGCAAGAGAGTTAAAGCTTCGGTATCCACATTTGCAGATTGGCATCCTTGAGAAGGAATCAGGTATAGCCTATCACTCTAGCGGACGTAATAGTGGCGTTCTCCACGCTGGCTTTTATTATACAGAGGACAGCTTGAAGGCTCGCTTCACTCGTGAAGGTAATCAAAAAATGACAGCATACTGCCTACATAAAGGATTAAAGATAAACCAATGTGGGAAGCTTGTCGTGGCAACAAATGAAGAAGAAGTAAGAGGACTTGAAGAGCTTAAACGAAGGGGCGATCGAAACGGAGTTGAACTTCAATGGATGACGGAAGAGCAGACTTCACGTATTGACCCCTCGGTTAAGACTTACAAGAAAGCACTTTACTCTCCTTCGACATCTACTGTAGATCCTTTGGAAGTTTGCAATGCCATTTATCAGGAGATTGTCAGTCTAGGAGTTGAAGTACTCTTTGAGACAGCTTATAAAGGTAAACAAGACGCCACTATTTTAACCAATAATGGTGAATTACGTTGCCACTACTTTATTAATGCTGCGGGATTATACGCTGATCGTATTGCAAAAGATTTTAATTATGGTGATGACTATACGATCATTCCATTTAAAGGCATTTATCTAAAATATGCAAAGAATAAAGAGGATGTTGAAACCAATATATATCCTGTTCCTAATCTAGCAAATCCATTTCTCGGTGTTCATTTTACTAAAACAGTTGATGGAACGATCAAGATTGGACCGACTGCTATCCCAGCTTTATGGAGAGAGAATTATAGAGGATTGGAGAACTTTAAACTCAAAGAGTTTTTCTCCATTCTTTATTATGAAGCAAAACTATTTATAACGAATTCTTTTAACTTTCGTAGACTAGCATTTGAAGAAATAAAGAAGTATTACAGACCAGGATTCATTAATTTGTCGTTAAACATGGTGAAAAATATTGATCGACGAGGTTTTGGACAATTTGCGAGACCTGGGATTAGAGCTCAATTACTGAACAAAAAAACGCTAGAGTTAGTCTCTGATTTTGTTCTTGAAGGTGACGAGCAATCCATGCACGTCCTAAATGCTGTTTCACCTGGATTCACCTGTTCTTTTCCTTTTGCTTCATATGTAGTAGATGAGATTGAAAAAAAGAAGCAGATACCAGAATTGAATCACCAATTAAAAATGAAAGTATAGGAGTGGGTTAACTATGAAAGAAATTCTTGTAACAGGGGCAGGCGGCTATGTAGGTAGTGTTTTAGTACCTAAGTTACTTGATAAAGGATATCATGTGAAAGCTATTGATCGTTTTTTCTTCGGGAGAGACAAACTTCCTACCCATGCCAATTTGACTGTTGTACAAGAGGACACTAGAAGACTGCAAGCTAGCCACTTCAATGGTATCGATGCAGTTATCGATTTAGTCGCGATTTCCAATGATCCAAGCGGTGAACTGTTCCAGGATGTTACTTATGAAATTAATCATCGTTCACGACTGAATTCTGCTGTCCTTGCAAAGGAAAACGGTGTAAAGCGTTATATCCTTCCATCTTCTTGTAGTATATATGGATTCCAAGATAAAGATGTGGTTGTTAATGAAGAAACAGTCACTAATCCATTAACAACATATGCAAAGGCAAATGAGAAGGCAGAGCAGGATGTGCTCCCTCTTGCGGATGATGAATTTACAGTCGTGGTAATGAGACAAGCAACTCTTTATGGCTATTCGAAACGTATGCGTTTCGATTTGGCTATCAATGGAATGGTATATGGAGCTTGGAAGAATGGATCGATTCCTTTAATGAGAGACGGTTCACAATGGAGACCGATGCTTCATGTTGAAGATACAACAGATGTAATGTGCCTATTACTTGAAGCAGAATCAGAAAAAATAAACGGCCAAATTTTCAATACGGGCTCTGAGGAAGGGAATTACCAGCTTGGTAATCTTGCAGAAATCATCGCTTCTACTATTCCAAATGAAGTGAAGATTGAATGGTATGGTGATCCGGATCATCGTTCTTACCGAGTGAATTTTCAGAAGGTCGAAAAAGTACTTAATTGGAAGGCAAAGTGGAACGCAGAACTTGCAGCACTACAGATTTTTGAAGCGCTTGAAAGTGGAAAGCTATCAAAAACAGAGGACACGATTACGCTTGATTGGTATAAGAAATTAATTGAGCTACATCAATTCGCACAGTCTGTGGAAATGCATGGTGGTATTCTGAAACTAAACTCTCCTGTTTTTGAAAAAGAGAAGGTTCCGGTAATTGGTAAGTAAAACAAGGCATTTATCATATTGAAAGCGGGGGGAAAGTATGGAGCACGCTAGAGTAGGTGTGATTGGTACGGGTTTAATAGGAACAGGCTTGATTAGACTACTAAGTAGACAAAAAGATGTTAGTGTCTCTAATATCTTAACAAGAAGAAACACAGCAGAAATGGTAGGATACCCTTTACATGATCGGCTAACGAACTCAGTTGACGAGCTGATTCAGACTTCAGATCTGATCGTTGAATGTAGCGGCGATGTTATCTATGGTAGTGAAATAATCGAGAAAGCTATGGAAGCGGGCCTGCCTATCGTTACGATGAATGCTGAGTTACATGTTACAACAGGGTCATATTTTGCTCGAAAAGGTTTCATTACTGAAGCTGAAGGTGATCAGCCTGGTTGCCTTGCAGCCCTTAATGAGAACATAAGACAAATGGGATTTAAGCCAGTAGTTTATGGAAATATTAAAGGCTTCTTGAATACGAATCCGTCAAAGGAAGACATGGAGTTTTGGTCTAAGCGAAATGGCACAACTCTAGGAATGACAACCTCCTTTACAGATGGAACGAAGGTACAAATTGAACAGGCTCTTGTTGCAAATGGACTAGGGGGCACGATAGCTAGGAATGGTTTGCTAGGGTTTGCTTCGGATGATGCGAATGATGGAGGCGAGCAATTAGCGAGAGTGGCTGAAAGTACCAACATGCCAATTAGTGATTATATTCTTTCATCCAAACTTCCTCCAGGAGTGTTCATTACTGCAACCCATGACGAAGGTCAGCAGGATACATTGCGTTATTACAAAATGGGTATGGGACCTTACTATACTCTTATGACAAATTATCATTTATGTCATTTGGAAATACTTAAAACGATTAGACGGGTATTAGATGGTAAAGGGGTATTACTCAATAATAGTGAGCATCCTAAAGTAAGTGTTGCAGCAATCGCAAAAAAGAAGCTAGATGCGAATCAGTTTATCGAACAAGGCATTGGAAGTTTTGATGTTAGGGGAGAGGCGGTCTTAATTGAAGGGAATGAGAATCATATTCCAATTGGTGTCCTCCGTAACGCAAGGCTTAAGAGACCAATTGAAGAAGGAGAGATGATTCAATTCTCTGATGTGGAAATCCCTGAAAGCATTGCCTTAAAAGCATGGAATAGTATATTGAAGAAGCAAATCACGCTTAAATAGTTTAAGCATGAGAAGGGATGATAAGCTGGAAGGTGAAGATGTTGAATGATAGGAAAAAATATCAAAAAGTACCGTCTTGCAAAAGGGATCTCTCTAACGGAATTAGCTGAGAGGTCAGGTGTTTCCAAATCATATCTAAACAGCCTTGAGCGCAACATTAAGAACAATCCCTCTATCAATGTCATCAACCGACTTGCGGACGTATTAGAAACAGATTTGAATGATATACTTGGAGCTGAAGCAACCGGGGATGTTCATCCAAACGATTTGGAAGGCTGGCAAAGATTCATTGAAGAAGCTAAGAAGGCAGGAATTGAACAGGCTCACTTAAGTGAGTACAAAGAAGTTATTGCTTATATTAAATGGAAAAATAGACAGGATAAATCATAAAACAAGGTTATTAACTGAAAGATGTCTTTTCTTTTATATATGAGAGAAGACGTCTTTTTGTTATGCAATATTTAATGAAATGAATCTGTTTAAATAAACGTTTGTTTAACCTTCTATAGCTATATTAGAAACATGATTCGTCTTTCGGTTGCTATTTCAGTGAGTTAAGAGCCCTATTTTTCTAATAAGAGCCTGATATGTTTAAATAGCCCTTACTAATTCTCGTTTTCTAAATAAGATATATTATAAGAAAGGAGACAAGTTGTGAATTTGTTACCAGATTTTTCAAGCTATCAGTGGATCAAACATAGTCCAAATCGAATAAATGTAACTGGAATGAATGAAGTAGTCATTAATGCTAATGCCCAGTGGCACGTGGTTGATATAATAATATCTGTTCAAGCAAATACTAATTATCATTTCAAAGTAGATAACCCCAATAATGGTAGTGTTTTTATTTTTGAAAGAAACAATGGCAAAGAGACTTATTTAGCTGGTTCTTCTGATTTAGAATTTACTACAAAGAATAATACAGATAGTCTGCGGATTGGTGTATCTAACGGAGTTATTTCTACCGGTTCCTATTTATTTAGAAATTCTTTATTAGAAATAGTGAATACAAATAATGAACTTTTACCAGAGCTTTCTAATAGTCAGTGGGTCAATAATAGTCCGTCACAAATATCAATCACTGCTCAGAATGAAATTACAATTCAACCGAAAGCACAATGGCATGTTTATGAGATCATTTTGGCAGTTCAGCCTTCTAGAACTTACTCATTAAGTGTAGAGAATTTGAATAATGGAACAGTCTTCATTTTTGAGCGAGACCAATTTAATAAAGAACAATTTCTAGCAATTTCATCAACGATTGAATTTGAAACGAAAAGTACTACAAAAAGTCTACGTATAGGACTGTCAAACGGTACAACTTCTTCGGGTAAATTTCTTTTTCGAAATGCAAGTCTTGTAGATAAAGTTGGCGATTCCACTCCACCACCCCCGCCTCCACCACCTCCGAATAATGAGCTGTTTAGTCATGGTGATTTAAAAGTAAGTAGTAATGGGCATTATCTCGTTCACCAAGATGAAACACCATTTTTCTTTATGGCTGACACATCATGGGAGTTATTTGCAAGAGCGACTAGAGAGCAAGTAGAAACTTATCTGCTCAATCGAAAGCAAAAAGGATTTAACGTTATTCAGGCGGTTGTTGTGTCACAGTTTGAAAGGTTTAATGTCGCTCCAAATATTTATGGAGAAAAACCAATATTGAACAATAACTTCTATCAACCGAATGAAGCTTACTATCAAAACGTAGATTGGATTGTAAATAAGGCAGAGGAAATCGGACTCTACATTGCTATGCTTCCTATTTGGGGAAGTGCTGAATTAGAAGGACCAGCAAGGGGATTTCCAAATCCGATGTTAAATCCAGGAACAAACAATCAGGGGTTGCAAGAAGCGGAAAACAAAGCGTACTTCCACGGGAACTTGCTAGGAAATAGATATAAGAATAAACCAAACATCATTTGGATGCTTGGAGGAGATACCGATCCAGTTAAACCAGGAGAATATGATTATATCTCCATTTATAGAGCGATGGCGAATGGCATTGTTGATGCAGATGGAGGACGCTTATTAAGAACGTATCACTCTGCAGGAAGTCCAACATCTAGATTCCTTCAAACAACGACTTTAGCAAATGGTGAAAAAATGATTGATTTTAATACGATTCAAACGACCTCTGTTTTTGATTTTCCAAATTATGTTCCAGTCTATAATGATTGGAAATTAACACCGCCTACTCCTACCTTGAATGCAGAGAACAGATATGAAGATTCTCCTAATAATTATACAGCAGGTAATCCACGCCTAACTGATTTTGATGTTAGGCAAGCACAATATTGGGCGTTATTCTCTGGTGCTTTTGGCATCACTTATGGTCATAATGATATCTGGCAAATGTACGTGAGCGGACTTTACCCATCATGGACTGGGGCAAATACAAATTGGTACGATGAGCTAGATAGCCCAGGAGCTTTTCATATGTCATATCTCAAAAAATTAATGATAAGCCGTCCGATTTTAAGTAGAATTCCAGATCAAACAATTATTGCATCAAGTCAGCCATCTACTGCTGGAGCATATATTGTAGCGACAAGATCTTCAGATGGAAGTTATGCATTCGTTTATTCCCCTTACGGCGGTACTGTATCAATCAATATGAATAAAATCAGTGGTGGCACTGTAAAAGCGCAGTGGTATAATCCGCGAAATGGTTCGGTAACTTTAATCGGGACATATACTAACACCGGAACACGAAATTTTACTGCTCCAAGCTCTGGAAGAGGAAACGACTGGATTCTAATACTTGATGATAATTCCAAGAACTTCCCAACACCGTAGAAATTAGTGATTTATTCGTAGTAGAGAAGCAATAGATGTAAACAATAAAAGAAAAAAGGCTAAAAATACTTTTATGTAGTTCAATTTATTTGGAGAAATATAGTGATTGATTTGTGATAAGAATTGTTAGAGACAATGAGATTTTCTTCAGAAAAACGCGAAGAAATTTCAAAAAACCAGGAGGCCATCTTATGTATGGTTCACCTGGTTTTTGTGTTTTGTGTAATCAAGAGAGTTTATTGAACAAATAGTATTATATTATGACTTCCTACTTCGCATACGTCTCCTTAATAACCGGTACAGACAACGCCCCAACCACAAGTAACACACCTGAAAGCAAGATCATAAACGGCATAGAAGAGCCGATCAATGGAAATAAAACAAAGCTTAAGCATGATGCAATAATTTGCGGCAAACAAATACTACCGTTAAACAGCCCAAGATATGTACCCATATTCTTCCCTTTCAGCGCGTTCGTTAAGATCGTGAATGGGAAGGTCATCATCGCGGCCCAAGCGATTCCGATTAACGTAAAGGAAATAATGAGTGCCCACTGATTGTGCACGAAGAAGACAGATCCAAATCCGATCCCACCTAGCAATAAGCTCATGGAGTAATAGAATTTGCGTGAGTTGTTTGGAATTCTGGATAACGCGAGAGACCAGAGTACGGCGCCAATCGACTGAACGGCTGTTAAAATCCCAAACCAGTTCCCGGCATCTTGATAAGCTGCGCTAGAAGGGTCGCTCGTATTCCAAACGTTTAACGCAATGGCACCGGTGCCATACGTCCACAAGTATTGAAAACCCATCCAGCAGAATAATTGAACGAGTGTAACGGTCCAAAATACTTTTGGAGCGCTTCCAAGTAATTTGAAAATGTTTACCTTTTCTTTCGTTGATTCTTTCGAAATGCCGTGATAAATAGCAAACTCATCTGGTGTATACTCTTTTACTTTCCATACCGTTATCAGACTACAGAAGATAAGAACTCCTGCACCAACATAAAATGAAAGGACGACAGATTGTGGCACGACGCCTTTGGGTGCACTGTTTGAAACGCCGATAATCGTTAATAGAAACGGGAAAATACTAGCTAACACAGCACCACTATTTGATAAAAAGCTTTGGATCGAATACGCAAATCCTTTTTGTTCTTTGTTCACCATGTCTCCAACCATCATTTTAAATGGCTGCATCGCCATGTTTGATGAAACATCCATAAATAGAATGGCGATGGCTCCAAACGTCATCGCTGTGACTGCAGTAAATCCGAAACTACCCGAATTGGGCAAGAGACACATGACAATGACAGCAACTACAGCTCCAACGAGTAGATAAGGAATTCGTCGGCCAAGCCCTGGAATCCAGGTCCTATCGGAAAAATATCCAACTAAAGGTTGTACAACTAATCCAGCGAGTGGCGGTAGGATAAAGAATAAACCGAGATTATGAGGATCTGCTCCTAAGGTTTGGAAAATGCGCCCCATATTCGCGCTTTGTAATGAAAAGGCCATTTGAACGCCTAAAAAACCGAAGCTAATTAACCAGATTGTAGTGAGCGGCAGTGCAGGTAATTCTTTTTGATATCGTTTTTCATTCGTTGTGGCAACTTGTTCTTGTAGCATAATTTCCTCCTGTATATGTATGGCGTATAAATAAGTGAACATAGATAATGCAATCGCTTGCATGAGAATTAAAAAATAAATGCTGTACTCGCGAATGGTTCCGATCAGCCTTCTGTAAAGTGAATTAGTCGTGATAACGCTTTAGTTATAAGCTTTATACCTCACTAGGATCGTGAAGTAGTAAAGGAATGCATCGTTAATATGATAAAGCGTTTTCTTTGAATAGTATATACTAACCTTTAATATTTACGCAACCGCTTGCATTGATGTTATTGTGAAAAATAATGGTTTAATGTTAAAACGATTTCTAAGCTGAACGTAATGAATTTGTAACTTTTACCTATTTTATCCGTATATAAAAGTGTAAATGTACAGGAAAGAAGGTTACGTCTATGAAAAAGGTGCTATTTTTAGGCTTCTTTCTTTTTATCTTACTCATTCCTGTAAATGTATGGGCGGTTGAATTTTCAATTGAAGCGACCGATATCACTGCCCAACTACACGAGGACGGTCGGGTAGATGTAAAAGAAAGTCACACGTATGAATTTGATGGAGATTTTAACGGCATTACAAGGAGACTTATCTCGAAAGAAAAGACGACAATTAAGAACTTCCAAGCTACTGAAAATGGGAAGGAACTTAAGGTAGAGAAAGATGGAGATGTTTATAAAGTATACCGTGGTGGCTCTGATGAAACTGTGACTGTCGACATCACCTATACGATTACTAATGGAGTGGAACGATTCGAAGACGTCGCCCAGTTTTATTATCCTTTTTTTGACGAAAGCAATGAAACGACATACGAAAATATGACGATAACGGTTGTACCTCCCAAACCTGCTGATGTGAAGGCAGCGTACGGATATGATGAAGCTTATGATGCTGTTGAAACGATTGATGAGGGGACAGTCGTTTTCAATCTCGGGGAAGTATCGAGTGAGGAAAACGGCGATATTCGCGTTGCATATGATGCCTCACTTTTTTCAGAAGCAACTTTGACAGCTGAAATGCCAATGCTTGGTGACATTCTTGCTGATCAAGAGAAAACGGACGCGGAAGTAACTGCCGAAAGGGAGGCGAGAGAGCGTTGGGGTGGGGTTGCTCCTGTTATTGTTGGTGGATTGCTTCTAATTGTAATTGTATTGCTCGTTCAAGCAATCAGAAGAAAGAGGTTGACTGGGATTGAGATTGAACGGCAGATTAGCGGAAATGGTCGCTTTCCAGATACAGAAATGAGCTTGCCTGCGATTCTATTGTTTACAGGAGGTAATCTTAAAGCATCAGCGGTTATTGCTTCGTTACTTGAACTTGTTCGAAATGAAAATATCAAAAAGATATCAGATGAAGAGTTTGAACTAGTGAATAGAGATACTGATTTTAAGCATGAAACTAGATTAATCGAATGGCTATTTGATGATATTGCTTCAAGTCATATCTTTCACGTGAAGGATCTGGAAAGCTATGTGGAAGAGAAGAAAAATCATGAGAAATATCAAAGAAGCTTTTCAGGCTGGAAAGAAGCGGTACGGAGAGAGTATAAGCAGTATGATCTGACTGAAAAAGCAGTGAAAACCCGTTGGATTTCAGGATTAGCCGCACTTGGATCCTTCATAAGCATCTTCTTGTTTGCTTATCATGAACTGTTTCTCTGGATGCTTCTGGTTAGTTTGCTTTTCCTTTTCTTTCTTATCTTTCCCATCGCCTACCGACCGTTAAATGAAAAGGGAAGAAGAATTATGGAAACAGTGACGCCGCTAAAGGTCAGCGATCAATGGAAAGAGTGGGATCAGGATGAGCAAGTTCAGGCTCTTCTATACCAAATTGGAGCAGGGAAGCGAAAGATGTCCGCTCAATTTGCTTCTACGTCACAAAATAATGAGTGGATGATTTACCTACTTTTAGCTGAAACGTTTCAGTCAGGCTTTGAGAAAGCAGATCAACATACTGCCGTATCAGCAGCTGGTTCTAGCGGTGGCGGTGGATCAGGCGTAGGAGGTGGGGGAGGAGGTTCAGGGGCGTTTTAGAAAAAGCCCGCTGAAAAAGAAATCGTCTTTAAAATTAACTTACAAGATTATACAGAAAAACCAGGGGCTAATCTGTTAATTGATTAGTTTACCTGGTTTTTTTGTGGATTTTTGAAATTCATTTATTAACTTTCGTTTATCTGCTTTATGTGTTGAAAGACAAAAGAAAGATGGAGATCACTTTTTAGCTACCTGAAACCGTAAAACCGGAACCCTTCCATTAACAATATGATAGCAAATCCTAATGACAACGAAGAAGAACACGGTGATGAAAGCATTGAAATTTGCTTGGTGTTGAAGAAATCACAATCACCGTCAAATGTCCTTTTCTTTTTTATAACGATGTTAAAATCCCCCATGTAAATCGACCTATTTTCTCCATAACCCTTAGTCCAAACGTTTCGTTTTCGCCAGATTTAAAAGGGAAGGAGATGGAAATCGAGAATGACGGAGTGGTAGAGTCTTTAAAAACGGAGGAGGAATGAGATGAATCGAAAGAAAAAGGTAACGTTGTTGTGTAGCACGCTGATATTGACATCAGTATTTGCTAGCCCTACGATGGCAGCGCCGAACGCCAAACCAGTGCAAGCGCAAAGCCAAGAATACTCGATCTCTGGTTTTATTAGTCATGCGGAGCTAAGTAAAAAACTTCAGCAAATTGATAAAAGCAGTCAGGGACAGGTTAATGTGGAGGTTGCAGGTTACTCCAATCAAGGCCGTGAAATTTATAAGGCGACAGTTGGATCGGGTGACAAAGTCATTTTAGTACAAAGCGAAATTCATGGGAATGAAAAAACGGGTACGGCAGCACTATTGAATTTACTGCAGAAGCTTGGCTCGAATTCGCCAGAAGCAAAGAAAATCAGGAATGAAGTGACGATTGTTGCCATGCCGATGGTGAACCCGGATGCGACAGAGTTAAACAGACGGGGAAATGATATGTCCTGGAGTGAAGTTGTGGAAGATTTCCCTCAGCTCGCTAGTGCGTTGCCATCCTGGAATTACTACACGTATACGAACCAATATTGGGATTATGATTCGAATCCGGGATTTGATGTGAACCGAGATTTTAATCCAAATCTTAACTATGTGCCACAACCTGAAGATTTTCCAAATAACTCTTCGAATCCAGGCTGGTACATTACTCCTGAAGCCCAAACGGTTCGTGATGTTTACAAAGGGTTGTTGAGTGAGTATGGAGTAGTCGATGTGTTCGTTGATTTGCATCATCAAGGCGAATATTTTGTTGAAGGCACAGATGATAAAGTGACGCTTTCGATTTCAGGGGATTTTGTTCCTGATCCTGAAAGTGAAGAAGGCTCGAAATACAGTGAGTATGCTGATACATATGATGGTGATTTTTCAAAGCAGTTAAATGTTGCTGCATATAACGCTCTGCAAGAACGAGGGAATTCCCCATTTGATCATATTAGCCTGTATCCACAGAATCTTGATTTACCTGGTACTGCACTTGGTTCCTTTGCACTTAATGGAAGCGGCGCAGTGCTGTTTGAGGTAACTGGTCAAACGCAAAGCTATGGTCAGAAGGAAAAAGGAAGGCTGATTAAGGCCGTTGAAATTGGACTTAATGGCATTATTGACAGCGTAGTGAGCGAAGATGTTTATGAAATTGACCCTGAGGATTATGATAGCATCCCATTAACAGAACGATAGTCCAGTTAGATACAGAGTTTTATAAGCGGAAACACAACCAATCATTGATGATTTAGAGGAGGATATATATGAAAAAACAAATTCTTACATTAACAGTAGCAGGAACGATGCTTGTGTCTGGTTCGTTTTTAACAGGGAATACGGCTTTAGCGGGAGATAACGGACCGAATGGACCGAACTATGGTGGCAATGAAACGATAAAAAATGAACGCCTGCATTCTTATGAAGAAATGGTGAGCTTTTTAGAAAAAGTCGATAAGCGCTCTGAAGCGTTGGAGCTTGAAGTGTACGGTCAGTCGGTTAAAGGGAGAGATCTTTACCTTGCTAAGTTTGGTACCATGAACCCAGATAATCCAACAATTCTATTCTTAACACAGCAGCACGGAAATGAAACGTTAACGACGGAAGGCGCTCTTGAGATGATTAAGTATTTATCTTCGAACGGAAACAATGTGCAGAATATCCTTGATAACGTGAATGTGCTGATTGCACCGCGACTTAATGTTGATGGGGCAGAAGGTGATGTGAATTTTTCATTAGAAGACTATGTTTCTGGTACGCATACACGCTATAATGCCAACGAAGTTGATCTTAACCGTGATCATGTGGATCGCGAGCAGCCTGAAACACAGGCGCTACACGAGAATGTGCTACAAAAATATTCGCCGGATTATATGATTGACCTTCATCATCAGGGGACGCAAACAACGTTAGGCGACACGGGCGAGCTTGTGTCTGGTTCTATTCTTTATCCTACAAACGGAGACGTTGATCCAGAAGTGGTGGAGCAGTCTAAAGAACTCGGATCCGTTGTTTATAACGCGGTGGAAGCAAAAGGATATGGCCTACTGTCGAAGTATCCGGGAGGAAGTGCGCCAACAATTAGTCGAAACGGACTCGCGATGGAATACGGTATTGCAACACTTCTTTTTGAAATGCGTGGTATGGCCGATCATTATCGCGATGATTATGTTCTCGGGCAGAAGAGTAATGGTTATTTAATCCAACAAGCGGTTACGGCAATGAAAGCGAGTCTAAACGCTCTAGCAGATGACTCAATTAATTCAGCCGATACTACATTCTGGGATACTCTTCCCGAAAGTAATTATGATGGGGAGTAAGAAAAAATTACGCTATAAAAAAAAGGCAGTTTAAATGAAAGAGACAAACCTATTAGGGATTTAATAGGTTTGTCTCTTTTTCTTGTTATTAATGTAAAAGGTGATGAAGGGGTAACAAGTATTTATGGTTTTGGAGAAAATTTTCCTTGTTAGTGACTTTTATAAGTATTTATAGAGAAATTTCTCTATATATACTTGATATTGAACTACTGAAGGCTTAAACTAAACGTAGTTAAACAATTCTGAAAGGTGGCTAGATGGAGTATGAACCCCGATTTAAATCAAATTACTGATTTTACGATGGAATTTTTTAATCTTAAAGGAAAAGTTGCAATTATCACTGGAGGCAATTCAGGTATAGGGCAGGGGTTTGCACTTGCATTAGCTAAAGCTGGTGCCGACATCTTTGCGGTTAGTATGGCAGAAGATGATGACCAGACGAAGAAACTGATTGAAGCAGAAGGTGTTCGTTATCATTTAATGCTTGGAAATCTGACAGAAGACGGTTTTTGTAAAGCGATTGTTGATGAATGTTTAGAAGTTTTTGGACAAATCGATATTCTTATTAATAACGCTGGAATTAACATCAATGAGCCTGACGTTACAAAGTTTACGAGATTACATTGGGATAAAATGGTGTCGGTTAACTTGGATGCGCCGTTTGAACTGTCACATGAAGTAGCGAAGCAATTGATTCCACAAAAAAGTGGAAAAATCATTAACACTTGTTCACTGTTTTCGTACCTTGGGGGTCAATGGTCTCCGGCCTATGCTGCTACGAAACATGGTTTAGCAGGTTTTACAAAAGCGTATTGCGATGAACTCGCTCAATACAATATTCAAGTAAACGGCATTGCGCCGGGTTATTTTGCAACAGACGTAACGAAGGCGACAAGAGAGAATGTAGAAAGCAACCAGCGTATACTCGATCACATTCCAGCGAATCGCTGGGGAAACATTCAGGATCTCATGGGAGCAGTTGTTTTCTTGGCATCTGACGCTTCTAACTATGTAAATGGAACGTTACTTAATGTCGATGGTGGTTACCTCGTTCGATAAATCTATTAAAAATGATAACTAAAAAGGAGAATCAATTATGAAAAACCTATTAGAAGAGTTAAAATCTCTACTTTCTGAGGATCAAATCGTAACAAATGAAGAGGCGCTCTACGATGCATCAGCTGATCGCTATAAGAAATACGCAAAAACGAAAAATGTACTCGATGTTCCAGCACCACTGGCGATCGTGTTCCCTCATTCAACGGAAGAAGTTAAAACGCTTCTCATGTTCTGTAATGAAAATAATATTAACGTGATCCCTAGAAGTGGGAAAACAGGCACTGAGGGTGGACTTGAGAACTGGAAAGAAACGACGCTCGTCATCGACGGTTCTAAGATGAATGAAATTATTAAAATGGATACGTACAACATGCAGGCTACGGTTCAGTCTGGGGTGAAGCTTCAAACGCTTGAAGATGAGCTACGTAAATTGGGCTATACGACTGGTCACTCACCACAGTCCAAGCCAGTTGCTCAATATGGTGGCCTTGTTTCCACAAGAAGTATTGGTCAGCTTTCCACTTTGTATGGTGCGATTGAAGATATGGTTGTTGGTCTTGAGTGTGTATTCCCAGAAGGACAACTTTCAAAAATTAAAAACGTTCCAAGACGTTCTGGTGGTCCAGATATTCGCCACATCGCGATTGGGAACGAAGGCGCGCTTTGTTATATCACAGAAGTAACAGTGAAAATCTTCAAGCACAATCCAGAGAATAATGCGTTCCACGGCTACTTGATTAAAGATGTTGAAACTGGGATCAAAGTGCTACGTGAAGTCATGGTGAATGGTTACCGTCCATCTGTTGCGCGCGTTTATTCTGAAGAAGATGCAAGACAGCATTTTAAACATTTTTATAATGATAAGTGCGTTTTGATTTTCATGGCGGAAGGTCCAAAAGGAATCGTAGAAGCAACTAACACAGGTATTGAAGAAGCGGTTGAAAAGTTCCAGTCGGGTATTGTTGAAAAAGTAGATTCGTCGCTAATTGAAAACTGGTTCAATAACTTGAACTGGGATGAAAGCCGCATTGAGCGCGAAATCCAAGATATGATTGATCACAATACTCATGATGGGTTTACAACAGAAGTGTCGGCTGACTGGGAAAGTATTCCGAAACTTTATAACAATGTTATCGAACGGATTAAAAATGAGTTTGATCGTGCAGATGAGCTAACGATGCTTGGCGGTCACTCTTCTCATAGCTACTTGAACGGAACAAATATGTATTTTGTTTACAACTACACAATTAATTGTGCACCAGAAGATGAAATGCGCATTTATCACCACCCGATTCACCAAATCATTATTGAAGAAACGTTGAAGCTTGGCGGCTCTATGTGTCACCACCATGGTATTGGGAAGTATCGTTCTGAATGGACAAAAGAAGAGCACGGTTCTGCATACTATATGCTTGAGAAGTTGAAAGAAGCGTTTGATCCAAAAGGCATCATGAATCACGGAACGATTTTCCCTCAACCTAGCGAAGTGAAAAAGTATATTAGAGGCTAGGAGGGAAATCATGGCGAATCGATACATCATGGGGATTGATAATGGATCACAAAGTACAAAAGTAGTGATCTTTGACCTAGAAGGAAATGAAGTCGCTTATGGTTCACAGGCGTTAAGGGAAACCTTAACACCTGAACCAGGCGTCGTCATTCACCCAGACGATGACTTATGGGATAGTGTTTATTACGGTGTGAAAAACTGTTTAGCAAATTTCGACGGTAATCTGAAAGAAATCGAAGCAATCGGGTTATGTACAATCCGATGCTGTCGCGTTTTACTTAATGAAGACGGTGATTTAGCCCATCCAGCGATTAGCTGGATGGATGCTAGATTATCAAAACCGTATGAGCACAAAGATGATCGCGTACAGTATGTGACAACAACTTCTGGCTATTTAGGATTACAGCTGACGGGAGAATACAACGATACGGCTGGTAATCAGGAAGTATTTTGGCCGATTGACCGTGAAACGTTAGATTGGTCGACGGATGACGCCGTAATTGAAGCGAACGGCTTACGAAGAGATATGCTGTTTAACCTTGTGAAACCAGGTGAAAAGCTCGGTTCCATTCGTAATGAGCTTGCAAAGGAATTTGGTTTAAGCGAAGGCATTCCAGTCGTTGCTACTTCGAACGATAAAGCGGTGGAAGTGCTTGGATCAGGTATTCAGAACGACAGTTCAATCATGATTTCATTGGGTACCTTTATTTCTTCCATGTTATTAAGAGACAACTATTATGAGGACGCGAAAAACTTTTTTCCAACCTTTGCATCCATTCCTTTTAAATACGTCTATGAATCTAACGGTATTCGACGTGGATTATGGACGGTTAGCTGGTTTAAGAAGTTAATCGGTGAAGAGCTTGTAACGGAAGCAGAAAAGTTAGGGATCTCGGAAGAAGAGTTCTTGAATCGTAAGGCGGAAGAAGTTCCTGTTGGTAGTGAAGGGTTGATTACGATCCTAGATTGGTTAGCTTCACCTGATAAGCCTTATCGAAAAGGGTTAATGCTAGGCTTCGATCAACGACATTCTAGGTACCACATTTATCGTTCGATCCTGGAAGCGATTGCATTTAATATTAAAAACAACATTGATAAGATGTTAGATGAAATTGATGTTGAGTTGAACGAGGTTGTCGTCATTGGCGGCGGTTCAAAGAGCGATGTGATCATGCAGATTATCGCTGATTTGTTTGGTTTACCTGTTCACCGACGCATGGGAAGTAGTAGCGCGTGTCTAGGTGCCGCGATTAGTGCAACGAAGCATTTAAGAGTGTATGATACGTTCCCAGAGGCGATCGAGCAAATGGTAAAAACGGAAAAAACGTTCACTCCAGTGCAGAGTCATTATGAATTCTACAACAAGTTGAACGAAACAGTTGTGAAAAACGTTAGAAAGCATACGGATGAAATATTAAAGCTTTCTTATCCGATTTTTAATTAAGCCTTCTTAGGGAATCATGTTATGGTAGACCTATTGTAAATTGTGACATGAGCGTTTCAATTAGGAGAAAAGCAATCGTTATTTTCTAATAGGAAATGACGGTTGCTTGTTTTCGCTGCGCGAGTCAGGAGCAAAGTGAAAGGACTGGAAGAAGTATGATCAAATTAGATACGAATCATTTAACGAAATTAGAAGAAGAAGTTCACGGCAAATTATCGGATGTTGTTGCTACAAACGATAAGTTAAAAATAATTGATGCTGCTGAGCTATGTGACGTTTCTCCTTCTAAAGTGTCAAAACTCGTACGTAAATTAGGCTTCGATAACTTTAAGCAGTACAAGCTTTACTTTAGCGGGCAGCAAATCAACCTTGAAAAACAAAAAAAATCAAACGAAATTGAGCGACTAATGCAGTTTTTGGAAAACTTCGATCCTGAACTTATTGATGATTTTGTTTCTGTTTTTCAAAAGTATAAGAAGGTGATCATCTACGGTCTTGGCCCATCTTTTATTAGTGCAGAGTACTTTGCGTACAAGCTGACAGTTGTCACAAATAAAAATATCACCGTAACACAAAGTGAAGACTTTGCAAGCCGACTGGCAGATGAAGACACGTTACTGATCGTTCTTTCCGTTACAGGGAAATTCTCATCGTTTGAAAATTTATTTACAGAAACAAAGCAAAACGGTGCAGATATCATGCTGATTCTAGAAGAGTATGTGAACACGTTAAACTCGATGGCGGATTATATTTTCTATTTATCGAAGTTTAATCAGGATAACAGCCTGCTTCCTTTTGAAAAAACGAGAACGGTGTTTTTTATTTTTATTGAAGAAGTGATTGCGAGGATTAGTGGGGGAGGCGAAAGGTGAACACGGTATTAGAAAAGCGTCTTACTTCATAGGGGAATGAGGTGAGACGCTTTTTGTGTACAAGTTAAGCAGAAGGAGTATCTTCATAAGTAATCGTTAGACTCTGAACCTTTAGATCATCTGCCTGTCTGTCTAAAGATTTGACAGCCTGTTCAGACTGGTTTTCTAAAGCTGTTAGCAGAGTGCGGTTTGTCATTGTATAACGCTCGGTTTCCTCTACCATTGCTTTAACAATTTCGCCTTGCTGATCTTCGCTAATGATAATAGTCCGTACCAAATTTAGAAACTGTTCGTCGATATGATGAATGTCGTCAATGGCATCCTGAAGCTGTTTTTGCTTATGTAATAGACTTGTGGATTCAAGAATTCGTTCTCTTACTGTTAATGAATGTAGTTCTTTCAAGAAAAACCCTCCTTAGGCAACTCATTAAATGAGTGAAAAAAGCGTAGAAACTCGGTCATCTTCGTGAAACAAATCTTCAATAGCTTTTCGATACTTTTCGATATAGTCATACCCCTTAGTTACTTGTTTACGAAGAGCAGACAGCTCATAGTCGAAATCAACACCTTGAAGAGGAGGAATAGATTCGTGAACAGAGATATGACGAATGGTTTTACTTAATCGACTGAAATAGATGTGCTTTCGAAGATACATGCTATAATGAGCTGGATTTTGCTCAATATCATTTACTTTCGTAAAAACTTGATGCTTTTGTTTTAAGTATTCTTCCTCGATCTCTCTATTCACAGCGAGCTCAAACCTTCGGATTGCCTCTTCTTTTTCCTGAATAACCGTTTTTCCATCCCGATACATGCGGAGAGACGCGGATATATTCACCAAAATGGTCTCACCATTCTGACTTGTGGAGTAAACCATATCTGTACCCTGATAGGATTTATTACCAGACCTAATGGCCTCAAGCATTTCAGCTATGCTATGACTGGATACGATCGTATCCATAAGTTTCTTGTATTCTTCTTTATTTAAAGTCTCAAGCTGCGAGAGAATCTGCGTGTAATTATGATAAAGTCTGGAAGCCAAAATTGCATCTCCAGCGATAGGCGGTGGTTGGGGAATCACTGAATCGAAGCGAATCTGATCCATTTTCCAAATAATATCCTCAATGTCTTGTAAATCTTTCTTTACTTTCTCAAAGACATGCACAAGCTCGGTTTTTTGGTCAGTTGTAATATAGTTGGCTTCTACTAACTTTCCGAAAATGGTGTCGGCGTTTTGAGTAATGACCTGAACATTATCGAGAAGGTCAGGAACTTTTTCGTTCATGCTTTCGACCATATCACTAAATTTTGATTGGTCGAGCAGATATGTGCCAGAAATATTTGCGATTGGGTTGCCGTTTAATAGTTCAGGATCGAAACCTACCAAATCCTTAATCACTTGATCATTTCCATCTTTTTTAGAGGCAACCGTATAATTAATGGCAAGCTGCTGAAAGTCTTCAATAACATGGTCAGGAATTTCATCAACCAATTCACGAATGCCTTTATAAGTTGGGTTTGTATCGATCATGTCTACTTCCCCAAGAGTAACAAATCCTCTTACACCACTTGCCCCATATAACGGATCATCATAGGAGATGGTTTGATGAACCCTTTTTGCTTTTTGGCTGTAGTAATCTTTGGTGAAGGCTTCGAGGGCTTTGGGGTCTATAGTGTAGATAGCATTTCGGTTATCAGGCGAAATGGAAAATGTTTTTGCAAGTTCTCTTTGGAAATTAGTATCAGCCTCAAATAACTGATAGTAATTAGTTTGTGCACCATTTACACTATAGACTTCATCAAATGTGTTGTATAAAAGTAGAGCAGTTGTATTATTGTTATGTGCTAGTGAATGAGAAAGTCCGATTATCGGGACAGTATTGTCTTTCTCTGAAATTTGAAATTCATTTTTTACATCTTTAACAAATTCATTTGTCATCTGCGCTTGTGAATAATCTTTACCAGCAAACATAGCTTTAATGTTATAAGTCCAATCGTCATTTCCTTGGGAGCCCTGTGAAATAACATATATTTCATTGATATCATTTTCTTTTGATTTAAAATGAATTGCTGTACCGTCATAACCTGAAGTATCTCCTTCAAGTCTGACAGACTCCGATGAGTGGAAGATATCTATGTTAGCAGGAAGAACTTCCCCGAATTCTTCAAGATAAATTTGTTGTACTTCTTGAATGAACTCTTTATCGGAAAGATTGCTATACTCCAATTCTGTTATTCTTAGACGAAACTCGCGAGAATTTGATAGTTGAATCGTCATAAGTTTACTCACTTTCCGTAATGAATTTAATGGATTCTAGCCAATGATAGATAGTGGTTTTGTAATCTTTCTTAACTTGATTACAGTGACTGTCGGCATTACCCTTACTACACTCTGAAAGTGTTGTCACTTCAATAGCTCCATTATTTTCTGTGTTCTGAACCATGGCGACTACTCCAAAGTAACCATCTTCATCTTCATAAAAAGCTCTTTGTATAGTGCGTCCATCAAGTTTTTTTTCTTGAAATTGAAGAGGGAGATCAAAATTTTCTTCAAGCGTTTGCAAGCTAGACTCCATAAATTCAGCTTTCATAAATTGATAGTATTTAATATTGATTCTAGTACTGACATTATTATCTTTCAGACCAATACTATATTTTTCAGTACCGTCTTGTACATAATATCCTCTTTCATCTATAACGCCCTCTTGAGGAAAGTTCATACTATAAGCACCAGTTTCAGAAAGAAAAGGATAAAATCCTTCTTCTGTTTCGTTAATTGATTGAATGAACCCCTTAGTAAATTCATCTTCAAATGCTTTTACATTCGGCAGTTTCTCTGTATCTACTTTCTCTGGATCCGTAGTTTGATTTTCTTCACTCATTTGACAGCCTCCTAAAAATATAGATAAAACCATGAGTAGACTAATAATTAATCTCATTGTGATCCTCCAGCTTCATATGGTTGTTATAGGGCTCTTATTAAAAGATACAATAGATATCCTTTTCTTGGAATGTAACTGAGAGATTTTTTGTTTGGTCAGCGAAGTAGAGACATTAGTACTAGTTGTGCTATGTCTGATTTATTGTCGTTTTGATGAATGGAATTTTTCTGTTGAGTGTTTTTTCACCTATTGCTTTCTATACGATCCGGAGTATTTTGGGCATAAGTTAACTATAGTGTCTGCTAAGAATATCACCGTAGCCCAAAGTGAAGACTTTGCGAGCCGACTGGCAGATGAAGACACGTTACTGATCGTTCTTTCCGTTACAGGGAAATTTTCATCGTTTGAAATTTTATTTACAGAAACAAAGCAACACGGTACAGATATCATGCTGATTCTAGAAGAATGCGTGAATACGTTAAAATCGATGGCGGTCTATATTTTCTATTTATCGAAATTTAATCGGGATAACAGCCTGCTTCCTTTTGAAAAAACGAGAACGGTGTTTTTTTATTGAAGAAGTGATTGCGAGGATTAATGGGGGAGAGTCTGAGTAATCTACCCGTAAAAGATAAGCTGTATAAGCGGCGTTTTACAACATATGAAATGACGCGGTTCACTTAAACAAACGTTTGATTAAGTGAACTGCGTCATTTTTTGGATCATATGGTATGTAATAGATGTCTCATTAATAAAAACGAAGAGGTTTATAACAACATCATAAACCTCCTCGTTTTCTGTTATCTATGAAGCCATTTACTCAAAACGAAATCATTTAGACTCCTCTGAATGATTTCTTAATTTATCTTTCCACGCTTCAAACCCATCCCGCTCAACCGATAATTTCTCCATAATCGTTTGCCAGGCATCGACCTGTTCGGGCTTTAGTTCTTGAAAAATGGAAGTGAGATGGTGTTTTTGTGTGTTGCTCAGCTTTTCCTCTAAATGTTTGCCTTTATCCGTTAGAAACAGCTGTTTAACACGGCGGTCGTGTTCCGCTTCTGATGTTGTGACAAGTTCTTTTTCGATTAAAGTTTTCATTGGTCGATGAAGCGCCTGTTTGCTTACTTCTAACAGTGATAATAATTCATTCACACTAAGTCCAGGAAAACGTGCGATGAAAAAAAGAATGCGGTGGTGAACGCGTTGGATGCCGTACTCTTCAATCATAATATCCGGTTCTTCTGTGAACGTTTTGTAGGCGAAGTAAAACATGGCTAACACTTCATTCATTTGTTCGTTCGTTTTTTCCTTCATCACTACCCCCTGAAGCTTTGAACATATCGCATTGATTGTATTTCCTAGTATACCACTGCGTCCTTTTTGCCACCAATAAAGAGTCAATAAGTTTGACCTATATCATTTTGTTTGATATCCTTTTATTAAGTCAACATAGTTGACGTTATTTAAGGAGTGTTCAATGATGCAACAAACATATACAGTAGGAAATTATTTATTAGATCGTTTATCTGAATTAGGGATTCGCCATATGTTTGGCGTACCCGGAGATTATAATCTTGCGTTTCTTGATACGATTCTTGAGGATGGAAAAATGGAGTGGATTGGAAATGCTAATGAACTGAATGCAGCTTATGCTGCGGATGGATATGCAAGAATGAATGGTGCGGGTGCACTTGTTACAACGTTTGGGGTTGGAGAACTCAGTGCAGTGAACGGAATTGCTGGCGCATATGCTGAACGCGTGCCGGTGGTAAAAATAACAGGCACACCAACAACGGCTGTGATGAAAAATGGATCGCTTGTTCACCATACGCTTGGTGATGGGAAGTTCGATCGCTTTGCGAGAATGTATGAAGAAGTAACGGTGGCGCAAACGACTTTAACGGAAGAAAATGCGGCGCAGGAAATCGACCGCGTCCTGCAAACATGCTGGATGGAAAAGCGTCCGGTACATATTAATCTTCCAATTGATGTGTACAATAAGCCGGTTAACAGACCAGCTTCACCATTAAATTTATCGTTTGAAGGAAATGAGGAAGTGCTGGATGAAATGGTGCGTGAGATTACGAGAGAAGCAAATGAAGCGACTCAGCCAGTCATTTTAGCTGATTATGAAGTGGACCGTTTCGGAGCACGTGAAGCATTGCTTCGTTTTGCAGAAAAAACAGGTTACCCTGTTGCGACATTAAGCATGGGAAAAGGAGTCTTCCCAGAATCTCATCCTCAATTCATTGGGGTTTATAATGGTGAACTGAGCTCTCCGGAGGTACAAAAACGAGTAGACGAAGCCGATGTTATTTTCCAGATTGGTGTAAAGCTTAGTGATTCGATTACGGGTGGTTTCTCTCATCAATTTACGGAAGAACAGGTTGTCGAGGTTAACCCGTATGGCGTGAAGCGGAAGGAAGCAAAATACGCTCCTATTTCAATGATTCAGGCGATGGATGAACTAGCTGCTCGTCTGGATCAATATGAGGGAGAAGCGGAGCCAACGCGATTAGCAGAGGATGAGGTTTCTTCAAGTTCAAATGAAATCACGCAGAAGTGGTTTTATGAGCGAATGGGTAAATTCTTGAAGAAAAACGATGTCCTTTTAGCTGAGCAAGGAACGTCTTTCTTCGGTGCAGCGACGATGTCTTTACCTGAGGGAGCACGTTTTATCGGTCAACCGCTCTGGGGTTCAATTGGTTACACATTGCCGGCTTTACTTGGCTCTCAACTCGCAGACACTGAGCGACGAAATCTTTTGTTTATCGGCGATGGGTCATTCCAGCTAACAGCACAGGAACTGTCGACGATCATGCGTCATCGTTTAAAGCCAATCATTTTCCTCATTAATAATGATGGTTATACGGTTGAACGCGCGATTCATGGACCTGAGCAAGTTTATAACGATATTGCGACTTGGGATTATCAAAAACTTCCGCATGCGTTTGGATCGAAGGAGCACTTCACGACGTTTAAAGCAGAGACGGAGGAAGAGCTTGATCAGGTGCTCGCTAGTGCTAATGCAGAAGATGAGAAGCTTTGCTTTATCGAAGTTGTCATGCATCGTGACGATACGCCTGAGCTGCTATCAAAGTTAACGAAGAAGTTTGCGGCGCAGAATAATTGATGGAATGAAAAACGTAAGGAATGAATGATAGGGAGTTCGAATCATTGTTATTGATGATTCGGGCTCTTTTTTTCATATTTTAGTAGCTCATCTAACTGACATAGATTGACACTAGGTCACCCTTATTCCTCTTTCATATTTCCTATGCTTCGACAGAACCTCCCATGGTTTCTGGTTCCTAGTGCCTATATAATAGAGTGGTATTTATGACACTATTTGGGAAAAATGGGGGATGGTTGAATGAGGAAAGTGGTATTTTATCTAGTTGCTAGTCTTCTAGTATTAAGCGGATTAACGTTGCAGGGAAAAGGTTATGCAGCAAGTGATAGTCATAATGAGTGGAAGAATGAAATTAAGAAGCTGGAACAGGACAAAGGAACTACTTTTTCGAAAGAAGATTTAGAGAAAATTGAATCACAGGTAAAAGACAAGCTATCGAGTGATCCTAACAAGGTGAAAACACTAACGGATTATTGGGAGAATGAACCCAATGATACGTTGGATCGAGCGAATCTATTAAATCTCGATGATACGGTGTATGGCACGTTTGAATGGGATGATGTTGACGTCTATCAAATTGAAGTGAAAAATCCGATAGAATTGGTGGTTTCAGGCGCTTCACAGCGTGGGATTGACCTCGGTTTTCTTCTTGTCGATGGAAATGGGAACGGGTTGACTCCAGATGCTTATGAGATTTACGACGGCGTTCAAGTTCAACTATACGTGATTCCAGAAGGAACTTATTATATAGTAGCTCTTGATTTAAATGGCGGTGGTTCAGATAGCATGTATGCTTTATCTGCCATGAATATGGAGTATATTGATCGCATCTCAGGTGACGATCGCTATGAAACGGCGATCGAGATTGCTAGAGCAGGGTGGCCAAATGGAGCAGATAATGTGGTTCTTGCGACCGGTTCTACTTTTCCCGATGCACTAGCAGGGGCACCTCTAGCATTCCAAATGGATGCACCGATTCTTCTAACCCCAAAAGCCAAGCTTGATAAGCGCGTAAGGAATTTAATGAAAGAATTCGGCGTGAAGAAGGTTACGATTCTTGGTGGACCGAATGCTGTTTCGTCAGCAGTAGAAAATGAACTGAAAAAAGATATGAAGTTAACCGTTAATCGAATTCAAGGAGAGAATCGATACGAAACGGCAGCGGCGATTGCGGAGACGCTTCTACCGAATCGAACAGCAGTTGTAGTTGATGGTGGGAACTTCCCTGATGCTCTTTCCATGGCTCCATATGCAGCTATGTACGGTCATCCAATCTTTCTAACGGATTCAAATGAATTATCTAAAGCAACTAAGGATGCGATGGCGAATTATACAAAAACCTACGTGATTGGTGGACCGAATGCGATTAGTGAGAAAGTGAAAAAACAGCTACCGTCGCCAACAAGGATACAAGGAAATGATCGTTATGAAACATCAATAGCTGTTACGAAGAAGCTGAAGCTACCAACATACGGCGTATTTGTAGCGACAGGTGAAGGATTCGCTGATGCTTTGACTGGGTCTGTATTAGCAGCTAAGTTTGGTGCACCAACAATTCTAACAAAGAAAAATCAGCTTCCAGAGTCTACTTATAAATTCTTTAAAGAAGAGCAAACGACTGATTATATTATTTTAGGTGGAACAAGTGCTGTTGGACCTGGTGTAGAGGATGATATTCTTTCGTTGGATTGATGGTTGATGGTGCCTGTCACCGCCCGAACTGTGTAACTATTTGTCGAAGAGGATGTAGATTGATAAAAGAGATCGTGGGGCTTTGCTCCACGATTTCTTTCTATTCGTTTTTATGATATCTAGGAGGGTGGCTTTGGAATTCTGAATTCAATCACTTATTTCTCAGTTTGCTTTAGCATTCTTTATAACGAAAGTACTTTTATTATTAACTTGGAGAAAGCAGGTAGTGATTATGAAGAAATCGGGATTACTCATATTTTTGTTTTTCATTCTTGTTGCATGTTCCATTGAGGAGAAGACTGATTCCAATCCGGAAAACACCAAAACGGCCAATACAGAAGAGGAGAACTCGTCAACTAGTGAAACAACTGAATTATCTAATCAGAATTCGGAAGAAGTTGATAGCGAAGAAATATCTCCCCAGGAAATCCAGTCTATTATTGAATCGGGTTTTGATTTACCACACGGAGATGCGGAATCGGTGAAGAAAGTAGATTTTCATGGAGATGGTATACCAGAATTTGTAACAATTATGCAGGGTCCAGAGTATGATTTGCTCACTGTGTATGAGTATGATTTGGAAAATAAAAAATGGATAGCGGTTTATGAAGATGAATCTCACGAAAATTATGGAGGTGTTGAAAGTCTTAACATTCTAGAAACGGCTAATATGCTTGATGATCAAAAGAAAGAACAAGTGGTTATAGGATTTAACAGTGGTAGCGGTGCATTTCTTAGTTTCTATGTATTATGTGAAGTTGACTCAGGCATAGAGAAAGTACTTTCAAAGTTCGATGGAGATTATTCGCAAGGAAGTATTGCTGTTAAGGGTGGTGCCTTAATAGTGATGAGTGAAGCTGAGGAAGTGGAGCGATTTAGTAACTTGGATTTTCAGGTTTCCGATAATCATGCGGGAGGGGGATCTCGCCATGAAGAGAATATCCTTACAATTGACACAGCTTCTGCTCTCATTAATGAATTTTATGTTGCGGTCGTAAGTGGAAACTATGAGAATGCTTATGATTTGATAGGAGAACCATGGAGAAATCAAATGAGCTATGATTCTTTCTCAACAGGCTATATTGATACAGCGTCACTCAAGTTTTCAATTGATAATGCTTCGAACCAATCAAGAAATGAAATACTTGTTATAGGGACGGTAGAGGCGGTGAATAAAGGTACAGAAACCACGCAATTGTTTGAGGTGCAGTATGTTGTTAGCATGCAAGAGGGGGAATTGAAGATCAAAGAAGGGAGAGGCAAAGAAATCGCCAATAAATCAGATAAGAAAGTTACTACCCAAACACTTAACCCAGAAGACGATTGGACCTTTGGTGAATGGGAAGCTGCTACGTTTAATGAAAAAGTGGTCAAAATTGCAAGGACGTGGGAGGAGCATGTCTATCAGAACCCAGGTGCTGCAAAAGCTGATACGGTTTTAGTGTCGACAGCGCTCTATATTGAAGACAATTACACGACTCTTAAACAGTCAGTAGATTCTATTGAAGAACTGATTATTGGATCTTATCTAGCATCGGATGTATCTTCGTATGATCCGGAAGAAAAATGCTTGCTAGAGATGGAAGGGGCTTGCGGGTTTGAGTAAGTTCACGAACGCTCCACAAGAGGTTTGAATCCTGCGGTGCCTGTCACCGCCCGAAGTATGAAAAGTTATGTCGAAATATAGGATGAATCATGAACTTCTCCTTCCCAAAATACACTAACAGTATAGTCTGCTGCATAATTAGGAGGAGATTCAATGGCGATCCACACAGTAATAATGGGGGATAATCTTTGGCGAATTTCAATGACCTATGGTGTCCCAATCTCCACTTTGAAGACAGTGAACGGTCTCGTTTCTGATCGGCTTGTCCCTGGCTTGAATTTGTATATCCCCGATCAAGAGTTACCTGAGCGATATTATCAAATTAAAGAGGGAGATACGTTTTGGAACCTTTCTCAAAAATATAAAACATCCGTGCAAGCGATCGTTGCAGCTAATCCTACGATTAATCCGACAACGATTCCAATCGGTGCAAGAATTCGCATTCCTACTATGCAGAAATATCCTATGGAAACCCTCGTCTTCTTTGATGCAATAGAAGGCTCACCTTACTTAGAAACGTTGAATGAATTAGCAGATTCTATAACCTATTTAGCTATCTTCACTTACTCATTCACGGCTGAAGGCGAGCTTATTACAATCGATGATGATCTAATCTTAAAGCAAACGAAACAATTAAACATTAAGCCATTACTTGTCATCAGTAACTATGACGTGCAAATGTTTAGTGCGGAGTTAGCCGCTACGGTTCTTCAAAATAAAGAAAGACGAGCAACACTCGTTCGAAATCTCGTTGCGAAATTAAAAGAAAAAGGCTATGCAGGAATTAGTATTGATTTCGAATTTGTTCCACCTGAGAGAAGAAATGATTTTACCTCCTTTTTAATGGAGTTAAAGAAAGGGCTGGGTAATCTAACACTCCAACTCAATGCGCATGCCAAAAGCAGCGACATACCAACAAACCGTTTAGTCGGTTTTCTTGACTACAGGGCGGTTGGTGAGATTGTGGACATTGTTTCCATTATGACGATTGACTACGGATACGCGATTGGTCCAGCTGACCCGATCTCACCTGTGTGGTGGATCGAACAGGTATTAACTTACGCCACTGGGGAGATCGATGCACGCAAAGTCATGATGGCGATGAGTTTGTATGGATATGACTGGACGGTGCCGATTCAGTCTAAACCAGCTCAAATGATTTCTGCGCAAATAGCCCAGAATCGAGCAGTCAATGCGTGGATTCCCATTCAATACAACCAAACCGCACAGGCGCCAAACTACCGCTACACCTTTGCAAATACGTCGCACGCAGTTTGGTATGAAGACATCCAAAGCGTCACAGCGAAATTCAAACAAATGCAAGTTTATGGTTTGCTTGGTACGACTTACTGGAGGCTTCGCTTTTCGTTTCCGCAGAACTGGGCGTATGTGAAGAAGAATATGCTTGTGCGTAAATAAGAGAGCTATTCAAAATTGTATCATTCGTTCTTTGAAGAGCTGATCATATGGTTGAAAGAATGTAAGTACTTGAAAACGATATACGAACTTTTGAACCACAGAAATCTGCGAACTTTCTGCGGTTCTTTTTTGTGTTGATATCTTTAACTAGATAAGATTTGAATTTAATTCTGGTCGTAAACTGCTAAAGATGGTATATTTTTGAACCGATAACGAAAAGTAAGTCGTCTATCATACAGGTGAATCCAGGGGGGAGCTAGTTGGGGGAGAAAAAAACAGACAATGAGTTTGAGAGAAATGAAATCGTTAGGGAGTTTATTGATGACTTTGCCGAGCAGATTAAGCGGCTGGCTTATACATACGTGAAAAATTGGGCGGTAGCGGATGATATTACGCAAGAAGTATTTATTTCTTGTTTTAAAAACATAGAACATTTCAGGGGAGAAAGTAGCTATAAAACCTGGTTGTTTAAAATCACGGTCAATCGATGTAAAGATTATTTGAAGAGTAAGTGGTTCAGGTCGATGGTTCCTTTTCGCGGGGATGAAAAGGTGGAGGTGGCGGCTGGTCTTGACGAGATACTCGTTCAAAAAAGCGAAGGGGAAGAGATTTCTCAGAAGGTTCTTTCGCTTTCGGTGAAATATCGAGAAGTGATTATATTGTTCTATTATGAGGATTTAGGTCTTCAGGAAATAGAAGAATTAACAGGTATTAAAACAGAGACGGTTAAAACAAGATTAAGGCGTGCTAAATTGCAACTTCGTGAGCTTTATAAGGAGGTTGAGTAGATGGAGGATAAGCTGAAAAATCTTCGGGATAAAATGAATAGAACGGTGTTGAAAAAGGGTGCGGTAAGTGAAGTAGATAAGGAGCGGCTTTATCGTAAGGCGTTGCAATCTAGAGAAATTAAGAGAAGCCCTAAGCGATTGGGGCCAGTTCTATCCATCGCATCCTGTCTTATTCTTCTTATCATCTTCACTTCCTATGGGTATACAAATAATATCGTGAAAAAGCAAATAGGTGATAAGGAAAGCTCCAGAAAAATCACTGGAATGAATGAAACTACCGATCGTGAAGCAAAAGAATTAATTGATGGAGAGAAACTGCCATTATTTCCATCAGAAAATGAGATCAAGAAAAATCGTAATTCAATTCCTACTGAAGAGCAATTCATAAACTCTATTCATGGCATGACCCACCAAAAAGTACTGGCTGATGAAAAATGGGGTCTTTATGAAATGAACGATGAGAGCATCGCGAATATGTTGGATATTCTCGACAAAGTCAAAAGTCAGGAAACTTATGAACATTATGATTTCTACTACGAGACACTAACTCAATGGAAGAAAGGGAACTTCGAAAACGCTGTGGATGTACACAATCAAATCTGGAGGTGGAGTGGTGGGACAACTGGCAAAGCAACACGGTTGTTGACTGATGCAGAAGAACAGGAGTTTATAGAAAAGAACTATGATTAAAGGATACATTAATTACAATTAAGGGGTTGCATTAAAAATGCCATCAATAAAAATATTACTTATTTCCATAACATCCGCCGTCCTTCTCACGATCGGACTTGCATACTGGTTTATATCAGATATTAATACAAATTTAGCCGAAGAAAAAGGACAGACAGAAGCTTCCGGGGAGAAGTCCAAGGAAGAGATTGATCCAGAACGCTACATCGATGACGGTGGGGGTTCAACTGAGGATAACGATATTCCAAGCGAGAATCGTTTTATGAATATTCTCCATGGTATGACGCACCAAAAAGTTTATGCCGATGATAAGTGGACGCTAGTTGAAATGACGGATGATCGTATTGAAGAAATGCTAGTGACACTCGATCAAGTAAAAGATCAGGGCACATATGAGCATTATGATTTATACTACACCGCATTAACAGAGTGGAAAAACGGGAATTTTGAAAATGCTGTAGACGTTCACAATCAAATTTGGAGTATGAATAGTGGTACGGTAGGAAGAGCAACACGCTTATTAAGCGCTGAAGAAGAGAGCGCATTTGTTGAAGAACATTATTAAAAAGTAAGATTTAGATAATATTAGTAGATTGATAAGTTATGAAAACTATAGTAAAGGATGTGAGCAAAAATGATGAAACTAGAAGTTTCCGAAACAGAAAAGTCCGTTTTTCTCGATGGACTAAGGTTGTGGTACAACAAGGAAAGCGGGGCAATACGCTTGAAGGTACCTGGAGTGAAGGAACTTCATTATGTGAAAAAAGGGTCAGACCTATATGAGCCGTTGCTTCAAGAGGTTAAGAGGGTTTCAAAAGACGATTAAATGAATGGTGCGGGAGTTAAACAAACGTTTGTTTAACTCCCGCCGTTTTATTTTGGTAATGAAACTTGTGGTGAAATCACTAAGTGGCTTCAAGTCATTTGTCTTTAGTGGCCTTTCTGTTTATATACATCTATTTAAATACCAATTAATTCTAAAATAATAACAAAAATGAGGTGCTATCATGAATACAAAGAGAGACAGTGGGATTAAAGTGGCCGCCTTCTTAGTGGGCTGGATGATTCTTATTTTTGGAGTAATCACTGGCATCATTGTGTGGAATGTATCTCAATCCTGGTTTGGTGGTGTGAATGTTATTGGGAGTAGCTTATTCTTTGGGGTTATTCTGCTTGGACTGTCTCAGATCATGACTTACCAGGAGCAACAGCTAAGTGAAACAGAAGAACTAAAACGTATGATAAAAGATCGGCGAGAATGAAGAAGGTTAGTTCATATATGAGTGCTAAGGGGTAAAAGGAGTGAGTCGGTTCTAAATAAGTAGGGGTTAAGGATACGCTGAATTCACAAATTCATTATCTCTTTTCAGTTACTCTTCCCACTAAATTCTTCTTCAAGATAATAAAAAACTTGACCCTCCAGTTACTGGAGGGTTTATGATTGTTCTGTTATAAGATATTGAGGGGAGAGCAATTATGAAACAAGAAGAATTAACAGCGACCTCAAGCGGCTCAAAGAAATCCATTTATTTCTTTATTTTTATACTTGGTGCTCTTAGTGCGTTTGGTCCTTTAACAATTGATATGTATTTACCGGCACTTCCTACGTTGGCTGATGATTTGCAAACCAATGCGTCTATGGCACAGCTAAGTTTAACAGCTTGTTTAATTGGATTAGCGTTGGGGCAAATCGTGGTTGGACCATTTAGTGATATACAGGGTAGACGTAAGCCACTCATCATTTCACTAACTATTTATACGATCGCTTCGTTACTTTGTCTGTTTGTGACGTCGATCTGGCCATTCATTGCCCTTCGTTTACTTCAGGGACTTTCAGGTGCAGCCGGAATGGTGATTTCAAGAGCGAGTCTACGTGATAAGTTCTCAGGAACAGAGATGACGAAGTACTTTGCCCTACTTATGCTTGTGAATGGAATTGCACCAATAGCTGCGCCAGTTGCAGGCGGACAGCTTCTCCAATTTTTATCATGGCGTGGTGTTTTTGGCGTATTAACTGTAATCGGCGCCATTATGTTTTTTGCGGTTCTATTTGGATTAAAAGAAACACTGCCTGTTAATAGGCGAAAAACAGGAGGGTTCAAAGAGGTTCTTCAGACGTACGGACTTCTTTTTAAAGATAAAATCTTTTTCGGTTATGTGCTCGTACAAGGATTTGTGATGAGTGCGATGTTTGCGTACATTTCAGGTTCCACATTCGTGCTTCAAGAAGTGTATGGACTTTCTGCTCAAATGTTTAGTCTTGTTTTTGCGTTGAACGGCGTTGGACTAATCATCGCGACCCAAATCACAGGAAGGCTCGCTGGAAAAATTGGGGAGAGTCGTCTGCTTGTTTACGGTCTATCGCAAGCTATGATCAGCAGTCTTTTATTGCTAATGGTGATCGCAATGGATGCACCTGTTATCTATGTTTGCATTCTTTTGTTTTTCACCGTCTCAAGTGTAGGTGTGGTGAATACATCCGTATTTTCACTAGCACTTGAAAATCAAGCAGAGCATGCCGGAAGTGCTTCAGCATTACTTGGTTTATTACCATTTCTTCTCGGTGCTATTGTTGCCCCAATAGTAGGATTAGGGGAAGGTGGTTTATCAATGGCTCTTGTGATTGCAGCATGTGAACTGATTGCTGTAGGAGCATATGTCTTTCTTGTTAAAAGGAACAAGAAAGTGTATCTTGTTGCGAACGAAGCGAGTTGATGGAATATGGGTTAAGACTGCTAAGCGTAGCTTAGCAGTCTTATTTTGCTGGTGCCTGTCACTCCCCGTTATTTGTCGAAGGCTATTCATGCGCTTTAGAGAATATTATTTAGTGCGGATGAAGGCATTGTAAGGATGATGTCAGCTCTATTAATCTTTTGTAAAGAATAGCCGTTACCCCTCCACAGCGAGAGTCACATCCTTATAATAGAGGTATCAAGTCAAACCACAACGGGATGTGAGCTCATGCAGAGAACGAATCAAGGTCAAAGCGAAATCATTTTTCTAAGTGCGATTACTTGCTTGCTTCTAATTCTAGTTCATGTTTTGGAAATGTTTTTCTTTGGAGAAAGACAGTCATTGAATGAGATTAGTTCTACTACCTATCAACTCAGTCAATTTGGGATTGCGATATTTGCGGTGATCGTTGGCCTATATCTATTTAGACAATCGGGAAGTAGGAAGAAAGAGAAGCGATTAGGTGCCTTTGAAGTTTCTAAGGTTATTCTTCTATTCGTTCTCTGGAGTCTTTTCTATCTTGTTCTTGCAAAAGTAGCTATGAACGTAGAGATGTTTACCGGTTGGAAAGATTCTATTCTTACTTTTGCCATGGGGGATTCATTTTATCACTTGTCTTTTATTTCAGTCATTCTACAATTTCTTTTATTTCTCCCTTTACTGAAGCTTGTTCAAACTAAGGCTGGTTGGTCGATTCTATTAGTTGTTACTGGAATGATTCATTACTATTTCGTATCTCCAGTCTTAACTGAAGGAAATGCATTTCTGACACAAGACGGTTTGCTTTTAAAATGGCTTTTCTTCTTTGTTCTTGGAGGTTACTTAGCTCGGTACTGGGATTCTGTACAGAACCTTCTAAAGAAATTCGATCGATTCGGACTTGTGGCATTGATTGGGTTAATTGGTTTCGAGGTTACCTACTATTTGATGTATGGCTCTATCTATCAGGAAGAATGGTTTCTTATGATAACGGTGCCTGTTATATTGATATCATTGCTGGGGATTTATCAGTCAGTTAGAAAAGTGGTGCTGTTGGATATTTTCTTGCATTCCATTGGGGAAAACACAATAGGACTCTATTTTATCTTCCCATTCATTATTTTCGCGTATTCAAGTATTTTGCCAGATGCGATATGGCAGAAAGAATATTTTGTACTTGTCTTCACCTTAGTGCTTGGAACGTCGGTTTTTATTAGTAAGCTAGTAAGGTTAATTGTCATCAACATCGAGGGGATAAAAGGCCCTGTTGTGAAAACAAAAATGCTGAATCAACAGGAACTTGGAATTAATTAAACGTTTGATTAATACATTCGAATGAACGTAAAGAACCCATCATATTTAGGTGATGGGTTTTTTTGTGTATCAATATCTCCGTTAAAATTAGTGTGATAAGAAGCGGATCTCAATCTATGAGATAGACACATGCATGACTAATTGACTAGTTATTAGTCAGATATGCTTGAAAACGAATCTATAAGTGGTAATATTAACGTTATGTGTTGGTTATCATTGGTTTTCAATGGATATAAATGGAACCCGAAAACGACTATCCAATCATTCGACTTTACATCTCTTTTAAGGGAGTAGAGTTTTTTACCGTTATTTCGATCAAACGATCTTTTGTTTTGAAAATAGAAAACGAGGTATTTTTTTGAATTATTCTTTGTAAAGAAATTGTAAATTACGTTCAGGCTATTGTTATGGGTAAAGATTTATGATGCGTCTAGTTGAGTGTGAAAATAAATAGCTGTTTTTGCCTAATTAAAAGGAAAATTAATGGTACAAAGGAAGAGATAAATGCTTGTTAAACGTCATCAAGTTGAAAGAAGAAATATTGCAGTAAACGATGTGCGATGGGATGGAGAGATGTTAAGCTTCCAGATAAAAAATGAAGAAATTCATAATTTAGAATCTCTCAATCTATGTCTTATAAATCGTAAAAATGAAGAAATTATATGGCCGGACTTTAAACAAGAAAAAGTAGGTTCTTTTATCAATTTCAGCTTATTTAAAGAGGATTTAAGTGGATTAAACTCAGGAAAATGGGATTTCTTTATAATAAATGGTCGAAGTAAAAGCATGGATAGAAAGAGAATTGGTGTCTATCAAGCTCCCATAGCTTCTAGACCACACAGGTATTTGAAACCGATTGTTGAAATGGAGCAGCACTCTTGGATTCCTTATCTTACGGATCGAAATGAACTTTCCTTGCATATTGGGAGTATAAGTGAGCTAGAAAAAGTTAGTTTTGAAGTTGTTGACTTCCAAAGTCAGGTCATCTCCATGGAAGAAGAAGACAACCGCCTCATTCTACATATCGATCAGTACTTTCCTTCTTCACCAGTAATGGTTCACACGAACGATTTAACTTCTCGAAAGATCCCTTCATCTTATCATCCAGAAGATAAATCTTTAACAATTCATAATGAAAACAAAAATGACTTTGTAAATGGAGAAGGTGAGCTTCAACTTCATTTTAAGCGTGGAAACATTCTTGAAGTTTATCCGTTAATTTTTGAGAATAGTCTAGTGACCCCAATCGTGCAACCTTCGTTTACTAAAATAGTGAAGGGGCAGCTTCATGCTCAGAACTTACGTGTTACGCACGATCGCATCTTATTTGATGTTTCTACGAATTTCATCGAATATGCGAGTGAAATTCAATTTTATTTGAAGAAACGTAAAAGAGATGAAATCGTGAATTTGGAAGTTTCCCGTCATTTACATGGTTCAGTGGAAGAAATCGGTGTATCTATAAGCCAATTCAATGGATTATTTACTAACACAAGCCGCTGGGATCTTTTTGTTGAAATTCGGTACGCTAACCTAGTTGAGGTAAGAAGAGTCGGCGAGTATAATAACCCTCTTAACCACCTTGAACGGCATGTGAGCCACCTTCCTATAACAGAGGATCTTTATCTCTCACCTTATTTAACAAATGATCATGAATTTTCATTTTACGTTAGTACTGAGGAGCAATATTTAAAAAGTAAGTACCCTGGTAATGTTTCGCTACATCGTTTGAATCTCAAACGAAATGGTGAACTGCAATTGACAGCTACCGTTTCAATGAAAAGGATAGAAAGTTTTGAAGTGAAGGAGCTTGTTTTAAGGTTACGAAGTGATAAGAGTAAACGAGTAATTGTACCTTACCATAAAGTGGTGGAAACGTCCGCTAATAAACAAAAAGTAAGTTTCCGCATTCAATTAAATGAAGTTGAATTTGAACAGTTTTATTGGGACTTTTTTATTTCAGTAAAAGTAAATAATCACGAGACGAGATTAATTAGAGTAGTTAGTGATAATTTACTTATTCATAAGCAATTGAAACATCGGATGTGGAAATACACTTTAAATCAATCCAATGGCTACATGATCTATCCCTATATCACGATTAATGGTGGGGTTAGTATCACTTATCGCTATAAAGGCGAATATGAGAGCATAAAGTATAAAATGAATGAGTACATTGCGTACTATTTGTATATCCTTTTCTACTGGAATGCGTTTTGGAAACCTACCTGGTTAATTCATGAGAAATACTCAGAAACAGCGCAAGATAATGCCTATTACTTCTTTAAACATTGCTTTGAAGAACATAAAGATAAGAAGGTTTACTATGTTATTAAAAAAGGATCTGAAGATGAACGCAATTTAATTCCTTATAAGGAACGAGTCGTTTATTTCATGAGCATTAAACACCTTTTCTTAATCCTATCTTCCAAAGTGATTGTTTCATCTGAAGCGAAGGGACACGGTTATGCCTGGAGGGTAGCTCGTGGACCGATTCGTGATTATGTGAATAGTAAGCGCTACGTGTTTCTACAGCACGGTGTGTTAGGTCTGAAGAAGGTAGAAAATACGTTTAAGGTTGGTTCGGCGAATTCAGCTGATTTGTTCGTTGTGTCTTCAGATTTTGAAAAGCAAATCGTCATGGACCACTTTGGATATAAAGCGAAGAACATTATTGTGACGGGCTTATCAAGATGGGATGTAGTAGAAGATCGTTCCCAAGAGCTAACCGATAGCGGTAAGAAAGAGGTCTTTCTTATGCCGACCTGGCGGAATTGGCTTGATGAAGTAGAAGAAGGCGAATTTGTACTATCCGATTACTATAAAGCTTATAATGCTCTGCTAAACTCTAATGAGCTACATGACACGCTAAGGAAAAATAATTTGCTTCTCAATTTCTATGTTCATCCCAAGTTTATGCCCTATGTCTCTCATTTTACTAGTGAAAATGAGCATGTAAGAGTTATTCAATTCGGTGAGGAAAAGATTAATGATCTCCTGATGCGCTCCAGTATGTTAATTACGGATTATTCCAGTGTCGCCTGGGAGATGTACTATCAGAAGAAGCCAGTGTTATTTTTCCATTTTGATTTGAGTAAGTATAATGAATTGCAGGGAAGTTATATGGATCTTAACAAAGAATTATTTGGAGATGTCGCATACTCTTCCGCAGCGTTAGTTTCAAAATTCGAAGAGTATGCGAGCACGAATTTCGCTGAAAAACCTGAAATTAGCAGCAAGCGATTTGAGTACTTTAACTATATTGATGATGGTAACAGCTCAAGGATCTTTTCTGAAATTAAGAAAAAAGAGAAAGAAGTAACAAGAAGAAAAACGCTCAAAGAAGTGTTGAAGAGCAGCGATGCTGTCTCCACAATGTGGAGAAGGTATAAAAAATACCCTATTGTTAATCAAGTAGGTGGCAAACTTCTCGCAACGTTAAGGTCACATTAATTTTGAGAGTCCAATGGTTGGGTTACGTTGGGCTCTTTTTTTGTGGATTTGTTTAGAATGAATTTTAGATCCGAGGAGTTGAACGGTACACATTTCATATGCGAATCTTTATGAGAGTGGGTATTCAGAAGCTTAACTGGATGAGTTATTGAAAGCGATGGAGAAATAATAAAAAAAGAATGGAGAAAATAAAATGACTTAGTAAGCCTTTTAACTTTTAATAAGATTATTTAAACTTGTGTTCTTTATAAAAAACGTTATAATGAGCATTAAGAACTAGAAAAGATTATTTTGACTATAAATTTTTTTTTAAAAGGATTTTTTGTTTATAAAATAGTCATACCTCTATATCAAACGAACCTTATGGGTGTGTAGACACATTAACTAAATAAACTCATATTGAGACAACTTAGTCGCAGTTTTACGCTCAGTGAATAGGGATTTTGAACCAACTCTTTCTTACTAAACTCGTGTCATTTAACGCAAAAGCAAAATATTAGGGGAAGTTAAGTAACTTCATACACTTATGTTCTTTATAAAGAACATAAGTGTTAATACGGAGGAGTTCATTCATGAATTTTGAATTTTATTTTTTAAGAAATGGCATAAAGAATTTTTCTCTCACATTTCTGTTCCTACTATTGTTAATCCCTCTACCTCAATTAGTAAGGGCTGATGAAGATGATGAAGTCGTCAGCAACCCTACTGTATTAATCATTTATTCTTCAAAACAGGGGGAGATAAGTGAGAATATCCGGTTACTAGATATCATAGTTGGTCATTACACTTCCGATATAACCGTCAAAGAAGATAGTGAGGTTACAAAGGGAGATTTAATCGGTGTGACTCATTTACTATATTATGGCGAAGTAAAAAAGACACTTCCTAATAACCTATCAAGGGTAGTTGAGGATTTCAATGGGCCTATATTTGGTATTGGTTATAATACTGAACAGTTTGAAGATCATTTCAGTTTTTTCACTCAGAAAAATGAATTGAATATTGATGGCATTTCATTTATTGGTGAAGAGATCAAGAATATAATTGAACAAACCATTCTTAACATAGAACTTTCTACTAATACGACAACGCTGATTGAAGGACACGCTGCAAATAGAGCATTCCCTCTTTTAGTGAGAAATTCAACTGATTTTTATTATGGTGTGACATCTCTGGATGGAGTATTACCAAATTATCTTTCTGAAACGTTACATGAATTCTTCGGCATTTCCCATCAGGAAGTTCATCCAGGTATTATTCGATTAGAAGATATTCATCCACTGGTTGATCCAGTTCCATTAAAAGAAATTGCAGACCTTTTGTTCGAAAAAAATATCCCATACATGATTGCAGTGATTCCCATTTATCGCGATCCAGAGACTGGGGAAGAATTTAGGTTCTCAGATTCTCCTGAGCTTCTTAAAGTGCTTAAGTTCATGCAAAATCATGGAGGCACAATTATTATGCATGGGTACTCCCATCAATATCGCTACAGTGAAACAGGGGAAGGGTTTGAATTCTGGGATGTGAAAAACGATCGCCCAATATCCGTCCCTCCTCAAAAAAATAGTCGTGAGAAAACAAGATCTGATTTTTCGTCAGAAGAGGATTTTCAAGAATATTTAACTGAAATCAAAAATTTTGAGACGAACTATATTCAGTCCAAAATTACGAAAGGAATAAATGAATTAGTGAGTTATGGTTTGTATCCTGCAGCATTTGAAGCTCCTCACTACGCCATTTCATTCAATGGTTATCGTGTCGTTTCAGAACATTTTTCAACTTATCTTGGCCAACTGCAAATTAGTGATGATAGCTGGGAAATGATGCGCTCTTCACCGACGATTACAACACCTTCATTTATAAACGGTTTGACACTGCTACCTGAAACGATTGGCTATGTTGATGAAAACGAAAAAGACCCCATACGAAAAATAACTCAATCTATACAAAAACAACAAATTGTAAGAGATGGGGTGATCTCCGGGTTTTATCATCCTTATCTGGGTATTGAGAATTTCAAAGAAATGATTCATGAGATGGAAACTGTTCCGAATCTTTCATGGGTTGATTTAAAGAGTTTTGATACGCTAACGAAAGCAGATCATGTTTCCATCCAATTCACGAATCATGAACCTGAGGTTAAATTGGATTATGTCGGGATGATAAAATCTTCTCCTGAATATTATGAGCCTTATTTAAATCGTGTAACGAATGGTGTGTTATGGGTTATTGCGACTGTGGCCGGGTTTATGATTATACTCTTCATAGCTTTTATTCTAATGCTCAACTTTCGAAAAAATAAGGAGGGGTTAAGATGACAATTAATATGATATTCAATTCCGCGCTCTTCCTTATTTGGTTTATGCTGATCTACCATATGTTCCTTATGCACGGTGGTTTCTTACATGCCATGAGTTACCGTAAAACAATTGAAAATTGGAAAGGATGGGACCGCTCTCTTCCTACAGTTAGCGTTCTTATACCTGCCCATAATGAAGAAGTGGTTATTCGAGACACTCTTGAGGCAATGGTGAAATTGCGGTATCCCCTAGATCGATTGGAAATTATATTGATAAATGATAACTCTTCCGATCGAACTGGAGAAATTGGGAATGAATATGCAAGAAACTATCCCTTTATTAAAGTAGTTCATACCAAGCCGCCCAATGTAGGAAAAGGAAAGTCAGGAGCCTTAAACCAGGGATTTATGGCATCTAAAGGATCAATTGTGATTGTATATGATGCTGATAATACACCAGAAGAAGATGCTGTTTATTATCTAGCGATCGGATTGCAGAATGACCCAAAAGCAGGAGCTATGGTAGGGAAATTCCGCGTAATAAATGCCTCTAAGAACTTGCTGACTAAGTTCATTAATATTGAAACGATTACTTTTCAATGGCTGGCTCAGGCTGGGAGATGGTACTGGTTTAAATTATCCACTATCCCAGGTACCAATTTTGCGATTAGAAGATCTATTCTCGAGAAACTAGGAGGATGGGATGAAAAGGCTCTCTCAGAGGATACTGAACTAAGCATTAGAGTGTATAACCTTGGTTACTATATTCGTTTTTTTCCAGCAGCAATTACTTGGGAACAGGAGCCTGAGGCATGGAAAGTCTGGTGGAAGCAAAGGACAAGGTGGGCACGTGGCAATCAATATGTGATTGGGAAGTATTTATTAGGATTTTTCAAGCTAAAAAATAAAAAGATTGTTCTTGATTTAATTTATTTTTTCTTTACTTACTTCCTCTTTTTATGCGGCGTACTTGTCTCTGATTCCCTACTTGTTTTAAATATATTTACCCCAATTACACTTTCAGTTGGACCAGTTATTATTGTTCTCCTAGTTTTAGCTATTCTCCTCTATCTTACTGAAGTGCTCTTAGCATTAAGTATCGAAAAAGAAACGTTAAATCTTACAAACGTTTTGATTGTTTGTTTAATGTATTTTACTTACTCTCAAATCTGGATCGCACTTGTTGTTTGGTCATTATGTTTGGAAGTGAAAAGAGTGCTATTCAAGCAAGAAGCGAAGTGGTATAAAACGGAGCGATACAAGCAATCTGCGTAACATGATAAATGGATGAGGTATGGGCGTGTGAAAGTTGCTGTTATTTTTGGGACGAGATCAGAAGGAATTAAAATGGCATCTATAATGGCGTCTCTTCAGCAAATTTCACTATGGCAAGTAGAAGCTTACTTGAGGATAAAGAAACGTTTAATTCAATTAACATTGTTTTGATAAAAACATGTCTTCTCGCACAAAGCAAAGTGTCCGAGAGCTAATTTTAATAATGTGAGATACTTGGAGATGATGGTGAGGTTTGAAGAAGAGGATAGCTAGCAAAAAACATTATCGATTTCTTTTGCTCTTCCTACTGATTCTTTTGTTGCTAGGAATATTCATTCTTCTTGATAAAAATGGTGGAGGAGTACATTCGATGCGATTAACAGAATCTTTCATAGAAACAAATATGAAAAATCCCAATGGGACTCTCGCAACTTATTTAAAAGAAAGTGATCAACTCGATCAAGATGAAGTGAAAGGAAAAGAAGCAATCTCAGAGTCGGTCGGAATATGGCTTCAGTATCATTTGAAAAAGAAAGACAGGGAAGGTTTTGAAGAAGCATACGAGACGTTTGTTAACTACTTTATTAATGAAGAAGGCCTTATTTATTGGAAACTAAACCCAAAAGGAGAACCGATTGTAACCACCAATGCACTAGTAGATGATTTAAGAATCATTGAAGTGTTGTACGAGGCAGCTTCATTGTGGAATGAGGAAAGATATAAAACGTCTGCAACGACATTCAGTGATTATTTGGTCAAGCATAATCACATAGAAAGTGTGTTAAGCGATTTTTATGATGATCGAACGAAAGAAATTTCAACTACATTAACACTTTCTTATATTGATCCGTCTGCATTAGAAGTGATGAGGGCAAATAGTGAGTTAGGTAGTCAAATTTATACAGAGATGCTTACGATTTTACAAAAAACTCCCACAGACAATAGTTTTTATGCAAAGGCCTATCATATTAATGAACAAAAATATGTTTTTGATGAGCAGGTGAATATGATTGATCAGGCTCTCGTTGCGTGGCAGCTGGCAGAAATAGGAGTTTCAACAGATTCCTTTTATCAGTTTATCGAGTCAGAGTACTCTGAGAGAGGTTTCATTTATGGGAGATATGATCGGAACTCACAATTACCTGTAGTCGAGTATGAATCTCCATCTTTATATGGTTTTATCATTCTTTATTGTTTGGAAGTGGGAGATAAAGAATTTGCGAAGCGGATTTATGAAAGAATGATAGAATTTCGAAACGAAGAAGAAGAAAGCAAGTACTGTGGTGGATACTCCATTAAAGCTAATCAGGACACGCATATCTTTGATAACCTTATTCCTTTATTAGCGGAGGAGAGGTTGTTGAGTGAGACAGAGTAGGGTGAGGGAGTTCGGAGTGGTGCCTGTCACCACTCCGAACTATCGTATAAATTGTCGAATCAATATTTTAACTAAATTAATTAAAAATAAACAATTTTCTAAAATATATTGAAATTCGTCTGATTATTCTCTATAATGAGCATCAGTTGCAGGAAATAGATAATCCGTTCACTAAATGTAATCCATTACATTTTTGCTTGAATTCTCACTATCAGCCATTTATAGTTTAAAATAAAGATACTATTTTAAACACTAGGGAGATAGTTGAAATGGCGAATATGACAGATGTAGCAAAGCTTGCGAATGTATCAACAGCTACTGTGTCCAGGGTGATTCAAAATCCTGATGCTGTAAAAGAAAAGACGCGAATGAAGGTGCTTCAGGCAATTGAAGAATTAAACTATCAGCCAAATGTTCTAGCTCGTTATTTTAGAAGAACTGAAACGAAGACGATCCTCGTGATGGTTCCTTCTATTGAGAATAATGTTTTTCCGCAAATGATTGCCGGAATTGACTTGATCGCCCATCAATCGGGTTACAAAGTGCTTCTTGGAAATACCTATCAAGATCCGGATAAAGCATACAGCTATCTTGAAGAGTTGAAGCAGAAACAGGTAGATGGGGTGATATTATTAACAACGAGGTTGGATAATAACGTTATTACCGACATTGCTGACAAATATCCTGTTGTGCTTACATCTGACTTTATTGCAGGTCTCAACGTTCCTACGGTAGCGATTGATAATATTAGTAGTGCACGTAATGCGGTGGAGCATTTACTGCAGCTTGGACATCAACGAGTTGGAATGATTACAGGTCCGTTAGATATTCCGTTAAGTCGGGATCGGTTAAAAGGTTATCGACAGGCGCTTCTTGAGCACGGCATAGGAGTCGATGGGGTTCTTATTCAAGAGGGAGATCATAAGTACGATTCTGGTTATCATCAGATGAATAAGTTTCTTGCACTGGAAAACCCTCCTACAGCTATATTTGCTGCAAATGATAGCATGGCAATGGGGGCTGTTAAAGCGATCAAAACTCACGGGCTTCGAGTACCAGAAGACATTGGAGTTGTTGGTTTTGATAATATCCAGTTCTCAGATATCTTTGAGCCGTCGCTTACGACAGTAGCGCAACCTTTTATGGAAATGGGACAAAGATCTATGGAACTCCTTTTGAAGCAAATTAATGGTGAAACCTTAACGAAAAAGCAGCACGTGCTTGATACCAAACTTATTATCAGAGAGTCATGCGGTTATAAAAAGCAGGTTTAGTCTTGATGACTATTCTGTTTCACTAAAATGTAATCGTTTACTTTACGAGAGGTGGAGAAACCTTTATTTTTAAGCTCTTTAGCAATTAATTATATTCATAAATGTAATCCATTACATTTATGAAGTCGACTATTTCCAGGAGGTGAAGAACGGACTATCGGCTGAGGTAAACAAATTAACTATTTAAAGGAGAGGTAGTAAATGGCAAATATACCTGTTGCAGTACAGATGTATACGTTACGAGAGGAAAGTGAAAAGGACTTTATTGGTACTTTGAAAAAGATTTCGGACATCGGTTACCACGGTGTGGAATTTGCTGGGTATTACGATATGTCTGCAAAGGATTTGAAGAAAGTAATGGATGACCTTGGATTAATGGCAGCTTCTAGCCACATTCCTCTCGATAAACTATTGGAAGATTTAAGTAGTGTGATAGCGTATCAGCATGAAATTGGAAGTACCAAGCTTGTTTGTCCGTTTCTTGCACCTGAAATGCGAACAGAGGAAGGATATTCGGAGCTCATTCGAAGCTTGAATGACATTGGACGAGAGTGCTCGAAAGAAGGGATCACATTATGTTATCACAATCATGATTTTGAATTAGAGAGGCTGTCGAATGGTAAAACTGCGCTTGGGACCATTTTAGATGAAACGAACCCAGAGTGTGTGAAGGCGGAGTTTGATATTTATTGGCTCACTCGGGCTGGGGAAAATCCGGTCGAGTGGATGAAGCGATATCAAGATCGCACGCCTCTTGTTCATTTGAAAGACATGACTACGGATGGGGAGCAATTCTTCGCTGAGCTCGGCACAGGAGGGGTTGACCTTAATGGAGTCCTCAATCAAGGCGATGTGTCTAACGTTGACTGGTGGATTGTTGAACAAGATAAATGTAAGCGCTCTCCTTTGGAAAGTATTGAAATGAGTATGAACTATTTCCTTAGTAAACATTCTTGATCAGTTGCTATATAGTCATTACTACAAATTAGGGGGTAAAGCATGAAGAAAGTAACGGCTTTATTATCGGTTTTAGTGTTGTTGCTGTTAGCGGCATGTGGGGGGAACCAGGGAGCATCTGGAAGTTCTGATTCTGGCAACGGGGATGAGAAGGTAATTGAAGTTTGGCACATTGAAACGGGTGAACGGGAAAAGCTTTTTCAGGAAGTAGCGAAGCAGTTTGAAGAAGAACATGATGGTGTGAAGGTGAAGTTACTCCAAACACCAAACGATGCTTACAAGCAGAAATTAGCTGTCTCGATGTCGGGTGGAAATCCACCAGATATCTTTCAGAGCTGGGGTGGCGGCTGGTTGAAGCATTTCGTTGATCAGGGAAATGTGCAGGATATTACTGAAAATATCGATCAAGATCATTACTTAGAAATGGCATTAAATAACGGGACATTCGATGAAAAGGTGTACGGTGTTCCATTGGGTTTATCGCTCGATGTGATTTTTTACAACAAAGAAATCTTTGAAAAGTATGACCTTGAAGAACCAAAGACGTATGAGGAATTTACTGAAGTGATTAAGACGCTGAAAAAGAATGATGTGACGCCACTTGCGTTAACGAATAAAACGAAATGGCCAGGAGCGTACTATTTAATGAATTTTGCAAGTCGAATTGGTGGACCAGATTTATTCGAGAGCGCATTTAATCGCGAAGGTCGCGGTTTTGATGATCCTGCTTATGTTGAAGCGGGTGAGTATATTCAAGATCTCGTCAAGATGGATGCATTTAATGCTGGATTTAACGGTATTCCTTACGATGAAGGCCGCGGTCGACAGCTCATGTACTCCGGGCAAGCTGCGATGATGGATATGACGATTTCTTTCTTAAATAACGTGAGAGAAGAAGCTCCACAGTTCGAGGAGAAACTTGGTTTCTTCGTATTCCCGACGATTTCAGGTGGGGAAGGAAATGAAACGCAAGTCGGGGGTGCCACTGGACCGGTTTGGTCAGTTGCAAAAGAATCTAAAAATCCTGATTTAGCAGCTGAGTTTATTCAAGCGTTAACGAGTAAAGAAACAGCACAGAAATTCACGGATCGCACGGGAACGCTGTCAGCTGTAAAAGATGTTGTTCCTGAGGATGAATTTGTAAAGCAGTTCTATGATGTAGCTCAGAATGCTTCTCATATTCAAATGCCTTATGACCAGACACTTCCTCCAGAGCTTGCTGAACTTCATAAAGATACGACGCAGGCACTATTCGGTCTATCAATGACGCCAGAAGAAGCAGCTAACAAAATGGAAGCCAAGGCAGAAGAGCTTCTTGAATAAGTGAAGGAGGGGATGAGTCCCCTCTTTCTTATCTACAGAAGGGAGAGCTTTACATATGGAAACAGCTGAAGTGGCGAGAAGAAGCGAGACGACGAGAGTGGCTCACGGAACGAAGAAGCGCAATATGAGAAAAGCGGTCACGATTGGTTTATTCACAGCGCCAGCCCTTATTGTTTATCTTGTCTATGTGATTTACCCCATTTTATCTACATTAGGTTATAGCTTCTACAGCTGGGATGGAACGAATGACAAAACGTTTATTGGGCTCGATAATTACGTTCAATTATTTAACGATGCCGTCTTTTGGACTTCGCTTACGAACAATGCATGGGTTGTTCTGACGTCTGTCTTTGTGCAAATTCCACTCGGCATGATCATGGCGCTGATGCTGTTTGCGCCTATACGAGGCATTCGCTTGTTTAGTAGCGTTTATTTTCTTCCATTCTTAATGTCTACGGTTGCGATCGGCCTCTTATGGGTGTATATGTTTGACCCAATCAACGGGATTATTAATCAGATTGTGAATTTACTTGGCTTTGAAAATGTAGCATGGCTTAGTGATGAAAACACATCGTTGATTGCAATCTTATTAGTAGTCGTTTGGCAGTTCTCACCTTTTTATATGATCCTATTTAAGGCAGCTATGGTCGGGATAGGAGAGGAACTCTATGAATCTGCCCAAATCGATGGAGCGAATTCTTGGCAGAAGTTCTTCCACATCACGTTACCTTTGCTTATGCCAACCATTGTGAGTTCATCCATTCTAGCCATTGTTGGATCCTTAAAGGCTTTTGATATTTTCTATATTATGACTGGTGGTGGACCGAATCACGCAACAGAACTGATGGGCACTTATATGTTCAAGCAGGCTTTTATTAACTTCAATATGGGCTATGCAAGTGCGATTGCGTTTCTAATGTTTCTAATTGCGCTCGTTGTTACTGTACTTATCCAAATCGTTGATTATAACCGCAAGAAGAAAGGGGCTTTCTAATGGTGCAATTACTCAGGAAGATGCCTTTGTATCTAATCGGATTATTGCTTTTGGTTTTCACAGGTTATCCATTTGTTTATATGATTTCGACCTCATTAAAAGATCAGAGCACTTTTTTTGAAAGACCATTTGCTATTTTTACCTCGATCGAGTGGGGTAACTACGCGGATGTATTCCAGATGGGGCTAACTCGTTATTTTTTAAACAGTATCCTAGTTTCGGTGGTGGCAGTTGTGGCGGTTATGTTAATTGCTGCTCTAGCAAGTTATCCATTAAGTAGAATGAATTTCAAGTTTAACCGTGGTTTGTTTCTTCTTTTCATATCTGGAATGATGCTACCAATTCATGCCACGCTTATCCCAATCTTTAAGCTGTCTCAAAATATGGGTTTGTATGATTCATTGCTAGCTTTACTTGGACCTTATATTGCTTTCAGTTTACCGATTTCGATCTTTATTTTAACGCAATTTATGCAAGAAATTCCGAAGTCATTAGAAGAAGCGGCGAAGATCGATGGTTGTTCTCATTTCGGAATTTTTTGGCGCATTATTCTTCCGATATTAACGCCGGCTCTTATGACCGTTTTTATCTATAATTTTATTCATCTATGGAATGAATTTATTTTTGCACTCGTTCTCGTATCAAGCCCTGAGAACATGACCCTACCATTAGGATTACAAGATTTCTATGGAGAATTTTCAGTAAATGTCCCTGGTTTGATGGCGGCATTAACACTTGCGAGTCTTCCAATGCTCGTTGTGTACTTGTTCTCACAAGAAAAAGTAGTAAAAGGACTAACGGGTGGTGCGGTGAAAGGTTAGGGAACTTGGAAAGGAGTGGGAGAGTATGGAGAAAATGAAAATTGGTGTCATCGGCTGTGGCAACATTAGCGACATTTATTTAACGAATCTTCGCGAGTATGCGAATCTCGAAGTGGTTGCAGTAGCTGATCTGAATCACGAAAAAGCAGTTGAGAAAGCAGAGAAATATGAGATTCCTCGTGTTCTGGATGTGGATGCCCTTTTGGCAGATCCGACCATAGAACTCGTTCTTAATTTAACGATTCCTGCGGCACATGCAGAAGTTAGTTTACGCATATTAGAAGCAGGAAAGCATGTGTATTCTGAGAAACCGCTAGCGATAAAGCTTGAAGACGGGCAAAAGGTTCTAGCGAAGGCGAAGGAAAAAGGTCTATTAGTAAGTGTTGCACCTGATACATTTCTCGGTGGTGGACTTCAGACGTGTAAAAAGCTAATCGAGGATGGCGCAATAGGGGAACCAGTTGCTGCGTCCGCCTTCATGCTGGGTCATGGACCGGAAAGCTGGCACCCTGATCCAGCCTTTTTCTATCGAGAGGGAGCGGGGCCGATGTTTGATATGGGTCCATATTACTTAACTGCTCTCATTCATTTAATTGGACCGATTCGTCGACTTACTGGATCGACAAGGATCACCTCGCCTGAACGGATGATTACAAGCGAACCGAAGTCTGGACAGACGATTAAGGTCGAGACGCCGACGCACGTTGCAGGCATTTTGGATTTTGAAAATGGGGCGATCGGTACGATCATCACGAGCTTTGATGTTTGGGGAGCGAAAACTCCTTTTCTAGAAATCTACGGTACGAATGGATCGTTAAGTGTACCTGATCCGAATACATTCGGCGGCCCAGTACTAGTAAGAAATGCGGGAGAAGTTGAATGGAAGGAAGTTTCCCTTACGCATGGATCCATTGAAAATAGCCGTGGACTTGGTGTGGTGGACATGGTGAACGCTTTACGAGAAGAGCGGAAACCACGAGCAAATGGTGAACTTGCTTATCATGTACTCGAAACGATGCATGGTATACATGAATCTTCAGTGGAGGGTAAGCATTATGAGATGACGAGTAAGTGCGAGCAACCTGATTCAAAGCCAAGTGACAGTTTATCTGAGACGATGGAGGGATAGGGAATGAAAAAAATGAAAGTAGCGGTTATCGGTTGTGGAAGTATTGCGAGACGGCGTCATTTGCCGGAGTACAATGCAGAGGAAAATGTGGAAATTGTAGCGGTGTGTGATGTGGTGAAAGAGCGCGCGGAGGATATGGTGAACTTGTATGGCGGCACGGCATATACTGATTATCTCACGTTACTTGAAGATGATGAAATTGATGCAGTGAGCGTGTGTTTACCAAACGCATTGCACGCACCTGTATCGATTGCGGCATTGAAAGCAGGGAAGCACGTTCTTTGTGAAAAGCCGATGGCGACTTCAATTGAGGAAGCGAAAGCAATGAATGAGGCAGCGGAGATAAATGGAAAAAAGCTAATGATTGCTCATAATCAGCGATTCGTCGCGTCACACGTGAAAGCGAAGGAATTGATCGAAGGCGGCGAGATTGGAAAGGTCTACAGCTTCCGCACAACGTTCGGTCATCCTGGACCTGAACGGTGGAGTATTGATGGAGCGGATAGCTGGTTCTTCGATAAAGAGCGAGCGTTTATCGGAGCGATGGGAGACCTTGGCGTACATAAATCAGATCTCATGCGCTATTTGCTTGGAGAAATTGTGGAGGTTGGCGCGTTTGTAGAAACGAAGGCGAAGGATAACACGGATGTGGATGATAATGCGGTGTGTATTCTTAAAACGAAGACGGGAGTGATTGGCACACTCGCAGCAAGCTGGTCTTACGTTTCTGGTGGCGATAATTCAACCGTAATCTATGGGGAAAATGCGGTGCTTCGCCTAGAGGATGATCCGGAGCATTCACTGGTTGTTCAGTACAAAAACGGTGATGTCGTGAAATATGAGCTTCAGAAAATCCAAACAAATGAAGCGGGCGGACAGCAAACGACGCACGTGGTTGAGAATTTCGTGGATTGTATTGCGAACGATACCGTACCAGCCGTGAGTGGTGAAGAAGGGATGAAATCGTTGCAGGTGATTTTAGCTGCACTGGAAGCGAATGAAACGAAGCGAGTGGTTGAGGTAGAGGGTGAGCGGGCGGTTATTTAGGGGGTGAGTGGTTGCGCGGTTGGCGCGGTGCCTGTCACCACCCGAACTATGTCACTAAATGTCGAACAGGCTGACGAGATGAATCGTCAGCCTGTTTTGAATTAATGAATAGAAGTTTTAGGAATAATTTTTGTACGGGCATCTAGCACTCGCTTTGCTTTTCCTTCGGAGCGAGGTATTGAGTGTGGTTCTTTCAATTGGATATCCACTGATATAAGCGTTTTCATTTTAAGAGTTTTTCCAAGACTCTCAACAAGCTTCACCGCCATAGGATGGTTAAAATTCATTTCTAGCTTCTTATAAAACTCCTGCTTTACTTCAACATGCAAGGTTACGTGATCTAAGTGGCCTTTTTTCTGCAAGTGGATTTGATAGTGGGGGACGAGTTCTTCTAGATTACATATATATCGTTCGATTTCAGAAGGAAAAACGTTAACTCCCCTGATAATCAGCATATCATCGATACGTCCTTTTACACGGCTCATTCTTGTGGTTGTTCTGCCGCAAAGACACTTTTCTCTCGTAATGGATGCGATGTCACCTGTTCGGTATCTTATTATTGGAAGCGCTTCTTTTGTAAGGCTTGTGAAAACCAGTTCGCCGTATTGTCCCTCGTCGACTTGATCGAGAGTATCAGGGTTAATGATTTCAGCGATAAAATGATCGTCTGCGATGTGGAGGCCATTCTGACATTCTGCACATTCCATTGCAATGCCCGGTCCCATTACTTCACTTAATCCATAAATGTCCGTTGCTTTCAGATGGAATAATTTTTCAATTTGAAATCTCATTTCTTCCGACCATGGCTCTGCACCAAGAATGGCGTATTGTAATGAGGTTGAAGCTGGATCAATGCCTTGCATCATCATAGCTTCTCCAATGTTAAGGAGATAGGATGGAGTGGAGCAAATGATTCTGGGCTTAAAATCTTGAATTAGGGTAATTTGATTAGCTGTATTTCCGCCTGATATCGGGACTGTTGCGCAGCCAAGTCGCTCTGAGCCTGCATGGAGACCGAGGCCACCTGTGAACAGTCCATATCCGTAGGCGTTATGAAGGATGTCTCCCTTTTGTCCGCCTGCGAGTGTGATCGATCTTGCAACAATATCGGCCCAATTTTGAATATCATTCTTTGTATAAGCGACTACGGTAGGTTTACCGCTCGTCCCAGATGAAGCATGGATGCGGACAACTTCGTCCATAGGACAGGCGAGCATCTTGAAAGGGTAATTTTCTCTTAGGTGATGTTTCTTTGTAAATGGAAGTCGTTGCAGATCCTCGAGTGACTGAATATCACCTGGGGTTATATGTATGTTCTTAAAAGTCTCGTGGTAGAAAGGGATGTTCTGGTAGGCGTGTCTGACTGTTCGTTTTAATCCTTCTAATTGATGGTCATGCATTTGAGCGGTGCTCCAAGTTTCTCGTTCAGAATAAATTGCCATACGGTAGCCTCCTTGTATGATACAAAATAAACGACTGAGAGCATAAGTGTCATATTAAAGGTACCTTTTTATGGAAGCGTGGTCAATGAGAATTAGCGGAATTGTGTCTTTGGTCGTGGTGCCTGCGTGGTGCCTGTCACCGCCCGATATATGAAAGAATTTGTCGAATGTTTCTCTCTTCACTATTGTTTTGATATTAGGCAGTTATAAAAGAGGGATATGCTGTTTAGTAGCGAACTTTGTAGGAGTTATACCATAACAAAATTCATATTAAAGGAGATGGTTTACCGTGTCGTTTATCGAAGTGAACGAAACACCGCTCTATTATGAAGATTATGGTCCAAAGGATGCACCGGTTTTGGTTTTTAGTCATTCGTTATTTTTTAACTCAGATATGTTTCAACATCAGGTGGAGCATTTTTCAAAAGACTATAGAGTCATTTGCTATGACCACCGCGGTCAAGGGAATAGCGGGAGGTCTTCTTTAGAAAACCTCGATATGGATACGCTTACAAATGATGCTGCTGCGTTGATTGAAAGTCTTGGGATTGAGAAGTGTCATTTTATCGGTAATTCGATGGGTGGTTTCATAGCCCTAAGACTTGCGGCTAGAAGGCCGGATCTTCTTCATTCGTGCGTTGTTCTTGGAAGCTCTGGTGAAGCAGAGTACAAGAAAGAGGAGTTCCAGCCGCTTGTTACACAGCTTCAGAAGAATGGGGCGGAGGAAGTTGTGGATACGCTGATGTACATCATGTTTGGTGATGCATCGCTTGGGTCGATGGAATTCGAAAGAGAGCGTAACTACTGGAGAGATTATATGAAAAAACTTGAGCCATCCATAGGGGATGCGGCTCACCAGGTTATTCATCGAAAGAGTGTGCTTGAGGAACTGGAAGGCGTAAGCGTGCCGGTTCTTGCTGTTGCAGGCGAGCAAGATCATGCGTATACGATTAAACTGTCCGAGAACATTGCGAAAGCAGTTGAGAATGGACGATGCGAAGTTATAGGGAGAGCGGGTCATTCGGTAGCGCTTGAGAAGTCTCCGGAAGTGAATAAAGTGTTGGAGAAGCATCTTGTAAGATTGAAGGTTCGTCAGGGAACTTAAATATTTATACTTATTGGAGAGAATTCTCCATCTAATGTTTGGAAGAATTTTATTTCATAGAATGATTTTGAGAGCCTCGGTTTGATCGAGGCTCTCTTTTTATTTGGGGTAGAAACAATTAGGATGTGATCGGAAGATAGGGGAATAATGTGATGGTATTTGTAGCAAAATAATTAGGTAGGTATACCATTTGTTGGGAGGTTCTTAGTGATGTGGAAGAAAAGAAACGGTTTTTGGAGTTTAGTGACTGCTGCTCTCCTATTGCTTACTTTTTCTACGAGAGCAAGAAGAGGAACTAGAAAAGCCATTCTTAAAGGAGCGGACGCAGCAATTGACTTAACGGATCAATGGAGAGGGAAGGCTTCTAAAACGACTATGAGAAGTGAACGTGGAAAAGAGGATATCGAAGTGCCACGATATCCTTCGTATGTAGGTTATGAAGCGAATCGAGGATTAAACGACCGAAAGGGTGCGGAGAAGGTTCGTAAAGTAAACCCCACTCGCTTCAAAAACGCTAAAAACGTTATGAACGATGAAGTGATGCCTTACCATATGGCGGAGATTGCTGAGGAGTTCGATTTAGATTAAGAGGTGCCTGTCACCGCCCGAACTGTGCAACTATTTGTCGAATGAAAACAGAGCCCGCTCTCGGAGAGAGAAGGGCTCTGTTTGTGTATGATCGACCTACTGCGGGAATAAGTTAGGGCTTTAATAAGATTCCATCTAATATCTTGTCCCACATCAACGTGTTATCTGGTTGGTTAGGGACTTTTAGAATACAAATATCCTCCATTGGAACGTGTGTATCCTGAACGATTTCGAGGTTTGGATCAGGGGTCAGCAAGAGAATATGAAATGATCCGTTGACGCATTTCTTTAACGTTTGTTGCATTTCGATCGCTTCTGCATAGTTACCAGACCATCTGATAAATAGAATGGAGGAAGCCTGTTGTAATTGCAGAAGAAATCGTTCAATCCGTCGCTCTAGCTTCTGTCGATAGGCCGGATAGGTATCGCTCCATTCTTTATTAGGAAGAATGGGGAAATCATGAACAGACAGCATATTATTATGCGTATCTTGAACAAAATAAGCTTTTGAATTTTGAGCAACTTCGTTATCGTCGAGGAAGTTTGCTTGTCCATCTATGCGTTGTAAATTTTCTAGTAACATGAAATCTTTAAACTGATGTTGAATCACTCGATTAATGTCAGATAGTTTCGGAGTAACAATCCAGTCAAAAGGCATTGAAAATTTCCTTAAGTGATTTCTTCTTAGATGACCTGCAGGACTGCATGAACTACCCAAACTCACGATAAGATCGTACGGTTTTTTAATCTCGTCTAAATTCAATAAAGCACCTCCTATAAAATGAATTACTACTAGTAGATGCTTTATTGACCGAGTTGGTTTGTGTTAGTACCTAAAATGTTAATAAATGGATGTTGAAATCGAAGTAAAGGAAGATTTCTATTCCACTTCCACCGCAACTGCCCTCACAGGTGATCCATCCAATCCTTCAAGTTTTAACGGCAGCGCAATGATGAGCGGATTTTCAAAATCGATCTGGTCAAGGTTACATAGATTCTCTCCGATAATACCGTTGTTGGACGTAATGGCTTCATGAACTGGAAATGTTGAACCACCTGGTTGATCAACATTAAGCGCATCAACAAAGAAAGTGGTGACGCCTTTTTCTAGTAGTGTATTAATAATATCGACGGATAGGTAAGGGTAGTTAAAATAAGTCTGTGTTCCTATATGTTTTGACCAACCTGTATGGAAAAGAGCGATCGTTCCTGGAACGATGCTATCGATTTGGTGTGCTACATCGTTTAATGTGATTTGTTCGCCTGGCTCTTTGCCTGTTACATCAATGACGTGACCGGGTCCCATCACTTTCATTAAATTCGATTGATCGATGGGATCGCCATCTTTCTGGAAGTGGAAAGGGGCATCAAGGTGTGTGCCGGTATGTGTGCCGATATTCATTTGGGTCACCTGATATCCGTCTTTGTCATGCTCCGCTACAGGATAGATGTTCGGTTTCGGATCACCTGGGAAAACAGGCGTGTCGTTATTAACTGGAATCGAGAGATCAATGATTTTTTTGAAATTCATATGTGCCTCCTCCTTCTTAAACAAACGTTTGATTAAAGGTGAAAATAGCAGGATACGTCTACAGTCTTTCCTTTTCTTCAGTTTGTCATGAAGTTTGTTTGATCACAAGCTATGCCGTGATTGAGTCTCTTCCGACATTCCTGTAAAATACCTAATCAGACAAACGACGAAAAGGTGTAAGATATGAAATCAATCATTGTAATCGGATCTGGTATTTTAGGAGCATCAACGGCTTATCATCTGGCGAAGCAGGGAGCGGATGTGATGCTCGTTGATCGGAAAGACGCAGGACAGGCGACAGAAGCGGCGGCTGGGATCGTATGTCCATGGCTAACGAATCGACGCGGAGGGGCATTTTATCGCCTCGTCGAAGCTGGGGCGCGTTATTATCCGGAATTAATAGAAGAGTTGAGAAAAGATGGCGAAATGGATACGGGCTACGCTCGCGTTGGCGCGATCAACATTTATTCAGGTGAGACGAAGCTTGAGAGAAAGCTTGCGCTTGCGATGGAGCGACGAAAGGATACGCCTGAAATGGGAGAGGTGTCACGGCTTTCAGCTGCTGAAACAAATGCGCTGTTTCCTCCGCTTTCAGATCATTACGCCGCTGTTCATGTGAGTGGGGCAGCACGTGTAAATGGCGGAGCTTTACGAAATGCACTCATTCGAGGAGCAAAAAATCACGGTGCGAAGGTGATTCATGGGGATGCCTCACTTTTATGGGATGATGCGAAGGTCAACGGAGTCGAGGTGAATGGCGAGAACTATTTTGCGAACAATGTGATTGTCACTGGAGGAGCTTGGGCGCGTGAACTGCTTCAGCCACTTGGAATGAAGTTCCTCGTTTCACCTCAAAAAGCCCAGATTGTGCATCTCGATCTGCCTGAAACGGATACAGGAAAATGGCCAATCGTCATGCCACCTTTTATTCAATATTTCCTTCCGTTTGAAAATGGGCGAATTGTCATCGGGTCCACACAGGAAGATCAGGCTGGCTTTGATCTGCGCGTTACGATGGGTGGTGTTCAGCATATTATTGATCGTGCGTTGAAAGTAGCTCCGGGTCTATCGGATAGCACGTATGTGGAGACGAAGGTAGGCTTCAGGCCGTTTACGCCAGGGAATGTTCCGATAGCAGGAGCGGTTCCTCGCGTGAGAGGACTGTTGGTGGCGAATGGTCTTGGAGCTTCGGGATTAACGAGTGGCCCGTTTCTTGGCGCTGAGCTTGCGCGGTTGGTGCTTGGGGAGAGGAATGAGTTGGATCTTGAGGCGTATCATCCTGGGAGTGCGTTTGGGTGAGCTGTCTCGTTTGTGGAGAAGAATTTGATAAGTGACCGAAAAATAAAAATATTCTAAAGAAAACCTTTTCATCCAAGGGAGCTTCCTATATAATGGGAAAATCTCTGAGGTATGAAGGGGTTTCTTTTTTATGGTTTTTTGAGATTCGGAAATAGTGCTTAGCTTATTCATCTCTACATAAATCGAAAGGAGCTTTTATAACAATGACAACTGACTACTTACATTATCCCTATGCTTCTCAGCGCATGACAACAGTAGCGAACAAAGGAATGGTGGCCACCTCCCAGCCGCTAGCGGCACAGGCAGGACTAGATTTGTTGAAAAAAGGAGGTAATGCGATTGATGCGGCGATTGCGACTGCGGCAGTATTGACGGTAGTGGAGCCGACGTCAAACGGGATCGGCGGAGATGCGTTTGCTCTTGTTTGGACGAAGGGTGAATTGCATGGTTTGAATGGAAGTGGACCATCGCCACAATCGATCTCCATTGATTCAGTCAAAGAACGTGGGTATAATGAAATTCCGAAATACGGTTGGATTCCTGTTACTGTGCCAGGCGTTCCGGCATCGTGGGCTGCTTTGTCGAAACGATTTGGGAAACTTTCCTTAAAAGAGGCGCTTGCGCCGGCGATTCACTATGCTGAGGAAGGTTTTCCGGTTTCTCCGATTTTAAGTAAGTTTTGGAAGAATGCTTATGCGCATTTTGAAAAAGAGTTAAAGAAAGAAGAGTTTCAGCACTGGTTTGAAACGTTTGCGCCGGACGGTCGTCCGCCTGAAGTAGGCGAGGTTTGGAAGTCGAAGGGTCACGCGGAGACGTTAAGGCAAATCGCAGAAACCGATGCCGCTTCTTTTTATCAGGGAGAAATTGCGGATAAGATTGATGCTTTTTCGAAAGCGTATAATGGGTATTTGAGGAAGGAAGATCTTTCGGGGTTTGCACCTGAGTGGGTCGATCCGATCTCAGTTCAATATCGCGGGTATGATGTTTGGGAGATCCCCCCAAATGGGCAAGGACTGATTGCATTGTCTGCGCTGAATATCGTAAAAGGGTTTGAGTTTGATCATAAAGATTCCGTCGATACATATCATAAGCAAATTGAAGCGATGAAGCTTGCTTTTGCGGATGGACAGAAGTACATTACTGACGAGCAGGAAATGTCAGTCGCTGTTCAGGATTTGCTCTCGCCTTCTTACGGTGAAAGTCGCCGTCAGTTAATTGATGATGAAGCGCTTTTGCCCTCTCCTGGCCAGCCTCCAAAAGGTGGTACTGTCTATTTAGCGACGGCTGATGATGAAGGAAACATGGTCTCGTTTATTCAGAGTAATTATATGGGCTTTGGTTCAGGACTTGTGGTGCCTGGCACCGGGATTGCGCTCCAAAATCGCGGGCATAATTTTTCGATGGATCCTGAGCATGACAATGCGCTAAAAGGTGGAAAACGGACGTATCACACGATCATTCCTGGATTTCTCAGTAAAGATGGTAACGCGGTTGGACCGTTTGGCGTGATGGGAGGCTTTATGCAGCCGCAGGGGCATTTACAGGTGATTACGAATCTGATTGATTTTCATTTAAATCCGCAGTCTGCCCTTGATGCGCCGAGGTGGCAGTGGGTTGACGGGAAGCGCGTGTGGGTTGAGTCGACTTTCCCTCCTCATCTTGCCGAGGCGCTTAGCCGAAAAGGTCATCAAATCGAAGTTCAGTTGGAAAAGGGTGCGTTCGGCCGCGGACAAATTATCTGGCGTGATCAGCAGTCAGGTACCTTATTTGGAGGCACAGAATCAAGAACAGACGGAACGATCGCCGCTTATTAAAAGGGCGTGAGGTTTCGGAAGGTGGTGAGTCATGCAACAGTGGCATCTTTTTCTCGCTTTTTTTAGAGTGGGAATGCTTGGGTACGGAGGAGGACCTTCTTCTATTCCACTGGTACATAAAGAGGTAGTTGAGAAATACAAATGGATGGATGACGATGAATTTGCGGACATTCTCGCTTTAGGAAATTCACTTCCTGGTCCAATTGCGACAAAAATGGCGGGGTATATTGGGCATCGAGTTGCAGGGATTACGGGGATGCTGAATGCTGTGCTGGCAACGATTGTGCCGACGATTGGGATTATGATTTTCTTGCTAACGTTTCTTTCCACGTTTCGAGAAAAAGCATGGGTACAGGGGATGACGCAGGCCGTTGTTCCAGTGGTTGGTGTTATGCTAGCCGTGTTAACGTATGATTTTTTCAGAAAAGCACAGGGCAATTTAGGGTGGATTTTAACAATTGTGTTGACGGTTGCTTCCTTTTTATTTATTGAAATTGCGGGGATACATCCGGGAATTGTAATAGGGTGTTTGCTACTTTATGCGTTGCTTAAACCGACTCGTAGTGATGGGAAGTCCGATGATGATCAGGTGAGAAAGGAGCCATCCTCATGATTTACTGGGATATCTTTGTTGCGTTTTTCATACCTGGAATTGTTGGTTACGGAGGCGGACCTGCGTCTATCCCGCTTGTAGAAAATGAAGTTGTTGGTCGGTTCGGCTGGATGAGTGTGAATGAATTTAGTGAAATGCTAGCGATGGCCAATGCGCTACCTGGACCAATTGCGACGAAAATGGCAGGTTACATAGGGTTTCGGCAGGGAGGGGTTCTTGGCGCATTTGTTGGTGTGTTTGCGACAGTGGCACCTTCGCTCGTTCTGATGATTGTCCTACTGAGTTTATTAAATCGGTTTAAGAACTCACCAAAAGTGAAAAAAATGACGGCCCTCATTCGCCCGACGATTGCGATCTTGCTTGGCGTGATGGCGTTTCAGTTCTTTGCTAGTTCATATGAAGGTGCGGGGCTGGTTCAAACGATCTTTCTGATTGTGGCTAGTTTTGTACTGATGGAGAAGATGAAAGTGCATCCGGCGTTTGTGATTGTCGGGGCACTGGCGTATGGGTCAGTGTTTTTGGGGTAGGAGCGGGTTCGGTGGATCGTGAGTTAGCGAGTGCCTGTCACCGCCCGAATTAGCGCGAATAAAGTCGAGTTTTGCGTTAGAACGATTCCTTTTTAGAAGGAATCGTTCTAACGCATTTTTAAATGTGGATATAAGAATAAGGAAGTCTTGCCACGCAAGGTTGCAGTTTCATACGAGTAGGTTTAAAATATGAGTATACTCATAAATGAGCGCAGTCATAAATTAACTGAGGTATTAGGAGGTTATGATGAGCGGACTACGTGAACAAAAGAAGCAGGCAACGAGAAAGACGATCATGGAGGTAGCGAAAGGTCTTTTTCTTGAAAAAGGATATGAAGAGACATCAACAGAGCTTGTAGCTAGGAGGGCCGGGATCGGTTCAGGAACGTTATTTAATTACTTTCCTTCTAAAGCAGAGCTTCTGGTTGAAGTGATGCGAGCGGAATTTACAGGTATGGAAGAGAGGAAGGATCCAAGTTTTGAAGTTCAGGAGACAGCTGAAGCTACCGTTCGAAATTATTTAACGAAGCGTTTGGAAGGCTTCAGTTTGCTAGAGAAGAAGCTTTTTCGAGAATTGATTGTGGCGTCATTGAATGCTTATCAAAGTAAACCAGAATTCCTGCAAAGCTTGATGCACCTCGATTTTATGTTTATTGAAGAGCTGGTTGAACTTCTTAAGGAAATAAGGCGACTAGGTAAGCTTCGGGATAATTTCGAAGTAGAAATTGCCGCTGAGCTTATTTATAGTTCAGTGATGTTTGAAACGCTTATTTACCTTTACCAGGAGGAGCGCAGTCTTGAAGAAGTGTTAGAGCAAACGGGTCGTAAGCTTACATTTATTTTAAAGTGAGGTGAATCGTGATGGACGTATGTATTGTGGGTGGCGGTATTGCAGGATTAACCCTTGCTTATTGTTTGAGTGAAAGAGGAGATCAAGTCACGATTGTTGAGAAATCTCCTTCGATACGAACGGAAGGCTATATGATTGATTTCTTTGGAGCAGGTTATGACGTGGCTGAAAAGCTGGGCATGCTCGATGATTTAAGTCGTATTCATTATCCGATCGATTCTCTTTCTTTTTTGAAGGGAAATGGCTCGGAGAAATACAGGGTTTCCTATCAGTCTCTGCGTGAGTTATTAAATCAAAAGCACTTCAATTTTATGCGCGGAGATCTTGAGACAGTGCTTTATGAGAAGGTTCGAGAACAGGTTACGTTTCGGTTTGGGGTATCTCCAGAGCGAATTGAACAGGATGCGGAAAAGGCGCATGTGAGTCTCTCAGATGGTACGAAACTTACATGTGATTTAGTTGTAGGTGCGGACGGTATGCGATCGAAAGTGCGCTCGAAAGTGCGCTCTCTTTCGTTTAAGGAAGAGAAGGAGCCAATTCGCTACATGGGTTATTATACAGCGGCTTATATTGTTGAAGACCCTGCTTTTCTTGAAAAAATTGATAAGAATTTTTATACGTATTCGGAACCGAATCGCCAGGTTTCTGTGTATCCGATTCGAGGCAATAAAGTGGCGACGTTTTTCTTATATCGCTATCCAGAACAACAGGGGCATGTGCAAAAGGAAAAAGCACTGGAGCAACTGAATGAATATTTTGGTCATATGAATTGGATTGTTCCAGATTTGCTCGAAGCAGGCAAAGAGGCGAAGGATTTTTACTTCGATGAGGTGTCGCAAGTAGGATTATCCCAGTGGCGAAACGACAGGATTACTTTTGTGGGTGATTCCTGTCAGTGCATTTCGTTACTAGCCGGGCAGGGTGCTTCCATGGCGATGGCGGGGGCATATACGCTTGCAAAATCGCTTGATCAACATCCAAATGATTTGGAAGCTGCGCTTACGGATTATGAACGGTCTCTCCATCCAGATATCGATAAGCTTCAGAAGTCGGCTAGAAGGTTTGCGAGCTTCTTCTTGCCTTCTTCTTGGTGGGGGATTTTTGTTAGAGATGTATTGACGAGGGTATCGGTATGGCCGGGAGTGAGGAAGTTAGTGAACTTTAGTACGGTGCGGCTGCCGAAGTGAGTTTGCGTGAGTTCGCAAGTCGCGAGTGCCTGTCACCGCCCGAATTAACACACATATTGTCGAAACTAAAGCCCGCGCTCATGTGAGCGTGGGCTTTAGGTGTGTTGTTTATTCGACTGGAATTAACTTCACCGGTCCCAGGGTTTCGATCATATCCCCATCACTGGTGAAGAAGACGAAATCCCCCGTTCCAACAATGCTGTCTCCTAGTATGGTGTTTACTGTTGGTAATCCACTTGGGTTATAAACGAAGAAGTTTGTGCCTTCTCCAACGTTCGTTACTTGATACCGACCTTCTGGGATATCGCTGCCAACAATATATTGGCCGGCGCTGAGTTTAATAGGTTCTTCGTTTTTCTTTACAATGGTTTCTTCGAGTTGATCAATCTCCTTTTTCTTTGCTTTGATTGTGTCATCTAGTGTGCTCACTTTATCCTTTTTCGCTTTAATGTCATCTTCAAGCTTGCTCATTTCTTTTTTCGTGCTTTCCTTTTCTTTTTTTAACTTTTCAATATCTGCAGAGACATTTTCCTTCTCATCGAGTAACTTTTTTACTTCCTCAGCTTTTACTTTAGCTTCTTCTAGATTCTGAGTTTCAGTCGCAAGCTTCTCTTCTGTACTGCTCATTTCATTTTGAATCGATAGAAGCTTCTCACCTTCTTCTTTCGCTGCCTTCTCAGATTCAGTAATCTCTGCTTTGATTTTCTTCAAATCCTCGGTGTAGTTTTCTTCAAGATCCGCGTTCCCAATTAACACTCCGATTAAAACGCTGACAAGGATGGTTGCGATTGCGCCTCCAATGGAGAGGGTAAGGATTAGGCCTTTTTTCAACACACATTCCTCCGAACATGTCTTAGTAAGCTACTATCCTATGTATATTGCTGGGATAGGTCATTTATCACATAAAATGACGAGTCTGTGTTTCGGAGGGACATGCTATACTATGAAAAAAGTCGTTTTACAAGAGTATAAGGAAAGGATGAGAGATGGTGATTTTCCAAATAAAAGTGAGCCTAATTGAGATGAAATCAAAGATTTGGAGACGATTTGAGGTAGATGATTCGATCTTTCTTAGTGAGCTACATGAATACATACAAATTGCTTTTAATTGGTCGAACGCACATCATCATTATTTTATTATGGATCATCGCGATTTATTTACATTAGGTGATGAAGAAAGTGAATTATTCATTGGTCCCACACAAGTAGATTCTCAAAACGCTGGAATGGAAATGCGTGATGAACGTAAAGTTCGGCTTTCGGATGTTTTAAATGAGGAGCAGGTTTCATTAACATACGTTTATGGTTCGGAGGAGAACTGGCGGCATGAGATTTTTCTGGAAAAAGCGTTTAGCGGTCGGAAGGATGCAACTTTTCCAACATGTTTAATGGTCTATAAAGGCGCACCTGAAGAAGGGAAGCGAGATCAGTATGAGCAAGGAAAAATGCCTTCTGCAGGTGAGATGAAGCGTATTAATGAGCAACTTGCTGTTTTTAGAGAGAGTGAGGTAGGTGAGCATGATCTGTGGAAAGAGCTTTTTGAACTTACGATGGCCTATAGAAAGCTTCAACCTTGGAAGTGGATTCATAGCAACGAGATGTTCATTGTAGAAATTCCGGGAACGGGTGAAGTTGCTTATTGTTCGGTGCTCGGGATGAATGGGCAGCACTTTGGGCTTGGCGTTCACCTTGGTAATGACGGTCTTGCTTATAAAATGGCGGTAAGGGATGGCCGTGATGATATTCAGACTGTAATTGAATATGAGCGTAGCTTGTTGCTGGCGTTTCAGGCTCGCGATGAGTTAAAGACAGAGGATCTTCGGTGGATTAAAAAGCTGGGGCTTCGTTTTCGTGGTCGGCAGGAATGGCCGGTTTTTAGAAGTATGTCGTCCGGATATTATCCGTGGCATTTCTCTCGAAAGGAAGTACGGACGTTTTGTGAGATCTTAAAGCAGGCGATTCACGTGGTAGAAGAGACGGAGAAGAATGACGCCTACTTGTTAAAAGGTTATGATGGGCGGTGGCGTGCACGGTTGCTGGAGTCAGGTCAGTGGGTAGATGGCGTGATGAATGCTGTTATAGAACCTGAAGAGGAAGAGGCGGTGCTGATTTCCGAGATTGAAATGAGGCGGATTCAGAAATATAGACAGGTGAAAATGCGTCTTGAGTTTGCATCATACTTTGAAGAAGAAGCGATTCAGGAAAGAGATGGAGAACGTCCGTTTTTTCCGAATGTCGTTCTTGGGGTTGAAGATGAAGGGGCTATGATCGTTTATTATCAGGTGTTTGAGAGAGTTGATTATGGAAAACAGCTACAGGCAGCACTAGTAGAAATGCTTAATAAACTCGGTTTCTTGCCAGCTGAAATCTGTGTGGATTCAGAACGAATTGCACTCAAGATCTCAGCTCTGACATCCAAAGTCGGTATTAGATTAGTGCGTGTTAATCGTCTACTTAATGTGGAAGAAGTGAGAGAAAGAGTTGAGCGGTGACAGGCACCGCCCGATGTTTGTCCTTCTTTGTCGAACGGGTGGTATATCAAAAAGGGATCCTAGCTTCAAGAATGGCACTACTCTTTTAAAGCGAGCTCCTTTTTAGCTATAATGAATGTATGAACCGAGCCAAACAGTTGGCGGCTCAAGAGGAGAGGCTTATATGTCATCAGATAAACTGAACCATAATAAAGGGGAAGCGCTATACCTTCAAATAAAAGATGTTCTGATTAAACGAATTCAAACCGGTGCCTGGAAGCCGAATACGTTGATTCCTACTGAACAGGATCTCATCAAAGAATTTGATGTAAGTCGAACGACAATCAGGCAGGCGATTTCGATTCTTGTGCAGAATGGCTTGTTAGAGAAAAAGCAGGGGCGCGGAACGGTAGTCAAACCACAGAATTTGATCGGAAACCTTGGGAAGCTTAGGGGCTTCGCTGAAGAAGTGCTGGAACGTGGACAAACTCCCCATTCAAAGGTACTGAGAGCAGAATTTCGTGATGACCTTTACCATGAGAACGATATGCTGAAGGTAACGGAAGGTGAGCCAATCCTTCTTGTGGAGCGGATTCGCTTTGCTGATGAGGTGCCGATAGCTCTTGAACGAACGTGCTGGCCAAAGGAAATTGGCGAGATTTTAATTAAATTTGATCTTAATCAGGCGATGTATTATGAAGTACTTGAACAACATCAATATTATCTCAAAAAAGCGAGTGAGCGAATCACGGCAATTAACGCCACGATCAACGAAGCAGACGCACTTGGTATTCGCCCTGGTGAAGCGCTCCTGGAAATGACGCGTCTAAGTCTTGGTATAAATGATCATCCGATCGAATATACGAGAACGAAGTACCGGAGCGATCAATATCACTATAATATTGAGCTTGAGAGGTAGAGTGAGGTCTGAACAGAAATATATTGTTTATCGATAGTAAGAACAGTGAGGAATTAACGGAAAAGGGTTTGCTCTCCATTTGGAGAGCAAACCCTTTTTTGACTAGCCTATTTTATTGGTTTAGTTCATCTGCTTAGCAACATGATCCTCATTAAATTCTTCAAGATGCATGAGTTTTTGTAGCTTCTTAGAAAGCAAGAGCAGGATCACACCTAAACTTAGAGCAGCGACACCTAAATAAATGAAGATTTCAAGATAGCCCGCTGATGTTGTGAGTGAAGCGATGTAACCTGCAAGGTAGTTAGCAGCAGCGTTACTTAGGAACCAAACACCCATCAATAGTGAAGCGATTTTCACTGGAGACATTTTACTAACTAGAGAAAGTCCGATTGGTGAAAGCGATAGTTCGCCAAGTGTATGGAAGAAGTACGTCACAACCATAAATAGCATGCTAGCTTTTACTGCAATGTTACCTTCATCACTACCGGTCATCATAACCGCCGGAACCATTACCATGAATCCGACACCAAGTAGGATTAAACCGAAAGCCATTTTTGTAGGAATGGCAAAATCACCGCGTTTTGATTTTGCTAGTTTTAGCCAAATGGCTGAAATGATTGGTGCTAGCAATAATACAAACATTGGGTTCAGTGATTGGAAGAAGGATACTGGTACTTCGTAGCCAAAGACCGTTCTATCTATGAAATCCCTTGTATAAAGCGTAAAGGAAGCACCTGCTTGTTCGAATCCTGCCCAGAATGTAACGGTGAAAATGGCTAGGATTAGAATGACTGAAGTACGCTGCTTTTCAATTTTTGTAAGCGGCTTAGCTTTTCCTTCAATCGTTGGTGTTACACGGTTACTGGATGGAGTTCTTCCAATATTACCAAGATATTTTTTAGAAAGTAGATTAAAGGTGATTTGTCCGATAATCATCCCAATTGATGATGCTAGAAATGCATATTTAAATCCAAACGTTTCAACGCCGCCTGTATTTGTATAGAAAACATTAGCGTATAAAAGACCGGCAATTAATGGTGAAATCAGGCCACCAAGGTTAATTCCCATATAGAAAATGGTGAACGCTGAATCTTTTCGCTTATCGTTCTTACTGTATAGCTCTCCAACAAGAGTGGAAATATTAGGTTTGAAAAACCCATTACCGATAATCAGTAACAATAACCCGGTATAAAGGCCCCATTGTTCTTGGACAGCAAACAGTGTAAAATCACCGATGGCCATTGTAATACCACCAATGGTAATGGCCGTTCTTAATCCGATGAATTTATCGGTTAAATATCCACCAATTAATGGTGTGAAGTAAACAAGACCAGTGTACATACCGTAAAGCAATAGTGCTTTATCTTGATCCATCCCCAGTCCTCCGCTAATTAACTCAGCGGTTAAATAAAGAATGAGTATTGAACGCATTCCATAAAAGCTATAGCGTTCCCACATTTCTGTGATAAACAAAAGATACAAGCCAGGAGGGTGTTTTAGCTTCCCTTTTTTCGTTGGCTTCTCGTCTATGGTGGTGTCCATAATCAAACCTCCAATTTTTTATAACTTCCCCATTTTAGCAAATTATTTGTCAATTTAAAGCGTTAATGAAAAAGTGCACCTTTTTAAAATGTTTTTAAATTTGTAAAAATTATAAGGAGGTATCACGGATTCACTGTCGAAAATTGGAGGTTTTTTGATTCAATAATGCCTTTAAACCGTTAGTTTGGTTGCATTTAAGAAGTAATGTAAAGACTTATGAAAATTAGACGAAGCATTCTAACGATTACAATTGAATTAAAAAAATAAGGAGAACGACCTAGTCGTTCTCCGGTGATATTTGTCTAGCTGACAAGCTCAATATCGTATTCATCAAGCCATGCGTTGATTTGAATCAAGTAGTCGAGTAGACCTTTCATTTGATCGGTATTCAATCCTTCTGCCTCATTCGAAGCAATCGCACGAACTTTTTTCGTATCAATTAATGAAAGAATAGGGGAATCTGGATTGTCGAGAATGCCGATCATCCAATTTTGTACGCCCTCAAGATAAACTGGGTCTTTATCACTTGGATACGCACTTTTCTTACGATAAAGGACATCATCTGGAAGCGTTCCTTTTAGAGCGCGACGTAGAATTCCTTTCTCAATGTCATCGACGTTTTTGTAATCAATTGGAACGTTCCACAGGTATTCAACGATACGATAATCACAGAAAGGTACGCGTACTTCAAAGCCTATTTTCATACTTGCGCGGTCTTTGCGATCAAGCATAAACGGTAGGAAGCGTGTGATGAAAAAGTAAGACATTTGACGCTGTTTCGCTTCAAACTCACTTTCCCCTTCAAGGAATGGAATTTCTTCATAAGCTTCTGCAAAACGCTCTTTCTGGTATTGCTCAGGCTGAATTTGTTTTTTCGTTTCTTCAGAAAGCACGGAAGAAATGCCTTTTAGGTTCACGAGCCATGGATATACTTCAGCATCCAGATATTTTTCCTGATGGAACCATGGATAACCTGAGAATACCTCATCGGCAGACTCACCAGAAAGCGCCACGGTAGCATCCTTTTTCATTTCTTTGAAAAGGAGATAGAGCGATGTTTCGATTTCACCGACGCCGGGCAGATCTCGTCCTCTCATTGGTTCAAGGAGATTTGAAAGCAGCTGGTCCGCTCCGAACGTGACAGAATGATGGTCTGTTCCAACATGGTCAGACACTCGTTTGACCCACGGCTCGTCCATATCATGTCTGAGGAAATCCTTTTGGAAGTGATCTTCGTTTTGGTCGAAATCGATTGAATAGGTTCCTAGCGTTTTGTCTGATTGTTTGAATTCTTGAGCGGCAAGACTTGTTAGGCCACTAGAATCAAGTCCTCCTGAAAGCATCGAAACAACAGGCATATCAGAGATGAGCTGACGTTGAACAGTATCTGTTAAAAGCTCACGAATTGTTTCAGTTGTCGTATCTACATCATCTGTATGAGGCTTTGATTCTAACTTCCAATAGCGGTGCTCTTCGATGGAATCCGCTGTTGCGATCACGTAATGCCCAGGACGAACTTCATCAATCCCTTTGAAAATAGCCTGTCCAGGTGTTCGCATAGGTCCCATTCCGAAAACTTCAGCAAGGCCTTTACGGTCGACTTGTGGCTGCACGGATGGGTGCGCGAGAATCGCTTTCATTTCAGAGCCATAGAAGAGTGAATCGCCCTGTTTTGAATAGAAAAGCGGCTTGACACCGAGGTGGTCACGGCCAAGGAAAAGCTGCTGTTCTTTTTTATCCCAGATCGCAAATGCGAAGATGCCGTTAAAATGTTTCACGCATTCTTCTTTCCATTCCATGTAAGCGTGTAGGACAACTTCTGTATCTGAATTAGAAGTGAACGTATGCCCTTTCTGCTTTAGTTCCTGTGTTAATTCCCGATAATTGTAGAGTTCCCCGTTATACGTAAGAACAAGTTGTTGATCTGATGACGTCATCGGCTGTTTACCGCCGCGAGGATCAATAACGATCAAACGACGATGAGCGAGTGCCGCCTGTTCTGATAGCCAGAATCCTTCTTCATCAGGTCCACGGTGAGCAATAGAATCTGCCATTTTCTTTAGCGTATCTTGCTCCGTTGAGAGGTCACCAGACCAATTAATCCAACCTGTAATGCCACACATAACAATTCCTTCTTTCTTAATAGATTGCTTAAATTTCTAAAGTACTTTCCAATCGTATTCCTCTTATTCGGGGAGGGTCAACATGTGAAAGAGCCTGTAAAAATGGTTTTATTTTCCTTTGTTGGAAAAACAGTAGTGTAATAGTCTTGCTCTTTAGGAAGAGGTGGGAAATAATGGTGTCTGTCACCGCCCGAAAAAACTCAAGTTTTGTCGATCACTTCTCCCGTGCGTTGCCTACTTGTGGACAATTAATTTCAAGCAGTGATAAAATTAATAAGATGTGGATAAGTATGACAGGGAGAGGAGGGTTTGAGATGAGACAGGTGCTACTGCTGATGTTATTTGGTTTTCTCGTGTTTATATATCCAGCACAGCAATTAAATCAATATGATTATCATTCTGCCGATAAACCGACGATCAGTGAATTTGCTTATCTCCCAGATGCAAAGTTGATTCCTCCCCCGACATCAGTTTCTCTTCAGAAACAAAAGGTCATTGGTCCTTTTGTTCCGTTTACGAGTGAGCAGAACTTTCAGGATCATCTTACATATCCTCAAAAAAACATGATGCAAATAGAAGCTTTTCCTGATGCGAGAGGCTTCCTGAATGTATATGCTGTTCACTCTAATTACCTCATCAACCTTCTATAAACAATCATTCACTAATAGCAATGATGCCGAACTACTATGTCATTTTCTTGATAAGTTTAAAATGATGAATGCCCATAGTTGAGCGAAATAATGATGGCAAAGCAAGCTTGAACGTTTCGGATGGGCTGTTCTTTTAACCCTCCCAATTATGGGGAGGATTAAGCTCTCAGCGAAACTGTCTAGTCATCGTGTACTGCAGTTAGTGTTATCTTATTTTAAATAAGTACAATGTTTTGATAGATAAAGAGGAGGCAATATTTTGAGTGAAAGTAAACCGATAGAAGAGTTAATTAATGAAACGAAAATTCATAAAAAAACACCGCTTCAAGAAAAAGCGAGAAGAACGTTTATGATTACATTAGGTGCCGTTATTATGGCTGTTGGTCTAGAAGTTTTTCTAGTACCCAATCAGGTTATTGACGGAGGGATTGTTGGTATTTCCATTATGCTCTCCCATTTAAGTGGCATTAGCTTAGGAATTTTCTTATTCGTTCTTAACCTTCCGTTTATTTATATTGGCTACAAACAAATTGGCAAGACGTTCGCTTTCTCAACGCTGTACGGTATCGTGATTTTATCCATATCGACTGCGCTATTGCATCCTGTCCCGGCTTTTACTGATGACATTCTCTTAGCCACATTGTTTGGCGGAGTTGTCCTCGGAATTGGGGTCGGAATGGTCATTCGTTTTGGTGGATCACTTGATGGAACAGAAATTCTTGCGATTCTTGCGAGTAAAAAGCTTCCGTTCTCTGTTGGAGAAATTATCATGTTCGCGAACCTGTTCATTCTTGGTAGCGCAGGATTCGTATTCAGCTTTGATCGCGCGATGTATTCATTGCTCGCCTACTATGTTGCTTATAAAATGATCGATATTACGATCAAAGGTCTTGATGAATCAAAGTCCGTTTGGATTATTAGTGACAACCATAAAGAACTCGGCGATGCTATTTTAAGCCGCTTAGGCAGAGGGGTAACCTATTTGCACGGCGAGGGTGCTTTTTCTGGTGATGATAAGAAAGTGATTTTCTGTGTGATCACTCGACTAGAAGAAGCGAAATTAAAAGACATTGTCGCTGACCATGATGATTCGGCTTTCCTTGCGATGGCCGATATTGCAGAAGTAAGAGGCGGTCGCTTTAAGAAAAAAGATATTCATTAGTGATGATATAAAAGTCGTTTGAGAGTTGCAGAGGATGATCCTCTAGCGACTCTTTTTTATGTGTTGTGATTCACGCATTTGATTTATTTCGTGGGTGAGTGTTAATTCCTTTTGATCCTTTGCTCCTTTTATTGGTAAAATAATAGAAATATCTATTGAAGGCAGGTGTGTCGCGTGGTAGTTATCGTCGTTAAACTTTGTATATCAGCTTGTCTAGGACTCATGATTGGAATTGAACGCGAGTTAAAGCATAAGCCTCTAGGTTTAAAAACGTGTATGGTTATTGCAGTGAGCAGCTGCTTATTAACGATTGTTTCCATTGAATCCGCTGAAACGTACTCTCAGATATCTGACAACATCCGAACAGATCCAATGCGACTTGCTGCTCAAGTTGTTTCTGGGATTGGTTTTATCGGTGCGGGCGTTATTTTAAGACGAAATAACGATGCCATCTCAGGATTAACAACCGCGGCGATTATATGGGGAGCTTCTGGACTAGGTATCGCCGCAGGAGCGGGGTTTTATTTTGAAGCGTTTGTAGGGGCAAGCTTGATTCTGTTTAGCGTAAATATCCTTCCCTGGATTATCAAAAAAATTGGCCCTAGCCAGCTAAGACAGCGTGAGATGAGAGCAAAAATTACGCTTCGAAAAGGAACGAACATTACCGCATTTATGAAAACAATCCAGGCGGCCGATTTTGAAATCAAGCACGTTCGCGTTCGCGATACGAAGGAAAAAAACCATCAAATAGATTTGCGTCTGCTCACCTTTGAAGCGAATCATACGACTAGTATTTATCAGCAGCTAAGAGACATTGACGGAGCAACGTTTGTGGAGGTTGAGGGGTAGCGTGTGGCGGGGCACGAAGGTGCCTGTCACCGCCCGATTTAGCTCACATTCTGTCGAACTCTAAACTAAGTGCTTCGGAGTGGCCATTCGTCGTATTCTAATATTTCCTTCTCCTGAATAGAGTAATACAGAGATGCGCTACTTCTATTTTACGACGTTGGAGATGACGAACGATGGTAGTTGTGCTTATTAAACTATGTATTTCTGGTTTGCTCGGATTAATGATTGGGATTGAGCGCGAGTTAAAGCATAAGCCACTCGGTTTAAAGACTTGTATTGTCATCGCAGTAAGCAGCTGTTTGTTAACGATCGTGTCGATTGAATCGGCGGAAACGTTCGCGGAGCTTTCCCCGAATATTCGAACGGATCCAATGCGATTGGCGGCTCAAATTGTTTCTGGGATTGGTTTTATCGGTGCTGGTGTAATCTTGCGGCGAAATAATGATGCGATTTCTGGCTTAACAACTGCAGCGATTATTTGGGGAGCATCTGGATTAGGAATAGCAGCGGGTGCCGGTTTTTATTATGAAGCTTTTGTTGGTGCTGGATTGATTCTGTTCAGTGTGAATATTCTTCCATGGATCATCAAACGGATTGGACCAAAGGCACTTAGACAGCGGGAAATGCGTGCCAAAATCACGTTAAAGAAAAGTGTAGATGTGACTCATTTTATGAAAGCCATTGTGGCAAATGATTTTGAGATTCGACACGTTCGTGTGCGAGATACAAAAGATAGAAACCCGCAAGTTGAGTTGAAACTTATGACGTTTGAAAAAAATCATACGACGGATATTTATCAGCTTCTTCGAAAAGTGGAAGGCGTAAATGAAGTAGAGGTTGAAGGGTAAATGAGTCGTTGCGTGATCTAAAAAGGGAAGGAGGTAGCCATTTATGAGCCACCTCCTCTTTTTTATTTTTTCAACGGTGGTAGTAAGGAAAATTCATAGCCCTCGGCGCGGATTTTTTTGATTAGATCTGGGAGCACCTGGATAGTTTGTTGTAGTTCATGAAGGAGAATAATGGCACCATTTTCAAGGTTCTGAATCACATTTTGTAAGATTTCTTCCGGATGGCGTGCAAGTTCCCAATCCATTGAGCTAATTCGCCACATCACCGTTGTTAAGCCAAGATCCTGAGCTGCTTTAAATGTCTCAAGATTATATTGACCAAACGGCGGCCTAAAATAAGTCACAGGTGAGCCGGTGATTTCGTGGATTTTTAGCTTGCTGTATTCAAGCTCCTCAAACTGCTCGGCATAACTAAGTTTTGTTAAATTAGGATGTTTGCAAGAGTGGGTGCCAATTAGGTGACCTTCATCTAGTACTCTTTTCCAAGGTCTTTCTTTATAGAGGAGGCGTGACTGCCAGAAAAACATGGCTTGTACCTCTTCCTTTTTTAAAATATCGAGAAGTTTAGGAAGCACACGTCCTGGACCATCATCAAAGGTTAAGATGACTGTCTTATTTGCTCCTTTTTCTCCTGATGTAATGACGTTTTGATCAATAGAGTCGTACACGACCCTTGAGCTGTCAACGACTCATGGACTTTTAATCATCATCGTTTCCTCTTTTCTTTAGCTCTGCCAGACTTTTTTCGTACATGTTAACCATTGCTGAGATTTCTTGTGTCGCAGAATGGTGCTCTTCAACATACGTAGCTGCATTTTCACCTAGTACTTCTCGGAGAGACGCTTTATCGATTAAACGAATAGCATATGTTAAGAATTGATTGATGCCGTCATAAACGAATCCAGTCTCTTCGTTCGAAACGAGGCTCATGTTTCCTTTGTTTTTTGAGACGAGTACAGGTAAACCGAAACTCATCGCCTCGAGGATAGCAGAGGATTGTCCTTCGCTATGAGATGTATTAATTACAGCATCTGCATTACTGTATAATGCTTCCATGTCTTTATGAGGAATCACTCCTTTATAAGTCACCCAGTCACTGTTTTCTAAAACTAACTGCTGAACGAGCTCTCCCTCATCAGGCTCTATTATTGGGCCGACAATTGTTAAGTTAATGTTTGCGTTAGTTTTGCGTAATTCCAGTAGACTATTAATTGCGAACGGAATGTTTTTCACTTTTCGTATGCCTGCGGGAAAAAGAAAATGGAACGTGTCCGGTTTGGTTTTCTCTAGTACGTTTCTTTTTCTAGAGGTGCTCGTTCCCTGTGCAATCACATAAAGCTTATTTTCTAATTTTGGTAAAATATTGAGAACAATGCGCTTAGCCTTTTCATCAAAAACATGGACTGCTAACGCATTCGTTAAACAGGCAATAACATCGTTTTTTCTAGTTGGGTTCATTAGGTCATGGTTCAAATCCGTTCCCGTTAGTGTAACGGTATAACTTGTGATTGGAGGACTTATTGATTTTCTAAATTGATAAAAACGATAAGCATTAAAACCGTGAATCAAATCAGCATCTTTAAGGGAATGGTGATGATCGTCTTGCTCTGTTATAGAGATCACTTCCGTTTCGACACCAGCATGAATCAATCCATCAGCAATACGCCGAACGGTGATCGTATTGCCACGAAGCTGGTGAAAGAAAGGGGTAGCGAGGATTACTTTCATGCATGCTCATCCTTTAGTCATTTGGGTGGTGTGGGTGGTGACAGGCACTCCCCGATATTTGTCATATTGTGTACTCTCATCTTCCTTCTGATAAAGTTTGATTGAAGGAACAGTTGTGATTTTGGTTCGTACTGTATATTAGTTTACTAAAGATTAGGAGTGTGACAAATATGAAGGGGTTTTTTCGAAGGTTAATTGGATTAGAGAAATGTATGATTTGTCATAGGAAACCTACACGTCCTCAATATTATTTAGATGATGAGGGAAATCGGAAGCCGGTTTGTTTTAAATGTGTGTCCTATGCGGAGAGAAGGGCTTATCGGAAGGCGTAATGTGTGTTAAATAAACGTTTGTTTAATATCAAAATAAAAGAGTGAAGAGTCCTATGAATAGGGCGCTTCACTCTTTTAACGTAGGCCTTGATTTTTATGATAAACGGAATATGCTTGCCTGTACTTATTTAAGCTAGTTTACTGAGATATACAAAGAAAAACATGGCAGCATGTCATTATTTCTTTTACCCTTATAATGGTTCACTGCTATACTCATTAAGGAGTCCGCTGTGATAAACATTTCACTATGGTTGAAGAAGACCTTCTGGTTATAATAGAACGAGGTTTGTTTTGAAGGAGGAAAAGCATGAAGCAACACGAAGAAACGCCTAAAGATGATCCGCGATACCTCGTGGCCAATCGTGAAGCGCTTATTGGCGTTGGGCTTGTTTTAATAAATTTTATACTCTGGTATGGATTTGCCTACGGTTTTGGTTCAAAACCAGTAGAGGAGTATAGCTATATATGGGGATTACCAGCGTGGTTTTTCTACAGCTGTCTGCTTGGAACTGGGATTGTGATTGTCCTTGTAATTTTAGCGGTTGTCTTCTTGTTTAAAGAAGTTCCGTTTGATAAGGAGGAGGACGAATGAATTGGCAAGTTGTGATTCCTCTCCTTATTTTTCTTGTTATCATTTTTCTTATTGGTTTTTATGCCTCAACACATTTGAAATCGACTTCGAACTTTTTGCAAGAGTACTTTCTAGGTAGTCGGCAACTTGGTGGATTTATACTCGCGATGACGATGATTGCTACATATGGAAGTGCCAGTAGTTTTATCGGAGGCCCTGGTGTAGCTTACACGATGGGGCTGGGATGGGTGCTTTTATCGATGTCTCAGCTTGCCACTGGTTATTTCGTTTTATCTGTTCTTGGGAAAAAATTTGCGATTATGTCTCGGAAAATTCGGGCAGTAACGTTGATTGATTTCCTGAAGGAACGTTACCAAAGCAAAGCGGTTGTCATTTTATCTGCGCTTAGTATCATTATTTTCTTGTTTTCCGCGATGGCTGCTCAGTGGGTCGGTGGTGCAAGGCTCATTGAATCGCTGACGGGATTGCCTTATACGGGGGCACTGTTTATTTTTGCGGTGTCTGTTCTTGTGTATGTTATTATCGGAGGATTTCGCGCGGTTGCGATCACGGATACGGTTCAGGGCATCGTGATGTTAGGTGGAACGCTTGTTATCCTAATTGGAACGGTTATAGCGGGTGGTGGCGTTGAGAGCATTGTTACTACGCTTGCGTCTGAAAATCCTGACTTAATTTCTCCTTTTGGTGCTGATCGATCTTTAACACCACTGTATGTATCGTCTTTCTGGATTCTCGTGGGCGTAGGGGTTGTTGGTTTGCCACAGGTGGCCGTTCGAGCGATGTCTTATAAAAGCTCAAAAGGCATGCATCGTGCTTTAATAATTGGAACGGTCGTAGTTGGCGTCATTATGCTCGGAATGCATCTCACTGGGGTGTTTGCACGCGCGGTGCTTCCTGGAATTGAGGTAGGAGATACGGTTATGCCGAGAATTGCCCTAGAAGTGCTACCATCCTGGCTCGCGGGAATTGTTTTGGCTGCTCCTATGGCTGCTATCATGTCGACAGTGGATTCGCTGTTGCTACTTGTTAGTTCTGCCATCGTGAAAGACGTCTACCTGAATTACGTGAAGCCTGAAGCGAGCGATCAAACGATCAAGCGAATTAGCGTAGGTGTGACAATGGTATTGGGAATATTGGTGTTTGCAATGGCTGTTAACCCTCCGGAACTTCTCATTTGGTTAAACTTATTCTCTTTTGGAGGCCTTGAAGCTGCGTTCATCTGGCCGGTTGTTATGGGACTTTATTGGAAGAAGGGAAATGCGAGCGGTGCGATGGCTTCCATTCTTGTTGGAGTTGGAAGCTATATTGGATTTAATACATTTATGCCAAATGCATTTGGGATGCATACGGTTGTGCTGCCGGTACTTCTTTCGTTTCTTAGTTATGTGAGCGTGAGTTTGATGACGGGGAGGCGTCATAAGGAAGTACAGGATGCTGTGGTACTGAAGCTGTGGAAGGCGTGAAGGTGTGACGGTGCCTGTCACCACTCGTTATTTGTCACTTCATGTCGAGCTAAACTAAACTCGACTAATGACCTATCCTTTTTAATCAGATGTCTATGATAAAATGAATAGTATCAGCTGCAAAGCAGGGTGGGCGGCGGTACCCCGTTTATGAAAGGGGGTGCTGCCTATAATGATGAGCACATACGAGGCGCTTGTATTGATGATCAGTTTTGCTTCTCTCGTGGTCACGATTATTACTGTTTCCAGTAATAAAAAGAAGTAACCCACCCTGCCCCGGCCAAGGATTAAGGTGAGTTACTTTTTGCCTTTTGAGCCGCCGCTCGTCATGCGGAGCAGCTGTATGGACGCTGGTGCGAAAGCACCGGCGTTCTTTTTTTATACTTTATGTTATCTAGCTCTATTATATGCAATGAAGGGTGCTGTGGCAAGAGGGTGATGGTATGATGTTGCCTGTCACCACCCGTTTTTTGGTGGATAATGTCGAATGCATACCATGTCATTTGGGGCAATATCTTGCCTGAATAGACGAAGTATATATAATAACCAGCTAATACCTTACGTTTTGTATAATGTGCGATGGCATTCGCTTTGCTATAGTGAATAAAAAGCCGAAAAGGATGAGTGTGAATGGGGATTAACCGAAGTCGTTTACAGAGTCATCTTGAAGAACTCGCTAAGATTGGAAAGATTGGGGAAACAGGAGTCTGTCGTCTTGCTCACTCGAAAGAAGATCGGGAAGCTGTGGAAGTTGTAAAGGGATGGATGGAAGAGTCTGGACTAACTGCTCGAATTGATGGTTTTGGGAATTTAATTGGCAGAATAGAAGGCTCAGAAAAAGATAAGGCAATCCTCATGCTTGGCTCTCACATCGATTCTCAACCTTATGGCGGTCGCTTTGACGGCACGGCTGGAGCTCTTGGAGCGATTGAAGTTGTACATACGATGAAGGACAACGGCGTATTACCAAAGCGAACGATCGAAGTGGTTTGTTTCTCTGATGAAGAGGGTTCACGTTTTAATAAAGGTGTTTTCGGAGTTCGGGCTCTTGCTGGCCTTTTAGAAGATGGTGAACTCGAGCGAAAAGATAAGAAAGGGATGACACGAAAAGAAGCACTGAAAGAATTCGGTGTCGAGCCTGATCTTTCACAAAGCCCGGTATACAAGAAAGGCGATATTGAAGCGTTTCTCGAGCTTCATATTGAACAGGGACCGGTTCTGGAATCTAAAGACAAACCTGTAGGAATTGTTTCGGGAATTTCAGGTCCTATCTGGTTAACCGTTACACTTGAAGGATTCGCTGGACATGCAGGTTCTGTTCCGATGCCGTTACGAAAAGATGCGATGGTTGGAGCCAGTGAGATCATTACGAAATTTGATCAGTTAATAAAAGAAGAGGGGAAAGAAACAACGGTTGGGACTGTGGGAAGTGTGCAGGTATTTCCGAATTCACGTAACATCATTCCTGAAAAAGTTGAATTTACAATGGATTTGCGTGACATCGACCTGGAGCACCGTACGATGCTTGAGAAAAAGCTTTACACGATCATTGAAGAAGCCGCCACGACTTACAAACTTATCTATACGATCACCGAAGATACAAGAAGTGAGCCGCGCTATTGTGCTGACTGGATTAAAGAAATCATGAGTGAAGAGGATAAAGCGCTCGGTTTCGAATCCCCTGTTTTAATGAGCGGACCATTCCATGATGCTCTGTTTATGTCGTATATCAGTGATTATGGGATGATTTTTGTTCGATGTGAAAAGGGGATTAGCCATAACCCGCTTGAGTTTGCGGAAATGGATGATATTGAGAAAGGAGTGCAATTGCTTTATCAAACAGCAGTGCGGATTGCGCAGAAGGAGTAAAATTCGCAGATAATGAAGTTGTTTCATGAAGGAGTTTCACATTTTCAACTTTTTTGGTCACCGTAGTAAATAGAAAAGTCGGTATGCTTTCATTGGCATGCCGACTTTTTCTGTAAATCTATAAAAAATGAGAAGATTAATGATCACTTAGCTTTTCAAAAATGATAATCGCTTGCTTAATTTCTTGAGGAATCGCTTTTGCATGACCGGTTGTTGAGTCAAAATTCACCTGGATGACCTCTGCTTTTACAAGAGTTTCCTCATTTCTTGTTATAGTGTGATCAAGTTGAAAACTACTCTGACCTATTTTAGTAATTCGGCAGTACACATCAAGGAGATCATCCAATTTTGCTGGTTTGATGAATTCAATCGTTATTTTCCTTAACACCGGATCAAACAACTGATCTTCAGCTAGTTTCTGTAATCGATCACCTAAGACGTGTCGGAAATACTCAGTTGTAGCAATGTCGATATAAGTAGAATAGTGGGCATTGAATACAATTTTTTGACCGTCGATTTCGGAGTAACGAACGCGGATGGGAAAAGAAAAGTGATAGTTATGTAACATGGTTTACCTCAACTTTCGATTTTCTTTATTTTATCACAATATTCCGTTATTATTTTGCGTATCGCTTCGAAATTTCCCGGGTAATGTCTCTATGTGGAAGAGGAATTTCGTTTTTATTCGTGAAACATGTAGGATAGAGACAATTTGAGTTAAGGAGTGGAATGTGGATGAAACCCAAAGTGTATATTACGAGGAAGTTGCCAGATGAAATTGTGAAGCCTATTCGTGAAACATGTGAAGTAAGGATGTGGGACAAGGAAAAAGAACCAGTGCCGCACGCTGTCTTAGAAGAAGAAATTAAGCGTGTGGACGGGCTTTTTTGTATGTTAACTGAACAAGTAGATCACTCACTTCTAAAAAAAGCCAACAACCTGAAAGTAGTAGCCAATATGGCTGTAGGTTATAACAACATTGATATTGAAGCAGCTAAAGAATGCGGGATTGTTGTGACGAATACTCCGGGGGTTCTGACGGAAACAACAGCCGACTTAACCTTTGCTTTACTAATGGCTACCGCACGCCGAATTCCTGAAGCATCCAATTATTTGCGTGAAGGAAACTGGGAAGCCTGGTCACCTATGCAGCTAACAGGGCAGGATATCTATGGGGCGACATTAGGGATTATAGGCATGGGGAGAATTGGGGAAGCTGTGGCGAAAAGAGCTAGAGGATTTGATATGAATGTGGTTTATCACAACCGTCGTCGGAATCAGGAAGCAGAAAGTAGATTAGATCTTCAGTTTAAAGAGTTTGAAGAGCTTTTAAAGGAGTCTGATTTTGTATGTGTTTTGACCCCATTAACGCCTGAAACTGAGAATTTAATTGGGGTAGAGCAGCTTGAAACGATGAAGAGGAGCGCTGTTTTAATCAACACAGCAAGAGGAGGAATTGTAAATGAAGATGCTCTTTATGAAGCCCTAACGAATGGTGTTATATGGGCTGCGGGTTTAGATGTTTTTAAGGAAGAGCCAGTACCGCTTGATCATCCCTTGCTTCGTCTTTCAAACGTCGTTACCCTTCCTCATATAGGGAGTGCAAGTGTAAAAACAAGGTTGAGAATGGCAGAAGTCGCTGCTATGAACTTATTGAAAGTACTTGAAGGAGAAGAGGCGCCAAATAAGGTGTAGAGGCAATGGTGCCTGTCACCACCCGATACCACCGGATTGGTGCCGAATGCCATATAAAAGAACAGGCACAATGGCCTGTTCTTTTATATGGCATAAAGTTAGTTGATTTCCATCACATTCTTAAAGTCTTCAATTGTATTATAAGGTCTCACGGAATTTCGGTGAATCTGTAGCGTGTCATCTCCGGGCTGAACGTAGCCAGCTTGTACAGTAAAAGCAAAGTCGATTCCAGCAACATCCATTGCTTCCATCGTCTGTTCATCGTAAGCCCCATAAGGATAAGCAAGTGCGTTTGTATCACCAATTAATTCAATGCTTGTTTCTACATCTTCTTGAATTTCAGGAAGAGATTTTGAGATTAGATAAGGTGTGCCGTTATCCAAATTGTGAAAACTGTTGGTATGGCTTGCATATTCGAAGACGTCGCTTGCTGCTTCAATTTCTTGATGACTGAGATATTGATTTGTATCAGTATTATATGGAACGGTTTTGTCTTTATTTCGATTCGTAATCAAAAATTCAACAGCGTGAAAATCATATTTCTTCAATACCGGATAAGCTTCTATGTAATTATTCTTATGACCATCGTCAAACGTAAGTAAAACACTTTTTTCAGGGACAGGTATTTCGCTAGTTATATATTTTTCGAATTCCTCAAGCGTTAACGTAAAAAAACCATTTTCATGCAAAACATTCATTTGTTGCTTAAAGTCTTCAAGTAAAACAATGGTGCTTGATAGATTACCATCATCGCCATAGTGTCTCTCTTTCAAATTTTCTTTTGAGATTATATTATGATAGGTTAACACAGGTATATGAGGAGCAGCTCCTCTTTCAGCAGCTTCTTCTAGTTTTTGAATTCTAAGTTCTTGCTCATTAATTTTTTCTTCTTCATGATCTTCTTGATGAGAAGCTTCAGCTGTAGAACTGCTTTCATTAGTAGATAATGTAACTTGATCTAGATCAATAGTGCCCATGTCGCCCCATCCAAACCCTACTAAACTCCCGATTATAGCTAGTAAAACAAAGCTAAATAAGTAAATTTTTTTCATTTATATCCCCCTTTTTGCCCGATACTTCCCTATACTACCATTAATTTGGTTTAATTTGGTATTAAAATTGCGAGTGCCTGTCACTCCCCGAATCCTGTCGATAAAATTTGATTGACGAGTAAGAGGGGGAAGATTATTCTTGGAGAAAGAGAAGATTACTGACAAGGGAGGAAGAAAAATGACGAAGCTACTTTGTTACAGGAATCTATTAAATCCACATGCAACAACACTAATGATATGGTGAGAAAACCACGAGTTTGGCTACCGAATCATTTCTATCACATCGTGAGTCGAGGAAATCGTAAAGAACTTTTGTTCTACGATAACAGAGATTATCGAACGTTTTTGTCTATCCTCGATCAAGTCTTCGAAACACACCCGTTTGAGTTAGCTTCTTATTGTTTAATGAACAACCACTATCATCTTCAACTTCGCTCCAAAGAACATTCCATTTCAAAGATCATGTCACTCATTAACAAACGATACGCGACTTATTTCAATGGAAGATATGAGTTAACTGGCCACGTTTTTGAAAAACGCTATTTTGATGAACCGTTAAATAGCTCATCAAACATGCTTGAAGTTAGCCGTTATATTCATTTGAATCCCGTAAAAGCAAACCTTGTCTCAGACCCAGAAGATTATCCATGGTCGAGCTATCACTACTACCGTTTACGTAATAAACCTAATAAACCCTACCTTTATTTACTTCCGTTAATTGAAGGCTATCCTGGGACTATCCATCAAAAGAAAAAGCAGTACTGTAAGTTCGTGATGGCACGAAGAGATGTTATTGTGCAATCCCTTTTATCACAGAAGGAAGGTTTAAGCTAATTTCAAAATAAAAAAGATGCCGATTTTATCCGGCACCTCCCCTTAATCAAACGTTTGTTTAATCTTCTATTTCTACTTGTAATCCCACAAGACCTTGTATTCTCCCTCTTCTTTTATTACAAACACTTCCTGAACGAGATCAAAATTTCCAAACTGATCGTGAAACTGAAGCGTGACTTTCATTGTGTAAACTTTTTTCATGATGACTCCATTTACTCCAGAACGCCAATTTTTCTTTGTTTTTACTTTGCCAATATCGAACGTAAACGAGGTAGCGCCAATATCTTGTGTAATCAGCTGTGAGCGTAATTGACTGTACTGTTCATCTGAAAACCGATTCTGCATTTCTGGATGAAAAAGGTTCCAGGCTTTTTTGAAATCACCACTTTGCTCATATAAATAGAATTCCTTAACAGTTGCTAAGGCTTGTGATTTAGGCTGTTGCCAGATCCAAATAGCGATGCTGCCACCGAGAAGCAGCAAGACGATTAAGCTAAAAATAACCTTTCCTGAACCTCCGCGCTTCCTCCTCGTTTTAAAGTATGACAACGTCTCGTCCTCCCTGAAGCTTGACTATTAAAGTGTATGACGGGCGGAAGTTGTCCCATTCGAAGACATATTTCACTAAATTTTAATCTTTCCTCAGAGAGTTTCACGATATAATGGTTTAGGAATTGACTTTTTATAAAGTTGGAGGGAAACAATGAAGCGAAAGTTACTTTGGATGATCATGCCTATGTTGATCGTGGTAGCGGCATGTTCTGAATTAAATCGAGATAAAACGACGTCTGAATCACATAAAGAAGCTAGTGCAGAAAATCAAGGAACAGACACCGACGTTCTTACAGAAGAAGACCAATTGTGGGAACTCCTCTATCAGAATGGTTCAGATGAAACGACATTAAAGGAGATGGAGGATCTTTTTCATGAGGGCGTTTCGCCAGATACAGTAAACAATGATGGCGTATCACCAATCACTTATGCGGTCATGGAAGGAGATAGCAAGCTTGTTGAGTTCCTACTTCTGAATGGGGTAGAGGTACATGATCATGAAGAATCGGATCACGATGGGGATGCTGAAGTAAATCATGAGAAAAATGAGAACCTTCTAGAAGTAGCAGTCGAACAAGGAAATAACGAAATTGTTGACTTGCTATTAAAAATGGGTGCTCATTTTGAAATCGGAAATGAGAAAATGTTAGTCAAAGCTGTAAAGGAAGAAAACATCGAGCTCATCAAAATTTTATTACACAATGGTTATAATCCGAACCTAGAAATAGAAGTGGAAGGCGAGCATGATACTTTATTAACTTATTCCATCGCACAAGGAAATGAAGAAACAAGTGCATTACTCCTTGATTCTGGAGCAAATCCAAACTTTACGGTAGAAAAAAACGATGAAAGTGCGCTAGTTACGGCAGTCACCAAAGAAAAGTCTACCGAACTTGTTTCTTTGCTACTAGGTAGAGGTGGGGATGCGAATGCTCGTTATGAAGGAGATCCATTGCTATTTGAAGCAATCAAACAAGACAATCCTTCCCTTGTTGAAGCTTTCCTCGTAGCGGGAGCCCTTCCTTCTTCTATTGAGGAAAGTGAAGAGGCATTTGCGTTAGCGGAAGAGAGCGATCATACTGCGATTGCAGAGCTCCTTCAGCAATATGGCTGGTAAACGTCCAAAAGGTATTCGTTGGTAGTTACCAACGAATACCTTTTTTGTGATTATTTACTATGAAGTACATCACTCAAACGATCAGGGTAGTTCGTAAATATCCCCGTTACGCCCCAGTCTAATAAGCGCGTCATTTGGTCTTTCTCATTCACTGTATAAGGATGAATGAGTAAACCAGCGCTTCTTACTTTTTGTACGTACGTTTCGTCAATTTTTGAAGCAGACATTCCGACGCCGACTGCATACTCAGTTAGTTCTTGAAGTTCTCCCTCAGAAATTGTTGCTGGCTCTTTATATGAGATGAGCTGAATAAGCGGTAAATTAGGATTGAGGTTATGCATTTTCAATAGACTTTCCTGACTAAAAGATTGAATAAGCACTTTACTAGATCGTTCATTAACACCTGTTAAATTGTACTTGTTAAGAATGCGAAGGAGCTCTTCTTCCATACCAGGATATACCTCGGGAGATTTTGTCTCAATATAATAGCGAGCATCCTTCCCGAATGTTTGGAGTACTTGTTCAAGAGTAGGCACTTGAAGCCCTTCGTAAGCAGGATTAGCTTTCTCAGGATATTTTTCATTAAACCAGCTACCTGCATCTAACTCTTTTAGCTGCTCAAGTGTATAGTCTTTTACAAGGCCTGTCCCGTTTGTGGTCCGATCAACTGATTCATCATGCATGGCAATGAGTTTACCATCCTTCGTCATCTGAAGGTCGATTTCAATGTAATCGCCTTTCATTTCATCCCCAAGTTTATAGGATGCAAGTGTGTGTTCAGGAGCATGTCCAGAAGCACCTCTGTGAGCTACGTTTAATAGTTTGTTAGAGTTCATGCCTGGAGACTTGTCCTTTTCAACTGCTGAGGCAGCTCCAGTCGGGAGCATACTTGCAAATAAGAAAATGCTCATTGATAATGCTGCAATTTTAATTCTCCGCTTCATCTTCATCACTATCATCCTTTCAAAATCGATTCAACTGATAGTATATTCAATGAATGTAAATGGTGATTTACATAAGTCGGATTTTTAAATAGAAAAGGGGCGAATTCAATTGTTTTGTTAGAAGCGTTGAAGTGGAGGTTAGGAGGGATGGACAGGAAAAAATGAGGGGAAGGTCTCTTGAAAGGTGCTAATAAACTCGTATAGTGGTACAAAAGTGAGGGGAAAATAGGATTCGTGGTATCAGGACTTTTAGCATGAGAATATTAATAATTTCGACATAAACCGCGGGTGACAGGCACCATTAAACAGGCACCATTAAAACCACCGCAGGCACGCCCTGCGGTGGTTTGATTTTAATCCTTCCTAGCAACAGACTTTCTTTCAACTAGTTCTGTAGGAAGTTTATAATAGCGATCCACTTTCTCGAGTGAAAGCTGCTGGAAGATAAGGTGAACGGCAAGAGCGCCGGCCTCATATTTGGGTTGTTTAATCGTTGTTAGTGGTGGTGAGACATATTCCGATAGCTGGATGTCATCAAAGCCAATGATGGAAATATCATCTGGGACAGAGATTTTCTTTTCGTTAAATGCCTGAATGCCTCCGATCGCCATTTCATCATTTCCGTAGAAAACAGCTGTCGGTAGGTTGCCTTGAGCAATTAGCATTTTTGTTGCACGATAGCCACCTTCTCTAGTGAAGTCACCTGAGATTTTCCATCTCGTTTGAAAACGAAGCTCGTGTTCCTTTAATGCTTGTTCATATCCTTTGAAGCGCATTTTATTGTCATGAGAATCATATGGGCCGCTAATATAAGCGATATCCTTATGACCATTCTGAATTAACTGTTCCGTTGCGAGATAACCACCCTGAATGTTATCGACCTCTACTTGAATAACGTGATCATTGTTTAATGTTCGATCAAGTACGACCAGAGGAAAGCCTTCACGAGCTGCTTCACTGATGATTTCATCAGTTATGTTGTGAGCTAAAATAATTGCCCCATCAACGCGCTTTTCCGTTAGAAATTTTACCGCAGTGGATTGAGCGCCACCTATCGAGCTACAGGCGATCAAGTCAAAACCATTTGTCATGGTTACTTCTTGAACGCCCTTAATCAGCTCAGAGTAATAAGGTCCTGAAAGATCCTTTAGAATCAATGCAATCGTATTTGTTTTTGTTCGCTTTAGGTCAGAAGCAAAGCCGTTTTTTTGATAGTTTAGTTCTCTGGCGGCGTCTTGCACTTTTTTCACCGTTGCAGGACTAACTTTTTTTATGTTATTCAATGCGTAGGAGGCCGTTGAGACGGCTACACCTGCGCGTTTTGCTACGTCCTTTATCGTTGCCATCTTTTCACATCCTCTATCTAGACAACTTTATAATATGTTTACTTTAAGTGTACAACTAATTGTTAGCAATTGTCAGGTGAATCATTTGCCCCACTTCTTCCAGCTCACTTTTATTTAAGACCTGACATTGTAAATCCTTCCACAATGTATTTCTGAAAGAAAGAGAAGATGACGACGATCGGAACGACCATAATAGCAGCTCCTGCCATTTGGAGGGCGTAGTTATTTGCATATTGTCCCTTCAGTAGTGACAGCCCAACAGAAAGCGTATATAGTCTTTCATCATTTGCGATAATCAACGGCCATAAGAAGCTGTTCCAAGCGCCAATGAATGTTAAGATTCCCTGCACAGCAAAGATTGGTTTTGCGATAGGAATGATAAGTTTAAAGAAAATATAGAACTCACCAGCGCCATCAAGGCGGGCTGCTTCAATTAAATCCGTCGGAATCGTCGTCATGAATTGCCTGAAGAGAAAAATACTAAAGGCGACGGCGAGGCCTGGGAGAATAATTCCGGTCATAGTGTTTGTTAGCCCTATTTCATTTAATAGAAGGTAAACAGGGATCATCGTTACTTGGGCTGGGATCATCATTGTAGCAAGAACGATGTAAAAGATCTTTTCTTTTCCTTTAAAATTAAATTTCGCAAATCCATACCCGGCCATTGCGTTTAATAGAAGACCAAGGAAAGAGAAGAGTACGATAATCAGCGTATTTTTCAAATAAAGCCCAAAGTTTAAGCTTTGAAAAAGGTTTATATAGTTGTCTAACGTTGGATTACTTGGAATGAGCTGTGGCGGTATGTTTAAGACGTCACTTTCTTGCTTGAACGAGCTTGAAAGCATCCAAAGAAAAGGGATGGAGACAACCACGCCTCCTACGATGAGGAGTAACGTCACAAAAGGCTTTTCGATTTTTTGTAAAAAGGATCTTGATTCCATTCTTTTCACTCCGATCCTGTCTATTAATATTCTGTATCCGATTTTCGTACCTTAAATTGAACAAGCGTGACAATGATAATGAAAATAAAAAGAACAAATGAGCCAGCTGCTGCATAGCCAAATTCGCTGAACTGGAAGCCGTTTTTGTAAATAAAGAGCGCCATTGATATGGTTCCATCTAGCGGGCCACCATCGGTCATGACGAACGGCTCTTCGAAAAATTGCATCCAACCTATTAGTGTTGTTACGGTCACAAAGAATGTGGCGTATCGCAGTAAAGGAATGGTGACATTGAATAACACCTGAATCCGATTGGCGCCGTCAATTTGTGCCGCTTCATAATAAGATTTTGGTATGCCTTGAAGAGCGGCAAGAAAGATGATCATGTTAATCCCGATTCCTTTCCAGACGGCAAGAATAATAAGTGATAGTTTTGCAATCGTAGGTTCTGTTAACCATGGAATTGAATCGACAGAGAGCAACGAAAGGATATAGTTAAAGAGCCCGTACTCGGTATTGTAGAGGTAGCCCCATACGACTGCGATCGCAATAATATTAGTAATGGATGGCATGTAATAGACTGCCCGAAAGAACGTAAACAGTTTTGATGTTCCGTAGTTTAATAGAAGGGCGATACCGAGAGAGAAGAAAATGACGAGTGGTACCCCAATTAACACATAGAAAATCGTGTTAAAAACAGATTTATGAAACAGATCGTCTGAGAAAAGATCCACGTAGTTTTCGAATCCAATAAAGCTAATATTTGACCAGTCAGCAAGCCCTTTAAGGTTCAGATCCGTGAAGCTGATAAAAAATGCGATGAGAATCGGAACAATACTGAAGACAATTAATATGAGAACTGCAGGGGCGATGAACATTAGTCCATGTCTTGCTTGAAAGGCATTTCTTAGTATACTGCGCATGTTATCCCACCTATCTGAAGAGCGCTTTTCTTTCGATAAAACGGAGTTCAGACGATATACGCCTGTAACTCCGTCAGTGATTAGTCTTCTAGCATTTCATTTGCTTTTTTGCTAAATTCATCAAGCTCTTTATCTACATTAGCACCGCCAACATTAATTCGTTCAATTGAGGCTAGTAGTTCCTGAGCCATTGCTTCAAATTCCTTCATTTGTGGAGCACCTTCTGTATTCTCAAGCTGCTCACCTAGCGTGGCGTACATTTCGTTATCGCTTAAAGCAGGGTCTTCCCAAGCTTCCACTCGAGATGGAAGAGTGTTCGAAACATCAAGCCATTCCAATTGTGTATCCACATCGTTCATATAGGAAAGATATTTTAGCGCTTCGTCCACGTTTTCAGAGTTATGGAAGATAGAGAAGTTCGATCCTCCGATACTCGATGTATTTGTTTCCTTCTCAGGCATAACGGCTACATCCCATTTGCCTTCAAGATCTGGAGCCTGGTCGTTCAAAATGTTAATCATCCATGGCCCGCTGAAAAACATTGGTTTCTTGTCATCTTTGAAGGCCTGAACAATATCAACGCCTTCAGCTGTTTGACTGAGTCCTTCTTTAAAGTAGCTGTTATAGTACTTCATTGCTTCGCGGAATTCTGGACTGTCGAAGTTTAGATCTTTGTTCTCAACGTCCATCTCGTATCCATTTTGCCATGCAAAAATAAATGGGGTGATTTGATCGTTCATATCAATATCAAGTCCATAGTAGTCGTCTCCACGATCGGAAAGCTTTGTTGCTGCGTCTTTCAGTTCATCCCACGTTGCAGGAGGTTCTTCAAAACCAGCTTCTTTCAATAAATCTGTACGATAATAGAGGACGCGTGTTTCAACGTACCAAGGAACGCCAATGACTTGATCATCGAATGTCATGGAATCAGCAGCACCCTCGAAATAATTTTCTGGCTTAAATTCAGGGTAGTCTTCAAGATAAGGAGAAAGATCAAGTAAAGCACCGGCATCTGCGAATTCAGGTACCCAGGTTGTTCCTAATTGAACAATGTCTGGTCCTTTTTGGGAAGCGACAGCTGTTAGCAGCTTATCATGGGCGTTTTCCCAGGGGATGGCCTGAACCTTTACTTTTATGTCGGGATTTTCTTCCTCGAATTTATCACTGAGATCACTAAGTTTTTTTCCTTCTTCACCCATTGCCCATACCGTAATTTCCTTTTTGCCATCACTTGAACTACTGTCATCGTTTGAACAAGCTCCAAGAACCATTGAAATTGTAAGTAAGAACGTAGCCAATAGTGCTGCGGTTTTCTTCTTCATGCAATCCATCTCCTTTTTCACTCTATTTTCCATGCCTACTAACTTGCGACTGACATACAAACTTTATTGAAACGTTTCGATATTTCGATTATAATCAAATGTGTATCCGCTTTCAACACTTTTGTTAAAATTATTTGAAAACGGTGATTAGAAGCTTTACTAATATGGTTTTATGAAGAAATTTAATGAAATCACTCTTTGACTAATTATTTTAGACATGCTTATAATTCAACTAAGATAAAATTGAAACGTTTCGATAAAAGATGAGGAGGAAAGAAATGAAACCTAATGAATTGAAGAACTTACTTAGTCAAATGACGATACATGAAAAAACAGCTCAGTTGATGCAGCTCGCAACGCCTTTCTTTAAAGGGGCGAAAGAAGCTGGGGAGATAACGGGTCCATTAGAACAACTAAACCTTGATGAAGTACAGGTCCGTCATAGTGGTTCTGTTCTCGGAGCATCCGGAGCGGAAAATATCCGCAATATCCAGAAGACTTATCTTAAAGAAAGTAGACTAGGGATTCCTCTTCTTTTTATGTCTGATATCGTTCATGGCTATAAAACGATTTTTCCGGTTCCACTTGCCATTGGATGCTCATGGGATCTGAACCTTGCAGAAGAAAGCGCAAAAGTGGCAGCTCGGGAAGCGGGCGTTTCGGGCATTCACGTAACCTTTGCTCCGATGGTTGATCTTGTTCGAGACCCAAGGTGGGGACGAGTGATGGAGTCGACTGGAGAAGATCCGCATTTAAATAGTGAATATGCACGGGCTTTTGTGAGAGGTTTTCAGGGAGAAGATTTGAGAAACGATGCTGAACGAGTTGCCGCTTGTGTGAAGCATTTCGCTGCATATGGTGCCGTTGAAGGCGGTCGTGATTATAACTATGTTGATTTATCAGAACGAGAGCTTCGCGAAAATTATTTACCTGCGTACAAAGCTGCCCTTGATGAGGGTTGTGAAATGGTAATGACGGCATTTAATACGGTCGATGGCATCCCGGCAAGTGGGAATAAGCGGTTAATGCGCGATTTATTACGTAAAGAATGGGGGTTTGATGGTGTCGTGATCTCTGACTGGGGGGCCGTGAAGGAGCTCATTCCTCATGGTGTTGCGGAAGATGAGCGAGAAGCTGCATTAAAATCGATTGCTGCAGGAGTGGATATTGAGATGATGACCTCAACTTATGTTCACCACTTACCAGCGCTTGTCAAAGAAGGCGCTATAGATGAAGAGGTCATTGATGAAGCTGTACTTCGAATTCTAGAGCTGAAGGAGAAGCTCGGATTGTTTGAAAATCCATTCAGAGGTGCTGATGTTGAACGGGAAAGAGAAGTTGTTTTATGCAAAGAACATCGGCAAGTGGCAAGAAAGCTTGCTCAGAAATCAAGCGTGCTGTTAAAAAATGATTCTGTGCTTCCTCTAAAGAAAGAGCAGAAAGTAGCGCTTATCGGACCATTTGGAGAAAGTAATGACATTCTTGGCCCGTGGTCTTGGTTAGGATCAGGAGATGAAGCCGTTCTTTTAAAAGAAGGATTGTTATCAAAAATAAACTCTTCTCTTTTGCACGTTGCTAAAGGCTGCGATATCGAAAATGGCTCAAAAGAAACGTTAAAAGAAGCGGTTGAGGTTGCAAAGGATGCAGATGTGATTGTGCTCGCCCTTGGAGAGGATTCAGATATGAGTGGTGAAGCAGGTTGTCGAAGCGATATTCGTCTTCCAAAGGTTCAGCTTGAGCTCATTGCTGAAATGAAGAAGCTGAATAAACCTATCGTTGCTGTGCTCTTTAATGGACGGCCGCTTGATCTTCACGGTGTTGTTGAGGAAGCTGATGCGTTACTTGAGGCGTGGTATCCAGGAACTGAAGGAGGGGCGGCAGTTGCTGATCTTCTTTACGGAGATGCGAATCCTTCTGGACGGTTAGCGATGTCGTTTCCACATTCAGTTGGACAGGTACCTGTTTACTACAATCACTTTAACACGGGACGTCCGAAAGATGCGCCGGATGCGCAAGTTCGCTATGTGTCGCAATATCTTGATATTCCGAATGAACCGGTATTTCCGTTTGGTTTTGGATTAAGCTATACAGACTTTACTTACCGTAATGCGACACTATCCGATTCTATTATGAGTGAAGAAGATTTAGTCGTTCACGTGACTGTTGAAAATGTTGGGTCATATGAAGGTGAGGAAGTCGTTCAGCTATATGTAAGAGATATCGCTGGAGAGGTTGTACGACCAATGAAAGAACTGAAAGATTTTAAGAAAATCACGTTACGACCCGGAGAGACAAAGGAAGTTGTTTTTACAATAACAGAGACGCAACTTCGTTATCATCATAGTGATTTATCTTTTGAAAGCGATCCAGGGAATTATATTGCTTTTGTTGGTTCTAACAGTTATGACGTTCAAGAATTGCCATTTAAATTAGTGAAGTAAAGGAGTGGGGCTCGAGTGATAATGATCGATCGAGGAAAAGCATGTTTACGAGCTGGAGACATGGAAGCCATTTTTCTAAAAAGTGGAGATCTTTATGAATTAACGACGGGAAATATTATGATCAATCAAGTGCTATCGAATGCTATTGATGGTGCATTAAATAATTTATATTTACGAGTGTTTACGAATGAAGAGATTAGCGCATACCCTTTAATCGGAACTAAATCCAATAGTACTTTTCAATTTGGAACGTCTGAGGCAATTTGGAGAGGGAAAGTTGCGGATGTGCACTATACCGTTACTTTTCATCTTACGGAACAGAATCTTTGGTTCTGGAACGTCACGCTTGAAGGAAACGATGTTGAAGTAGACGTTGTATACGGACAGGATCTTGGACTTGCTGAAAAAGGCGGTGTTCGAACAAATGAAGCATACACGTCTCAGTATATGGATCATACCGTTTTTGAAGAGGATGGTTACATCGTTTGTACACGTCAAAATCAACCACAGCAGGGGGGATTTCCTTACCTTCAACAAGGTTCTCTCGGGAATACAAAAGGCTATTCTACAGATGGTTTTCAGTTCTTCGGGTTATCTTATAAGGAAACAAATGAACCAGAAAGGTTGAAGGAAGAGTCGCTAGCAAATGAAATCTATCAATATGAATTCGCCTATACAGCTCTTCAAACAGATCGCGTGAAGTTAAATGGAGAAAAAGAATTCACTTTTTATGGACTATTTCAAAATGATCATCCTCATTCGACTTCAAAGCCTGTTAGTCGAGATAACATTATCGCTTCTTGGGATTCGATTAAATTGGACCCACACCTAGAAAAAGCACAAGAACGAGTGCAGCATCATGTCGGACAGCCTATTCAATCTCTTGATATGACAGAGGAAGATATCATAGAGCTATTCCCTAATCGTCAACAAGAAGAGCGTGAGAATGGGGAGCTACTATCTTTTTTCACCGATACGTATGAGCACGTCGTATTAAAGCAAAAAGAACTTCTAGTCGAACGGCCACATGGGCATATTTTGATGTCTGGGGAAAATGATCGATTGAATCGGAATGTTATTTCGACAACGTCCTATATGTATGGTGTCTTCAATTCCCAAATTTCTTTAGGAAATACATCGTTTCATAAGATGATAAGCAATCAGCGTAATCCCCTTAATGTTCTAAAAACGTCGGGCCAGAGATTGTATGTGGAATACGAAGGAACCTATCGACTTTTAACAATGCCTTCATTATTTGAAATGGGATTTAATTACGCGCGCTGGTATTACAAATTTGAGAACGACACTATTATCATCACAAATTTTACAACCGTTGATTCTCAGCAAGTGCAGTTAGATGTGAGTTCGAAAAGTGGTAAAGAATATCGCTATTTGGTTACGAATCAAATCTCAATGGCTAACCATGAATATGAAGAAGTCTATGATGTGGAGCAGAAAGGTCGTGTTTTAACGTTCCGACCACATAGTTCCGAAAGTACAAAGGTCAATCCTAACCTCACTTATCAGTTATCCGTCTCCGGTACTGATATAGAAGTGGGAGATGAGCGTCTACTCGTTCATCCTATTGAAGAAGGGGATGCTTCGCTTGTTGTGCTTCAAATTCAATCTACACAACAGTTCTCATTACATATACAGGGGACACGTGATGGGGAGTATGCTCTCTCTGAACGAGAAGCAAGTGCTGAAATTAAACGCTACCGGGACTATTTAGGAAAGGTTATGAATCAGTTTCATCTCAGTCATAAAGAAAAGAATGCCGAGTTAGACAGAATGAACGCACTTGCTTGGTGGTACACGCACAATATGCTTGTGCATTATTCTGTTCCAAGAGGTCTTGAGCAATCGATTGGGGCAGCTTGGGGAACACGAGATGTTTGCCAGGGGCCAACTGAATATTTCATGGCGACGCAGAATTATGACTCTGTGAAAGAAATCATTCAAACAGTATACGCTCATCAATATGAAGATGAAGGTAACTGGCCACAGTGGTTTATGTTTGATGAGTATGGGGCTGTTCAGCAGGAGGAAAGTCATGGGGATGTTGTGATTTGGCCGCTAAAAGTCGTCGCTGACTACCTTGCTGTAACAGGTGATCATACGATTTTAGCTATGGAATTACCATATACCCTGCGAGAAGATTTTACATTTAGCGAAAAGAAACATTCATTAAAGGATCATATTAAAAAACAGCTTGAGTATGTGAAACGACATTTTCTCAACGATACCTTCCTTTCTTCTTATGGTGATGGGGATTGGGATGATACCCTTCAGCCTGCGAACGCTCAATTAAAAAAATACATGGTGAGTAGCTGGACGGTTGCGCTGACTTACCAGGCTGTGCGTAAGTTTGCAGATGCACTAGTAGAACCTGAATGGAAAAAGGATCTTCAGGAGCTTGCACTTGGAATTGAACGCGACTATCAGAAATTTCTCCTCGATACAGGAGTTCTTCCAGGGTTTTTGTATATGGAAGATCAAAAGCGTCCTGAAAAGATGCTTCATCCAGAGGATAAGAAGACAGGTATCCATTATCGTTTATTACCGATGATTAGAGGCATGATCAGTGAGCTTTTATCTGCAGAGGAAGCAGGAGATCATTACCAGATTATTAAAGAAAAGCTCGCATGCCCGGATGGTGTTCGATTAATGGATAAGCCTGCGAATTATAAAGGTGGAGTGAGTACTCATTTCAAAAGAGCGGAGCAAGCAGCGAACTTTGGAAGAGAAATTGGACTTCAATATGTTCATGCACATATTCGTTTTATTGAGGCAATGGCGAAACTTGGCCAAAGGGAAGAAGTTTGGAAGGGGCTACAAGTTATTAATCCGGTTGGTATTACGGATGTGGTGTCAAACGCAGAGAAACGACAAAGTAATGCCTACTTCAGTAGTTCAGATGGGAAATTCAATACGCGTTACGAGGCGCAGAATCGGTTTGATGATCTTAAAAGCGGATCAGTTCCGGTGAAAGGCGGTTGGCGGATTTATTCAAGTGGACCAGGAATTTATATGAATCAGCTTGTAACAAATGCACTTGGCATCCGCCAGGAAGAAGGAAACATGGTGCTTGACCCTATCCTTCCTACTAGACTAGATGGCCTTCGATTAGACTATCAGTTCTGGGGGATGGACGTTACTTTTCAGTATCATCTAACAAATGAAGAAAGAAAAGTTCATATAAACGGTGAGCGCGTTGAAACAGCTCTTAGCTCTAATCGTTATCGTGAGGGTGGAATGGTTGTTCGAAAGGCAGTTGCAGAAAAGTATTTGAATAGCGGCATGAACACTATTGAAATTTGGTTATGATGTAACATTTGAGGTAATTGTGGAATAAAATAATGAAACCGGGATATCGATACGTTTCGATATCCCGGTTTATTTTTACCTTATTTAATTGAGAAATTCTCTTTTATTAATAAATCTTCTGGTCTTTCGCCAATGTCATCTTCATGGAAGTAATCCTTAATAATGCCATCTTCCAGGTAGTTTGCGATCGCAACCATAGACATTCCTTGATCAAGCGCGAGGTACGCTTCTGTTACTTCTCCAGTTAGGACATTAACTGAATCATAAAAGCCGTATTTCCCGTAAGTACCAAAGTCTTTAAGTGTTTTTAAGTTCTTGTACACTTCTTTAGGTGCGTACTCTAATGCAAGGAAAGACGCATGTGGTGTTACAATTGCTCCTTCTGCACTATAACCGTCCATACCAAGAGGAGTTGCGCCAAATTCGGAATAGTCGTCAGGAGTTGCGGCAGGAGATAATCCCCATGCAGGATAGCCAAGCTCTTCTTTTGCATATTCGATTTGGATATCAACATGCTTTTGATTATTTAACCCAAGTGCGTTTTGACCAAGTTCCTTTTCTTTCAAGACAAGACCCGGCATTAAGGCTTCAAACATACTACCTCCCCAACTTGGTACATACTTTTGGTCATTGTATGTATAGTGACCTTCAAATACATCAATGCCATCATATGTTTTGGTATATCCTTCTGGTACTTGAGATTGCCAGTCCCAGCTTGCAGGCATTGTCCGATACATTTTCCACCAATGTTCTACAGGAACGTCTCCTTTACCAATCGAGATATAGCTCGCAAGGCGTGGTTCTGTATAAAACGCTCCGTAGTGATGCTCTGTAACGCTTTCAGTTGCTACATCGTACCCTCCGCGCATTTGGCCAACCTCTGAATCGTAGAGCTTAGAATAGTCCATCGCTTCCACTAATTCACTTGTTTGATCATTTAACTCAGGATAAGCTTGTCCGGCTACGATTAAACCTGCGGATAGCCAGCCGTTATCAACGGTTGAGATGAACTCACCCCAGTCGGTCATAAGTGAACCATCCTTAGTGAAGTACCAGTTATAATATAAACCATTCCACGTCTCGAGTTCTTCTAATGTTTGAAGTGTAGTTTGAATCCTGTGGACTGCTTCATCTCTTGAAATTATCCCAATTTCTTGAGCAGATACTGTACTCATGAAATACATGCCGATGTTTGTTGGTGATGTAAAGTCTTGTACTGTCTTTTCACCATTCTTCATTCGAACGGCATCATACGTTAATCCAGTCTTTTCATCCGTGAAATCTTCAAAGTACCGATACGTCTTCTTTGAAATCGCTTTCAATTGTTTGGAAAAGGCATGCTTCTTTCCTTTGGTAGAACTTTCAGCATTAGCGACTGGCAAGGATCCGGTTAAAACAATGGCTGCTACAAGAAAAAACAAAAGAAATTTTCTCATGAATCCACTTCCTTTCAAAATTAGTGAAACGTTTCGATTTTAGTATACATAAGGAACTGAGGATAGTAAACGGATTGAATAAAAAATATCAGAATTTACTAAAAACAGACCGATGGACATGGGAGAAAGGTTGGATAGTAAGGGGAGAGGGGGATTCGACATAAACCGCGGGTGACAGGCACCATCAAAAGCCGATAGGACAACTCCTATCGGCTTCCTTTATACCCGAGTCTTCTCGATATTTCTTTCCCGGCTTGTTTCAGAATGGGTAAATATTCAGCTAAGCGTTCTTCTGACATTTGAGGAACGGTGCCTGTAATGCTGATCGCGTACGTTGCACTTCCGAGATGGTCAAAGATCGGAACAGCGATGCAGCGAATGCCTTCTTCGTGTTCTTCGTCGTCAATAGCGAAGCCATTTTGACGAACTTTTTCTAATTCGTTTTGAAATTCTGTAGCGTCCGTGATGGTCCGATCTGTTAGCTTAAATAACTCTTTAGTTGAAAGGAAATCGTTTAGTTGCTTATCACTCGAATATGCTAAGATCGCTTTCCCTACACCTGTGCAATGAAGCGGAGCTTTTCGCCCAGTACGAGAGTATATCCGAATCGTGGACTGTGTTTCCACTTTATCAAGATAAATGACTTGATGATCTTCTTCGATCATAACAAGGTGAGCGATTTTTGAAGTTCGTTCACTTAATTCTTCAAGAACATTCCGCGCGACTTCTAAAATATTTAACTCATCGACAACCACATGGTACATCTCAATGAATTTCAACCCAAGTCGATAAGATGTTTGATCAGCCGAGCGCTGGATATATTGGTGTGACTCAAGGGTAGAAACAAGTCGATGAATCGTGCTTTTTGCCACATCAAGCTTGTTAGCGAGCTCTGTAATGCCCATTCCTTCTGGTTTTTCTTTCAATAGTTCTAAAATTTGAAGTGATCGATCGACAGACTGAATCATAACATCTTCCTTTCCTAGACCGATCACGACAATCAGAACGATTTAATTCGAATTGACAAGGGCATGTCGGCCTTTTTGTACTTCATCACAATATTGCTTTGCGAGGGATTGTAGTTCGCTGTATCGCTTTTCTGCGATTAAATCTTTTCGTAATAGGGAGCCACCAACACCTACGGCAGCTGCCCCAGCTCGTATATATTCCGCTGTATTTGAAAGACTTACTCCGCCGGTTGGCATCATGTTCACGTGAGCGAGAGGGCCTTTCACATCTTTAATGAAGGTTGGTCCAAGTACGCTTGCAGGGAAAATTTTCACAAGATCTGCCCCAGCTTGTTGGGCTTGCAGTATTTCTGTCGGCGTGAATACACCTGGTATCACAATTTTACCATATCGATTAGCGGTCAAAATGGTTTCTGTATTCATTGTTGGAGAGAAAATGAATTCGGCACCAGCGTGAATCGCCATGTTTGCTGATTGCGCATCAAGAACCGTACCTGCCCCAACAACTGCCTGACCTTTAAATGCAAGATTTGCTTCGCGAATCATATCAAGTGCCCCATCAGAATCAAGTGTGATTTCAATTCCACTAATACCACCATCTACAATTGCTTCAATCACTTGCATCACTTTATCTCGGTCAATTTTTCGAACGACGGCTACAACACCACCGTCCATCATTTTTGTTAAGATCGCCTGTTTCATTCTCCCACTCCTTTTATCTTAATACATCCTGTTTCGTTGCATTTAAAGATTCAATTTCTTGAATCGTTGGAAGCCCTTCAATATCGCCAAATACAGAAACAATGATGGAACCAATTAATGAGCCAAGATCAACAGATTCTTGAAATGTTTTCCCCTTCAGAAGGCCAGAGAGAACTCCTGCAGCAAAACCATCTCCTGCTCCAATGGGATCATTCACTTTAGAGACAGGATAGCTTTTCACAAATCCATTCTCACCATTTGCTGTGGCAAAGGTAGTCCCAATTGCTCCGTTTTTTATCGCGATTTTCTGAACGCCAGAGGCTAGAAAAAATGAAATGATTTCATCAGGATCACTTGTACCTATCAATTGTTCAGCTTCGTCTAGTCCTGGAAGAAGAATATCCGCTTGTCTTGCGAGGTCTAGCAATTTTTCTTGTCCATTTGGAATATTCTTCAGCAGTTTTATTCGAATATTAGGATCAAATGAAACCTTAATTTCATGTTTTTTAGCAAAGTGGAAAACCTCATTCACTAGCTCATAACAAGATTCACTCAACAGAGGAGTAATGCCAGTTAAGTGAACGATTCTCGCCCTTTTTATGTAGTCCCAGTTGATGTCTGCTGTAGTCATAGTGCTTGCAGCGGAACCACTGCGGTAATAGTAAACTTGATTGCGATCTGTTCGCTTTTCTTTAACATATAAGCCCGTTTGTTCTTCAGGGTCCATAAGGACATTCGTTGTATCGACCCCTTCGCCACGAATGGCATTTAATGTAAAATGACCTAATTCTTCATCGCCCAGCTTACTGATCCAGCCTACAGAGTGACCAAGCTTTGAAAGACCGATCGCTACGTTTGATTCAGCCCCGCCGATTCGCTTGTTAAACTGATTCGTATATCGAAGAGGGCCGGTAGAAGCGGCATCAAAAAGAACCATGGTTTCACCGAGTGTGACGACATCCAATTGTGATTGCATAAACTGCCTCCTTCTTGTTCCTTAATAAGGAACGGTGTTCTTCATTATGTTTTCACTTTACTGAATTGTGAAAATGATGTCAATTTAATTATGTGAGAATTTTCAAAAATATAGATCATGAGTATGAATTTTCTGTAAATACATTGCGTGAAAGTCAACTCTTATAAGACAAATATGGTAGGATAACGATATTACGACTTACAAGTATTGGGAAGGAGCGGTACGATGAAATTTGATTACCATACGCACCATGAACGATGTGGTCATGCAGAAGCAGGAATTGAAGATTACATAAAAGCAGCAATCCAAAATGATTTGCAGATGATCGGAATTTCTGATCATTCACCGTTTTTTGCAAGTGAGAAGGATCGAGCGTTGCCTCGCATTGCTATGGCCAAGAGTGAGTTCGCTTCTTATGTAGAAGAAGTGCTCTCGCTTAAGGAAAAGTACCGTGGCAAGATTGACGTTTTGCTTGGTGTTGAATCTGACTTTTTTCGAGACCATTACCCGTTATATAAAAGCATTTATGATCAGTACCCGTTTGACTACATAATTGGCTCTGTTCATTTTAGTAATGGAACTAACATCTTTGATAAAAGTCGATGGGAAAATTTAATTGAAGAAGACATACGCAAAGAAAAAGAGCATTATTACAAGCTAATCGTAGAATCAGCTGAAAGCGGCATCTTCGATATTCTAGCCCATATTGATGCCATGAAGGGATTTTATCCAGACTTCGCAAACGTCCAAACACCTGAAGTCGAAAAAGCATTGAAGCGACTCGGAGAGCTTGAGTCAACGATTGAAATCAACACATCTGGTAAGCATAAAGACTGCGGCGGCTGGTATCCCGCGAATGACATGCTCGAAATGGCCTGCCATTATGGTGTTGGAGTTACTTTCGGATCTGACGCTCATTGGCCTTCACGCGTTGGAGAAGAATTTGAAGAAGTTCGAACAAAGCTGAAGGAGATTGGATTTAAGAATTGGACGGTGTTTCGAGAGAGGAAGAAGGAGTTTGTTGGGATGTGAGGGCGTAGAGGAGTGGCGAAGACAAATGTCTTCCCCACTCTTTTATTTTTACCTTCTCTTTTGTACCGTAACCGCAGTAATGACTAAATAATCTGTCGATTTTAAAATCAAGGGTTGTAAAACGCTTACACCCCCTTTATAATACAACTAAATCGATTTACTAAATCGGTTTAGTAAAATCACTTTAGATGTGGAGAATGATTTATGAGAACTGTAACTATGGCAGACGTTGCAAAAAAAGCACAAGTATCGAAGAGCACCGTTTCGCAATATTTAAACAAACGATATGACTATATGAGTGAAAAAACGAAAGTAAGAATTGAAGAAGCGATTAAAGAGCTTGGTTATCAACCTAACATTGTAGCCAGGAGCTTGAAACAAAAATCTACGAAAACAATTGGAGTCATTGTTGCTAATATTCTCCATACTTTTTCAACAGAAGTGAGTAGAGCAGTAGAAGATTTGTGTCATGAAAAAGGTTTTCATACAATTATTTGTAATGCTGATGATGATCCAGTTAAAGAAAAGCGTTACATTGAAATGCTTCGTGCCAAACAGGTGGACGGATTGATTATCTTTCCAACGGGTAACAACCGTGAACTCTACAAACAAATGTTGGATGAAGAATATCCGCTCGTTTTTCTAGATCGTTTAGTTCCAGATATTCCAGCATCCTCTATAATGCTCAACAATGAAAAAGCTTCCGAATTAGCTGTTGAACATTTTGTTCGTAAAGGGCATAAGCGTATTGCCATTATGACTACATCTTTTATAGATAACATCTCTTCACGGTATGAGAGAGTAGAAGGTTATAAGGAAGCTCTGATTGAACGAAACATTGAATTAAAAGAAGATTATATCCAATGTGTTGATCCAGATTTGATTGCTTCATCACTTGAAAAGATGTTAGCACTTCCTTCACCTCCAGATTGTATTATTGCAGGAAATGATTTTGTACTAAAAGAAGTGCTTCGTTTTGCCAAGCAACAATCTTTGCGCATTCCTGAGGACTTATCTGTTATCGGAATTGATGATGTACCGTATGCGAGTTTCTTTACTCCTCCCATCACGGCAGTTGCGCAGCCTACTTTTAAAATGGGTAAAATGGCAGCCGAGATTTTGTTGGATAAAATTAATAAAACGACAAGAATAAATGATCAGCCAGAGTATCGTTTTGAACCAAAATTGATGATAAGAGAATCAGTTAACTAAATGGAAGGGAGATCGGGCATGAAAAAAGATGTTGTTACGATTGGAGATGCGATGATCACATTTGATCCTTCACATCATGGTCCAATGCGGTATGCTTCCAATTTTGAAAGAAAAGCAGGTGGAGCTGAATTTAATTTCGCTGTTGGATGTGCAAGGCTCGGGTTACAAACAGGATGGATTAGTAGGTTAGGGAATGACGAGTTTGGAAAATATATTCGTAATTTTGCTAGAGGTGAGGGAATCGATGTTTCAGAAGTGCAGTTGCTCGATCGATATTCAACCTCGTTGAATTTCAAGGAGATTAGAGAAGACGGTAATGGTCAAACGTTCTATTATCGTCATCAATCACCTACGGAGGCACTGACAGAGGCTACCCTTGATGAAGCTATGCTGAGACGTTGCAAGGTGTTACATATAACAGGCGTTTTTGCTGCAATTAATCCGGATAAGAATATTTCACTTCTCCAAAAAGCTGCTACGATAGCAAAAGATAACGGAGCGATGGTCACTTTCGACCCTAATATACGATTGAAATTGTGGTCTCCCGAAGAAGCTAAGTACGGCTTAACAGAACTCCTTCCATATGTAGACGTACTGCTTACTGGTGAAGATGAAGCTGAATTACTTTTTGGAGTTCATGACCCTGAACAAATTGCGCAAGCTTGTCAAAGATACGGTATTTCAACAATAGCGATAAAAAAAGGTGAGGATGGAGCAAGTGCTTATAAAAATGGTGAACTTATTCATGCGCCAGCAATACCTCCAAAAAAAGTGGTCGATACGGTAGGAGCAGGAGACGGGTTTGATGCAGGGTTTGTTTATGGATTACTAAATGGCTGGACTCTTGAAAGAACTCTTAAGTTCTCAAATGCAATTGGTTCTATGGTAGTGAGCGTTTATGGAGATAATGAAGGGTTGCCAGAACTAAGTGAAGTTCTTACACAGCTTGGAGAAAGAGAAATTATTGAGAGGTGAGATAGATGAAACTTCAATTAGCATTGGACAGGCTATCCCGTGAAGAGTGTTTAGACATTTTAGGAGAGACATATGATTCCATCGACTGGATTGAGATTGGAACTGGTGTTATCAAAGAATACGGAATGTCAATTGTAACGGAAATTAGAGAGTCCTTTCCTGAATCAATCATTGTAACAGATATGAAAACATGTGATGCGGGCAAATTTGAAGCTGCTCAGGCTTTTGAAGCTGGGGCCGATATTACGACTGTCATGGCTTTCGCAGCAGATCAAACGATTTCCGATATGTTAGACGTAGCCTTAGAGCATAAAGGCAGAGTAATGGTTGATTTACTGGGCGTTACTAATAAATTGCGCATCAATCAGCTCCAAAACCTTGGAGTCGATCTCATTAGCCTACATTTTGGTAAAGATATGCAGAAAAAAGGAAATATCACCGGTGATCTCTTTGAACTTGTAAGCGAATCCTCAGGTATAGAAATTGCTGTAGCAGGTGGAATCAACCTTGATTCTCTGTCATCAATTCTTTCTTACGCTCCCGATACTTTAATCGTTGGGGGAGGCATTACGAAGCAGGATAACCGTAAACAAGCGGCTGCACAAATTAAGGAGGCGATCAAGGAATATGAAAAAAGTCATTCACACTGTAGTTAATGAAGTTAATCAGGTGTTATCAGAAGTGAACGAAGATCAAGCGAAGCAGCTTTCAACTCATATAGAAGAAGCTAAAAGAATTTTTGTGACTGGTGAGGGACGTTCTGGACTAGTGGGAAAAGCATTTGCTATGCGATTAATGCATGGTGGATATGAGGTATATGTTACAGGGGAAACGGTTACTCCGAATATCGAAACTGGCGATTTGTTAATCGCTATCTCTGGATCAGGTTCAACTCAGTCTATATGTTTTTATGCGGAAAAAGCAAAAGAAATAGGAGCATGTATTTCAGCGGTTACAACGAATGGCAGCTCTAGGCTTGCTGGAATAAGTGATCATTTGTTAGTCGTTCCTGCAGCAACTAAAAAGAGATTACCAGAAGAGCCTAGTACGATTCAGCCGCTTGGAAACCAATTTGATCAATCGCTGCACCTCCTCCTAGACGCTATTATCATCTACACAATTAATCAATCAAAGCAAACGGATAACGAAAGAATGACTTCCAAACACGCAAATATGGAATAGAGGTGTACTAAATGGCTAACCTGCTAAAAGTACAGGAGGCAAAAATTATTCCTGTCATCCGTAAAGCAAATCAAAAAAATATCTTACCAATTGCTCAAGCTTTATATGAGGGTGGTATTAAAGCAATCGAGATTACAGCTGAAACACCAGAGGTTGAAACGTTGATTTAGAAAGTTAGAGATAGTTTTGATGGGTTATTAATAGGTGCAGGAACTGTGCTCGATGGTGAAACAGCCAGAGCAGTTATTATGGCAGGGGCCCATTTTATTGTTTCTCCTACGGTGAATCTAAATACAGTTAAAGTGGCGAAAAGATATGGAGTCCCATGCATTATAGGTGCCTTGACCCCAACGGAAATGGTGACAGCTTATGAATCAGGCGCTGATATGGTAAAAGTTTTTCCGGCGGACACAATGGGCGCTCGTTATATAAAAAATATTCTCGGTCCTCTACCTCAAATTGAAATAATGGCAACTGGTGGAATTGATAAGGAAAATATGCTTGATTATTTCCAAGCTGGAGCTAAGGTTGTTGGGATTGGAGGCCAACTTGTTCAATTTGATCATCTAACGTCAGAAGACGATTTCAATAGTTTAAAAGAATTGGCAAGTCAATATGTTGAAAAGCTAAGAGGAGCAAATCATACTTCATTATTTGAAAGCGGATTCAGAAAATAAAGGGGGAGATTTTATGAAATATGTATCTACATTATTGTTCGTTATGATTTTATCTCTAGGTTTTTTGACGGGTTGCGGTAACAATGAAAATGCTGGAGCAAACGAAAATGGCAAGATTAAAATCATTGCAGCACATAACCAAACTTCGCCTGAAAATCCTTACCAATATGGGATGAAGGAATTTAAAAAAGTAGCTGAAGAAAATGGAGACGGCAATATTGAAGTAGAAGTACATGCGGGAACTCTGGGCACAAGTGAATCAGAACTTGTGGAAAAGCTTAAGCTTGGCGGCGCTGATGTTGTTCTTGTGTCTCCAGGTTTTATGTCGAAAACAGGTATTAAAGAAATTGATCTATTCGCTATGCCTTACGTATTTGATAGTTATGACCATTGGGAGAAAGCAGTTGAGGGAGAAGTTGGCGATCAAATTGCTGAAACGATTAATGAGAAGTCTGATAATACATTCAAAGTTTTGGGCTATTGGACAGCTGGAGTTCGTCATTACTATGGGAAAGAGCCATTGAATTCCATAAAGGATATTGAGGGGATGAAATTCCGGACGCAAACTTCTGGTGCTATTGCAGAGTATTGGGAAGAAACTGGAGCCGTACCAACATCGGTAGCATGGGGAGAGTTATATCAAGCGTTACAACAAGGTGTCGTTGATGCCTCTGAGAACGCTTATCCATACTTCGTTCAACAAAATCACCATAAAACTGAAAATGGAAAGTACATCACAGAAACAGCGCATGACTACACGACTCGCTTATTACTCATTAATGGAAAGAAATTTGATTCTTATACAGATGAGCAAAAAGATGCCGTATTAAAAGCAGCTGAAGCTTCAGTAAAGAAAGAGATTGAGGTCCTTCACAAGCAAGAAGAAGAGTACAAACAAAAAGCTATTGATGAAGGGGCAGAAGTAAATGACATTGATCGTAAACCGTTCATTGAATTAGCGAAGCCTATTCAAGACAAAACAGCAGAAGAAATTGGTGCGACGGATCTTTTGAAAAAAATTCGTGATTTGAAATAAGTAAAGAGTGAAGCGAGGGTATAGTCGGTACCTTCGCTCTTATTCTAATCATTAGCCTTACGCTTGTAGAAAGGGGAAGTTAGCCGTGCTCGTTAAGCTGCTTGAGAAAATTCAATTAACTGTTGGTGTCTTGTTTCTAGTTGTCTTTTTTATCACGATCATTATCCAGGTTATTACGCGGTATATGGGGGTTTCAGCTATTTGGACGGAAGAAGTTGCGACTTATTCCTTTATTTGGGCCGTGTTTATGGGGGCATCCGTCATGCTCAATCGAAGAGAGCATTTTAAATTTGATCTTCTATTGAATAAGTTAACTGGCAAAAGTAAGAACAGCCTATATCTCATTAATGATCTTATTCTTCTAGTATTTAGTACAGGTTTATTTTATTTAGGAATAGAAGCTGTGCAAAACTTCTGGAACTATACCTGGGTTTCTATCCCGGAATTAAAAATGGGGTATGTATGGATTTCAATTCCGATTATGGGTGGAACGATGATGATATATACGTTTGCTCACATTTTACGTAACGTAAGAAGCTTCTCTAAGAAGGAGGTAACCGAATGATTGGTATTCTGTTAGTTGGTCTCTTTATTATCCTGATGTTTCTTGGTATTCCTATTGCGTTCGTAATCGGAATTGTAGCCCTGCTAGGAATTATGAACGTACCTTATATTCCTGAAGTAACAGTACCAGTTAAAATGCTGAACGGTCTCGATTCGTTTGTTTTATTAGCCGTTCCTCTTTTCATACTAGCAGCTAACTTGATGAATAGCGGCCAAATCTCCCAAAAGTTAATAGACTTAGCACTAGCAATTGTCGGGCACATCCGTGGTGGATTAGCACACGCCAATATTCTCGTATCTATGCTCTTTGCAGGGGTTTCAGGCGCAGCTCAAGCTGACACGGCCGGGGTTGGTAAAATCCTAATTCCTAATATGAAAAAACAAGGATATGACACTGAAACAGCTGTTGGTATTACAGCGGCCTCTTCTACAATCGGTGTTATCATTCCCCCAAGTATCCCGATGATCATTTTTGCGGGGCTAACAAATGTATCAGTTGGCGCTTTGTTCTTAGTAGGAATTATCCCTGGTATCCTCGTAGGACTCGGTATGATGATCCTTGTTTATATTCTTGCTAGGAAGAGAGGATATCCCACATATCAGAAAGCTTCAATGAAAAATTTCTTGAAACAGTTTGTTGGCACAATTCCTGCACTAATGACACCCGTGATTCTGATTGGTGGGATTATCACCGGAATTTTCACAGCGACTGAAGCAGCGGCATTTGCTTCACTTTATACAGTCATCATTGGCCTTTTTTATTACAAGACATTAAAAATAAAAGATTTCCCTAAGATTTTAGTGGATACGTTAACACTTAGTTCATTATCCTTATTCGCCTTAGCCGCAGCAAATGCTTTAGGAGAATTGATGAGTTACTACCAATTATCATCATGGGCGGAACAATTTTTCGCAAATAACATCGATAGTAAATGGGTTTTTCTATTAATTATCATTGCATTCTTCCTCTTTGTAGGAACGTTCATGGATGCTATACCAGCAATGATTTTATTTATCCCAGTGATCTTGCCAGTTGCGATCGGCTTTGAGATTGATCCCATTCTATTAGGTATCGTTACAATCATGACGTTAGCTGTGGGTCTAGTGACGCCCCCATATGGTTTATGTTTACTCTTAGCTGCGAAAATTGGAAAATTACCAGTTGAACGTTCACTAGGTGCCGTTATGCCATATATAGCTATAGTACTCGTAGTACTGCTAGTAGTTGCATTTGTACCGGATGTTGCTTTTTACTTACCAAAGGTGATTAATTCTAATTTGTTTTAATTATAGAATTTATATAGAACGGTTTTGCTTTGTTAGCTTTCACTTTATTATTTTATTTATAACCCTTATATCACGCTAAAAGTCGAGTGAATCAATATTTTATTTGAAGGTGTCAAACCTATAGAAATCAACAAGTTTTATTAGCATAGAATAGGTAAAAAGACAGTAAGAATGCGAGGTGACTAATTACACCGCGCATTCTTTTTTAGGAAATCAGTTGAAATTTTCAGATTTTTGTTTTATTCTTTAAAGTGAAAATACGAAAAATTGTATATTGAGGTGAGGATATGGAAGGCAAATGGGAGAAATTATACAGCAAGAATGGACTGGCAGCTAGGAGAATTGCAGCTAATCTAATAGCGATCGAGCCAGGAAGCCGTATTCCTCGCGTAAGTGATTTTGTTACAGAAACATCACTTGGAAGGGGGACAATTCAGGGAGCGTTACGTCTACTCGAAGAAATAGGAGCTATTGTTCTTGAAGCAAGAGGACACCTTGGTACGTTTCTTGTTAGAACGGATCGAGAGCTACTTTGGGATATTGCAGGACTTGGTTCTGTGATGGGGGCAATGCCTTTACCATATTCGCGAAAATATGAAGGCCTTGCTACTGGTTTAGTTCAGGTGCTTGAAATGATGAAAATACCTTTTAATTTGGCTTTCATGAGAGGCTCATCGAATAGAATAGAGGCATTGAAAGCTGGAAGATATGATTTTGTGATTGTTTCAAGGCATGCGGCTGAGCTTGCTGTTCGGAATGACGCTCGTATCGAAATGGCAAAAACATTTGGAAATAACTCATATGTTTCCGGACATGAAATCTTTTTTTCAGACTCTAAAACAGAGCAGATTCAAAACGGCATGCGGGTAGGTATTGATTATTCTTCAGCTGATCAGCATCTTCTAACGGAGTATGAAATAGAAGGTATTGATGTTCAGCTAATTGAAGTGAACTACATGCAGATGATGGAGATGCTTAAGAACAATGAAATTGATGCAGCAGTTTGGAATAAGGATGAGATTATTCATTCTGAAGGAATGGGCAAAGGATCGTTTCGTTCGATAAAAGCTCAGGAATTAAGTCGGAAGGTGAATGAAGCAACTATGGTCTTAAATAGGGAGAGGATAGAACTTAGAGATGCACTACTCGACCTGTCAGTATTTAACGTCAAGGAGCTACAAGTTCGAGTAGAAAAGGGGGAAATTTATCCTCGATATTAGGCGGGATTTCATTTTGAATCCCTATGATTTTAATATACTAAATCCTGTATATTGGAGGTTGGTTTTTATGACAACGATTAAGGAACGACTAGATATTCTGAAAGCTGGCGATGTGATTAGTGAGGAAGCATCAACTATCGCTGAGGAAGCGGTGCAAAGATTAAGTGTCCATACGCAAAGGCCGCTTCCTCAAAATAAAGTAGAAATGCTTGTTACTCATCTTGCATCAGCCTTAACGCGTATGTCCCGCGGTGAATCAGTCGATGGCCCACCGGAAGAGCTTTTTTCAGAAATTGAGAAATCTGAGCAAATTGATCTAGCGAATAGAGAGATTAATTGGCTTAAATCCAATTGGGGTGATGAAATTCCAAAATCTGAGATCGCTTTTTTAAAAATGCACTATGTATCTATTTTTAAAGATATGAAATAGGAGGAGATTTTTCATGAAAATTGTTATTGGTGGACAGGTAGATAAAAAGGAAGTCGAAGCCCTAGTGAAGGAACATGGACCAAATGGAGTGGAAACTTCTATTAAATCAGATGTAGAAGCGGCAATGGCAGTGAAAACAGGTCAGGCAGAATACTATGTTGGAGCGTGTCACACTGGTGGTGGAGGTGCGTTAGCGATGGCGATTGCTATTATTGGAAAACCAAGCTGTGAAACTGTTTCAATGCCAGGAAGAAAACCGAGTGAAGAGAAAATTCAACAGGCTGTTAAGGAAGGAAAGAAAGCATTTGGTTTTACTGCTGATCATATGGAAACAGTCGTTCCAATGATTATGAGAGCAATTAAAGCACTTTAATTTAGAAGGGGGTTCGTCAAATGGAAATGGTTCTCGTCATCTTGATCGGGGCTATGGCAGCTGTTCTTGCAAATTTAAATTTAGCTGTGTTTAATGACGGCTTACGACCAATTGTACCTGAAAATACTGAAGGGCGAATGGGACGTAAAGAGCTTGGTTTAACTGCCTTTGCTATGAGTTTTGGACTTGTAGTTGGTTTTGGGATTCCTTTTACCATTACTGCGAGTATTATCCTTATCCATAGCATTCTGCTTGGAACAGATATCATTGGATTAATTACCCCGCGAAATAAATGGGGTACGCCTGTTGCGGCAATTGTTGGTGGCGCATATGGTGCAGGTTTGTTAGTTGGACTAGAAGGATTTGTCACCTTATTTGAAAAACTACCATTGAATTTCTTAGATGCGATGGGGGAAGTGGGATCCCCAGTTGTTGTCACCTTTATGGCATTTCCAGCTCTAGCAGTGGCATTGCAATTCAGTGTTAAAAAAGGTGTGCTAACATTTGTCACTTCAGCTATCATTCGACAGTTAGCTGTATGGTTAAATGAAAGCGGTGCCATGGCTTTTGGTGATACGACGGTTACGTTAAATCAAGAAGGAATGGCTCTCATTACTGGAATGATTTTCTTAATTACATATGCTGTGCGCCAAAAACCTGAAGGAGAAGGTAGCAGTATTGATCTTGCTTCGGTTTTTAGCGAGAGAGTGAATCGCATTAAAAAGCATGTAATTTATTTCATGATTATGGGGGGGCTGATTGCTGCGGCTACGAACCTTCTGATTATGGCTGGAGATCCGATATCATTAAATTTAATCGCAGACGGAAAAGTAACAGATGCTGCCATCGCTGCTGGAGCCCGAGCGCTGGGATTCATTCCACTTGTTGCTAGTACGGCGATTGCAACAGGTGTGTATAGTCCAGTTGGGTTTACAATCATTTTCGTTGTAGGGTTGCTTGTTCCTAATGTATGGGTTGCGGCTATCCTTGGTATTATTACTGTTTTTCTTGAGGTTATGTTATTGAGTAAGATTGCACGTTTCCTTGACAAATATCCTGGAGTTCGACAATCAGGAGAAAATATTCGTACAGCGATGAGTCGAATTTTAGAAGTGGCTCTTTTAATTGGTGGTGCAAACGCAGCTAATGCTATTGCTCCAGGGCTTGGATTTTTTATCATTGCAGGGTTCTATTTGTTAAATGAGATTGCGGGCCGTCCAATTGTGCGAATGGCAGTAGGACCGATTGGCGCAATAGCAGTTGGTATCTTGGCGAATGTTCTTGTCGTACTTGGCCTCATGCAAATACCACAGTAGAAGGAGGAGATAAGATGATACAAACGGTTAGAGGACCAATTGCTCCTACTGAGCTCGGGATTTGTTCCGCTCATGAACATCTTTGTATTGATTTATCACGAATTAAAAATGATCCTGACACTATTCTTGACGATATAGGCGGAATGGAAGAAGAACTTCGCTATTTTAAAGCTTCAGGTGGGCAGGCGATGATAGAAGTTACGAATGACGGAATGGGTCGAAATGCAAGTCTCCTTAGAAAGTTAAGCGAAACGACAGGAGTGCATTTGATCGCAAGTACCGGTTTTTACAAAGACCCATTCCTTCCAAACCAAGCGACTGAGTGGAATCGCGATCAGTTTGCACAATACATGATTGATGAAATAAAGAATGGAATTGAAGGAACAGACGTATATCCTGGCGTTATTGGAGAAATAGGGAGCAGTCACTATGAAATCAAGCCTATTGAAGAAGAGCTCTTAACTGGTGCGGGAATCGCAGCAATGGAAACGGGGCTTCCGCTCACCACACATACAACGCTCGGAACGATGGGAGTCGAGCAAGTTGAACTTTATTCTGCCCTTGGATTGCCAATGAACCAATTGATTGTGGGGCATCAAGACCTTAATCAAGATGATGAACGAGTACTTTCTGTTGTGGAAGCAGGGGCATTTGTAGGATTTGATACGATTGGAAAAATTAATTATCGACCTGATGAAGAGCGAATTCATACAATTTGTCGTCTATTTGAAAGAGGATATGGTGCGCAGATTTTATTATCAGCTGATTTAACTAGAAAGTCACATTGGCATAAGCACGGAGGTATTGGATATGACTATGTTCTCAATGAATTTGTTCCTCGTTTAAAAGTAGCAGGCTTGTCTGATGAGGATATCAGAATGATGTTAATCGATAATCCTGCTCATGCTTTCAGTCGAAAGGGGATTGCATAACATTGAAACACCAGGAATCTGTTATACCTCAGATGTCACTTGCAGAAGCAACAAATAAACAATTTGAAATTGTGGATTATATCACAAAGGAATTTAAAGACAATGAAATGTTCCATGATGGCGATCGCGGTGTGCATCCGATCTATAAACGACCTAGAACAACTGCGAAAGTTGAGAACGTTCTTGCTAGTATTTTTGGAGGTGATCAGGCAGTACTTGTACGAGGATCGGGTACCGGTGCAATTCGATCTCTCTTAAGTGCCCTCCTTGAACCGGGAGAATCTATGATTATTCACACTGCACCTATTTATATGACGACTAAAGAAACGATCCGAATGCTTGGGTTAGGAACGGAAGAAGTGAATTTCAATGATTTAGATGCTATTAAACAAAGTCTTCCTCATTCAGAAGCAAAGGTTTTCTATATCCAACATGCAAGGCAGCAACCAATCGACACTTATCGTCTTAAAGAAGTGATTAAGTTAGTTAAGACGATCAACCCTGAAATGATTGTAGTTGTTGATGATAATTATTGTGCATTGAAAATGCATGGAATTGGTGTAGAGGCTGGCGCTGATTATTCCACTTTTTCCGGATTTAAGCTACTTGGACCTGAAGGAATTGGAGTAGTGATAGGGAAGAGCGCCATTAAAACAATTCAACAGCGAAATTATTCTGGAGGCAGTCAAGTTCAGGGACCAGAAGCGATGGAGTTACTTCGATCCCTACCTTTTGCACCTGTCTCATTAGCTATTCAGAGTCAGCAAGTTGAAGTTCTATGTGACTTGTTAAATAAAGGTGAAGTGTATGGAGTAAAAGAGGCATATATTACAAACTCTCAATCAAAGAATGTCATTGTTGAACTGAAAGAGCCAGTTGCCCGTGAAGTAATCGAGCGAAGTAAGGCCTTTGGAGCAGCAACATATCCAATTGGAGCAGAATCACGTTTTGAACTTGTTCCAATGATTTATCGAGTTTCTGGTAGTTTCCTTGAAAGTACACCCGCATTACTTGAATATGGTTTACGGATTAACCCTATGAAGGCTGGAGCAGAGACTGTTATTCGTATTCTTCGAGAATCATTGCGAGGAGAGTAAGTATACATCAAGACATAATCTATACGCTGTTGTTTAGGAGGCTACTACATTGTTTCTTTCACTTACAAAGAAGAGAAATCCAGAACTCATTAAAGCGGGAGTAAAACTTCACCAATCTGGGCTTATTCCTCCCAATACGTATGTTCTCGACCTTGACACAATAGCCCACAATGTCAGAAGAATGGCGCAAGCTGCTAAAGAGAATGATTTCACATTGTATTTTATGAGTAAGCAGCTTGGTCGTATAGGCGATCTCGGGAATTGGATTGCGGAACATGGAATTGAAAAAGCTGTTGCCGTTGAATTTGAAGAAGCTTACCGACTATATCATTCCGGTGTCAGTATTGGTAACGTGGGTCATCTTGTCCAACCTGGGAAACATCAGTGGGATGAGGTTCTTAGTTTCGATCCAGAAGTTGTGACGGTTTTTTCGATTGAGCGAGCAAGACAAGTATCAGATGCAGCTATGAAACTGGGAAAAAAACAGGAGATCATTCTGCGAGTAATCAATTCATCAGACACTATTTATCCTGGACAGTGGGGAGGATTTCAGGTAGAGGAGCTTCAAGGTTTTATTCCAGAGCTAAAGCAGCTGAAAGGAATCGAAGTAATCGGCGTTACTTCATTTCCGTTATTACTAATGGACAAAGAACGTAAGGAGCTATTGTTTACAGAAAACCTGAAAACAATTCTTTCGGCAAAAGCAATACTTGAAGCATCAGGATTTCATATTCGTCAAGTAAATGGTCCAAGTGCAACAAGTACAGAAACGATTCCAATGCTAAAAAAAGCCGGGGTTACACATGGGGAACCTGGACATGCTCTAACAGGGACTACCCCACTTCATGCGGTTCGAACTCTTCCTGAGGATCCTGCTATTATCTATGTATCTGAAGTCTCTCATGAAGACGAGGAGAATTTTTATGTGATTGGAGGAGGGTTTTATGAAAGGGGAAATATGACAGGCGCTTACGTCGGAAGATCCCCTGAACGTATTTTTGATACATTTTTAAAAGGCAAGCCTCTAAATTCCGAGTACATTGATTACTATGGAAGACTTGAACATGACTCAAGAGTATCTATCGGTGATACAGCAATATATGCTTTTCGGACGCAAGTGTTTGTAACAAGGGCAAATGTTGCCCTTGTTCGTGGGTTACATGATGGTGTTCCAGAAATTGTACATTTTGAAAGGAGAGGTTAACGATGGGACGTATCGTTGTGCTCGTTCTCGATAGTTTTGGGATTGGAGCAATGGATGACTGTGCAGATTTTGAACCAGGGGACTGCATAGCAAATACGTACGAGCATATTCGAAAAAAAGTACCGATAGCCATTCCCACCATGTATTCGCTTGGACTTAATCAACTTGTAGATGAAACCGGAACACCAAAAGGAGCTTACGGAAAAGCACGACTCGCACACTACGGAGCTGATACTTATATGGGACACCAAGAGATTGTAGGAAGTCTTCCGAAACGTCCCGCCAAACGATTGATGAAAGACGTTCATAAGAATATAGCTACGAGTCTACTAAGGGAAAATTTCAAAGTAACTTATCCTTTTAAAGATTTGCCAATATTGTTAATTGACGATGCAATCATTGTTGCAGATAACATTGAATCAACCCCTGGAAATATTATTAATGTTACGGCAGACCTGACAAAGGTTTCGTTTGAGTATGCGCTTAAAGTAGGAAGCGTTGTAAGGAAAGTCGTTGATACAAGTCGAGTTATTACATTAGGCGGTCCTCATACTTCGGTCGCGCGACTTCTATCAGTAGTAAAAAAAGGGGAAGCGGGACAGTGGGGAATTGATAGCCCTAAAGCAGGCTTGTATGGACAAGACTATCAAGTTCGTCACCTGGGATATGGTGTAAACGTACAAAGACAATTCCAGACCCTAGCTGAATCTAAAATTCCAGTTTATCGAATTGGGAAAACGGCAGATGTACTCGAAGGAAAGCATTTGGCTTATTCTATTGTGAATACAGCGGAGGTGCTTCAACAACTAAAAGAAGCATTTAGTAAAGAAAAGCATGGGGCTTTTCTAGTAAATGTACAAGAAACGGACCTTGCTGGTCATGCAGAAGATACGAATTGGTACGCATCACTTCTTGAAGAAGTAGATGATTGGCTGGAGAATTTTATTCCTCTACTTAAAGAAGATGATATTTTAATAGTAACGGCCGATCATGGGAATGACCCTACGATCGGACACTCAAAACATACAAGAGAGTATACTCCTCTTATGGTTACTGGTCCTAAAGTGAAGCCAGTATCGATTGGGACAAGAAATACTATGGCAGATATAGGGGCAACCTTGAGTGATTATTTTCGTATTGAATCCACTGAAGCAGGTACTAGCTTTCTTAATCAAATCCTCAAAAACTAAGGAGGAGTATATATGAAGAAACGAATTTTTATAATACCGATCGTGGTTCTGCTGGTGAATATCTCTGTCTTTTCCACAGCTTCAGCTACTGCCAACGGAGAGAAGCTGAGTCATGGTAGTCCGAAGAGTGCTGGAATGAATGCTACTACACTTGAGGAAATTGATGACGTAGTACAAGAAGCTATAAGTAATGATATAACTCCTGGAGCAGTGGTACTTGTGGCTAAAAGTGGTAAAGTCGTAAAAGAGTCTGCCTATGGAGATGCACAAAAATATGATATGGGAAATCTATTAGAAAAACCAAGGAAGATGAAAAAGAAAACAATGTTTGACCTTGCCTCTTTAACTAAAGTAATGGGAACAACGCAAGGGATTATGAAGCTTGTCAGTGATGGGGAATTAGCAGTAAATGATCGAGTAGCAAAATATATTCCTAATTTTGCTTCTAATGGTAAGGACGATATTACAATCGCAGACCTTTTAACACATACCTCTGGCTTAACTCCTTGGCAGCCCACTTATTTTCATGCTAAGAATTCGGAAGAAGTTCTAAACTATATTAATGCACTTCCACTCGAATACGAAACCGGCACGGATCGTCGCTATAGTGATTTTAGTTTTATGACGCTAGGGTTCATCATTGAGGAAATAAGCGGAGAGAAGCTTGATGATTATCTTCAGAAAAATATTTATGAGCCATTGAAAATGAAAGATACGATGTTTACTCCTTCAGATCACCTTGATGATAAAATCGCAGCCACCTCATGGGGGAATCCTTTTGAATATAAAATGGTGGATGATCCCGATTTCGGCTACAATGTTCCTGAACGAGCTGAGGATTTTGGAAGGTGGCGAACTGAAACACTTGTTGGAGAAGTTAATGACGGTAATAGTTTTTATGCAAACGAAGGTATAGCTGGACACGCTGGCTTGTTCTCCACGGCACGAGATCTTGCCGTACTTGGACAGGCGATGTTGAATGGTGGGAGTTACGGTAAAGTGAAGCTATATGATCAGGAGGTTATTGAAGACTTCACAACCCCACAGCGTTTTGGACAGGGCTATGGATGGGAACTCGACAAGAGCTGGTACATGGGTGACAAACATTCAGAAGCGACTTTTGGGCATACAGGTTTTACAGGGACCCAAGTGATCTTTGACCCATCTAATGATCTCCAAATTATTGTGTTAACTAATAAACAAAATAACGGCCCTCTCGAATCTGGATCCTATCCAAGCACTGGAGGACTTTCGAAACATATCGCGAATATCGTATACGAGTCTATTCAATAATAACTCAACCCTGATTAGCTTCCTTTCTTGGAGGTGCTCAGGGTTCTTCTATTTTAACAACGAGGAGAGATGCTGAATGAGGGAAAAGAGAAAAGTGATTTTAGATTGTGATCCAGGCCATGATGATGCGATTTCGATTATTCTTGCAGCTTCTAGTGATCAGATTCAGATTGAAGGCATTACGACGGTAGCGGGGAACGTAGATGTTGAGAAGACAACGCTTAATGCGTTAAAAGTATGTGATTTCATAGGGCTCGACGTGCCAGTTGCTCGTGGAGCTGAGCAGCCACTAGTTAAAACGCGTGAATTCGCACCAGACATTCATGGAGATTCTGGTCTTGATGGACCAGAGCTTCCGGAAGTTCCAAAGAAAATGATGATCGATCAGCATGCTGTCGATTTTATCATTGAGAGATTGTTAGATTCTGATGGAGAGATCACGCTAGTTCCGACAGGTCCGCTCACGAATATCGCTTTAGCGATTGAAAAGGAACCTGCGATCGTTGGAAAGATTCGTGAAATCGTACTGATGGGTGGAGGGACGTTTGGAAATTGGACACCTATGGCGGAATTTAATATTTATGTCGATGCCGAGGCGGCGGTTGTTGTTTTTAACAGCGGAGTGCCTGTGACAATGTTTGGTCTAGACATTACGCATCAGGCGATTACAACGCCAGCGATTCTTCAGGAGATTTCTTCTATTGGCACGAATGTTTCGAAATTTGTGGGGGATCTTCTTGAATTCTTTACTAAAACTTATAAAGAAGTTTTCGATTTTGAAGGAGCTCCCATTCACGATGCATGCACGATAGCGTATTTAATTGATGAATCGATTTTTGAATTCGAGACGGTTCGAGTGGATATTGAGACAAAAGGAGAATTTACATACGGTACAACGTGCGTTGATCGTCTGCATGTAACGGGAAGAAAGCCGAATGTGAAGTTTGCGCATGGCATTAATCAAGAAAAGTTTTGGGGATTGTTGATTAATGCGTTGAAGTGAGAAGGGCGGAATTGGTGGTGCCTGTCACTCGCGAATTCGCGGGTGACAGGCACCACGAAACCACGAACCACTATTACCTCCTCTTGTGCTAATCTCAAGTCATCGTTAGAATAATAGTAAGACAATTCAGTCAGGAAGTGTAAGCGTATGCAAAGACTGAAATCAATTTCTCTTCAAACGAAATTATCTTTAATGATATTGGGACTATTACTTACAGTTTTACTTATTCTTGGTTTGATTTTCACTCGTTTATATTCGACAAGTGTTGAAGAACAGATGGGAGAACGGGCGCTCAATGTCGCTCAGTCGGTGGCGATGATGCCGGCCGTGATCAATGCGATGAAGTCGAATCATCCATCCGATTCTATTCAGCCAATCGCAGAGGATCTTCGGTATAAAACAGGAGCGGAATTTATTGTAGTAGGAGATAAGGATGGTATTCGGGTAGCTCATCCATTACTTGATCGCATTGGTAAACATATGGTTGGTGGCGATAGCCAGCAGGCTTTAGTAGAAGGAGAATCATATGTTTCTAAAGCAGAAGGATCGCTTGGGTCCTCGCTTAGAGGAAAAACACCTATTTTTGATAATGGTGAAATTATCGGTATCGTTTCTGTTGGTTTTTTAACTGAGGATATTCAACAGAAAGTAGATCAATTTGAATTAAAGGTTATGAGTTTAATAGGCACAATATTGTTACTTGGTTTAGCAGGTGGTTTTTTTATTGCGAGGAATGTGAAGAAGTCCATTTTTGGTATTGAACCATCAGAAATCGGGGCTATGTTTCTGGAGCGAAATACGATTCTTCAAACGATCAGAGAAGGAATTATTGCGGTTGATGCGAAGGGAGAGATCACCCTTGCTAATCAAGAAGCTCATCGTATGCTAAATAGAAAGGTAGATGAAAATTTAGAAGGAGAAGACATTGTCTCTGTTCTCCCAAATACAAGAATGCCAGAAGTGCTACTATCTGGAGAGTCAGAGTATGATCAGGAGATCATCATCGGTCATAATCATGTGATTGTGAATCGGATTCCTATCATTCAAAAAGGTGAAATTACAGGAGCTGTTTCAAGTTTTAGAAGGAAAACAGAAATTGAGGCTTTATCACGAGAGCTCTCTCAAGTTCAAAGCTATGCGAAAGTTCTTCGCTCTCAAACGCATGAGTATGCCAATAAACTATATACCATTTTAGGATTAATTCAGTTAGGAGCATACGATGAGGCGATTGAATTAATACATAAGGAAGCGATTGGTTATCAGGAGGTTGTACAGCTTTTGGTGAAAGCTGTGCCAAATCCAATTATTTCAGCTCTGCTTTTAGGGAAGTATAACAGGGCTCATGAGCTTCATATTCAATTTTTAATTGATGAGGAAAGTAGTATGAGTGACTTTCCTGAGCGGATGGAGCAAGAAAAGATTGTAACGATCGTTGGGAACTTAATTGATAATGCGATGGATGCTGTTCTTGAAAAGCAAGATGAAGAAAGAGTGGTCCATTTATTTATGACGGACATTGGGAGAGATTTGATTTTTGAAATAGAAGACTCCGGTAATGGCGTGCATGAAGAGGAATTGGAACAGATTTTTGAGCGAGGAGTTAGTAATAAAGAGGGGAAAGATCGAGGAATCGGACTTTCTCTCGTGAAAAATGCACTCGAATATCTTGGAGGGTATGTCACCATATCAACAAGTCGTTACGGTGGAGCTGCGTTCACAGTTGTGATTCCTAAGGGGGAACAAACGAATGTCTGATATTGAAGTGTTAATTGTAGAAGATGATCATCGAATTGCTAGAATCAATCAGAAATTTACTGAAAATGTACCGGGATATGTAGTTATAGGAGTTGCTTCAAGCATTACGGAAGGGAAGGAACTTCTAGAAATAGTAGAGCCAGACCTTGTGCTCCTAGATATCTTTTTTCCTGAAGAAAGCGGACTTCACTTACTTTGGCACATCCGTAAAAATTATAAAGAAACAGATGTGATGATGATTACTGCTGCGAAAGAAATCGAGGCGGTTCAGGAAGCAATGCGTGGAGGGGCAATTGATTACATTATTAAACCGGTTATCTTTGATCGCTTTAAGCAAACTCTAGAAAAATTCAAACAAACGAGAGGAAGAATGAATCATCAGAAGGTTGTTAGCCAGGAGGAAGTGGATCATTTATTTACAAGACAAGGAACACGTGAAACGGTCGCGACTCAAGTCGCTCCAAAAGGAATTGATCCCTTAACGTTATCGAAGCTGACAGAAGTACTTTTATGCCACACGCCTCAAGGCATGACGGCTGAAGAAGTCGGAAGTGAGATGGGGTGTAGCAGAACAACAGCGAGAAGATATTTGGAATACATGGTTTCACTTAGACAGGTGGATGCTGACTTGTCATATGGAACAGTGGGTCGTCCTGAACGACGCTATCATTCCGTAAAGAATGGAAGGTGAAAAGGGCCGCTTCAAGTGGAAGCTCATAAGGAGATCTCACTTTAGAAGCGGCTTTTTTCATGATGCTAAATGTTCCTTTTCCTCTTCTGCTGTTTTCTTACTGAGCTTGCTCTTTATAATAGGTAGCGTAAGAGAAAGAAGTGACAGAATGAGGAGGACGACGGTTACTGTACTATCGAAAAACGTCACATAACTCCCATTTGATATCGTTAGCGCCTGTCTAAATGATTGTTCCATCATTCCACCTAGAATAAAGGCGAGAATGAGCGGTGCTGCTGGAAAGTTAAGAAGTCTCATTATAAAACCCATCACTCCAAATGCTAGTAAGAGATAAAGATCAAAAGTGCTGAAGCTCACTCCATAAACCCCAATCATACAGAAGATAATAACAAGTGAGATTAGTAGCGCTTTTGGAATGTAAAGAATCCGAGCGATAAACGGAATAAGTGGCAGATTTAAAACTAGCAAGAAAAGGTTGCCAAGATACATACTAGCAATCACTCCCCAAAATACGTCCGGATGATCGGTCAGCATTAACGGACCTGGTTGTACACCGACAACGAGGAGGGCACCAAGCAATACAGCGGTTGTGCCAGAGCCTGGGATACCAAGCGTTAACAGGGGAACGAAAGCCCCACTCGTTGCGGCGTTATTAGATGTTTCTGGGGCAGCGAGTCCTTTGATATTTCCTTTTCCGAAAGACGAAGGATCCTTAGAAATTTTCTTCTCTGTGATATAGGACATGAAGGAAGCAATAGTTGCACCAGCGCCTGGTAGCACGCCAAGAATAAATCCGAGCACAGAATGACGAGCGATCGGACCAGAGATTTCTTTTGCTTCTTGCCTCGTGATTTTCAATGAGCCAACATTGGAGTTACCGTCCATCATTTTTGATTTTCGGGACAAGATTAGCGAGCAAACCTCAGCAAGCGCGAAAAGTCCTAGGGCAATGATTAAAAAGTCGATTCCTTCAAGAAGGTTCGGATTACCAAAAGTAAAACGCTGTGTTCCTGTTTGCTGGTCAACGCCAATTGTAGCAATGATTAAACCGATCGTTGCAGAGATTAACGCCTTCACAGTTGAGCCTTCGGACAAGCTTGCAATCGCTGTTAAACCAAGCAACATGAGGGCGAAATACTCAGTCGGACCGAATGAGACGGCAAAGCTAGCCATTAGAGGAGCAACTAGCATAAGGGCAACAACACTTACGGTACCACCAGCGAAAGATGAAATAGCAGCAATAGCGAGTGCTTTACCAGCCTTACCTTGTTTGGCGAGCGGGTAACCGTCAAAGGAGGTGGCGACAGTTCCTGATATACCCGGTGCATTTAATAAAATGGATGAGGTAGATCCTCCGAAGACGGCACCATAGTAAACTCCTGCCATAAGAATAAGGGCTGAGGCTGGATCCATGCCATAGCTTAAAGGAATCATAATGGCGATCGCTGAGATAGGACCCAGTCCAGGGAGCATCCCGATTAGTGTGCCAGCAAGAACGCCAATAAAAACAAAAAGGATGTTCTGGAAGGTTAAGACAACCTGAAAGCCATATAACATATTCGAAATAGTGTCCATCATCTTTCCTCCTTTCTAAAAGGGAAGTGGGCCTTGCGGTAAATAGATTTGAAGTAAATAGTTAAATGAAAAATAAAGGACAAGCGTAAAGCCGATTGAAACAGCAATCAATGTTTTCCGTTTTGTATAACCAAGCATACGTGACGTAACGAGTAGGAATAAGATTGTGACAATCACAAATCCTAGGAGCTCAAATAAGAGAATATAGACAAAGATAAGGCCAGAAACGGCCAGTAACATGAGCACTTCATCTTTTTTAATGTCACTTTTTTTTCGATCTTCAGTAGGGTTCAGAATGAATAGTAAGATCGAGAGCGCTGCGAGTAAAAATCCCAGTCCTTTCGGTAGTGCGTCGGCATCTACGATGGCGTATGGAAAAGCTGGCAGCTGAAAACTAAGGAAGAGATATAAAATGGAAATAAGCAATAAAACAATGGCTACTTTACGTTCAACACTTGCTAGCATGACGAGTCACCTGCCTTTAATAAATATGAAAGGTCAGCGTGAACTGACCTTTCGCTCTATCCTTATTTTGCTAAACCAACTTCGTTCATCAATTCTTCCATCGTGTCATATTCTTGATCCAGAAATTCTTGAAAGTCCTCACCGGACATAAAGTTATCATTCCAACCAAAATTGTCAAGCTGTGTTTTCCATTCATCCGTTTCCATCATGTCTTTGACAGCTTGCTCATAGAATGTAGCGGCTTCTGCCGACATATCTTTTGGTCCCATAATACCTCTCCAAACGATGAATTCGTCATCGATCCCTTGTTCTTTTAGCGTTGGAAATTCGGATACTGTTTCGCCTTCAAGTGGCTCAGGTGAAGTTATAGCAAGAACTTTCACTTTACCAGCACGTGCCTGTTCTGTTGCTTCTGCGAGACCTGTTGAGTAGACATCGACTTTATTTCCAAGCAGCATGCTCATTCCGCTACCATCCTGAGCAGAAACATATTTCAGTTGCTTAATATCAACACCACCGGCTTTTACGGCTTTAACGAATGCCATGTGATCCATGCTTCCTGGAGAAGAATCTCCCACAACTGACACAGAGGTTGGATCTTCTTTTAGTGCATCAACAAGATCATTCATACTATCGTATGGCGAATTAGCAGGTACAACAAAAGCTGAATAGTCCGCAATTACACCCGCAATTGGTGTGAAATCATTGTGTCCAAGCTCGGATTGTCCGTTTAATGGAACAAATAAAATCGGGGGTGATGTGATGAAAAGTGTATGATCGCCACCTTTCTTATCGACATAAGACCAACCAACAGCACCTCCACCACCTGGTTTATTGGCAACAGCCATACGTTTATCGATAATATTTTCCTTCTCCATTACTTTTGAGATTGTTCGAGCAGTTGTATCCCAACCACCCCCAGCTCCAGCCGGCGCAATCATTTCGATGGGTTTATCAGGACTCCATTCACCATTATCGCCTGAAGAATTTCCCGCACTTTCATTACTTCCACAAGCGCTCAATAGAAGAACGCTCCCCAACAAAAGGGACATGAACAAGTTCATTTTTCGTCTCATAGTGATAACCTCTCCCCTTAATGTAATCGCTTACAGATTAACCACCAACAATATACCTGATTATTTTAGTTAGATTAAGAAAAGGGAAATAAGAAAGGTTTGTTTCATTCTGTACATTATGTTCATAAAGTTCATGAAAGATTATGAGTTCGCAAGTTCGCAAGTGACAGGCACTCCCCAATCTATCGCTACTAAACAAACGTTTATTTAACGTATGTACTCATATTCTGAAGTAAAGCTACAGATATAAAATGTATCAAACGGTATAAAACTTCAAAATCATTCTAATGACCTGGGTATAAAGATAGATAAATCCGGGTGTTTTTCTTCTATCTATGACTTAAGTGGTATAGACGACTATAAAGGAAGAGGTTACGATTTGGGTAGAATATTCTGAATGTTATTTCGTTTCATTGAGGAGGTAGCTCGTTAATACTTGTATTCATTAACAATGGGGAGGGCACTATGAAAAGAAAAACGCTGTCACTGCTTCTGACCACCGCGCTTGGTACATCACTTTTAGCTCCAGGATCTGGTTTGGCTGCACCTGGTCCAACGATTGAGAAAGCGGGGAAGGTCAACATGAGTCATAGTAAGAGTCATCCAACTTTTTCGTGGGACAATCCTGGACCGACATCGCCTGTTCTGCATCTTGGTTCAGTCAAAGGAGCCGGAATGCGAGAAGAACCACTTAATGAGATTGATGATTTGATCGAAGGCGCCATCGATGAACAGGTTATGCCTGGCGCGGTTGCGTTTGTAGCGAGAAGAGGACATATCGTAAAGGAAGAAGCTTACGGTTATGCTGCGCAATACACAGATGATGAGTTTACTGAAATGAAAAACCGAATTCCGATGAGTAAGGAAACCATTTTTGATCTTGCCTCAATTAGCAAACTTTTCACAACAACGGCGGCAATGACGCTCTATGAAGATGGGGAATTTAAGCTGGATGATCCCGTAGCGAAGTACATTCCGGAATTTGCAGCGAACGGAAAGGAAAGCGTTACCATCGAACAGCTGATGACACATACATCGGGATTCAAACCATGGATTCCGCTCTACACGATCGAAGGCGATCGAGAAGATCGCCTGGAGTATGTTTTTAACTATCCACTTCAATCAGAGCCGGGGAGTGAGTATACATACAGCGATCTTAACATGATTACACTTGGTGCTCTTATTGAACGATTGTCTGGGATGCGTCTAGATGAATATGTAAAAAAAGAAATCACCAATCCGCTTGATATGAAGGATACGATGTACAATCCTCCTGCTGAATTAAAGGAACGAATTGCGGCTACGGAATACCAGCCATGGACGAACAGAGGGCTTGTCTGGGGGGAAGTTCATGATGAGAGTGCCTGGTCATTGGACGGAGTCGCTGGTCATGCAGGTGTTTTCTCGACAGCATCGGATCTCGCTAAATTTGCTCATATGTTTCTGATGGAAGGGCGCTATGGTGGGACACGCATTCTTCAACCGGAGACGGTGAAACTTTTAACAGAAAATCGGATTCCAGAGTTTCCGGGTGACGATCATGGCCTCGGCTGGGAGCTCCAACAAGGTTGGTTCATGGATGCTTTATCTGAAAGCACAACGCTCGGTCATACAGGTTATACAGGGACGTCAATCGTTGTCAGTCCAACGAATCAGACAATTGCGATCTTATTAACGAATCGGGTTCATCCGACGCGTGAAACCGTATCTACTTCTCCAACGAGACGGAAGTTTGCAAGAAAGGTAGCGGATGCGATTCCAGTTGCGATGAACAAGAAAGCTGATCCCTGGTTTGCTGGTTATGGAGATAACGAATCGAAGTATCTGACTGCTAAAGTTAACGTGCACAAAGAATCTATTATTACTTTTGATACGTGGTACCAAATTGAGGAAGGCTACGACATGGGAACAGTAGAGGTTTCAGAGAATGGAAATGAATGGACCGAAGAACTTCAGCTAACAGGAAGCAGTAAGAAATGGGAGGCGAAAGAAGTCGCTTTACCTGCAAACACAAAGTACGTTCGCTTCACATATAAGACAGATGGCTCTACGAACAAACGTGGTTGGTATGTTGATGATTTGAAGGTGAATGGCTCAACAGTCACGCTTACGAGTGATGAATGGATGAAGCGATCATATTAAAAACCAGGAGGGATAGCATGCGAACGAGACAGAAACGGCTGATTGTCACTTTTCTTGCATTGTTAATGATCTTTTCCCAGGCAGTTATGTTACCGGGGAAAGCTTCCGCAAAAAAAGCAGGTTCACCCGAGTTGATTTTAATGGAAAATGTTCCTGAAGTGAGTTCAGAATTTGATGGGAAAAGCATCACATTGCATGCGCTTCACATTTACGATGATGGTCACTTTATGAAAATAGATCAAAATCTGAAGTGGAAGTCATCCAATAAAAAGGTGGCAAAAGTAGATCGTGAAGGGAACGTAACGCTGACAGGTAAGCGTGGCCGGACGTTCATTACGGTTTCAGATGGTAAGAACAAAGATCGGATTGCCCTTGATTATAAAGTGGATAAATCAAATAAAAAATCATCCGCTCCGTCTTTGATTAAACAGAAAGGGAAGCAATACGACATTATCGAAAATGCGATTGACGGTATGACGATGGAAGAAAAAATCGGTCAAATGCTGATGCCGGACTATCGAAATTGGAACGGTGAAAATGTCACTGAAATGCTTCCGGAAATTGAAGAGCAAATTGAAGAATATCATCTCGGAGGCGTGATTTTATTCAGAGAAAACGTGGTTACAACCGAGCAAACGACGAAGCTTGTTGCTGATTATCAGGAAGCATCTGAGAAGTACGGTCTGCTCATGACGATTGATCAGGAGGGAGGCATTGTAACGCGTCTGCAGTCGGGAACAGATATGCCAGGGAACATGGCGCTCGGTGCTACGCGTTCTAAAGATCTGACGAAGGAAGTTGGACATGCGATTGGGGAAGAGCTTGCCTCCCTTGGTATTAACATGAACTTCGCACCTGATATGGACGTGAACAACAATCCGGATAATCCTGTTATTGGTGTTCGTTCATTTGGAGAAGATCCAGAGCTCGTTGCGGACCTTGGTATTGCGTATACAAAAGGTCTTCAGGAAACTGGCGTTGCAGCAACGGCTAAGCACTTTCCAGGGCACGGAGACACAGCAGTTGATTCACATCTAGGTCTTCCAGAAGTGCCTTATGATAAAGAACGTCTCATGGAAGTCGAACTCTATCCATTTCAGAAGGCAATGGAAGCTGGGATTGACGCGATTATGACAGCGCACGTGACGTTCCCTAAAATCGATGATACGAAAGTGATTTCCAAAAAAGATGGTACAGAAATTTCTCTTCCGGCCACACTCTCGCACAAAGTTTTAACAGAATTAATGCGTGATGAGATGGGGTATGAAGGCGTCATTACAACGGATGCGATGAACATGGGTGCCATCCAGGATCACTTCGGATCTGTTGACGCAGCGATTCGCGCAGTGAAAGCAGGAACCGATATCGTCCTGATGCCAGTTGGACTTCAAGAAGTGGCAGAAGGATTATATGGAGCAGTTGAATCAGGTGACATATCTGAAGAACGGATCGAAGCATCAGTGGAACGAATCCTAACATTAAAAGTGAATCGTGGAATCATCAAGTCGGAGAACCCGAGTGACGTAAATAAACAAATTCAAGAAGCGCTCGAGACAGTAGGGTCAGACGAGCATAAAGCCGTTGAGAAAGAAGCGGCGGATAAATCCATTACGCTTGTAAAGAATGACAATGTCCTTCCTCTTGACGGGAACAGTGATGATCACGTTGTCGTTATCGGACGAAGTTTTGTTGAATCACTCGGTAACGCAGTAAAAGCAGCGCATGACAATACGACGGTTATTGAAGTAAATGCAAGCTACACACTAACAGATGAACAGCGTGAAACTCTTGCGTCTGCTGATCAAATCATCATTGGCACGTATACGTACAGTGTGAGTACGCGTTCGCCTGAGCATCCACAGATGATGATGGTCGATACGATTATGAGTGAAACGGATGCGGATGTGATTGCGATTGGGATCCGTAATCCATATGACATTATGGCTTATCCGAACGTTGACAGTTACATTGCTCAGTATGGTTTTAGAACGGCTAGCTTTGAAGCAACAGCCGCTACCATTTTTGGTGAAAATGCACCGTCAGGTAAGCTACCAATAACGATCCCGGGGGAAACGGGCGGCGTGCTTTATAACTTTGGTCATGGGTTAACGTACTAAAATTGTGATCGGGAAGACTTGTTCTTCCCGATTCTTAAAAAATGGGGAGGCGTTTTAAACATGAAAAAGTGGCTTGTGATGGTGTTAACTACGATGCTTGTCTTATCATCATTATCTGTGGCATTCGCTGATAACAATGGGAAAGGACACGGTCATGATAAGCGTAAGAAGTTCAAGCTTGGTGTGGAAGTTCTACTCGAAGATCAAAAAGAGCTTATCGAAGGAAAAAGCGTTGGCCTGATTACAAATCCTACAGGGGTAGATCAGGAGCTTAATAGCATTGTTGACTTGCTTCACAATGATTCCGATGTTGATTTAAAGGCACTTTATGGACCGGAACATGGCGTGCGTGGAAGCGCACAGGCAGGAGAATATGTCGAGTATTATACGGATGAAGAAACAGGGTTACCCGTTTACAGTCTCTATGGATCTACTAAAAAGCCGACGCCAGAAATGCTAGAAGGCATTGATGTTCTTCTTTTCGATATTCAGGATGTAGGCACGCGTTTCTATACGTACATTTATACGATGGCCTATGCTATGGAAGCTGCCAGCGAGAATGACATTGAATTCATCGTGCTTGATCGTCCTAACCCTCTAGGTGGGGAAGCGGTGGAAGGTCCCGTTCTTGATGATGAATACGCTTCGTTCGTCGGAAAATATGAAATTCCACTTCGTCATGGCATGACAGTAGGTGAGCTTGCTTCACTTTTCAATGAAGAATTTGAAATCGGTGCTGATTTAACAGTTGTTGAAATGGATAAGTGGAAGAGGGATATGTATTACGATGATACGCCACTTGAATGGGTATTGCCCTCGCCTAATATGCCAACGCTCGATACAGCGCTCGCTTATCCTGGAGCTGCCTTAATCGAAGGAACAAACGTATCCGAAGGTCGAGGTACCACAAAGCCTTTTGAATTAATCGGTGCACCATTTATTAACGCAACGGAACTTGCCGGTGAACTGAACGAATTGAAACTTCCAGGGGTTGATTTTAGGGCAGCTTCCTTTACTCCTTCGTTTTCGAAGCATGCGGGAGAGTTAACACATGGCGTTCAAATTCATGTGACTGATAAAGAAGCGTTCAAGCCAGTCAAAACAGGATTAAGCCTCGTGAAAACCATTCACGATCTCTATCCTGAAGACTTTGAATTTCGCGCAGAAAATAGCGCAGGCGTCTCATTCTTTGATCTTCTCGTTGGAAACGGGTGGATTCGAGAAGGCATTGAAAATGGAGACAGCGTGAAAAAGATGGAGAAGCAGTGGGAAGATGATTTAAAAGATTTTAAAGAAGTAAGAGAAGACTATTTACTATACTAGATAGATTGTTAAGCACTCGCATAGCGTCGAGTGCTTTTTTTATTTTATGTAATAAAACTTCACAAAAACACTTACATTATTAAATAAAACTTGTTAAACTGAAATTATTAGAAAATTCAACTCAATTAACAGATATGAAGGAGGGCCGATCACGAACGAAATAAACAGGATTGATTAGGGCGCATTTGTAGGCAGTTACTACATAGCCAGAGGTTCCATCAATATGAGGAAACGGAGTACATCACGAAATCATAAGAAGAAATGGGGAAAGCTTGTGAGAAAAGAAGAACGCTTAGCAGGGGAGATTCTACCGCATTTAGGTGGACCATCGAACATTAGCTCTTTAACAAGTTGTATGACGAGGCTTAGGGTAACACCGATTGATGAGACAAAAGTAGATCTTGATCAATTGAAAGAAATTGACGGCGTGCTTGGCGTAGTGGAAGCTGAAACAATCCAAATTATTTTAGGTCCTGGAATTGTGACAAGGGTAGCAGAAGAAGTTTCAAAGCTGAGTGGTGTTGATGCGGAGGATTTGGAAGATGATGAGAACATCTTTGAAGGACTCGCAGATCAAACAAAATCAGATCTTAAGCAAAAGAACGCAACACCATTTAAGTTATTTTTACGAAAAATAGCTAGTATATTCATTCCTCTTATTCCAGCTATCGTTGCGTCAGGATTAATTGCTGGAATAACGAATATTGTAATTCGATCAGGTGTTGATCCGGAAACGTCACTTGTGTCTATTCTAAACTTTATTGGTTGGGGCTTGTTTAGCTACCTTGGCATTTTCGTTGGGATAAACGCAGCCAAGGAATTTGGTGGAACCCCTGCCCTCGGCGGTATCGCTGGTATTTTAATTATTAACCCAGCACTCGCTGAAATTACGCTTTTTGGTGAACAGCTTGTGCCTGGTCGAGGCGGCTTAGTAGGCGTCATGCTTGCAGCGTTTTTCATGGCATGGACCGAGCGCCGCGTGCGTCGTTTTGTTCCATCTTCCCTCGATATTATCGTGACGCCAACGATCTCTGTTTTGATTACGGGGTTTGCGACATTAATTGTCCTACAACCAATTGGTGGATTTGTATCAGACCTTATCACAAAAGGGCTACTAGGATTAATTGACGCAGGAGGTATTTTCTCAGGATTGATTCTAGCAGGAACGTTCCTTCCTCTAGTTGTTACTGGGCTTCATCAAGGGCTTACGCCTGTTCACATGGAATTAATCAACACGATTGGTGATGATCCATTGCTTCCGATCCTTGCTATGGGAGGCGCTGGTCAAGTAGGGGCTGCCTTCGCGATATATTTCAAAACGAAAAATAAGAAACTAAGAAAAGTGATCAAAGCTGGGTTGCCAGTCGGCATTTTAGGGATCGGAGAACCACTGATTTTCGGTGTGACGCTACCACTTGGTCGTCCATTTATTACGGCATGTCTTGGCGCAGCCATTGGAGGCGCGTTTGCTGCATTCTTTAAAGTGGCGACAATTGCGATCGGAGTATCTGGCTTACCGCTAATCTTCCTCGTGAATTCGAATCAAATTTTATATTATATTATTTCTCTCGTTGTTGCTTATTTCTTTGGTTTTGTCTTCACGTATCTCTTCGGGTTTAAAGAAGAAATGACCGTTGCGATTGATAAAGGAGCTTCAAAGAACACAGCTGCATAAGAAAATGGAGGGTCAGATGTCATGCTTGGAATATCTGTTTATCTTGGAAGTGATGGAGGAGATGTTGAGCAACGCTTAGAAAGAGCTAAATCAATTGGATTCGATGCTATCTTTACATCCCTCCATATTCCTGAAGATGATCATTCGCTCTATCAAACTCGTTTGAAAGAGCTTGGTCAATTAGCAAGGAAATTTGAGATGGAGCTTGTCGCAGATATTTCGCCAGAATCCATTACCCATTTAAATATTCAACATTATGAAGAGTTATTGGACTGGGGAGTGAATGGCGTTCGTCCGGACTATGGTTATACCGATGATCTAATTGTTTCTTTATCTCAGTTGATGAAAGTGGGCTTAAATGCAAGTACTATTTCGAGAGAGGAAATTGAGACGTGGCTTGAAATGGGTGCAAACGTTTCTAACCTCGAGGCCTGGCATAATTACTACCCAAGACCAGAAACTGGATTAGACGTTAATTTTTTTTCGGAACGAAATCGCTTATTTAAAGAATATGGCATTCAAACAATGGCGTTTATTCCAGGCGATCAAAACCTTCGAGGACCGATTTACTCTGGCCTTCCAACGCTTGAGAAACATCGTTCTATGTCTCCTCATATGGCCTGTGCTGAGCTACTATATCATTATCAAGTTGACAAAGTCCTGATAGGAGATATTTCAGTCAGTGATAGTCAATTAGAAAAGCTTTCACTCCTTGCAAAAGGAGTGATTCCGCTTGAGGTTTCGAAAGTGGATGATCAGTTTGAAAGTTTTCATGTGAAGGGAAAACATAGGAACCGTCCCGATCCAGCGCGGGATGTGATCCGTTCAGTAGAGTCGAGACAGTTACAACATCGTCCTGAACCAATACCTTCATTAAAAAGAAAACGCGGCGCCATCACGATTGATAATATGAACTATGGCCGCTATGCTGGTGAAATTCAGCTTGTAAAGCACGATCTTCCGGAGGACGATCGTGTGAATGTTATTGGAAATGTGATTAGAGAAGATTTGCCTCTATTAAATTACATTGGGGCATCTCAACCGTTTGAATTACTTTTGAAAATTGATGCTACTCATGAAAGGAATTAACACAATGAATTTAAATAACATCCAGACCGAGCGTAGAAATCAAAACACACTGAACATTGATCAAATGACAACACATGAAGTTCTTACCATCATAAACGAGGAAGATCATGTTATACCAGACGCTATTAAAGAAACCCTACCAGTTATTGAACGTCTTGTTGATCGAATTGTAGATGCCTTTCAACATAATGGTCGCTTAATTTATGTGGGGGCAGGGACGAGTGGGAGACTTGGCGTTCTTGATGCCTCTGAATGCCCTCCAACGTTCGGAACGCCGTCAAATCAGGTGATTGGTGTGATCGCGGGTGGCGATAAAGCTCTTCAATATGCGCTTGAAGGTGCTGAGGATGATGAAGAGCAGGCTGTCTTAGATATGAAAGAGCTGTCGCTTACGAAGAAAGACGTGATCGTAGGGATTGCAGCTAGTGGACGCACACCTTATACGGTAGCCGCAATGGCTTATGCCAAAGAAATTGGTGCAACGGTTGGGGCGGTTACGTGTAGTGAAAATACAAAGATGGAAGAAGTCGCTCACCACAGCATCGTTGCGAATGTCGGACCAGAAGTTGTCACGGGATCGACGCGGATGAAAGCGGGGACGGCCCAGAAGCTTGTATTAAATATGCTAACGACTGCTTCGATGATTAAAATTGGAAAAGTTTATAGCAATTTGATGGTTGATGTTGTACCAACAAATAGTAAACTCGTTCAGCGTGGTAAGAACATTGTTGCAGAAATTTCAGGTGTATCTACTGAGGAGGCGGAGAAAGCTCTTGAAGAATACGGATCAACGAAAGGAGCGATTCTTTCGTTACTAACAGGATTAAAAGGAGAAATTGTTCATTCGACATTAGAAAGGTATGATGGGCATTTGCGAAAAGCGATTGAATCTGCTTTTGTGACAAGCTAAGGTAAGAATCGCTAAATAAGATATGCTAAAATGAAATGATTGAAAATCTATTCAGGTAAAGGTGGGCTAGGAATGAACGGAGGCCTGATCAGTATTCAGGAATCAATCACTTCATTAAAACCTTCAGAACGAAAAGTAGCGGAATACATCATTCATTATCCGGAAGAAGTAATCAACCTTTCCATTCAGAAACTCTCGAAACGAACAGAAGTGAGTGAAGCGACAATTATCCGCCTTGCTCGAACGCTGAACTACAAAGGGTTTCAAGAATTGAAGCTTCGAATCGCGGGTGATCTTGCAACGAAGCAGACGAGCAAATCTTATCAAGAAATATCGATTGATGGGACGGTGGATTCGTTTATTGAAAATGTATCAAACAATAATATTCAGTCGATTAATGATACAATTTCTGTTCTATCAAAAGAGGAAGTAGAGAAAGCAATCACTGTTTTAAGTCGTGCGAGGAAAATTGCGCTATATGGTATTGGAGCATCAGGATTAATTGCCCAGGATTTCAAACAAAAACTTTCTCGTATTAATCGCTGGTGTGAAGCTGCAGTCGATTATGATACACAAGGGACGATTAGCGCAAACCTCGGAGAAGCTGACGTCGTTTTCGGCATTTCTTATTCTGGCCAAACAAGAGACATTATTGAATCTCTGAAAATCGCAAAAGACAATGGTGCCACTGTGATTACTTTAACCAAATACGGTACAAATCCAGTTTATGACCTCGCTGATATTAAGCTTTTCACAAGCTCTCTTGAAAAGAGCATTCGAAGTGGTGCGATGAGCTCACGTATTTCTCAACTGAACGTCATTGATATTTTGTATGTTGGCATGACCAGTCGAAACTACGATGAGAGCGTTGCTGCACTTGAGCGAACGCGAAAAGCAGTTGAGGTTGTGAAGAAGCATGTATGACTTTGATACTTACTTAAAAACATTAATTGACGAAAAGGAGCTCTCTGGCGCTGTTCTTCATGTTCAACATAAAGGGAGCACTGTTTTTCATCAAGCTTACGGTCGTTTTCAAGACAGGATACAACAATCTCACACCATGAATACCACAACGCTTTTTGATATAGCCTCCCTAACAAAAGTGGTGGCAACCCTTCCTTCTATCTTATGGCTGATCGACAACACGTCAGTTGAATTAAATCACACCATTCAAACCTACATCCCAGAATTGAACCATTCAGATATCACGATTCACCAAGCACTTACACATACAACAGGCTTACCTGCAGACATTGATCCGCCTGTTCAACGAGTCGATAATCGGTTGATTTTGCAAGAAGTTGTCAACGCAGATCTTATCCATCAACCAGGGAGCGTTGTGCAGTATAGTGATCTAGGCATGATTTTACTTGGAGAAGTAATAGAGCGTGTGAGCGGCGTGGATTTACCTACCTTCACGAATACTAAACTCTTCAAGCCATGGGGGTTAACGAAAACGATGTTCAATCCTCCGCAACACCGAGAAATCGCTTCAACAGAATGGCATAACGATCATTACGTTCAGGGGGAGGTGCATGACGAGAAAGCGCTCCACCTCGGCGGAGCAAGCGGAAGTGCAGGTGTATTTTCTACAGCTCAAGATCTCGGAAAATTCGGTCGATATTTCTTGTATCCAGAAACGCAGCAGGTGCTGTCACCGGAGACGATTAGGAATGCTAGAAAGCATGTGATACAAAATCGTGGGCTTGGCTTTGAGGTTTGGGACGGAGAAGGAAAGACATTATCATGTGGAAGGAGGTGGTCAGAAGGAAGCTTCGGCCACACAGGGTTTACTGGTACTAGTTTATGGATTGATCCTAAAGAAGAGCTGATCGTCACTTTTTTAACGAATATCGTGCATTACGGAAGAAACCATAACATGAGACAGATTAGACTTCATCTCCATTCTTTGATTCATGACTCTTTTACTAATTAAATGAGGGGGAAATATTTTGGATAAAATGAAAGCGTTTACTTTTTCTGGTTTTCTAGCGTTGATTCTTGTTCTATCTGCGTGTAGCTCAGAAAGTGGTGGGAATTCGGGAGACTCTGAAGCAAGTGAAGATAGCGTTACGATAACGATCGGAAGCTGGAGAACAGAAGACAAAGCAAGCTATCAAAAAATGATTGATGCTTTTAATGAAGAAAATCCGGACATTAACGTGGAATTCAAGCCTTCAAAGAATACGGAGTATAACACGATCTTAAATACGGCCCTTCAAAGTGGGGAAGGTCCTGATATCATTCACCTTCGCCCTTATACACCGGGCATCGAGCTTGCGGATGCTGGATATCTTGAGCCGCTGGATGATCTGGAAGGACTAGATCAATATCCAGAGGAAACCCTTGCCGCTTCGAAAGGATCTGATGATAAGCAGTACGGTGTGCCGCTAAATATGAGCACGACGCAAATGTTCTACAACAAGAAAATGTTTGAAGAAATGGGTCTTGAAGAACCGCAAACATGGGAAGAGTTCATGACGCTAAATGAAAAAATAAAGAAGGAAGGTACTACACCGATCGCTCTTGGAACAAAGGAAGGGTGGCTCTTATCATTATCGCATGGAATTATTGGTCCAGCTCACTATGGTGGTAATGAATTTGTTGATCAAATTACAGCTGGTGAGACGGATTTTACAAGTGATGAATTTCAGAATTCGATTGACGCGATGGATGAACTGAAAGAATTTTTCCCTGAAAATTACGAAGGTCTTGGAATGGAAGATATTCGTACGATGTTCTTTACAGGTGATGCAGCGATGTTCCCACTTGGAAGCTGGGAAATTGAAGTGCTACGTGAAATGAATCCTGATCTTGAACTTGGCTTCTTCCCAATGCCGTCTGCTGTAGGAAAAGAACCTACGATTACAACTTGGGTAGATGGATCGTATGCAATCAATGCAAGCTCGGAGCATAAAGATGCCGCGAAGAAATTTCTTCAGTTTATGACAACAGAAGAGTTTGGCACGATGTTCACAGAAGAATTTAAAATGATCAGCGCAATCCCTGGTATTGAGTCGGAAGATGAACTTGTCAATGCGCTTGGAAAAGCAGCAGAAGAACAGTCAACACCGTACATGATGCTCGTTCATTTCGCTGGTGGAAATCCTTCCACAAAAGCGACGATCGAAACAGAGCTTCAGGGGATGTATCTTGGCGAACGTACACCAGAGGAAGTAGCAAAGACTATTCAAGAAAGCGCACAGTCCTGGTATGAGCCACTACAGTAATAAGGGGCGGACAATATGAAACTAGCTACAAATTCAATCGTGAAAATCAAAAAAGAAAGGAACTGGAAAAGGTGGACCATCCACCTTTTCCCGATTCCTGCCCTGATTATATATGGACTTTTCATCGTTTATCCTTTGTTTGCAGCCTTAACCTACAGCTTTTTTGATTGGAAAGGAATTGTACGTGGGGAGTTCGTGGGGCTGAAAAATTTTAAAGATCTGTTTACGCTGGAGCCTTTTTCGGGACTGTTTTGGGGTGCGTTTGGCCATAACATTCTTTATTTTGTACTACAGATGATTTTCCAGAACGGCCTTGCTTTTGTACTTGCCTATATTATTTATAAAAAAGTGAAGGGATCGGAATTTCTTAAAATTGCTTATTTCCTGCCGCGACTTCTATCCGTCATCGTTGTCGGTTTTCTCTGGAAGCTGATTCTAAATCCAAACTACGGTGCACTGAATGTGATACTTGAAAAGATCGGTTTGGAACAGCTTCAAAAAGCGTGGCTTGGTGATCCAGATACAGCTTTGATTTCTATTATTCTCGTTAACTGCTGGTATGGTATTGGGTTCGGTGTCCTTATTTTTCTTGCCGGTCTTCAGTCGATCCCGAAGGAACTGTTCGAAGCAGGCAAGCTTGATGGCGCAGATGGTTTGTCGATGATACGTAAAATCGTGCTTCCGTTAATGGTTCCTTCGTTCATGATTATGACAGTCCTCACATTTATTCAGTCATTTGAAGCGTTTGAACTCGTCTACGCGATGCAGGGATCGCAGGGAGAACCTTACCATTCTACTGATACGCTTGCGATTTACTTTTATCGTCTCGCATTCGGAGGTTCTGCAGGAGGATCGACAACGGCAGTCGGATTAGGATCAGCACTTGCGGTTGTGCTCTTTCTCTTTATCTCATTCTTTACCGCACTCTATTTACGCTATATGCAGAAAAAACAAGTGGACATGTAAGGAGGCGATACTATGAACCATACGATTTGGACGAGACCGTTTTACTATGTATTTGCTTTTCTCATCGCATCCATTAGCATCTATCCGATTCTATTAATGATCCTTTCTTCCTTTAAAACAAGCGCAGAGATTTTCACAAGTCCACTCTCATTACCGAAGACGTTCACGCTTGATACGTATCGGAACTTACTGGAGATCATACCGTTTACAACGTATTTCATGAATAGCGTGTTTGTGAGCGTCGTTTCTGTTCTATTAATTTTGATTACCTCGTCACTTGCCGCCTTCTATATCGCACGCTTCACGTTTGTATGGAATAACATCATCTTCTTTTTCTTTCTGATGGGAATGATGCTTCCAATCAAACTAGGCATTGTGCCACTGTTTATTTTAATGAAAGATCTCAATCTACTAAACTCGCTTTGGTCACTGATCTTTATGTATGTCGCCACGGGAATTCCACTGTCGATTTTGATTTTGACAGGATTCTTCCGAACAATGCCTCGTGAACTAGAAGAAGCGGCCCGTATTGATGGAGCGGGAAACCTTCGTATTTTATGGAGTGTTGTGCTACCACTGATGCGACCGGCGCTTGGAACCGTGATGATCATCCAATTTATCCAGGCCTGGAACGATTTTTTCTTCCCACTTATTTTTATTACCGATGACCTGAAAAAGACAATCCCAGTCGGCATGCTTTCCTTATTTGGCGAATACTCTGCAGATTGGGGAGCCCTTTTTGCCGGTCTGACCCTTGCGTCACTTCCGATGATTGTCCTGTTCTTCATCGCATCTAAACAATTTATGGAAGGACTTACTCAAGGTGCAATTAAATAAGCGATTCTACATTGGCATAGACGGCGGAGGAACGAAAACTCTTGGATTATTGTGCAATCAAAACGGAGTAATTTTAGCTAAAAGTACGGCTGGTTCGACAAATCTAAAATCTCGCGCAGAACAAGAGGTGCGATTTGCCATTCATCACGTGATCACGGAATTAACGTCGGGATTAAAAGATGGAAAGCTTGCAGGAATCTTTGTTTCAACGGCGGGTGGTGACCGAGAAGAGGATCAGAAGCGATGGGAAAGATGGCTGAGGGAAAGGCTTCCGAGTTTTGAAGGGATTCTTAAGGTTAAGAACGATGCTTACGGTGCGCTTGCAAGCGGTACATTTTCGATGGAAGGGACCGTTCTCATTGCGGGTACTGGTTCGATTTCCTATTCGATCGATGCAAATGGTTCCCGTCGTGTGGGAGGCTGGGGCTATTTGTTTGGTGATGAAGGAAGCGGCTACGATATTGGGCGGAAGGCGCTCCGGACAGTTGCGATGATGCATGATGGAAGAATGATGTTGGACGAAGCTTTTTGTAGTAACATCCTTTCCTTCTTACAGGTAAACGGTGCGCCTGAAATAATTACGGCGATTTATGAGGATTCCTATGCGCGTATGAAAATCGCTTCTGTTGCTGAGAAGGTCATCAAGCTTGCAGAGCGACAAAATCAAACGGCGTTGAAGATCGTTCAGAGAGCTTTTGAGAGTTTGAGTGAATTAGTTCGTGCCATCGAGATTAGGGGCAGTCAACTAGTGATTTGCGGAGGGCTAATGCAATCCTCCTTCTTTCGAAATGGGTTTCTTGAAGAATTGAAAACAAGAGGGGTAAGCGATGTGTATTATCCTAACTTATCTCCAGCTGTAGGGGCATGCATTTGTGCACTACTTTGTTGTGGTGTACCGCTCACAGAGGAACGGAAAGCAAATCTGATGTCGTCTCATCACGTAATGGACGGCTAAACTAGGGGAGAGATGACGTTGACAGACGTGAATGAGATGAAGACAGAAATGCGTAATGCAAAATCGGAAAATCTGCACCAATTTTCAACGCTTGAAATAATCGAGCTGATGAACGAAGAGGATGGGAGCGTAGCTGGAATTGTGAAAGCCGCCCTCCCCGAGATTGAGAAAGTGGTTGATCAAGTTGTTGCTGTGATGAAAAAAGGAGGAAAGCTCTTTTATTTTGGTGCTGGTACAAGCGGGCGTCTCGGCGTGTTAGATGCTTCTGAGTGCCCGCCGACATTTGGTGTTGCGGCTGACCTAGTGAATGGCGTAATTGCTGGAGGAGACCGAGCGCTCAGGTATCCAATCGAGGGGGCCGAAGATAGTCGGGAAACGGGGGGAGAGGATGTAAGGAAGCGTGTTAGTACACAAGATTTAGTCATTGGTATTGCTTCAAGCGGAAGAACCCCTTATGTGCTTGGCGCTATCGAAGAAGCGAATAAAATGGGTGTAGTGACAGCAGGGATCTCGTGTAATACAGGCGCACCGCTTTCAAAAATGGTTACATATCCGATTGAATTACCAGTAGGTCCCGAAGTGGTGACAGGTTCAACGCGGCTTAAAGCAGGAACAGCACAGAAGATGGTATTAAATATGATTACGACAGCATCGATGATCAAGCTTGGGAAGGTCTATCGTAATTTAATGGTGAACGTTCAAGCATCGAATGAAAAGCTACGGAAGCGAACAGTTTCGATTATTCAGGAGTTAACGAGAGTGAGTGAAGAAGAAGCTGCACGCTACAGTGAACAGGCAGAAGGCGATGCGCGGGTAGCGGTGCTGATGATTTTGCGAAAAGTGGACGCGGATCGAGCGAGGCGACTGCTTGAGGAGAAGAGTGGGGATTTTGTGGCTGCGATGGAGGGGGGAAGATAGGTAAGGGGTCAGGTGCGTTACCGGTGACGTACCTGATCCCTATTAGATACATCTGTTTTCTCAACAAAGACACATCGCATTCTTTCTATTAAAACAGCCCCTGCGGAGTTACCGCAGGGGCTGTAGATATTTATTACATCATTAAGTCCGCTGGTGAGTCATCAAAGTAGAGCCAGTGAAAATATTCTACTTCCGCATCAGACATTCTCAGAACTTCTTCTCTGTTCATTGTCGTTTTGTCGCACAAAAGATCAATAAATTGGTTTCGTGCTTGCTGGCTCATTGTAAATCCTCCCTGTATTTTAAGCGGCAATTCCTGTTTGGTAACCGCTTTCAATTTGTTAATTTTATTATACATCTCACAATGAGATGATTCAAATACCAAAATGAGATATATTGCAGGGAACCGATGTGAAATTGCTATGAAAGTGATCGGAAGTTCGGGGAATAAGAGTTATAAAGAGAATGTGTGTTCTTATTTTCTGGATTTCACTTGAAAAAAATGTGTATTTTGGTTGTTTACTCCTTTTTAACAAACTGGATGAAGTGATCTTTATTCTAGAAGAGATGGTTAGAATCAGAATTAGAGATGGATTTAGAAGGAGATTTGCCCGCTCTGCAGGAGTTTTTTCCTATTCAATGGAAGTAGAGAAGATGTAGAAAGGGAGTGTGGATGATGGAAATTGAAATTGGAAGTGACAAGAAACAAAAGAATTTGGAAGAAAGCCTTTATGATTTCACTTTTGTTGGTGATCCCCAACTTTCACCTGATGGGAGCTACGTTGTTTATGTAAAGAAAGTGATAAATGAGAACAAAGAATATACTTCAAATTTAGTCATAGTAAATCGCGATACTGGAATTGAGCATGATTGGACATATGCTTCTGGGGAGAAAAAAGATCACTCTCCGCGCTGGTCGCCTGATGGGAAGACGATTGCTTTCGTTTCGAATCGATCAGGAGAAAATCAAATATGGCTTATCTCAACTGATGGTGGCGAAGCGCGACAACTATCTGATTTAAAAAGTGGTGTTTCCGCTCCTGTTTGGAAACCCGATGGTTCTTCGCTACTTGTTTTAAGTAAGGATACAAAAGAGAAAGAAGAAGGACGTAAGCCTCTCGTTGTGACTGACTTACAGTATAAAGCAGACGGCAGTGGTTTGCTTGACAATCACCATATGCAAGTTGTCTTGATCGAGGTAACCTCAGGTGAAAAGAGAATAGAATGGCTAACAGATGCACCATTTAATCATTCTAGCCCTAACTGGTCACCGGATGGACAATCCATTGTATATGTGAGAGATCGATATGAAGAACAGGGGTCCTACATGCGAGCCGACATCTTTATTCAGGGTCTGAATGAAGGATCAGAGCCTGATCAGTTAAATCGTGAGGGTGGGAGCTTTAGCACACCGAACTGGTCACCAGATGGGAAGAAGCTCTCATTCATTGGGCATAACTTTGAGCATGAAGGAGCTACGTTGAATAAAATCTGGACTGTTGACATAGCGAAGAAAGAGTTTACTTGTTTAACAGAGGAGGTTGATTTAGAGTGTTCGGATGTATTGATTTCAGATATGCACTGGGGAGGCGCTTCTCCTGGTGCGATGTGGAACCAAAATGGAGATGGACTCTCTTTCCTTGCTAGTAAAGAAGGAAACACTGGTGTTTATTTCGTCGGAGAAGATTGCACGGTTCGACAAATAGCGGGTGGTGACAGGCACCATTACGCGTTTCACTACTTGCCAGGCGCGAATGAAGCGGCTGTTGCAATTAGCGATCCACTTAACATTGGCGATATTTATACGCTTTCGTTTCATGGAGATCGAGTAAATGAACAGTGTTTGTCTCAATCAAATGCTGACGTTCTCGAAAGCTTGGAGCTCTCGACACCAGAAATGTTTACATACGCTGGGAAAGACGGTTTGGAGATTCAGGCCTGGCTATTGAAACCAAATGATTATCAGGAAGGTGAGGGATATCCTCTTATTCTTGAAATTCACGGTGGACCGCATATGATGTATGGTAATTCATTTATGCACGAATTTCAGCTACTTGCAGCAAAAGGATATGTTGTCCTTTATACGAATCCACGTGGTAGTCAGGGATATGGACAAGAGTTTGTGAATGGTTGCCGAGGAGATTATGGTGGGGGTGATTATGAGGATTTGATGGCGGGTGTTGATGCCTCGTTGAACAAATATTCCTTTATTGATGAAGCTCAACTTTTCGTGACGGGAGGAAGCTACGGTGGCTTTATGACGAACTGGATTGTTGGGAAAACTGATCGATTCAAAGCAGCGGTTACCCAGCGCTCTATTTCGAATTGGCAGAGTTTCTATGGTGTTAGTGACATCGGATACTTTTTCACAAAGTGGGAAGTTGGAAGTGATTTAGATGAAAACCCTGATAAGCTTTGGCATCATTCACCGCTTAAGTATGTGGACCAAATCGAAACCCCACTTTTAATTCTTCATAGCGAAAATGATTACAGGTGCCCTATTGAGCAAGGAGAGCAGTTATATGTCGCTTTAAAGCATCGTGGGAAGGAAACGATGTTTGTAAGATTCCCAGAGTCTGATCATAATTTATCACGAAGCGGTCATCCAGAACTACGAGTGGAACGACTTAAGCATCTAGGAAACTGGTTCGACAATTACCTAGAAGGAAGACAATAAGAGATCTTTCGACAAATAGCGGGCGGTGACAGGCACTTTTTGAGATCTTCCCTTGACGCGCTTCGAGAAAGATACTATACTATTGAAAATAGTTAAATAATATCGAAAACTCTTATCAAGAGTGGCAGAGGGACTGGCCCTGTGACGCCCAGCAACCATCTCAGTTCGTGAGAAAGGTGCTAATTCCAGCAAACGAGCAATCGTTTGAAAGATGAGAGAGAGTTCAGCGCTGCTGATAATGATGAAATGATACTACTCTCTCTGTACTTTACAGAGGGAGTTTTTTTATTGGGAGGGGATTTTAGCAGGTCGAAGTACTTTTGCGCTTTTATGTTTTAGTACTAAAACGCTTTACATTACTATGTGAATTTTAAAGGAGATTGAGAAATGAAGAAATCATTGTATTTATTAGGTGCACTTATTTTAGTCTTTTTGGCAGGTTGTTCAGGGAATGAGGCTTCTGGGGATTCAGAAGATAGCCCACTGAAGGTAGGGGTAACGGCTGGACCGCATGAAGATGTGATGAACAAGGTGAAGGAAATCGCAGCGGAAGACGGGTTTGATATTGAAGTGATTGCGTTTAATGATTATGTGATGCCAAATACAGCCCTTGATGAAGGGGAATTGGATGCGAACGTATTTCAGCATGAACCTTATTTGAATGATTATGTAAAAGAAAGAGGACTCGATCTTTCCAAGGTAGCAACTACGATTACTTTTCCCATGGGAATTTATTCTGACAAATATAAGAGTCTTGATGAATTGCAAGAAGGCGACAAAGTTGGGTTGCCTAACCATTCAACAGGCGAACCGAGAGCGCTAATGTTGTTTGAGCAAGCTGGCATTATTGAGTTGAAAGATGGCGTTGGTGTTAAAGCAACGATCAAAGATATTGAGAAGAATCCTTACAATCTCGAGTTTGTTCCATTAGAAGCTTCACAAATTCCAAGACAGCTTGGTGAGCTTGCGATTGCAGCAATTAATACGAACTTTGCAATGGAAAGTGGACGCGTACCGAAAGAAGATTCGCTTGAAATGGAACCAGAAGATTCCCCGTGGGTGAACGTGATTGCAACACAAACAGAGAACAAAGATGATGAACGTATTCAAAAGCTAGTGAACTACTATCAATCAGATGAAGTGAAGCAATTTATCCAGGACGAATTTAACGGTTCTGTAGTTGCATCCTGGTAATTCGAAAGAGGAGTGAGCACGATGATTCGATTAGAAAATATAACGAAAACGTATAAAAGCGGTGAGACGATTACGAAGGCGGTTGATGATGTTTCCATAGAAGTAGAGAAAGGAAGCATCTATGGCGTCATCGGTTATAGTGGTGCAGGAAAGAGCACGCTTGTCCGAATGGTGAATCTTCTGGAGCGACCGACAGATGGAAAGGTATTTATCAATGACATTGAGCTCACTTCTTTGTCTACCGGAAAGCTTCAAAAAACAAGACAGCGCATTGGGATGATTTTTCAGTCTTTTAATTTGTTGAAAACAGGCACTGTGTATCAAAACATTGCCATCCCGCTGAAGCTTACGGGTCTTCGTAAAAAAGAGATTGAAGCGCGAGTTGATAAATATTTAGGTATCGTTGGGTTATCGGATAAGCGGGATGCTTATCCTTCCCAGCTATCAGGCGGTCAGAAGCAGCGTGTGGCGATTGCCCGTGCGCTTGCTCATGAACCTGAAGTACTACTATGCGATGAGGCAACGAGTGCCCTTGACCCAGATACGACAGAATCAATCCTATCTTTATTGGAACAAATCAATCGTGATTTTGGAATCACGATTTTACTCATTACGCATGAAATGCACGTTGTCCAGAAAATATGTCATGAAGTGGCTGTGATGGAGAACGGGAAGGTGATTGAACAGGGGCGAGTGATCGATATCTTTAGTAAGCCTGCTACAACGACGGCCAAACGATTTGTTCAGTCGTTATTCCAGGATGAGCTTCCAGAGTCGCTTGTGTCGCGATTGAAAGAGCGTGGTCAGATCGTGAATCTTTCATTTATTGGGGAGAAATCAGGTAGTCCCGCTCTTGCGCTTGTTAGTAAGAAGTTCGACGTGTATCCGTCCATTTTAGCAGGGAACATTACACAACTGAAGGATCAGCCTTTTGGTAGGCTAGTCGTTCATTTAGATGGGGAAGCGGAAGAGACGGCTCGGGCCGTTGCCTTTTTAGAGGAAAGTGGCGTCGTAGTAGAAGGCTATGTTCAGGAGGTGGAAGCTCATGTCAGCTAAGGTATCGGAGTTTATTGATCTTTGGGGTGCAGACATTTGGAACGCGATTATTGAAACATTTCAAATGGTTGGGATCTCACTACTGATTTCAGTGTTGATTGGCCTCCCGCTTGGTGTGCTACTTGTTTTAACTAGACCTGAAAAAGCATTAGAAAATAAAGTTCTTTTCCGTATATTAAATGCGGCTATAAACGTGATCAGGTCGATTCCATTTATCATTTTACTGTTTTTCATTTTACCTTTTACAAAAATGATTGCAGGTACAACTATTGGAGTAAAAGGTGTGATTGTGCCGCTCGTTGTCTTTACGGCGCCGTATATCGCAAGGTTGATGGAGTCCGCTCTTCTTGAGGTCGATCGTGGAGTAGTAGAAGCTTATGAAGCAATGGGGGTAAAAACGAGACACATTATCTGGCATGTTCTTGTAAGGGAGTCTCGTTCATCGATCGTTCTTGGATTAACGATTGCGACAATTGGACTGATTGGGGCAACGGCAATGGCTGGGCTCGTTGGAGCAGGTGGACTTGGTGATCTCGCTTATCGATACGGTCATTTGCGATATGAAGTCGATGTGATGTACGTTACGGTATTTCTCCTTATTGTCCTTGTTCAGGGGCTACAATCGTTTGGGAATGTTCTCTCCGCTCGTTTGAAGAAGGATTAAGTTAAAAGAAAACCATTTTGTTTTATTGTCATTAGCAGGTGTGTCTTCAATAAATGAACTTCATGATCAGTTTGTTCATCAGATTTAGGAGGAAGAAAAGATGGAATCAATTCAGGTAAGAGCAACGCCAGGACATTATGAATGTCGATCAGGTATCCTTCAAGAATTACCACGATTGCTTAAGGAAGGGCAGTTTCAAAAAGTGTTTGTGATTTCTGGACAGCAATCTTGGGAAGCAGCCCAGGGTTATTTTCCAGATCTATCTGCCTTTCATGTAGCTTATTCTACGTACGGTGGTGAATGTTCAGAAACGGAAATTAAAAGACAGTCTGAATTAGCCAATATTCACGGTGCCGATTTGATTCTTGGTGTAGGTGGCGGAAAGGTTCTGGATGTAGCGAAAGCAGTTGGTAATGAAGTGAATAAAGATGTGGCTCTTGTGCCAACGCTTGCGTCTACATGTGCGGCAACGACGCCACTTAGTGTGAAGTATTCAGACGAGGGAGAGTTTATTGAGTATACTATTTTTCCAAGAAGTACATATCTTGTTCTTGTAGAGCCTGAAATTCTAGTGCAGTCACCAATCGCTTATTTGAAAGCAGGAATTGGTGATACGCTGGCCAAATGGTATGAAGCGAGAGCACTCATTGAGGAACTGCCTTCAACGCCAATTCCCGTAAAACTAGCGTATGAAGTAGCAAGAAGCTGCCGTGATGTCCTTGTGGCAGATGGTGAAAAAGCGGTTAAGGATCAACAGAATGGTCGTTTGAGTGAAGCGTTTATTAGGGTAATTGAAACAAGTTTTTTATCAGGAGGGATGGTAGGAGGTCTTGGAGACCGCTATGGTCGGATTGCAGCGGCACATTCCATTCATAACGGATTAACACACGTATCTGAAGCTCATTCGTTTCTTCACGGTGAGAAGGTAGCTTATGGCATACTTGTGCAACTTGTACTAGAAGGTGAGTGGGAAGAGGTGAGAGGTTTATTTGCCTATTATAAAGAAATTGGTTTGCCCCTCTCGTTAGAGTCAATTGGCATTGAACCAACAAATGTGGAGAGCATAGGTCAAGTCATCGCAGAATACGCTACGAGAGATGGGGAGTCTATTCATTTCCCTTCAGGTCATGTGACGAAAAATGATGTAGTTGAAGCGATTCTTGGATTAGAAGCATTACAAGTTACGTTAAGTTGATTAGGCATATCTAGTGAGTAAAAAAGTCCCCTGGAAGTTACGGTTCAACGCCCAGGGGATTAAATATGATAGATGGATTTTGCGAGTAGATCAAGATGGCGATTGCGATGTTCCTTCCATTGACATTGTTGATCAGCACCTGGCTGAAAATAGTTCTTGATCAGTAATAAAATCATTGAAATGTTCCCCTCCGATTCAACGAATGTGTTGTTTAGCGCCTATTAATAATTTCCTGTTCAAGAACGTAAATGTTCTCCATGTCCAGCACCTCCTTGTTTCTCTCTTTCCTTGTTAATTACAGTCTACGCCGTATGCGTATCAAATAAACCAGTCACCAGTTCGGTTTTCAACTCATACTTAAGATGGAGATTTCCTAAGCCTTTTCCTCCATTCGACAAATAGCGGGGAGTGACAGGCACCAGCACTTGACAGTGCCACAAATTGGTAGTATTTTAGATTAATGCCGACTAAACTTATATGGATTATAAAGTTTTGGTTTTATAGAGAAAATAAAAGGGGGAAATAGCGTGGATACATTTTTAGTCATTGTGAATATTGCCATTTTACTTGTTCTTATTGGTGTTTTAATTAAGATGCAACAGAAGCATGTGTCTTTTAGTAAGCGTGTGTTTGCTGGTTTAGGATTTGGGGTTGTGTTAGGTGTTTACTTGCAAGCTGTCTTCGGAGCTAGCTCAGAGATTGTGAGTCAAACATCAGATTGGTATAGCATTGTAGGGAGCGGATATGTACGCCTTCTAATGATGATTGTTATACCACTTGTCATGGTTTCGATCATTCAATCGATTACGAACCTTGAGAAGACTTCAGAGCTTGGCAAAATGTCAGGCTGGATTATTGGAATCCTTGTATCAACCGCGATGGTTGCAGCGATCGTTGGTGTAGGAAGCTCGCTCGTCTTTGATTTAAATGCTGAGCAAATTGAAGCAGGGCAAGCGGAACAGGATCGTGGAAGCTATCTAGAAGAAACGCTTGGTAGTGTGAAAGATATGAGTACGCCAGATAAAATTCTTGCGTTTATCCCTGCAAATCCGTTTGAAGATATGACAGGAGCTCGCCCGACCTCAACAATTGCCGTTGTTATATTCTCAGCTATTGTTGGAATCGCGGCACTAGGTGTACGTCGTAAAAATCCAGAGCAAGCAGCCGTCTTCACGAAAGGTGTGAATGCTGTCTATGCGATCGTTATGAGAATCGTCACACTAGTTCTTCGCTTAACTCCATTCGGGATTATGGGCTTGATGGCAACTACCGTCGCTCAAACGAACGTAGGCGGTATTCTCGAACTCGGGAAATTCGTTCTTGCATCCTATTTAGCACTGCTTGTGATGTTTATCATTCATTTGATTTTGGTTGCGACAGGTGGATTAAATCCACTAACATATTTGAAGAAGGTATTACCTGTTCTTACGTTTGCCTTCACTTCTCGTTCAAGTGCAGGGACAATTCCTTTGAATATTTCCGCTCAGAAAAATAGCCTTGGTGTTGATGAAGGAACAGCGAACATGTCTGCATCCTTTGGTGCAACGATTGGCCAAAATGGTTGCGCTGGTATTTATCCAGCGATGCTCGCAGTTATGATTGCGCCAACGGTAGGTATTGATCCGCTCAGTCCTGGATTTTTAATCCAACTTGTCTTAATCGTTGGTATTAGTTCGTTTGGTGTGGCTGGAGTCGGAGGCGGAGCGACATTTGCTGCGTTAATCGTTCTTTCTTCTATGAACCTACCCGTTTACTTAGCCGGTCTTCTCATTTCTGTTGAGCCACTCATTGATATGGGGCGGACGGCGTTAAATGTGAATGGTGCGATGACTTCAGGTACACTAACATCACGAATTCTTGGCAAGTTGAACCACGATAAGTTCAATGATTCAAATGCTGTTGAAAAAGATATTGCCGTTTAACTAACGGATGAAGCCCGCTTCCCATAGAAGGCGGGCTTTTTTATGAGAAGAATAACTCGATTGACATAGTGCATCGTCATAACCCGGTCAGTTTGTTGTTAGGAATTTTTCCATGTGAAGGAAGTGCAACCACCACCGTCGAAAAAGATAAAGGTACAAACGGTCAGGGGGAGAAGCGTATGTATGCGATCAGATTACTCGTCGTAGTTTTGATAATGTTGATGGCCGCTTCATGTTCGTCTAAGGCTACAACCGTTCATCATGAAAAAACAGATACCGTTCATTTAGTTCCTGAGGGGTTTGAAGGGAAATTGATCGTGATTTACAACGTGGAAAGCGCTCCAAAATTAAAACAAGAAAAAGGTTTTACAGTTATTCCTTATAGCGAAGACGGTATGTATTTAACTTCAACGGAAGATATGAAATACGGGGCAGTAACGGATGAATTCTATTACGTGGATCAAAAAGACAAGCGTACTGAAATTGATACAAGCTGTACGTATTTGTTCCCAAATAGCGGAATCACTATAGAAGGTCGCCGCCTCCTTTATAATGCTTTTTATTTAACACAGTCACACTGTAGTGAAGATTTTCATGGTAAAGGTCCTGAAAATGAAGGGAATCGAAACATTTTCGCTAGCGTAGAGGAGAAGTTAAAGAAAGAGGGGATTTTAGAGTAAGGTTCTTTAAATTGAGACATATCGAGGGTTCAAGTTTTTCACAAGAAAGTAAACCACACACTTGAACAGCATAAAAAATGACGGCGCATAAGGGCCGTCATTTTTTATGCTGTTCTTTCCCAAATACGGTCCACCTTCATTAACTCTTCTCCTTGAAAGGTGAGGCAATACACATCAGGCATATCGAGATTTTCCCAAAAGTGTCTATCGTACTGATCATCGAAATGACTCATCATGAGAACCATTAAATTCCCGTGAGTACCAATCACTACGCTTTTTCCTTTGTATGTTTTAAGTACGTTTTGAAGGGCGCTCACTCCTCGGCTACGAGCGAATTCGTTGGATTCACCACCAGGGTAGCTAAACGTTTCATCTTGCCAAACAGCGTCGATCGCGGATTGGAAATCCTCAACAGGTTGCCCTGCAAGTGTTCGCTCTTTAAATGCTTCTATAACTTGAATGTCTATCGAGTGATGTTTTGCGATGCCTTCAACTGTATGAATCGCTCGGTTATAAGGGCTAGAAAGCACAACATCAATTTGTTTTTCTTTCATTAGATATGTAAGGCTCTTTTCATCTCTGTTACCTTTAAGTGATAATCCTCGTCCGTATTCATCAGGTGTATAAGAAGAATGAGCATGACGAACAAGATAAATTTTTGTTTCATTCATTTATCGCTTCACCTCTTTAAAGGAGCGGGGGTCAGGTCCGCACCTGACCCCCGCTCCTCCATTATTTCCACTCAAGCATAATACGCGTTAGCTGCGTGCGGTTCTTTACACCCGTTTTTTCGTAAATTCGACTTAAATGCTTTTTGATAGTCACTTCGCTTAAGGAGAGTTCAGCAGCAAGATTAGCATTTGAGTATCCTTGGATGACGAGTGTAACAACCTCTTCTTCACGCGGGGTAAACTGAAATGGATGGTGCGGTGTTTCCGTTAGATTTACGCCGAGCGCCTGTGCGAATGTTTCAAGGTACTGGGAAAGACGAGCGTTTCTTAAATCAAGTTCATAAGTCCTGGAAGGGCGGTCGGGACCATAGTCAAAATGCATTGCATCGTGTAATTCGTTGAAACGGAACTGCTCTAATAAATCTTGATAAAAAGGAAGCGGTGTCGATGCAACGAGAATTCCTTCTGTTAGAACAAGAGGCAGAAGATGATACAAAAGTGCCTGGCGATCTTCTATTTGATTCACATTTTTAACACCGAGGTATCGAATGACCCACCCTGCTGGCTTATCCTGAGACAAAATACGTTTTTCTTCTGAAGAAGACAGCCTCTTAAAATAACTTCTTGTAACAGGGCTTTGCTGTAGCTTCTTAAGCGTGCTGGACTGGATTGGAATAAGAAAAGCGATTCCAATGACTTTTCCACCACGGTGACGTAGCAGTTTCACATGCTGAATCCCTACAGACTCAATCATTTCCTTCGTTATATAGGCGGACTCCTTATCGCCGCTCTTTGGAGCACGTTGATGAAAACCCTGGCTACTTTGATCATTAACGAACGAGGCTTCGCCGGCGTCATTCATCGTGGGATGGCTCTTCAAATAAGGAAGAACCTCGTCCCAATCGTCTGAGCTAGCAGATGTCATACTATAGGTAGAAAGCGTGTCATGATCAAATAAAGAAGCACGCATCATTGGTTCACCAAGCAAGTAGAAGAATTCGCTAATTTCGGTGGAATCCATTACACGATCATGCTTAAAAAAGGATCGACAATAGAGCAGGGCGCGTTTCCATAATTGATGATAATACGTGGGTTTTCTTCTACGCAGGTCGTCTCTCATTGCCCGTTGAAAAAGAGTGTTAAGCTGCCACCCTGACTCTGTTTCCTCAAAAAAGGAAAGGGATACGAGTGCTTCAAAATCTTTTCGCGAGATCGTTTGATCCAGCATTACTTCAAGCTTTTCCTGTTGAATGTAGTGACCAATCGACGCCACTTCTATGTAGGGAAGGAGGCGATCATCTTCAAGTTCACTTAGCCATTCTTGGACGACGGTTCTATAAATTTTCTGCTCATCCTTTTCATTCCATTCCTGCGTCTCGTTTAGTTTCTGAACGCAAAGCGATAATGCATAGGGATTACCACTTGAAAATTGCCAGGCTAACTTAGTGAGCTCTGGTTTAAGAGTGCGAAAGGCAGAATCATACTGTCCGATGCTGAAACCTTTTAATTCAATGGAAGTAATGAAAGGATACCAGATCGATGCCCTCCAGGATTCCCTGAGCTTTTTGCGCCCGCAAAAAATGAGAATGCTTGAAGAGGGAAGAGATGGAAGGAAAGATTGCCTGAACCATTCATCTAATTTTTCAAAGCGTTCATATGAGTCAATGGCTATGACGAAACGAATTCCTTGTTGTTCAAGATGTTGGATGTGCATATTAATTGCTTCAAGAGGCGAAATGTATAGGTTAGATGCTCCCATTTGCTCCAATAGTAATTGAAGAAAAGCGGATGGTTCAGCCTTTGAATACTGTGCGTTTACAAGGTAGAAAACAATATCTCTGTCTGACGCTTCCTTTTGATAATGCGTCATTAGCTCACTTTTACCTGTCCCGGGCTGTCCATATACGGATAGAATGCTGCTACCGTTTTGATCTAGCAAACGAGAAAATACGGCTAACTCTTTTTCTCTCGTAATATTAAACGGAAAAGCCTTCGACTGAATTTGTTCTTGATTGGGGTTATCTGGAAGGTTCATCCTTATCACACTCCACTGAAAAAGTACTCGATTTTTGTCTAAGTAGTATACTTTCGTATACTACCCTCCAATTCCTGCTTTTGATAAAATTAATTTATACAATATTCAGAATTTACAAAATAAGGGAGGTATCGCAGTGGAAACAGGGAATAACCCTGAAAAAATGGGCCAAACCCCTCGCAAAACATCGAGTGGTATGGAGGAAAATGTCTCAGGACTGTTGACCTATGTGCTGGGGTTCGTGACAGGTATTATTTTCTTGTTGATTGAAAAGGAAAACAAATTTGTGCGTTTTCATGCCATGCAGTCGATCGTTGTGTTCGGAACATTATTTGTCGCAAGTCTTGTTATGAATGTGATTCCAATTATAGGATCGCTTGTCTCTCTTCTTATATTGCCACCGCTAAGCTTAATTGTTTGGATTGTCTTGATGGTAAAAGCTTATCAGGGACAGATGTATAAGCTACCGATTGTAGGCGAATTTGCAGAGAAACAGCTAGAGAAAATCAAATAATAAAAACCGCATTCCTCTATTATGGGAGGAGTGCGGTTTTTGTCTTACTTATTTATTTGTTGTGAGTTCTTGATCCACAACTTGTTTTAAATAGTTCATCACATCTTTTTGGAGATCTGGACGATTAAGGGCAAAATCAACTGTTGCTTTTATAAATCCGAATTTATCACCAACGTCATAACGTTGACCTTCGAACTCATGAGCAAAGACTGCTTGCTGCTCATTTAGCACCTTGATCGCATCTGTAAGCTGAATTTCTCCGCCTGCCCCTTTAGGTAGGTTCTCAAGAATAGAGAAGATTTCAGGTGTTAAGATGTAGCGTCCAAGAATGGCATAATTAGAAGGTGCCTCTTCAAGGGATGGTTTCTCAACGAGTGACTTAATTGGAATAATGCCGTTGTCAATTTGTTCTCCCTTAGGAGAGATGATTCCGTATTTAGAAACAGCATCGTCAGCCACTTGTTGAACACCTACGATTGAAGTGCGGTAACGATTGTAGCTATCCATTAGCTGGCCGATACATGGTTGATCTGATTTTACAATGTCATCACCAAGGAGAACAGCGAAAGGTTCATTGCCGATGAAACGGCTAGCACAATTAATGGCATGACCAAGTCCTTTAGGTTCTTTTTGGCGAATGTAGTGAATGTTAGCGAGATTAGAAATTTGTTGTACTTCTTTTAACATCTTGTCTTTTTGCTTCTTGATAAGCGTTTCTTCAAGCTCATATGATTTATCGAAATGATCTTCAATAGCACGCTTTCCGCGACCGCTAACGATGATAATGTCTTCAATTCCAGCAGCGACAGCCTCTTCTACAATATATTGAATCGTTGGCTTGTCCACGATTGGTAGCATTTCTTTTGGCTGTGCCTTAGTTGCTGGTAAGAACCTTGTTCCAAGACCAGCGGCAGGTATAATCGCCTTTCTAACTCTCATGTTGAATCCTCCCAGTAACTAATTGTTTTCAAAATCCCAATAAGTGCTTACTAATATTAACATATATCATGACTATTTTCCTGCATTTTCATAATGAAGAGACATGACGATAGGAAGACTTCACTCGAATTAAACTAAAATCGAGAATCAACAATTAATGCTAACATAGCTTTGCAAATAAGAAGCCATTCTTCATTGTCGTTGGCTTCCATAACAGATTTTTCGACAGCGATAGTCGGTATCCTTCTCATTTGGGTAATGTTATGATAAAGCATAACGAAATAACGCTTTTCTTTGTGTTTATTGAGTCTTGTTTGCTTTTATTGACCTTTGCTTCTCATATCTTCATTGTTTTTAATTACATCTAAAAGGGTAATGAAGGTTAACTATGTATAAGTCTGTTTAAGTATAAAATGGATCATTTTTTTCAACGATAGAATCTCCTATTCCCATAGCAATCAAAAAGTATGTGTCGGATTTAGATTGCATAGGTCACTAAAGTACGTGATTCTAACTAAGCATCCATTTATTACAAGTGATCGTAGGGCCACAATCTTAATGAGAGCGACGAAGGATGTCAGTATGTTAATTAAGACGTGAATGCATTATGAAATATTAAAATACCGCTCATTTCAAACTCGCTTTTCTGCGATAAGTCTTTGTTTATTCTTAGAAAACGACAGCAATGGCCGATGATTGTTCACACAATTGAAAGAAAATAAATTACTTTTCCCTTATTTTTACAATGATTCTTTAACCTGTATCATGTATACTTAAATATTAGATTGAAAAGGTTTATGTAAGTCTCTTAGATTAAAAGAGAGATAAGGCGAAGTTGTGAAGGGATGAAAAGAAATGAAAGAATTGTTCTTTTCCGTGCTTCTCGTCGTGAAGAATGAAGAGAGGTATATACGAAAGTTGCTGGAAGGTGTCTTGCAACAGGAGTTTCCTCAAGATTCATATGAAATTCTAGTAGTAGATGGAATGTCGTCCGATCGAACGAAGGATATTATAGAAGATGTTAGTAGTAAGAACCCGGGAAGAATACGGTTGTTTGAAAACCCAAAAGAGACGTTGCCGACAGGATGGAATCTTGCCATTCAAAATGCGAAAGGGCAATACATTCTACGAGTAGATGGTCATACTATGATTCCAACTAATTTCCTTACGAGTTATTACGACTTAACTCAGCGTCAGCCAGATATGGACTGCGTTGGTGGAGTCATTCGAACGGAAGGAAAAGGGTTCTGGGGAACGATTAATGCTTATGTTTACTCACATCCTATGGGCGTTGGGAACTCTATGTTCCGCATCACTAAAAGCTCTAGCAAATGGGAAGGGCGAGTAGATACTGTGCCATATGGCGCTTACAAACGTGAAGTGTTCCAGAAAGCCGGATTATTCAACGAAAACTTAAGAAGAAGTGAAGATATTGAATTTCATGCGAGAGTACGGAATCAGGGTGGCAAGTTTTATTTATCAAGCGAAATTGCTTCCACTTACTACGCAAGAGATAGTCTGAAAGCATTTGTTCAGAAATCCTATGCAGATGGAAAATGGGGTATTATTGCATCGAGAAGTACTCGAGGTGTGATGAGATTCCGACAGCTTGCTCCGTTAATGGCATTTCTAACTGGAACAGGTCTTGGAATTGGAGCGCTATTTAACAATGCGTTTCTAATTAGCTTAATCACGCTCGTTACTATTTATATGATGATGATCGGCATTTCTTCGCTAGGAGTTATTAAAAAACATGGTTTCCGCGCTTATTTCCCAACTGTGATGCAGTTCTTTTTGCTTCACTTTACGAGAGGACTTGGACTAGTAGGCGGATACTTTAGCAAACAATACTGGAAGGTGAAGACCGGTCATGAAAAATGGGCAAGAATTACTACCGACCACATTTCTTGATAATGAGACGATCCTTGCATATCGTAAGCAGTCTCAAACATTAAGTTACAAAGAAGATCTGTGGTCATGGTACGTACTGCGTCGAATTTCGATTTACCTTACAATTCTTTTTTGTAAGATGCGTATAAAACCAAATACGATAAGCTGGATGAGTGTATTCTTCATTCTCATATCAGGCTTATCACTTGTGATTGCTACACCACTATCCATTATACTTGCGGCGCTCTTTTACAATATCGGTTATTTACTTGATTGTGTAGATGGTGAAGTTGCTCGCATTACGAAGCAAACGTCGTCGAAAGGTTATTATATCGATATTATTATCCAAGCAGCTGCTCTACCTGTCTTTTTATCGATGGTTTTAACGGTATTAAGACAAGCTGGAATGCTAGATGTTAGTATACTCGAAATGGTTCTTGTTTATGCAACGTTTGTTGCGATTATTATGGCATTACTCGTTCCGATTGCTTATCAATTAACGAAGCTGACGATGTCACAATCAACCACTCAAGATCCTGTTAATTCGATTCGAGATGGATCATTATTCTTTGATATTGTAGCTGTTCTGCTCGGTCTACCTGGTTTCTTTGTAGCTGTTGTTGTCATCATCATTGTTGAACAACTAACAGGAGTAGATCTGCTACTTTACTATATATCCTTTTTCCTTGCCATGCTTGTATTAAAGACAGGCCTACGGGTCTTCATTACATCACGTTCATTTGATAAGAGCTAATATTCAATATAAATCCATTATAAATCATAATGAACTCGCGTGATGTTAAGTGTTATTAAAGATTGTAAATTGTATGTTAATTCACGTCTCGTAAAAATTATTAAACACTACTAACTGGAGGGGTCGAAATGAAGAAGGTTTTGACTTACGGTACATTTGATTTATTGCATTGGGGCCACATTAATATATTGAAGAGAGCTAAAGATCTTGGCGATTATCTTATTGTAGCTATTTCAACAGATGAATTTAATGAAATTAAAAATAAAAAAGCATATCATAGCTATGAAAACCGCAAAATGATATTAGAAGCTATTCGCTATGTTGATGAAGTGATTCCAGAAGAACACTGGGAGCAAAAAGTAGATGACGTAAAAAATCACGATGTAGACATCTTTGTGATGGGTGATGATTGGGAAGGGAAATTTGATTTCTTGAAAGATCATTGTGAAGTCATTTATCTTCCTCGCACAGCGGGAATTTCGACATCGAAAATCAAGAAAGAGCTACTTGTATCTAACGGATAAGCAATTGTAGAAAGAAAGAATAAATAGTTGAGGTGCTAGGAATTGTTATGGGACAAATTAGTGTAATAGTAACCGTTTATAATAAAGAAGACTATATCGAAAAATGCCTTGATTCCCTATTGCAGCAGACTTTTCAGGATATAGAAATCATTCTGATTAACGATGCATCAACTGATAATAGTAAGGGAATTATTGAGCGTTACAGCGATTCGAGAATGACTTGCTATCATCTAGATAAAAATGTTGGTGTCTCAAAAGCGCGCAACATGGGGATCGAGTACGCTTCAAGCGAGTTTATCTATTTTGTTGACGGTGACGATTACCTGGCGCCATACACACTAGAGCTTCTCCTAAACAACATAGGAGAAGCAAACTTTATTGGTGGTTCTATTTTCAAAGCTGGAAAAATTGCTATTCCAATGGAAATCGGAGAAGATTCTTACTATTTGCGTAGATTAAGTGGTGGAAGAAAAATCAAAGCACTTCGTCGTAGGAGTGCTACTAACTTGTTGCTACGCAAAGACTTTGTGGACGTTCAAGAGCTTCGTTTTGATGAACAAGCTACCTTTTACACGGACCTTACCTTCTCTATTCCAGCAATAGTAAATACAGAGGAGATTCCTATGATTACAGGCGTCCCCACTTATTTAAAAGGGGAGTGCTATGATCCGATCGACCAGCCAACTCTCATGCTACATTCTGTAGAGGAGAAGTTGCCTGATTTATTTTATGTGTATCATAAAATGAAGATGTCGTACACTGATACGAAAAGCATTAGTCGCTATTTGGACCTTCTCTTGTTAAATTATTATTCAAAGAGCATAACTAATAAAGCCGTGAAGAACTCTAACGTTTTGTTTGATCATTTCACTGCTTTAAAGAACAGTCTCTCTTTAGTAGCACCTGGAAGGATTAAGAGACGGAATATCATCGAACGAAGAGAGCATCGTCTTCTACAAAAGGGGAAAAAAGAAGCCGTTCTGAAGTCAATGATGTTTCGAGTACGCTTAAGGCAGTGGCGTAGATCATTGAGGAAGAAACACTTACTCATGCGTCAGCTTTACCGAACGGTTCTTGTGAAAATGCCAATGAAACCGAAAAAAGTACTTCTTGAGAGCTTCGGTGGTAAGGGGTATTCAGATAGCCCTCGCTACATTTATGAAGAACTGTTAAAAAGCGATCATAAGTATGATTATTTATGGGTTTATGATAAAAAGAAAAAGGATATACCGGGGAATCCTAAGCAGGTGAGACGCTTAAGCCCCGCTTACTATTACCATCTTGCGACTGCCAAGTACTGGGTATCGAATGCCAGAATGCCAAACTTTGCGATTAAACGTCCTGAGACAGTTTATTTACAAACATGGCATGGTACACCGCTCAAAAAACTGGCAGCTGATATGAAAGAAGTACGTATGCCTGGCACGACAACAGAAAAATATAAGCGGAACTTTTACAATGAAGCCCAAAAATGGGACTATCTCGTTTCGCCAAATGATTATTCGACTTCTATTTTCAGAAGAGCCTTTAAGTTCGGGAAAGAAGTTCTTGATGTGGGCTATCCGAGAAACGATATCCTCTATCTTGAGGATGAAGAAAAAGCTAGACGTCAGCAGGAAATAAAGGCTAAACTTGGTATTCCTGCTGATAAAAAAGTCATTCTTTATGCCCCTACGTGGCGGGATGACGAGTTTCACGGTAAGGGGAAATATAAGTTTGATTTAAAGCTGAACCTTAGCGAAATGCAGGCACGTCTTGGTGACGAATATGTGATTGGTCTACGCATGCATTATTTAATTGCAGAGCATATTGATACGACTGGGATGAGCGATTTTGTATACAATTTATCTGACTACGGAGATATTGCGGAGCTTTATTTACTATCAGATATTCTGATTACTGATTATTCATCCGTGTTCTTTGATTTCGCAAATTTACGTCGTCCTATTTTATTTTTCACTTATGACATTGAAAAGTATCGCGATTCACTTCGCGGATTCTATATGGATTTTGAGAATGAAGCACCAGGTCCGCTTCTTAAAACGTCGGACGGTGTCATAGATGCGATAGAACATATCGAGAAAATAGAAGCTACCTATCAAAGCAATTTTGATGCATTCTATGATAAATATTGTCATCTTGATGATGGGCACGCTTCTAGAAAAGTAATTAATAGGGTATTTGAGCCTGAGAAAGCTGAAATGTAGATAGACTTTAGAGAAACAGGGTACTGCCGCTGGTGAAGGCGATATGGCACTATCCTGTTTTTTCAAAGCGACAGCGCATTTCGAATAGAGGTAATCTACTACTAGTCGGGAGTATGGTGTCCATTTCATGAAAAAGCTATTGAGAATGTTGAAAATATATCCATTAATGAAGGCGTTTAGTCGACTTCTTTTTGTGGCGTTGGGCCGTTTTCCAGCAAACAAGCGCCTTGTTATTTTTGAGAGCTTTTCTGGCAAGCAGTACAGCTGTAATCCAAGGGCGATCTACGAATATCTGTTAGAGCACGACTATGATTTAGACATGATTTGGAGTGTTGAAGAATCTCATGCTGAGTCTTTTCGTAAAAGGGGTATACCTACTGTAAGGCGTTTTTCGCTAAGATGGTTTTATCTCATGGCTCGTGCGCGTTATTGGGTGACTAATAGTCGGATGTCGCTTTGGATTCCTAAGCCATCTCACACTGTCTATGTACAAACGTGGCATGGAACGCCGCTTAAGAAGCTTGCAGGTGATATGGAAGAAGTGTACATGCCTGGAACAAACACGCTCTCCTATAAAGATAATTTCTATAAGGAAGCAGCGAAGTGGGATTACTTAATCTCGCCGAATCGTTACTCATCTGAGATTTTTGAGAGAGCATTTGGTTTTAAAAAAAACATGGTAGAATCGGGCTATCCACGTAATGATCGTCTTCATCTTGAAAATCATCAAGAAAAGATCGATGCATTGAAAGTGGAGTATAGCATTCCTACAGAAAAAAAAGTGGTTCTTTATGCACCAACCTGGAGAGATGATGAATTTTATCAACCGGGGAAATATAAACATGAGCTGAAATTAGATCTTGATTTATTGAGACGTGAAATCGGCGAGGAATATGTTATTGTATTAAGGATGCACTATTTAATTGCAGAGCAGTTTGATCTTTCTCTATATGAAGGATTTGTTTTTGATTTATCACTTGGTGTCGATGTCAATGATCTCTATTTAATTTCTGATGTGTTGATTACAGATTATTCATCTGTCTTTTTCGATTATGCGAATTTGAGGAGACCAATTATTTTCTTCGCTTATGATCTTGCTTCATATCGTGATAAATTGCGTGGCTTTTACTTTGATCTTGAAGAAGAGGCGCCAGGTCCTGTCGTGACAACATCTGAAGAAGTTTTACACGCTATTCAAACGTTTGAAAATGAAGGATTTGGCGTATTTGAAGAAAAGTATAACGATTTCTATAACACTTATTGTTACCTTGAAGGAGGGTCTGCTACCAAAAAGGTTGTTGACCAAATTTTTGTTAGTGAGGCAAAATAAGCATGAATTCTATGATTGCAGTTTTAAAAGAACAAGTTAGCAACTTCTACCTAATTAATCGGCTTTCGATTTATCAGGTAAAGAGCACGAATAGCAATAATTATCTTGGTATGGTTTGGGAAATTCTGAATCCACTTTTCCAAATGAGCATTTACTGGTTTGTATTTGGCTTTGGAATACGAAACGGGAACCCGGTTGATGGCGTCCCATTTGTTCTATGGATGTCTGCTGGACTTGTTGTATGGTTCTTCTTTAATCCTGCTGTTATACAAGGATCAAAGTCGATTTATACCAGGATATCAATGGTATCCAAAATGAACTTTCCAATGAGTACGATTCCGAGCTATGTAATTATGTCAGTCTTTTATCAACATTTGATTTTACTTGGTATATACTTTGCAGCAGTGTTATTAACTGGCCAGGGGGTATCCTGGCACTTGCTTCAACTACCGTATTATATGTTTGCTTTAATTATTCTCATTTTTGCCATCTCTCTCATTACGTCGACGCTATCGACAATCGTTCGAGATGTGCACAAAATGCTTCAGTCGTTTATTCGGATGTTTCTTTATTTAACACCAATTTTATGGACAATTGATGATCTTCCTGGATTTATTCAGATTGGGATGAAACTTAATCCGCTATACTATATAGTGGAAGGCTACAGAGATGCACTTCTCGGCATGGGCTGGGTTCATCAGACGCTTCAATATACCCTTTACTACTGGGTTGTCGTTGTGCTCTTACTGATGATTGGTTCCTACCTGCATATGAAGTTCAAGAGTCATTTCGTAGACTATATTTAATAAGGACTGTCGTTTATGAGTTATTCAGTTAAATTAAACGGGATTACGAAAAAATATAAAATGCACAGGCAGAACTCTGATAAGCTCAAGGATATTCTTCTTCCTGGTGGCTATGGTGAGGATTTCTATGCCATTCGTGATTTAACCTTTGAAGCAAGTGAAGGTGATGTCGTTGGTATTATCGGAGTGAACGGGTCCGGGAAATCAACGTTCTCAAACCTTGTCGCTAATATTACGCCGCCAACTAGTGGGGAAATTGACGTAAAAGGTGACGTTTCCCTTATCGCCGTTTCTGCTGGCTTAAATAAAGAGCTAACAGGGCGAGAGAATATCGAATTGAAGCTGCTTATGATGGGATATAAGAAAGACGTTATTGAAAAGATGAAGCCTGACATTATTGATTTTGCAGATATTGGTAAATTTATCGATATGCCTGTTAAAAAATATTCCAGTGGTATGAAATCACGTCTAGGTTTTTCTATATCCATTAGCGTCGATCCAGATGTTCTGATCGTCGATGAGGCCCTTTCTGTAGGTGATAAGACGTTTGCCGATAAGTGCCTTGTCAAAATGGACGAGTTTAAGGAACGAGGAAAAACAATTTTCTTTGTTAGTCATTCAAACGGCCAGATGAAGAAGTTTTGTAATAAAGCAATCTGGCTTGAACATGGCACGATCCGTGAGTATGGCGCAATGAAAGATATCATGCCGAAGTATGAAGCTTTTATTAAAGAGTACAAATCGTGGTCGAAGGAAGAAAAGCGTCGCTTCAAAGAAGAAGGTATGAAGAAGCAGGAAGGTCTTTTAGCTGCTGATTCAGAAGAGAAAGGGAAGCGAAAGAAATCCAGACTCTTGTCTAGATGATTTGCTTCCTTCTATAGCAGAATCGCTCTCATAGAGAGCGATTTTTTCATTATTTGCGCTGAATTTATGGGAATGAATGTGATATGATGAGAAGGAATTTTTTGGTGACATAACAAGAAGTGGGGGAGTAAGAATGGCTATTTTAGTAACAGGCGGTGCTGGATATATTGGAAGTCATACGTGTGTTCAGTTACTTAATCACGGTTCTGATATTGTTGTCGTGGATAACTTTTCGAATAGTAAAATGGAGTCGCTTGATCGTGTGAAAGAGTTAACTGAGCGAGATTTTCCGATTTATGAAGTGGATCTACTTGATCGATCTTCTTTAGAAATGGTGTTTGAAGAAAATGAAATTGAAGCAGTCATTCATTTTGCAGGCTTGAAAGCTGTTGGCGAATCGGTTTCCATGCCACTTCATTATTACCATAATAACTTAACAGGGACGTTCATTCTTTGTGAAGTGATGGAGAAATTTAACGTTCGAAACATTGTGTTTAGCTCATCTGCAACCGTTTATGGTATGCCTGACGTTATGCCAATCACTGAAGAAGCCCCTTTAAGCGCAACGAATCCGTATGGACAAACGAAGCTCATGATTGAACAAATTCTTCGTGATCTTCATGTTTCTGATTCAAACTGGAGCATTGCCCTTCTTCGCTATTTCAATCCAATCGGAGCTCATGTGAGCGGAAGAATTGGGGAAGATCCTAACGGGATTCCAAATAACCTCATGCCGTATATTAGTCAAGTTGCGGTTGGAAAACTCGAAAAGCTTAACGTGTTTGGAGATGACTACGATACAGCAGATGGTACAGGCGTTCGTGATTATATCCATGTGGAGGATCTGGCTAACGGGCATTTGAAAGCGTTAGAGCATATCCTAGGTACAACGGGAGTAGAAGCGTATAACCTTGGCACGGGAAATGGGTATAGCGTGCTTCAGATGGTGAAGGCTTTTGAAGAAGCGACTGGGAAAGAAGTGAAGTACTCCATTGCTCCGCGCCGTCCTGGCGATATTGGAGAATGCTATGCAGATCCCGCGAAAGCTGAAGCTGAGCTTGGCTGGAAAGCGGAAAAAGGCATTGAAGAAATGTGCCGCGACACGTGGCGCTGGCAGTCGGAAAATCCTGATGGGTATAAGAGGGGTCAGGTGCGTACCTGACCCCCACGGAGGACAGCTGTCTTTCTATAGAGGACACTAAAGCCCGCTCATTAATGAGCGGGCTTTAGTGTTTAAATAAGGTTTCTCTCGTATAACTGCCAGTAGTGTTGTGAAGAATTAGAAAGAAATTCTAAGGAGGTTCTCGCTGTGGCTGGTAAACGATTCAAACCAGGTAATGCGGGTCGACTACTTGATCCGAAACGAAAGGAAATTATTTCACCTGAACAAGTTATCGCTCATCTTGATGTAAAGGCAACCGATCATGTAGCTGATTTAGGAGCGGGAAATGGGTATTTTACATTGCCGTTGTCGGAAGCAGCTGAAAAGGTTTATGCGGTTGATATTGAAAGGCAGATGCTAGATCTTCTTAAAAATCGTGTTTCAGAAGAAAATCTAGCAGGGCATATCGAGTACGTTGTCAGTAGCTTGGAGCAGATTAATCTAAGAGATCACGTCGCTGACAAAGCGATTGCGGCATTTGTGATTCATGAAGTGCCTGATCTTACAAGAGCATTTCAAGAATTTAAGCGAATTATTAAGCTAGGACAGAAATTGCTTGTACTTGAATGGGAAGCCATTGAAATGGATATGGGCCCACCACTTCATGATCGAATTTCTTCTGAGAAGATGATGCAGATTTTTAAAGAGAATGGACTTGAACCTGAGATCCACCATTTTCATGAGTCTGTATATGGGGTAACTGCGGAAGTATAGGGTAGGGGGACAAGGTGCGTACCTGTCCCCCACAAAAGACGGCTGTCCTCAAAACAAAGACAAAAAAACCAGCTCTCTTCATTGAGAGCTGGTTTCATTTATTTTGCTCAACTAAAACTTCGTTCGATTTAGTCTTCCATTGGTGTTGAGAAGCGGAAGGATTCGCCTTGAAGCATGGCGTCATTATACAAGAACAGGACTACATCAAAATCCTTATCCGCCATATACTCTGTTAAAATCTGATCATCGTTATAACGGATATCATAAACAGTCGTATTGGAGAAATGCTGGGCAATGTGGAACGCAATTGGGTTTGCGTAGGAATCTTTTAAAATCAATAGTCGACTTTCTTTTTGAACGGCAGGGTTCTCAATTGTAATTTCAGCTGTATTGTTCATGTACAGCCCACCAAAATCGATAGGATCGTTATCTCTAAATATGTCAGTACCATATACCTGTTTAAATGTACGCTCTTTGCCGTTCCAGGTAATTTGATAGTTATCAAATAGATTATCTTTAGGTAACATGTGACAGATCTTTTCACCTGTTGCATCAACCGTTAAATAAAGCTGATTATTATAGCTTCCAATAAATTGTTTGTCGTTATAACACTTTAATTCATAGTCACTGTCGTCTTCGTTCATGTTTGTGTAGTAAGTTGAATTCTCAGAGAGAAGGTCTGCTACTTTTTGATAGCCTTCAAACGCCCCAAACATGTTCCAGTGATGGTCTGTCTTGAAGTAGCGCTCTTTCAATTCATCATCAGTATATTCTTCTTTAAATTCTTTCCCAACATCAACTGTTGGGATGCTCTTTTGGTTAAATTTTGAGAAAAAGTAATCTTTCTTTTCTATTCCTGTTCCCTCTTCAATATAAGACGGCAGGATGTCGATGGTATTCACTTTATGAGGAAGAGAAGCAAAATAAACTTCCTTTCCCTCATCCTTCATCGCCGCCGCAAATTCGTTTAAGTTATCAACTGCCTTATCAATATGGGTAGAAGGCTTACTATAACTCGGTTTTGGGATGATCCAATTCGAGTCAGATACATAGTAATCAAAAATATAGGTTTTGTTCGTCATTTGCTGATATTGAAGATATGATTTCAACCAGATATTTCGACCGGGAAACTGATCAAGAAAATACGATTCAAAATCGTTCATGTATTCTCCGTTCGAAACATTCTCAATCGAAAGGTCAGGGTTTTGAGCTAGTTCTCTTTTTTCTACGTCAGATACTTCGATATCTGCTGAAACTGTAAGGTAGAAGAAAACGGTAAAGATAAACGCAAAGAATAAGATAATGAGCATCCATTTCCTTGCCTTTTCAATTCGCTGAATCATAGCAAAGCTCCTTTATTGGCATTAAAACCTGAAATAAATAAATGGGTTGTAACTAGAATTGACTAATCGAACCATAGCGAAAACCATTAGCGTCATATAAATCGCTGGTTCTGAGAAAAGCGTGACGACCTGTAGTCCCTTTGCTTTCGTCGCCATACGATTGTAAATGTTGCCGATATTCGCTATGAAAGGTGTGCTGAAAATAACGCCAGCTAGGAATAACACCCAGTTATCATTCCACTGCAATAGGAACATTGAATCTGCGAAAGCAGCCTGATTAAAGCCGAACATCGTTTGTAAGTATTCAAATGAATACGTAAAGTTATCAGCGCGGAAAAAGACCCAGCCGATCATGACGAGCAATAGGACATAGATATGTTGAAGAGGCGACCATAGGCGACTTAACCATTTACTAAATCCGAGGCTTTCAATTACGATAATTGCCCCGTAGTAGAATCCCCAGGCCATAAACGTCCAGCTAGCGCCATGCCAGAACCCAGTAATCGTCCACACGATTAGAAGATTACGTACCTGCACAAGCTTTCCATGGCGATTCCCACCTAGTGGGATATAAACGTAATCTTTGAACCATGTTCCAAGAGAAATGTGCCATCTTCTCCAGAATTCTGAAATGCTTTTAGATATGTAGGGGTATCGAAAGTTCTCTAGAAAATCAAAGCCAAACATTTTTCCTAGACCAATGGCCATGTCACTATACCCTGAGAAATCAAAGTAAATTTGTAGTGTGTAAGCAATAACACCAATCCACGCCATCATCACGCTCATTTCACCTGCGGGAGTGTTAAATGCCTGATCCGCAACAACTGCGAAACTATTAGCTAACAGTACTTTTTTTGATAAACCAATAATAAATCGTTTGATTCCTTCGTGTACCTTATCAGCAGTTATAGAGCGAGAATGAATTTGTTGATCAACGGTGTTGTATCGAACAATTGGCCCTGCAACGAGCTGTGGGAAAAGAGAGATATAAAGAGCTAGTGAGAAAACATTTTTCTGAACGGGTGCGTCTTTTCGATAAATATCAATGACATAGCTCATCGCTTGGAATGTAAAAAACGAGATTCCAATTGGAAGAGGCAGCTCTCCAAGTGCAAAACTTGTCCCAAAGGAGCCATTAACATTAGCTAATACGAAGCCTGCGTACTTAAAGTAACCAAGAATCGCAATGTTACCGACGATCGATAACGTTAGGAGTAATTTTTTCGTTACAAGCTGGTTATGAAAATGGTCAATTCCTCTCCCAAAACCATAGTTCATTATAATAGAGAAGAGCATCAGAAAGACATACTGTGGTTCTCCCCATGCGTAGAAAACAAGACTAGCAATAAGAAGCACGATGTTTCGAAAACTTTTTCTAGCAAAAAAATAAGAAAATAAGACGATCGGCATAAAAGCAAATAAGAAAACGAGATTACTAAATACCATAAAGCTCCTCCAATAATTAAATATAATCCACTTAATACTATAGCATTTATATCTTTGAAATTTGCTTTTCTTCAATATTTTACAAAAACTTAAAATACATGAGGCAGAATTAAAAGATTATAGCCGTCAAAAAAGTAAATTAATCAGTAAACATTTACTTGACTAAGTTTTGAATGTACCTTAATCTATAAACATGAATGCGCTTTCATTTTTGTCGTTCAATGTTTTTTAGTAAACAAACAGGAGGGGTTATTTTGAGAAAGGTAATCGGTCGAGTTAGTTTCTTGCTTGTTCTGATGTTAGTTCTCGGTGCTTGTTCTAGTGATAATAGCTCAAGTGAAGGGTCGGCGGGAGACGGAGATAGTAATGGTAAAAAGGTGACAGCATGGGCATGGAACATTAATGTTCCAGTTCTTGAAGAAGCGGCAGAGAAGTTTAAAGAAGAAAACCCGGATTTCGAACTAGAGGTTGTAGAACTCGGTCGTGAAGATGTTTATTCGAAATTAACGACTGGCCTTCAAGCTGGAGGGAAAGGGTTGCCAGATATCGTACTTGTCGAGGATGATCGTATCCAGGGTTATATGGAAACATTCCCTGATGCGTTCGTAAATGTATCTGATAAGGGATTTGATGAAAGCAAAGAGAGCTTTCCTACTTATAAAATAGACCTTCTTTCAAAAGACAATGCAATGTATGGCTTCCCATTTGATGGTGGTCCAACGGGCGTTTTTTATCGAACAGATTACTTTGAAAAAGCTGGTGTAAATCCCGATGATATTAAGACGTGGGATGACTTCATTGAAGCGGGGGAAAAGATCAAAGAAGCTACAGGAAAAGCAATGCTTGGCCTTGATTTGAATGGTGATGACGGTCTTTACCGTATGATGATGACGCAGCAAGGAACATTCTATTTTGATGATGAGAAGAATGTGAACTTCACTTCTGAAGAATCTAAAATGGCGGCAGAGAAAGTACAAATGATGAAAGAAGCTGGACTAGTTAAAGATACAGTGGGTTGGGACGCGTGGATTAGTGCAATGGCACAAGGTGATGTTGCGACTGCTCCTTCTGGCGCGTGGTTGAGCGGTTCTATTACACAGCAAGCTAAAGACACAGAAGGTAACTGGGGAGTGTTTAAGCTTCCGGCGTTTGAAGAAGATGGTAACCGTGCAGCGAACCTTGGCGGAAGTAACTATGTGATTACAAGTGCGAGCAAGAATCAGGATATGGCTTATGATTTCATGGAATTCTTTACTACTAGTGATGACGTACAGCTAACGGCGATGGACAATGGTTTGTTTCCAACGCTGAACACGATTTATGAAAATGATGCATTCACAAAGGATGTGGAATTCTTTAGCAATCAGCCAATCTGGGAGCTGTTTGCAAGCGAGATGAATGATATTCCTTCTGTGAACTATACAGGTAATTATGCGCTTGCAAGCGATGAGTCGATCAAAGCACAATCGGAAGTGATGAATGGTAAAAAATCGATTGGAGAAGCTTATAAAGCAGCGGAAGATCGGTTGAAGAATCGGATTCAATAATAGTGCTGGGGCCAGGTACGTACCTGACCCCCTATAAAGACAAAAAGAAGAAAGTGTCCGTCATAGATGGACACTTTCTTCTTTGTAACAACCTCCATTAATTGGTAAGTAAAAAAGTAGTAAACTTTTAGTAAAAGTTTACTTGACTACGTTTACCTCTTCGACTATTCTAATAAGTGTAGACGCTTTCATTACGAATTTTTGAAGTTTTCAGTAATTAATTGGAGGGGTAGTCGATGAAGAAGGTAACGGGTCTAGTTAGTATAAGTATGATGCTTGTCTTAAGTCTGTTTCTTGCGGCGTGTGGGAATGGTGGAAATGATAGTGAAGGATCAGGCGATAGCAATAAAGTAACAGCCTGGGCTTGGAATATTAACGTACCGGTGCTTGAAGAAGCAGCCGAGAAATTTAAAGAAGAAAATCCGGATTTTGAACTAGAAGTTGTTGAAATGGGTACTGATGATGTTTATTCGAAGTTAACAACTGGTCTTCAAGCAGGAGGTAAAGGTTTACCGGATATCGTCCTTGTTGAAGATGATCGCGTTCAAGGTTATATGAGTGCTTTCCCGGACGCTTTTGTAAACGTTTCCGATAAAGGGTTTGACGAAATGAAAGATAGCTTCCCATCTTATAAAACGGAGCTTGTTTCAAAAGATGGCGCAATGTACGGCTTCCCGTTTGACGGTGGACCAACAGGAGTCTTCTATCGCACCGATATTTTTGAAGAAGCTGGCGTAAATGCAGAAGATATTAAAACTTGGGATGACTATATTGAAGCTGGTAAAACAATCAAAGAAAAAACGGATAAAGCAATGATTGGTCTTGATCTGAACGGTGATGACGGCCTTTATCGTATGATGCTCAATCAGCAAGGCACATTCTATTTTGACGATGAGAAAAATGTAGCCCTCACTTCCGAAGAGTCGAAAAAGGCAATGGAAGTACAAAAGAATCTAAATGAAGAAGGACTTGTTAAAGAAACAGTAGGTTGGGACGCATGGATTAGTGCGATGACTAGTGGAGATGTTGCGACAGCTCCATCGGGTGCATGGTTGTACGGTTCGATCACCCAGCAGGGCAAAGATACTTCAGGTAAATGGGGATTAATTGAACTTCCAGCATTTGAAGAGGGCGGAAATCGCGCATCGAACTTGGGCGGAAGTAACTACATGATTCCTAGTGCGAGTAACAATGCTGATCTTGCTTATGACTTTATGGAATTCTTCTCAACAAATAAAGATGTTCAATTATCAGCAATGGAAGGCGGCTTGTTCCCTTCATTGAACACGATTTACGATAACGAAGCTTTCACAAAAGAAGTTGAGTTCTTTAACAATCAGCCGATCTGGAGTCTACTTGCTGACGAAATGGATAGCATTCCTGCTGTCAACTACACAGGAGACTATGCCGTCGCGAAAGATGAAGCTGTGAAAGCACAGTCTGAAATCGCAAATGGCAAAGCCATTGAAGAAGCGTTAAAAGCTTCGGAAGATCGTTTGAAAAACCGTATTCAATAAGCTACAGAAATTATCAGGGGTTGATTCATTTCAACCCCTGTCATGTTAAGGTGGGATATTCATGAATCGAGCGAAACGTTTTCCATATTTATTCGCAGCTCCGGCCATTCTGCTTTTCCTAGCATTTACCGTCTATCCGATTATCGCGTCCTTCGTTCTCAGTTTTCAGGAACGAGTTGGTGGAGAATACGTTTTTGCAGGATTGAAGAACTATACGCGTCTCTGGAACGATGATATTTTTTGGACGGCGATGCAGAACACATTCATTATCTTTGTTGTTCAAGTCCCAGTTATGATCATTCTTGCAATGGTACTAGCCAATGTTTTGAACAACCAGTTGTTAAAGCTGAAAGGATTTTTCCGCGTTTCTTTCTTTCTACCGGCTGTCACGTCGCTTGTCGCATACTCAATCTTATTTTCAATTATGCTGCAAGAAGAGGGAATTATTAACACGGCATTAAGCTACATTGGGATTACTGCGATTCCGTGGTTATCTGATCCGTTTTGGGCAAAGGCTTCGATCATTATCGCCATGACGTGGAGATGGACAGGGTATAACATGGTTATTTTCCTTGCAGCCCTTCAAAACATTCCAGAAGATTTATATGAAGCTGCTTCACTTGATGGAGCGAATAAGTTTAAGCAATTTTTCTATATTACTGTTCCTCAGCTTAAACCGGTTATTCTCTTTGCTGGTATCCTTTCCACAATCGGAACGCTTCAGCTTTTCGACGAGCCATTCAACTTAACAGGCGGTGGACCGGCGGATTCAACGATGACCCTTGGACTTTATATTTACCAGAGTGGATTTGAATACTTTGATTTCGGCTACGCTTCCGCAATTGCATACGCGGTTGTTGTGATGGTTGGTATTCTCTCCATTATCCAATTTAAGATAGCAGGTGATGATTAATGGCTAAGAACCTTGAGGTAATTGAACAGTCGACGAATAAACTCACCCTTGCTCAAAGGCAACAAAAGAAACCTAAGAAAAAGAAAAATAAGCTAAAAGCCGTTTGGATGTATACGCTACTAAGCATCTTCCTTGTTGTTTCGATCTTCCCGTTCTACTGGATGTTTATCGGGGCGACGAACGACTCTAGTAAAATGTTTACGAACCCGCCAACGCTTTTACCTGGCGATCAGTTTATGACGAACTTAACCAATCTAAATGAGTCAATTGGTATTTTCAGAGTACTGTTTAACTCTCTCTTCGTCTCAGGACTTTATGTAGTGATTGCCCTTGCAGTTTGTGCGAGCGCAGCCTACGTTCTAGCGAAGTACAACTTCAAAGGGAAAAAGTTCATCTTTACTGCATTCTTGCTTTCCATGATGATTCCTTACCAGGCAACACTGATTCCGTTGTTCCAAATGATGTCTGATTTTAATCTATTAAACACATACTTTGCGGTTATTGCACCGCAATTGTGCTTCCCGTTTGCGATTTTCTTATTAAGACAGAACTTCCTGGCATTCCCTACAGAGTTGATGGAGTCAGCACGTCTTGATGGCGCAAGCGAAACGCGTATCTTTATCTCGATCGTCATTCCATCAATGCGACCAGCTTTAGCAGCTGCTTCGATCTTCCTTTTCATGACGCAGTGGAACAACTTTATGTGGCCGCTCGTTGTATTGAATACGAACGATATGTACACATTCCCTGTTGCGCTATCTAGCTTAATGGGACTCTCTTATATCGACTACGGTCAAGTGATGATGGGCGTTACGTTAGCGACTGTTCCGATCATTGCATTCTTCTTAACACTGCAAAAACAATTTATTTCAGGTATGCTCGGAAGCGCCTTGAAATAGTAGGAGGCTGTTATGCTGGAAGCGAGAAAGAACCACTTTTACTTAAATGACGAACCTTTTCAAATTCTTTCTGGAGGCCTTCATTACTTCAGAGTTGTCCCTGAGTATTGGAAAGATCGCCTTCAGAAGCTGAAGGCACTTGGACTGAATACGGTAGAAACATATATACCATGGAACTTTCATGAACCGAAGAAGGGTCAGTTTCATTTTGAAGGAATGGCTGATGTGGAGCGGTTCATAGCTGAAGCACAGGACGTTGGGCTTTATGTTATTCTTCGTCCTTCTCCTTATATTTGTGCAGAGTGGGAAATGGGAGGGCTTCCTTCTTGGCTTCTAAAAGAAGATGACATGGCGCTTCGCTGTAGTCATCCTGCTTTTCTAAGACATGTAGAGGAATACTTTAATGATCTTCTTCCACGGTTGAAGCCTTTCTTACAAAAGAACGGCGGTCCGGTGATTGCCTTTCAAATTGAAAATGAATATGGCGCATATGGCAACGATCAGAACTATCTTGAGTTTCATAAAGAACAGTACGAGAAACATGGCATTGATACGTTTTACTTCACATCAGACGGACCAGATTTCATTAAACAGGGTTCAATGGATAACGTCGTAACGACGCTAAATTTTGGTTCCAGACCAGAAGAAGCCTTTGCGGCACTTGAAGCGATGAAACCTGATTCACCTAAAATGGTCGCGGAATTCTGGATCGGCTGGTTTGATCACTGGAGCGGCGAGCATCATACACGTGACGCAAAGGAAGCAGCGGAAGTGTTCCGGAAGTTAATGGATATGGGCGCATCTGTGAATTTCTACATGTTCCACGGTGGAACAAACTTTGGTTTCTATAACGGTGCGAATCATTACGAAAAATATGCTCCGACGATTACTAGCTATGACTACGATTCGCTCTTAACAGAATGGGGCGACGTGACAGATAAGTATCTCGCGATGGCGGAAGTGTTGAAAAGCGTAGCAGACGTTTCGATTGAAGACGTTTCTAAAGTTGAGACGAAAAGCTATGGAGAAGTGAAGCTAATGGAGAGTGCAAGCCTATTCGATGTTCTCCAAGAAGTAGGAACCAGGGTAGAGCACGTTGCACCACGGAGCATGGAGAAGATTGATCAAAGTTTCGGCTACACGCTTTATCGAACGTCGATTAACGACACTGGAACGTTTGAGCTTGATACAACGCCAATTCATGATCGAGCTTTTCTTTACGTCAATGGGAAACATGAGGCGACGATTTCAGTAAATGATGAGTCAAAATCGGTTATGATCCCGTTTCCGAATGAAGTAAATGTTTTTGAAGTTCTTGTTGAAAACCTTGGAAGAGTGAATTATGGAAAACATCTATCTGACCAGAAGGGGATTGTGCAGAATCTCTGGCTAAACAACCAGTATTGGTTTGACTGGGAAATGATTAAAATTGAAGGAGATCGTTTACCGAAGACGTATTCATCAGGAGAACGTTATCCGAAATATTTCAAAGGCATATTCCAAGCTGATCAATGCTATGATACATTTGTTGATTTGGAAGGGTTTACAAAAGGGAATGTTTATATTAATGCCTTTAATCTTGGTCGCTACTGGCAAACGATGGGGCCACAGCAGCACCTTTACTTGCCAGGTCCACTGTTAAATGAAGGTACAAATGAAATTGTCGTTCTGGAATTAGAAGGACATACTGCAAGCAGCGTAAAACTAGTGAACGAACCTAAACTCGGATAAAGGATCGATGGCAATGAGCATTCTGGTTAACCAACAGCAGTTTCATCTAACGAATGGAAAGATCAGCTACATCTTTCATATTTTAAAAAATGGTCAGCTCGGTCATTTGTATTTCGGAAAAGCGCTTCGTCCTGATCGTGATTATCGTCATTTTCAGAACACCAACAATCCAACGCCTGCTAGCTGTCATTCATATGAGAACGACACGGCTTTTTCGCTTGAAACGATTAGGCAGGAGTACCCGGCCTATGGAAAAGGAGATTTTCGAGAGCCTGCCTTTATGGTGTCAGCAGGTCAAAAGCCTATAGCGAACTTTGTTTATAAATCACATGAGCAAGTGAAAGGGAAGCCTCGCTTGAAAGGTTTGCCGACCACTTATGCGAATGCGCAAGAAGCGGAGACGTTACTCATTGTGTTGGAGGATACGTATCAGAAGGTTGAGCTTCATCTCAGCTACACGATTTTTGAAAATGAATCTGTGATTGCGAGGAACGCGCGTCTTATTAACAACACAGATAGCGAGCTATCTATTGATCGAATGATGTCACTGTCTGTTGATCTTCCTTATGCTGATATGGAAATGGTGCACCTCTCAGGAACATGGGCCCGTGAGCGTCATGTGAAAACGAGGAAATTAGAGCAGGGCATTCAGTCCGTTTCGAGTATTCGTGGAGCAAGCTCTCATCATCACAATCCATTTCTTGCACTAAAAGCAATAGATGCAACAGAACATACGGGTGAGGTGTTTGGGTTCCAGTTCGTGTATAGCGGCAATTTTCTAGCGCAAACGGAAGTTGATCATTATGGCGTGGCGCGTGCGCAGCTTGGTATTCATCCGCTTGGTTTTAAGTGGAATCTTAGTCCGGGTGAATCGTTCCAATCACCAGAAGCGATTATGGTTTACTCTGATCAAGGATTGAACGGGATGAGCCAAACGTTCCATCATCTTTACAGCAATCAGTTGATTAGTGAACAGTGGAAAAAGAAAGAGCGTCCTGTCTTAATTAATAACTGGGAAGCTACTTACTTTGATTTTAATGAAGAGAAGCTTATTCATTTTGCGAAAGAGGCAAAAGAACTTGGTGTTGAACTTTTCGTCCTTGATGATGGCTGGTTTGGGAAGAGAAACAATGACCGATCATCACTAGGAGATTGGACGGTTGATCTTAACAAACTCCCAGATGGCATTGCCTCTCTAGCTGAAAAAGTGAAGGAAACGGGATTGCAATTTGGATTGTGGTTTGAGCCTGAAATGATTAGTCCTGATAGTGAGCTCTACAGAGAGCATCCTGAATGGGCTGTAGGTATTCAAGGTGAGCACTTTACGCTTGGACGCAATCAGCGAGTGCTTGATTATACACGTACAGAAGTAGTGAATTATATTTTCGAACGAATGAAAGCGATCATTGAGTCGACGAAGCTGGATTATATTAAATGGGATATGAATCGGAACATTACGGAGGCCTACTCTGCAGGTTTAGAGCACCAGGGAGAGTTTTTCCATCGTTACATTCTCGGTGTCTATGATCTTTATGAACGGTTAACATCAGAGTTTCCAAATGTACTGTTTGAATCGTGTGCGGGTGGCGGTGGTCGTTTTGATCCGGCTCTCCTTTACTACGCCCCACAAGCATGGGCAAGTGATGATACAGACGCGGTGGAGCGTCTGAAAATCCAATATGGTACCTCTATCGCTTATCCTATCTATAGCATGGGTTCTCACGTATCAGCCGTACCAAACCACCAAACGCTTCGTTCAACCCCGCTGTCAATGCGGGCAGATGTCGCGTATTTTGGAACCTTTGGTTATGAATTGGATCCTTCAACCCTGTCTGATGAAGAAAAAGAAATTGTAAAAGAACAAATTAAACGATACCAGTCATTTCGACATCTTGTCCGTGATGGTGATTTCATTCGCTTACAAAGTCCGTTTGAAAGCAATGAAACGGCCTGGATGATCGTTTCGTCGAATCGAAATGAAGCGCTTGTTGGCTGGTATAAATCATCAAGCACTCCGAATCCACGCACCAATCAGTTTGTGAAATTAAAAGGTTTAGCTCCTGATCGTCATTATAACGTCGATGGGGAGACATACTTCGGAGATGAACTGATGCAGCACGGCATTCCGCTTCCGGTTGAGTTCAATGGAGCGAATGGCGAGCAAGCTGAGCGCGGTGGTGACTTTCAATCGAAAGTGTTTTATTTAAAAGCAGAATAAAAAAGGATGATGACCATGGCAACGATTAAGGACATCGCACAAAAAGTGAAATGTTCACCATCGACCGTTTCACGCGTCCTTAACTATGATGAAACGTTATCTGTTTCAGATGATACGAAAAAACGGATTTTCGAAGTGGCAGAAGAGCTTTCCTATAGTAAAAAACGTGGAAAAAAATCACTAACACCGAAAATTGCGATTATCCATTGGTATACCGAAAAGGAAGAGTTGAATGACCTGTATTACATGTCGATTCGACTTGGGGTTGAGCAACGCTGTCAGGAAGAGCGACTTGAACTCGTGAAAATTTTTAAAGATAACTATGGTGAGCTAGAAAAGGAAAACATTCAGGGCATGATTGCCGTCGGTAAGTTTAGTAGTCAAGAAATAGCTTCATTAAATAAAGTCACTCCTAATATCGTATTCGTTGACTATGATCCAGATAATGAAAAGTACGACGCGGTTGTCGTGGATTTTGAAAAGGCGACCAAAAAAGTGCTCGATTATTTTGCGAGTAAAGGTCATGAGAGAATTGGCTACATTGGTGGCAGAGAAACATTTCGAGATGCTAGTGCTGAAATTGTTGATGAACGCGAAATCACGTTCAAGCGCTATATGACGGAACGTGATCAGGATCATGAATCTTACGTGTACACAGGATCGTTTACGGTAGATGATGGTTATTCCCTTATGAATCGTGCGATCGAAGAGCTTGGAGAGAAGCTACCGACTGCTTTCTTTGTAGGAAATGACACAATGGCGATTGGATGTCTCCGCGCTCTTCATGAGAACGGCGTAGCTGTTCCTGATCGCGTTAGCTTAATTGGAGTGAATGACATTAGCGTTTCGAAGTATGTTTATCCTGCTTTGAGTACGGTCAAAGTGTACACAGAACTGATGGGTGAAACGGCTGTTGGCCTTTTGATGGAGCGTCTATTGAGAAGGAAAGTAGCCAAAAAAGTGACGATGTCGACAAAACTGAAGCTGCGGAAGAGCAGTAAATAAACGAGGCCGGGTGAAATTAATGAAAACCCTATACGAAACATTTCGAGAGGTGTATGGAGAAGGTGGCGAGATAAGAAGCTTCTTCTCGCCAGGGCGCGTCAATTTAATTGGCGAACATACGGATTATAATGGGGGACACGTTTTTCCATGCTCGCTTAGTATTGGTACCTATGCCGTTGCTAGAAAAAGAAAAGATAATCTTATTCGGTTTTATTCGCTGAACTTCAAAACGCAAGGTGTGATGACAGTTGATTCAACAAGTCTTGCGTATGATGCTGAACATGATTGGGCGAATTACCCGAAAGGCGTTGTTTCGATCTTTAAGGAGTCAGGTTATGACGTTAGCGGATTTGATGTCCTTTACTTTGGAAACATTCCGAATGGAGCGGGACTTTCGTCTTCAGCGTCAATCGAACTTGCGACGGCTGTTCTATTAAATGAACTAAATCACTTTCATCTTGAGATGGTGGAAATGGTGAAAATCAGTCAGCGTGCTGAAAATGAATTTGTAGGCGTAAACTGTGGCATCATGGATCAGTTTGCCATTGGGATGGGGAAAGAAAAAGCAGCGGTTCTTCTTGATTGCAACACGCTTGCTTATAGCTACAGCCCGGTAGTTCTAGAAAAAGCTTCACTCGTTATTGCAAATACGAATAAACGAAGAGGGCTTGCTGATTCAAAATATAATGAGCGACGTTCTGAATGTGAACGGGCACTCGCCGAGCTTCAAGAACATGTTTCGATTCAATCACTTGGTGATTTAACAATTGACTCGTTTGAAGCGCATAAACACCACATTACAAATCCGATTGATCAGAAACGTGCGAAACATGCAGTTTATGAAAACGTTCGTACGATTGAAGCGGCTAAACGTTTAAAGGCTGGAGAAATTGAAGCATTTGGTCAGTTAATGAATGAGTCACACGTTTCCTTGCGCGATGATTATGAAGTAACTGGTCTTGAGCTTGATGCTTTAGTAGAAGCTGCATGGTCAGAAGAAGGTGTGATTGGCTCTCGGATGACTGGGGCAGGGTTTGGTGGCTGTACGATCAGCATTGTGGAGGATCAATTTTTAACATCATTCCAAACTAATGTAGCGAAAACATATAAAAAGAAAACGGGCTTAACACCTGAATTTTACGTTGTGGAAATAGGTGCAGGAGCAAGAGAAATAAATCAGCTTTCGGAAGCACTGTAATTCTTGAGAGGAGTGGAGAGAAACCATGACGAACATCGATCAAGAGATTAACCGTCTCCTCCAATACGGATTGAATAAACATCTTTTTCGTGAGTGGGATTTATCATATGTTCGCAATCAAATTCTAGAAGTTCTTCAGCTTGAGGAGATCGATACAAGTGATATTCCTGCGAATATTCCAGATAGCCCTGTTTCGATTTTAGATCGCATCCTGAATTGGGCATATGATCATGATCGACTAATAGAAAATACGGTAACTTATCGTGACTTGCTCGATACAAAAATTATGGGATGTTTAACCGAGCGACCTTCAGAAGTGATTGAGAAGTTTGAAGCGACTTATGAACATGCTGGCCCTGAAGCAGCAACGGCTAACTTTTATCAATATTCAAAAGACGTTCACTACATTCGTACCGATCGCATAGCAAAAAATGAAGACTGGCTTACGGAAACAGAGTATGGTGAGATGGAAATCACGATCAACCTTTCTAAACCAGAGAAAGATCCGAAAGCGATTGCGGCAGCCAAAACGTTGAAGTCAAGCGGATATCCTAGGTGTCTGCTTTGTAAAGAGAACGAAGGGTATGCGGGACGATTAAATCATCCTGCGCGACAAAATCTTAGGATGATCCCTATAACCCTTGAAGAGAAACAGTGGTATTTGCAGTACTCTCCATACGTTTACTACAACGAACATGCGATTGTATTATACGGTGAACACGAGCCGATGAAAATTTCACGAGGTACGTTCGACAGGCTACTAGAGTTTGTTGGCAAGTTTCCTCATTATTTTATCGGCTCGAATGCTGATCTACCAATCGTAGGCGGTTCGATATTAAGTCATGATCATTTCCAGGGAGGGAAGCATGAGTTCCCGATGGCGAAAGCAGAGATGGAGCGAAACGTCGTTCTATTAGCTTATCCGAACGTGAAGGCAGGCATTGTGAAGTGGCCGATGTCTGTGCTACGACTTCAAAGCAACGATCGAGATGAACTTGGCGAACTGGCTGATGCGATTCTTCAATTCTGGAAGGAATATAGCGATGAGAGTGTTGATGTTCGTGCGGTTACAGGTAATGAGTCTCATAACACGATTACACCTATAGCTCGTCGAAATGGCGAGCACTATGAGCTTGATCTTGTACTCCGGAACAATCGTACAACGAAACAGCATCCAATGGGACTTTTTCACCCCCATGCAGAAGTGCATCATATAAAAAAAGAGAATATCGGTTTAATTGAAGTAATGGGGCTAGCTGTGCTTCCTGGTAGATTACAAGAAGAGCTTCACTTGCTTGGTGAATCTCTTATAAGTGAAAATCCGCTAGAAAGTATTAAGCAAGATGATCGCATTCAGAAACATGTTACATGGGCTGATTCTCTTCTTAAGAAGTATTCAGACCTGAATTCATCGAATGTACAGGGACGATTGCGTCATGAGGTTGGGTTGATCTTCTCCAATATTTTAAGCCATGCAGGCGTTTTTAAACGAACGGCTTCAGGTCAGGAAGCATTTGACCGCTTTACACATGAGCTTAACAACCATTTAAACCAATAAGAGCTTGCCGATTCTGGCGGGCTTCTTTTCTAATTGATTTAATATTCAAAAAAATAGATCGGTAAAAGGAGCTAACATGATGTATGTAGGTGTTGATTATTACCCGGAACAGTGGCCGAAAGAGCGTTGGACAGAAGATGTACGATTGATGAAAGAACTCGGTGTGAATGTCGTTCGAATTGCTGAATTCGGCTGGCAGCTGATGGAGCCTGAGGAGGGAACGTTTGATTTCTCGCTTTATGATGAAGCGATCGACCTAATGACAAGTAACGGCATCGAGGTTGTTCTTGGGACACCAACGGCCACGCCGCCTGCGTGGATGGTTGAAAAGTATCCAGAAATTTTACCTGTGGATCCTAACGGGACAGTCATTTCATTCGGAGCGAGACGTCACTATACCGTGAACAGTGAAGTATATCAAGAATTGACAGCAAAGATTGTTGAGAAAATGGCGAAACGCTATGGTCAGCACGAAGGAATTATTGGCTGGCAAGTAGACAATGAATACGGTCATGAAAAATCTGATCGAAGCTATGGAGAAGTGGATCAAAAAGCATTCCAAATTTGGCTACAGCAAAAATACGAAACGCTTGATGCCTTAAATGAAGCTTGGGGTACGGTTTTCTGGAGTCAAACGTATACAGCGTGGTCACAAATCCCTGTGCCTCGTAAAGTATTACAGGAACATAATCCAAGCTTGCTTCTTGATTTTGATCGTTTCTGTGCGGATGCGTATACGTCTTATAATAAGATTCAAACTGACATTCTTCGTAAACATATTCGCTCGGATCAGTGGATTACGCATAACTTCGTATTTACGGACTTAGCGATTAATCAATGGGATATGGCAAAGGATCTTGACTTCATTTCATTTGATAACTATCCGGTATGGGGCGGTTTACCAGAACCGATTGCGCCTGCTGCGATCGCACATCAACACGACCTTTGTCGCTCTTCAAAGGGTGGAAAAGGCTTCTGGGTAATGGAAGAACTTTCAGGAGCGCAAGGGTGGAGTCGCATCGGTTACTTACCTCGTCCAGGTCATATTAAACTTTGGACGTATCAGGCGATTGCTCGTGGAGCGGAAGCAATTGTTTACTTCCGCTGGCGTGCGGCACGCTTTGGGACGGAAGAGTTTTGCCATGGTGTACTCGATCATGATGGTAAGCCAAAGCGTAAATATAATGAAGTAAAAGAAGTAATCGATTCTCTTAGCGTGTTTGGGGATGAGTGGATTGCGTCTAAGTACCAGGCGGATGTGGCTGTGTATTATGATGTCGAGAACGCCTGGGCATGGGGTATTCAGCCGCAAAGCAATGCATTTGAATACAAGCAAGAATTCCTCCGCTTCTATAGCCCTGCGCACCGTATGAATGCCATGACGGACATTGTGACGAAAGAAAGCAAGCTGGATGGGTACAAAGTGCTCGTTGTACCGGTTTATTTCCTTACAGACCCAGTTGTAAACGACAAAATTTCACGTTTTGCTGAGCAAGGTGGAACGGTGATCTTATCCTATCGCGCCGGTGTGAAGGAACAGAATAACTTTGTTGTAGAAGATACGTTGCCAGGCGCATTACGTGAGCTTGCAGGAGTGGAAATTAATGAATATGAATCACTTCAGCTCGGACAAAACAACGAGGTTGAAGGCGTTCAAGGTGCAATGAAAGGTATGAGCTCCGTTGCTTCCATCTGGTGTGATCTTGTTGAGCCGACAACTGCGGAAGTCCTTGCTGAATATCGCTCTTGCTTCTACGAAAAAACGGCGGCGATTACAAAAAACGCATATGGAAAAGGAACGGTCTATTACATCGGCTCTGCACTCCAGGAGGAAATAATGGATGCTCTTTATGCAGAAGTTTTCCAAGAAACAGACGTAACAACGATCGCTTCAAGTAAAAACGTAGAAGCTGTCACGCGTACAGGACAAGACGGGGCGGTATTCTTATGTGTTGTGAATCATTCGACGGACGAAAAAGGGTCGCTAACATTGCCGAAAGGAACCTGGGTAGATGCCGTTTCTCATGATGAATTTAGTGGAGAAATGTCTATTAAACCGCTTGGATCCTCTGTACTAAAGCTTAATTAGTATTTTCCGGGAAATAACGATAGGTTTCGACGAAGTTTTACTAAATGGAGGGAATAACATGGCAATTTTAGTTACTGGTGGAGCCGGTTATATTGGTAGCCATACGGTTATGTACTTGCGTGAGCAAAAAGAAGACGTAGTCGTGCTGGATAATCTAACAAAAGGTCACGAGCAAGCTGTGCTTGACGTTCCTTTGTATAAAGGGGACTTAACAGATGGGAAAGTGATTGATCAAATTTTCGCCGATCATTCGATCGATTCTGTCATTCACTTTGCTGCGAGCTCGCTAGTTGGAGAAAGTGTTTCGAATCCGCTTGAATATTATCGAAATAACGTAGCGGGTTCTCAGGCGCTTGTTTCAAAGTTAGTTGAACACGATGTAAAGTACATTGTGTTCTCCTCGACAGCGGCCACCTATGGGAATCCAGAACGTACGCCGATTCAAGAGAGTGACGCTACCAATCCAACAAATCCATATGGCGAAACAAAGCTAGCGATTGAGAAGATGCTTCGCTGGTGTGATGATGCTTATGGGCTTAAATCAACCTCTCTTCGCTACTTTAATGCTGCTGGTGCTGATCCGGAAGGAAGAATTGGGGAAGATCATCAACCCGAGTCTCATCTTATACCAATCGTTCTACAAGCTGCACTTGGTCAAAGAGAAAAGGTATCTATTTTCGGTAATGATTATGATACGAAGGATGGCACGTGTGTGCGCGATTATATTCATGTGCTTGACCTTGCGCAGGCTCACTACCTTGCATTGAAAAAGATGAAAGAAACGAATGAGAGCGGCGTATACAATCTTGGAAATGGAAAAGGGTTTACGGTTAAAGAAGTGATTGATACGTGTCGAAGCGTGACAGAAAAAACGATCGAAGCAGAAGTAGCGGCACGCCGTGCCGGAGATCCAGCGACACTGATAGCCTCTTCGTCGAAAGCAATGAGCGCACTTGGCTGGAAGCCAGTATACCCAGAGCTCGCGCAGATTGTATCTCATGCCTGGAGCTGGCATCAAAACAATCCGAATGGATATGAGTGAGAAAAAGGGGGTCAGGCGCGAGCCTGACCCCCTAAAAAGACAAAAAGAAAGAAATGTCCACCTTCAGAGGGCTGAATAGGAACAAAAGACAATCCCTTTCACTTATTGTGTTCGGTATCTCTTCCAATAGGCGCCACATATGGCTAGGAGAGTTGAGTAGATAAAGCACTTAAAAAATGTAGCAATTGCCGAGAAACCAATGAATAGAAACGGGACTTCTGTTATGTCGCTAATTTCTCCGGCGAAGCTCTCCAAATTAAAGGTGAATCCTGTATTCAAGCCTGCTGCTAATAGCGACATCATAAAGGCGTATAGCAAGCCGAAGATAATCATGCGATGGAACTGAATCGCACCTCCCTGGTGCATCCGATAACCTGCCCAAATGAATAAACATAGTGGAATCAGCAAACCAATCATCATGTAGATCTTCGTGTTACCTGGGTCGCTAAATAAGTAGGTGAAAATAGAAATAGATTCATTTGTTTCGATCTTCATCCCACCAAGTACTGAATAGATCATTTGAAATTTCTCCCCTGGAATAGTTATATCGAAGGTAAGGGAAGAAAGGTTCAGCGTGTTCCATAGAAGAAACCCTCCTTGAAAAACGATGATAAGAAAATAACTCGCCGGAATATCTTGAAAGCTAATAAGTGAGTTATCTTCGAACATAAAGCGATAAAGGAAGAGAATCATCAAGACGATTGAGATGGAGATCCCTAGTGTGAGTGTGCGCACTCCTTCTTTAAGGGGAGAAGAAGTTAATTTTTTCATTGCACGACTGCCGTACAAACTACCAATAAACGAAAAGATTGTTCCAAGGAATAAGCCACCAAATAAAGCTTTCAAAAACGGATAGTTATTTTCAATTGATAAACTCGAAACGATTCCACCCTCTTGCGCAGAAGCTTCAAAGTTGAATCCAGCGAAAAGAGCGATCATCGCTGTCAGTAATCCGTAAATCATTCCGATAAGAAGTGAAGAAAGCCAGTATTGCTGGAAGGTACACGTTGTTTTTCGTCCATACATATATCCGGCAAGCAGTAGTGCCATGAGAGGTAGTAATAAAAGAATGAGCATTCCTGAATGGAGTTCGATCTCTCCGCTCAACAAATTTCCCATTCCTTGCGTGTTGAAAGAAAGAGTTGAATTGAGAAGGTGAGCTGACATCCAGTAGTCTGTCATTCCATAAAAAGGTTCCACAGTTAACTCGGAATTTTCGTTGCCAAAGTAATAATAAAATTCATTGATTACTCCCGTTGGACCTAACTCAGTGAATTCTTCAAGGGTTTGCTGAAAAGTAGCGGCTTGTTGCTGAAATCCCTCCGATACAATAAACGACATAATACCAACAACTAGAAATGCAAGAAGTCCGCATAGTATCGCAAACTTTTTATTAATGGTACTAAGATCTGGTATCGCGTGCGAGGGAGCTGCTACTTTTTCTTTTGCGCGTTCTACTTTAAATGGAATGAGAGTGAGTTGAAAAGAACCGCACTGAATACAGTAGGGATGATCACTAGTATTCGATGTACCACAATCTGAACAAAACTTTGGAGGGGCAGTCGTGACGGCGTGATGTTCTGTGTGAAGCTGAAATGTCCCATCAAAGGGGCAATAATTATCACCAAACGGAACTTCGTTACCACACGTTGTACAGTACATGACCTTGATCACCTCCTAGCCGTTTTTCGAACCACAACACCCGCAAAATAAAGCCGTCTCAGGTATTTCTTCCTTGCATGTGGTACATTGAACTGTCGGTACTGGTAGTGGTGCTTCTGATAATTGAACTCGATTGCCACAGCTGCCGCAAAACGTATCCTCTTCATTAACAGCTGCTCCGCACTCACATACGTCACCACCCGGTTCCTTTCGCAATTGACTCTCTAAAGCTCTGTTCGCTTGATAGAGTTCTAGATCATATTGAAGTAGGCGCTCAGCTTGTTCATTTAATTCGGGTTGTTGGATCTCCCCTTTACGGATCAAACGATAGGTGAGTTCGCCAAGCTGACTAATGATTTTTGTTCGGTTTGTGGCAGCATCGCTCGCGTTTTTCTTAAGCTGTGAAACTTCCTGAGCCGTTTGAAGTTTGTTTTTTCCTTGCTGAAGACCATCTTGAAGTTTTGATAGTCCTCCGCCTATTTTAGTTTGCAAATCTGACATTATCATTCCTCCTTATTAAGTAAATAAAGGTTTCTTGTCAGGTTTTTCAGGGAGCTTGTGCTTTTCACGTACTTTTTCATAGTTATGTACAAAGTCCTTAATCATGTTAAAAAATGTATAGGAAAATAGTAGGGAAAAGTGGTCATAATTAGAAATCTCTCCCATATGATTTGGAATAATGGGTGGAGGTGGGAAGATGAATTGGTGTCGTCACTGCAATAGGGAAGAGGCCGGTGCATTTTGTGTGAAATGTGGACAAAAGGTAACGAGAACAGCTCCGGCACAGGTAAAGAAAAAAGGGTGGCTGTTATGGGGAGCAATCGTTGTAGGAATTATGATCGTACTAATAGGCAGTTTTTTTACATTAAGATGGATATCTTCTCCTGAACGTGCAGTTGATCAATTTCGAGAGGCCCTGTTGCATGAGGATTATGAAGCGATCGGGAAGGCTATTCCAAAGGTTAATCCTGTCCTTTCACAGAAAGCTGAGATTGAGAGTTTTGTATCGTTATTAAAGAATCATCCAGATCAACGGACGCTGTTGCTTCAAGATTTAGAACGACAAGCAAGAGCGATAGAGGACCATACACTCCTGAGTCGAAACGAAGACTTGCTTGTCCAATTGGAATTAGTAGAGGAAGGCAAAACTTTTTACCTTTTCAATAATTATGTGATTTCACCTGCACCTATTTACGTAGAGGTTCATACACAATTCTCTAAAACAGCTCTATTTATCAACGAGGAAGAGAGCGGCACAATTGGAGAAAAGGGGAAGAAAATGGGTCCGTTCCTTCCAGGTGACTATCATTTTGAAACAAAGTTAGAAAATGAAGGTTATAAGATGCGGGGAGAAGCGGAAGTAGAATTGATTAGACCGGGCAAACATTTAGAAGTGGACCTTCCTGTAAACGGTGCGTTTCTAACACCTGATTCCAATTATGAGGATGCTCGCTTGTTTATTAATGGGAAAGATACCGGGGAAACGATTAGCAAAACCGGTCAAATAGGTCCCTACCCAACAGACGGTTCGGTTGTGATGCATGCAGAAAAAAACTTCGAAGCTGGCGTAGTTAAAAGTCCTTCCGTTCAATTTGAAGGTGATGGTGTTTATTTCGTTATTGATTATAGTGAACCAGAGCCTGTAGTGATCGAGAAGGAAGTGGCAATCGATGTTCCAGAGAGTGGTCATGATGAGACGAATGCAGTAATAGCGGCAGTAAACACGTATTTATATGACTGGATAATGGCTTATGAGAATTTAGATACGGGCTACTTTTCAAATCTAACACCTGAGCTAAATTCGTATTTTGAAGATCGCTTTATTTCAGTGAAAGAAAATAATGCGGCCTTTACGGGAGAAGTGTTAGAAGCAGCTTTTGACCTCGACAGCCTCTACATCGATTCTTCCGGAAAGAAAGCAGAAATCGACGTTCTCATTACGATGGATTCAGCGAACCATGACCGAAGCGAGAGCAATGTGAAGACAGAGGTAACCTCAAGTGCGTTTCATTATAAACTTGTAAAAAGCGGAGGGGAATGGTTGATTGATAGTCGAGAAGAAGTGGATAATATCGACTTAACAAATGCTGTGGTATATTAAAGTGGTATCGCAGAGGGGGTCAGGCGCGTACATGACCCCCTCTGCGATATAAATTACTGATAATTTCAAAAAAACCATTGCAATCATGAATACGTTTACAATATAATGTTATAAAAGGTTATGATGTTTAAATAAACATTACTACTTATATCGGAGGTTCGGCTATGATTGAAATCGTAAAGGAACGGAATCCACATCTGGATGTGCAGTCGGTTGACTCGGCAGCTTTTAAGACGTATGGCAAAATTCTTCATGATTTCCCATATGAACAGATGTCGGAGTTAATGAAGGAAACGGTTATTCCTGAACAAGGAAATCAGTACGTTCCTTCAAAAGAAGAACTTGAGGATGATCGTATCAAAAAGTTCATCGAGAACAGCTACTATGGAGGGATGCCGGTCCAAATTGGGTACTGCAACGGGAATAATTCTTCTCTTGGAGGACTTGAGTTTCATAAGGGCAGCGAAATAAACGTGGCAGTGACGGATTTTGTGCTCCTACTAGGCCATATGAATGACGTTGTGGATCATACATACGATGTGAAGAACATCCAGGTATTTTATGTTCCAGAGGGGACCGCGATTGAAATGTACCAAACGACGCTTCACCTTGCTCCTTGTAAAGTAAGTGATGAAGGATTTAAATGTACAGTGATCTTACCTGAAGGCACAAATTTACCATTAGCACAAGCGCAAAGAGGGCACGATCCGCTTCTATTCATGAAAAATAAATGGCTTCTTGCTCATCGTGAACATGAACGTTTTATGGCACAGGGCGCACACGAAGGAATAGTCGGTGAAAATATAACAGTTGCTTACAGCAAGCTATAAAGGAGGACAAGCTCATGTCTGGTATTACATTCACATTAGTATCGTGCGTCTTTTTCATGGCACTTGTTGCTTGGGTTTCATACTTAAAAACAAGAAATTCAGTTAATGATTCGGATGGTTACTTTCTCGCAGGTCGTGGGTTAACGGGGGGATTTATTGCAGGATCTCTTTTGCTCACAAACTTATCAGCAGAACAGTTAATTGGTTTGAATGGACAGGCCTATAGAACAAATCTTTCCAACATGGCCTGGGAAGTAACGGCGGCTTTTGCAATTGTCATTATGGCATTAATTTTGCTGCCGCGCTATCTTGGCGGAGCCTTCTCAACATTACCTGAGTTTTTAAGTAAACGATATGATGAAAGCGTTCGCAGGTATACAGTTATTCTGTTTATGCTTGGTTATATGTTTGTAACCATTCCATCAGTACTGTATTCAGGAGCGCTTGCTATTCTTCGACTTTTTGATGTACCAGAGCTACTCGGTATCTCCTTTCAATCCTCTGTCTGGCTCGTGATTTGGGTTATTGGTATTATCGGTGCCATCTATGCGATCTTCGGAGGATTAAAAGCGGTGGCAGTCTCAGATACTCTGAACGGAATCGGTCTTCTCTTTATTGGATTAATTGTTCCAGTACTAGGTTTTATAGCACTTGGAAATGGCGACATGTTAGATGGGATAAAAACTATTACGACGGAAAACCCTGAGAAGTTAAATGCAATTGGCTCAAGTACGGATTCTGTTCCGTTTTCAACGATTTTTACCGGTATGATTTTTATGAATATGTTCTACTGGGGAACGAACCAGTACGTGATTCAACGAACGCTTGGGGCGAAGAACCTTGCTGAAGGACAAAAAGGGGTTCTTTTATCAGGATTCTATAAATTAACTGTTCCGTTTATAATGATGATTCCAGGTGTTATTGCCTTTCACCTTTATGGCAGTTCAATGGATCCTGTTGATCTAGCTTATCCAACGGTTGTATCAAATTTGCTACCTACATTTATGTCTGGACTCTTTCTAGCTGTGCTTCTTGGTGCTGTGTTCTCAAGTTTTAACTCTCTATTAAATAGTGCGGCTACGATGTTTGCGCTTGATGTATACAAAGCAGGTATTAATAAAAACGCAACAGATCGACAACTAATTAATGTCAGTAAGTATTTTGGAAGCGTTCTCGCACTTGTCTCTTTTTTCATTGCGCCAATGCTGATGAACGCACCTGATGGATTATGGGATTTGATTCGCCGCTTTACAGGCTTCTTTAACATCCCGATTATTGCCATTGTTCTTGTTGGGATTGTTTCGAAACGCATCCCTGCACTTGGAGCAAAAATCGCGATTATTTTCCACGTGATTACGTACTACATGCTTGTGTGGGGATTAAACCAGCTGTTTAACATAGAAATAACGATGAACTTTATTCATATTTCAGCCATCCTTTTCCTTATTGAGGTTACGATCATGATGGTCGTTGGGCGCATTCGTCCTCTTCCTGAAGCGTATGAGTTCCGAGCGAATCCAAAGGTGGACATGGTGCCGTGGAAGTTTACGATTCCAGTATCTGTTGTTCTCATTAGCCTTGTCGTGATGGTCTACATCCTCTTCTCACCAATTGGATTTGCCTACGCAGGTGGAATGGTTTCTGGATGGTTCTGGCCAGCGATCTTAGGAACGGCTGTCGTTGGAGGAATTTGTTACCTTCTTGCCCTTAAATCATGGAATAAAAAATACTCTGGATTTGTTACAAGGAAGCATGAAGAAGCAGTTAACGCTGAAAAGAAATTTAGAAGCGCATAAACGATAAATATGTAGGGGGAAATCATGTTAAATACAAAAACGATCAAACCGAGTTTTGAAGTGAAGCAAAATGGAGAAGAATTTGACATTCATCTGGACGGTCGCTTACTGTTTCGTCATTCACCAGCCCAACCATTTATTTTCGTTGGTAGCGGTGAAGAAACGATTGATATGTACAGAGGTAATTTTAAAATAAAAGATTATGTTGTGGAACGAGTAGCTCTTCGCTATGCAACGGTACGGTATGAAGGAGAGACTTGTCGCATCGGATTTCGCCACTTCTCTCACGATCACGAGCTGTTAACAATGGTATTAAAGCAAGACAAAGAAGGTCTGCGCGTATCGTTTGAGCTCGTAGATCCTCTGTTTAATCGTTTCTGGTTACGGGTTGCCGCTGATGCCGATGAGAAAATTTATGGGTGTGGGGAACAGCTTTCCTATTTCAATTTAAGAGGAAAGAACTTCCCACTCTGGACGTCTGAACCCGGTGTAGGACGGAATAAATCGACTTATACCACCTGGCAAGCCGACGTGAAAGATCAAGCTGGTGGCGACTATTACAATACGAATTATCCGCAACCAACCTATGTATCTACGAATAAATATTATTGCCATGTAGAGACAACAGCTTTTGCAGACTTTGATTTTCAAAGAGACGATTTTCATGAGCTGCATATCTGGGAAGCGCCAGCCTCGATTCTTTTTGAAACGGGACAAACATATAAGGATCTCGTTGAAAAACTAACTTCTCGTCTCGGTAGACAGCCCGAGCTGCCCGAGTGGACGTATAATGGCATCTGGCTCGGAATGCAAGGAGGAACAGAACGAGTACAAAATAAGCTTGATCGCGCTATTGGTAAAGGGATGAAAATCGGTGCTGTTTGGTGTCAGGACTGGCAGGGAAAGCGTGTGACGTCATTCGGTAAGCGGTTGATGTGGAATTGGAAATGGAATCCGGAAGAGTACCCGGAGCTTGACCAAAAAGTGAAAGAATGGAAGCAAAAAGGGATTCGTTTTATGGGGTATATTAACCCCTATGTCGCTGTGGAAGGTGATCTTTACCGTGAAGCTTATGACAACGGCTATCTTGCTACAGCGTTAGATGGCGGTGATTATATCGTTGACTTTGGTGAGTTTTATTGCGGGGTGGTTGACTTTACAAACGAAGCAGCATGTGAATGGTACGAAGATGTCATTCAAAAGAACATGATTGATTTTGGTATGGACGGGTGGATGGCCGATTTTGGTGAGTACTTGCCGACTGATCTGAGACTTCACAATGGTGAATCTGCTACAAAAATGCACAATGCGTGGCCAGTGATGTGGGCAAAAGTGAATCATAATGCTGTAAAGAAAGCTGGACGATGGGGCGATGTTGTTTACTTTATGCGCGCAGGATACTCAGGAAGTCAGGGGTATTGTCCACTTCTATGGGCTGGTGATCAAAGTGTCGATTGGAGCCTTGACGATGGTCTTGCATCTGTTATTCCAGCCGCCTTATCTGCTGGAATGAGCGGGAATGGCGTTCACCATAGTGATATCGGCGGATATACAAGTCTTCATGGGAACAAGCGGAACAAAGAACTGTTGCTTCGCTGGGTTGATATGGCGGCATTCACTCCCGTCATGCGAACGCACGAAGGCAACCGTCCTGATGATTGCTTCCAGTTTGATCAAGACGAAGAGACGCTTGAGCATTTTGTGAAAATGACGAACGTTTATACAGCACTTAAGCCTTATCTTAAAGAGCTAAGCAAAGAAAATGCTGAAAAAGGAATTCCGGTGCAACGTCCATTGTTTATGGAATATGAGAATGATCTAGCCTCTTATGACATTCAATATCAATATATGCTTGGATCAGATATGGTTGTCGCCCCGGTTTATGAAGAAGGAAAAGAAAACTGGTCCGTGTACTTACCTGAAGATGAATGGATTCATTTATGGAGTGGCAAAGAGATGGGTGGAGGACAAGTTGAAGTAAAGGCTCCAATCGGAGAAACTCCTGTTTTCTATCGGAAGGGTTCTTCTTATGCAGAGGTATTCCAAAAAGCAGCCCTTGAGTTAAAATAAGAAAGTAAATATAAAGGTTACTACCTATTTTAAAACATAATAATGTATGATATAGTGTTTGTAACAAACAGAGGAGAAAGGTTGTGTCCAATCGTGCCAAAAACAAGCATTCTATATGTACCAATTGGTAGAAAAACGTTTGATCTTGAAGCGGGGGAACTACAGAGAAAGAAAAGTTCAGAATTTCTTCATAGCGTGACGGCAAATGTGATTGAGCCTGAGGAGATCATCACATCACCTGAAGATCTAGAAGCATTTCTTGAAAACGTTAACAGCGAAGACATTGTTGCTAGTATTTATCAAAGCGTCACGTTTGCGGACGGTGAATTCATTGAGGCCCTCATTAAAAGAGTGGAAGCGCCAGTGATCGTCTGGTCCGTTCGTGAACCAAGTGTTGGCGGGAGACTTCGCTTAAACTCCTTAACCGGCGGCAACAGCACAAGTCATGTGCTTCGATGTGCGAATCATCCATTTAGCTTTGTATTTGGGAATGGCGATGAAGCGCAGGTGCAAAAGAGAATCAAGATTCAGCTAAAGGTTCAAAAGGTGATTGAAGATCTCAAAGGTCTCACCATTGGTGTGATCGGGGAGCATCCTCCAGGCTTTTTCTTCTCAGGAACGGATGAAGAAGCCTTGCAGAAACAGCTTGGTGTGACAGTGAAAAACTTTGATTTAAACAAAGCGTTTGAGGAATGTGTGAAGCTCCCTCAGGAAAGATGGGAAGGCGCGATTGAACGAGCGGAGCAGCAGGTGATTGGCCTAAATCGTAACGAAGAAACCGTTCAGCGATTTGCTCAGTTTACAACGTATGTGCAGGAGCAAATTGATGCAGAAGACGTTTCGGCGCTTGCAGTACGTTGTTGGCCGGACTTTTTCAATGAACTTGGCGCTGCAGCATGCTCAACTCTTTCTCAATTTACAGAAGACGGTGTGGTTTCATCGTGTGAATCGGATATTCATGGTTCGGTTTCGATGTTTATTCTTCAGCAGCTAACAGGAAGCGCCCCATACCTAGGTGATATGGTTCACGTGAACGAGGCGAGCAATTCAGTTGTGTTCTGGCATTGCGGCGCAGGCGCGTATTCACTTGCACACCCCGATCAAGGCGCTCGACCTGGTGTTCATCCAAACCGTAAGCTCGGCTTTACGATGGAATTCGGTTTAAAGCCAGGTCGCGTAACGATGTTCCGAGTTGGTTATACGCCAGAAGGTTATCGCTTGTTGGTTATGAGGGGGAACGCATTGGATACGCCGCAGCGCTTCAATGGTACGTCTGTCGAAGTGGAACTGGAAACAGAAATCAATGATACGCTATACGGCTTAATGGAAGAAGGCTTCGAACCACATTACGCCATTATTTATGATGATGTTGCGGATGAGCTTGTTGAACTTGGTAAGCAGCTTGGGCTTGAGACGACGATCTATACGAAGAACTGAAGGGAGACAGTTGCATGAAAAAGGTCGCCATTGGCCAGGCCGGGGGACCTACGGCCGTCATTAATGCTACCCTCGCAGGGTTTGTGAAGGAAATCGAACGAGATCATGCCCTGCTTTTTATACAAAATGGTTATGAAGGACTTGCGCACGGAATGTATCTTGACGGAGATAGTGAGATGCTTAGTCGCGTTCATCTACATCAGGATGTCCCGGGTGCGTGCCTTGGTTCTGGACGCTTTCCGTTAACAGATGAGCATATTGAAAATGGTGTGCGCTTGCTTCAGGCGCAGGGTGTCGAAGTGCTTGTTTTTATCGGTGGTAATGGAACGATGGAGGCGCTAGCCAAAGTAGAAGCCGAAGCGAGAAGGCAAAACGTTTCGCTTCAGGTTCTTGGACTCCCTAAAACGGTTGATAATGACCTTGGAGGGACGGATCATGCGCCAGGTTTTGGAAGCTCAGCACGATATGTCGCTCAGGCCACAAGAGATATGAGCCGGGATCTCGCGTCGATGCAGAACTTTGAAAAGGTCAGGGTTCTTGAAACGATGGGAAGAAATGCCGGCTGGCTTTCCGCAGCGTCAGGGCTATTACAAGAATATGAAGAAGAAGGGCCTCATTTTATCGCTATACCTGAGCGGCCTATAAAAAAAGAAGTCCTTCTTGAGAACGTAAATACGGCTTTGAACCGCTTTGGTTACGCAACAGTCGTTGTAAGTGAAGGTGTTTTATTTGGGAATAGTGGTCAGGTTGAGAGAGGAAATGTGGATGGGAGAGCCATACTCGGTGGCATTTCAAGTCAAGTGGCTCACTTTTTAAAAGATGAGCTAAGCGTTATGACAAGGGCTGAACTCCTAGGAATGAATCAGCGAAGCTTCTCCGCAGTCATATCAGATGTTGATCGAGAAGAAGCTTATACGGTTGGAAGAGTTGGCGCTGAATGGATTCGTGAAGGAAGATCAAACGTTATGGTTTCAATTCAAAGGAATGCTCATCATCGTTATTCAGTGAAAATGCTTCCGATTGAACTTGAAAAAGTTGTCGAAGCTGGTGAACGTGTGTTGCCTGATGCGTTCATTCAAAATAAGAAGACTTACTATGAATGGTTGAAGCCGCTCATTGGAGAAGATCTTGCGACGTATCCACCACCTATAAAGGGGTATGAGATCTATGTCGATTAATCAGATTAATCCAAAGGGGGATGCTCTTTACCTCCAAATCAAAGATGTCCTTATTGAGCGCATTCAGACTGGTGCGTGGAAATCGAATACGCTCATTCCAACAGAGCAAGCGCTCATCAAGGAATTCGGTGTGAGTCGAACAACAATTCGTCAGGCGATTACAATTCTCGTTCAGAATGGACTGCTTGAGAAAAAGCAGGGCCATGGGACCATCGTCAAGCCTCATCAATTGGTTGGGAATCTCGGTCAGCTGAAAGGTTTTGCGGAAGAAGTAATGGAAAAAGGTCAAGTTCCTTCGTCAAAGGTTATCCGAGCTGAATTCAAATATAACCTTTTCCATGAAAGTGAAATGCTTCAAGTGGCAGAGGGGTCACCTATTTTACTTGTAGAACGAATACGATTTGCTGATGAGACGCCAGTTGCGCTTGAACGCACATGCTGGCCAGAATCGATTGGCAAGCTACTAATTCAACATGATTTAAATGAAGCGAAATACTATGAAATACTCGAAAACTATCAGATTTATTTAAACAAAGCACAGGAGCGAATTGCAGCGATTAATGCGACGTTGGACGAAGCGGATTCTTTGGCGATACGGCCGGGTGAAGCGCTACTGGAAATGACACGTCTCAGCTATGGATTGAATGACCATCTAATAGAATACACCAAAACGAAATACCGAAGTGATCAGTACCACTACAATATAGAATTGAAGCGATAGAAGGGAGAAATGGTTATGCCATTTATTAACGGAAAAACAATGCTGGATCATGCTTTTCAAAACGGATATGGGGTAGGTGCTTTTAGCGCCCATAATGCGGAAACAGTGCTAGCAATTTTTGAAGCAGCTGCTGAGGAAAAAGCACCAATTATGATTCAAGTTGGACAAAAGGTGATTCAAACGCTAGGCATGGAAGCATTAAAAGGTTTAATTGATACGTACGAAAAAGAATTTGATGTTCCTGTTGCGATTCATCTTGATCATAGTCGTCAGTTCGAACAAACGATGCAAGCTGTTCAAATGGGCTTCCAATCCGTTATGTTCGATGGGTCAGGTTTATCGTTTGAAGAGAATACGGCGACAACGAGGAAAGTGGTCGACATTGCAAGAGCACTTGGCATTGGTTCAGAAGGGGAGATTGGTAAAATCGGGGGAACGGAAGATGATATTACCGTTGATGAAAAGGACGCCCTTATTACAACTACTGAAGAAGCTGTTGCTTTTGTAGAAGCGACAGATGTTGATTATCTCGCTGTATCAATTGGAACAGCACACGGTATTTATAAAGAAACGCCAAATCTTCGGTTCGAACGATTGAAAGAAATTGTGGAGGCAGTCGAGCGCCCTGTCGTTCTACACGGCGGTTCAGATGTGCCAGATGAGCAAGTACAGCGCGCGATCTCTCTAGGTATTGCGAAAATCAATGTTGATACTGAGCTACGTCAAGCCTTCACTAGAGGCGTGCAAGAAGCATTTGGCGAAAATCAAAATGACATTGTGCTCGCGAACTCACTTGGTCTTGGGCGTTTACGAATGAAGGAAAAAGTACAAGAAAAAATTCGCGTATTTGGAAGTCAAGGAAAAACAGAAGAACTTTTGTCAGAGAAAAAGGTCGTAACGTTATAAAAAGAGAGGATGATGTTAAGGTGACAACGCAAACTTCAGTACGAACGTACGGATTATACATTAACGGAGAATGGCGAGAAAAAACGACAACGGATGATGTGCTAAATAAATATACGCAAGAAGTAACGGCCAAAACGTCTGCCGCTGAAGAACAAGATGTAAAAGATGCGGTCCAAGCTGCCAAAGAAGCTTTGAAAACCTCTTTTTCTCCTTATGATCGATATACGGTACTTATTAAAGCAGCTGCAGTGCTCAGAGCTCGTCAAGATGAACTAGGTGAAGTGCTGGCGAAAGAAGTTGGTAAGCCATTAGCCGAATGTAAGGGTGAAGTAGGAAGAGCTGCTTTAACTCTGGAAGTTTCAGCAGAGGAAGCCAAACGGATCCACGGCGAAGGAATCCCAGTGGAGTCAGCGCCAGGGTCTGAACAGCGTCAAGCTTATACGAGACGGTTTCCGATTGGTGTTGTCGCAGCGATTACGCCGTTTAACGTGCCGCTAAATCTTGTTTGCCACAAAATTGGCCCAGCGCTAGCCGCCGGGAATAGCGTTGTACTAAAACCAGCTGAAGTTACGCCAGTTTGTGCGATTCTGTTAACAGAGATTATGGAAGAAGCAGGTCTTCCGGCAGGCCGCCTGAACCTTGTCACTGGGGACGGGGCTACGGTAGGTGAATGGCTTCTATCTAACCAGGACGTGAACATGTTTACATTTACGGGAAGCCCTCGCGTTGGTCAGCATATTCGCGAAAAAGCTGGTTTACGTAAAGTAGCGCTTGAGTTAGGAAATAACTCCGCAACAATTGTGCATCACGATGCAGATCTTGAAACAGCTGCTACTCAGTCCGCACAGAAAAGTTTTAATAACGCAGGCCAGGTTTGTATTTCTGTTCAACGCGTTTATGTTCATGAAGATGTTTATGAGCCGTTCCTTGCAAAAATGAAGGAAGTAACAGAAGGTCTTGTTTTAGGAGATCCAATGGATCAGGCAACCGATGTTGGGCCGATGATTGCTGAGCGTGAAGCCATTCGTGTAGAAAGTTGGGTGAACGAAGCGGTTGAGCAGGGAGCTACTGTTGAAACAGGCGGAGAAAGAAATGGCGTCTTCTACCAACCTACTATTCTTTCAAATGTAAATGATAATATGAAAGTATGTCGCCAGGAAGTTTTTGGACCAGTCGTTGCAGTAAGCACGTACGGTTCCACAGATGAAGTGATTGCGAGAGTGAATGATTCAGAATATGGCCTTCAAGCTGGCCTATTCACGAACGACCTAGCGTTTACGTTAAAAGCGATCAATGAGGTACATGTGGGTGGACTGATTGTTAACGATACGTCAGGTTATCGCGTTGACCATATGCCATATGGTGGTGTGAAGAAAAGCGGAACGGGAAAAGAAGGTCCACGCTATGCGATTGAAGAAATGACAGAAGAAAAAATTATCGTTTTTAACGGATAAGCGAAGAAAGGGGGCTGATTTTATCAGTTCCCTTTCATCCTGTTTTATTCGTATTCCAGGGCACGCTATCCTTTTAAGAAGCTGAAGGAGAATGAAGATGTCGATCATAACCATATTGCTGCCGATCTTCTTCGTATTTGGAGTCGGATATATTGCGCAACGTTTTCTTAACTTGGAGACAAGGGTGCTTTCAAACCTCGCTTTATATGTCCTCGTTCCGCTTCTCGTTTTTCGAACATTTTATGAGCAAGAAATTGATTCCTCCTATGGTTATTTGTCGATCTACATGCTTGGACTTTGCTTTGCGCTTATTGGGATCGTGAGCATTCTCTCAAAACTATATGGCTATACCGAATCAGAACGATGCGGATTGGTTTTATCGAGCGCGTTTATGAATAACGGAAATTACGGAACTCCGCTTGTTCTCTTTCTGTTTGGGGCAGTCGGGATGGAAACAGCGATTGTTTTAATGGTGTTGCAGCAACTGTTAATGAGCACACTTGGCGTATATTATGCCGCAAAGGGAAGTCCGGACCACGATGGGATAAAGGCAGCTTTAAAAGCTGTTAGGAAAATGCCGATGGTTTACGGCGCCATTGTCGGGCTGTTGTTTCAATGGTTACATCTTCCTTTGGGTACAATAAGTGATGGCGTGGATTTAATTGCGGATGCGGCTATTCCCGTTATTATGGCGACGCTTGGTATGCAGCTTGCGAACATTCGTATTCGGGCGATTGACTGGCGCAAGCTATCAACGGCATTATCACTTAAGCTTATGGTTGCTCCGCTGATTGCCGCTGGCATTGTGCTTCTTATGCCTGTTGATCCATTAACAAAGCAAATTATGATAATAATGGCTGCTACCCCAACTGCCGCGAACACGACAATGTACGCGATTCAGTTTCATACTGAACCCCAAAACGTTTCAAGCGCAACGCTTGTTTCCACCGTGTCGAGCTTAGCGACGATGCCGGTGGTCATTTATTTAGCGACGACGTTTGTATAAAGTGGGGGGTCAGGCGCGAGCCTGACCCTCACTACAAACAAAAAAGGCGAAAGTGTCCACTCACAGCGGACACTTTCGCCTTTTTGATCATCAAATAAATGAAGCAATCAATAATGCGAGAAAGATAAGCGAGATTAATCCAAGAAAGATCACGCCCATTTTGCGAATAGCAGGAGGGAAGCGATCGGTTAGCGGTACTCGTATAAGAAAAATCATGATGGTAACTGATAGAATAAGAAGTAAAAAGTAACCCAAGTGTGACACCACCTAATTCATTTTTAAGTGGTGTTCCCTATGAAAGGGGAAATCAATCATAAAGCCCGCTGCGTAAGCAGGCTTTATAACTTAAATGACTTTATGGATGTTGAATAGTAGTAGGGGATGATTCAACAATTTCTCCCTTAAATGCTGATTGATAGATCGCGCGAATATCATCCTCATGAAGAGGGAGAGGGCTTCTTGCAAGCAGTCTTTTTTGTTTCAGGCCATCTTCTGTTAAGGACTCCAGGGCGTTAGCTGGAATTTCGAATCCACCAAGAGTACTTGGGATGCCAACGTCTTGAACGAGTCTTTCTAGCATTCGTACGCACTCATACGAGGCTTCTTCTTCTGAAAGGAATTGTGAGTTACCGCCAAGTGCATTCAGAATATCTCCCATTCGTTTCGTACAACTTTTTCGAATATATCCCATCACGTAAGGAAGAAGAACGGCATTGGAATCACCATGAGCGATATGAAATTGCCCGCCAAGAGGATAGGCAAGAGCATGAACTCCTGCTACGCCAGCATTAAAAAAGGCAAGGCCAGCGATATAGCTTCCGTTACTCATATCGATTCGTGCTTCGCGGTCTTCTCCATCCGAAACAGCACGTCTGATCGAGCGACTAATTAACCTAATTGCTTGGAGAGCGAGGCCATCCGTTGTCGGGCTAGCGTTAATCGAGACATAAGCCTCAATCGCATGGGTAAGCGCATCGACACCGGTTGCTGCGGTCACTTTTGCTGGAACGGAAACGGTTAACTCGGGATCAACGATGGCTGCATCAGCTAGAAGATAGTCGTGTGTGACGACATCTTTTGTGCTTTCGAGTGAAAGAACAGATATATTTGTAACCTCTGACCCGGTACCGGCAGTTGTTGGAATTAATATTTTTGGCAAACCTTTATCGGTTATCTGTCTGCTTCCTGATAAGTTGAGGTAGTCAGAAACAGAACCTTCATGTACTGACAGAACAGCTGTTAATTTCGCGAGATCTAGCGCACTTCCTCCTCCGAGTCCTATAACGAGGTCAAATGCATTTTCTTTCGTATAGTTGACGAGTCTTTCGCCGATGGCAAGCGGTGGCTCTGGCTGTATATCAGTATATATATCGACTGAATATCCGGCCTCTTTTAAAGGAATGCTGACGCGATCTACGATACCGATATCATTTAATACAGGGTCAGTTACGACCAAAATTCGCTTTGCAGTATATTTTTTAACTTCAGGTAAGAGTTGTGCAAGTGATCCCCAACCAGTGTAGCTTAGTGGGGTGAAGACGAGTTTGGAAAAAGTCATTCAGATCCTCCTTTTATTCGTAGTAGCCTTCTGTTGATTTACGGAAATTATTAAACTGGTTTGAGTCATGACCGAACCATACTTGACTATTCGTTTCCTTTGCGAGGCGTCGGATTTTTTCTACTGAAGCTGCGTAGCCGAGAGAATCATAGATAATGCCAGGTGGTTTGATCGGTGGCCCAAAACTTTCGGCTGTATACACGGCATCTGAGGCGAGAATGATTCCACCGGTTTCCGGCATCTGAATATGCAGACCAATCATTCCCCAGGCGTGTCCGCTCCCAAAATTTAATACTTTAATACCTTCTGCAAGTTGCACATTGTCTTCATTTCGCTTAATGGTTTGCCACTGAAGATTGTTTTTAATCCATGCATCAATATCTCCCCAAATATAGGCGCCTTCTTTCTGATTACGCGCATAGGACTGAAGAGTTCCGTTCAATTCATCTTCATGAACAATAATGGTAGCGTTCGTAAACATTTCAAGACATCCTGCATGGTCAAGATGGAGGTGAGAAGCGACAACGAATTTAATGTCTTCAGGACGTACATTCAGCTGCTCCAGCCGATTATGAAGGTAGCATTCCTCACTAGCTTTATAGGGGAAAGTTTGCTGTGTCGCTTCTGTCCAACGGCCTTCTGGTCCCATCGAATTTGGATTACAAGCTGTATCAAAAAGGATCTTGCCGGCCGGGTGATCGATTAGAACTGTGTAAATAGGGAATTCAACAAATTCAGTTTGGGCATTGGGATTCGTAATCGTAGCGGGATTGTGCATCGCAATCATCCAGTTTTTATCCATACTCATACGCCCATTATCCATTACGTACAATTTCGGGTGTTTGTTAATAATGTTCATTCATATTCCTCCTATTATGTTGGTTTTAATTGTGAAAAATTTCATTCAAGGCCTGAGACGCTAGCTTTTTAACGCTATGGGGTATTGAGACCATACAGATGATCTTTGGAATACTTCTTTCTTAAGTAATGGTCCGGTGTGGGTGTGTTCAGATAGCACAGTTAGCTCTTTCCTTACGACTTTTAGTGATGCAAGTTTGGTGCCAACTTTTAAAAGCTGACAATATAGCCTTTTTAGATAAATCAACAATTGTTAGGTGATTTTTTTCACCAGTAGGAAGGTATTTGTCTGAATAGATTGAATAATTAAGTGGTGACGTAGTTCACCATAAGTTGATAAATTTCACCATTAGAGAGGTGGGTTTTATGCTGAATATAGCCAAAACAACTGGTTGGGAAGAGGTCTTTTCTTCCTTACACAATGGGGTTGTTATGATAGATCGGGAAGAACGAATTACTTACATGAATGCATCAGCTGAAGACCTTCTTCGTGTACAGCATTGGAAAGGTGCAACTATTCGTGCTTTCGTTCCAAATTCAAGAATCAGCGAAGTACTTGAAAACGAGCATAGTTTAATAGGTGAACGTCTCCAACTGTTTGATCGTGAATGTGTTGTCAATCGAACGCCTCTATATCAGGACGAAGAGCTTATTGGCGTCATTAGTGTCATTCAGGATATTACGGAAGTGAAACACTACCGCGATTTGCTGCGACAGTTTGAATCAATTATTGAGTTTTCGACAGACGGATTATATGTTGTGGATAAAGAGGGAACGACGATTTACGTTAACTCAGCATATGAAGAAATGACCGGCTTTCCGCGCTCTGAATTAATTGGGCGACATATGAAAGATTTAATGCAAGAAGGGTATATCGATCAGTCCGTTTCTTTGCTTGTACTAAAAGAAAAAGAGCGGGTGTCCATTCTACAAAAAATCGGGGGTAAGAAGGACGTTATCGTGACGGGAAGTCCGGTTTTTGATGAGAATCACGAGATCGAATTGGTGGTAACAAGCGTAAGAGATATCACACAATTAAACGGTTTGCGCTCTGAGCTTGATCGTGCCAAAACTTTCTCCGAGTTGAATCAAAATAGGTATTCCCTTCAATTGAAAGGGGTAGCTGACAAGGTTGTTTTTCGAAGTAAAGAAATGGGCGTCATTTACGAGAAAGTAAAACAGGTAGCTCCATACCCTACAAGCATATTATTAACTGGAGAATCAGGCGTAGGTAAAGAAGTTGTGGCTAATTTAATTCACTATGAAAGTGATCGGAAGGACAAGCCTTTTATTAAAGTGAACTGTGGAGCTATCCCTGAACATTTATTAGAATCAGAGTTATTTGGTTATGAGTCAGGCGCGTTCACTGGAGCGCGTAAGGAAGGAAAAATCGGTTTGCTCGAATTGGCCCAGGGTGGGACGGTTATGCTTGATGAAGTAGGGGAGATGCCTGTTTCTCTCCAAGTGAAACTTCTCAGGGTTTTACAAGAGAGCGAGTTTTATCGGATTGGTGGAAATAAACCGATTAAACTTGATATTCGAATCATCTCTGCTACAAATAAACAGTTGTTAGAAGAAATCGAGAAAGGTTCATTTCGCGAAGATTTTTATTACAGGCTTCAAGTTATTGAGATTTCTATTCCTCCGTTAGCTGATCGTGTCCATGATATTGAAGTATTGGTAGATCATTTCTTTTCTTATTTCTGTTCGAAATATCATATTGAAAAACGGATGACTAAGGAAACACGTAGCGCCTTGCTTACTTATCGCTGGCCTGGAAACGTTCGAGAACTGAAAAATATGATTGAAAGCCTTGTCGTATCTGTTCCTACCATCTCTATTGAACCGCATCATTTACCAGTCCATATTACGGATTATCGTATAAAAGGGAGCGAACCACTTTCATTGAAAGAGCGAGTAGGAAGTTTTGAAAAGAGAATCATATTAGATACGATTCAACAACATCCATCTCTTCGTTCTGCAGCTAAGGAATTAAGGATGGATCATTCAACGCTTGTGAAGAAAATGAAAAGGTGGTAAAAAATGACTATAATTTGAAGGTTAAACCGGTTTGAAAGAGGTAATAGAAAGATAAGTGTTCAGATTATTTGGAGTAATTTGTTATTAAGCGAAAGGGGAGAAGAGAATGAGACCGCTATTGTTGACTGGTTTTGAGCCTTTTCTTGAACATCGTCATAATCCAACTGAGCAAATCGTCAAGGAATTGGATGAGGAAGTGATAGGAGGATATGAAATTATCTCACGTGTTCTTCCTGTTGATTATGAGCGAGCATCAGAAATGCTGATTGAGTATGTTGAACAATGTGAACCGATTGCTGTGATCATGCTTGGACTTGCCGCTGACCGAACAAAAGTAACGCCTGAGCGAATTGCAATTAATGTGAATGATAGTGTAGAAGATAATGTGGGGCGTGCGCCGGAAGATCAGCCAATCGTGGAAGGTGGACCGGCAGCTTATTTCTCAACGCTCCCTATTAAAAAGATGACTGAGGCACTTGTACAAAATGGTATACCTGCAGAAATATCCAATACAGCTGGAACTTATTTATGTAACAACGTGATGTATAGCGTTTTGTATGCACTTGAACAAAAAGACATCGATATCCCAGCAGGATTCGTTCATGTTCCACCTACATTCGAGATGACGCTCCATCATTCAGCACATACTGGTTTTCCGTTCACTAGCATACGAGACGCCATTAAGATTATGATTCATGCTTTATCGGATTTAGAAGGAGATTAACAGAATTTTGAAACTCGTATGACGTTGAGTTCGTATAAGTAGTATGGGGGTCATAAAAATGACAACTTGTCAGCAATGTCATTCGGAGTGGACGTGGAAAGAATCGTTCCTTATGTTGTTTTCGTTTAAAAAAGCTGTTGTCTGTCCCTATTGTGATAGGGAACAGTATTTAACACGTCGGGCAAGGAATAATTTATCTGTTATTCCAAGTATTGTTTCGCTTCTATGGTTACCAATGATCGCATTCCAAGTTCCCATTTCAGTCATTATCCCAATCGAAGTCGTGATGGCGATTGGTACGGTCTTCATTCTTCCATATTTTTTTGAAGTAACTGATCATAATGAGCCGTTATGGTAGTGAAAATAAAATGTGAAGCGTTTCTAACGGAAACAAAAAAAGCGAATGCAGCCACATTCGCTTTTTTAAATGCTGATTTTGTTTGGTTGTTCAATTGAATGTTTGTGCAGTGGACTTGAATGAATCACCTCAATAAACTCATGAACAAGTTCAGGATCAAACTGCGTTTCAGCACATTTTTGTAATTCGTCTATCGCTTCACTAATTGACTTTGTTTTTTGATAGGGGCGCTCAGTCGTCATGGCATCAAAGGAATCGATAATTGTTAACATGCGAACAAGTCGAGGGATTTCTTGTCCGCTTAATCCGTACGGATAGCCTTTCCCGTCATAACGTTCGTGATGAAGTTCAACGAGTGGAAGAAGATCAGCTAGCTCGCGGTTTGTTGATACAATTTCCCTCCCCCAAATGACATGTTTCTGAACCATCTCCCACTCATCCTTCGTAAGCTTTCCTTTTTTGTTGATAACGTCACGAGGAATCTCAAGCTTTCCGATGTCATGAATGAGTGCCCCCATAACAAGTATTTTCTGATCATTGCTATTCAAGTTAAGCTTGTTGCTGAACTCAATCGCATATTCATAAACTCTTCTGCTATGTTTGTACGTGTACACATCTTTATAAAGAAAGATTTTTAGCTGCTGCTCCAATAATTCCATTTCTTTGTTATTATAAAAGGTTTTAGCAGGTACATTATCAGCGTCAAAAATACAAACGTTGTTCTTTCCTTTAGTCTTGGCATAGTACATCGCTTGATCGGCTTTTTCAAGGACTTCTGAGGAATCGTACATGTCCTGGTTGTATTGGATGATTCCTGCAGAAAACGAGAGACAGCCGTGTGGAAGCACTTCGACTCCTTCGAAATATTGATCATTGATTTCTTTTCGAAAGTGATTGATGAATTGATAGGCTTCGAGTTCCGTCTTACCAGGCATTAGCAGTGCAAACTCTTCTCCTCCATAGCGAGCTGCTGTAAACGAGTCGCTCGCACTCTTTTTCAATTCTGCTCCGAAGTGTTTAAGAAGCTTATCTCCTTGAAGGTGCCCGTGCTGATCATTGTATTTCTTGAAGTCATCAAGGTCGATCAAACCGATTGATAGAGGCTGATTTGCTAGTTTGGCTGTTTTGATTTCTTCTTCCAAAAGAGATTTGAAATAGCCATGATTGTATAGTTCTGTTAGATGATCAATGTCCGCTTTTTGGGATACTTCTTGATAGAGCTCAAAATATTGTTTGAAGGAAATGGAGAGTAGCACGGCTACAGTTAGAAATAATAGAACGCCAAGTATAATTTGCTGCTTCATGAGTAGGACAAGATTCAAGGAAAGGATTAACGTGATTAAATAGCTTGAGATGGTTTCCTTTAACATTCCTTTAACAATTTGAAGAAGATTCTCGGTAGCGGTTAAAACAAAGAAAAATCCAATGAATAACACGTTCAGCAGAAAATAAACGCTAAGCGAAAGCATATACGAAGTTACGTTAAAGAATGAAAGTGTTCCGAGAGTTCCACCAAATAGAAAGAAAGCTTCATACGTTCCAATAATCATAATGCTATAAATAGAGAAATTAAATAAATGCTTCCACCAAACAACGCTTTTTTTATACAGAGCATAGATGATCGAGGTTAGTAACAAGATGGTTAGCGCCATATGAATACCAAATACAAATAGGACTGCCAAATAGATCGCCGAATCCATTGATAGGGAATTGCCGCTTGGTGGCAATAGAATTGTATAGTGGTTTAATAGTAAAATTGCCGCTACAAACGTGAAGGCCAGACTCCAGTTAAGAGGTGTATATGTCAAGAAGTACTGAGTGAGAAATAAAGAAATCCCTGTGATAGATGCCAGTGTAATATACACGCTTACAACATTAGTGAATTTCTGAAATATGCCCTTCATGTCTCGATCACTCTCATTTAAATTTAGTTTTTTAGGAGAAGCAATGCCTCTCCATCTTGATTAAACCAATTTAAATCCAGAAGTTAGTGCGATAACAGCAGTAGTAATGATAGCGATATTCACAAGGATGCCTGTTAGCTTAATCCCCTCTTTACGTTCCATGAACGTCACCTCCCTTCATATTCCTTTTTGAGGCGCAGGTGATTTGATGAGGTCTTCTGGATGTTTGGACTTAACCATTACGCGCTGGATGAAAATAAAAATACCGATGTTCATAATGATGTCGCCAATACTAATGACTTGATCTTTTGGATAAGGATCAGTAATAGGGATGATGTCACCGAGAAACCCAAAGGCAGTACTGTCGGTTAGGACTGCATGTTTTCCATAGAGACCATTTTTGATGGATTCTGCATATGCGGGATCAAGTATATTTGCCGCTTCAAGTGATACCGGCATTCGCCCTCCATTAATCGCCATTACGATAAAGTTAAGGAGCACTCCTATGAAAAGAAGCATAATGCCGATGTTCATTTTACGATTTATCCAAAGAAAAATGAGTCCTACAATATAAATAAGCATAAAGAGTGGTGCGCTCAGTGTGCCGAGCCAGGCATAGGAAGATTGGAATGTGAAAATACCAATTTCAATAAGAAGCAACAGGGGGAAGATCCAACCTGCTTTAAAGGAAAGATAAGCAAAGCCTTTTAAGCTACCTTTGCGTAAGTACCCGACAAGAATAGATAATAAAATGCCGTCAAAAACCATTGAGTCACCCGATTTGTGTAGTTTTATTAATAGTTTAGCAGAGGTTTGGATAATTAGGAAGAATTTTCTGAAATAATATATTGATTTCCAATCTGTTAGACTAGGTGCGTTAATATTGTTGATTTCTCAATGCTTGGATCATTGATATAGCCATCTTATAACTTTGTCTTCATTCTAATTCTTTCATATCTAAAATTGGATATTCTATCGTAATCTCTGTTTCGTTTCTTATAAAGTGAAAATTCGTGATAATATATAGAAAAGAAAGTTTGGGAGGTAGGATGTTGGAAAATGTATATATAGGAGTTGACCTTGGCGGTACAAATCTCCGCGTCGGTCTCGTAGACGAGAGCGGACGAATACTACAAGTAAAACAAATACCTACAGAGGCAAGCTTAGGTTACGAATCGATTATAACTAGAATGGTTGATTTAATAAAAGAAGTGAAAAAAGCGTATTCAGCTGTATCTATTGGGATTGGTTCACCCGGGCCGCTTAATCCTTTTGATGGAGTTGTTGTATCACCGCCTAATCTTCCTGGTTGGCAAGATGTTCCGATTACAGAAATGGTAGAGGAAGCGATTGGTATCCCTACGTATCTTGTGAATGATGCTGACGCTGCTGCTCTTGGTGAAGCATTGTATGGAGGAGGAAAGGGGCGCGAAAGCTCATTTTACATAACTGTAAGTACGGGGATCGGTGGGGGTTACGTTCAAAATAATCGCCTTATTCAAGGCGAGCATGGCTACAGTGCTGAGATCGGTAATATGATCATTAAGCCTGGAGGTCAAAAGCATGCCAACATGAACGCAGGATCTCTTGAAGCACTTGCTTCTGGGACGTCGATTGCAAGAGAAGGTAAGGCACGACTTGAAATTTCGGGTGGTGCTGAAGAAGTTTTTGAGCTTGCGGAACAAGAAAATGAGGAAGCTGTTGCTATTATTGACGAAGCTATGGATGCACTAGCGATAGGCATTGCGAACATCGTTCATTCTATTGATCCATCTGTTATTATACTGGGCGGTGGCGTGATGCAGGCAAAGGATATGATTCTACCACTACTTAAAGAAAAAGTAGATTCTTATGTATACGAAGGACTACGTGGGAAAATAGAGATTGAACCAGTACATCTGCATGATAAGGCTGGGATAATTGGTGCCGCTATGCATGGTCGCCAGAATTTTGAAAATGAAAAGTTTAAAGAAAATTAGGGGGCACATAGTATGTACCAACATGAACCACTTTTTCTAACGCCAGAATTTAAGGATCGTCTTTGGGGCGGCACAAAACTGAGAGATGTATTCGGCTATACGATTCCAACAGAAACGACTGGAGAATGCTGGGGAATTTCAGCTCATCAGAATGGGCCAAGTGAGGTAAGAAATGGTCCGCTTGCAGGAAAGAAGTTAAATGAAGTTTGGGATAGTCATCGTGAATTGTTCGGGAATGAAGGCGGAGAGCATTTTCCACTTTTGATTAAAATTCTGGATGCCGATCGTGATCTTTCTGTTCAGGTTCACCCTGGTGATACATATGCAAGAGAAGTAGAAGGTGAAGCCTATGGGAAAACCGAGTGCTGGTATATTATTGATTGTGATCCAGGTTCAGAACTGATCTTTGGCCATCATGCACAGTCGAAAGAGTCTTTTGAAGAAATGATTGCAAAGGGTGAATGGGACAGTTTACTACGTCGTGTTCCGATTGAGCCAGGTGAATTTTATTTTGTACCAAGCGGAACCATTCACGCAATCGGTGCCGGAACGATGATTCTTGAGACTCAGCAAAGCTCTGACACAACTTATCGCGTGTACGACTATGATCGAACAGACGCAAATGGAAACACACGTAAGCTTCATATTGAACGTTCAGTTGATGTATCGACGATTCCCCATGAAGATCCGCCGTTCTCACCTGTCGTAACGGAAGAAGATGGATTAAACCAGGTTGAGCTTGTATCATCGGAATATTTCACGGTTTATAAATGGGAACTTGATGGAGAATATTCTCTTTCGCAAGATCATCCTTATTTACTTGTTAGTGTGCTGAGTGGAGAAGGCATGATTACATCTTCAGAAACCTCTCACTCTGTTAAGCAGGGAGACCATCTAATCATCCCTGCCACAATGAAAGATTGTAAGCTAGAAGGCGATCTTGAAATGATCGTTTCTAAAAGCAATAAAGCATAGTTCTAAGCCAGCTCGAAAGTGAGCTGGCCTTTATTATTTCCGATGAATATTCGTAGTGATTATGAAAAAGCTCATTTTTGTTCGAGGCCCTAAATATCCTGTATAATATGAAAATAAGAAAAAGGATGTAGGATGAGGGAGGATGCCATGCAAAAAGTACTATCCTTTATTAAACCATACAAGGTGGCGGCGATTGTAGCGGCCCTTTTAATGCTTGTTGAATTAGCCGTTGAACTTTGGCTACCGCTATTTATGGCGGATATTATTGATAACGGTATTGCGAAGGAAAACCTTAGTGTCATTACTAAACTGGGGATCTGGATGCTCGTTTTAACGGTTGTCTCATTTATTGCTTCGATCGTTAATACTTACCTTGCTTCATACGTTAGTCAACATTTTGGTTTTGATCTCAGAAAAGCTCTCTTTGAAAAGGTACAGTCTTTCGCTTTTGCTGACTTTAACCGCTTCCCCACTTCATCTCTTTTAACAAGACTAACGAATGATGTGAATCAGGTGCAACTCGTAGTATTTATGGGACTCCGTATTATGGTTCGAGCCCCGCTGCTCGTGGTTGGTGGGGTGATCATGGCCTTTGTTGTCGATGTACAGCTCGCCCTTCTTTTAACAGCCGCGATTCCTTTAGTCATTGTCTTTCTTTATTTTGTGATGAAAAAGGGAGTTCCGCTTTTCAGCTCAGTACAGGAAAAACTTGATCGAGTTAATGGCGTGATGAGAGAAAATCTAGTTGGCGTTAGACTCATTAAAGCTTATCTTCGAAGTAAGCATGAGCAACAAAGGTTTAAAAATGTGAACGAGAATTTAATGAATCAAACGGTAACATCTCTTCGCTTGATTGAACTCGCTACGCCGGTACTGTTGATTCTTATGAACGTGGCAATTGTTGCCGTAATCTGGTTTGGCGGAGTGAAAGTGGTCGGTGGAACAGCGCAGGTTGGTGAAATTTCAGCCATCATTACATATGGCACACGGATTACAGTAGCACTAACCATGTTTTCGTTTATTTTGATGCTTCTTTCACGAGCAAGAGCTTCTACCTATCGGATGGAGGAAGTGTTGGATACAAATACGTCTTCCAAAGAAACATCAGCTGTTCAGCCATTAGCGTTAGAGAAACTTCAGTTTCACCATGTGAGCTTTCGTTATCCCGATTCAGAGGACGATGTGCTGCGAGATATAAATTTCACTGCAGATAAAGGACAATTTATTGGTGTCATGGGTGCGACAGGTTCAGGTAAGTCATCCATGGTTCAGCTTATTCCAAGATTGTATGAACCTGTAGAAGGTCACATTACGTTCAATGGACAGGATGAGACAGATATCGGTATTGATGAATTAAGGAGCCGAATGGGAGTGGTTCCTCAAGAAGTCGTGTTATTCAGCGGCACCATTGCTGAGAATATTCGGTGGGGAAAGGAAGATGCTACCGCAAAAGAGGTTGAAGAAGCGGCTAAAGCAGCCCAAATCCATTCGTTTATTAAGACGCTTCCTAATCAATATGAAACGGTACTTGGACAAAAAGGAATTAACCTTTCTGGAGGGCAGAAACAGCGTTTATCGATTGCGCGTGCCCTTATCCGTAATCCAGAAATTCTTATTCTTGATGACAGTACAAGTGCACTTGATCTAAAAACAGAAGCTGAGTTACAAAAAGCGTTGAGGCATCGTGAAAGCATGATTTTATTAATTGCTCAGAAAATCAGTTCAATTAAAGAGGCGGATAAAATTATTTTGCTTGAAGATGGGGCAATTATTGGAGAAGGGACTCACGAGCAACTTCTTCGGAACAATGACGTTTATCGTGAGATCTATGTGTCTCAGTACGGAGAGGAGGCGTCCAATGAGCTCAAACAACAAACCCTCTAAGAAACAAGCGAGAAAGCGACCGGATGATTTGAAGGGAACTGTTGCGCGCATCTGGCGCTATTTATCGATGAAAAAAGGATTGCTTTTCCTCGTCATTGTGATGGTTCTTTTTAGTTCAGGATTTAGTCTTCTTGGGCCTTATCTAACGAGCATTGCAATTGATGAATATCTTGTACCAGCCGATTTAAATGGATTACTGCTTATTCTCGGACTATTAGTCGGTGTGTACGTATTACAATCTGCCGCTACTTTTCTCCAAAACTACTGGATGATTGGGATTGCACAAGAAACGGTCTATCGAATGCGGAAAGATCTATTTCATCACCTGCATCGTTTGCCGATTCCATTCTTCGATAAGAAGACGCACGGAGAGTTAATGAGCCGATTAACAAATGACATAGAAAATGTCAGTCGAACGTTAAATAGTTCAGTGATCCAGATCTTTTCAAGTGTGCTCACTCTTGTTGGTACGGTAGGGCTGATGTTGTGGTTAAGTCCGCTTTTAACGCTGATTACGTTCACCATCATTCCTCTTATGTTTCTCGGAATGAAGTGGATCACGAACCGGACTGGTCATTATTTTAAAGAACAGCAGCGTAATCTTGGTGAGATGAACAGTGTTATTGAAGAGACACTCTCTGGGCAGCAAATTATCAAATCATTTTCTCAAGAACAGCGCGTGCTAAAGCAGTTAGACCAAAAAAATGAAGCGCTACGCACATCGGGGTTCTGGGCGATGACCTATTCTGGTTTTATACCTAAATTGATGAACGTGTTAAATAATTTAAGCTTTTTACTCATAGCAGCGGCAGGAGGTTGGCTGTCACTTAAAGGAATGGTTTCGATTGGTGTGATTGTAGCCTTTATCCAATACTCTCGACTTTTCACGAGACCTCTAAACGATCTTGCGAATCAGTTTAATACGATATTATCTGCTGTTGCAGGTGCTGAGCGTGTTTTTACTATTTTGGATGAGAAAGAAGAGCGTCCGGATGAGGAAAATGCAGTAGCACTGAAACAGGCGAAGGGAAAAGTGGCGTTTCGAAATGTTTCATTTGGCTATGATAAAGAAGGTTCGACGCTTACGAATATTTCTTTTGAAGCGAAGCCAGGTGAATCGATTGCGATTATTGGGCCAACTGGTGCAGGAAAAACTACCATCGTAAACTTGTTGATGCGCTTCTATGAACTGAATGGTGGCACGATTGAAGTGGATAATCATGATGTTACGAAAGTGACAAGACAAAGCTTGCGACAAAACATGGGATTCGTTCTTCAGGACACGTTTCTTTTCAATGGAACGGTTCGCGAAAACATCCGCTACGGGAGACTGGATGCAAGCGATGATGAAGTAGAAAAAGCAGCGCAGGTCGCTAATGCTCATACGTTTATTTCCAGGTTATCAGAAGGATATGATACTGTATTGAACCAGGATGGAGGGGGAATTAGTCATGGTCAAAGACAGCTTCTCTCCATCGCGAGAGCGGTGCTTGCCGATCCAGCGATTTTAATTCTCGATGAAGCCACGAGTAGCATTGACACACGAACTGAAATTCAAATCCAAAAAGCGCTCTGGGCGTTAATGGAAGGTAGAACGAGCTTTATTATCGCGCATCGCCTAAATACCATTCAACGAGCAGATCAAATTATCGCCCTCGATCATGGTGAAATCATTGAAAAGGGCACACATGAAGAATTGTTAGAGCAGAAAGGTTATTTGTGGGGTCAGGTCAGTACCTGACCCCCCTCAATGACAAAACAAAGCGATTGTCCACCATACATGGACAATCGCTTTGTTTTGTGAATAAACAGAAAAATGGAAGGAATCATATTGCAAGGAAGAAATGAGTATGAGTAAACTAAGAGCAAGAAAGAAATTAGGAAAATGTTGTTAATCATTGGAGGTGTGAAAAATGAATGAGGAAGAGAGGGAAAAAGCATTTCAATCTGAGCTGCAAAGGCTCAGGGTGAAAGATTACATATCAGAGCAGACATACGGTACTGTTTCGAACGCGTATCAAAAAATGATGGACGACGCTATAGAAGCGGAGGAAAAGCATGAGGAAGTTATTGTCGCACGAGAAATAGTTCCAACTAAGTCAGAGGCGCCAAACCCTGTCAAAGAACAGAAAGTGAAATCAACACAGGAGCTTAGAGATCGAAATTTAACATGGATTTTGGTTATTGGTGTGGTGTTCTTGTTACTTGGTGCGCTGGTACTTGCCACTAGTACGTGGGATGTGATGACATCGATCATGAAGACCGCGCTCATTGGCGGAATTGCGGCTGTGTTCTTTGGGATTAGCTGGCTCAGTGGACATAAGCTTCGCATTGAGAAGACCGCCTTCTCCTTTTTAGTTCTCGGAAGCCTATTTCTGCCTATCGTTGTATTTTCAGCAGGTTATTTTCAACTTTTTGGAGATTGGTTATCTGTGAGTGGCGATGGGAATGAAGTGCTTGGTTTTATTGGTGTTTTGGTTTGTTTGCCTCTCTATTTCCTGCAAGCAAATCGGCAACAATCACGTTTATTTGTTTGGTTTTCTTTTGTGACGTTAAGCATCGGTGCGGCCTTTTTTATCCAGGTATTCAACCCGCAAGTAGATCTCTTTTATCTTGGAATCGTGATCTTTAATGGACTGTTGCTCCTAATCTATGCTCGAACAAAAAATATGAAGAGTTTCGCTCTTTTTACGAAAGAACTTCCTATCTATGCGCAGGGGAATCTCATTCTCTCAACGCTGCTCCTACTATTCTTTTATGAAAGTGACGTTTTTTATAGTTTTAATGTGATCTTGACGGCTTTTCTTTATCTTTCTATGATTTTTATTGGAAAACAAAAGGAATATCATTTTGTCTTTACGTTCTTACTTGTGTATGGCATTTATCAGCTTATTGAGCACTCGTTCCTTGAAGCTGCGGACGTTATGTTATACGCACTTGTCGGCTTTATTTTCATTGGCTTACAGTCGGTGGATCGTCTTCAAAATCCATATATGAGAAAAGCATTTCAACTGACAAGTGGTGCTGTATCACTATGTGCGTTCTTTTTTATCACATACAAAGGCTTGATTTTGCGCTTTGATGATCCGTCCTGGCTGCTTGTGATTGGTTACTTGCTCATTAGTCTTAATTATATATACCTTGCTAATCTATCACGCTATCGAATTTTTGGTTTTTTGGCTCCACTATTTCTAGCTGCTGCAGGACTGTATGCGATAAGTTTACTTTATACGAATCCATCGGTTGAAACAGTGATGCTTCATTTGTTTTTTACTGGCGTAACGATATATGTGGGTGGCTATTATTTGAATACATGGAGCGCGACAAAAAGAATTCAAACTGGATCGCTCTTCGTTTCTTTTGGTCCTATGATGCTCTCCCTATTGCTTGGTCTTCTTAGCGAGCTATGGTGGCTAGAAAGTATACTATTATTCATGCTAGGAATTGTTCATCTATCGATCTATCGAAAAGGGAAGTGGAAATGGCTTCGTCAAACGGGAGCGTTACTGCATTCTATTTCATGGGGAACTGCGCTGTTGGCGCTTTGTCCTCTATTGGCGAGAAATGATTTCTATGAAGATAGCTTGGGTGCGCCCTTCCATACGGCGATTGCAGCGCTACTCATTATCGGTACTCATTTTATTTGGCAAAAAAGGAATGTAAAAGACCTGGAGGAAATGGCTTTTTGGACCGGTGTCAGCTTCTATGGATTGGCATTGCTTCTCTTGTTAAGCGCGACGGTAGAGGAATTATTTGTTCGCTCGGGACTATTGGTAGGAGCTATTGGCGTACTCTATCTGATCTTTAAGCGCACAGAGGAAGAGACGTTATGGCCAGTGATCAGTGTATTTACTTTGGGTGCTTATCTTTCTGTTGCGGAAGCCTTTCCTATTCAAGGAATGTTTCAGTGGATCATCGGGGCGGTTCTTCTGATCCTGATCGCTGACACGCTTGGAAAAAAAGACGTTGTTATACAGCGTAGTTATTTTTATGTAGGACATGTCTATTTGCCGATCGCTCTCATTTATACCATTTTAGAGCAGGGGAATGAGCCAGTCTTATATATCGTTGGCCTTTTCGTTTATGCTTATTCCGTTCTAACAAGGAAAATCGAATGGGAGGTTCGTACGTTTCTTTATGCAGGTTTTACCGTTCTTCCTTTTCTCTACATGGCGTTAGTTGATACTTTTGATTTAGACGGTGAGGCATACACGTATACAGGGTTTGCATCAAGTATCATTATGTTTACGCTTTGGTTTTTCCTTGGTGGAAGGTGGAAAGAGAGGATTAAGTGGTATGCGGTTCCATTTGCTATCTTAGGATTTCTTCCTTTTATAACCGAATACAGTGAAATCAGTTCTGTGCCTTTTAGTGTTGGTCTACTCTATGCGGTTCTGCTGCTTTACTTGATTCACCAATCTGATTGGCAGATCATCACGATTATCCCTCTCCTATTCGTTCAAACGCTGGTATTTCTTCTCCCTGTTGAGACAATGGAGATGCGAACGCTTCTTTTTGTAGGAGTGGCAGTAGGGATGTTAACTGCGGGCTTCCTTATTCATAAAAGGCTCTATTCCTTTAGAGTAAAGCAACTGAAGGAAAAGCATATTGATTGGTACTCCGTAACAGCTCTTTTAACAGTACTTAATCTTTATCAAGAGCTTACATTCGACTCTTTCTGGGCTGATGAGTTACGAGCACTGTTTATCTTTGTTTTTTTCGCACTTCAAGTAAGGAGAGTGCCGACTGGTTTGGCTGCAAAAGTAATGAAAAGCATTACTGCCCTGTCATTATTAGTCCCTTATTACACGCTCCTTCATCACATTGAAATCAATAAGTATATTGTGACAGAAGTTTATGTATTGCCATGGATTGCGTTAACGATTTATTTATCAAAGCGTACGTGGAATCAAAGCAAGCAAATCATGAGTTTCATAGAATGGAGCATTCTTTCAATCGTAGCAGCAGTTCTTGTAGGTGATGCTTTGATGAGTAATACAATATATGATGCGATCATAGCTGGTGGGCTATCCCTTGGTTCCGTGCTTGCAGGTTTTTACTATCGCATCAAATCATACTTTGTCATCGGATGTAGCGTTCTTCTTTTGAACCTTCTTCTGCAAACGCGACCTTATTGGGGGAATATGCCATGGTGGGCGTACCTATTAATCGCAGGAGCCACACTCATTACTGTTGCAAGTTTCTACGAATGGCAGAAGCAAAATAAAGATAAAGAAGGAAATACATTACTTCAGTTAAAAAAACAACAGTTTATAGAAAAATGGAAGCAATGGCGTTAAAAAACAAAAGCTGTTTCTATCAACGTGTTTTAGAACCGTTTATAGAGGCAGTTTTTTGTTTTGCTGCAAATCTTATATGAAAAACAAGTTGATTCTATGTAGCTACTACGATATATAATGACGTAAAGGTAAGAGAGTCTCGTGAGCGAGGACAAGTGTCTTTTGAGGGGGTCAGGTACGTACCTGACCCCCATCAAAAAAAGGAGGTTGAGCGATGGCACGCTGGATATACGGTGTTGGCGGTTTTTTAGTGATTTTGTCATTTTATTTTTTTCTCTTCTATTCTGTAAGGGCTTTCAACATTACGCCTGATCGCCCTTCTGCCTCCTATACAGCACCGGATTACCGTTTCGTTCTTGTAACGGAAGAAATCGATAACGACTACTGGCGACTTGTGGAGAAAGGAGCGCGGGAAGCAGCTACAAAGTACAATGTTTCACTTGAATACACAGGTCCAAAACAAGCGAACCTTGAAGAGCATATCAAAACGATTGAGATGGCAGCGGCATCAAAACCTGATGGCATTATGGCACAGGGATTAAATCAAGACGTATCCGCTACGATTATCAATCGTGTCACAGAGAAAGGAATTCCTTTTCTAACAGTCGACACAGATGCCCCTGATAGTAAGCGTGTGGCATATGTAGGCACAGATAATTATTATGCTGGATTTCTCGCAGGTCAGGCGCTTCTTAAAGATACAATTGACGAAGTAAAGGTTGGGATTATTACGGGAAGGTTTGATTCGGCGAATCAAAAGCTTCGCGTAGAAGGGTTTAAAGATGCTATAAAATATAGCGATCGCGTCGATGTTGTTGCCATCGATGCCTCACAAATTACGCGAATACAAGCAGCGGAGAAAACGTACGAAATGATAAAAGCACATCCTGAAATCAATGCTTTTTATGGGACGAGCGCTCTTGATGCGATTGGTATCGTGCAGGTTCTTGAAAGCATCGGGATGACCGACCAGGTTTATGTGATTGGTTTTGATGTGCTTCCTGAGACGATGCAGCTACTTAAAGATGGAAAGTTAGAAGCAACAGTTGAACAAAAGCCATATGAGATGGGATATAACGCGGTGGAATTAATGATACAAATTATCGAAGGAAAGGATGTTTCAACGTATCATCATACGAAGACAGAAGTATTGAGAAAAAAAGATTTAAAGCAACTAGAAAGAACGACGCCGGGAGGGATTAAACTACCATGAAAATCCAGGGCAAATTTATTCTCTTTTTTACCATGCTCGTCATTTTAATGAATGGTGTCGCTTTCTATTTGTTTCATAGCAGTCAACGGACAATTGATGATTACCATACGAGCTTTGAACGCTTTATCGTGCTGAACGAAATATCACAGCAAACAAATAAAGTGTATGAGGCGATGAATACCTTTCTAACAGAACGGACACAGAAAGAATTAGAAGCATACGCCATGGAGCGAAAGATTCTCTCTGAAGAAAAAGACGAGCTTCTTAACTCGGTAAAAAATGAAGCGAACGATCAAACCGTCACGAATTATGAAAATATGATCGAAAGCTTCCTGCTTGAATGTGATATTACAGTACAAGCTTTTCAGCGACAGGATATTAATCAATATTCAGGTCATTTAAATGAAGCTGCCCAAATCTCAGCATTTATCCAAGAAACAACGTTAACATTAATTAATTCTGAGCTAACGGATTATCGCATGTTTTACAACCAGATGGAGAAAAAGAGTACGTATTTGCAGTGGATGGGCATTTCATTATTCGTTTCGATGATTTTATTTAGTTTGTTGATGGCATTTTGGTTCTCAAGAGGAATCACAAGGCCCATACACGAGCTTGCAGCAGCAGCTAAGAAGCTATCGAAAGGGGACTTTACTGCGAATAGAGTAGTTGTGAGATCTAGAAATGAGCTACAGCTACTAGCGGATACTTTTTATCGCATGCAGGAGAACATCCGAGGATTAATTAAAGAGATAAAACAGAAATCAGAGTTAGATCAGCTGTTGAAAGAAATGGAGCTCAAAAGTCTTCAAAGTCAGATCAACCCACATTTTCTTTTTAATACGCTAAATACGATTTCGAGACGTGCCTATATCGAAGGCGCGGATCAAACGAGTGAGCTCATTGAATCTGTTGCCGCTCTTCTTCGTTACAATCTAGGAAATTTAGCGAAGGATGTCACATTAAAAGAAGAACTGAATATTGTTCGAGAATATTTCTTTATCCAGCAGTCACGATTTGGTGAAAGGGTTACGTTTAACGTAGTGGCAGACGAAGAGATTCTTGATTGCATGATCCCTGTCTTAACGCTTCAGCCGATCGTGGAAAATGCGTTTATACATGGAGTGGAGTCGTATGAAGAAGGGGGAGAAATCGTCATTCGGGTCTATTCTGATCAAAATGATGTTGTTGTGGAGGTGGCAGATAATGGTGTTGGAATTGAAAAAGCAAGACTAACACAGCTTCTCTTCAATGACGGACGATCGGTTTCTGAGAAGAGACAAGGACATTCGACGGGGCTTGGCATGCAAAATGTGAAAAAAAGAATTGAATTATACTATCAGGAAACAGGCACGATGACGGTGGAATCCACAAAAGGTTCAGGTACGACGGTTCGTCTGAATTTACCTTATACGAAGATGAGAGGAGATGAACAGCTTGCTTAGGATTATGGTTGTAGATGACGAACAGTTAGAGCGTGAAGCGGTCGAATTGATGATTAAAAGAGAATATGGAGATCACGTCACCATTCAGAAAGCAAAAAATGGACGAGAAGCTATTGAATTTGCCGAAAAGTTTCAGCCCGAGATTGTCTTTATGGATATTAAAATGCCAGGTATCGATGGGGTAGAAGCAGTGAAAACGATAAAGAGAAATCAACCCGAAATAAAATTTATCATGCTATCCGCGTTCGATACGTTTGACTATGCCCGCGAAGTGATGAAGCAGGGAGTGAAAGAGTATTTACTAAAGCCAGGGAGAAAGCAAGAGATCTTTTCCGCCATTACGCGTATCTCAGCCGAAATTGAAAATGAACGAGTAGAAGCCGAGAAGCAAGATCATGTACAAGCACAGCTGACAAAAGCTGTTCATCTTCTAGAAGGAGAGTGGATGAACGCGATCCTAATGGATCACGTCACAGAGTTTAGTCCTTCAGAGTGGAGTGAGCTGTTAGGCTTTCAGACGACGGTTGGGTATGCGGTTATCTTTAAATTTCCTGAGGGAAGAAAAGCGATCGTCAATGAAATGGTTCAGTGGGTAAAAGAAAAAATGAAATCCAACGTGTCCGGTGAGGCGATGATTGGAATGAGGGATGATAGGAATTTACCCTGCTTTCTTTTTAGTGAAGATCTTCTGGAGAAGGATAAACGATTAAAAGCGAAGTTACAGCCTACGTTAAGACAACTTCTTCATGAATTTTATCAGGATTTCCAAGAGGTCGTATGTATCGGCGTTGGGAGACCTTATCAGGAAGCGGATCAATTTGTTGAATCTTATCGCGAAGCACTTCATGCGGTAAATACACTAGACTTTCAACGAGAGGTCACATATGCCTTTTATCAAGAAAGTAAGACTCCTAACGCACCGCGCCAGAGCGGAACTCAGGAGCAGGAGTCTATCGTGATCAACGCCATTAACAATGGTGATTTCACAAAAGCGATGCAAGAACTTGAAGTGTTTCTTGGTATGATTTCAGGTGAACAGCCTGCTATATTTGTTCAAAAGGTGAACGAGCTCTTTCTTGTTGCAGAACGAATTTTACAAAATAACGGAATTTTCTTAACTTCCTACAAGTACATTCAAGCGGAAAGCGAGAATGAGGCAAGAAATCTAGCCAGAGCAAAGCTTCGGAAATTGAATGAGAGTGTGCAAACATGGCGTTCTCTTCATGGAGGAGATCGTCTTGAACAGGTGAAGCAATATATTCACACACATTTTCATGAGCAGCTAACACTTGAAGAAGCAGCTGATCATGTTGATCTTAGTCCTTATTATGTAAGCAAATTATTTAAAGACAAAAGTGGTATGACGTTTATTGATTATGTTACAGAAGTTAGAATTACAGCAGCGAAACGAGAAATGCTTGATCCTTCAAAGAGCTTGAAAGAAATTTGTTTCAATGTTGGTTATAAGGACCCTAATTATTTTAGTCGAGTGTTTAAACGAAAAGCAGGTTTTTCACCATCTCAGTACCGTGAACAATTTCACGTATGACAAAAAAAGAAACCGACTAGCGGTTTTTTTTTTTGCTATTGGAAAGGTAGATCCTTCAAAATGCCTTTCTTTATATACTTCTGCATGGAGTGAAGTTCTTTCATGACTCTAGCGTTTTCTCTATCACTCTTCCACCAGTTGTCTCCCTGTCCAGATTCTCTGTCATCGGGGCAGAGAGTATAGGAGATCCAGTCCGGCATATAGGTGGTGAGAGTTAATTGACACCTTTTCATGTGATAGGGGGAGCTCACAATCAGAAGTCTATTGATGTGATTAAGCCCAAATGAGCGTTGAAGTACCATAAGTGAAGCAATGACGTTTTCGGTCGTATTAGCTGCTTCGAGTTCGAGAAGAATATCTTCCTCAGGTACCCCAAAGTTAAGTAAATGGTTTTTCATCCAAATAGCTTCTAACTCTTCTTCTTTACCCCACCTTGCTGCAGATCCGGACACCAAAATTTTTGGAGCGCGCTTGTTGTGATATAGCCTGGCTGCTTTTTGAACGCGATGAATCGTTTTAGCACCAAAAACGAGAATGCACTCTCCATCTTTTCCATCATCTACAATGCTATCGAACATGAATGAAGTAATTTGTTGCCTTGAGAGATTGTCCAGATTAACTTCAGAAAACATCATTTCTCTTTCACCTCGTTAGGACATTTCTTAGTAACTCTCTTCTCCTTTTAATCAAGAGATCCTTTCTTTCGTAGTTCTGTACTAGCTTATGAGCATGACCACAAAAAAGTGAAGATAACCACAAAAATATGAAGGCGCTTACATGAGTTGTTATTCATTCAATTTGATAAAGTAAATGTAATAAAAGAAACGGGGGATTGATTGTATGAAGGGAACGTTGAAAAAATTTACGGGATGGATTCTCGTCCTTGTCCTCGCTCTTGTACCACTTTCTGCTTGTTCAAACTCTGGGGAAACGAATAGCAGTAGTGAAGGAAGTGCTAGTAAAGAAGAAACGCTTGATATTTTTAGCTGGTGGACAGGTGCTGGTGAAGAGGATGGATTGAATGCGCTAATTGACTTATTTAAAGAAGAATACCCTGATATTGAAGTAGAAAACGCAGCAGTTGCGGGCGGAGCAGGAACGAACGCGAAAGCCGTGCTTGCAAGTCGCATGCAGGGTGATGATCCACCAGCAACCTTCCAGGTTCATGGTGGTTCTGAATTGAACGATGGATGGGTTGCGGCTGACAAAATGGAAGCGCTTAACGACCTGTATGAATCCGAAGGTTGGGGAGATAAGTTTCCTGAAGATTTAATTGATCTTGTTAGTAAAGATGGAGATATCTATTCGGTTCCTGTGAATATTCATCGTGGAAATGTTCTATGGTATAACACGAGCATCTTTGAAGAGAACGGTGTCGAGCCGCCAGCGACGTTTGATGACTTTTTCGCTGCTGCTGACCAATTACAAGAAGCTGGTGTTACGCCGCTTGCTCTTGGAGACAAAGAGCCCTGGACAGCAACTCATTTGTTTGAGACTGCGCTCTTAGGAACGCTTGGAGCAGATGATTACAAAAAGCTTTTCACTGGAGAAATGTCGTTTAGTGATCCGAAAGTAAAGGAAGCAGCTGAGAACTTTAAGAAGATGCTCAGTTATGTGAATGAAGACCATAGCTCACGAAATTGGCAGGATGCTTCCCAGCTTGTTGCAGATGGAGAAGCCGCGATGAACGTTATGGGAGACTGGGCAAAGGGTTATTTTGTGAACGACCTTAACTTAAAGGTGAAAGAAGACTTTGGTTGGGTGGCAACACCTGGAACGGACGGTATGTTTATGGTGATTACAGATACATTTGGTCTCCCAAAGGGAGTTTCAAATCCTGAAGATGTTAAGAAATTCTTATCTGTTCTTGGTTCTGTTGAAGGACAGGATGCGTTCAACCCATTAAAAGGCTCTATTCCAGCTCGAGTTGATGCCGATCTCTCCAACTATGATGAATATGGGAAAGAAACAATTGAAGACTTTAAAAATGCTAGTCTTGCTCCAAGTCTTGCCCACGGATCGGCTGCACCTGAAGGCTTTGTCACAAAAGTGAACCAGGCGATTAATATCTTTGTCACACAGCAGGATGTGGATCAATTTATTAGTTCGCTAGAAGATGCTTCAGGCGATCTTAAGTAAAAGAAGATGGGGGGAGAGGGATTGCTCTTCTCCCTTTTTCTATCGTAAGGGGGATGAGGATGAAGACTGAAACAATGATAAACCAATCTGTTAAAGCCGTAACAACTCGAAAAAGACGTTCACTTACGAAAGATCACATAATCGCCATTGCTTTCCTTATTCCATCCATCCTATTAGTAGGTGTTTTTGTTTATGGTTTTATCGGATGGACTGGCTATGTCTCTTTGAGTAATTGGAATTCACTTGTACCAGACTTTTCATTTGTTGGATTGAAAAATTACATCTACTTGTTTAGTGATTTTCGTTTTCAAGCTGACTTACGAAATACACTATTTTTTACGATTCTCTTCATTCTAGTCGTGATTGTGGTAGGGCAGTTTCTCGCCATTCTTCTTGATCAAAAAATTCAGCAGGAGTCACTCTTTCGAAATATCTTTTTCTTTCCGATGGCGCTTTCGTTTGTTGTGACGGGTGTAGTTTGGCAATGGCTATTAAACCCTTCGACAGGTGTTAACCTATTTCTTGAAAAGATTGGTCTTGATTCAAAATGGTACACGGATACAACTATTTTCCCTGCAATTGGATGGGGAAAGATTGAATTCGGGATTCCGATAGCGATGATTGCCGTTGTGATTGCTGCAGTATGGCAAATGACGGGCTTCTCTGTTGCCATGTATCTTGCCGGTTTACGTGGGGTGCCTGAAGAAGTGCGAGAAGCAGCGAGAATGGATGGAGCGAATGAATTCCAAGTATATTGGAAAATCATAATGCCGATCCTTCGCCCGATTACGATTAGTGTCATTATTATTATGGCTCATATTTCACTTAAAATTTTCGATTTGATTTACGCGATGACAGGTCCTGGCGCGAACTTTGTAACCGATGTTCCAGGTGTATATATGTACGAAACGACGTTCCGTGGTAATTACTACGCAAACGGAGCAGCCATTGCTGTGGTCATGCTTCTCGCTGTTGCTATCTTTATCGTTCCATATCTGTGGTCGAGTCGAAAGGGGGAAGCTTGATGGCGATTAGAACGATCACCCGTCCGCTTCTTTATGCTCTCCTTATTGCTTTATCATGCTTTTATTTAATGCCAGTTTACGTCATGATCATAACGAGCCTGAAGCCACTTGAAGAAGTGACCTTAAGTCAAATGTGGCAGTTACCTTCAACTTTTGATTTTAGTAGTTATTCAGTAGCGTTTACGAAGCTTGCTCCAAACTTATTAAATAGTTTCTATCTTGTTATCCCAGCAACATTGCTATCAGCGTTATTAGGATCACTTAACGGTTACGTACTTTCAAAGTGGAAGTTTAAAGGCGCAAATACGCTATTTACGGTTATTTTGTTCGGAATGTTTATACCCTATCAAAGTATCCTTATCCCGCTCATTCAGTTTCTTAGAGAAATCGGATTATATAATTCTATTGCAGGGCTTATCTTTGTTCACGTTGTGTATGGGATTCCGATTACGACACTTATGTTTCGCAATTTCTATGCTAGCATTCCTGATTCGATGATTGAATCTGCCAAAATAGATGGGGCAGGGTTTATCGGAATTTACCGTTTCATCATGATGCCTTTATCAATTACAGGGTTTGTTGTTGTCGCAATCTGGCAGTTTACGAACATCTGGAACGAATTTTTATTTGCTGTCACGATCACAACATCTGATCAACAACCTGTTATGGTTGCTCTTCAGAATTTATCCGGCAGTCAAATCGTTCAATGGAATGTACAAATGGCAGGTGCACTCCTTGCTGCACTGCCAACTCTACTCGTTTATATTTTCTTAGGTAAGTTTTTTGTAAAAGGATTACTTGCGGGATCAGTAAAAGGGTGAAATCTACTTTTGATAAGAGCAGCTCATGCTGTTCTTTTTTTTACTCATTTACGTTCTGTGATGACCTTTCACATGGATGATTCAAAAATCGAGAAAACAACATCATGAGATAACATTGCTATTTTTATTTGAATGAGTGTCTTAATATAGAGGGATTCCCTACTTTATCTTGAAATTTGTTAGAATAGTGAGAAAAATGGTAAAATTAATAAGTGATCTTATAATAGTGGAGGGGGAGTGCTGATGTTTCATTCGTATAAAGTAGATGGTTACTTTGATGAAATGCTTGAAGAAGGCAAGAAACCAAGGGGACATTGCAAACCGTTCCATGAGAAATTAAACGAGGTAGCTCCTGAAGAATTACAGTCGAGGTATGAACTAGCGCAAAGCGATTTTCTTCGCCAGGGAATTACGTTTACCGTTTATAGTGACAATGAGGGTACAGAACGGACAATGCCATTTGATTTTGTTCCCAAAATAATTCCACCTGACGAATGGCAACATCTTGAGCGAGGACTCATGCAGCGATTTGATGCGCTCAATGCTTTTCTTGATGACGTCTATCACGAACAAAACATTCTTAAAGACGGCATTATTCCACGGGATCTGGTCGTCAATTGCCAGCATTTTTTCGAACAAGTGGCAGGGATTGATCTTCCGAGAAGGCAGCATATTTTTATGGCAGGAATTGATTTAATTCGGGATGATAATGGGGAGTATCGCGTTCTAGAAGATAATCTTCGTAATCCCTCTGGCCTCTCTTATGTTTTTCAAAACCGTTATGTAATGAGAAAAGTTTACCCTGAATTTTTCAATCAATATTCTGTTCAATCTCTTGAACAGCAATTTTCATATCTACACTCAGCAATGGCCTCGCTTGCTCCTGATGATAGCACATCACCGACGATTGTATTATTAACACCTGGTGTTCATAATTCAGCATACTACGACCACTCCTTTATTGCTCAGCGAACAGGAATTGAACTCGTAGAAGGCAGAGACCTTGTTGTAAGGGAGCGACAGGTGTTTATGAAAACTGCTCGTGGATTGAAGAAGGTAGATGTGATCTATCGTAGAATAGACGACGAGTTTCTTGACCCACTGGAATTTCGTGAAGATTCGCTTCTTGGGGTTCCAGGGCTCATTGATGTGTATCGAGCGGGAAATGTTTCGATTCTAAATGGTATTGGTAATGGAGTTGCCGATGATAAAGCGATCTATCATTTTGTTCCTGATATGATTCGCTATTATTTAAAGGAAGAACCACTAGTGAAAAACGTCGATACATATCTTCTGAGATATGACGATCAGTTGGAATATGTTCTTGATCATTTGTCAGAGTTAGTCGTCAAACACACGAACGCTTCAGGCGGCTATAACATGCTTATCGGTCCTCATGCTACGGAAGAGGAGATTGAAGCCTATCGAGCGCAAATTTTAAAGAATCCATCTGAATTTATTGCTCAACCGACAATTAAATTATCTCGCCTACCAGCATTTAAAGAAGACCGCTTTGCTGCATGTCACGTTGATCTTCGCGTGTTTATATTTGGTGGAGAGAAGACTCACGTATTTCCTGGTGGTTTAACACGTGTCGCTCTCAAGGAAGGTTCTCTTGTTGTCAATTCTTCACAGGGCGGCGGAGCGAAAGATACGTGGGTACTAGAAGAGAATCCAATTGTAACGGGGGGAGAGTGACAACCATGCTAAGCAGAGTAGCTGATTCGCTTTACTGGTTAACCCGAAATGTCGAACGAGCAGAGAATAACGCGCGATTGATCGCGGTTAAGTTAACGAGTCGTCTTGAGAATGCTAATCCAATCGAAGAGACGAATCAGAACTGGTATGAACTGATTGAAATAAGCGGGTTTCAAGAGGTTTTTGATGAAGAACATGATCGACCGATGGATCGAAATGTGATGGAGTTCCTACTGTTTTCATCAAAGAATCCTAATTCAGTACTCAATACAATAACTATTGCTAGGGAAAATGCACGTGCAGTTCGAGAAATTATCCCCAATGAACTATGGGAAAGTATTAATTCTTTTTATTTAAAATTAAAGCAACAAAGCCACACGCCATGGACGATGGAAGAAGTTAGCGATATTTGTGAATTTGTAAAGAAGGAATCTCTTTTATTTCAGGGGATTGTTGAAGCAACAATGCCACGAGGAGATGCTTACCTTTTCATGGAAATGGGTAAACACCTGGAAAGAGCTGAGAAGGCAGCTCGCATATTGGATGTTTATTATCACAAAAATTTAGAGAGCTACCAGAACACAGAAATTGTGGAGTATCATCACTGGTGGTCAGTTCTTCAGTCTGTGAGTGGACATGAAGCTTACATTAAAACGTATCGACCGTTGATTAAAAGTCGCAATGTCGCTGAGTTTTTCATTTTAAATGCTGAGTTTCCAAGATCAATGATGTACTGTATTCAAAAAGTGCGAAATGCATTTGTCGCGCTTGAAGATGGTCATGTCGAACATTATTCAGAATCACTTGCACAAGAGCTCGAGCACCTTGCCAATGATCTTTATGATTTCTCAATCGAAGAAATTTTGAATCAAGGAGCTCATGCGTTTCTTCAGAGTTTTCAACACAGATGTATGACGATCGGCATGCACATTACGAAAACCTATTACCTGGGGGAAGTTGTGATACCATGAAATACGAAGTTACCCAAACGAACACTTATCACTATGAGCTGCCAGTAAGGCAGAGTATTAATCAGTTCAGATTGCGACCGCTTCATGATGTGCAACAAACGCTTCATGACTATCGCGTTCGCATCCAACCTGAAAGCAAGACTTACGGGCATACGGACTATTGGGGCAACTATGTTGAAACGTTCTATCTATGGGGCGAACATCAGGACCTTGAAATTGAAACCATTTCAACGATTGAAATTCATCCACTCGCGCTGGATGTTACTTTACCACTTACGGATAATCAGCTAGCTGAACTTCATTCAGAATCTTTTAAGCAAGCTCATGCCGAATATATGATCGAAACGGATTATACGACAATCTCCAAGCATGTGATGGAAGAAGAAACACGAGAGCTCTGGGCAAATGCTAGAGATGAACTTGACTTTGCAGTGAAGCTTAATGAACATATTTATAACACGATGGAGTACGTTGCAGGAGCCACAAATGTTGAAACGACCGCTGAAAAAATTCTCACTCATCGTACTGGCGTTTGTCAGGATTATACTCATCTAATGCTTGCACTCTGTAGGCATCGAGGGATTCCGGCTCGCTATGTTAGTGGATATATTTATAGCGGGGAGAATTCCGCTTACCGTGGGGACGCAGCAACTCATGCGTGGCTTGAAGTAAAAGTGCCGGGCCTAGCCTGGATCGGCCTTGATCCAACGAATAATGCCGTAGCTCGCGAACAGCACATTCGGATTGCAGTAGGCCGAGACTATCGTGATATTTCTCCTCTAAAAGGGGTATATATCGGTGGAGCCCACACGCTTAACGTTAGTGTAGGTGTAAAGAATTTAGAAGAACGGGTCAGCGGGTAAGAAGCTGCCCGTTTTTTAAATTTGACATCCTTCCATCACTAAAACCGCTTGAAAGCATGGAAATAGTAGTAGCATTCATGTAAGGTTTTGTTTGTTAATCATATTTTTCTTAAGCGATAATCTTACCGCTAATTAAACAGAAAAGAGGCGAAAATGGTTGATTATTTCACCTCCGCTAGCTCAATCAATCGTAGAAGAAACGGAAAGTATCATTAGTCGCAATATTAATTTTATGGATAGTGAAGGAAAAATTATTGCTAGTACTGATCCAAATCGTATCGGTCACTTCCATGAAGGAGCCTATAATGTTCTGCAACGGCAACAAAGTTTAGTGATCGAAGAGGATGATGAGTTAGAAGGAACGAGAAAAGGCATAAACCTCCCCGTTTTTTTGCATGACCAGATTATTGGTGTGATCGGTATTACCGGAGCCCCTGAAGAAATCAAACAGATGGGCGAGGTAATCCAAAAAATGACTGAAATTCTTGTGAAGGAAGCTTACTTTGATGAACAGCTCGAACTAGAAGATCGAGCGAAAGAAGCGTTTATTGATGAATGGATCGATGGAAAGTGGGAAAATGATAAATTATTTGCCTCAAGAGGATGGATTCTTGGCATCAATGTCCATATCCCGAGAGTCGCTGTCATTCTTGATATGATCGGGATGAATGATCTTATTTATAATAAATTATCAAGCTATCAAGCTGATGTTAAAGGAGAACTTGAAATTCAGCGTTTTCGTCGAGATATTCTTCAAGAGATTCAATCGAGGTTTCCACCCAATAGTCAGCATGTGATCATACCAACAGGAAGTACACGTTATATTCTTTTATTATCCGTTAATGATCAAGTGGCCGAGGTGAATCGTAAAGGAAAGATTCAATTTCGACTGGAACAAATCCAGCAAGCTATCGAATCTTCTTACCCCTTCACAATGGCTGCGGGTATTGGAAGGATGTATACAACGCCAAGAGAAATATCAAGGTCTGTACAAGAAGCAGAGAAAGCCTTGCTTCATTCCAGAAAGCAGAGTAATTTGTTTTTCTATGATCAACTTGGCATTGAATCTTTTGTGTATGATCTCGCCCCAGAAGTGAGATTAGATTTTGTTGAGAGGGTTCTCCCTTTAGAACAATTAGAGAAAAAAGATCAAATGATTGAAACGCTTGAAGCTTTCTATAAAGCAAATGGCTCCATTCAAAAAGCATCGAGTGATTTATATATCCATAAGAACACTCTTCAGTACCGCTTAAAGAAAATTAGTGAATTTACTGGATATGACCCTAGAAATTATGAGGATGCTGTTCTTCTGCAAGTAGCTCTTGCTTTTTATAAATCAAACCCTACGTAAAAGACACTTTAAAAAAGTGTCTTTTATTATATGTACTAAAAATATTTATGTAATACACGTTTTTTTAGTTCTCTGTAACATAGATTGCTTTCGGGAGATTTAATAAACTAATAGTAGAACATATTTCGGGAGGCATAACAGATGAGAACATCAATTCAGGAGAGCATATACAACAAGTTAGAGCGACTGTACGGAGAACAAAGAGCGCTTTCTGTGACATCTGAAGTAATGGAACTAATTAATTCATATAAGCGAAAGCAAATAGAGCCTGATAAAAAATGGGTAGATGAAAAAGATATTATGATGATCACTTATGGTGATTCTATTAAAGAAGAGGGGGAAGTTCCTCTTAGAACGCTGCGAGAATTTTTATCTGATCACCTTACGAATGAAATCAATTCGGTGCATATTCTTCCTTTCTATCCTTATACGAGTGATGACGGATTTTCAGTGATGGATTATAAATCAATAAATGAAGAGCTTGGTAATTGGGATGATATTCAAGCGCTTTCTAATCAAACGGATCTAATGTTTGACGCTGTTATAAATCATATTTCAAGTGAAAGTAATTGGTTTAAAGAATATTTAAAAGGAAACGAGGCTTATCAGGATTACTTTATTGAAGCTGATCCTGAAGCGGATTATAGCAAGGTGACCCGTCCTCGCGCGCTCCCTCTTTTAACTAAAGTTGAAACGAACAATGGAGAGAAGCACATTTGGACGACGTTTAGTGAAGATCAAATTGATTTAAATTACGGAAGTGATCGTGTCCTCCTTGAAGTCCTTGATATTCTTCTCACTTATGTTGAGAGAGGAGCACGCTTTTTAAGATTAGATGCGATTGGCTTCATGTGGAAAAAACTAGGTACGACATCGATTCACCTAGAGGAAACTCATTTGCTAGTGCAGGTTATGAGAGAAGTACTTGAAGAAGCAGCACCGGGAACGATCGTAATTACAGAAACTAACGTTCCCCATAAAGATAACATTAGTTATTTTGGGGACGGTTCAAACGAAGCCCATCTTGTTTATCAATTCCCATTACCTCCATTGACGCTCCATTCCTTTCAAACTGGCGATGCATCGGAGTTAACGAAATGGGCCAAATCCCTTGAAGCTACTACGGAAACAACTACTTATTTTAACTTTCTAGCTTCTCATGATGGAATAGGTGTTCGACCTGTAGAAGGTATCCTATCAGCATCTGAAGTGCAGAGAATGGCGGATAAAGTTCAAGAAAATGGTGGTTACGTCTCTTATAAAAATAATGGTGATGGAACAAAGAGTCCATATGAATTGAACATTAATTATTTAGATGCGATTTCAAATAATGGAGAATCGAATGAGAAAAAGGCAAAGCGGTTTATTGCAGCTCAATCAGTATTGCTTTCATTGATGGGCGTACCTGGCATCTACGTTCATAGTTTACTAGGCTCTCAAAATGATCAAAGTGGCGTCGATGAAACAGGACGATACCGCTCGATTAATCGAGAGAAGCTTTCACGATCAACGCTTGAAGATGAACTTCAAAAGGAAGGAAGCTTACGGAATCTAGTTTTCAATGATCTTAAGAAGCTTATCAGAACGCGTAAATCAAATAAAGCTTTTCATCCCAATGCTTCTCAACAAGTGTTGGAAATGGATCAACGCATTTTCTCTGTTGTTCGTACGAATGAACAGACGGGAGATAGAGTTGTAGCGATTACTAATGTTTCAGATGACACTATTACGCTCAAACGAGAAATACTTGATCCTTATTTTGATAGTACTGCCTTCGATCTCATTTCAAAGTGTAAAATCTCTTCAGATATGACGTTATCTCCTTATGAAGTTCTTTGGGTGTGTACAACATCGGAGGTGAGTGAATGAGAATCGTAATAGCTCCTGATTCTTTTAAAGGATCTATGAGTAGTCTTAATGCCGCCCACGCCATAAAGCGTGGGATAAAGGAAGTTATTCCTGATGCAGAAACGATTCTCATACCAATGGCAGATGGTGGAGAAGGAACAGTAGATGCGTTAGCTACTATTCTCAATGGGCAAGAGATCGTCGTTGAAGGCATCAGCGACCCTCTTGGCCGGCCGATCAGGGCGACATATAGTTGGGTAGAATCAACATCTACTGCGATTATTGAAACAGCATCAGCTTCAGGACTCCCTCTTCTTAAAGAAAGTGAACTCGATCCGCATCAAGCCTCCACTTATGGGACAGGACAGTTAATTAAGCATGCTCTTAATAAGAAGGCACGAAAAATCATACTCGGTTTAGGTGGTAGCGCAACTGTTGACGCAGGAACTGGTTGTTTTGAAGCGCTTGGGGTTAAGTTTCTCGATCAGAAAGGTGAAAGAATAAAGGCAAATGGCGCATCTCTTGCTCATATTTCTTCTATCGACCTTACAGCATTAGATTCTCGTCTGAAAGACGTAGAAGTTGTAGTGGCGTCTGATGTAACGAATCCTTTACTTGGGAAGGAAGGCGCTATTTCTGTGTTCGGTCCACAAAAGGGTGTTAACGATATTAATAGATTTGAAGCTGGAATGAAAAACTATGCGAATAGAGTGAGTGAAAAAATTGGCATGAATCTGGAGAACAGCGATGGAAGCGGAGCAGCTGGCGGGTTTGGTTTTAGCCTACTAGCCTACTTAGATCCAATTTTTATGAGCGGCTTCTCTTTACTTGCTGAGCATAGCTGTTTAAAAGAACAAATGAAGTCGAGTCACTTAGTGATTACGGGAGAAGGAAAGCTAGATGCCCAAACGTTATATGGTAAAGTACCTTCGGGTATTTCTCGGCTAGCTAAATCTGTTAATATTCCTGCGATCGCTTTCGCTGGTACTTCTACGATTCTAGAAGATAGGGAGATGGGCATTATGACCGTTCTACCTATTATTGATGAGCCAATGGAATTGAAAGAAGCCATGACTCGAGGACCAGAGTTATTGTACCGTGCAAGCAAGCGCTTTATGACGCTTTATCAATGGATTAATGAGGGGAAGGGAGAATAGAAGATGAGCCAATTCACAATGCTAGATTACGTGGTTCTTGTTGTTTATATTCTTGGGATTGCTTGGTTTGGAGCGCGTTTCGGAAAGAATCAAAACACGACAAAGGATTATTTTCTTGGCGGAAGAAGCATTCCATGGTGGGCAATCGGGCTTTCAGTTATGGCAACACAAGCGAGTGCGATCACATTTATAGGTGCACCTGGTTGGGGATATGAAGGTGGACTAGAGCGCATTAACACGTTTATTAATGTGCCGCTTGCAATGGCTTTTCTTATCGCTACAATTGTCCCTTTTTTCTATCGAGCAGAAGTTTATACGGCTTATGAGTATTTAGAGAGACGCTTCGGAGCGGGAACACGGACATTATCCGCCGCCCTCTTCTTAGTGGCTCGAGGACTTGCGACAGGTGTTGTTCTTTATGCCCCAGCATTAGTACTATCCGTCGTAACAGGATGGGATATTAAGATAACGATTATTTTAATGGCTGTGATAGCGGTATCATATACGGTACTTGGTGGGATCAGTGCTGTTATCTGGACTGACGTGATTCAAATGTTCGTATTATGGTTAGGTGCCGCTATTAGTATCGTTGTTATTTTAGTGAAAGTTCCGGGCGGAATGAGTAGTATTCTTGCCAGCGCTTCAGACGCAGGTATGCTCCAATCGCTCAATTTCTCCTTTGACCTTTCTATTGAATATAGCGTTTGGGCCGGTGTGATTGGCGGGTTCTTCCTTCATGCTGCTTACTTTGGAACAGACCAAAGTCAAATCCAGCGTGTTTTAACAAGTAAGTCAATACGCGAAAGTAAACTTTCACTCGTTCTAAGCGGAGTTCTTTTAATCCCGCAAATGCTGCTTTTCCTTTTTATCGGTATTCTTTTGTTTGCATTCTACCGAACATTTGGTGACCCGAATGTTGATAACTTAAATGAACTATTTCCACTATTCGTTGTGAACCAATTACCAGCAGGAATTTCGGGTCTTATTATTGCAGGGGTGTTTGCAGCCGCTATGTCTAGCCTGGACTCTGCTCTTAACTCATTGTCAGCCGTGTCGATTCGAGATTTCTATGGTCAATTCGTGAAAAAGAATGCAACAGATCAGCATTATTTAAAAGCATCGCGATGGGCTACAATTTTTTGGGGAATTTACGCAACAATCTTCGCTTTCTTTGCAGCTAATCTTGGTCCGGTTATTGAAGCTGTAAATAAGATAGGCTCCTATTTCTATGGTGCACTTTTGGGTGTGTTTATCCTCGCCATTTTCACAAAGCGAACAAACGGTGTAGGTGCAGTGACTGGTATTATAGCGGGAATGCTTTCTGTTTGGGGCGTTACCCAGTTTGCTGAAGTATCATGGTTATACAATAATTTCGTAGGAGCGATTGTTTCAGTAGGGGTTGGATATGTTGTTAGCTTTATTGGAGCAAAACCTAAAGCTGAGAAACTAGCAGGGCTTACGCTGTTTGATCTAGATGACGATATACAAGAAGTGTTAAAAGCACGTTCTGAAGCAGCGTCGTCTCTAAGTGATGAAGAGATTGAAGAAGAACGCCGTACGTCAAAATGGCCGATTTATTTAGTCGGGTATTTCGTTGTTGTTATGATTGTGCTCTATCTCATAGGGCTGATCTAAAGGAGGTTATAGAAGATGACCTATTATATTGAACCAACAATTGATCGGGAGAAAGCTTTGAAAGCAATGAAACAATATACCTCTAGTCTGCTGCTGCGCATCGTTGAAAATAAAAAAAGGATTGAATCGAGTGAACTCGTTTATCTCCCTTTTTGGATGTATGAGTATCACCTGAAAACAACCTCATTGAAAGAAGGAATTAACGGAAGAATTGCGATCGAGTCAATCTCTGAACAAGCAGCTATTCTTCCAGTGGACTACCCTCTTAAAAAAGGGGAGGTCCCTGGGGAAATGTTTGCCCATTGTTCTCCAGATCCAGATAAAGCAAAACATGCGTTATATTGGGAAGCGTTTGGAAAAGAAAAAAAGAAAAAACAGATCAACATTTCTTTAGAGGAACCATCCAAACTGTATTTGCCTTATTGGGTAGGCTATATCAAAGGAAATAGAAGAGAAGTCTATATGGTTGATGGCGTAACTGGGAAAGTTGATTTACCAATGAAAGACTCTTTCCTCCATCATTTAAAAAATCAATTGAAGCACAGCTCGATATGAGCTGTGCTTTTTGATTTTACATAAATGTGATAATCAATACTAGAAGCCTTCTTAGCTTCCAAAAATAAGAGCATGTGAATATTTTAATAGATTATTAAATGTTTTTTAGAAAATACTGTCTAAAGCTTGAATAAGTAGGGAAAGAAATAATTAGTAATATTGAAAATTATGATAAAGGGTGATGTCATTTGTCGGATTCCATCCATGTAACGATTAATGGTAAAAGTGAACAAATTTCTAGTGAGAAAAGTGTGCTTCAAGCACTTAATGATCATAATCTAGACTTGCCGAGCGTATGCTATCATCCAAGTCTTGGAGCCATCGAAACTTGTGACACTTGTATGGTGGAAGTAAACGGAGAAGTTGTAAGGGGTTGTTCAACGACTCTCTCAAATGGAGATAGTATTAACACAACAGCTTCTCACGTAAAGGAAGCTCAGAATATTGCAATGGATCGTATTCTTCATAATCACGAGCTTTATTGTACTGTCTGTGATTACAATAACGGCACGTGTGAAGTACATAATACGGTGAAACAAATGAAGATGAATCATCAGGCGATTCCTTTTGAACAAAAACCAGACCCTGTTGATAATTCAAATCCTTTCTATCGATACGATCCAGATCAGTGTATTCTTTGCGGACGCTGCGTCGAAGCTTGCCAGGATGTGCAGGTAACAGAGACGTTAACAATTGATTGGGAGAGAGAACGTCCGCGCGTCATCTGGGATAATGACGTTGATATTAATGAATCTTCTTGTGTTTCTTGTGGACATTGCTCAACCGTGTGTCCTTGTAATGCCATGATGGAGAAAGGCATGGAAGGTGAGGCTGGCTTTTTAACTGGTATTCAACAAGATACGCTTCGCCCTATGATCGAATTAACAAAAAACGTGGAGACTGGCTATAATTCTATTCTTGCGATATCTGATATGGAATCGTCCATGCGTGAAAATGAAATTAAAAAAACGAAAACCGTATGTACGTATTGCGGTGTAGGATGTAGTTTTGACGTTTGGACAAAAGGGAGAGATATCCTAAAAGTAGAGCCTCAGGTAGAAGCTCCAGCGAACGGGATTTCCACTTGTGTAAAAGGGAAATTTGGCTGGGATTACGTGAATAGTGAAGAACGCTTAACAAAACCACTTATTCGCGAAGGCGATTCATTTAGAGAAGCAGAATGGGAAGAGGCACTTAAACTCATTAGCCGAAAGTTTTCTGAGGTGAAAGAAGACCATGGTGCAAATGCTCTTTCTTTTATTAGTTCTTCCAAGTGTACAAATGAAGAATCGTATTTAATGCAGAAGCTAGGAAGAAGTGTCATCGGAACAAATAACATTGATAACTGCTCTCGCTATTGCCAAACTCCAGCAACAGTAGGGTTATTCCGTACAGTAGGCCACGGTGGTGATGCTGGATCGATAAAAGATATCGAAATGTCTGAGCTTGTCATTGTTATTGGATCAAACACTTCAGAATCTCACCCTGTTTTATCGACAAGGGTAAAGCGTTCGAATAAGTTGAACGGTCAAAAACTCATCGTATCCGATTTGAGAAAACATGAAATGGCTGAACGCTCTGATTTATTTATTCGCCCTTCTTCAGGTTCTGATCTTGTTTGGCTCTCTGCTGTAACGAAGTATATTATTGACCAAGGATGGGCTGATGAGGCTTTCTTGAAGGACCGTGTGAATGGTCTTGATGACTATATCGCTAGTCTTGAAAAGTACACTATGAGCTATGCATCTGAAGTAACAGGAATTGATGAGGCGGAATTAATCCAAATTGCTGAAATGATCCATGAAGCAAAGACAACTGTAGCACTTTGGGCAATGGGCGTCACACAACATAGTGGCGGGTCAGATACGAGTACTGCCATCTCAAATTTACTTCTTGTTACTGGAAACTATGGTAAACCAGGAGCAGGTGCCTATCCACTTCGAGGTCATAATAATGTCCAGGGTGCGAGTGACTTTGGAAGCATGCCTGATAAAATGCCCGGTTACGAAAATGTGACCGATCAAAAAGTGCGTGATAAGTATGAAAAAGCATGGGGAACGCCACTTCCTGAAGAAGTCGGCTTAAATAATCATGAAATGGTCGAACATATTCATGAAGGAAAATTAAAAGCGATGTATTTAAAAGGAGAAGATATGGGAATTGTCGACTCTAACATTAACCATGTTCACGCAGCATTTGAGAAGCTAGACTTCTTCGTCGTGCAAGATCTTTTCCTTACGAAGACAGCTCAGTTTGCAGATGTCGTCCTTCCAGCAAGTCCAAGCCTTGAAAAAGAAGGAACGTTCACAAACACAGAACGCCGTTTTCAACGTCTCTATCAGGCACTAGAACCACTTGGAGATTCGAAACCCGACTGGAGAATTATTATGGAAATCGCAAATGAAATGGGAGCAGGTTGGGATTATGATAGTCCGAGTGACATTATGGCTGAGGCCGTTCAGCTTGCTGACATGTTTGCTGGGGTTTCTTATGAACGTCTTGAAGGATATAAGAGTCAACAGTGGCCAGTTGCGGCAGATGGCACGGATTCACCACTACTCTTTACAGAAGAATTTCCATTTCCGGATGGAAAAGCAAGACTATTCCCAGTCGAATGGACAGAACCACTCGAGTACGATGAGCAGTACGATCTTCATGTCAATAATGGGCGTTTGCTAGAGCATTTTCATGAAGGAAATATGACGTATCGAAATGAAGGCATTAAATCGAAAACACCAAGTACGTTCGTTGAAGTTTCTCCTGAATTAGCAGAAGAAAGAGGGTTATCTGACGGAACGTTAGTTAGACTTGTGTCACCATATGGAGCTGTTAAGATTAAATGTCTCGTAACAGACCGTGTGCAAGGAAAAGAAGTATACATTCCGCTAAATGATCAAGATGATGCGGCGATTAACTTACTTACAAGTAGCAAGGCAGATAAAGATACTGATACGCCTGTTTATAAAGAAGTGAAAGCGAAGATGGAAATTTTGAAAGACAAAGGGACTTCACCACTTCCAAAGATCAATCATCGCTATGGAAATCCACAGCCTCAAAAAGGCGTCATGGTTGAGCGGAAATGGGCAAGAAAAGATTATCTCTTCCCTGGAGATATGGTGAAAAAGGAGGGCATTAACTATGGCAAAAGCCATTAAGCAAATCAAGCGTATTGAAGTTTCTGAAGAAGAGAAGCGCGCGAGTGATCTTAGAGAGATTGAAGATGCTTTGATTGAAAATAAAGATGCCCTTCTTGAAACATTAAGCGTTGTAGGTGGGATGAAAGATCGAGGCATTTTAACGCTTTTAAACGGTCTTTTTGGAGAAGGTGACCGCGTTCTGAAGGTCATCGTCGATCTATTAAATGTTCCGGAAAATACAACGGCGTTAAAAAATCTGATGCTTCTCTTTGGAGCAGCAGGAAAGATTAACGTTCAGGATCTTGAGCCATTGCTTTTAAAGGTAAACTCAGGTATTGAGAATGTTGCTGAGCATTCTGACGACAACGAGAAGACTAGCTATCTGAGTCTTCTTCGCGCACTAAAAGATCCGGAGATTAATCGATCTTTAACCATTCTAATCACTTTTTTGAAAGGGATGGGGAAAGATATTGAGAACGAAGAGCAAATGACCGATAAATCACAGTCCTCTGAGGGTAGACAGGATCTTTAACTTTCTATAATTCCACTGAAAAGCCCCGCAAATTGAGCGGGGCTTTTCAGCGTGCAGCTTTACTTTTTCTTTGTGAGATGATGACAAAGGCCATAAACGTAAGCACTATACCTAATGAATCTGGTACAAGCACATCAATTAAATGTCCCGTTCTTCCCTCAACGAGACTTTGATGGTATTCATCAAATAATGCATAGAGAAAAGCTGTTAATGAGCCTAGGATAAGGGATGCTTTTCGATTGCTTTCTTTCCATGCCATGATACATAAAAACGCTAGTAAACCGAACGAGGCAACATGGGCTCCCTTCCTAAGAAAAAATTCAACATATTGATATGGCGCTGAAGGTGTAACAAGTGCACCATCATAGGTGAATTCAATTGGGGGTAAATCCTCTTCTTGGATCGAAATCATTCCTTTAAAGAACGGTTTCATATCCTGTTTTTGATAAGGGGTATTAGAGGAGACGAAAAGTATGATCATCATTAAGAGTGCGAGACTAAACCATTTTCGCTTACCGAACCATTTCATGCATTTTCCACTTTCTTTCTTAAGCAGTTTAGTCCCTATCATACCGAATTTCGTGCATAATAGGGAGTGGTTTTCCAAAGAAATATTAAGATTTTGTGTTGATCGAGTGAAGGGGATCTGAAACTATTTCTGTTCACTTATAATAGAAAATAGATGAAAGAGAAAGGAGATATAAGATGAAGATTGCTGTAATCGGTACCGGTTATGTCGGTCTAGTAACAGGAGTATGCCTAGCTGAAATCGGCCATCAAGTAACGTGCGTTGACGTCGACCACAAGAAAATTGCGATGATGACTGACGGCTATTCGCCTATTTTCGAACCTGATTTAGAGAAGTTAATGAAAAGAAATTTATTGGATGGTCGGCTTCACTTTACAACAGCTCATCAGGAAGCATTGGCAAAGGTGGACGTGATCTATATTGCGGTCGGTACACCACAACGATCTGATGGAACGTCCGACCTTCAATACATCCAGCAAGCTGCCCGACATATCGGCACATCACTTCAGCAGGATAGTATCGTTGTAACCAAAAGTACGGTCCCCGTAGGAACAAATGAACTGATACAAAAGTGGATTGAGCAAACGTTAAGATCGAACAATAAAGTAGAAGTTGTTTCAAATCCAGAATTCTTACGAGAAGGTTCAGCTGTACATGACACGTTTCATGGAGATCGTATTGTTATTGGATCAGAGAATAAAACAGCCGCCGCAGTATTAGAAGACATTAATCAGCCTTTTGGTATTCCAATTTATCATACGGATCGGAAAAGCGCTGAACTAATTAAATATGCGTCTAACGCATTTCTAGCAACGAAGATAAGCTTTATAAATGAAATATCAGCTATTTGTGAAAAAGTTGGGGCAAATGTAGATGATGTGGCTCTTGGAATGGGAAAGGATAAGAGAATTGGGGATCAATTTCTACAAGCTGGGATTGGCTATGGGGGCTCGTGTTTTCCAAAAGATACAAACGCTCTTGTACAAATTGCCGGTAACAACCAACATAACTTTCAATTGTTGAAATCTGTTATCGAGGTAAACAATACTCAGCAAAATAAGCTTATTCAAAAAGCGAAAGAGGTAGTTGGACCACTTCAAGGGAAAAAAGTAGCCTTACTCGGTTTAGCTTTCAAACCAAATACAGACGATATGCGTGAGGCAGCCTCTATCCCAATTGCTCGATCTTTAGTAGAAGAAGGAGCAGAAGTTCTTGCTTATGATCCCATTGCGATATCGAATGCTATAGGCTACTTGCCTAAAGAAGTGATCTTTAAAGAATCCTTAATAGAGGTTTTAACTGGAGCAGATGCGGCACTCATCATAACGGAATGGAAAGAAATTAAAGAGCTAGATTTAGCTGTATATGTGAAACGAATGACTTCTCCCATTGTGATAGACGGAAGGAATTGCTATTCATTAGAAGATGCGGCGAAATATCCACTACACTATATCTCTATAGGTCGGCCACCATTAATCAGTTACAAGTCCCTTCAACGGTTTAATAATTCGACAAAACAGCCTTAGCTGTTCGTCGAATTTTTTTTGAACTTTTTATATTGAGCTATTTATGTAAACATTGTTGCTGAGGGGAGGGGGGCTCGCTCCAGGAAGCTTATTTATACAAAAAATTTAATCAAATGAGCAAAAATCGAGATCTAAATTTGTAAGATAACATAGCTTGAACTTTTAATAACAGATCAAAAATATCTCGAGTTCAGAATATTTATACTTGAAAAAAACATCCACTTTGGTAAAATATGTTTGTCAGTATACTTTATGGAGACAATTAGGATTTCTGAATGAAATAAAAAAGATTGAATGGAGTGATGAAATGGTAGAGAAAACGTGTAATAAATGTCAAAAACCTTCTTATAGCAGTAATTATCAAGGAGAATGGATTTGTCCATATTGTGGAAAAGATTTAACGGAAATTCAAGTGAACAATGAGGACTACCTTTATAAGGCAGTAGTAGAGAAGAAATAACCTATAATGGGCCCACTTATTTTCTTTAGGACGAGCTTTGCATGAGAAGCTCTGGATGATGGGTAGGGGGACTTGTCACCTGAATGAAACATGTCTAGAATAATGAGTATTCGACTTAAAAGGATAGTGTGATATGGGAGAGTTTATCAAGTTAATCGTTGCCATTGTTAATGAGCTTCATGATATTGTCATTACATTAATGTATAGCCTTGGCTTTTCGGTCACAGATAAAGAACTACACTTTTGGGTGATTGGCTTACTAGGTATGGCAGGATTTATTGTTGTGCAATTCTTGTTCCGTATACTTGCAAATTGGAGTATCACAGCGATTTCGTTTATTTATACGGTAACTGTATTGCTTGTAGTCGTTTTTGCCATTGAAATTCAACAGAAAATCACCGGAAGAGGAAATATGGAGTTTGCAGACGCTGTTGTTGGATTGCAGGGCTTTATTGTGTTATTCATAATATATGTGGTCATACGCCTCATTTTAATTGGTATAAAAAAGCTACGTAAATCAGTAACAAATAAGAGCGATGCGAAGTAGATGACCTGAAGTGAGGGTTGTCTTTTTTATTTTGTTCAAAAAAGATCAATAAAATAGGAGAGCTATGATTCGCTCCCCAACCCCGGTTTTAATATGTCATTTGTGTAAGGAAAGCAATAGCTGCTCCAATCACAATAGCTGAAACGGGTAGAAGAAGATAAACCATCTTCTCTTTACGTTGTCGTCTGTACTGGATTTCCTCTGGCGTTAGCCATGATTCTCTCATCATTCATATCCCCCTTGGTTCTTGCAACAATCGCAGTGGAGGCCGTATTCGGCAGCTGGCTGACTGTCGGAAATCAGTCCGCGAAGTCCCTATAGCTTTGCGTCATCATTTTTCAATGATTTTGCCATTCTCGTACGATTTGTAGCATATAAAAATAAGAAAACGAAGTCATAAAAAATTAAAAATTGTCGAAAAATGACTACAGTTTCAAGTATAGCGTATTCTGGAAACTATGTATATTGGGAAAGTGCATTTAATTTGTTTTATCAAATAAAGCTTTTGTAAAGCAGGTTTCCCAATGTCATAGTTAAAGCGCGAATGCTTTTTTCGAAGATCTCGTAAATCATTCTTTTAAAGTCAACATACGTGAATCAAGATGAAATGTAAAAGATAATCAAGTAAAGGCAGGTTTTATTGAGAAACCGTAAAGCAAACCCTACAATAACAAATAATCAAACTCCTATAGAGAGCGTTCCAATCTTTGAAAACACAAAGCGAAGTAGAAAAAAGAAAACAGAATAACACAATTAAAATCCGCTATTAGCGGCTATCGCAATAACAACACCTAACAGGATGGATAGGATAGGTATGGCAAGGAAAAGGATCTTTTCCCTGCGTTTTTTTTGAAATTGAATTTCTTCAGGAGTTTTCCAGTTTCGTCTCATATGAATCCGCCCAGTAACGTCACTTTCCAATAATGTATAATGCGTGTGAAAGTGAAATCTCGTTTATTTTTATTATCGGTTCATTTGTTTAAATAATTTAGCCTTAAATGTCGAATTTTAAGAAATAATCTTTATGGCCTGTTTTTATTCAATATAATGGAAGATAATAAGGTCTAAGGAATTATGGAGGTGTTGATACATGCCTGTTATTTACCTGGAAACATTGATTGAAGCTCCTATTGAAATCTGCTTCAATTACGCAAGAAGTGTTGAAGCACATATGAAAAGCACAGAGCAAACAAATGAGAAAGCAGTAAGCGGGGTTACGGAAGGATTGCTAGGCAATGGTGATGCCGTTACATGGGAAGCGACTCACTTTGGCATTAAGCAAAAATTAACTGCCAAAATCACTGGGATGCAGGAACCAGATTGGTTTATTGATGAAATGACAAAGGGAGCATTTAAATCTTTTGTTCATTCTCATCGTTTTGAGGAAATCGATGATGTAACGTTAATGATCGATGAATTTAGTTATGAAGCTCCGTTTGGTTTAATTGGTAGCATCGCAAACCTTTTGTTTTTAAAAAAGTATATGAAAAATCTGCTAGAAAAGAGAGCCCTTGAATTAAAGAAAATGGCTGAACGAACGGAATAACCTTTTCCCCATTAGGCGATACTTAAGAGAGCTTATTTAGGGAGGAGACAATCATGTCGGTGTCTCGGACTATCGTTTCGGTTTGTATTCAGTGCTGGTTGGGAATCGGTTTTTTGATTTCATGTATGGCAATGCTTACACTAATAGGGCATGAACCATCTCCCTTCATTGTGGATAGTGTATCCTCCATTATCCAGTCTAGGGAGTTCCAATACGGACCTTTGACGTTAAGTTTAGAAAAAAACGGAGAACTAGGATTGGCACATTTTGTCGTTCGTAAGCTAGGTCACTTCTTTGTTTACAGTTTCATAGCATTAGTTTTACTACAGCTATTTAAAGGGGAATCATCTGTTTTTCGTACATTCATTGTCATTATCGTTGTAGCTATTTTTGCTGTAACGGATGAATTTATTCAAGCCTTTTTACCAGAAAGGACATCGTTAATCACTGATGTGATTGTGGATCTTGCTGGATGCCTACATAGTGTTATCATTTATAAAATATGGCATTACTCCACCTTAAAAGCTCTCGCATAGCGGGAGTTTTTTTATGTGATAGCTTAGCTTATACTGTTGAGTTTTGATACAGAACGTAAATGATCCAAAAATCAACCTCGCTCATTAACATATACCCTTTCAAAAATCACTACTATTATTTTTATAGTAAAAATAACCTATAGATTCGACAATGTACCTGGGTATTCTATGTTATTTTTGTAATATTCGTCATTTGGATGATATTTTAATGTAAAATTTATGCTAAAGTGTTAAAAAGGGAGAATAGAACTAATATTTTCTTAAAAAATCTTAGGGGGAAAAGATTTGAAACTTTTTACGTCATTTTTGATTGGCATTTTAGCATTTTCTTTATCCATGAATGGTGTTCAGGCTGCAGGGGAGTCAGTTACGGTTAAACTAGTAAACTATATTAAGGATACGACCGTAATCAAATTTAATGTGACAGGTAGTTATCAGATTGAAAATAGTAGCATTAAAATAGACAGTTCCCAGGCTGATGAATACAGTGTAAAAGCTGAAGCGGGTAAAGTGGTCCTTTATCGAGGCAATACCAAGCTTGAAGACTTCGGGAATTCCATGACGATCGTTCCAACGATTTCCAAATCGATGGACAGCTATGTGGGAATAGGTGACAAAAAATATCTCGGAGTAATGAAATTTGCAATTGAGGGAAAGTACATCCGTCCGATAAATACGCTCTCTATTGAGGAATATTTAAAAGGGGTAGTGCCTAGCGAAATGCCGGCCTACTGGGGAAATAATGGTGGAATGGAAGCATTAAAAGCCCAGGCAATCGCTGCTAGGACTTTCGCTTTACCACAGAAAGATTCTCTAATGGATAGTCAATCCAGTCAAGTTTATAAAGGTTATGACTGGTATCAAACGACAAACGAAGCGGTAGATGCAACTGCTGGAAAAGCACTAAAGTATAACGGGAAGTACATAGGTGCCTTTTATTCTTCCACAAATGGTGGAATGGTTATGTCCAATACGAACTCGTGGGGAAGTAGTTGGATTCCATATTTACAGACGAAAGTAGATCCATATGATGAGAAGATGATAACAAGCTATGATTATTGGGACTATACACTAGGAAAGCAACAAATTGACACAAAAAAACTAGATTTGAAAAAACCTGAGTCCTGGTGGTCTAACGTGACTGAGCTAAGTTCAAACGTAACAGAAATAAAGAATATGAAGTCATGGCTATTATCTAAAGGGAAAATTAAATCTACAGATGAAATAAAAATCACCGATATTTCGAATATTAATTTCACAGTTCCACCATTTAAATCTGATGAAGTATTAAGAGGTAGTGTCGAGATTCAGTATTTCTTAAAAAACAAAGATGGATTTGTTATGGATACAAATGGGGATTTGAAAAAGCATACGATGAAAATCGAGGATACTTCTTATAATATCCGATTTATGATTGGTACAACGATTATGAAAAGTCCTTATGTAAAAGAAATTAAACAAACGAGTAATTCATTTGTCGTTTCAGGTAGTGGCTTTGGGCATGGCATAGGCATGAGCCAATACGGAGCTTATCAACAGTCCAAAGATGGACGTAATTACGAACAAATTCTATCATTCTATTATCCTGGGACAGAATTAGTCAAAGAATCATTTGAAACAAACTTGATTACACGACTTGCAGGAAATAATCGATATGAAACTAGCGTAGCTATATCAAAAGATGGATGGAAGCATTCATCAGATGTTGTTGTACTTGGAAGAGGAGATCTTTCAGTAGATGCTCTTACGGGAAGCGTTCTTGCTAAAAAGTACAATGCTCCATTACTTTTAACAAAAAGTGAGGGACTGCCTTCTGTCGTTGAGGAAGAATTAGATCGTTTACAACCTGAAAAGATTTATATTCTAGGTGGACCAGCAGCCATTTCAGAGAAGGTAGTTGATCAACTTTCTACTAAAGTATATATTTCTGATGTAGAAAGAATAAGCGGTCAAAATCGATATGAAACGTCAATCGCAGTTGCTAATGAAGTAGGGAATAGTAATCAAGTGATCGTGACAACAGGAGATGACACATCCCCTGATGCTCTATCAATCGCTCCATATGCAGCTTCAAAGCAAATTCCAATCTTATTGACTAATAGTGAAAAGTTAAGTGAAGCTACTGGTTCGTATATGAATACAACGAAACCTGTTGCGGCTACGATTATCGGTGGGCAAAATGCGGTTTCAAGTGTTGTTGAGGACAAACTTGCTACAACTTCAACGGTCAAACGAGTTGCTGGCGATAATCGTTACGAAACAAGCGTGAAGATTGCAGAAACATTTGATTTTGAAAATAAGAGTGTTTTCTTTGCAAATGGAGATGTATTTATTGATGCACTTCCTGGATCGCCCTTTGCCGCTGCCATGAGCGCACCAGTCATTTTAACTAAGCAAAATAAATTATCGAATGAAGCTGAACAGTACGTTAAGAAATCAATGAGTAGAGAATACTACTTCCTGGGCGGGGAAGCTGCTATTAGTAAACCTGTTGAAGAAACAGTTGATAAACTATCAAATTAACCGTGGACACCTCTCTTAAAAGCAGAGAGGTGTTTTATGTTATTATAGTTAAAATGAGTAATTTCATTTTTATAAGAACGTAGACATAACGAGAGACATATAGCAAAATAAACTCAGATAAGGATGTGATGTCTTGCACCAGGAAAAAGAAATTGAAATATTGTGCGATGCTTTACGAACATATTGGAATGAACATCCAGAGAAAAGTCTCGGTCATTTGTTGAAAGATCTACATAACAAGTACGAAAAAACAGAAGCATTTACGGAAACGGATGATAAGAACTGGTTGCACTGGTTGTTAGAAAATAGTAAGCAGCGAGACCTTATTGAAAAAAAATACCGTAACCAATCTCAAATTAAAGATTTAGAGCATCATATTCGCCCTGAGCTTATGGAAGTGATCAAGCGATTTGTAGATTGAGTCAGTCGTTTTGTTACTGCTAGAGAAGCTCGTAGATTAGTTGCTAATATAAATGAGAACTTACTATGTAAGAATCACTAATTAAAAGAGCCGTACTCGTCATAACGAGTACGGCTCTTGTTTTCCTTATAATCAAAAGGGGGGATTAAAGGGATTACTTAATGTTTCGGTTTATACGCTATTACGCTGGGGGTAGAAGGGTAGGAAGAATGAAAGAATTTGATGTAGTCTGCTTCGTGGGATAATATGGTAAAATTATATAGATATACTTAGAAAGGGAGTGCTAAATATGGGAATTAGATTTGGTATTATGGGAACAGCCAATATTGCTAGAAAAGCGGTTATTCCAGCTATTCAAAATGCTCAAGGTGCTGAAGTGGTGAGTGTTGCTAGCGGTAGTGGTCGAGCGAGAGAATTTGCAGCAGAAATGGGCATTGAGCATTATCATGACAGTTATGAAGCGATGCTAGATGATCAATCAATCGATGCGGTTTACATTCCACTTCCAAATACATTACACAAAAAATGGACAATTGCAGCGGCTCAAAAAGGAAAGCACGTACTATGCGAAAAGCCTGCTGCCATTACAGCCCGTGATGCCATGCAAATGGTGCAAGCCTGTGAAGACAACAGTGTTATTTTTATGGAAGCATTTATGTATCAATTCCATCCCCAACATGAAATTGTAAGAGAAGTGATTGCTTCAGGTGAAATTGGTGACGTCAAGCATATGCGTACTAATTTTTCATTTTATATCGGTGACAAACCAAATAACATCCGTCTCAACAGTGAACTAGGTGGTGGCAGCATCTGGGATGTGGGATGTTACTGTATTCACTCCTCTAGGTTCATAATTGGAAGCGAACCATTAAAAGTTTACGCTCAGGCTTCCATTCCTAAGGAAGTTGGCGTAGATCTTTCGGCTGCAGGAATCTTTACGTTTGCAAATGGAGTAACAGCTTCATTTGATTGTAGCTTTGAACGACAAATGAGCAATTCCTATGAAATTCTTGGTACAAAAGGAAGTATTCATGTTCCATTTGCATACCGTCCAGACGCGCCTGGAGCTGGTGGTTTAATTCGAATTAAAAATAGCGAAGGCAACGTGAGAGAAGAAAAGGTTGAAGGTGAGCAGTATACACTTATGGTTGAACATTTTACGCGTTGTGTTGAAAATCAGCATATCCCATCATATTCCGGCGAAGCGACAGTAAATAATTTGAAAACGATAGAAGCTTGCTATGAATCTATTGATAAAAATCAACCAGTTGAGCTAGTATAATACAAAAAAGCACATTGGATTAGCCAATGTGCTTTTCTAGAAGTTCCTTCGTTCCTTCTGAATAGGACTTCTTGCTTGAAATTGAAGTGATATTCTTTTCTTGTGGTGTTTCACCTTCTCCAACCCAATGAAACGTAATGTTATTTAATTCATGCTCTTTGGCTGTTACAGCCATAACCATATCCCCGCTGCTATCTCCAAAAACAAACACTTTATCGGCAGATTGGATTTCATCAATAATCCACGTCGCTCCAATTTTTTTAGACAGATCTGGATGAATCACATCGACCCCATAAGTGGAAACGACTGTTTTATTACCAGATTTAGAAGAAATCGAATCTACATCATCTGCGTATTCCTGAAGAGCTTCTCGTGTTTTCTTTAAGTGCTCTTTATCACCAGGATCACCATGAACAGCTTCAACCGTACCCATCGATTCTTTCGTCTGATCCCATTGAATAAGACCATCATATTGTTCTTTTTGACTAACTTTATATAGTTTATCTTTTACCTCATCCGCGATCACATATTCCTCATCTAGCTCCCAGGAAGAAATATCGGTTCCGCGCCCTTTTATCGCCCCGTGCTCAGAAACACAATATAGGGAAGACCAGTCAATTTCATCATCAAATAGAGGGAAAAGGTGATCGGAAAGCCAACCTCTAGAACGCCCTGTGACGAAAGAAAGAATATGTCCCTCTGTAGCTAGCTTTTCAATCATCTTAACAACTTCTTTATCTGGTCTAGCATTCTCATCTGTTAGAACGCCATCAACATCAAACATATAAAAAGCCATATTAGCACTCTCCTATTCGAATTAAATTATGATTAGTATAGCGTTGTGGAGGATGGAAGGGCAAATAAAAAAGGGAGGAATATCCCTCCCTTTCTCAAATTAAATATTTACTTGCTCTGTTTGTACTTCACTAGATTGTGGGAATTTCTCATGATCCAAAGCACCAATTACAGAAGCTGTTAAAGCAAAAACAGTTGCCAAAGTGATAGCGAATTTTTTCATTTTCATTCTCTCCTTTAATTTAGTTAATGATTTTTTTTCTGGCATCATTGGCCAGACGATAATAATAACTAGCATTTTTGTATTGCGATGAATGATTATAATAATCAGCTAGTTTTTCACAATAATCAGTAACGTATTTCCAAGATTGTTTCTCTTCAAAATAAGGGATAGCCTCCTCTTTTAATAGGACCTCATAATCAGAGTTATATGTTTGTTTAACATGATGTTCTAAAATTTTGAAATGATACACGTAATTAATAACTTCATTATTCAGAGCTTGCTTTAATCCTGTTGCTAGCCAATTCTCTGCATTCTCTATTTTATTTAATTTACTATATTCAGTAGCAATTAAGTAAATAGTCTGTACTACTTCTTCAGAGTCATCTTCATTAATATATTGAAGACCAGATTTATAATAATCCAAAGCCTCAAGTGATAAACCCATGGCAGCGGATACCAAACCTAAGTTGTGGTAAACAATACTTTTTAAGTACTTATCATTAAATGATTCAGCATATTTCAAAGTGTTTTTGAAATGATTTGTAGCTTCTTCATAATTTAATATTCTTAAATTATTTATTCCAAGTAGAACTTCAATATCAGCACTTCTTTTAAAATTATACTCTTGATTAAATAATGATAGAGCTTTGACAGCGTGATTATTAGATAATGCTACTTGATATAGCCTTCCATGAACCAGCGCTTTTTGATAATAGAATTCACTCAGTTCCCCTACATCTAGGTTCATAGTTTTACTAAGCTTTTCTGCCTTTTTGTAGACTTCTAGAGAATCACTAAATTTCTTTAATTGGTAATAATACAATCCTAAAAAATAATAATAGTAGAATTCTAGATCATGATTTAAGCTTTCTTGAACTATATATAATCGCTCAAGTAAAGTATTAGATTTATCTAATTCTAAATTAAGAAGATGATAGCGAAATTTAAATAAAAGATAAGTAGTAAGTAGTATGGGATCTTCAATATTCTCAAACTCTTTTTCGATCTTTTTCTTCTTATTTTCAACTTGCTCGAGATCTCTTATTCTCATTTCTCTGTACCAGTCTTTTAGATACTTAGTCATTTCTGAGATTTTATCTTCATCATCAACCTGTTCTAAAGAGACACCTAGCTCATTACATAGATGTTCGACAAGTTCTTCACTTGGCTGGGCAAGTCCGTGTTCAATCTTACTTAGATAAGGAATAGAACAGATACCGGAAGCAAGTTGTTCTTGAGTGATGCCTTTCATTTGTCTGAAGTATCGGATTTTTGCTCCAATCATTCTTTGCTCCCTTTCTCCTAGAACTATTTGATTACAGTTTACTAAAAATTCTCAGAAAAGAGAATAGTTTTGAGGTTGGGAAATATAAACGAATTTATAGGGTTTAAATGCCTATTTTCGACGCAGTTTTCCCAACATGAGTTTGTCGAAAGAATTTTCGAACGATACAGACCATTATATGGTAAAATGATGAAAATGAAAAGGAGGTGTCGAAAATGCAAGAAGATCGGTTAGAACGCGTAGAAACAATGATCACGAGTTTGATTCAAATTATTGGAAATATGCGGAAAGAGCAACATAACCTCGAAGAAAAACTCCAGGCAATCCAGCAACAACACCAAAACCTTCTACACGAACGTGTTTAACCCCTTTTTCAGCGATAAAACTCCCAAATAAATGCGACTTTACTCCCCTAAACCATTTTTTTCTAACTCTTATTGTGATACTATTCTAGTGATTTGTCGAAAATTCGTTATAGACTAGAGATAGCAGAAATGAAGTTATTCAATCATGGGAGAGGTGTCACAACTGAAGTCAAAAACTATTTTTCTTTTGTTATTATGCAGTTTCTTCTTTTCAGTAAATCCTGAATTATCAGAAGCGGAATCTGATAATGAGACAGAGCGTATTCTTGTTACATATGAACAGACTAAAAGTCCATCAAGAGATTCGAAACTTTCTACCAAAGTAGAAGTGATTAATGTACCTGTCAATGAAGTAGATAAAATGATTGAACAATTTGAAGCAAATAAAGATGTTCAGCATGTCGAAATGGACCAACCAGTTTATTTAATGGATTCAGTACAACCCAACGACACTTTTTTATCATATCAAAAGCCGTGGATCGATCAAATTCATCTCATAAAAGGGTGGGAGCTTGCTAATGTTGAATCAAGTTCATTAAAGGTTGCGGTAATTGATTCAGGAGTTGATCTGACTCATCCAGATTTAAAACCAAATCTTGTAGATGGGATTAACCTAGTGGAACCGTCTAAATCGGTTCAGGATATTGATGGTCATGGTACAAAAGTTTCTGGACTTATTGGAGCTGTAACGAACAATCAACTAGGGGTAGTTTCTCCTTCTCGTGGAACTTCGATTATGCCAATTAAAGTGACAGAAAACGGTACTGGTAATTTATCAACCGTTGTTCAAGGTATTCGTTATGCAATTGATCATGATGCAGATGTAATTAATTTAAGTTTAGGAAACTATAATAACTCGTTTGCTCTAAGAACTGTAATTGAAGAAGCGATTTCAAAAAATATTCTTATCGTAGGTGCAGCCGGTAATGATAATGATTCTGGAGTGGTTTTTCCAGCGGCATATCCTGATGTTTTAGCTGTAGCCTCTGTTAAAACAGGGACCGAAGAAAAAGCCTCATTTTCAAATTATGGAGCATTAGTTGATATTTCCGCTCCTGGCACGGACATTTATAGTACTTCATTGAATGGAGAATATGCTTTTGATAAAGGTACAAGTATGTCTGCGCCAATTGTCGCTTCATCAGGTGTGTTACTAAAGGAATATGCTCCATATTTAACGAATAAGCAAACGTTTAAATTATTAAAGCAAACGGCTAGTGCTCTGACTAGTTCATACGACCTTGGAAGTGGCGTGTTAAATATGGAAGGAGCTATCAACGGCGTAACAGAGTATAACCGTATCTATGGTGACACTGCAATTGATACAGCAATCGAAATTTCCAAAAATAATTGGACTACGTTGGAGGAACAAACGCTATCCATTGGAGGCGATAACAAGAAAGGTCGCTTCGTAGTACTTGCTCGCTCAGATGAATTTCCTGATAGCTTAGCCGCTTCACCGCTTGCTTCTATGCTTGGTAGTCCGATTCTACTCACGAAAAAAAATAGTCTATCAATCAATGTAATGAGGGAACTTAGTAGGTTATCTGCTAATCATGTTTTAGTTATAGGTGGGAATAATGCAATTCCTGAAGCAATTACAGAACAGCTTAAAGCGGAAGGGATTTCGAGTACACGCATTGCAGGAGATAACCGCTATGAAACAGCTACTAAAATTGCGAATATCGTCGGTAGTGAAAAGACAAAAGAAGCATTCATCGTTTCTGGTGAAAAGTTCCCAGATGCTTTGTCTATTTCATCTTTCGCATCAAGGCTCGGAGCCCCTGTACTTTTTACGAAAAGTGATTTTTTACCAGCTGAAACGAAGGCTTTTTTGAACGAGCTTGATCCAGACAAAGCTTATGTTATTGGTGGAGAATCGATCATCGGTAAGAGTGTGTACTCTCAAATCCCATCTTCCAATACGGAGAGAATTGGGGGAGAAGACCGCTTTGATACAAACTTCAAAGTATTGCTAAGGTTTGGAGTAGCAGAAAATAGTGAGGAAGTCTACTTTGCTACTGGTCTTAAGTTTCCAGATGCCTTAACTGGTGGGGCAGCTGCATCGTTATCAGGTCATTCTATTATTTTGGTTCACCCTACTAGAGAGAATAATGCTTTAGAGAAGTCCATTCTCTATTTAAATAATCAAGGAATAAATCAATATCGGATTCTAGGTGGTCCAGCAGCCATTAATCAAACAAAAGCCTGGGATATTGATCAAATGCTTGTTCAATAAAAAAGAAGCGTCAGTGAAAATACTGACGCTTCTTTTTATGTTATCTAGTTAACTGAGCGTTTGAGAGGATTTATTCATTACGTCATTATTAAGCTTTTATGGACAAAAGTCCTAAAATATCTACAAATTATCAAAAAATTTCACAATTTTAACAGTTAAAGATTGACTCTTAATCTCTTTATAATTAAACTGAAAATAGTGAATTATTATAATAATTCCGCTCATAAGGAGGATCGATTGCAGGAACTTCACAAATTACTAAGGGGGATTTAATTAAATGACGTTTAAGAAAAAAGTCCTAACTATTGTTGCGGGCGCTTCTCTTGTTGCTTCTTCATTCGCGGGAATGACGTATAATCCAGAAAAAGCTGAGGCTGCTTTAACAGAAACGAAGAAATTTAAGCTTCCTGTCACACAGGAGATTGCCTCACTTGCTGCAAGTGAACAATCAAAACAGGAATTGATTATTGTTGCAAACGAACACGGTGGGGCTGATCTTACAAAAGAGCTTGAAAAACTTGGAGTGAAAGTAAAGAAGAATACAAACAACTACTTGTATCTTGCTGAAGTTCCAACAAATAAAGTTCTGCAGGTATATCGTTTAGACTCTGTTGGTATGCTCGGGGCGAACAATGAAATCGTGCTGGATGAAGGTCCGAAAGAAGATACTGATCTTAAACCGAAAGTGAAAAACCCTGAAGATGTTGTTAAACCTGCAACCGAAGAAACTCACTCAGCAACCGGTGTTGATGAATTCCACGACAAGTATGATGGAACAGGAGTGAAAGTAGGGATTATTGACACTGGTGTCGATCCAGGCCACGAAGCCTTTACTCAATATAATGAAAAAGGCGAAATTATTTCTTCTAAAATTAAAGGCGTCGTAGATACAGTAGGAGAAGGAGACGTGTGGTTTCAGCAGGAAGCAGCTGAAGGCGACTCTATTACTGTAGAAGAAGACACATATAAAACAGAAGGTATTGATGCGGAAGACGATACATATTATTTCGGTACGTTGAATCCAGCATCTTATGATGTAGATGGAAAAGGCAAGCCGTTGTATAGAGACTTAAATGGAGATGGAACAGGAGATGCTAATTTCGATGTTCTTCTCGTAGATGACAAAGTCTATATCGATATCGATCAGGACAAAGATTTCACTGACGAAAAAGCATATGGCGAGGGCGATGTTGATAACATGGACCTTAACCCCGAAGACAAAGTAGCTGGTGCTAACTTTAGAATTGCAAGTCCTAGTCCTACTTATCAAGGTCATCAATTCCCAGATTCAACATTGTATCCATTCCCAGTTGCGACAATTTTCTTTGATGGTGACGGTCATGGTACACACGTATCTGGTATTACGGCTGCAAATGGGCCAGACCGAGAAAATGAAACTGGCGCTGTAGCAGCTGAAGGTGTAGCACCTGGGGCAGATCTATACGGTCTAAAAGTATTTGACTCCGCCGGCAGAACTTACGGCTGGAGTATTGCCAATGCAATGTATCTTGCTGCTGTACCTGAAGAGTTAGGTGGATTTGGTACAGATGTCGTAAACATGAGTCTTGGCTCCTCACCAGACCTTAATGATGGATCCGGTGCTTATGCGAAAATCATTGAAGATATGGGCGAGCTATTCGATACGATTTATGTCACTTCTGCTGGTAATGATGGACCCGGCGTGGATTCTGTAGGTGCTCCTGGTGATGGAGTGAAAGCTCTTTCGATTGGAGCATACATTAACAGTAAGATGTGGGCAACTGAGTATGGATACTACCCATATGGGAAAAATGCAGATGGATCTCCAGTACAAGGTGAAGGTTTATGGTACTTCTCTGCAAACGGACCGACGGAAGATGGTCAACAAAAACCAGACTTTGTGGCACCGGGATCTGCTTATGCTTCTTTCCCAGAGCATTTAGGTAATTACGAAGTTCTTCAAGGGACAAGTATGTCTTCTCCATATGTAGCCGGAGCGGTAGCAACACTAAAGCAAGCTGCCCTTAAAGATCGTATTCCATTCGATTATGAGCTTGCTCGTGAAGCACTTATTCAAACAGCTGTTCATGTGGACGGCTACACTCGTGTTCAAGAAGGTGCTGGTCTAATTGATGTACCCGCAGCCTATGAATACATTCGCAAGCATTTTATTAATGAAGTAAAAGAAGTCAATGTAACGGTTTACCACGGTGAAAAAGTTTCTGGTGGACCAGGACTTTATGTTCGAAACAAAGAAGTACCTGAAGAAGTTAAAGTAATGGTAGAAAACCCAACAGATGAGACGAAAAACCTTAACATTTCATCAAACTCTGATTGGTTTACTCCTTCTGTGAAAAGCATTAAACTTGCACCAGGTGAATTTAAGGAAATGACTGTGAAGTATGATAAGAGCAAGATGAATATTGGTGTTAATGCAGGCACACTTTTGATCGATGATCCAGATACCGCTTATGCAGAAGCACGTTCTTTCCAAACCATCATACTTGGAGAAGACTTTACTTCTGAAGATCGTTTCCGTTTAACACATGAAGATGAAGTGCAGTCTTCGAAGACGAAGAGTTATTTCTTTAACGTTGAAGAAGGCGCACAAGAAGTGCGATTTGCCTTGGAAGCTCTTAAAGAAAACGATGAATTCCAGGGACGTGTTCGCATGCTTGTTATGAATCCTGATGGTGATCAGGTTAACGCATTCCAGGGGTATGCTGGTTATGATGGTATTGGCGTAGAAGACTATGTTGCGAAAAGTCCAAAGTCTGGTGTTTGGGAAGTAGCGGTCTATGGTACTGCAGCTCCAAAAGACGACCTTGATATGAACAAATTTAAACTAGAAGCATTCGTTCAGGATATTGTATCTAGCCCAGGAAGAATTGCGCTTGGTAGCGCTATGCCGGGAAGTGAAGTATCTAAATCTGTCACATTTGAAAACTACTTATCTACGAAACGCTCAGTAGAAGTAGTAGGCGGCGCATTTAGTAAGCCTGAAACAATGAAAAGCCGTGAAACAGTCAAAGGTGAAGGTGGCGTCTATGATAAGACAATGACCTTGAAGAATAATATTTCTCTCGATGTAGCAATCGGCAATACGAGTGATGCGGGCGATGATCTTGATCTTTACCTTTATCGTTCAAAAGATGGTAAAACGATTGGGGATTATATTGCCATTGATGCAGACGGAGATTCTGAAGAATCGTTCTCTGTTAAAAATCTTCCAGATGGTGAATATACAATCCGTGTAGAAGGTTATTCAACGGTTGGAGATACTACAGATTTCGACCTCTCTGTTACAGAAGCGAAAGTGCTTGAAGCTGGTGAAAAAGGTGCCGGTAAGATTGAAGTTACTGGTAAGTCTAGCTTTGATTTAGGGGTAGGTAAGAAAGCAACGACGGATGTGAAAATTACGACACCAGAAAATAGTGGTAAATATACAGCTGGAGTATTCTTGAAAGATAAAGCGACTGGTGAAGTTCTTTCAATCGTACCGGTTGAAACAGATGGCGATATGGTAGAAGTGGTAGCAGGGGACAATCGCTTTGAAACAGCTATTGAAGTATCAAAGCAAATGTACCCAGAAGGTACTACTGCTGATACAGTATTCATCGCAACTGGATTTAATTTCCCGGATGCACTATCTGCTGGACCATTAGCAAGTGCTTACGATGCACCAATTTTACTTGCTAATAAAGATGGTATGCTTTCAGATGAAGTTCTAAACGAAATTTCTCGCCTAAAAGCTAAGAATGTGATGATTCTTGGTGGCGAAAATGCAATCTCGAAGAAAGTAAACACTCAGCTTGCAAACATTGGCGTAAGTACAGCTGATATCGAGCGCCTTAGCGGAGACACTCGTTATGATACGAACGTTCAAATTATTAATAAGCTTGCTGAAAAAGGTTCAACTAGTAAAGCGGTCTTCCTTGCTACTGGTAAAAACTTCGCAGATGCCCTAAGTGCAGCTTCCATTGCTGGTGCTAACGATATGCCAATTGTACTGACTGATGGAAAAACGCTTACTGAAGATGCGAAAAAGCTAATGAAAGGTAAGCAAGTATATGTTCTTGGTGGGGATGCGGTAATCTCAGATGAGGTAGTTGATATGACTGATGAACTATCGCTTACGACAAAACGCCTTGCGGGAGCAAACCGTTTTGGTACGCTTGTTGAAATTCATAAAGAACTAGGTACAAATACAGATCAACTGTTTGTTGCAAATGGAATGAACTTCCCGGATGCACTTGCAGCTGCACCACTTGTTGTGAAAGATCAAGGTAGTATGTTCCTTGTGAAGAGTGATGAAATCCCGAAAGAGATTGAATCTTATCTTGTTAAGTACTTTACAACAACGGATGTATCTGGAGCGAAAGTGCTTGGTGGAGAAAATGCCGTGAACAAAGATGTGAAAAATCAACTAAACAAATGGTTAAATAAGTAATTATTCTAAAAAGCCGCTCTCTTAAAAAAGAGCGGCTTTTTTAATTTATACTTGCAATCATTTTCCCTTTATTACAATAATATTAATAGATACCATTATTCGACAGATTTCAGGGGGAATGTATGAAGAATGTAGTATTATTGATTGCGATCATTGGGTGTCTAGCACTTGTAATAGCTGGAAAATTTCATTGGGACGATAAGATTGCCCAAACAGGTGAGACTGTTAGTGCAGAAGTCGATTCAAACTCGAATGTAGATACTCGAAACAGTGAACTTAATGAAAAGCCGGTAAGTGATAAGGATTTAAAAAAACTTGTTTCCAATTTTCCAGAGCAGGTACAGGAGAAAATAATGTCTTCTAATGATCCGATTTCAGTCGCTATTGTTGGGTCTGAATCGATTGGAACAAAGAAAAATGGACTCAAGCAAAGCGTTGAAAAAGGTTTGGAAGAGTCGTTTTGGAAAGGGGCTTTTACTGTGGAGGTGTTCACCTTCGAAGAAGCGACAACAAAGACGATTGTTCAGGATGAGTTATATGATGATGTTATCGACGAAAAGCCAGATATTGTTGTATTAGAAGCCTTTACGTTAAATGACAATGGGAAGGTTATTATTGATGAAGGGCACAAGAATCTTTCGACTGTTATGTCAGAATTAAACGAGTCGTTACCTGGTGTGAGCATTATGCTAATGCCCTCTAACCCAATTGCGGACCCCGGCTATTATAATATTCAAATCAATGCGTTAGGAAATTATGCTGAGGCGAATGACCTGATTTATTTGGATCATTGGTCAGTCTGGCCAGTTGTTGATAGTACAGAAATAGAAGACTATTTAGTAGACTCAAGGCCAAATGATAAAGGCTTTGACGTTTGGGGAGAATTTATCGTGGATTATTTCAGTGGTCACTAAATAGGTAGCCTTCCTTATGAATAGGAAGGCTTTTGCTTTTTTATGTGTGTTTTAATAAGATGGTACTAAACGTGCACCATCATTCGACCAAAAGGAGAGTCAACATGGCACCTGTTAAAGTAATGAGTGTATTTGGGACAAGACCTGAAGCGATAAAAATGGCGCCGCTAGTGAACGAATTAAAAAAGCATCCACAATTTATTACGCCACTTGTTGCTGTAACAGCGCAACATCGAGAAATGCTTGATCAAGTTTTATCTATCTTTGAGATAGAGCCAGATTATGACCTCAATATCATGAAAAGCAAACAGACGCTTGCTGATATTACAACGCGAGCCTTAAATGGTCTAGATTCGATCATGAAGGAAGAAAAGCCCGATCTCGTACTTGTTCATGGTGATACCACGACGACGTTTGCTGCAAGTCTAGCTGCTTTTTATAATCAAGTAGCTGTAGGTCACGTGGAAGCTGGTCTAAGGTCTTTTAATAAGATGTCGCCATATCCAGAAGAAATGAACCGTATGATGACCGGTGTGCTTGCTGATTTGCATTTTGCACCGACGATGCGAGCATTTGATAATTTATATAATGAAGGAAAAGATACAGAACATATTTATATTACTGGAAATACAGCAATTGACGCTTTGAAGCATACTGTGAAAGAGGATTATTCTCATTCACTTTTAGAACAAATTGATGGCAAGAGAATGATCCTGCTTACTTCACACCGACGAGAAAATCATGGAGAACCTATGAGGAATATTTTTCAAGCAGTTCGCCGTATTATAAATGAATATGATGATGTGCATGTGGTGTTCCCTGTTCATTTAAATCCAGCTATTAGACAGTTAGCGGATGAAGTGCTAGGTGGACAGTCACGTGTTCATTTAACTGAACCTCTTGACGTGATTGATTTTCATAATTTTGCATCAAGAGCTACGTTGATCTTAACGGATTCAGGTGGTGTGCAAGAAGAAGCCCCATCTCTTGGCTCACCTGTTCTTGTATTAAGAGAAAATACGGAAAGACCTGAAGGCGTATCAGCGGGTACACTAAAACTTGTTGGAACGGATGAAGAGACGATCTATTCCACGGCATCGACTCTTCTCACAAATAAGGAAGAGTATTACAAAATGTCTCAAGCATCTAATCCTTATGGAGACGGTGAAGCATCTAAGCGAATCGTTGAGGCGATTTTATATTATTATGGAGTATCTGAAACGAAGCCCGCACCATTTGTTGAATAAATGATGAGAAGCCTTTCTGCTTAGAGTGCAGAAAGGCTTTTTTGATGCAAATGTTATATCATCCAAATCACACATTTTAGAATAATTTGTCAAGGAGCATAGAAGTTCCAGTCATACTATAATAAAATGTAATAGATTACCATGATAGGAGAGTGGGATATGAAGAAAAGGTTAATTGTTCATTTTTTTCTTTTGTTGATCGTGTTTTTGTTCAGTCCGTCATTTGCTGCAGCAGAAAAATACATAGTTATTGATCCGGGACATGGGGGACGTTTTACAGGTACGTCTGGTTATTCTGGGGATCAAACAGGCTTTTATGAAAAAGTTGGGACACTTGAAATCGGTTTAAAACTAAAAGAAAAATTGCAAGGAACCGATATCAAGGTATTTATGACAAGACAAACGGATCGAGATTTTGCGAAGGATTCAAAGGAAGATTTGATTGAAAGAACGAAAATCGCAAACAATTACGTAAAGGGGAATAATGACAATTCACTTTTTATCTCCATTCATCACAATGCCTACCCTTTTAGCACGCTCGTAAAAGGATATGAAACCTACTATTATAGTAAAGCGGCAGCATGGGATGAGGAATACCCACCAGATCCCATTCAAGTTAACTTTGAATCTGAAAGTCGCAGGTTAGCTAGTATCGTTCACCCGCAAGTGCTGAGTAAAACCGGGTTGCTCGATAAGGGTATCCAAAATGATCAGGCTTTCTTTGTTATTCGAAATGCACAGATGCCGTCTGTGCTCGTAGAACTTGGCTATATGTCAAATCCTTCAGAAGAAAATCTGATCAAAACAACCCGTTTCCAAAATGATGCAGCTGATGCGCTTGCTCAGGCTGCAATTAAATTCTTTAAAGTGTTTGAAGTGAAAGACAGTAGCGGAAATGAAATTAAGCAATTCACTTCACGAGATGATGCGATAACCTTCGCTAAGACGCTTAAGAATGTCACGGTATTTGATAAAGATAAGCAGGAAACGATCTATGATTCTACTAAAGTAAACTATGAGGTGTTTAGTAAAGGAAAAGCTGAAGCTGAGTCGTTTACTGAGCTTTCGGATGCCATTATTTATGCAAAAGAGCGAAAAAATACGAAAGTGATTGATAAGAAGCATGGCACGGTTGAGTGGTCGAATTATTTAACGCGCCCTTATCAAATCCAGAACAATGATGGCTCAAGTCACGGTAATTATTATGAAAAGGGTCAGGCCATTGCAGCGGCTAAAGTAATGAAAAATGTAAAAGTGATCAATCGATCGTCTTCTGATATTCTTTGGACGAACATTTCCGGAGAAAATGTTACAAAGACTCTTAATAGTAAAACCCTCTTTGGAAGCGACCGATTTGAAACAGCTGTAAAAATATCAAAAGAAATTTATCCTAATGGATTTAAAAGTAGTAAAGAAGAAAAGACAGTTGTCCTTACGAATGGATTAGGTTATGCAGATGCCCTTTCTGTTGGCCCTCTTGCTGCCCAACTAGGAAACGCGCCTATCCTGTTAACTAGAGGCTCTTCACTTGACCCCTTTTCCGAAAAAGAAATCAATCGATTGGGTGCTAATAAAGCCCTTTTGGTTGGTGGAGAAAATGCGATCTCAGATAAGGTTGAAAAGCAAGTGAAACAATTAGGGGTATCAGTAGAACGAATTGGTGGAATCGATCGGTATGAAACAAACTCTATGATTAATGAGAAACTTGATCATGTTGAAGGTGTGTTTGTAGCGAATGGCTTGAGCTATGCAGATGCGCTGGCAAGCGCACCAATCGCTTCATCAACCGATTGGGCGATTATTCTAACTGATAAGAAAAAAATAACAGCGGAAGCTCTCTTGTATGTAAAAGGAAAGAGAACAGCTATCCTTGGTGGCGAAGCTGCAATTTCTTCAAATCTAGAAGAACAGTTGAGAAACTTGAATGGCACTACTGTGAAGCGTTTGGCTGGCGAAACAAGATATGAAACGCTTTCTGCTATTTTAAATGAATTCAGTGATGAAATGGCATCAGACACCGTGCTCCTTTCAATAGGTCAGGACTTCCCGGATGCCCTGGTTTCTTCCGCGATTGCTTCACAAAAAGGTTCGCCGCTAATACTTGTACACGATGAATTGAATTCATCTGTTCAAGATGCTCTATTTGAATATGGAATGAAGAATCGGGTAACATCACTGTTCACTGTAGGTGGAAAAGTTCAGGATAAGCCTAAAAACCAGGTGGCTAATCGATTGTACTAATTAAGGACTTTTATAGTTATTTTAAGTATGGAGGCCGATATGAAAAAAATAGGAATAAGTTTACTTCTAGTGATACTTCTTACGACTGGGTGTGGGACAGCGTCATTGAAAAATGGCTCAAGTGAAACGAGTAAGGTCAGCGGAGAAACGAGCGAAAGTAGCGAAATGAATTTTATGATGTATCGACCTGAAACAGGTGTAACCAAAACGTTCAAGTCACAAGGGAAACAGCTCTTTACAGAATACATTGTTGATCAAAATGAAGAATATATTCAAAGAGTTATTACCCTTGGTGACATGGAAACAACTCAGGTAGTTCAATGGACGAAAAATCGAGCTTCCATCGTAGAAGAAAGTCAATCAAGTAGTAAGGAAAGTGTACTAAATGGATACGAGTCATTAGAGGAAGTAGAGACGCTGTTCGATCGTTCCGAAAAACAAGATGGAATAGAAATAACAACGGTGGATAAAGTTGAAGTTCCTTATGGCAGCTTTCATGACGTAATTCAAGTTACTAAAAGGCAAGATCAAATGATCATGACGATTTTCTATGCAAAAAGTGTGGGAATGATTAAGCAAGTATATGAAACAACAGAAGAAAACGCTGAAAGAGAAATAGCGGAATTAACCAAAATCGAATAAGACAATAAAAAGCAGCCGACTGGGCTGCTTTTTTATTGTGGGAGAACTCCAAAAGTTATTCGACAAAAGATGGTAATTCAGGTTGGATTATGAAAGAATAAGTTAATCGTTTCTACTTTTTGAGAAACGTTAAGATTTTGTAAATTACGGTTGAATAAAGGGGGAGATGAGCGAAAAAGTGTAGAGAAAAGTCGATATAGCAAGGGTTATTACCTAGGATGCCACGCTTCTGATATTGGTAGACGACAGGAGCGGAATTATATAAAATATAATATGACGTTTGGAAATATAAATGCAGTTAGATTAGGAGTTAACAAGCGAATGATTAAAAAATTACTTAATGATTGGCGAAACAACAAGGATTTGCTTTATCACCTAACCGTATCCGAGCTGAAATCGAATACAGCTAGAACATACCTTGGAACATTATGGTGGATTGTCGATCCAATTCTGTATATGGCGATTTATTATTTTCTCGTTGGGATTGTATTAGATCGAGGTGGAGACGATTACGCTGTTTATCTATTCACTGGATTAATTCCATTAAAATGGGCAACGGCGTGTATGGTCGATGCAACTACTGCTATTTCGTCAAAAGCGAGAATTCTGCAGCAGGTATACGTGCCAAAACTAACGTTTATTTTGGTTAGGCTTGGCGTGAACACTTTCAAGTTTCTTGTAAGTTCGTTCATTATGGTTTTATTCCTTTACTTCAGTGGAGTGGAATTGACCTTTAATGCGTTGAATTTCTTTATATTAATAGTATTGAACCTTCTTTTATTACTCCCGATCATGATCATTATGGCTCATATCGGAGTGTACATGAAAGATATCAAGAATATGATGCAATACATTTCACGAACATTGCTTTACTTATCACCCGTTCTTTTCAGAATGGAAAGGGTTCCTGCGGATATTAGGGGTTATCTTTACTTAAATCCGTTCACAGATTTTCTAGTTTCCTACAGAAATATTTTCTTATACAAAGGACAGCCACTATGGGACAACCTCTTCATTATATTAGGGCTCTCATTAGTTCTCTTGTTTATTGGACTACGCATTTTGAACAAATACGACAAACAATATGCCAAGGTGATTTAATTGAAAAAGGACATTATTGAACTTAAAGATATTTGGGTTTCTTACCCTGAGCATTCAGATAATCCATTGAAACAATTGCTTAGCAAAGAAAAAAAGCAGTTTTGGGCATTAAAGGGTCTAGATTTCACTGTAAAGAAAGGTGAGGTTCTTGGTATTATCGGTCGAAATGGCTCAGGAAAGAGTACCCTTTTAAAGCTCATGAGTGGCTTAATTGAACCAGATCAGGGGGCTTATCATGTTGAAGGGAAGCGGCCGATGCTACTCTCTCTTGGTGCAGGGTTTCAACCTGAGTTATCCGGAATCGAGAATATTTACCTAAATGCCCTTCTGTTAGGAAATCGCAAAAAGAAAATCGATGATAACCTTGAAGCGATTATTGAATTTTCCGAGCTAGACGACTTTATTTATAAACCGGTAAGAACGTATTCATCCGGTATGAGAGCAAGACTTGCGTTCTCTACTGCTATTATGCTTGACCCAGAAATTCTATTGATTGATGAAGTTCTCGGGGTAGGGGACTCTGCGTTCCAGAAAAAATGTAAAGATGCCATATTAGAGAAAATCCAACAGGATCGGACCGTTATTCTCGTTACGCATTCATCAGGTCTTGTGAAGCAGATCTGTGATCGGGTTGTCTGGATTCACCGCGGTGAGCAAAAAGCGGTTGGAGATACGAAAGAAATTGTCGAGCAGTATGATGAGTTTATGAAGGCTAAGAAAAAATGAAGCACATCTTAATGGTTCTTTTTAAAGACATTGATTACGATGCACGGGTTCAACGTGAAGCCATTGCGCTTGCCGAAAGTGGCTATCAGGTAACCATTTGCTGTTTAAATGAATTTGATACTGATCCGCCTTTTTTGCATGAATTGATCAAGATTAATAAGCTAGCCATTTCAACAAAACAGGCAAAGAAGGGAATGGCTACTGGACCGTCGCGAAAACCATCTGTTGTAGCGAAAATGGTTAGAAATCCAGCCGTAAAGCTGGCGAAGGATCAATATGCCAGCTACGAGTTTTACAAAAAAGTAAAGGGAACGATGGCTTCTGAAACCATTCATGCGATTCACTGTCACGATTTAAATACGCTCGATACCGGTAAGCGTTTAGCAGAACATTTTCATAGCAAGTTGATTTACGACTCACATGAACTTTTTAATGAAATGACCGGTCGCAACCCGCTTGATCGACGTTTTGGTTATTATTTGGAAGGCAAGTTAATGAAACATGTTGATCGTTTTATTACCGTAAATCCGTATTTGATCGATAAATTCAATAAACGCTATGGCGAGCTACCACCCTCAATTTATTTGCAGAATATACCGCTCCTTCGTTTGGAACAAGAGCGTAAAAATGATCATTATTTTCATCATCTTTTTGGAATACCTACTGATAAGATCATTCTTCTATATCAAGGAGGATTCTCGAAAAATCGCGGAATTGAGCTTTGTGTCAGAGCCATGAATCATTTACCTGATCCGTATCACCTTGTTTTGCTTGGCGATGGCGATATAAAGGAAGCACTTGAGCGTTTAGTGGACGAACAGAAGCTCACTTCAAGAGTGCATTTTCATCCTAAAGTACCGCCTTCAGAAATACTTTCACTAACAAAGGAAGCAGACATTGGACTCGTGATGTACGAAAATGTAAGCGAAAATAACTATTATTCTACACCTAATAAAATATTCGAATATATGTTAATGGGGCTTCCAGTAGTATCTTCTAACCATCCAGGGAAAGCCTATTTATTAGAAGAATATGACTTTGGTCTACCTGTTGCAGAAGATGAACTAGCCATTGTAAAAGGCATTGAAGCTATTCAGCAAAGAAGCGATTATTACGTACAAAAATGTAATGAAGCGAGTAAAGTATTGAATTGGCCGAATGAATCCCGAAAGTTAATTCAAATGTATGGTGAATTATTTTCGAAGTAAGTAAGGAGAATTCGTAGATCTTAATTTCTGAAGTTACTGTGAGTGAGGAGTTGTAATTATGAAACTTGTCGTAATGGGCCTTGGATACATCGGGTTACCGACTGCTGTCATGTTTGCAAGGCACGGCGTTCAAGTGCATGGCGTGGATATTAATGAGCACGTGATCGAAACGTTAAAAAATAAGACGCTTCACATTGAAGAGCCTGGTCTAGGTGAGATGCTGGTTGAAGCAATTGATTCAGGCAATTTAACTTTTGGAACAGAACCGGTGTCAGCAGATGGTTTTATTATTGCTGTACCAACGCCAGTTAATCCTGATAAAACGGCGAACTTAAATTATGTGCGATCGGCGGCTAAAATGATTCAGCCTTTACTAAAGGAAGGGAACCTGGTCATTCTTGAATCAACAAGCCCTCCTGGCACGACGCTGAAGGTGCTGTCACCTATTCTAGAGTCATCGGGCTTAAAAGTCGGAAAAGATTTGTATGTTGCTTATTCTCCAGAGCGGGTATTGCCGGGTAAATTACTGGATGAACTTGTTCATAATAATCGAATAGTAGGCGGCGTGAATGCTGATTCGAGTATCATGACAGAGAGAATTTACAAAATCTTTGTAAAAGGAATGATTCACCAGACTGATGCAACTACGGCAGAAATGGTAAAATTAATGGAGAATACGTATCGGGATGTGAATATTGCGTTAGCTAACGAATTGGCGCGTATTGCAGAACAGGTAGGATGCGATATTTGGAAAGCTGTCGAGCTGGCTAACTGCCACCCGCGGGTTAATGTACACTCACCTGGCCCTGGAGTTGGGGGGCACTGCATCGCGGTTGATCCCTGGTTCCTAGTTGAAGCAAGTCCAGGAGATGCTAAATTGATTCAAACAGCGCGAGCAATCAATGATGATGTTCCGAAAAGGATCGCTAACCAAATTAAGGAGCGAACAGAAGGAGTTGTAAACCCAAAAGTATCTTTACTTGGACTTGCTTATAAAGGAAATATTGGTGATGCGCGTGAAAGTCCATCACTGACTATATTGCAGGAACTTGAAGATATGGAAATTGAGTGTGCAGTTCATGATCCATACGTAGTCGATAAGCGGATCAAAAACCAATTTGATACAGTAGAAGAAACTGTACGCCATTCAGATTGTCTCATTATTTTAACAGATCATAATGAATATAAGGCGTTAGACCTTAAATCTCTAGCTCCTTTGATGCGTCATACGTTGCTTTATGATACTAAGAATTTAATAAATAAGGAGCAGGCAGAGAGTGCTGGCTTCCGTTATGAAAAAGTAGGGGAATCCCAAATCAACACGAATTTATTACATTTATAAAGGATGAATGAGATGAAGGAAGCATTGTTAACGAAGTTTGAAACAGGTAATGCACGTGTAGGAGTTATTGGACTTGGCTATGTAGGACTTCCCCTTGCGGTTGAAATGGCACAAAAGGGTTTTGAAGTATATGGAATCGATGTATCTAAAGAAAAAATGGACATTCTAAATAACGGGAAGAGTTATGTAATGGACATTTCTGATAACCAAGTAGAGGCCATTATTGGTAAGAACTTCTTCCCTGGAGATGATTTTTCAGTTATCTCTAAATTGGATGCTGTTAGTATTTGTGTCCCAACACCTCTTGCTAAAACAAAAGAGCCAGACGTTTCTTACATCAATGCCGTTGTTGAAAAATTGGTTGAGTTTATGACAGAAGGAACGCTAGTTGTTCTTGAAAGTACGACTTATCCAGGAACAACAGATGAATTGATTAAAGCTGTCATTGAAGAAAAGACTTCTTTCCGTGCGGGTGAAGATTTCTTCCTTTGTTTCTCACCTGAGCGTGTTGATCCAGGTAACCAGCAGTTTAATACAAAAAACACACCTAAAGTGCTCGGTGGTGCAACAAAGCCATGTCTTGAACTCGGAGTCTCTCTTTATAGCTCGTTCCTTGAAAACATCGTTCCTGTTAGCTCAACAAGCGTTGCTGAAATGGTTAAGCTTCTTGAAAACACTTTCCGTAGCGTTAATATCGGTCTTGTGAACGAGCTAACGATGATGTGTGATCGAATGGGAATCAATGCTTGGGAAGTTATTGATGCAGCAGCTACGAAGCCATTTGGCTATATGCCTTTCTATCCTGGTCCAGGAATTGGTGGACACTGTATTCCGCTTGATCCAGCTTATCTTTCGTGGAAAGCAAAGATGTTTAACTTCTATAACCGTTTCATTGAACTTGCAAGTGATGTGAATGGAAACATGCCACGCTATGCGCTTAATCAAGCTGCAGATATTTTAAATGATAATGAGAAGTCCATTAAAGGATCTAAAATCTTTATTTTGGGTATGGCATATAAGAAAAACATCGATGACCTACGTGAATCTCCAGCACTTGAAATTTATCGCCTTCTTGAAGATAAGGGAGCACACGTGTATTATCATGATCCGTTTGTTTCAAGCTTTAAGAATGGAGAAGAAGTTGTTTATTCCGTTGAGCTGAACGACCAGAACCTTGATGACGCTGATCTAGTTGTCATCGCGACTGATCACACAACAGTAGATTATGATTATGTCATTGATCGTTCTAAGCTAATTTATGACACACGGAATGTAACAAAGAACTACAAAGATTCGAAAGGTAAAGTGACGCTACTAGGTGGACAGCAGAACTTTGATCTACCGACGAATGTTGAAGAAAACTCAAGTGTGAATCCTAAGTAATTGAAGTAAAAGGAGAATTTTACATGAAATTTGATGTTAGCCCATTTTATACAGAAAATATCGAGGTTTCTATTAATGAGGGTTGCTTAAACAACAAAATGATCGCAAGCGGAAGAAAAGCAAATTCCCTTCTTATTCTTTCTGGTAATGGGGAAACACAAGCTTCATTAGAACTAGCAAGACTTGATCAACGTGTGAAGGAGCTTGTTCGTTTTGATGAGGAGCTGCAACGAAAGAGTGAGTCATATCAATCACTGCCACGAGAGCTTCAGGAAAACATCATAATTCAAAAAGCGAATTTCTATCATTCAGAAGAGTTACGCTCATACCAAACAGACATGGTGCTTTTAGAAGGAAGCTTTACAAAAAGGTTCTTTGAAGAAGCATTTCTTGGAACGTTACATGGTTTAGTTTCCGAAGACATCAATGGTACGATTGCAGTCAAATTACCAATGAATGAAGAAATTACAGAGGACATTTCAGAAGTTGTTCTTTGCTTAAACCAATTTTTCATAGCAACTTCTATGGGGTTTGAAGATGGTTATTTCTTTTTCCTGGGAGAACCCCGGACTGCACTTCCTGAAGAACGGATCAAGCAAGAGGTTACAAGTGGCCTACTAGCTGCGATTTTGAAACTTGAGAAAGCACTCCAAAAGTTGAATCAAAGTCATCCTGTGGTACAAGAAAAGAGTGACAATCAAGAAAATGATGAGATTGCAAAAGCGGTGGCAAATCAGAATCTTGATCAAATGATTCAGCAACAGTTTCAAATTCGAGAGCTTAGTGAACAGCTTAAGGTTCTTAAAAATGATTCGAAAAAGAAAGAAAAACAGATTACTCAGATCACAAAGAAATACAACCGTGCTCAGCACATCGTAAACCACTTGGATTCAAATGCGTCGGCTAGATATTTAATTGGTGATGCTGTCATGGGATCAACAAAATCATTCGGTCGAGCCATTCGACTTCCGAAGCGACTTGTTCAAATTTACAGGGACGCTAAAAATGGTAAATTAGGTCGAATTAAGAATGGTTCTGGATCATTTGAGATTGAACCGATCGATGATGGAAATGCCATTCTCTTTGTACCAACTAACGGGGCGGGTCTTGGACATCTCACGAGATTACTGGCTATTGCAAGACGAGTAAAGCGTATTGAGCCATCTAAGAAAATTATTTTTCATACGACGAGTTCAGCCATGCACTTGATATTGCAAGAAGGGTTTCTAGGTTACCACTTACCTTCCAAAATGCTCTTTCCTAAAGAAATGAGCGCAAAGCAGTGGAATGCGATGCTACGTGATCATCTTGAAACGGTTATTAGTATTCACCAGCCAGAAACGATTGTTTTTGATGGTGCGTTTCCTTATGCGGGTCTTGTTGCCTCAATGCGTAAAAAAGATGGATTGAGAAAGATCTGGGTGAAGCGAGGACAGCATAAAGAAGGTAAAGCAGAGTTAGTGGAATCGAAAGAAGCAGAATTCGACGAGGTTTATGTTCCAGGTGAAGCTGGTGGGGAAAACAGTATGCGAAAAGAAGGAATGAAAACGTACTGTGAGCCAGTGTTATATCTTGATCGAGAAGAGCTAAAGGATCGTGAGAGTGTTCGTCGACAATGGAATATCCCAGAAGGTATGAAGATGGTGTATGTTCAGCTTGGAGCAGGTAAAATCAATGACATTCATTCAACGATTTCTATTCTTCTTAATGAACTGCTAAAGAGAGATGATGTTTTCGTAGTAATTGGGGAATCCATTATTGGTAATCGAATGGATTTAAAAATGGATCGTGTTCTGACACTAAGAGACTATCCAAATTCGATTTACTTCAATGCCTTTGATCTCATCGTTACAGCTACTGGCTATAACACATTCCACGAAGTGATGTATTTTGGAGTGCCATCGATCTTAATTCCCAACGAGAATACAAAAACAGATGATCAGGTGGCAAGAGCCATGATCGCTGGAGATGCTGGGGCTGCAATCGTCTTAAGAGATCCGGGCGCTACTGATTTTGAAAAAGCGATTCGAGAAGCTCTTGATGAAGAGAACAATCGAAATATGAGGAAAAGTGCTCTTTCACTTATGAAGGAGAATGGAGCACAGCAAATGGCTGAAATGATTGTCCAAAATGTAGCAGCTAATAAATAGAATTGGATTTGGGAGAGTGAAGATGATGAAACGAAAAATTCTAGTGCCAATCGCATTTAATAACTGGGCTTTAACAGATGTGAATGAGAGTCGTTTAACGAAGGAATGGATTGACCATCGTATGGAGATTTTCATGAAATACACGTGCAAAAGTCTTAAAGCCCAAACGAACCAGGATTTCACTACAATTCTTCAGTATGATCAGCGTTCAGAAGAGCATGTGATGAACGCTCTTAAACAGCACGATCCACTTCCAGATAATATTAGATTCGTGCCTAAGAATGCCTATAACAAAACATTAGAACGTGAAATTCAGGACTATGATGAAGTGTACTTCGCCCGCATTGATTCTGATGATATGTACCACAAAGGTTATTTTGATTTTCTAAAAGATCATCAGCCAGTTGAAGGTACTGAGGCGCTTATCAACCAATATGGCTATTTTTATGACGAGTATTCAGATAAAGTAGCAACTGCCAAAATCAAATCACCGCCTTTTTATACACTTATTTATAACGTTGCTGAATATTTAGAAGGAAAGCGCCACCCTGTAAAAGGGCATTTATCGGTGCACAGCCTGAAACATGAATTGTTAGAACCAAGAAACTATGTGCAAGTTATTCACTCGAATAACATGTCTACATCATTTGAAAATCGCTACATCGATGGATTAGTTGAAGATGAGAATGAAAAAAATCAAATTCTCCGTAATTTCTGGGGATAAACGTTTATATGAAAAGCTGTCGGGTTGTGCCGACGGCTTTTTTTACTAATAGTTCTTGGTGTTTATGCGCTAAATGAAAGCGACTTAGAAAATAGCGATAAAATAAGTGGAAGCTTATTTGTAAATAGAAGCAAGAACCCTTCATGCGATTGATTTCATAATAAAGAATGCCACCTCATTTTTTAACAGTAGCTTTAAGGAAAGATGTAAAACATTCGAAATTTACCATTTAATCCTTTTTTGATCATGTGGAATCATATATAATTCAAATAAATGGTATTCAATTAATCAGCTGCTTTGGCAGTAGAATCAGGAGAATGGTATGTTGAAAAATCAATTAACATATTTACAAAATGAGTCATTTACCATTCCTGAATCTCAACGCTCCAGACTAAGGTGGTGTGGGTCTAGAGCTTCAGGGCAACATATACTTCATATTAGTCAAAAACCAGGTATTCTCTCGATCATTAATCAAGATCCTCAGCTAGATGTTGTAAATATTTTCGCTAGTAAAGACTCAGTAGTTCTTACTCATCCACTAAGTAAGGATTGTGTAAGTACCTTTTGGTCGGGGGATTTGAAGAGCGAGATTCCTTTTCCTATGAATTACTTCGATGCCATTATTACGGAAGACACGTTAATCGAAGTTATGTCTTCGCAGAATAATGAAGTCCAGAGATTACTTAAACCGAATGGGAAAATAATTGTAACTGAAGCATTAGAACATGCAGGAGAATTAAGAGATGAGTGGGAAACACTATTTCATAACTTTGAAGAAATTGATATGCGCATTGATGAACACTACGTGAGTTGGGTTGGACGAAATGTTGTAAATCCCCCTACAGATTATGGGGAGGCAGGGAAAGCTTTTCTTGAAGAAATAAGAAAAGTCATAGTGCAAAAGAAAGCTAAGCGTGCTGCCTTGTTACAAAAAGAGCTAGAAACGAAAAGAAATGAGGAAGTAGTTAGGCTTGAAGAAAAGAATAAACTTCTTATGAAGCTCCCTATTATCAAGAAAAAGCACGAAGCGCGAATTGATCAAATCCAGTTAACGAGTGTTGAGAAAAAGCGCATTCTTCAAGAGCCGGAAGAAACGATAGTGAAACCTAACAAAATGAGACCTGAAGAGCAATTAGCTCATTTTTCAACGTTAGGAAAAATGACAATTGTCTATTGGGATTCCGAAGTATATAGAAAAAATAGTCTTAAGCTTGCACATCAGTTAGTGGAAACACTGAGGAATAGGGGTAAAAATGTCGTTTACGTCTATGAAGAGGAAAACGAATTGATAATTCCCATTCACCTTGATGGATCGAGGTTCTTACAAATTTCAACTTCTGAATTCTGGAGAAGCCTCCATTTATTTGAAGAGCCAGAAATGTATATTACTCATTCTGATCTCCAAATAGCCAAAAGAATGGGGCGATTGCAGTGGAAGAAATGGAGTATCTTCTATTTACCAGAAAAGATAGTAGATCGTGATGCTCACTTATTTCTTATGAATAGTCTTGATCCCAGTCACTTTCTAGTGTCAATGGGACGCATGCATCCCATTGAATTGAGAGAAGAAAATTCTGTAGTGAACACATTAACTAATGAATCTTCTCGTATTGTAATCGGTTTTGTTGGTGATCTTGGAAAAGACTGCATTGATTATCAAGCAATGAAAGATTTGCTCGTGGAAAACAAAGGTCTAGGTATAGAGTTAATAGGGTACAATCTACCAGATTCAAAGCCTATCAACTCGAAAAGACTTACGATCAGAGAGTATGCAAACGATGTTGATTTAATGAAAAGAGTCGGAAGATGGACAGGTGGCATTCTTCCATTTCGATATTCGGCGTCAACCTCCGCGCTTGTAAAGATGGAAAGCTTAGGCATTCCTATATTTCATATTAAAGAATGGAGTGCTCCACTAGAAGATCAGGAATTTATTTCTTATGGTAGTGGAGAGAAAGTCGGTGTCTTGTTAGAGGAAGCTGTCTTACGCTTAGAGGGGAGGAACGATCGTTGAAAATCCTCTATATTTATCGCTATTTATTACTAGGTGGAGTGACGACACAACTTGCGAATAGACTTGGGTTTCTAAAATCGATTAGTGATCCCCACTTTATCTTTCTATCCGATCATGGGGGACAGACGGCCTTTGGAGATTACGAGAAAATCCATGTTATGACAGAACCTTTGACCATCTATCAGTATATAAAAGAACATGATTTCGATTTAGTTATTGCAATTGACACGAAGGAAATAACGGACTACTTAATAGAAGTTCATTGCAAGACCCCTATTATTCAAGAAGTACATGGTATATCTTATAAGCTAAATTATTTAGTAGAAGAGGATCAACGCCATTTCCAGGGGTATATTGTGCCTTCGAATTATAGTAAAAACAGAATTGTAGAAGATTATTCTGCACCCGAAGAGCGAACATATGTCATTCCAAACTGTCTAGATACGACATTGTTTTCCCCCAAAGAAGTAGAACCGATTACAAATAAAAAGATCATTTGTTGGGTTGGAAAACTCAATGATCATAAAAATTGGCAAGGTTTTTTGGACCTCGCAGCACGAATTTCTCAGAAGAGAGATGACTGCGTTTTTTGGATTGTCGGTGGAGAGACTGCTTCGTCAAAAGCAACTAAGCACCTTTTTCAGGAAGCAAACAAGCGAGAGCTCAGTATTCACTGGATAGACCGGATGGAGTATAGTGAAATGCCAAAGCTGTATGCAATGGTGGCCAAAAGCGGTGGTTGTACAGTGAGCACTTCCAAAGGAGAATCGTTTGGGATGAGTTTGATTGAAGCGATGGCTTGTGGATGCCCTGCAGTAGCACCGAGGGTTGGAGCTATTCCTGAAATATATCTGGGGGATTTAGGGCGCCTAACATATGAATTACACGATTTGGTAGCGTGTGAGTCTATTGTGGATAGTCTCCTTGATAATGCAAAGGAACGAAATGAGCAAATTCAAAAGGGAATTCAAAAGGTACAAAAACACTATTCAATTAATCAAGTCGTCACCCAATACTTTGAGTTACTTCAAACATTATCTACTGTTCAAAAAGTCTGGTAAAATACCGGGCTTTTTGTATGTCGTCCGGTTCTACTCGTAAATAGCTATTGTTGTTAGCAACAATAGTGGATGGCACAAATTTAACAATAGAAATTATGAACTGAGTGTAAATTTTTGTTTACACTTCTGATCCATTCCTCAATCAACTTTTCTTTCGAATCATAACGAAGTATAATGAAAGAAGTGTTTTTATGTCGTATTCTGGTTAAGAGGGAAAGGATTCATTATGAAGATTTTATATATATCTCAACATTTCCCGCCCGAGATAGGTGCAGCTCAGGCGCGCGCCTATGATATGTCAATGAACTTGGTAGAAGAAGGCTGCGATGTAACTGTAGTTACATCATTTCCTAATCATGTTTCTTCCAAAAAAATATTTCAATCGAGCAAGCATCTTGGTGTAAATGTTATTCGTACTTTTGTCGTACAAGATACAAAAAAGAGCAAGCTCAGAAGAATGCTGAATTACTTTTCATTTATGACAACCTCTATCATAGCCGGATTATTTGCTAAAAAACCTGACGTCGTCTTTGCTACTACCCCTCAACTTTTTGTTGGGCTTTCCGGTTATGTATTAAGTAAACTGAAACGTGCCAAATTCGTGATTGAAGTTCGAGATTTATGGGTGGATTTTGCAGAAGTTTTAAATCAAATTAATAATAAAAAATTATTAACGCTGGCTCGGAAATTAGAATGGTTTCTTTTTAAGCAAGCTGATCATATTGTTGTAGTTACGCATGGGTACAAACAATATCTTATTGAAAAGGGTATCCCTGAAAATAAAATCGATGTGATTACTAACGGTGTTAATCCAACTGAGACAGGAGTCCTAGTACCTGAAGAGGGAGTGAGGATTCGTGCTGAGCACGGTCTGGAAAATCAGTTCATTATTTTATATGCGGGTAACATGGGCATTGCTCAAGGCTTGAAAACTGTACTTGAAGCGGCAAATGTTCTGAAAGATGTCTCTTCGATTACCTTTGTTCTTATTGGTGAAGGAGCTGAGAAAGAACGCTTACAACAGTATCAAAAGGATAAAGATCTCCAGAATGTTCTGATCCTCGACAGCCGAGCTAAACAGGAATTGAATGGATTTTATGCGGCTGCTGATTTATGTCTTGTTATTTTAAAGAACCATCCGCTGTTTGAAATAACTATTCCTTCAAAATTATTTGATTGTCTGGCTATGAATAAACCGATCCTATTAGGGATTGGTGGAGAGTCAAAAGAAATTGTCAAAAGTTTAAATGCTGGCCTCTTTTTTGAACCAGAAAATGCTGAGTCGCTTGCGAACGTTGTGTTAGAAGCTACTTCTAATCCTAAAATTATGGAGTTATTAGAGAAAGATGTACGAAGTAAAATGTTGTTAAAATATAATCGTCAGGAGCTATCCAAGAACCTGGCTCACTTATTAGAATCTACTCAGGACAATGTAAAAGGTTGGTCGCAATGAAAAAAGTGTGTGTCATCACGTCTATTCATTCTCCTTATGACGGACGTATTTATCATAAGCAATGCAAAAGCTTAAAAAGAGCAGGCTATGACGTTGTGTTAATTGCTCCAGAGCCTGAGGTGGCTGAATCAGAAGAAATTCCTCTCATTACCTTTAAGCGTCCTTCAGGTGTAAAGGAGCGTCTTAAATCAACTTTTCATTTGTATAAACTTGCGAAAAAAACAAAGGCGGATCTTTATCACTTTCACGACCCTGAGCTTATGATTGTAGGGATTATGATCGAGGTGTTTCTTAAAAAGCCTGTTATTTATGATGTGCATGAGCATTACCCGAATACAATCATGGGGAGGGAATATATTCCTTCTTTAGTGAAAGTCCCTATGAAATACGCCTATGTAGGCATTGAAAAATTGGCATTAATGAAAATAAGCGGTGTGATTTATACAACAGAAGAAATTGGTCGTCGTTATCGCCGCTATAATGGATGTAAGATTGAAAATTACCCTCTCAAACAAATGTTTCCAGAAGCATCTAAAGAAAAAGATAAAAACCAAATTATCTATTTGGGGGGGATTACGAAAATTAGGGGCGTATTGCAGCTGCTTGAAGGTTTTGGAGAAGTTGTGAAAAAAGCTCCTGATGCGAAATTACTCTTTCTTGGTAGTTTTGAATCGACTGCATTTAAAGAGGAAGTAGATCAACTTATTAACAAGCTGGGTATTGATCTGAATGTAACGTTCATCAGCAGGGTACCATACGAACAGATATCGGCATATGTCGAACGTTCTGCCATTGGGGTTCTTCCGTATCTACCTTACCCCAACCATCTTGTTGCCCTTCCTAACAAGTTATTTGAATATATGGCTGCTAGTAATGCTATTATCGCATCAAATTTCTCGCACTATGCGAAAGTAATCGAGAATAGTCAGGGTGGCTTAGTTATTAATCCCGAAGATCCTAAAGATATAGCCATGAAACTAAATCAACTTCTTAGTTCCCCGAGTAAAACAAAAGAGCTCGGTGAAAATGCCAGAAGAGCCTTTGAAAACACGTACAATTGGTCTTGCGAGGAAAAAAAACTGCTTGAATTTTACCATGCTTTATTAACAAGGTAGCGGTGAAATTGGAGAAGTTTGAAAGAAGCGGGGAATTTTAATGAAAAAGCAATCAAGAATAAAAAGAAGGCGGAAGAAAAGTTTATTTCGCAGACTGTTAACGTTTGTTCTATTGATCGTTCTTGTCCTTATTGGTTATGGTGCTTATCTTGCCTATAATGCCTATGATGCAGCATCTGGCTCCTATCAGGGATTATCTCGAGGAGAAAAATCAGCCCTTCGTGATGCGGAGGTTGCAGTAACGAAGGATCCGATTTCGATATTAATCATGGGAATAGAGGATTATTCTACAGGTGGCGATAATGGGCGGACTGATACGCTAATGGTAGCGACAGTTGATCCAGATTCAAAAAAAGTCAAGTTACTAAGTATCCCTAGAGATTCGAGAGTAGAGATTGTTGGTAAAGGGATTGAGGATAAAATTACTCACGCTCACGCTTATGGTGGAACAGAAATGACGATTAACACTGTAGAGAATTTCTTGAATATTCCAATTGATTATTATGTGAAAGTGAACTTTGAAGGATTTAAAGATGTGATCGATGAAATCGGCGGTATAACGGTGGACGTCCCATTCGATTTCATTGCGCATACGGATGTACCAGGTGGTAGAGCAACGTTCACAGAAGGCCCAATGAACCTCGATGGAACAGAGGCACTAGCTTATGCACGAATGCGTAAGGATGATCCTCGCGGTGATTTCGGTCGAAGTGATCGACAGAAGCAGGTAATAAAAGCTGCAATGGACGAAGTTTCTACAGCATCAGGTTTACTAAAGTTGGACGACATTGCTCAGCACATTGGAAATAACATCGAAACGAACTTGAAGCCAACTGAATTATTTGCTCTACAAAAAGCTTATTCTGGTGTAAGGTCCTCTGATATTGAAAGCCTTACAATTGATGGTTCGGATGAAAGAATTAACAACGTGTATTATTTTAAACCAGACGAAGAAAGTGTAGCTTCACTCAGTCAGCAACTAAATGCCACTTTAAATTCAACTAAATAAATGAAAAAAAAGCATCCGATTATGGATGCTTTTTAACGTTTCATTGTACTTGTAAAAACAAGTAGTTTTTTTAATGTATTGATTAAAGGTTTCCGCTGATTACCAATTAAACCAATGAGTTCTGCCGTAAACTGAATCACAACAAGCAATAAGATAAGCAAGAAAAGTGATCCCCACAGCGTAGAGGCTGAGAATAGAATGGCAGTAATTCCAAAGAAAAAGCTGAGAAGGTAAATAATGATCACGGTTGATTGGTGAGAAAATCCAATAGCTAGTAAACAATGATGAATGTGAAATTTATCAGGCGTTGAGATTTTTTGCTTTCTTAATATCCGTCTAATGATAGCAAAGAATGTGTCAAAAATGGGGACTGCAAGAATGATGACAGGAATGATCAAACTAAACACCGTCACACTTTTGAATAATCCTAGCATAGACATTACTGAGATGGCAAACCCAAGAAAAAGAGCTCCGGTATCTCCCATGAAGATGCTTGCAGGGTGAAAGTTGAAGATAAGGAAGCCAAGAGTACTACCTATTAAAATCACGGCTAGTGCAATGACTACAAGTTGATGGTCAAGAATGGCCATTGTTAGAATAGAACCTAAAGCAATAGTGGATACACCTGCAGCTAATCCATCAAGACCGTCGATTAAATTAATGGAATTCGTTACCCCAACAATCCACAATACTGTAATAAAAAAGCTCATAAATCCGAACTCAATTCTACCTACGAATGGAAGTGAAACGAATTCAACCTGAAGTCCCGATGAGGCAACAATAATAGCGGCAATAATTTGACCAACAAGTTTAACTTTCGGTGAAACAGCCAGTTTATCATCAAAAACGCCTAAAACAATAATGAGTGTTCCAGCGATAATAATTTCTGGCATATACGGTGAATAAGGACTAAGATATAAAAAGCCTGCGACAGTACCTGCAAAAATAGCAAGTCCGCCAGCTGAAGGCATAAGCCCTTTATGAACTTTCCGTTGATTTGGTTTATCAGCTATTTTAAATTTAAGTGATACATATTTAACAATTGGTGTAGAAATGATAGCGACGGTTATAGAGATGATAAACGCTATGATATACTCTGTTAACGAATACAATAAAATCCCCCTCTAACTGAGGAATAGTAATTCATTCCTTTCATATCATATCAAAATAAGTGTGTATTGCAAGAGGTTTCTTAGCGTGCATACTTTCGAAATCACTCATGGCATTACTATCTTTCCCGAATAATGGACTTTCATGTTGAATGATAGAGGTACATTTAATTACCAATACCCTTTAGAATTAATAAGTAATCTTTTTAGACATCATATTCTTTATAGAGTTGGCCATTTGAGTGGATTTTCGCCTGTCCACTTGTAATATTCGTCATCCATTCGGTAAACTGCTCTTCTAATCCGCTTTGGATAAGAGTTTGAACTTGTACATTCTCCATGTAATCAATCTGATCTAATAAGTAATTCGATGAACGAATTTCATTTTCGACTTTACCTAATAAGGAATAATCAATTTCTGTTGTCATTTTTTCCATTAGTCTTCGCTCTACGATTCCAGTCGCATTCAGCCCTTCTGAAACCGATTGACCGTAAGCGCGAATTAAACCGCCTGCGCCTAGTTTAATTCCACCAAAGTAGCGGGTAACGACTACCGTAGTATCTTTTAGCTTTCGTTTTTTTAACACTTCAAGCATCGGTACACCTGCCGTACCCGATGGTTCACCATCGTCGTTAGCTTTTTGAATAAGATCTTGTTCTCCAATTAAGTAAGCTGAGCAATTGTGCGTAGCACTTGCATGCTCTTTTTTGATCGATTGGATGAATTCTTGCGCTTCCTCTTCGGTTGGCGTCCTTTTTACATGTGCAATAAATCGTGATTTTTGTATAGTGATTTCGTTTTTTCCATCACCTTTGACTGTATAATATGAAGTAAGCATTTGGTTAACCTCCAAGATAATCATTGAACATTCTTTAGAATGAAAGGGATTTGTTTCTTACCATCGAATAGTACATAATTAAAGATTGTGATTTAAGAGGGAAAGTAATAAGGTCGGTTAGTGTCTTTCTTATTATAAGTTTCTTAAATTAATCCATCAAATATATATCCTCAAGTCATAAAAAGACGGTCAGATACGAATTTTGTAAAAGAAGTACTTTTGGACTATCTTTTCTTAGTGTCCGTCCCTTGAAGGAATGGAGGGGTTAGCTTGGATTTTCAGAAGCTTGATCCAAATTCATTAGATGTCATTCTTGACAGGACAATGGAGAGTATTAACACAAGTAAATCAAAATTGTTCGAAATTGGAGAGCTGTCTCATGACGAATGTCAGCAGATCAATAATCAACTTCAATTGTTAAAAGAAGAATTAGAGACCGTTCAGGGTCTCAGGCAAGAAAGGCTTCATATGGACAGAATCGCTCGAGCTGAGCTTGTAAAGATTAGTAAGAACTTTCAAGACTATGGAGAGCCGGAGATTAGAAACGCTTATGAGAAGGCTTCAGACGCCCAAATTAAGCTATCTGTTAGTATGGAGAAGGAAACTCGTCTTAAAGACCAGATCGCAGACCTAGAACAGCGGATTTCTTCACTTCAAAATACGTCGGATAAAGCCGAGTCTTTTATGAGTCAAATCTCAACAGTACTTAGTTATCTAGGAGGAGAACTAAGACTCTACGGTGAGGTCATCGAAGACGCTAGAAGAAAACAAGAGTATGGTCTTAAAATTATTGAAGCACAGGAAGAAGAGAGAAAGCGTCTCTCAAGAGAAATTCATGATGGTCCGGCCCAAGTTCTTGCGAATGTGTTATTAAGGTCACAATTAATTGAACGAATTTATGAGAAAAAGGGAAAAGATGAAGCATTCAAGGAAATAAAGGATATGAGATCCTTAATTGAGGATGCTTTAAAAGAAGTTAGGCGACTTATTTATGATCTTCGTCCAATGGCTTTGGATGACCTGGGTCTAGTGCCTACATTACTAAAGTATTTAAATAAAGTGGATGACCGCTCAGAGGCAACGATATATTTCGATTATTTTGAAGGGATTCAACGACTTCACGTTCGGCTTGAGGCAGCGATCTTTCGACTTGTACAAGAAGCAGTGCAAAATGCGCTAAAGCATGCTGATGCAACTGAAATAAGTGTTGACCTGAATCTTGATGGTGATAAGATTGTGGTAACCATTGAAGATAATGGAATTGGCTTTGATGTGAACGTTCGTAAAGATCAATCTTTTGGATTGATTGGAATGAAAGAGCGTGTCGGTTTATTAAATGGGACAATTCAGGTTCAATCAACGCCGAACAAGGGTACATATATATTGATAAGAATCCCGATTCATGAACAGGAGGGCGTGTAAGAAATGTATGCAGCTAAAACCAAAACGAAAATTATAATAATAGATGACCATCGCTTGTTTCGCGAGGGAGTTAAACGTATTTTAGACATGGAAGATGATTTTGAGGTGATCGCTGAAGGTGATGATGGAGATGAAGCACTTCGTCTTGTCGAAGAAAATAAACCTGACGTGGTCTTAATGGATATCAATATGCCGCATGTGAATGGCGTAGAAGCAACAAGACAGCTTATTGAACAAGTACCGGAGACAAAAGTCATTATTTTATCAATTCATGATGACGAAACATATGTCACCCACGCAGTGAAAACAGGGGCAGCAGGGTATCTATTGAAAGAAATGGATGCAAACTCTCTTGTTGAGGCTGTTAAGGTTGTTGCATCTGGTGGAGCTTATATTCATCCTAAAGTAACGCATAATCTTGTGAATGAATATCGTCGTCTTGCTACGGAAGGTAAAAGACCATCAACTCAAATTGGTTACAAAGAAGTTGAATATCGTAAACCACTTCATATTTTAACGCGTCGAGAATGCGAAGTACTTCAACTGCTAACAGACGGAAAAAGTAATCGCTCTATAGGTGAAGATCTTTATATTAGTGAAAAAACGGTAAAAAACCACGTTTCAAATATTTTGCAAAAAATGAATGTAAACGACCGTACTCAAGCGGTTGTAGAAGCAATTAAAAAGGGATGGGTTAAGGTGCGCTGAGGCGCGCCTTTTTTCTTTGGGTCTACTTGTTATGAGAGGTAAAGATAGAGAGAAAACAAAATGAAGACAAAAAAATAGCCTCCAATGTTGGAGGCTATTTTTTGTACCATTATGCGCGCTTTGCACCAAGGTAACGTGGAGACCAGTAAGAGTTATCCATGTCACTGATTGTTACTCCGTATGAAGAAGAAGAGTGAATGAACTGACCGTTACCGATATAAATACCAGCGTGAGATGGGCCAGATTTATAAGTTTCAAAGAATACAAGATCTCCAACAGAAGGTGAAGAAACTTTGTCTGTTGCGTTCCAGATGCTAGCTACAGTACGTGGGATGGATTTACCAGCTTTATTGAATACGTATTGTAGGTAGCCGCTGCAGTCAAAACCAGATGGTGTTGTTCCAGCCCAAACATATGGTACACCGATGTATTGCTTAGCAATAGATACGACAGAAGAGTTAGATGTTGATGCACTCTTTACCTGTGATGAAGAAGATGAGCTTACAGAAGAACCATTAAGTGCTGCAAATGTGTTTGATCCTGCAATACCATCTACGCTAAGACCATTTGCACTTTGGAAGTTACGTACTGCTTGTTGTGTAATGGATCCATAAATGCCGTCAATGGAATAGTTGTAGTAGCCTTTTGATTTAAGCTGACTTTGTAAATTTGTTACACTTTGTCCACGATCCCCGTGACGAAGTGTGCTGCTGTATGTATTAGAAGAGCTGCTTGATTTAGATGAAGTTGAACCTTTTAGTGCGCTAACTGTTTGTGGCCCTACAACACCGTCTACGCTAATGCCTGCGCTACGTTGGAAGTCGCGAACGCCATCTTCAGTAATATTTCCGAAATATCCAGTTGCTTTATGGTAATCAAAATAGCCTTTGTTATCAAGTTCATTTTGTAGTTGAGTTACGTCAGAGTTGCTCATGCCATTGTATAGGGTACGGTCGCCTAGTGCTGCTTCACTTACGTTTGGTGCTAATAAAAGAGTACCTGCGAGTGTAGTAGTGATCACGACTTTCTTAAACATATTATAATTCCCCCTGATTTATAAGTTAAAACCTTTTATTTTCTCTATCACGATTGCTAGTTTACATGATTGAGATAACAGGAGGATGAATATAACATTACAATTATGTAACAGAATACCTGCCTAATTTACTAAAAGTTTCATTTTACGACATTTACATTAAAAAATATGGGGAGAAATGGTTGACAAATTATGTGAAAAATATTATAAGCTTTTGTTGGCACAAAGCCTAAAATGCTCTATCATTAACTTGACTGGTTTTTAACGTAAATCGTATGAAGTACTTAATAGATTGAAGAGAGGCGTTAATATGAAGACAGTTGCTATTGTAACAGATAGTACGGCTTATATACCTGAATCAATGTTAGATGAATACGAAGTGACGATGGTTCCGCTTAGCGTAATATTCGGTAATGAATCCTATTTAGAAGAAAGAGAAATACAGGCAGGGGATTTTTTTGAAAAAGTAAAAAAAGAAGATGAGCTTCCTAAAACTTCTCAGCCTTCTATAGGAAGTTTTGTCGAAGCATATGAAACATTAGCTCGTACTCATGATGAAATTATTACGATTACTCTTTCCAGCGGTATCAGTGGTACCTATCAGTCAGCTCATTCAGCTGGAGGAATGATTGAAGGCGCAGACGTTCATGTTTTTGATTCAGAGATCAGTTGCATGATGCAGGGTTTCTATGTTCTAGAAGCAGCACAAATGGCGCAAGATGGTTTTAAAAGTAAAGAAATATTAAATCGTCTTCAAAAGATAAAAAGTCAAGGGACGAATGCCTATTTCCTTGTGGATGATCTTAGCCATTTACATCGAGGAGGTAGGTTGAATGCTGCACAGCTTGTAGTCGGAAACCTTCTTCAAATAAAACCCGTACTAACTTTTGAAGATAAAAAAATTGTTCCATATGAAAAAATTAGAACTCGAAAAAAAGCATTAAATAAACTGATGACGCTATTTGATGACGCTGCAAAAGGCGGAGATATCATTAAAGCAACTGTCATCTATGCAACGAATAAAGAAGAAGCAGAGTTTTTGAAAGCTGAATTAGAAGAAAAATACTCGAACGTAAGCATTATTTTAAGTTATTTCGGACCAGTTATTGCTACACACCTCGGTGAAGGTTCTCTTGGACTCGGCTGGTATCGTGTATGATCGTTAAAATCGAAAAGGAAGCAAATCCATGAGGTTTGCTTCCTATGTGTTAAATAACCAGCAAGTATTTATACCTGAATTGCTCAATCAACCTTCTTACTCCCTCAATTTCGCTCCAATTGGTATGTTCAACTCGATTCCCACTCAACCGCAAAATCCCGATTTTCATCCGAATGTTCAACTTATGAAATTTTTATATGGAAGGCATTTATTAATCGATGAAATCCCTTACTCATTTCTTGAACTTCATGAACACTATTTAAATGGCTATCTTCATTTTGAACCCGGTATTCAAAGCATTGATGGAAAAGCAACTTGTATGAGGTGTGGAAGTACTGATTCATTTTCATTTTTCGCGTGCTCGCGCTGCCATAGTAAGAACTGTAGATATTGTAGAAAGTGTATCAGAATGGGAAAGGTAACATTTTGTTCTCCACTATATTCCATATCCAAGTGGATACCAAAAAATGAAGATAAAGCTGTTTTAGAGTGGTCTGGCACATTGTCGGATGGTCAAAAGGAAGCTTCTAATGCTGTTGTCATGGCTATTCAACATAATCTTACTCTCCTTGTATGGGCTGTTTGTGGTAGTGGTAAAACAGAAGTGTTATTTAATGGATTAGCTCATGCCCTCACCAATCAAAAGTCTGTATGCGTTGCTACGCCACGTACAGATGTTGTACTAGAATTAGCTCCACGCCTACAAAAGGTCTTCCCTAGTCTTGTGATTTCTCCCCTATATGCAGGTCATTCCGATCCTCATTCTCATTTTGTTGTTTCTACGACGCATCAAATGATTCGTTTTAAGAATTACTTTGATGTCATGATCATTGATGAAGTAGATGCGTTTCCATATAGTGTGGATTCTTCTCTTCAATACAATGTTGAGAAAGCGAGAAAGCAAGGCGGTTCCCTCATTTATTTAACAGCAACACCTTCACCGTTGATTTTGAAAAAAGAAAATCTCCAAATCGTAAGGATTCCCTCAAGGTACCATGGTTTCCCACTGCCTAATCCAACCTGTCATTGGAGTGGCAATTGGAGAAAGAAAATAAATAAAGGTCATCTTCCTCATATATTAATTGAATGGATAAAGAAACAAGTATCTGAGCGAAAGCCCGTCCTTTTATTTCTTCCATCCATAAAAATCATTAATCAAACAAAAGATATATTTGAAAAAAATCACTTCCGATGTGAATCTGTTCATTCTGAGGATGAAAATCGAGCCGAAAAAGTTCTCCGTTTTCGAAACAAAGAAATCCCTATTCTCCTCTCCTCGACTATTCTCGAGAGAGGCATTACGATTGAAAATATATCAGTAGCCGTGCTTGGAGCAGAGGATGAGGTATTTACAGAGAGTGCCCTGGTGCAAATTGCCGGAAGAGCTGGAAGAAGTAAGAGATTCCCAGATGGAGATGTTCGCTTTTTTCATTATGGTAAAACAAATGCCATGTTAGAGGCTATAAAACATATTAAGAAAATGAATGTTGAAGCGAGGGAGAAAGGTTGGCTCAATTAAATCGTTGTACTATGTGTGGGGAAGATGTAAGTCAAAATGTATCCTGGAGCTGGTTGGTCGGAATAAAAAGTGACCCGGATTGTTGTGAGCTGTGCCGAAAGCAGCTTGTGCTAATTGAGGGAGACTTATGTCGGAAATGTGGGCGGCCTCTAAATAAACTTCCTAGTAAATTTGTAGAAAATCAGTTCTGTTCTGATTGTAGAAAGTGGGAGGAAAAAGGATGGGGAAAAGTTCTTATCCATAATAAGTCGTTTTATGAATACAATGCTTTTTTGAAAAACAAGCTTGCTCTTTATAAGTTTAGAGGAGATGTTGAAGTAGGAAGAGTATTCTCACATTTGATTCAAAAAGAGTTGAAGAAATCTTATTCCTTTATCGATCAAGTCATTCCAATGCCAACTAGTAAGGAAAGGCTCTATGAGAGAGGCTTTAATCAATGTGAGGTTTGGATTGAAGGGACATCCTTTGAACAAGAGTCACCACTGCTCCGAATCAAAAACGAAGAAAAGCAAAGTAAATTGTCACGTGAAAAAAGAATGAATCGTACAGAAGGCATGTTTCGCGTAACAGAAGGATCTGCACTAAATGGAAAGAAGATACTTCTATTAGACGATCTTTATACAACGGGAACAACTATTCACTATGCTGCGCTCACCCTAAGAAATGCAGGTGCATCTGAAGTTTATTCCCTTACATTAAGCAGGGGATAGGCATTGTCGAAAAATATTTAAGAAAACGCCTTCATTCGAGTTATATCAACAAAAACACCCCTTTGCCAGTGTGTAAATATAAACGTATAATAAACATGTGGCACTGCCATGAAGATTTTTGAAGGGAATGTTGAACAAGATGCAGGGAAAAGTAAAATGGTTTAACAATGAAAAAGGATTTGGCTTTATTGAAAGAGAAGATGGCGACGACGTATTCGTTCATTTTTCAGCAATCAGTGGGGAAGGATTCAAATCCCTTGAAGAAGGCCAAACAGTTGAATTCGAGATTGTTGATGGAGCTCGTGGACCACAGGCTGCTAACGTAGAAAAAGTTTCTTAAATTAATCGCTTAAAGCTCCTATCATTAGATAGGGGCTTTTTATTTTTAAAAGCTATTTTAGTTTATACTGAGGTTTTTTTAAATTAAGCTTATTGATCGGGTTATATAATAGGAGGGTACGCCCTTATATGTATGTATTTGTTAAAAATTGTCGGAATTTAGAGTGTTTTGTGAAAAAAACGTAAAAATATTTGTGATTTTTTAAAGTTTATAGAGGGTAATAGAGGGGGTATAACGAATAATATAGTTATAGCATGGAAGGAGGAGTGCCACATGATGAATTTCAACATCCGTGGTGAAAACATTAAAGTTACACCTGCAATGAGAGAATATACTGAGAAGAAGGTAAGTAAACTTGAAAGGTATTTCGATACTCCACCTAATACTGATGTTCATGTAAACATGAAGGTCTATAACGATCAACAAATGATTGAAGTAACCATCCCTATGCCAAACCTTCTACTTCGAGCAGAAGAAGAGCATCAGGATATGTATGCAGCAATTGATTTAGTTGTTGAGAAGCTTGAACGACAAATTCGCAAGCATAAAACAAAAGTTAATCGCAAATTCCGTCAGGAAGGTAGCGTTAAATATATGTTCCGCGATGAATTAAACCCTACAACAACAAGTGTTGCTGAAGCTGATATGGATGAGGATGACGATCTACAAGTAGTGAAAACAAAGCGTTTTACATTCAAGCCGATGGACGTTGAAGAAGCGATTCTTCAGATGGACATGCTTGGACACAGCTTTTTCGTTTTCTCAAACGCTGTTACAGGAAGCACAGGCGTTGTCTATCGTCGTAAAGATGGTAAATACGGACTGATCGAGCAAGATTAACGAATAAATGAACAAGGGCAGGGGTGATCACCCCTGCCCTTTAAATATGTGCTGATGTTTGTTTTTTATCTACATTAATATAGTCGTTAGAAGGCATGGTTTTTTACTTTCTTGTGCCTCTAGCAACTAATTGTTAAAATAACTACATAGTATAAAAAATTCTTAGTTTAGTTAGATATATGATAGCACTCTACTGACAACAAAAGAGGAGCGTTTTGATGAAAGGTTTATTACGAAAAATCATACCCAATGGCAATGAACGTCAGGTTAGTCGCTTACAGAAGATTGCAGATCAAGTAGAGACTTTCTCAGATGAAATGAAGAAGTTATCTGATGATCAGCTCCGTAACAAAACGGAAGAATACAAAGAACGGATTCAAAAAGGTGAAGATTTAGACAAAATGTTACCAGAAGTGTACGCTACCGTTCGCGAAGCATCTGAACGTGTTCTTGGTATGCGCCCATTTCCAGTACAAATTATGGGAGCGGCGTCTCTTCATGAAGGAAATATTGCTGAAATGAAAACAGGTGAAGGTAAAACCCTTAGTGCCACAATGCCTGTTTATCTTAATGCCTTAACTGGCAAAGGTGTACACGTTATTACGGTCAACGAATACCTGGCGAAGCGTGACGCTGAAGAAATGGGAGAGCTTTACCACTATCTCGGTTTAACAGTTGGACTAAACATTAGCGGACTGTCAAAAGAAGAAAAAGCCGAAGCTTATGCTGCGGATATTACGTATGGAACAAACAATGAATTTGGTTTCGATTATTTGCGTGACAACATGGTCTTATATAAAGAAGAAATGGTTCAACGCCCTCTTCATTATGCCATCATTGATGAAGTTGACTCAGTGTTAATTGACGAAGCAAGAACACCCCTTATTATTTCTGGGAGTGCTGAGAAGTCAACTACTTTATACATTCAAGCGAACCAATTTGTTAGAACACTAAAAGAAGAAGACGACTATAACGTTGATATCAAAACAAAGAACGTTCAATTAACGGAAGATGGGATTACGAAAGCAGAAAAATTCTTCGCTATTGAGAATTTATATGATTACAAACATGTTCAACTAAACCACCATATTAATCAGGCAATGAAAGCCAATTTTATTATGCAACTCGATATGGACTATGTTGTTCAGGATGAGGAAGTTGTGATCGTTGATTCATTTACTGGACGTTTAATGGCTGGACGTCGCTATAGCGATGGACTTCATCAAGCGATTGAAGCGAAGGAAGGTCTTGTTATCCAGCGTGAAAGCATGACGCTAGCTACGATTACATTCCAAAACTATTTTAGAATGTATGAAAAGCTTTCTGGTATGACAGGTACAGCGAAAACCGAGGAAGAAGAATTCCGGAATATTTACAATATGAATGTTATTGCGATTCCTACGAATAAGCCAATTGCTCGTATGGACTATCCTGATCTCGTTTATAAATCCACTAACGGTAAATTCCAGGCACTCGCTAGAGAAATTGAAGAGCGTCATAAGAATGGACAACCCATCCTTGTTGGTACAGTCGCGGTAGAAACATCTGAGTTGATTTCGCAATTCTTAAAGAAACGCGGAATTCCTCACAATATACTAAATGCCAAAAACCATGCTCGTGAAGCGGAAATTATTGAATCAGCTGGTCAAAAAGGTGCGGTAACGATCGCGACAAACATGGCTGGACGTGGTACAGATATTAAATTAGGCACAGGTGTACTTGATCTTGGAGGCCTCTTTATCTTAGGTACGGAACGTCATGAAAGTCGAAGAATAGATAACCAGCTTCGCGGACGTTCAGGACGTCAAGGTGATCCAGGTGAATCAAGGTTCTATATTTCTATGGAAGATGAGCTAATGAGAAGGTTTGGCTCGGATAATATGATGAACATGATGAACCGTCTCGGGATGGAAGAGGATCAGCCGATTGAATCGAAGCTTGTCTCAAGAGCAGTGGAGTCAGCACAAAAACGCGTCGAGGGTAATAACTATGATGCTCGTAAGCAGCTTCTTCAATATGATGATGTGATGAGACAACAGCGCGAGATCATTTATGCTCAACGTGCAGAAGTACTTGAATCAGATAATTTACGTGAAATTGTCGAAACGATGCTCACTTCTGTTATTACACGTATCGTTGATGCTCATACAGGTGATGAGGATATTCAAGAAGAGTGGGATCATCAAGCGATTATTGATCACGCGAAAGGTATCTTCCTTCAAGAAGGCCAGGTAACAGTGAAAGATATCAAAGGTCTTGATAAGGAAGAAATCGTAGAACTTCTTGTTGAGAAAATGAAAATAAATTACGATGAAAAAGAAGCTGCATTCGAACCGGAACGCATGCGTGAATTCGAAAAAGTTATTCTTCTGCGCAGTGTTGATCGTAAATGGATGGATCACATTGATGCAATGAATCAGCTACGTCAGGGAATTCACTTGCGCGCTTACGGGCAAAATGATCCTTTACGCGAGTATCAATTTGAAGGATTTGAAATGTTCGAGGACATGGTTACAGAGATAGAAGAAGAAGTCTCTACTTATATTATGAAAGCTCAGATTGAAAGTAATCTAAAGCGAGAAAAAGTAGCGGAAGGCAAAGCCGTTAATCCAAAAGAAGAAGGAAGCTTGAAGCCAAAACCTGTTAAGAAAAAGCAGGATATTGGACGAAATGATCCTTGTCCTTGCGGCAGCGGTAAGAAATATAAAAACTGTCACGGCAAAGCTGAATAAAATCGAGCAGGTGTCGTAAGCATTTGCTATTCCCGTACTTTAGGGACAGTACCCCCACCTCCAAATGCAGGTTAGTCAACAAGTAATGGTGGGTGTGCTGTCCCTAAAAGTCTGCTTGATGTACTAACCATCAAAGGTGTGAAAGTCTTTGATAGTAGATCTTTCGATTTTTGGATCATCAATATAGCCTGAATCGAAGTAAAATAATGATGTAGAGGTGCAAACTATGGAAATGCATGAAATTCGCAACGAATTAAATACAATTGAAACACGATTAAACGATTTTAGGGGGTCTCTTTGACCTCGAAAATAAAAGAGCCCGTATCGATGAATTAGACATTCAAATGACTGATCCAGATTTCTGGAATGATCAAAATGCCGCTCAAAAAGTGATCAATGAATCAAACTCTCTAAAAGAAGCTGTTAATGAGTTCGATTCTCTTCAAGAAGAATATGAGAACCTGGAAGTTTCTTATGAACTTGTGAAAGAAGAAAACGATCAGGAGTTATTTGAAGATCTTGAAGTAGAAATTAAAGATCTGAAAAAAGCAGTCAATCAATTTGAACTTACGCTTCTTCTAAGCGAAGAGCATGATAAAAATAATGCGATTCTTGAACTTCACCCAGGTGCTGGTGGTACAGAGTCACAAGACTGGGCATCGATGCTTCTTAGAATGTATACGCGTTATGGTGAGAAGAAAGGATTTAAAGTTGAAACGCTTGATTACCTCCCAGGTGATGAAGCTGGTGTGAAAAGTGTTACGCTGAACTTTAAAGGTCATAATGCTTATGGGTATTTAAAAGCAGAAAAGGGCGTCCACCGTCTTGTTCGTATCTCACCATTTGACTCAAGTGGCAGACGTCATACTTCTTTTGTTTCTTGCGAAGTTATGCCTGAGTTTAATGATGAAATTGAGATTGACATTCGCACAGAAGATTTGAAGATCGATACGTATCGTGCGAGTGGGGCTGGTGGTCAGCACATTAATACGACTGACTCTGCCGTTCGAATCACTCACCTTCCTACAAAAGTAGTCGTGAGTTGTCAGGGAGAACGTTCTCAGATTAAAAACCGAGAACAGGCCATGAAAATGTTGAAAGCAAAGCTATATCAGTTGAAAATTGAAGAACAAGAAGCAGAGCTCGATGAGATCCGAGGCGAGCAGAAAGAAATTGGCTGGGGTAGTCAAATTCGATCTTATGTTTTCCATCCGTATAGTATGGTAAAAGATCATCGTACAAATATGGAAGTTGGGAACACTCAATCTGTCATGGATGGCGATCTCGATCCATTTATTGATGCATTTCTCCGCTCTCGTTTAAATGATTAAAACTAACTTCAAGCCTACCTGTAGAATCAGGTGGGCTTTTTTCTATAATGGCTATGTTCATTTACGTTGTTGACTTTTCGGTAATTTACCCTTTGTGATCACCAATTGCTTCTTCATGTTTCTGTCATAAATGGGGCAAAGTATAAAAGGAGAAAGAAGTGCTTCAACTTGATAACGCGCTGCTACAATGCGGTTTACACCCCATATGCCCGATGATATACTACTGAAGGCTTTTGCTTAGAAATGAGCAGTGACTTAAATCATAGAGGTAAGTGAGTGAATGCAGTTATGATAGCAACGTTAGCGAAATTTACAGCAAGAAAGGTTTCACCAACACATAAGATACTGGAATATTTAAGCGTTATGGTAGGATCCGCCCTTGTGGCGATAGCCTTTAACCTTTTCCTACTCCCTAATAGCATTGCTTCTGGTGGGGTAAGCGGGATCAGTACCATTACAAAAGGAGTCTTTGATTGGAAACCGGCATATGTCCAGTGGGCTTTTAATATTCCATTGTTTATAAGTGGTTTAATCTTTCTGGGGAAAAAGTATGGTCCAAAAACCTTGGTCGGAACTCTCTTCTTACCTTTTGTCGTAAAATTGACAGAGAACGTAGAACCAGCGACAACAGATCCGTTATTAGGTGCCCTTTTCGGTGGTCTTGGAGTTGGGATTGGCCTTGGAATTGTATTCAGGGGAAAAGCCTCTACTGGAGGTACGGACCTTGCTGCACAAATTGTGAACAAGTATACAGGAGTTTCGCTCGGAACGTGTGTATTTATGATTGATGGCTTAATTGTCGTTGCTTCAGCGTTTGTGTTCAGCCTTGAAGAAGCACTTTATGCCCTTATTGCTATGTATCTAACAGGTAAAACAATTGATGTTGTTCAACTAGGATTGGGCTACTCGAAAATGGCTCTTATTATTTCAGATAAAGAAGAAGAGCTGCGTGAAGGGATCATCACTGTAATAGATCGAGGTGTGACAAGAATTTCAGGTCAGGGTGGATACACCAATGATAAGCGTCCCATCTTAATGGTCGTTGTTGCGCAAAATGAGGTTACAAAGCTAAAAGAGCTCGTAAAGGGTGTTGATCCTTCAGCATTTGTGATTGTATCCAACGCTACTGAAGTGCTGGGGGAAGGTTTTAAAAGAGAGTAAGCCGGCTATAGTAAGTGAAGGTGAGCTCCATTAGAGGCGAGGTTTTTACTTTGTCCAATGGGTGGCAGTATATATGAGGAGTGAAGATAATGAAGAAGTGGATGGGGTTTCTGTTTGTAGTTGTTCTGATTTTTAGTTTAGCTGCATGTGGTGCGAGTAATAATGAAAATAGCACGAATGAGGGCTCTTCAAAAGAAAGTAACTCAGAAAATGAGAATGCAGGCCAAGCTTCTGGTGAATATGATGCTAATGCCGCAGAAGCTACATATCAAACGAATTGCTTAAGCTGTCATGGAGACAACCTTGAGGGGAAAGTAGGGCCACAACTTTCAAATGTTGGCTCACGTTTATCGAAAGATGAGATTCTCTCTGTCATTCAAAACGGGAAAGGGCAAATGCCTGGTAATATTTTACGTGGAGATACGGAAGTGGAAGAAAATGTAGCAAGTTGGCTAGCTGATATGAAATAGGTAGAGAAGAAGCACTGAATAGTGCTTTTTTTATTGTCCTATTTTTGATTATGAACCTGGAAAAAGAAGGATGTAATATTACGAAGGAGAGAGGGGATCTCTTATATTTCCCTTCTTGACAAAGTTAAGCATAGATAATTGTGTAATAATCTATTGACTATTAATGCATTATTGCAGAAGATGTCAGATTGAGAGGGTCTTGAAATAAAAATGTAATAAAAATTTGTCTTAAAATAGCGAATTTGTTTGTTATAATATCTTCAGATGTAAAGGAACTAATCAAAAATAAAACACCAATAAAAAACTAACTCCTAAGAATTTGCATCGAGAATTTAAGCAAGTAGGAAGTGGTACAGTTTGATCGAAATGAAAGATGTTTGGAAAACATACGACAATGGAATCAAAGCCATAAACGGTATCGATATTACAATTGATAAAGGTGAATTTGTCTACATAGTAGGACCAAGTGGCGCCGGTAAGTCAACATTTATGAGAATGATGTATCGGGAAGAAAAGCCTACAAGTGGAAAAATCATAATTAATGGAAAAGATGTTGGCAAATTGAAGAATAAGTACATTCCCAAGCTACGTCGCGAAATCGGCGTTGTTTTTCAGGACTTTAAACTTTTGCCAAGATTAACCGTTTATGAGAACGTCGCTTTTGCTCTTGAAGTCATCGAGGAAAGTAAAGCAAATACGCGCAAGCGAGTCATGGAAACGCTAAGTCTCGTTAATTTGAAAAACAAAGCAAGGTTCTTACCAGACGAACTTTCTGGTGGGGAACAGCAGAGGGTTTCAATAGCAAGAGCGATCGTCAATAACCCTCACATTCTGCTAACAGATGAGCCTACCGGGAATCTGGATCCAGAAACAGCATGGGGCATTATGGATTTACTAGATCAAATCAACAATCGCGGTACAACTGTTATTATGGCAACCCATAATAAGGATATTGTGAATACATTCAGAAAACGTGTTATTGCAATTGATGGCGGTATAGTTACCCGTGATGAAGCAAGAGGTGAGTACGGGTATGAAAATTAAAACGTTTGGTCGCCACGGAAAAGAAGGTTTCAAAAATCTTGGTCGAAATGGCTGGATGACCTTCGCTTCGATTTCTGCGGTTACCGTTACACTACTTTTAGTCGGCGTTTGTCTCGCATTGCTTCTTAATTTAAATGCTTTTGGTGATCAACTTGAAAGTGATGTTGAAATCAGCGCATTTATTGATTTAACGGCGCAGCAAGAACAGCAAGATGAACTTAAGTCCAGGATCGAGAACATTTCTGAAGTGGAATCTGTTACTTATCAATCTAAAGAAGAAGGATTGGATAATTTAATTGATAATCTTGGGGATGAAGGTGAAGTGTTCGAGTCATTAAGAGAAGAAAATCCTTTAAGTGACGCTTTCCTGATCAAAACCAAAGATCCTCAGAATGTAACGGCAGTTGCTGAAGAGATTAAGCAACTAGAAAATGTACAAGATGTTGAGTTTGCAGAAGATACGGTGAATCGACTTTTTAAAGTTCTTGAGATCGCACGAAATGTTGGACTGGCCCTTGTGGTTGGATTATTATTTACAGCCATGTTCCTCATTTCTAATACTATTAAACTAACAATTGTTGCCAGAAGTCATGAAATTGAAATTATGAAGCTAGTGGGAGCAACGAACTGGTTCATTCGATGGCCATTCCTAGTAGAAGGTATCCTAATTGGAATTTTCGGCTCGATTATCCCAATTGGAATTCTAATCTACGGCTATTACTATTTAATTGAATTAATAGCAAATCGTTTCCCAACTTTATTCATCGATTTACTACCGGTAACACCGTTTGTTTATCAGTTATCAGGGTTGTTAATTATCCTTGGTGTGATTATCGGAGTATGGGGAAGTCTTACATCAATGCGTAAATTCTTAAAAGTTTAAAATGAAAATTAAGAGATAAATAGATTCATCTATTTTGGGGGAGGAACAAAGATTGAAGCGTAAAATATTAGCAACGGCTCTAACATTGACTCTAGGTTTAAGCGGACTAACAACTGCAGCACTTCCACAAACGACTGAAGCCGCAAATCTTGATGATCAACTTAATAATGTCAAAGAAAAGCAGTCTTCAAACCAGGAAGAGCTTGAGCAAAAGGAATCTGAACTTGCGGACGTGAAAGCAGAGCAAGAAGATGTTCGAGCAGAAATTGAACAGTTAAACAAAGAAGTAGCTGAAACGGATGAGAAGATTTCAGTGAAAGAGAAGGAAATTAAAGATACAAATGCAGAAATTGATCAGTTGAAAGAAGAAATTAGCGCTTTAGAAGACCGTATTGCTGAGCGTGATAAGTTATTGAAAGATCGCATTCGCTCTATGCAACAAAACGGTGGCGGAACAGTTGATTACATGGAAGTTTTACTTGGTGCTACTGATTTTGGTGATCTAGTAGAACGCGTTCTTGCTCTTAATACAATCGCTGATCAAGACAAAAAGATTCTTGAAGAGCATAAAGCGGACAAGCAGGCAGTAGAAGAAAAGAAAGCTCAAGTAGAAGAGAAACTTGCCTCTCTTGAAGAGAATAAAGCAGAGCTTGAAGATCTTAAAAAAGAGCTTGATTCTAAAAAAGCACAAAAAGATAAGCTAATGAAGTCCCTTGAAGAAGAAGAAGGCGATCTTCATAACCATATGATGGACTTAAATGAAACTGCTGAACTTTTAGCAGCTCAAGAAAAAGCAGTAAAGCAAGAGATTAAGCGTGCTGAAGAAGCAGCTCGTAAAGCTGAAGAAGAGCGTAAAGCCGCAGCTAAAGCGGCAAAAGAAAAAGCTGAAGCTGAAGCTGCAGCACAAGCGAAAAAGGAAGCAGCGGCAAGCTCAAGCAAGTCTAGCAGTTCAAATAGTTCAAGCAGTTCAAATTCAGCACCGGCGCCAACTCCTGAGCCAGCACCAGCGCCTTCTAGTAACGCAACATTCATTAAGCCTGCTGCTGGTCCAATTACATCTGGATTAGGCCGCCGCTGGGGAACGTTCCACGCAGGAATTGATATTGCTCAAGGTGGTCAAAACCCAGTATCAGCTGCTGCAGATGGAACAGTATTGAGATCTTATCATTCAGATTCATACGGTAATGTAGTATTCTTGACGCATAGTATCAATGGGCAAATGTACACAACAGTGTATGCTCATATGCAAAATCGCGCAGTTTCTACAGGTCAGTCAGTAAGTCAGGGAACTTACCTTGGTACAATGGGGAATACTGGTCATTCAACTGGACAACATTTACACTTTGAAATTCACAAAGGTTCATGGAACTCTAGTAAGTCAAATGCTGTTAACCCAATGAATTACATTCAATAATTAGATGAGCCTCGCTTCAACGGGCTTTCCCCCTCACAATTTGAGATGGAAACATAATGAAAACAACTGAATCATATAGTACAATAAGATGAAAAGGCATCGCATCGTTATGATGGGGTGCCTTTTCCTTCAAATTAGAAGAGGTGAGTACAATGAAGATACAGGGGAAAGTTGTCGCTTTACTTGTCGTGATTGCCCTCGTAATCGGTTCAGGTGGTACATACGCGGCCTTCACTTTATTACAGGACGAGCCTGAGGGGAGCACTCAATCTTTAACTCTTGGTTCTGGTAATGAAATAGAGACAGAAGAGCTAACGAAAATTAACAAAGCTTATGAATTAATCCAGGATCGCTATGTGAATGATGTCGATCAAAAAGAGTTGTTAGATGGAGCTATTAAAGGAATGGTAGATACTCTTGAAGATCCCTATTCAGTCTATATGGACCCTAAAACAGCCGAGCAATTTAGCCAGTCTCTTGGTTCTTCCTTTGAGGGGATCGGGGCGGAAGTTAATATGACTGACGGAAGAGTAACGATTGTGTCACCTTATAAAGATTCACCTGCTGAGAAAGCAGGCCTCCGTCCGAATGATAAAATCATGACGATCGACGGTGAAAGCACAGAAGGACTTGATTTGTATGATGCTGTATTAAAGATTCGTGGGGAGAAAGGCACGGTTGTCACGCTCGGCGTTCAACGCCCAGGCGCTTCAGAGACTATGAAGGTAGAAGTGACGCGTGATGAGATTCCTATTGAAACGGTCCGTGCAAGTACGGTAGAAGAAAACGGAAAAACAATCGGTGTCTTGCAAATCACCTCATTCTCAGAGGATACAGCTAAAAGCTTCTCAGAAGAGTTGAAGAAATTAGAAAAACAGGGCATTGATGGTTTGGTACTTGACGTTCGTAATAATCCAGGTGGCCTGTTAAATGTTGTTTCGGATATGGCGGAAGAACTGATTCCTAATGACAAACCTTACGTTCAAATTGAAGATCGTGAAGGAGAGAAACAGCGTTCTGTTTCTTCTCTTGAAGAGAAAAAAGATTATCCTGTCGTAGGACTTATTGATCGCGGGAGTGCATCTGCTGCAGAAATTCTTGCCGGAGCGCTTAAAGAAGCAGGCGATTATGATTTGGTCGGTGAAACGTCATTTGGTAAAGGAACGGTTCAATCAACGCTAGACCTTGGAGATGGCAGTAATATTAAACTGACAATGTTTAAATGGTTAACACCAGATGGCAACTGGATTCATAAAGAAGGAATTGAGCCAACGGTTGAAGCGAAGCAGCCGGATTACTTCTATGTAAATCCATTATCTACTGAAAAGACGTTAGAATTTGATCAGAACAGCGAGCAAGTAGAGTCTGCGCAAATCATGCTCAAGGGCCTTGGTTTTGAACCGGGACGCAAAGACGGTTATTTTAGTGATAAAACAGTTACAGCAGTAAAAGCTTTCCAACGTTCGAATGATATAAATATTACTGGGAAAATAGATGAAAAAACTGCGCAGAAACTTCAGGAAAAAATTATTGATTCCATTCGCAATCCTGATAACGATGTGCAGCTTAAGACAGCGGTGGAGCTCCTTGCTAAATAATTCCAAGAAGGAAATGAACTGTTGATGTCGAAGCTATTCCGCAGGAAATCCTGCGGAATTTTTTTCGACCATGATAAGCACATTGAACAAATAGAAGGCATTTTCAAAATGAGGTAAACTAGATTGGTTGTCTCATGATTATTTGGCAATGTTAGGGTATTTTCGATAATTCTCTCATGACAAAAATGAGCAGAACATTCATATAACATAGCCAGTCATTTAGTAACTGCTAAGAAGCATGGAGGAATATAAAATGGACACTTTTGGCCTTTCAATACTTAAGGGAATTATTAGTTTTTTCCTTCATCCCCTCACGTATATTACGATTATTGGAGCATTTATGCTCGGCCTTTCACGAGTAAAACGTGATAGAAGAGATTTTCACACAAGAGTACATGATGTTTTGGACGATGTTCCATTTGCTATCATACCTGGATTATTGATTGGAGCCGCTTTTCTGATACTTAATCTTTTGCTTGGTTTAACGATTCCTTTCAGTACCACCGTAGCAATGAGTCTCGGAGCATTTTTGCTTTTAGTAACAGGACAAATTCGTTTTTTATCACCTGCTTTTGTGTTCATCTTACCTACACTAGCAACGTTTTTTTATACTCCAATCGATTTCGGTAACGATACTCTCAATACGATGCAAGAGGGGATCGGGAATGCATCGCCGATTGCGCTCGCTATTTTAGTTGGCTTTCTAGTATTCATGGAAGGGTTATTCATTACGATGAATGCTGGGAAACAGACGTCACCAAGACTCGTAGAAAGTAAACGTGGAAAGTTAGTGGGGGCCCATGAAGTCCAAAGACTATGGCTTTTACCACTATTCCTCTTCCTTCCAGTCGGTCAGGTTGAATCATTTACATGGTGGCCTCTTCTTGATTTTGGTGCTGGAACCTATGCCTTTATCTTATTGCCATTTCCAATTGGCTTTCGAAAGCTCATACACCATGCATTACCCCTTCCAGAGATGAAGAGTAATGGTAGGCAGGTTGCTCTTCTCGGGGGAGCAACGGTCTTAATTGGTCTAATGAGTTACTTTTTGAGTAATAAATGGATTGCATTAGTTGCGATCATTCTAGTGATTCTTGGACGAGCTGGTATTTTACTTCTTCATCGAGGTAAAAATAAGCCTGCCTATTTCAATGAACGAAATAAAGGACTTGTTATTCTCGGAATTCTCCCCGGCTCACCTGCAGATCAAATGAACTTACAAGTTGGCGAAGTCATTTCTAAGGTGAATGGGCTACCTTTAGGAAAAGGTGTAGATTTTTATACGGCTCTTCAACGTAATGCCGCTTTTTGTAAAATGGAAGTGCTTGATGTTAATGGAGAAGTTAGGTTTGAGCAAAAAGCGCTTTATAATAATACTCATCATGAGCTTGGTTTGCTATTTGTAAAAGAAAATCGTTTTGAGGAGCAAGAGGAAGCACAATAATAAACGAATCGTTAGAAGAAGGCTGAGGCTTTCTTCTTTTTTGTTGTGCTATTTTTCGTTATATAGCAAAAGTCATGTTTCTCTTTGTCACTTATAGAATTAAACCTATTTCAACAATAAAGTTGTACTTGTTTCTATGCCATTTAGTTATAGGTTCTATTCAAGAAATATATGGAAGTTAGAAAACCGTTTCATCCCTTGGATGATTGCGTTTACAGTGATTTTCTCTGTCTTGTATGTTAGCAAAACGCTTGCTACACTTTGATCATTCTTAACGTAAAGGAGCATGTCGCAATGACTGGAGAAAAGCAGTTGCAGCAACAATTAATGGATCTTAATGAAAGAGAAATGAAGTTGCTTCAAAAGTTTGAAATAGAGCGTGAGACAATTATGAAACAAATGCACGGTAGCGCGTCTGTGGTTACAAGAGCTCCAATTTCCGAAATCGTAGAAACCCTTGAACGTTCTCAAGTGGCGATGGGGCCGCTTTACCTGACAGATCTACTAGAGAAGCATTATAGAATCACTATTTCAAAGTCATCCCTTTTTAATATCCTTGAAATGCTCGCAGAATCAAAAGATTATCCTATTACTCGGATTAGTGAGAAAGGATTTAAATATAGTAAATAAGCTATAAAGGGTTGAATTTTGTCATTTGTTACTAACAACACAGATTTACTCGATTAGGGTATAAATCTAGAACCCAGTGTATTAGCAGAGCCATTAAGAAAGAAAAGGTGATTAGAATGGACAATGTATTCGAAGATACAAATATGAAGTCTACCAATGAGTCAAGAACGGCTAAAGCAACCGTGGTCAATCCGACTCATACAAATATTCATGGAACATTATTTGGGGGTCAACTGATGGCCTTCATTGATGACGTTGCTCTTATTTCAGCAACTCGTCATTCAAGAAGACCCTGTGTAACAGCATCAACTGATTCAGTGGATTTTCTTCATCCGATTAATCAAGGAGACATTGTTTGTCTTGAATCCATGGTGACGTGGACACACAAAACATCAATGGAGGTTTTTGTTAAAGCAATTGCAGAGAAAATGTTCACTGGTGAACGTCACGTATGTGCGACTGCGCTTTTAACATTTGTAGCCCTTGATGAAGAAGGAAATCCAGTTGAGGTACCAGGTGTTTACCCTGAAACAGAAGAGGAGAAATTCTTGAATGAAACAGCTGTTGAACGAAAAGAGATTCGTAAAGGTCGCAAAGGTGAAAGTAGAAAGCTAGCTCGTGAATTTGGAACTCCAAAGCCCTGGGATGCAGCTCAGTTTACTACATTGTAAAGTCGTTTCTTATCCTATGTGATAAGGTTACGAATATCCAATGATGAGTTTTCTTTTCTGATCATAGCATTCTCTCCCTAACTTGTTGTAAGATGGGGGGAGAAGTTGTGATTAGAGAGGGGAACTTACCAGTATGCAAGGAATATTAATTGCTTTATTCGTTCCGGCAATTATCATGGTCGTGTTTACGCGAGTTACATATAATACTTACGTTAGTTTCGGGTTAACGATTTTATTTATGTGGGCTGTGTTTGGTGGAATCGATCATCCGATACATCTGATTGTCTTAACGGTTTTGTCAGCGCTTGTTGGATTTTATTTTTCAATGAAAACACAAAAACAAAATAAGAAAAAAATGAAGTAGCGCCTATTTTAAAAAGAATAGGCGCTTCTTTTTCGTCCAATACTGGTAAATGAAGAGACACATTAGGCAAATAATATAGAGAAATAGAATGAGTAGGCCTGAAATCGACTGATGGAATAGCTGTAATAGAATACTAACTAACGTAAAAAAGTAAAGAATGCCAAGAAGATTCTTTAATGTGGTTTCAGTGAAAGAATCTGTCATTCCTGCTCCGATTCTAGCTCCAATGATCGCTCCAATCACTAAGAGAATGGCAAGGGTGATTGGAATGGTAACCGTTTGAATATATGAGAAGAAACCGGTCAATACAATGAAGAAGATGGAAGTTAAAGATGTACCCACTGCAAGTCGTGGCGGAAGACGTAGTACATGAATTAATAGTGGTACCATGACAAAACCGCCCCCCACTCCAAGAGTAGAAGAAATAAATCCGCCTAGTAAGCCGATTAAAATTGTTCGAAGAGGGGAAACAGAAATAGAAACATTTTCTTCATCTATAGTTTGTCCTTTGGAAAGCATGGATATGGAAAAGTATGCGAGAAGAACGATATATAAGATTGAGATAACTGGACCATCGATTTTGCTCTCTTCCAAATATAAGACAAGTGGTTTAGCAACCTGTGTTCCGATCATGCCACTAATCGATAGAAAAAGAGTCACTTTCCATAGAATTCTTTTACTTTGAATATACTTCAAAGATCCAGAAATCGAAGTGCTCATGCTATAAAGAAGGCTAATGGTGATTGCTGTTGCAGGTGAATAACCAAGTAACAAAAGAATAGGTGTGAGGAGAAATCCCCCGCCTACGCCAAAAAATCCTGAGACAGCACCGATTGAGAGGCCAAGTGGTAAAGCCCATAAAAGCAGCAATGTTAAAACTCCTTTGTAGTAAAACTTATTACTGCGTGAATTGCGCTACACTGTGAATCAACCTTTAACAGCATACAATAGTTTTGTATGGAGAGAAAGATAACCTTGAAAATAAAATGCGAATATCAGTTCGCTTTAATTGAAGTTTAAACCATATTCTATGATATAATAAGGGACATGGATGATAGGAACGGAGGCGAAGATGGTGGAAAAAAAGTTCGAGTTGGTATCTGATTATGAGCCTCAAGGCGACCAGCCAGAAGCCATTAAGAAACTTGTACAAGGTGTTCATAATAATGAACGCCACCAAACGTTGCTCGGCGCAACAGGAACTGGTAAAACGTTCACAATGTCTAACGTGATACAAGAGGTGAATAAACCGACCCTCATTATTGCGCACAATAAAACTCTTGCTGGTCAATTATATAGTGAATTTAAGGAGTACTTTCCGCATAACGCTGTGGAATATTTTGTAAGCTATTATGATTATTATCAACCAGAAGCGTACATACCTCAATCGGATACATTCATCGAAAAAGATGCAAGTATTAATGACGAAATAGATAAACTACGACATTCTGCAACATCAAGTTTGTTTGAGCGTAATGACGTCATAATTGTAGCAAGTGTTTCTTGTATTTATGGTCTTGGTAATCCAGAGGAATACAGAAGTCTAGTACTTTCAATTCGAAAAGGAATGGAAAAAGATCGTGATCAACTGTTGCGCGATATGGTCGATATTCAATATTCCCGGAATGATATTAATTTCACACGTGGTACATTCCGCGTTAGAGGAGACGTTGTGGAAATTTTCCCTGTCTCACGAGATGAACACTGTATTCGCGTCGAATTTTTTGGAGATGAAATTGACCGTATCACTGAAGTGAATTCCCTAACAGGTGAAATTCTTGGAGAAAGAGAGCACGTGGCTATATTCCCGGCTTCCCACTTCGTTACCCGTGAAGAAAAGTTAAAAATCGCGATACAGCGAATTGAAGCTGAGCTTGAAGAGAGACTGAAGGTTTTAAATGAAGAAGGCAAACTTCTTGAAGCTCAACGACTTGAACAGCGCACAAGATACGATGTTGAAATGATGGCTGAAATGGGCTTTTGTTCAGGAATTGAAAACTATTCTAGGCATTTGACACTAAGAGAAGCAGGAGCAACGCCATATACATTAATGGACTACTTTCCAGATGATTTCTTAATTATGGTTGATGAATCTCACGTTACGCTTCCCCAAGTAAGAGGAATGTACAATGGAGATCAGGCAAGAAAAGGTGTGTTAGTGGATCATGGATTCCGCTTGCCATCAGCAAAAGATAATCGCCCACTTCGCTTTGAAGAATTTGAAGAGAAGGCTCATCAATTTGTTTATGTATCTGCAACGCCAGGACCATATGAAGAAGAACATTCAACCAAAGTTGTTGAACAAATTATCCGTCCAACCGGTCTGCTTGATCCAACAATTGAAATTCGTCCTATCGAAGGTCAGATTGATGACCTATTAGATGAAATCAATCAGCGGTCTGCACGTAATGAACGGGTACTTGTGACGACGCTCACGAAAAAGATGTCAGAGGATTTAACGGATTATTTGCTTGAAATGGGGGTAAAGGTACGTTACCTTCACTCTGAAATAAAGACGCTCGAGCGAATTGAAATTATTCGTGATCTCCGATTAGGTGTATTTGACGTTCTTGTTGGTATTAACCTTCTAAGGGAAGGTCTTGATATCCCAGAAGTATCTCTTGTTACAATTTTAGATGCAGATAAGGAAGGGTTCTTACGATCTGAGCGTTCTTTAATTCAAACAATCGGACGTGCTGCCCGAAATTCAGGTGGCCATGTTATCTTGTATGCTGATAAAATTACCAATTCAATGGAAGTGGCCATGAATGAAACGAGTCGTAGAAGAGAAATACAACAAGAATACAACGCAAAATATGGCATTACGCCGACAACAATTCAAAAGAAAGTGCGTGAAGGTATAAGAGCAACGATTGCAGCTGAAGATGGAGAAGAATATAAGATTCCTAAGCAAGGTAAGATGACGAAGCAAGAGCGTGCTAAAGTGATTGAAAATGTGGAAACTGAAATGAAGGAAGCTGCACGAGAACTGAATTTCGAACGTGCTGCAGAACTTCGTGACCTACTATTAGAGCTTAAAGCGGAAGGATGACGAACAGATGGCAAACGATGAGATCGTCGTCAAAGGGGCAAGAGCCCATAATTTAAAAAATATAGATGTATCGATCCCAAGAGATAAGCTTGTTGTTGTAACAGGCTTATCAGGATCAGGAAAATCATCTCTAGCGTTTGATACGATTTATGCAGAAGGACAGAGACGGTATGTTGAATCGTTATCAGCATATGCAAGACAATTTCTTGGACAGATGGATAAGCCGGATGTAGATGCTATTGAAGGTCTGTCTCCCGCCATTTCTATTGATCAAAAGACAACGAGTCGTAACCCTCGTTCAACGGTTGGAACGGTAACCGAGATTTATGACTACCTCCGTCTTCTATTTGCAAGAATCGGACGTCCTGTTTGTCCACGTCATGGCGTAGAAATTACGTCACAGACGATCGAGCAAATGGTTGATCGGATACTGACTTATGAAGAGCGAACTAAGCTTCAAATTCTATCCCCAGTCGTTTCAGGTCGTAAAGGCGAACATGTGAAAGTATTAGAAGATATTAAGAAGCAAGGCTATGTTCGCGTACGAGTAGATGGAGAGATGATGGAAGTTGCGGATGAGATCTCGCTAGAAAAAAACAAGAAACATTCCATTGAAGTTGTGATTGATCGTATTGTAGTGAAAGAAGGCGTTCAATCAAGATTAGCAGATTCACTTGAAACCGCCCTTAATCTTGGAGGTGGCCAGGTGATCGTAGATGTGATGGGGCAGGAAGAGCTTCTTTTCAATCAGCATCATTCCTGTCCGTACTGTGGTTTTTCAATCGGGGAATTGGAGCCGAGATTATTTTCGTTTAATAGTCCATTTGGTGCTTGTCCTTCTTGTGACGGCTTAGGACTGAAACTTGAAGTGGATCTTGACCTAGTCATACCGGATTGGGACAAATCCCTTCGAGAACATGCCATTGCACCTTGGGAGCCGGTAAGTTCCAATTACTACCCACAGCTACTTCAAAGTGTTTGTAATCATTTTGGAATTGATATGGATACCCCAGTAGACAAAATTCCTAGAGCACAGCTCGATAAAGTGCTTTATGGTAGCGATGGGGAAAAAGTTTACTTCCGTTATGAAAATGATTTTGGGCAGGTTCGTGAAAATAACGTTCCTTTTGAAGGAGTTATTCCAAACGTTGAACGACGCTATCGTGAAACTAGTTCAGATTATATCCGTGAGCAAATGGAAGCCTATATGGCACAAAAACCTTGTCCAACTTGTAAAGGTTATCGATTAAAGAAAGAAGCTCGCTCTGTCTTAATTAATGGAAAGCATATTGGCGAAGCAACGGAATATGCGATTAAAGATGCTGCTGGCTTTTTTGATCAGTTGGATTTAACTGCAAAAGAAGCTACAATCGGAAAAATGATTTTACGAGAAATCCAGGATCGACTTGGCTTCCTTGTCAATGTTGGTTTGGATTATTTAACGCTTAACCGATCAGCTGGTACATTATCCGGAGGTGAAGCGCAGCGGATTAGACTTGCAACCCAGGTAGGATCAAGATTAATGGGTGTACTGTATATTTTGGATGAACCGTCTATCGGACTACATCAGCGTGATAACGATCGTTTAATATCAACCCTTCAGAACATGCGGGATCTTGGAAATACACTTATCGTTGTGGAGCATGATGAAGATACGATGTTAGCAGCAGATCATATTATTGATATTGGACCTGGTGCAGGAGCCCACGGTGGATATATTACGTCAGAAGGCTCGCCTGCTGAAATAATGAATGACGAGGATTCTTTAACAGGGGAATATCTATCAGGCAAGAAATTTATCCCTGTTCCGACTGAGCGTCGAAAACCAGACGGTCGATATATTGAAATAGTAGGGGCAAAAGAAAATAATCTAAAAAACACGAAGGCGAAGATTCCAATTGGATTATTCACCTGTGTAACGGGTGTATCTGGCTCAGGTAAAAGTACACTTATTAATGAAATTTTATATAAGGCACTTGCTCAGAAACTCCATAAAGCAAAGGATAAACCAGGTGAGCACAAGAAGATAAATGGACTCGAGAATGTGGATAAAGTCATTGATATCGATCAGTCTCCAATTGGCCGTACGCCACGGTCAAATCCTGCAACGTATACAGGAGTTTTTGATGACATTCGTGATGTTTTTGCACAAACAAATGAAGCAAAAGTTCGCGGGTATAAGAAGGGACGATTCAGCTTTAACGTCAAAGGTGGACGTTGTGAAGCTTGTCGTGGTGATGGGATTATTAAAATTGAAATGCACTTCTTGCCAGACGTTTATGTGCCGTGTGAAGTATGTCATGGCAAACGCTATAATCGTGAAACGCTTGAAATTGAATACAAGGGTATGAATATTGCCGATATTCTTGAGATGACGGTAGAAGATGGTCTAGATTTCTTTAAAAACATTCCAAAGATTAATCGTAAACTTCAAACGCTTTATGATGTCGGATTAAGCTATATTAAATTAGGTCAGCCTGCAACAACCGTATCCGGTGGTGAAGCGCAGCGTGTGAAGCTAGCTTCACAACTATACAAACGTTCAACGGGTAAAACCCTATATATTCTTGATGAACCGACTACGGGATTACATGTAGACGATATTTCAAGGTTACTGGAAGTTTTACAGAGACTTGTTGAAAACGGTGATTCTGTCCTCATTATTGAGCATAATCTAGATGTCATCAAAACCGCTGATTACCTCATTGATCTTGGACCTGAAGGTGGCGACGGTGGTGGTGAAATCATTGCAACTGGCACACCAGAAAAAATTGTGAAAGAAGAGCGTTCCTATACGGGAAGTTACCTTGCCCCAATTCTAGAGCGTGATAAGAACCGGATGAAGAAAAGGTTAGAACAAACACAGTCAGTATAATTGGAAAAGACAGCGATCGCTGTCTTTTCGTTTTTCTTTTTCATTTTTGAAACTTTCTTTTTGACGAATCGTATAGATAGTTAGAGAATATTGAAAGGGGAAGCAATTATGTCTGTTGAGAAAGTGATGTCCTCCCTTTGTTATTTTAGCGTTTTTTTCGCACCGTTTCTTTTCCCAATCATCGTTTATTTTGTGGTGAAGGATGAAGAAGTCTCTTACCATGCGAAGCGCTCGATAGTTTCTCATCTCCTTCCATTCCTCACTATCCTTCTTGCGTTGGTGGCTGTTTTTATGATGGATATAGGAGTTGTGATCATTTTAGGTTTTTTATTGTTTAGTTTACTAAATGTCATTGTGTTTGTTTGGAACATTGTCAAAGGTATTCAGGTTCTCCGCTGGTAATCGTACAGGGGTTCACACGAATTTAAAAAAGGAGATGTTTTGAATGAATGAAGAACGTAGAATGATTTTGAAAATGATTGAAGATGGTAAAATATCAGCTGATGAGGGTGCGAAACTGTTAAAAGCTCTTGGCACAAACGAAAAATCCGAAGAAACGAAGCAAGAGAAGTCTTCAGATTCTAACGCGGATCGGTCGGCTCCAGCATATAGAGTAGGTCAATTCGTTGAGTCGCTCATACAAAAAGTAAAGGATATGGATCTTGATTTCAACTTTGGTTCTTCTGAAGAGGTTTCCCATGTTTTTGAACAATCAGAGGTTTCGACGGAGACACTTGATGTTCATGTTCGAAATGGGGAAATTACATTCCAGACATGGGACCGTAACGACGTAAAAATTGATTGTCGTGCTAATGTTTACAGAGTGTCTAATCAAAAAGATGCCATGGATAAGCTTCTCCGTGAAACGTACTTTTCCGTTGATAATGATAAAGTAACTTTTAAATCAGAACGTGCCGATGTGAAAGTGAATTTAGTCATTTATGTTCCTGCTAAAGAATATCAAGGTGTATGGATAACGACCTTCAATGGTGACGTTACAGGTGAAGGAATGAACTCTGCGAAAGCTAAGTTAAAAACAGGGAATGGTAAAATTGGCATTCGAAAATCTACGGTGAAAGTGCTTGAAGCTGAGACCGGAAACGGCGCAATTTCTGTAGAAGATACAAATGGAGAAGTTTGTGAGCTCGAGACAGCAAACGGCCCAATTACAATTGATGGGACATTTGTTGAAGCTGATGCGCAATCCATGAACGGAGCTATTCGTCATACTCTTACCAATCCAGTAAGCGGAAGTGCAGACCTTAAAACAGTAAACGGTACGATTCAAATTGTTGTGCCGAAGGGTATGAATATTAAAGGTGATCTAAAATCGACGATTGGAGCGATTACGACTGACCTTGATCATATGAGTATTATTCGCGAGAAGAAAGAAATTTCTCACCGATTGAAGAAGTTTAGAACAGAAGAAGAATCAGAACATAACTATCGAATTGAAGCCAATTCGACTGCTGGTTCGATTTCAGTGTCGTATCTTTAATGGCTCGAATAAGGTGTAATTAACAGTTTATACCATTAAGGTCAATTGTAAGGAGGAATCGTGATGCGCCACTGGATTGTAAGCTTACTCGTCAACAGTATAGTATTAATGGTCGTAGCAGGATATTTTGAAGGTTTTTACCTTCAAGGAATCGGGTCGGCTATACTGGCAAGCGTGCTCCTTGCAATTGTGAATGTTTTTGTGAAGCCGATTTTAATTTTACTTACGCTTCCTGTTACGATTGTCACTCTGGGTCTGTTTCTCATTGTCATTAATGCTATTACGCTTATGATAACGGCCTTTTTAATGGGAGAAGCTTTCGTAATTGATGGTTTTATGATGGCCATTCTTGCTGCGCTTATTATAGGTTTGTTGAACTTGTTAATTGATAAAGTGATTATCGAACCTATTCGTAATAAAGCCTAAAAGCACGCCCTCTTGTGAGGGCGTGTTTTTCGTCGCATTCGGAAGTGCTTTTTCTGGTAAGATAATAAGAAAAGGAGGGGTGTGCATGTCATTTCATAACCAGAGCATTTTGCCTGCTGTTAGGAAGATGCGTGATTTTGAAACATTATTGAACAGTAAGTATACATATATCGTGCTTTTAGATACGCACATTGGTCAGTTGAAATCGGTGATTAAGGAAGGGAATCGAGCAGGGAAAAAGATTCTTCTTCATGCTGATTTAGTTCAAGGGTTAAGGAATGATGAACATGGTGCAGAATTTCTCTGTCAGGAAGTAAAGCCTGCTGGATTAATTTCTACAAGATCGAGCGTTCTTTCCGTTGCTAAACGGAGAGGGATTCTTTCTGTGCAGCGTTTGTTTATGCTTGATTCAATGGCCCTTGATACCAGTTACAGCATGGTCAGAAATACGAAGCCAGACTGTGTTGAGGTATTGCCTGGTATCATTCCGCAGGTTTTTGAAGAGCTTCATGAACAAATTAAAGTACCTATTTTCGCAGGAGGATTTATTCGTTCAGTAGAGGATGTAGAAGCGGCGTTAAGAGGTGGTGCTGCTGCTGTAACAACCTCTAAGAAAGAGCTGTGGAGACATTTCCAACCAAATTAATCCAGTTGACATCGCTTACATTCATCTGGTTAAATAGTATTAGGTTAATAACTCGTGCCTGAGATGAGGAGAACCACACACAAGTCCTATCATTTAGATAGGAAAGATTGTTGTGGTTTTTTTTATTTACCCTTTTAGAATAATAAAAAAAGGGAATAGATACATGGAAGAGTTTTTACCTAAACTCAAGAGGAAGGTGACTAAGTTGACTCCATTTATTGGTGAAATATTAGGAACTATGATTTTAATTATTTTTGGTGGTGGCGTTGTTGCAAACGTTAACTTAAAAGATTCTAAAGCTCAGGGAGGTGGATGGATCGTTGTAGCCCTCGGTTGGGGACTTGGTGTTGCGATGGGTGTTTATGCTGTTGGACAAGTTAGTGGGGCTCACCTCAATCCAGCTGTAACATTAGGACTAGCTGCCGTTGGCGATTTTCCATGGAGCGATGTACCGAGCTACATAACGGCGCAAATGATTGGTGCATTCCTCGGTGGATGTATTGTATATTTTCATTTTCTACCTCATTTTCGTAGAGAAGATGATAAAGCGCTTAAATTAGCTGTTTTTTCTACTGACCCTGCTATACCGCATACGTTCAGCAACTTTTTAAGTGAGTTTATTGGGACGGCTATGCTTTTAATTGGGTTACTAGCGATTGGTTCTAATGAATTTACAGATGGACTGAATCCATTCATCGTTGGTTTTCTCATTGTAGCTATTGGTCTATCACTAGGCGGTACGACTGGTTACGCCATTAACCCTGCTCGTGATCTTGGTCCAAGAATCGCACACTTTTTCTTACCTATTCCAGGTAAAGGTGATTCGAATTGGCAATATGCATGGATTCCAGTTATAGGGCCAGTGTGTGGGGGAATGTATGGAGCCATTCTTTTTAAAGCGGTAACAGAAGCAAGTTATGGTATGATTTTCTGGATAGCTACAGTGATTACAGCCATTTTATTTATTGTGTTATATCAGCTTAGTGATAAACTTCAAGATTCTGTTCACTCTTCTTCAGAGGCTAAAAATTAATCTTCATAACTATATTTAGGGAGGAATTATCATGTCAGAGAAGTTCATTCTATCATTAGACCAAGGAACTACGAGTTCACGTGCCATTTTGTTTAATAAGAAAGGTGAAATTGTAAACGTTGCTCAAAAAGAATTTAAGCAGTATTTTCCTAAGGCTGGTTGGGTTGAGCACGATGCTCAAGAAATCTGGAGCTCTATTCTTTCGGTAATGGCTCAAGTTCTTTCGTCCACTTCTGAGTTGTCTGCGAAAGACATTGAAGCCATCGGGATTACAAATCAACGTGAAACAACAGTTGTTTGGGATAAAAATACTGGTAAGCCAATCTACCATGCAATTGTATGGCAGTCTCGCCAAACAGCCGGAATCGTCAATGAATTAAAAGAACAGGGCTATGGAGAAATGGTTCGAGATAAAACTGGTCTTCTAATCGATGCTTACTTTTCTGGAACGAAAGTTAAATGGATTCTGGATAATGTTGATGGTGCACGCGAGAAGGCTGAGAATGGGGATCTTCTCTTTGGTACAATTGATTCCTGGTTGATCTGGAAACTTTCTGGTGGGAAAGCACACGTGACGGATTATACAAATGCTTCTCGTACGATGATGTATAACATTTATGACTTGAAATGGGACGATGAGTTGCTTGAAATGCTGAATGTTCCTAAGTCAATGCTTCCTGAAGTTCGCCCATCTTCTGAAGTATATGCTAATACAGTCGATTACCACTTCTTCGGTCAGAATGTCCCAATTGCTGGGGTGGCCGGAGACCAGCAAGCAGCATTATTTGGTCAGGCATGTTATGAAAAAGGAATGGCTAAGAACACATATGGTACAGGTTGTTTCATGCTTATGAATACAGGTGAAAAAGCGGTTAAGTCAGATAATGGACTTCTCACGACAATCGCATGGGGCGTTGATGGAAAAGTGGAATATGCTCTTGAAGGTAGTATTTTCGTCGCGGGATCAGCAATTCAATGGCTAAGAGACGGATTACGTATGTTTAACGAAGCACCAGAAAGTGAGCGCTATGCGGAACGCGTTGAGTCAACAGACGGTGTGTATATGGTACCTGCCTTTGTTGGTCTTGGTACACCTTATTGGGATAGCGATGTAAAAGGTGCTGTATTTGGATTAACAAGAGGAACGAGTAAGGAGCACTTTGTTCGTGCAACTCTTGAATCACTTGCTTATCAAACAAGAGATGTTCTTGATGCGATGACAGCTGATTCTGGCATCGACTTGAAAACACTTCGCGTCGATGGAGGCGTAGTAAACAATAGCTTCTTGATGCAATTCCAGAGCGATATCATTGGTGTACCTGTTGAGCGTCCGACTGTTAGTGAGACGACTGCACTTGGTGCAGCTTATCTTGCAGGACTTGCGACAGGATATTGGAAGAATAAAGAAGAGATCAAAAAGCAATGGATGATTGATCACACGTTTGATCCTCAAATGAAAGAAGATCAGAGAGAAGAGCTTTACGGAGGATGGAAGAAAGCTGTAAATGCTACAATGGCTTTTAAATAATCCTTTTCTGTAGGCATAGTCTTCTAACTGTGTTACAATGGAGACAAGTTAATATAGTTCTGGTCGGAGAATAGGAGAAGACCACAGCGCCCAAGCATAGTTTGTTATGCTCTGGTGTGTTGTGGTCTTTTTTTGTCCTTTAAACCAGTTTTCTTAGTAGCAATGTTCAATCTTATGCTTAAGAAACCCTACATTAGGGGTAAAGTACTGAAGAGGTATTAATTAATCATTTTAAAAATGTAAGTGTTTATATAACAAAAGGGAGTGTGTTCATCTTGGTTAAACCATTTTCAGGATTACAAAGAAGCGTTGTGCTTGATCAAATTGTATCAGAGGAGTTAGATGTACTCGTTGTTGGCGGCGGAATTACAGGGGCAGGTATCTTACTTGATTCTGCATCTCGTGGAATGAACTCGGCTGTTATCGAAATGCAGGATTTCGCTGCTGGTACGTCAAGTCGTTCAACGAAACTTGTTCACGGTGGATTGCGTTATTTGAAAAATCTCGAAATTGGATTAGTCGCTGAAGTTGGTAAAGAGCGAGCGATCGTTTATGAAAATGCTCCTCACGTTACAACACCTGAATGGATGCTACTACCAATTATTAAAGGCGGTACATTCGGCAAATTTTCTACTGGAGCTGGTCTTGCACTTTATGACAGACTGGCTGGTGTTAAACGGAAAGAAAGAAGAAGCATGCTTTCTAAGAAGGAAGCGCTAGACAAAGAGCCGCTTCTTCGTAAAAGTGATGTGAAGGGCGGCGGATATTATGTTGAGTATCGAACAGATGATGCCCGTCTCACGCTTGAAATTATGAAAGAAGCCGTTCATCGCGGTGGAAAAGCTGTAAACTATGTGAAAGCAGAACAGCTTTTATATGAAGATGGTAAGATTGTTGGTGTACGAGCTAAAGACGTTGTAACAGGTGAAACACGTGAGATTAGAGCGAAAAAAGTTGTGAATGCAGCTGGCCCATGGGTCGATGAAATTCGTGGTCTTGATCAATCGAAAAAAGGTAAGCACATGTTCCTAACTAAAGGGGTTCACCTAGTATTTGATCAATCTAAATTCCCACTTCAACAAGCCGTCTATTTCGACACGCCATTTAATGATGGGCGAATGATGTTTGCAATCCCACGCGCCGGCAAAACGTATATCGGTACAACGGATACGCATTATACGAAAAATCCTGTACATCCGCAGATGACAGTAGAAGACAGAGATTATATTGTTGATGCAGCGAACTATATGTTCCCAAGCATTAATGTAACAAAAGAAGATGTGGAATCAAGCTGGTCAGGTGTACGTCCGTTGATTCACGAAGAAGGAAAAGACCCATCTGAAATTTCTCGTAAAGATGAGATCTTCCTATCAGATTCCGGTTTGATTACCATTGCTGGTGGTAAATTAACGGGCTATCGCAAAATGGCTGAAAAAGTCGTTAGTCTGATTGCGGATCAATTTAAAGAAGAAAAATATAAGAAATTCCCTGCTTCTACTACAAAGAATATGGTTCTCTCTGGTGGCTATGTTGGAGGAAGCAAAGGCTTTAAGGAATATGCAACAGAACAAGTTCGTAGAGGTACAACACTTGGTCTAAGTGTTAATGAAGCAGAAACCCTCGTGCAGCGATATGGTTCTAACATTGAACGAATTTATCAAATCATTGAAACGGTCGGAACGGAAGCGAATTTCCATAACTTAAGTCTTGAAGTATTCGCTACCCTTATCTATGGTATTGAAGAAGAAATGGTGGCAACTCCACTTGATTACTTCAATCGTAGAACAAGTGCCCTTTACTTTGACATTGATTGGGTTCGTCGCTGGAAAGAGCCAGTTATCGAGTATATGGCTAAGCGACTTAACTGGTCAAATGAAATGAAACAAGCACACATTCAAGAGCTAGATAAGCAAATGCATGATGCTGTTGTGCCATTAAAAGTAAAATAAGCTTTTCAAACCGAAGCATTCGCTTCGGTTTTTTTTGTATTTTAAGGAGTGTTAATCTTCTGAAGGGTGAGAGTGGGTCAGGTACGTACCTGACCCCACTCTCATGACCCCACTCTCAAAAAGGGCTCCAATTCTGTATGTGCTTTGAAATAGGAAATGGTACAATAGGGGAAGTTGAAATGGAACCGTCTTTTTGGTTCTTACATAGGAGGTTTACGAATGGTTAAAGTTCGTATGAAAGATGTCATTGAGAAGTTCAGTCTTGAGCTTGTGAGCGGGGAGGAAGGGATTCATCGTCCGATCACAACGAGTGATATTTCACGACCGGGACTAGAAATGGCTGGTTTTTTCACTTATTATCCAGCAGAACGTTTGCAGCTACTCGGAAAGACAGAGATGTCCTTCTTTCATGGTTTAACAGATGAGCAGAAAGTAGAGCGGATGCAGAAGCTCTGTACAGACGAAACACCTGGGATAGTTCTTTCTAGAGATATGGAAGTTCCTGAGGAATTGATCGCGTCATCTAAAGAAAAAGATGTTCCTATTTTACGATCTAATATGACAACGACTCGCTTAAGCAGCCGCTTAACGAATTATCTTGAGAGTCAGCTTGCGCCAAACACTGCGATTCACGGTGTTCTTGTGGATATTTATGGCGTAGGTGTACTCATTACAGGCTCGAGTGGCGTAGGGAAAAGTGAAACAGCTCTTGAGCTTGTAAAGCGTGGTCATCGTCTTGTAGCAGATGATTCCGTGGAAATCCGTCAGGAAGCGGAAAATACGCTAGTCGGTAGCGCTCCTGAATTAATTCAACATTTACTTGAAATAAGAGGCCTCGGCATCATTAACGTCATGACGTTGTTTGGTGCAGGTGCGATTCGAAATTACAAAAAGATCTCCCTAGTGATGAATCTAGAACTTTGGGATTCGAAAAAGGTTTATGATCGTCTTGGTCTTGAAGAGGAGTATATGAAAATCATTGATTCGAATGTGCCAAGACTTGTTGTGCCAGTTCGTCCAGGACGAAACCTTGCGATCATTATAGAAGTAGCAGCGATGAATTTCCGTCTGAAAAATATGGGGATGAATGCAGCAAAGCAATTTTCAGAAAGACTGACAAGAGAGATTGAAGATGGAGACGAGCACGACAGCATCTAATCTTAATCAAGATATGGATAAAGGAGAGACAACGACATGCTAGCCTCAATACAGCCTCTTGATCGCGTCGCGCTAGAGCTTGGACCGATCTCGATTTACTGGTACGGCATTATCATTGCTTTTGGAGCTTACCTTGGCTTGCTTCTAGCTATGAGAGAAACAAAGCGCCAGGGCCTGCCAAAAGAAACCTTTGTTGATCTAATTTTATGGGCTGTCCCCATAGCCATTATTTCAGCGCGTATTTACTATGTTATTTTCCAGTGGAGCTACTACAAAGATAATCCTGGTGACATCTTTGCCATTTGGGAAGGTGGTATCGCCATTCACGGTGCATTAATTGGTTCTGTTATTACAGCTATTATTTTCACTAGAAAGCGTGGACTATCTTTCTGGAAAATTGCTGACATCGCTGCTCCGAGTATTATACTAGGGCAAGCGATCGGACGTTGGGGTAACTTTATGAACCAGGAAGCGCATGGGGGACCTGTCACTAGAGCATTTCTCGAGAATCTGATGCTTCCGGATTTTATTATTAATCAAATGTATATTGACGGGACTTATTATCACCCGACATTTCTTTACGAATCACTTTGGAACATAGCTGGAGTCGTGCTGCTTGTAATTCTTCAAAGAACGGCCGTTAAGCGAGGAGAAGTTTTCCTTGCTTATGTAACATGGTATTCTATTGGTCGCCTTTATATTGAGGGACTCCGTACAGATAGTCTAATGTTAACGGAATCTTTAAGGGTAGCACAGGTGATTTCAGTTGTATTAATTATTGTGTCGATCGCTTTAATCATTTATCGACGCAAAGTAATGAAAGCAAAGCCTTATAACGAAAAAGGATAGGAGGAGTGTCATTGTGGGCATTTTGCGACGGGGCTTAAAAGCAGGGCTCATAACAACGTGGGACCTTGGGAAAATTATTTTTCCAATCACCTTAGTAATGACCCTCCTTCGTTATACACCTGTTCTCGAATGGATCGTTACGTTAATCGCTCCTGTCATGAAATGGATGGGCTTGTCTGGAGACGCAGCTATTCCTCTTGTGCTAGGGAATTTCTTGAATCTTTATGCGGGGATCGGAGCCATTCTTACACTCGATTTAACGGTCAAAGAGGTGTTTATTTTGGCTGTTATGCTTTCCTTCTCACACAATTTGCTTATTGAGTCAGGCGTTGCTGCAAGAGTGGGTGTAAAGTTATGGGTTATTCTTGCCGTTAGACTGGGGCTTGCTGTCCTCTCTGCTTTTATAATCAACATTGTCTGGCGAGGTGGAAGCGAACAGGCAGCGTATGGTTTTGTTTCTCAAACGAATGAAATGGTTACCGGTTGGGGCTCTATTATTCTTCAAGGATTAGAAAAAGCATCGTTAGGTGTTCTTCAGCTCGCTCTGATCGTGATTCCACTTATGATTTTCATACAGGTTATGAAAGACTTTTCCTGGCTTTCGACGTTTTCACGCTGGATGGCTCCAGTGACGAAGGGGTTAGGTATGAAAGAAAATACATCTACAACGCTTGCTGCAGGTCTTGTTTTTGGGCTCGCTTATGGAGCAGGAGTAATGATTCAAGCTGTAAAAGAAGATGGCGTTGAGAAGAAAGACCTTTACTTAGCGTTTATTTTTCTTGTGGCGTGTCATGCTGTCATTGAGGATACTCTTATTTTCATTCCTCTTGGAATTCCTGTTATCTGGCTTCTTCTCGTAAGACTTGTAACAGCCATACTTTTAACGATTATCGTCTCAGTAATATGGAAGCGACGTGAATTGAACGCTTCAGAAAGAAAGGAACCATCGTATGAGCATTAACACAATTTTATTTGATTTAGACGGAACACTGATTAATACGAATGATTTAATTATGGCTTCATTTAGGCATACGTTTGAACACTTTTATCCAGGTCGTTATGAGGATGAAGAGTTGAAGCAGTTTATTGGAGAGCCACTTTATCTGACATTTGCTAAGCATGATGAAAGTCGAGCGGAAGAAATGGTCGCTTTTTATCGTGAACATAATATCGCAAATCACGATAATCTTGTAACGGAATTCGATGGCGTTTTTGAAACGATTAAGACGCTATCTGAAAACGGATATAAGCTTGCAATTGTGACGTCGAAAATGAGAAACACAGTTGAAATGGGGTTAAAGCTAACTGAGCTTGATCAGTTCTTCCCAGTTGTCATCACAGTTGATGAAGTTGAGAACCCTAAACCGCATCCAGAACAGCTTGAAACAGCAATGAAGGAGCTTCGTTCAGTTCGAGAAGAAACGATTATGGTTGGAGATAGCCAATACGATATTCTTGCTGGACAAAACGCAGGTGTTACGACTGTAGGTGTTTCGTGGACGATTAAAGGGAGCGACTTCCTGGCGTCGTTTAAGCCAGATTACCTTGTTGACCATATGGGAGAACTTCTTGCGATTGCTGGAGTCGAAAAGTGAGAAACACGGAGAGGTACCCCGTTACTGGTAGCAACGCTCTCTGGCAAATTTATAAAACAGTCCCCTTTTGGAAGGTAGTTAAGAATTTTATTGTTATTCAGCTTGCTCGGTATACCCCGTTTATTCCGATGAAAAATTGGTTATATAAGACATTTCTTGGAGTGGAAATCGGCGACCAAACCGCATTTGCCCTAATGGTGATGCTCGACATTATGTTTCCGGAGAAAATTTCAGTCGGGAAGAATTCGATTGTTGGTTACAATACGACCATTCTTGCTCATGAATATTTGATTGATGAGTATCGACTTGGAGATGTTGTGATTGGCGATCGCGTAATGATCGGAGCAAATACTACTTTGCTTCCTGGCATTACAATTGGTGACGGAGCGATTGTTTCAGCTGGAACGCTTGTTCATAAAAGTGTGCCAGCAGGGGCTTTTGTTGGTGGGAATCCGATGCAGGTGATTTATACGAAAGAAGAACGAGCAAAGCATGATATATAGAAATCCCGTAGCATATTGCTACGGGATTTCTATTAGTTATTCGTCACCTTGATCAGTTAAAATTACCGGGCCGTCTTTTGTAATTGCGAGCGTATGCTCATACTGAGCTGATGTAGAACCATCTACTGTGCGAGCTGTCCAGCCGTCTTCGTCAATTGTGCTATATGGTTTACCGATGTTTAGCATCGGTTCAATTGTAATCACCATACCTTCTTTCAATCGTGCTCCTGTACCAGGTTGACCAAAGTGTGGAATCATTGGTTCTTCGTGAAGGGTAGGTCCAATGCCATGTCCAGTGAAGTCACGGACAACGCCAAAGCCTTCTGCTTCAGCGTATTTTTGAATCGCATGGCCAATATCGCCAATACGATTGCCAATGACTGCCTGCTCGATACCAAGGTAGAGGGACTTTTTCGTCGCTTCAAGCAAATGCTGCTTTTCCTCTGAAATTTCTCCAACTGCATACGTCCATGCAGAATCAGCGAGTGCGCCATTCAAATTGACAACCATATCAATTGTAACGATGTCGCCTTCTTTTAATTTTTTCGAACCTGGGAATCCGTGGCAAATGACATCATTAACTGAAGCACACGTTGCGTAAGGATAGTCCTGGTATCCCTTTTGCTCAGGTGTCGCGCCGCGTTCTTCTAGAAAGAGTTCAACAAAGTCATCGATTTGTTTGGTTGTTACACCAGGCTTGATAATGCTTCGTAATTCTTTGTGACAATCGGCAAGTACTTCGCCTGCTTCTTTCATTAATTGAATCTCTCGATTTGTTTTACGGTGAATCATATTTTCGCCTACTTTCTGCGTATTCATTTATTCTATTAGGTGTTTCTTCCACCTGCTATTGGCTATTATCGTTTATTTTCTAACACGTTATGCGGAAGAACTTCCCTCAGTTACTGTAACAAAAAAACCCGCAAATTGCAGGTTTATTGTTTAGCTTATATTAATGAACCAAAAATAAAGATATCAACAATATAAGCCAACATAGCTATTGATTAAAGTAAATAAAATCCTATCCCCATGATTAAGTAAGCAGCAAGTAATGTTGCTCCTTCAAACCAGTTTGTTTCTCCATCATTACTAATCACAATCATAAGTAAGACAGCTGTTACCATAGTGACAAGCTCTGGTAATGTAAATACGAGTGGCATTTGTACTGGGAAGAAAAGAGAGATTAGGACAAGTAGCGGTGCAACAAACATCGCAACTTGAAGCGTTGAACCTACTGCAATTTCCACAGCAACATCCATTTTGTTTTTGTAGGCCATAATAATAGCTGAAGCATGTTCAGCGGCATTTCCTACAATCGCTACAATAATCACCCCGATGAATAACTCGCTCCATCCAAACGTTTCTCCAACTGTTTCAAACGTATGAACAAGGCTTTCTGACACGTAAGCAACGGCGGCTGTGGAGAGTGCTAGAACGAGCATTGCTTTTTTTCTGCTCCATTCAGGCTCTTCATGTGTGTGATCGCTACCTTCTTGGTCTGAGACGTGCTGATAGACGCCGCGGTGAGTGACGAGCTTGAAGAAGAGAGCGGCAAGGTAAAGAATGATGAGGATAATGGAAATGCCTGTACTCAATGAAATGGCTTCAGCGTCACTCATGCCCATTGAAAAAACTTCAGGAATAACAAACGCTACGATGACACCAAACATAAGTAATCCTGAGTTGTGCCTTGCATCGTATACATTGAATTTTTGCCTTTTGAATTTTAAGCCTCCAACGAAAAAGGATAATCCAGCAACGAGAAGTAGATTTCCCAGTACTGATCCTGTTAGCGAAGCGAGCACAATTTCAATTAACCCTTCTCTTAATGCAAAGATAGAAATGATCAGTTCAACAGCATTGCCAAATGTGGCGTTTAACAATCCACCAATTCTAGGGCCAGAGATAACAGCAAGGCTTTCCGTCGCTCTTCCCATAAAAGCAGCAAGAGAAATGATTGTTAAGCAATAGACAATAAACATTAGTGTTTGCGACCAGTGAAGAAGACTTCCGGCAACGGACAATGGTACTCCAATAATAACTAGGAAGAAGAAGATTTTATTGACCACATGACACATCCTCTCTTTTCATCATCTACTCTTTTCCTCATTATAGATTTCCTTAATTGGAAAAGAAAGTTTCTTTCAAAGCTATTACCCTAATTTATCAATAAGTGATCCTGATGAAGACGGGATGAGTCATAAATCGACATCATTCCTTAAGATTACCTAAAAAATAAAGGGGATTCATATTGGAGTACAGAAAAGGAGTAAAGGGAATAATGCCCCTTATCGGTTGACGAAAAAAATAAAGGCGTGTAAACTACAAATAACTTCATCTTGTTAGTATGTTAGCGAACTAAAGGAAATGTGAGGTGCACAAAATGACAAGACCATTCGTATTTGAGAAGCCGCTCGGTATGCGCGATACGCTACCGGTACTATATGACTTGAAAACAAGCATTCGTGAAAAAATTCAGCGTGTAACAGAGGGATGGGGCTATCGTTTTATGAACACCCCTACGCTAGAGTACTATGAAACGGTCGGAGAAGCTTCTGCTATCCTTGATCAGCAGCTTTTCAAACTACTTGACCAGCGTGGCAATACGCTTGTCTTAAGACCTGATATGACCGCCCCAATTGCTCGTGTCGCTGCGTCTAGTCTAAAGAATGAGCCTTTTCCACTGCGCCTTGCTTATGATTCTAATGTGTTTCGAGCGCAGGAAGACGAAGGTGGAAAACCGGCAGAGTTTGAACAAATAGGTGTTGAGTTAATTGGTGATCGCACGACGAGCGCCGATGCAGAAGTGATCGCATTAATGGCAGCCGTGTTAAAAGAAGCCGGTCTTGAAGATTTCCAAATCGCGATTGGCCATGTTGGATTTATTCAGGAGCTGTTTCTTTCGATCGTTGGTAACGAAGACAGAGCTGCCGTTCTACGCCGCTATTTATATGAAAAAAACTATGTAGGGTATCGCCAGCATGTAAGAGAAATGCCGCTCTCTACAATTGATCAAAAAAGACTTATGGCTCTCTTAACGCTCAGAGGTGATGGTTCAAAACTAGAAGAAGCCATTGAGTTGCTACCGACTGACGCTGGTGAAAGAGTTCTTGATGAGCTTCGTACACTTCTACATACGCTTGAAGCATATGGGGTAGCTAACCAGGTGAAATTTGATTTCACTCTTGTAAGTCACATGAGTTATTACACGGGAGTTGTGTTTGAGGGATATGCCAATAATCTTGGTGTACCGTTAAGCAATGGCGGACGCTACGATGAACTGCTGTCGCGTTTTGATCGTCCGGCACAGGCAACAGGGTTCGGTATTCGTTTGGATCACCTTGCTGAAGCACTTGGTGTAACGAGTGAGGAAAAGCTCCCATATGCGATTATCTTTAGTCCTGAACGAAGAGAAGAAGCGATTCAACAGGCGTCAGAACGAAGGGCTAATGGTGAAAAAGTTGTGGTGCAGGAGTTAAGTGGTGTCACAAACCTTGATGCTTACTCAGAACGTTTTGATGACGTCACGTATTTAATCGGTAAGAACGGAAAGGGGATGTTGTAATGCTGACGATGGCAATGCCAAAAGGGCGTATTTTTGAAGAGGCGGTAGAATTGCTTCGAAACGCGGGTTATCAACTTCCCCCTGAGTTTGATGATTCAAGAAAATTAATTCTCGATATAGAAGAAGAAAATCTTCGTTTCATTCTAGCAAAACCAATGGATGTTCCGACATACGTGGAGCACGGTGTAGCGGATGTTGGAATTGCTGGGAAAGATGTCATGCTAGAAGAAGAGCGCAATGTATACGAAGTACTAGATTTAAAAATTAGTGGATGCTATTTAGCTGTTGCAGGTCTTTCGGATGGACCAATTAAAGGCGTTGCACCAAAGATTGCTACAAAGTATCCGAACGTAGCTTCTAACTATTTTCGTCAGCAGGGTGAACAGGTAGAGATTATTAAGTTAAACGGATCGATTGAGCTTGCTCCGCTAATCGGCCTTGCTGATCGCATCGTCGATATTGTTTCAACAGGAAGAACGTTAACGGAAAACGGTTTAATGGAAACGGCGTTTATTGAGCCAATCACCTCTCGCTTTATTGTGAATCCGGTAAGCTATCGAACGAAGGATGCAATCATTGACGATATGGTCGAGCGTCTTTCAGCGGTTGTGGAAGGAGAGAGCGTAGATGAAAATCGTTAATAGGAGCGAAGGGGCATCCATCAAACGATCGATTGAGCAGGGAACAGAAGAGCAGCGTCAGGCTGTTCTTTCTATTCTTTCGCAAGTTAAAGCAACTGGCGATGAAGCCGTTAAGGAAAATACAAAGAAGTTTGATGGAGCAGACTTGAAAGAACTTCGCGTTTCAAATGAAGAAATCGAACGGGCATATCGCGATTTATCTGATGAACTCATTACGACGATTAGACAGGCGGCTGGCAATATTCAATCATTTCACGAACGCCAGCGTCGTCAATCATGGTTTACAACTTCTGAAGACGGTACAATGCTTGGACAAAAAGTAACACCGCTTGATTCTGTCGGTGTTTATGTTCCAGGTGGCAAAGCTGCATATCCTTCTTCCGTATTAATGAATGTTATTCCTGCTGTCGCTGCAGGTGTGAAGCGAATTGCAATGGTAACGCCACCTGACTCAGACGGAAATGTTCCTTCAGGTGTACTTGTTGCAGCAAATGAAGTGGGTGTATCGGAAATCTTTAAAGTAGGTGGAGCGCAGGCTGTTGGCGCGCTTGCTTACGGGACGGAATCGATCGCACCCGTAGATAAAATCGTCGGTCCAGGAAATATTTTTGTGGCCCTTGCGAAACGAGAAGTATTTGGGATTGTTGATATTGATATGATCGCTGGTCCAAGTGAAATCGTTGTTCTCGCCGATGAAAAGGCTAATCCAGCTTATGTGGCAGCAGACTTATTATCGCAGGCTGAACACGATGAGCGAGCTAGCGCTGTTCTAGTGACAACTTCAGAGACACTAGCTGAGCGTGTTCAAGAAGAGGTGAAGCAACAGCTTGTCGAGCTTCCACGAGCTGAAATTGCATCTAAGTCAATTGATGATTACGGAATGATTTATGTCGTGAATCATCTTGCCGAAGCGGTAGATGCCGTCAATGAACTCGCTCCTGAGCACCTTGAAATTATGGTCGAGGAACCAATGACGCTTCTTGGGAAAATTCGTCACGCAGGAGCTATTTTCCTTGGACCATATAGCTCAGAGCCTGTTGGTGATTATTTTGCCGGCCCGAACCACGTACTACCTACGAACGGAACAGCTCGTTTTTCAAGTCCGCTATCAGTAGACGATTTCATTAAAAAATCAAGCGTTATTTCTTATAGTAAAGAAGCAATGAGAACAAACGGTAGCAGCATCGCAGCGCTCGCAAAGCTTGAAGGTCTGGATGCACACGCAAGAGCCGTTGAACTTCGATTGGAGGATTTATGATGGGTGAAGAGAGAAAAAGTTCGATTTCAAGAGAAACATCTGAAACATCGATTAACCTTTCATTTGGGGTAGATGGAAGCGGGAAAACAGATTTACAAACCGGCGTTCCTTTTCTTACTCATATGCTTGATCTGTTCACGAAGCACGGAAAGTTTGATTTAGCCATTGCTGCGAACGGAGATACCGAAGTGGATGATCACCACACAACGGAAGACATTGGTATTTGTCTAGGGGAAGCGTTGAAACAAGCACTTGGTACGAAAGAAGGCATTAAGCGGTATGGAAATGCGTTTGTGCCGATGGATGACGCGCTTGCGCAGGTAGTGGTTGATCTAAGCAACCGTCCTCATCTTGAATATCGTGTTGAATTGCCATCGAATCGCGTAGGGACATTTGATACCGAATTGGTTCATGAGTTTTTATGGAAGCTTGCCATTGAAGCAAGAATGAACTTACACGTGATTGTTCACTATGGTCACAATACGCACCACATCATTGAAGCCATTTTTAAAGCGCTAGGACGTGCTTTAGACGAAGCAACGCTTATTGATCCTCGTGTAAAAGGCGTGCCATCAACGAAAGGAATGCTGTAAATGATCGGAATTATTGATTATGGCATGGGGAATTTATACAGCGTTAGTAAGGCACTAGAGCGTCTCGGTTATGATTATTTCGTTTCCGAAGATGAACAGGAGCTTTCAAAAGCAACGGGGCTCCTCCTTCCTGGCGTCGGCTCCTTTCGTGACGCGATGTCGATTTTGACTGAAACAGGATTAAAGGCTTTTATTGAAAAAGAAGTGGAGGCAGGAAAGCCGCTACTTGGGATTTGTCTTGGCATGCAGCTTCTATTTGAAGAAAGCGATGAGAATGGGTATGCGGAAGGCTTTTCTTTTTTGCCAGGTAAAGTAAAGAAATTTCCTGGACAAGATTCTTTAGGCAACGCTTATAAAGTTCCACATATGGGATGGAACAAGCTAGTGATCGAGCAGCCAGAGTCGTTTTTAATGAATGATGTCGGTGAGGAACACGTGTATTTTGTTCACTCCTATTATGTTGATACGAACGATCGGGATGTTCTTATTGCCACGGCAGATTACGCTGAGGAAGTTCCAGCGGTTGTTGGTAAAGGGAAGGTGTTTGGCACCCAGTTTCACCCGGAGAAAAGTAGCCATGCTGGCCTTGAGATCTTAAAGAATTATGCACAATACGTAGAAAGGAATGACGCATAAGATGCCAATTACGATCTATCCTGCTATTGATATGAGAGGCGGCAAATGTGTGCGCCTTTTGCAAGGTGACTATAACAAAGAAACGGTTTACGGCGATTCACCATTTGATATGGCAAAGCAATTTGCAGATGATGGGGCCGAGTGGATTCACATGGTTGATCTTGACGGTGCGAGAGAAGGTAAGCGCGTGAATGATCGTCACGTTCTTGAGGTCGCCAATGGGTTATCAGCACGTGTCCAGGTTGGCGGCGGGGTTCGAACTGAAGAAGATGTCGCTTATTACCTTGAAAACGGTGTTGATCGTATTATTCTCGGTAGTAGCGCCATTTCAGATCCTGACTTCGTGAAAAGAATGCTTGAGCGCTATAAAGAAAAAATCGCGATTGGTATCGATGCAAGAGATGGATATGTCGCTGTCGAAGGCTGGTTGAAAACCTCTGAAATCAAAGCGGTGGATCTTGGCAAGGAACTCGCTGAACACGGAGCGGAAGTTTTCATTTTCACGGATATTTCAAAGGACGGCACGCTGTCTGGGCCAAACGTTGAGGCAATTGCTGAACTTGGTGAGGCTACGGGGAAAGAAGTGATCGCTTCAGGTGGGATAAGTAACCTTGACGATGTAAAAAGTCTTCAGCAAAGAAGTGATTCGATTAGCGGTGCGATCATCGGGAAAGCTCTTTATACAAATCAATTTACATTAAAACAGGCGCTGGAGGTCTAGGCATGCTAACAAAGCGAATTATTCCATGTCTTGATGTAAAAGACGGCCGCGTTGTGAAAGGTATCCAATTTGTTGGTCTGAGAGACGCCGGTGATCCAGTTGAATTAGCAAGAGTGTATGATGAAGAAGGCGCTGATGAACTCGTTTTTCTAGATATATCAGCTTCTCATGAAGGAAGAGAAACGATGGTTGATGTGGTAAGGCAAGTTGCAGCAGAGCTTGCCATTCCTTTCACAGTTGGTGGAGGCATTAATAAGCTTGAGGATATGAAGCGTGTACTTCGTGCCGGAGCTGATAAAGTATCGATGAATACCGCCGCTGTTCTTCGTCCAGAATTAATTCGTGAAGGTGCCGATTATTTTGGGACGCAGTGCATGGTTGTGGCGATTGACGCGAAGTGGGAAGATGAAACACAATCATGGCGTGTGTATACGCACGGTGGTCGGACTGCGACGGAATGGGATGCAGTTGAATGGGCAATCAAGGCACAGGAAATGGGCGCAGGAGAAATATTACTAACTAGTATGAATGCGGATGGCAGTAAAGATGGTTTTGATGTTCCTTTAACGAAAGCAATTGGAGATGCCGTCTCAATTCCAGTGATTGCATCAGGAGGAGCAGGGTCTTCAGAAGATTTTCTCGAAGTCTTCCATGATGCTTCAGCAGATGCTGCTCTTGCGGCGTCCATCTTCCATTATAAAGAAACCTCTCTATCACATGTGAAAGATTACTTAAAACAAAACGGGGTGGCGATTCGATGAATACCGAAATGATCCAATTTGATGAAAAAGGTCTAGTGCCAGCGATTGTACAGGATGCAGCAAGTAAAGAAGTTCTCACACTTGCTTATATGAACAAAGAGTCCCTTACGAAAACGATTGAAACAAAAGAAACGTGGTTTTACAGTCGCTCTCGTGAAGAACTCTGGCATAAAGGAGAGACTTCAGGTAATACGCAACAGGTATTGGATCTACGTTATGACTGCGATCAAGACGCCGTCCTTGTACTTGTGAACCCTGCGGGACCTGCCTGCCATAAAGGAACCTATTCTTGCTTCAATGATTCCTTACTTTCAGAAGAAGTAAAGCCGGACGCTGATCGCTTCGCCATACTCAATACGCTTGAAGAAGTGATTGCGAAAAGAGAAGCAGAGCGTCCTGAAGGGGCTTATACTACGTATCTCTTTAAGGAAGGTGTCGATAAAATACTGAAGAAGGTAGGAGAAGAGGCTTCTGAAGTTATTATTGCAGCGAAAAACCGCGACCACGAAGAACTTACGTGGGAATCAGCGGATCTCATTTTCCACTGGATGGTTCTGTTAAGAGAGCAGGAATGTTCGCTTGATGACGTCCTTCAAGTACTTGAGGAACGACACGCTTCGAAATAATGAAACTTTATTCTCTTTTGATCGTAAATAAGAGTAAATTCAATTACGAGAAATGGAGAGAGGTCGTATGTTTGTAGGATTTATGTTTGTGGGACTTGCTATTGGGCTTTTTCTCGGACAGCCAGGACCTGGTGTACTGCTTGGGATGGGGATCGGGTTTATTGCACAGAAGGTAGCTAAACACAAAAAAGATATGTGGAAATAAAAGCGAGCCGCGGAGCTCGTTTTTATTTTGGGCTATTGGGACAGAAAGAAACAATTTAGTTAGCTTGAGTGTGCCGCTAGCCAGGTTTTACTACTAATTTTCTTTTACGACTTCACCTTGATGTATGTTATACTTTTGAACGGATATGACTGGTAATAGAATTATTCGAAGCGAAATTATTGGGGGGAAACATGAGGAAAGAACTTCATGCTTCTTCGGAAATGAAAGGCCGACTGATTCCGTTCGTTCAGGACGGAGATTATTTTTATAAAAAGGCTATGAGAGCCTATCAGCAACGGAATTTGGATAAAGCAAAACAGCATCTTGAACGTGCGGTTAAACTTGTCCCCGAAGAAGTCGATTATATATGTCAACTTGCAGCGGTCCTGTCGGAATTAGGCGAATATGAAGCATCAAATGAATGGCTCAAATTTGTACTTGACGATCTTGATCCTGAATACTATGATTGCTACTTTTTTCTTGCGAACAATTACGCACATATGGGTCTGTTTAAACAAACGGAAGAGAATGCGCGAACTTACCTTGAGCACGAACCTGAGGGAGAATTTATTGAAGATGCAGAAGAGCTCGTAGATCTTATTTTATTCGAGCAGTCGGAAGATTTACCTCAGGAGATTGGTGAAGAAGAGCAGCTGATTCAGGAGCATGAAGCTGCACGTAAAGCCATTGAATCCGGCCAATTTCTTGATGCCATAGATTTACTGGAGCGGATGACGGAGGTTTACTCTGAATTCTGGCCTGCCTATAACAACCTTGCGCTAGCTTATTTTTATAGCGAGCAATATGAGGAAGCTATTCAAGTACTAGATGATGTTCTGACGAAAAACGAAGGGAACTTGAATGCGGTTTGTAACCTCACGCTTTTCTATGATTTCCTTGGCCAACACGTCAAACGCGATGTCATGCTTGAACGGTTGAAGAATGTTTATCCGATTCATCCTGATCATTCATATAAGCTTGGGAGTACATTTGGATTCTTAGGTCAACATGAGCTAGCATATCACTGGCTACGTAAAGCAGAAGTAACACGCCACACATGGGATGCACCATTCTATCATTGGCTGGCTGTCTCTGCTTTTCACCTCGATCGTCCTGATCTTGCGAGACGTAATTGGAAAAAGATGCAGCAAGTGGAATCATCTAATGAAATGGCGAGCCGCTATCTTGCTGAACTAGAGCAAGGGACGCTTGATAAAAATCAGCTAAGCTACCGATCCCAAATGTCGGTTTCAAAGGAGCATGAAGCGAAACATGATTATCATGCGAGAATGACGCATCTTATGCTGCTCTATACAAGACGTGATCCTGAAGGCGCATCAATTCTGCAATCGTATTGCAGACGTAAAGATGAGTCCCTTATTGTAAAGGAACTGTCAGCTTATATTGCGCTTACGCTTTCTGATGAACCTGTTCAAATTGTAAATGAAAAAGATGAATATATGGTTTACACTCAGACAGACTTCCCTGATCACGTTCTTTCAGGTATGCGTGTGATTGCTGAGCTCGAGCAGGCAGACATCAGTGACTCAGATTTGCATGAGCTAATTGCGATGATCTGGTTACCTTGTTATGTTAAGCTTTCAGAAAGTGGCAAAGCATTTCAGAATCAGAAAGCCACTGCTGCAGCCATGCTCTACATGTGGCATAAAGTTAACCAAACGGATGTGACTCAAATCGACGTAGCAAATGCGTTCGGTGTATCTGGGTCAACAGTTTATGCCTATCGTAAAAAGTTAACTCGATTACTTTAGAACACTAGGTATGATGAGCATCCTATTAGACTTTTTTCTACTAATCGGATATGATTCTAAATAAGAAACATTACTTTTTAATAATGAATATAATTAAATTACTAATAGAAACGTGAAGGAAGTGAAACAGATGAGTGAAAAAATTTATGATGTCATTATTGTCGGTGCCGGTCCTGCAGGTATGACTGCAGCTGTATACACTTCTCGTGCTAATCTCGATGTTCTTATGATTGAACGCGGGATTCCGGGCGGACAAATGGCAAATACAGAAGATGTAGAAAACTATCCAGGATTTGATAGTATTCTTGGTCCAGATCTATCTACAAAAATGTTTGAGCACGCGAAGAAATTTGGCGCTCAATATCAATATGGTGATGTAAAAGAAATTCGAGATAATGGTGATTACAAAACAGTTGTCTCCGGAAATCAAGAATTCCACGCGAAAGCCATTATTGTAACAAGCGGAGCTGAATACAAGAAAATTGGTGTACCTGGTGAAGCTGAGTACAGTGGTCGTGGCGTATCTTATTGCGCAGTTTGTGACGGGGCTTTCTTTAAAAACAAAGAACTCGTTGTTGTAGGTGGAGGAGACTCTGCTGTTGAGGAAGGTGTGTATCTTACTCGATTTGCATCTAAAGTAACGATTGTACACAGACGTGATCAGCTAAGAGCACAGAAGATTCTTCAGCAACGTGCGTTTGATAATGAAAAAATCGACTTTATCTGGAATCATACAATAAAAGAAATTCTAGGTGAAAATGGGAAAGTGAGCAAAACGCTTCTTGTGAACACTGTAACGGGCGAAGAGCGTGAATTCAGTGCAGATGGCGTCTTTATCTACATCGGTATGCTTCCATTAAATCAGGCCGTTAGCGGACTTGAGATTACAAATGAAGAAGGTTATATCGTAACAGATGAAAACATGGCGACGAAGGTTCCAGGCATCTATGCAGCTGGTGACATTCGAGACAAAATGCTTCGTCAAATCGTAACAGCTACTGGTGATGGAAGTATTGCTGCACAATCTGTTCAGCACTACATTGAATCACTAGAAGACGCTGGAAAAGAAGCGTTAGTTTAATACCAAAACGAAGCCGGGAATTTCATGATTCCCGGCTTTACATTTGACCCATAAACCTTATTTCGACAGCTTTCGAGCGGTATCGGGTGGTGCCTGTCACCGCGTCATTCGCTTTTAATTTCGCTGTAACAGCGGTGAAATACAAATGGGGTAAACTATAAATAGATTTAACCCCCTTTAAATAGATTCATTCATTGGCACGGGCATATGCTCCGTGCTCTTTTTTTTGTGGAGTTGAGACGGTTCGTAACAGCTTCTCCAAACCGATCTCATTGTTCATGATAAGCAATCATAGTATACTATGTATAGAAAATCTTGAAGTCTGAGCACATAAGGCTTTCATATAAAAATCGGATAATTGAATTGAGGTGACAATTGTGCAACGTGTAACAAACTGTATTTTAAATGACGAAGCAAATGATCGAGTACTTTTACTACAAAAGCCAAGACGCGGATGGTGGGTTGCACCAGGTGGAAAAATGGAATCGGAAGAATCAATCCGTGACTCAGTGATCCGAGAGTTTCGAGAAGAGACTGGTGTCTATTTAAAGAATCCAAAACTAAAAGGCATTTTCACATTCATTATTAAAGAAAATGAAGTAACAAAATCAGAATGGATGATGTTTACGTTTCTTGCAACGGAGTACGATGGCGAGCCAGTTGAGAAATCAGATGAAGGAAAAGTCTCCTGGGTAAATACAAATGATGTTAGTGAGCTTCCAATGGCCCCAGGTGATTATCATATACTTGATTATATGATGAAGGGTCACGGCATTATTTACGGTACATTTACTTATACACCTGACTTTAAACTTCTTTCATATCGATTAGATCCGTCTTAAATAGAAGTGTCACAATAAGAGAAATTGAGAAACGGAGTGGGGAAAATGACCGATTCGATTGATAAACGCATTCATATGGTCATTATTACAGGAATGAGTGGTGCTGGTAAGACAGTGGCAATGCAGTGTTTTGAAGATATCGGCTATTTCTGTATTGATAATCTGCCACCCGCGCTCTTACCGAAGTTCGTTGAAATGGTTGACGGTTCGGAAGGGAAATTAAATAAAGTAGCACTCGTGATGGATTTGCGTGGTGGGGATTTCTTTGACCATCTCGTGGAAGCTGTTGATCACCTCGATTCACATGAGCGTCTTGATGCGGAGATTCTTTTCCTTGATTCAAAGGACTCAACACTTGTCAGGCGCTATAAAGAAACAAGACGTTCTCATCCGCTTGCACCAGAAGGTTTGCCTCTAGAAGGCATTAAGAAAGAAAGAGAAATGCTTGAAGAGCTAAAAGGGCGCTCTCAGCAAATTATTGATACGAGCGACATTAAGCCAGTTCAGCTAAGAGAAAAAATCATGGACCGATTCTCGAACAATGAGAAAGAGAACTTTGGTGTCAATGTGATGTCGTTTGGATTTAAATACGGTATTCCAATCGATGCCGATCTAGTCTTTGACATTCGTTTTCTACCAAACCCACACTATGTGGAGCATTTGCGTCCAAAAACAGGTGTGGAAGAAGAAGTCGCGAACTATGTATTTAAGTGGAAAGAAACACAAACATTTCTAGCTAAATTAATTGATATGCTTGCGTATATGCTTCCTCAATATAAACGAGAAGGGAAGAGCCAGCTCGTCATTGGGATTGGATGTACGGGTGGAAAGCATCGATCTGTTGCATTTGCAGAACACATTGGTCACCATTTCGAAACAGAGTATCGCACGAATATTACGCACAGGGATATCGAAAAAGGGAAGGGTCATAAATAATATGGATGACACTAATCTGCCAAAGGCTGTCGTCATTGGTGGAGGAACAGGCCTATCGGTACTTCTTCGTGGACTTAAAAAGTTTCCTGTCGACATTACTGCGATTGTCACTGTAGCTGACGACGGAGGAAGTTCAGGTCGATTACGTGATGAGTTTGATATACCTCCTCCAGGTGATGTACGAAATGTTATTACAGCGTTATCGGAGGTTGAACCTCTGTTAGAAGGACTTATGCAACATCGGTTTAAAAATGGGAATGGACTATCAGGTCATTCCCTTGGCAACCTAATGTTAGCCGCCATGACGGACATTACTGGTGATTTTGTAACAGGAGTTAGAGAAATGTGCCGCGTTCTTAACGTACGTGGTGAAGTTCTTCCTGCATCAAATCGAAGTATTGTTTTACATGCTGAAATGCGTGATGGTACTTTTGTTCAAGGTGAATCACAAATTCCTAAGGTAAATAAAGCAATTAAGCGGGTATTTCTTTCACCACCAGGCATCAAAGCGCTCCCCGAATCGCTACAAGCCATTCGTGAAGCTGATTTAATTGTTCTTGGGCCAGGTAGTCTATATACGAGCATTCTACCGAATTTACTTGTTCCGGGCATTGCTGAGGAAATTCAGCAGTCAAAGGCAAGGAAAGTGTATGTTTGTAACGTTATGACTCAGCTCGGTGAAACGGAAAACTATACGGCGAGTGACCACGTGCAGGCACTCATTGATCACATCGGCTATAAACTTATGGATACGATTATTGTAAACGAGGAAATGATTCCATCTTTCTATGCAAAACGTTATGCAGAAGAACGAGCAGAGGTTGTGCAATATGACGAAAATCGTCTAAAGAGCTTTGGTTTTCATGTAATCAGTGATAAAATTATTCAATACGATGAGAAATATGTACGCCATGATGCGAAGGAAATATCATCGATTCTTTTATCCTTATTAGACGATAAAAGGTCATGATGGGTCAGTGGGGCCCCTGCATGAAAAAGGGGGGATGGCAATGTCATTTGCTGCTGATACAAAGAAAGAATTGACGCAGTTAGAAAGTAAACCTTGCTGTGCAAGATCAGAACTAGCAGCACTTATTCGAATGAATGGATCGATCTCGTTTGGAAACAGACAGCTGATCCTAAACATTCCGACTGAACATGCTGCCATTGCAAGAAGAATTTATACGCTCATTAAGCGGATATACAACTTCGATGTTGAACTACTTGTCCGTAAAAAAATGAGGCTGAAGAAAAACAATGTATATATTGTCCGTGTCTCAGCCAAAGCAAGAGATCTCCTTGAAGATCTCGGTATAATGGATAATGCCTTTACGTTCACTAGAGTAATCTCAAAGGATTTTACCAAAAAGTCTTGTTGTAAACGTTCTTATCTAAGAGGAGCATTTCTGGCGGGTGGATCAATCAATCATCCTGAAACCTCTTATCATCTTGAGATCTTCTCAATGTACGAAGAGCATACGGAATCGCTTTGTAACTTAATGAATGAATTTGGATTAAACGCGAAAATGCTTGAGCGAAAGAAAGGGTATATCGTTTATATCAAAGAAGGCGAGAAGATTACGGAGTTCTTAAGTGTTGTCGGTGCCCATCAGGCGCTACTCTATTTTGAGGATGTACGCATTATGAAAGACATGCGGAATTCTGTTAATCGTATCGTGAATTGCGAAACGGCTAATTTGAATAAAACGGTAGGCGCGGCTTTTCGGCAGGTTGAGAATATTCGCTTCATCCAAAAGGAAGTTGGTTTAGAAATTCTTCCTGATAAGTTAAGAGAGATCGCTGAACTTCGCGTGAAGCATCAAGATGTTACACTGAAAGAACTCGGTGAGATGGTTACTGGCGGAGCTATTAGTAAATCAGGGATCAATCATAGATTACGAAAGATTGACCAGATTGCTGATAAGCTTCGTGATGGTAAACCGATCTCCTAAGCCTTTCGGACAAGTTAGAAAAAAGCTTCCACCTATAATGGTGGAAGGTTGTTTTCTAGCAGTACAATAGATAGCATAAATCTTCAAAGAAAAACACTATTTCTTAATGAAAGCATTGGAAATAGCGTTTTTCTAAATTTTTCACCTTTCGAGATAGCGCTTACTTTTTTAGGTGAAATAACACTTTGGTAAATTAAAAATCGAGAGGCTACAAAATAAGCTATCATAGCCTTCGTTTGAAAGTGGCGAGTGCAAGGGAAACTGGTATAGCACTTCTGGTGTTCTGATCGACTGTTTTAAATAAGGGGAGGAATGAACAAGTGATTCAAAAAGAAGTTGTGGTTACATTGGATACAGGATTACAAGCACGTCCAGCAGCTCTTTTCGTACAGGAAGCAAACCGGTTTAACTCGGACATCTTCCTTGAAAAGGATGGTAAAAAAGTTAATGCCAAAAGCATCATGGGCATCATGAGCCTTGCTGTTGGTACTGGTTCTTCTGTTGTTTTAACTGTTGATGGTAATGATGAGGAAGATGCGATGTCTTCATTAATTGATTTTATTCAAAAAGATTAGCAAAACCTGGCTGTGTGCCAGGTTTTTGTTTTGCATTAAACTGTTAACGTTGCGAAACATTCTTAAGAGAATAGAGTTATAGAGAGAGGGAGCATACAATGTGGTTCATTGGATGCTCAAATAGAAGTTGTTTCAAAAAACAGCACCTATTCCAAGAAATAAAAAGCCTTTCCCAACTATGTAGGGAAAGGCTTTTTAGGGTCTATCTTATGCTTTCTTTTCCATTACTTCATCAATCAAGCCGTATTCTTTCGCTTCAGTCGCTTCCATGAAACGGTCACGATCTGTGTCGCGATCGATTGTTTCAAGTGGTTGACCTGTGCGCTCAGAAAGAATTTTGTTTAGCTTCTCGCGCATTTGGATGATGCGTTTTGCGTGAATTTCAATGTCAGAAGCTTGACCTTGCGTACCGCCGAGCGGTTGGTGAATCATTACTTCACTGTTTGGTAGAGCATAGCGCTTACCAGGTTCACCAGCAGCAAGAAGGAAGGCACCCATTGAAGCAGCCATACCGATGCAGATTGTTGATACTTTTGGCTTAATGAATTGCATAGTATCGTAAATCGCCATACCTGCAGTGATTGAACCACCAGGGCTGTTGATATAAAGTGAGATGTCTTTATCTGGGTCTTCAGCAGCAAGGAAAAGAAGCTGTGCAACGACTGCGTTTGATACGTTGTCGTCAATTGCTGTTCCTAGCATAATAATACGGTCCTTAAGAAGACGAGAATAAATGTCGTACGCTCTCTCACCGCGGTTTGTTTGTTCAATTACCGTTGGAATTAAAACCATTTTAAATTCCTCCCTTATATTTGTGGAATATGTAGTTGCTGTATGTTCATCATACCTAAAAGGTCAATATAGGTCAAATAAAGTGCTGTCCTATTTTTTAATAGATGAAAAGGGTTTGATTTTTCTTTAACCACATACACCCATTTTCCCCGCATCCCTTTATTTTAAACAGAGGGAATGTTCCTTTTTTTTAATCGATCGTCTGCTAAAAAGTAAGCTAAAATTCGTCTTTCTACCTGATTACGTATTTGAATGGAAGAATAGCGGTATGTTTGATTGTAACCTCGACAATATACTTTGCAAATCACAACATCTTCTTTCGTATCTTCTATATAGACGCGGATTCCTCTATCATGAAGCATTGCTTTTGCCCATTTTAAGTCAGAGGAGGCTAACGTTATAGCGGCATGAATTAGTTCCAGATAAGGGCGCGGAAGTTTCATTTTCGAATGGTTGACCCATTTCGTGTCAATTTCCAGCACTCTTTTCAGGTAAGGAAGTAAGAGGTAGTTTCTTAATGCCTTCGTTTCTTCTTTACTTAATTGGAACATGATCATCTCCACCTAACAGAACGTATGTTTGGTATAACTTTACTATGAGACAGTTGAGACGTCAAGAACTGAAGCGATACCTTTTCTATGATATGAATGAAATGTTTGGATAATAGCTTTGGCCAATATTGTTAATATCTCACCGTTCACCAGAGCAAAAAAGCAACAGCGTTCATTAACATGGTATAGATAAAATGCTCTTATACTCTATTGATTACTCATTGATCGTCATTTGGAAGCTATGAAATTCACCTTGCAAAAAGAAGGGGCATATCGTATAATAATCCTTGCGCTAATGAAGCGCGCCCGTAGCTCAGTCGGATAGAGCGGTGGTTTCCGGTACCGCGTCAGTCGGGGGTTCGAATCCCTCCGGGCGCACCAAATACATAATTCCAATCCTTTTCGCTAGTGCGAAGGGGATTTTTTTATGATAAATGTCATCTTTGTTCGCTTAGACCCAGGGAATGAATAGTATCCTTCATTTTGAACAGAAAAAAGAAGAGTAGAACTCGTCCACTCTTCTTGCGATCAGTCTTACCTTCTAACAGGGCTTATCTTTGTCATCGTCATGTCCTTTGCTGATTGCTCCACTCATCGTGTGTTTGAAGCCTGAGTGCATTCCAGTAGCGCATAGTCCAAGCCATAATCCTATAAAGAAGGCTTTTTTGAAGTCTTCCGGTTCAACATAAATGTGGCTCATTACAATTCCAATTGCAATGGAAAGAATCGGTAAGAACCTTACCGGAAAACCAAACACCTTAAAAAGGTGTACAACTCCAATGATGACTGGAAGCAAAGCAATTCCATATACAGCTAAATCCATGGCATTTGCCTCCTTTTCTCTCTCTATAAGACAGTTTATGTAGAAATTTGACTAAGGGACGGGCTATTTCATCATTTTCTTTAAAAATGGTGTCAAAATCCCCTTTTAAAAAACAGAAAATTCTGGTCATTATCATTTTTTTCATACCATAAAATGAAGCGATATAGTATGATGAAGGTGGAGGGATTGCGATGGAATTAGGATTGATACAAAAGCAGACAACGAAATTAGTCATGACAACCCAGTTGCATCAAGCGATTTCTATACTCCAATATTCTACGGTCGAATTACTGGAGTACGTGAAAGAACAGGCTCTTGAAAATCCATTAATTGAATTACACTCGCCTTCATGGGATGGTGGCGTTCGTTCTTCAAAACGCTCTTATGATACGGGACTTAAAAAAGATCCACTCGAATACGCTGAAACAAGAAAAAGTTTGCATGATGAGCTACACGATCAGGCGAGGTGTCTACACTTTCCACGTAAAAGGGAAGCCATTGTGCATTATTTAATTGATAATATTGATGAAAGTGGTTACTTAAGAATAAATGAGACGGAGGTAATGAATTACCTTGATGTCGAGCCCTTTGAGATTACTGAAGCCATTAGAGAGATTCAATTACTTGATCCACCAGGTATAGGGGCGCGTTCTCTTTCCGAATGTCTCTTATTACAGTTAAATGAGTCGGGAGAAATTTTTGAGCTTGCTCGAGATCTTGTTTCCTATCATTTGAAAGCGCTAGCAGAAAAGAAATATCGTGAACTCTCGAGAGAATTTCATGTTCCTGTGGAGCAGATACAGCGGGCTGCAGATATAGTAGCTGATCTCGATCCTCGTCCAGGATCAAAGTGGGGCATTGATAAACCATCCTACATTGTTCCAGATGTCATGATAGAAGAGAAAAATGGGAGGTTCTCTATAGCATTACTTGATGACGATTTACCAGCAATGAAAGTGAGCAACGCCTACCGTTCTTTTAAAAATAACGAAGCGGAAGAGTATCTAAAGGATAAATACCAGCAAGTCAGCTGGTTATTAAAAAGTATTGAGCAAAGAAAGCAAACGCTTCGTGCAATCATGGGCGTTTTTATTGTTCACCAACAAAATTTTTTGAGAAATGGGATAAGTGAGCTTTCTCCAATAACCTTGAGGGAAGTAGCGATGGAAGCAGATGTTCACGAGTCCACAGTAAGTCGAGCGATTAAAAGCAAATACGTCCAAACACCACATGGTCTTTTTGCCTTAAAGGACTTATTTACTTCCAAACTGTCTAGTGAATCTGGAGAAGCTGCTTCTTCCTCTAGTGTAAAGCTATTTATTAAGGAACTTGTGGAGAATGAGAATAAGATGAAACCATTATCCGATCAAAAGATTGTAGAAGCTCTTCATATCCAGAAAGGAATTGAAGTATCGAGGCGTACGATTGCAAAGTATCGAGATGAGTTAAAGATCTTAAGCTCATCGAAACGAAAACGATTTTCGTAGCGGCTACACTAGTCGCTCTTTTTTTGCGTTCGAAAGGTTGTCTGAGTAAACTAGTAAAGTAATGAAGGGAGGTTTAACGTGTGCAAAAATCGGTTATTTTATATTCGAAAGAGACATGCCCACTTTGTGATGAAGCATATGAACTACTTCTTGAGCTTCAAAAAGAGGAAATGTTCTCTCTTCAGATAGTTGATATTTATAAGGATGAGGCACTGTTAGAAAAGTTTATGCTGATGATACCCGTCGTTGAAATCGATGAGGAAGTAGTGGATTATGGTCGAATTTCAAAAAAATCGATAAGAAAACGCTTACTTTAAAAATTTCAGTATAACATAGTTGCCCATACTTTTGGCAACTGCTACAATGAAAATTGTAAGAAGTTCTTTTTGATCCAGGTGGGACTAAAAATGTCTAAGCGGGACATAATACGTCTCGTGGAAAAAGAAGAACAGCAGGGGAGACGAATTATGCGCTCATTATTGTCACTTCAACAAAAATTATTGCCGGACATGTTAGATGTTATGAATAAGCGCTATCGGGTATTAAGACAGTTGAGGCTAATGCAGCCAATTGGCCGTAGAAGTCTTGCGAACAGTCTGGGTATAACCGAACGAGTTCTCAGAAGCGAAGTCACTTTCTTTAAAGATCAGGGGCTCCTACATATGTCTGTACAAGGTATGCAACTGACGGAGGAAGGCGAACAGCTACTTCTTGAGCTTGAACCGGTTATGAATGAAGTTTCCGGGCTTGATAATCTCGAAAAACGCTTGAAAGATAAACTTGGCATTCCGGAAGTATTTATTGTCCCTGGTGATAGTGATGTAACCCCCTGGGTAAAGAAAGAAATGGGCAGAGCCGCTGTGGGACGCTTGAAAAAGTTTCAGCTAAAAGATAGAGTGATTGCTGTAACAGGCGGTACCACGCTCGCAGGTGTGGCTGATATGATGATTCCTTCCTCAGATATGGAAGGGACGCTGTTTGTTCCGGCTCGAGGGGGCCTCGGAGAACAGGTTGAAAATCAGGCCAACACAATTTGTGCGAAAATGGCAAGAAAAGCCCATACTGACTATCGTTTGCTTCATGTTCCAGATCAATTGAGTGAAGAAGCATACCAATCCCTTATTGAAGAGCCTGGCGTGAAAGATATCCTTGAGATTATCAAGTCTGCCGGTATTGTGGTTCATGGGATTGGGGAAGCTAGAACGATGGCGCAAAGGCGTAAATCTACGCTTGATGTTATTGATAAGATTGAGCGTGAGGATGCTGTCGCTGAAGCGTTCGGGTATTACTTCAATCAGTCTGGTGAAGTCGTTCATAAAGTAAAAACGATCGGACTGCAGCTCGAAGATTTAGAGCGAAGTGAACTAGTCATTGCGGTAGCCGGCGGCCGTTCGAAAGCAAAAGCCATCGAAGCCTATCTTAAGACAGGGATTCAAAGTATCCTTGTGACTGATGAAGGCGCCGCTAAAGCGTTATTAGAGGGAGATTCCCTTTATTAAATAAACCACACCTCGGGAAACGAGGAAATTCAAGGAGGAACTACACAATGGCAACAAAAGTAGGTATTAACGGTTTTGGACGTATTGGACGTAACGTATTCCGTGCAGCATTAAACAACCCTGGTGTTGATATTGTAGCTGTAAACGATCTTACGGATGCAAACATGCTTGCACACCTTCTAAAATACGATTCCGTACATGGAGAACTTAATGTTGAAGTTGAAGTTAACGGCGAGAACCTTGTAGTTAACGGAACTGAAATCACTGTTCTTTCTGAGCGCGACCCAGCACAACTTGGATGGGGAGATCTTGGTGTTGAAGTGGTAATCGAATCCACTGGCCGTTTCACAAACCGTGACGATGCTGCGAAGCACCTTGAAGCAGGAGCTAAGAAAGTTGTCATCTCCGCACCAGCTAAAGACGAAGACATTACAGTTGTTCTAGGTGTTAACGAAGACAAGTACGATGCAGCTAGCCATCACGTAATCTCAAACGCATCTTGTACTACAAACTGTCTTGCACCAGTTGCTAAAGTATTGAACGACAAGTTCGGTATTAAGCGTGGTCTAATGACTACAACTCACTCTTATACAAACGATCAGCAAATTCTTGATCTTCCACATAAAGACTACCGTCGTGCTCGTGCGGCAGCTGAAAATATCATCCCAACATCTACAGGCGCTGCTAAAGCAGTATCTCTTGTACTTCCAGAGCTTGATGGTAAGTTGAATGGTATGGCTATGCGCGTACCTACACCTAACGTATCAATCGTTGACCTTGTAGCTGAACTTGATAAAGACGTTTCAGTTGACGAAGTAAATGCTGCTCTTAAAGAAGCTGCTGAAGGCGACCTTAAAGGATACCTTGGTTATAGCGACGAGCCACTAGTATCAAAAGACTACAACGGTAACCCGAACTCTTCAATCGTAGATGGTCTTTCTACTATGGGTATCGATGGAAACATGGTTAAAGTTATCTCTTGGTACGACAACGAGTGGGGCTATTCTAACCGTGTAGTAGATCTAGTCGACTACATTGCTGCAAAAGGGCTATAATAAGAATTGTTAATAGAGGAGGAGGAAGTCTTGAGCCTTCCTCCTTTTCCATTGTCATTACTAACGATATAGCTATATTTAAAAGGTGGTATAAACGACCTTTTAAAACTTTATGCAGAGGAGGACATGCGTGATGAACAAAAAGTCAATTCGTGATGTCGAGTTAAAAGGCAAAAAGGTATTTTGTCGCGTTGATTTCAATGTACCTATGGAAGATGGAAAGGTAACAGATGAAACGCGCATTAAAGCAGCACTTCCAACGATTCAGCATTTGGCTGATCAAGGAGCAAAAGTCATCCTTGCAAGCCATCTTGGTCGTCCTAAAGGTGAAGCTGTTGATGAGTTACGTCTTGATCCGGTTGCAGACCGTTTAAGCGACCTCATTGGCAAAACAGTAACAAAAACTGATGCAGTCTATGGTGAGGAAGTAGACCGTGCGATTGCAGGTCTTGAAGATGGCGACCTTCTTCTTATTGAGAATGTTCGTTTTGAAGCTGGAGAAGAGAAGAATGATGAAGAACTTGCGAAGAAATTTGCTGCAATGGCAGATCTTTACGTAAATGATGCTTTTGGAGCTGCACACCGTGCTCACGCTTCAACAGAAGGCATCGCTCATCATATTCCTGCTGTAGCTGGTTTTCTTATGGAAAAAGAACTTGAAGTTCTCGGAAGCGCGCTAACTGAGCCTTCTCGTCCATTTACTGCAATTATCGGTGGAGCGAAAGTAAAAGACAAAATCGGTGTGATTGATCATCTACTAGATAAAGTGGACAACTTGATCATCGGTGGTGGACTTGCTTATACATTCGTAAAAGCGCTTGGCCATGAAATCGGTCTTTCTCTTCTTGAAGAAGACAAAATTGAGCTTGCGAAAACATTCATGGATAAAGCGAAAGAAAAAGGCGTTAATTTCTATATGCCAGAAGACGTTGTTATTGGCGACGATTTCTCAAATGATGCAAACACGAAAATTGTAAGCATCGAAGAAATTCCTTCTGACTGGGAAGCGCTTGATATTGGACCAAAAACAAGAGAAACGTACAGCAAAGTTGTTGCTGATTCCAAGCTAGTTATCTGGAACGGCCCTATGGGTGTATTTGAACTAGATGTTTACGCTAATGGAACAAAAGCAGTAGCAGAAGCACTTGCTAATGCAAATGATACGTATTCTGTTATTGGTGGCGGTGACTCTGCAGCAGCGGTTGAGAAATTCGGCTATGCTGATCAAATGAGCCATATCTCTACTGGTGGCGGTGCTTCACTTGAGTTTATGGAAGGTAAAGAACTTCCTGGCGTTGTCGCACTTAACGACAAATAAAATACTTATGACTTAAATTTATAAAGGGATGGTGAGTGAACATGCGCAAACCAATCATCGCAGGTAACTGGAAGATGAACAAAACACTTACGGAAACAAAAAGCTTTGTTGACGAAGTGAAAGGACTTATTCCTAATGGCGATCGCGTAGATTCCGTTGTCTGTGCTCCTGCTCTTTTCCTTGATTATTTAACGGATGAGCTAGAAGGAACAGCACTTCAAGTAGGTGCTCAAAACATGCACTTTGAAGAAAATGGCGCGTTTACAGGTGAAATCAGCCCTGTCGCACTTAACGATCTTGGAGTAGGCTATGTCATTCTTGGTCACTCTGAACGCCGTGAGCTATTTGGTGAAACGGACGAAATCGTTAACCAGAAAACTCATTCAGCGTTTAAACATAACCTAACACCGATCATCTGTGTTGGTGAAACGCTTGAACAGCGTGAAAGCAACGTAACAGAAGATGTCGTTAAAGGACAAGTTCAAAAGGCAATCGCTGGTCTTACAAATGAACAGGTAGCTCAATCTGTCATCGCATATGAGCCGATCTGGGCAATTGGAACTGGCAAAACAGCAACAAGTGATCAAGCAAATGATGTATGTGCATTTATCCGCGGCGTCCTTAAAGACGAAACGTCTGACGAAACAGCTAATGCGGTCCGTATCCAATATGGCGGCAGTGTGAAACCTGGTAACATTGACGAGCTTATGGGTAAATCCGACATTGATGGAGCTTTAGTCGGCGGCGCGAGTCTTGATGCGAAATCTTTCCTTCAGCTTTTGGAGGCTGGTCAGAATGCCTAAAAAGCCAGAAGCTTTAATCATCTTAGATGGTTTCGGCCTTAGAGATGAAGAAAAAGGAAATGCCGTAGCTCATGCGAAAAAACCGAATTTTGACCGTTACTGGAACCAATATCCACACGCTACCCTACAAGCGAGTGGTAAAGCAGTTGGTCTTCCAGACGGACAAATGGGTAACTCAGAAGTTGGCCACTTGAATATCGGTGCAGGACGCATTGTTTATCAAAGCTTAACAAGAGTAAATCTTGCAATTGAAGAAGGCGACTTCTTCGAGAACGAAACATTTCTAGAGGCTATTGACCATGCGAAGAAAAAAGGGACAAGCCTACACTTGTTCGGACTTCTTTCTGACGGTGGTATTCATAGTCACATTAAACATCTTTTCGCTCTTCTTGAACTTGCTGCTAAGCAAGGTTTAGAAGATGTCTATGTTCACGGTTTCCTTGATGGTCGTGATGTTGGCCAACAATCTGCGAAAACCTACATTCAGCAGTTAGAGGAAAAAATGGAAGAAGTCGGAGTAGGTCGTCTTGCGACTCTCTCAGGACGTTATTATTCCATGGACCGCGACAAGCGTTGGGATCGCGTAGAGAAGTCTTACCGTGCCCTGGCATACGGTGAAGGCCCTTCTTACAAAGATCCAAATGAGTTAATTGATGATAATTACAAGAATGAAATCTATGATGAATTCGTTCTTCCTTCCGTTATGACAGAAGAAGACGGTTCACCGATTGCGACGGTAGATGATGAGGATGCAGTAATCTTCTTTAACTTCCGTCCTGACCGAGCAATCCAGATTTCACAAGTCTTTACGAATGATGATTTCCGCGGTTTCGATCGTGGGGAAGAACGTCCGAAAGATCTTCACTTTGTCTCACTCACTCGTTTTAGTGAAACAGTTGGAGGCGACGTTGCTTTCAAACCAACAAACCTTGATAACACGCTTGGTGAAGTACTAGCTCAGCAGGACTACAAGCAGCTGCGTATTGCTGAGACAGAGAAATACCCACACGTTACTTTCTTCTTTAGCGGTGGACGCGAAGAAGAGTTTCCTGGGGAAGAGCGCATTCTTATCGACTCTCCGAAGGTTGCAACCTATGACTTGAAGCCGGAGATGAGTGCCTACGAAGTAACGGACGCGTTACTGAAAGAGCTCGATGCCGATAAGCACGATGCGATTATCTTGAACTTTGCTAACCCTGACATGGTAGGGCATTCCGGAATGCTTGAACCGACAGTCAAAGCGATTGAAGCTGTTGACGAATGTCTTGGTAAGATCGTTGATAAAATTTTAGAAAAAGGCGGAAATGCGATCATTACCGCTGACCACGGGAACTCTGATGAAGTCACGACGCTTGATGGCGATGCGATGACTGCTCATACAACGAATCCTGTACCTGTTATTGTTACTAAAGACGGTGCTGAGCTTCGTACAGACGGAATTCTTGCGGACCTTTCACCAACCCTTCTTGATTTGCTTGGCGGCAAGCAACCGAAGGAAATGACAGGGAAATCATTAATTAAATAACTTACATTTAAAGGAGATGACACGTTATGCCAATCATTACTGACGTTTATGCACGCGAGGTCCTTGACTCCCGCGGCAATCCAACAGTTGAAGTAGAAGTATTTACAGACGCAGGCGTTAAAGCACGCGCAATGGTACCATCTGGCGCATCCACTGGTGAATACGAAGCAGTTGAACTTCGTGACGGTGACAAAGATCGCTACCTTGGTAAAGGCGTAGAAAAAGCAGTAGCTAACATTAACGAAACAATCGCTCCAGAGCTAGTAGGAATGAGCGTTTATGATCAGCTTGGAATCGACCACATGATGATCGACCTTGATGGTACTGATAACAAAGGCAATCTAGGTGCTAACGCTATTCTTGGCGTATCTATGGCTGTTGCACGTGCAGCTGCTGAAGAGCTTGAACTTCCACTTTACGTTTATCTTGGTGGTTTCAATGCCAAAACTCTTCCAACACCAATGATGAACATTCTTAATGGTGGAGAGCACGCTGATAACAACGTAGACATTCAAGAATTTATGGTTATGCCTGTTGGAGCACCTTCTTTCAAAGAAGCACTTCGCACTGGCGCTGAAATTTTCCACAGCCTTAAAGGTGTTTTGAAAGAAAAAGGCCTTAACACTTCTGTAGGTGACGAAGGCGGATTCGCTCCTAACCTTGGTTCAAACGAAGAAGCGATCCAAACAATTATCGAAGCTATCGAAAAAGCTGGCTACAAGCCTGGTGAAGAAGTAATGCTCGCTCTAGACGTAGCATCTTCTGAAATCTATAGCGACGGTAAATACAACCTTGCTGGTGAAGGCGTAGTGAAGACATCTGAAGAAATGATCGAATTCTACAGCCAGCTATGTGAAAAATACCCAATCATCTCAATTGAAGATGGTCTTGACGAAAACGACTGGGAAGGCTGGGAGAAACTTACTCAAGCTCTTGGTGAGAAAGTTCAACTTGTTGGTGACGATCTTTTCGTTACAAACACAAACAAACTTTCTGAAGGAATCGAGCGCAGTGTAGGTAACTCTATCCTAATCAAAGTGAACCAAATTGGTACACTAACTGAAACGTTTGATGCTGTTGAAATGGCGAAGCGCGCTGGATACACAGCTGTTATTTCTCACCGTTCTGGTGAAACAGAAGATACAACAATCGCTGACATCGCTGTTGCGACTAACGCTGGACAAATTAAGACAGGCGCACCGTCTCGTACGGACCGCGTAGCTAAATACAACCAGCTTCTTCGTATCGAAGATGAGCTTGAGCACCTTGCAATCTACGGTGGCCGTAAAAGCTTCTACAACTTAGATAAGAAGTAAGTTGAACAACCCCCCGCGTGAAGACGCGGGGGTTTTTGTTGGGTTCTTTTCTTTTTTAGCCTTTGTTAATGAACAGTATGATTTTTGGCTGATTTGCGTGAAGTTGAGATTTCACGCAAATCAGCCACCACTCTTATCGGAACAACGTCTACAAAAACAGTCGTTACCGTTCAAGAAGTGTTAACACAATGTTTAAGAAGGTATGAGAATGTCCTGTATTACCGAAATAGATTGCTTTTACTGAAAAATATATGGTAAATTTATAGTATTGAAAAGGCTATAGTCCGGGAGGTGGAATCATGCATCTTGCAGCTACAATTGCATTAGTTATCGTTTCAATCTTACTTATTACTGTCGTATTGCTTCAGTCTGGTAAAAGCGCTGGGTTATCAGGAGCCATTACAGGTGGAGCTGAGCAATTATTCGGAAAGCAAAAAGCCCGCGGCTTTGAAGCGGTTTTAAATAAAGTAACGGTAGTACTTGCCGTATTGTTCTTTGTTCTTTCAATTCTCGTTGCGTATCTCGTGTAATGTGATAAAGGAAGCAGCAGGTGTTGAACCACTTGCTGCTTTTTTCATTGGAGGAAATGAAAGTATCAATTTCAGTGAAGCCGAGATCTGGCGCTTATATCCGCTCGAGGTCTTAAGCATGTTGCGGGTGAAATAGGCGCTTGTGCTTTTTTAAAGAAGAAAGAAAAGCAAGTTTTTTGTCGAATGAAACAGGGAAATAAGCTAGAAGAACACATTCCTTTTTCCTGAGGACGGAAACGGTTAAAATGCATATAAGGACTTCAATAGACAGGATAAATCGTTTTTTTGAAGGTCAAACTAATGAGTAGGACTGGATTATTTAGAGGAGGATCACATCATGAAAGTAGTAGCACCTAAGCCATTTACATTTGAAGGAGGCAATCGCGCGGTACTGATGTTGCATGGCTTTACTGGAAATACAGCAGATGTCCGAATGATGGGACGTTATTTGCAGGAACAGGGATATACGTGTCATGCCCCGCAATATGAAGGACATGGCGTTCCCCCAGAAGAGTTAGTACATACAGGTCCTCAAGACTGGTGGAAAAACGTCAAAGAGGGGTATGAAAAGCTGAAAAGCATGGGGCATGAGGAAATAGCTGTTGTGGGATTATCGCTTGGAGGCGTATTTTCTTTAAAGCTCGGTTATACTGTTCCTGTAAAGGGAATCGTACCCATGTGCGCCCCAATGGATATGAAGGATGAAGAAACGATGTATCAGGGTGTTCTTTCTTACGCAAGAGAATATAAGAAATTTGAACGGAAGTCTCCTGAACAAATTGAAGAAGAAATGGAAGCGTTCAAAGAAACCCCAATGAACACGCTCGGAGAACTTCGAGACCTGATCTATGATGTGCGTGATAACATTGATATGATTTATGCTCCGACATTTGTCGCTCAGGCAAGACACGATGAGATGATTAATACGGAGAGTGCGAATGTAATTCATGATCATGTAGAATCAGATGAGAAGAGCTTGAAATGGTATGAGAATTCAACACACGCTATTACGCTTGGAAAAGAGAAAGAGGAACTTCATAAGGACGTGCACGCATTTCTTGATGGACTTGATTGGTCTAAATAATCTACGGATATATTTTACTAGAAAGAAGGTGGAAGACAATGGCAGAAGAACATGAACAGAGAATATTGAGCTTCATGAAAGAGGAAGCATACAAACCACTAACTGTACAAGAACTTGAAGAAGTTTTTGGAGTGAAAGATTCAAGTGAGTTTAAGGAGTTTGTGAAAACCCTAAACGGGATGGAAGATGAAGGTTTAATTGTAAGAACAAGAAGTAACCGCTATGGCATTCCTGAGAAAATGAATCTTGTAAGAGGAAAGCTACAGGTGCATGCAAAAGGTTTTGCATTCCTGATTTCAGATAGCGACACTGGCGAGAAGGATGTTTATATTAACCAGAGTGACCTTGAGGGAGCGATGAATGGAGACCGTGTCATCGCACGACTACATCAAAAATCATCAGGGACACGTCCAGAGGGGACCGTTATTCGTATCATTGAGCGTGGTGTTAAGCGCACAGTTGGTACATACTCTGACAGCAAGCATTTTGGTTTTGTGATTGCGGATGATAAACGAATCCCACATGACATTTTTATTCCAAAAGGGGCTACTGGTGGTGCGGTTGACGGCCACAAAGTCGTTGTCGAAATTACGAAGTATCCTGAAGGACGTATGAGTGCTGAAGGACGAATTACAGAAATACTAGGACACAAGAATGATCCTGGAGTAGATATTCTTTCCATTATTTATAAACATGAATTACCAGGCGAATTTCCGGATGCAACGATGAAACAGGCCAATGACACGCCTGATCAAATTGATGAGAAGGAAATTGAAGGTAGACGTGATTTGCGTGAAGAAACGATTGTAACGATTGATGGTGCTGATGCAAAAGACCTTGATGATGCGGTTAACGTTGTTAAACTTCCAAACGGGAACTATAAATTAGGTGTTCATATTGCTGACGTCACGTATTATGTCACTGAGAACTCTCCAATTGATCAAGAAGCGCTTGATCGTGGTACGAGTGTCTATCTTGTCGATCGTGTAATCCCGATGATTCCACACCGACTATCAAACGGTATTTGTAGTTTAAATCCTCAAGTGGATCGTTTAACGATTTCATGTGAGATGGAAATTACAACGCAGGGGGAAGTTGTGAATCATGAAATTTTCCCAAGCGTTATTCGTACAAATGAGCGAATGACATATACGGATGTACGTAAAATTCTTAAACGTGAAGACGATGAAGTACTTGAGCGCTATAAATCTCTTGTTCCATTCTTTGATGGCATGGGAGAACTAGCTGAAATCTTAAGAAAAGGTCGCTTCGAACGAGGCGCTATTGATTTTGATTTTGCGGAAGCCAAAGTCCTTGTAGATGAAGAAGGGGCACCTCAGGAGATTGTTCAACGAGAACGCTCGGTAGCTGAACGTTTAATTGAAGAATTTATGCTTGTAGCGAACGAAACAGTTGCACAACATTTCCACTTCATGGAAGTGCCGTTTATGTACCGTATTCACGAAGATCCGGATTCAGACAAACTCAATACATTCTTTGAGTTTATTACAAACTTCGGCTATGTCGTACGAGGTAATGCTAACACGGTGCACCCGCGTGCGCTTCAAAAGCTTTTAGAAGAAGTGAAAGGTGAGCCAGAAGAAGCGGTCATCAGTAAGGTTATGCTTCGCTCTATGCAACAGGCGAAATACTTCCCTGAAAGTCTCGGCCACTTCGGTTTATCGACAGATTTCTATACGCATTTCACATCGCCAATTCGTCGTTATCCTGACTTAATTGTGCATCGTTTAATTCGTACGTACCTGTTTGAGAAAAAAGTCGACAATCAGACAACTTCTAAGTGGGGCGAAGCGCTTGGTGAAATCGCTCAGCACGCTTCAGCGATGGAACGACGTGCAGTTGACGCTGAACGCGAAACCGATGATCTGAAAAAAGCTGAGTTTATGAAAGATAAAATTGGGGAAGAGTTCGAAGGCGTGATTAGCGGCGTAACAAACTTTGGCTTATTTGTTGAATTGCCAAATACAATCGAAGGGCTTGTCCACGTTAGCTATTTAACCGATGACTATTACCATTATGACGAGGGTGCTTATGCGATGATCGGCGAACGTACCGGTAACGTATACCGCATCGGTGACGAAATCGCCATTCGCGTCTTAAATGTTAACATTGACGAACGAGCGATCGACTTCGAAATTGTTGGCATGAAGCCACCGAAAGAACGTCGTCGTAGAGAAAGTCCTAAAGTTATTGAAGGCGGAAAGCGTAAAAAACGTGGGAAGTCATCGAATAAAACAACTGATGCAGGACAGAAAAAAAGAAAGTTCTCTCCACCTAAAGATGGTCAGGGAACGAAAAAGAAAGCAAAAAACAAAAAGAAAAAACGTCGAAATAATAATGCTTAACTAGGGATATTTCAATCATGTCGGTCGGAGTAAGTCATCTTGACTTATTCTGACCAAATTGATATACTGGAGTTCGACGTTTGAGAGGGGGGACGGTCATGCCAAAAGGTGATGGTGGACTCATTGCACAAAATAAGAAAGCAAGACACGATTATTCTGTTATTGAAACATATGAAGCAGGTCTAGTTCTACAAGGAACTGAAATTAAATCCATCAGGGCAAGACGCGTAAACCTGAAAGACTCTCACGCCATTATTCGTAAAGGCGAAATTTTTCTTATCAATATGCACGTCAATGAATATGAGCAGGGAAATCGTTTTAATCACGATCCAACCCGTACTCGTAAGCTATTGATGAAGAGGAAAGAGATTGATAAGCTCCTTGGCTTAACGAAAGAACAGGGCTATACAATTATTCCACTTAAAGTATATATTAAGAATGGTTATGCGAAAGTACTTCTAGGTCTTGCCAAAGGTAAGAAAAAGTACGATAAGCGCCAAGATCTGAAAGATAAAACGATGAAGCGTGAAGTGGATAAAGCGTTGAAAGAGCGTCAACGGATATAGTTTCCATTTGATTGGAAGCTGATCTGTGTTATACTAACTATTACCGAAACAACATATGAAGCTTAAGTGCTTTCCCGTCTTCGGTTCTCATTTCTTATATGGGGACGTTACGGATTCGACAGGGATAGGTCGAGCTTAAGTCGCGAGTCGAGTTGGCGAGCTACGTTAAAAACGCCATGCCTATAACTGGCAAAGAAAACAACAACTTCGCACTAGCAGCGTAAGCTGTTTTGCGGTTCCTCCCTCCATCGCCCATGTGGTAGGGTAAGGGACTCAACTTAAGTGGGATACGCCAACAATCCACCGTCTGAGGAAAGTTGGAAGAGATTAACCAGACTAGCTACAAGGACGCCTGTCGTTGGGCAGAATTGTAGTGAAACACTAATATAACGACTACACTCGTAGAAGCTTAAGTGCCGATATCTCTGGACGTGGGTTCGACTCCCACCGTCTCCACCAAATACATACGGTGGGAATACAGTAATATCAACGATTATAAAGTTATGGGGTATTGAACAAGAGTTGAACTCTTGCTCAATACCCCTATTTTCTTACTTGGGGATATTTACTACATATTTGAACTGATCATAGACCTTCTAATTCATCAATTAGGAGGTTTTTTTGTGATAGTTAATAACAGAAAGCACGGCATCTTTTCTGTACCTGAGGAAGCTAGACAATTAAGCTATAACCAAGATAACAAACATAGTACAATAACAATTAAGGACGCACTGACTAACGTATTCCAACAAATGAGAGTGTCTGGTAATCGTGAACGAACAATTGAAAGTTATAATTATATTTTTAAGCAGTTTGTTGACATGACTCAGATCCAATACGTGGAAGATATTACATTAGACAGTATTTACAGCTATCTTGATGCATTGAACGTATCAAGGGAAACAAAACTCATTCGACTTAAATCACTAAAGGCTATCCTATCCCGCTTTCACAACAATGGTTGGGTACAGAAAAAATTCTGGTCAACTATTCAAATTAAAATTGATAAGAAGGTTAAAAAGGGGACAGCAGAAGAAGATATTAAAAAGCTCATAACTCTCATTGATCAAAGTACCTTTATAGGCTTACGAGATACAGTTGCCATACTAATGATGTACAAGACTGGAATACGTATTAGGACTATAGGAGAATTACTGGAGCAACATATAGACTTTGATAACTTGTGTTTAAATCTTGATGGATCAATTATGAAAAATCACAATTATTTAAAGTTGCCAATTGACGATGAACTAGCAAATATGCTTAAGGCACTCATCTATATGAATAGTAGAATCCGATCATATTATAATCGAAACAATACTAATGTATTTATCACACAAAATGGCTGCTCCTTGAATAGTAGTAAATCATCAAATAATGCTATTTCAAAGCAATTAAATAAATATAGTAAAATATATGGTTTAGAGAATATCAATGCACATGCACTTAGAAGAGCGTATGCTAAGGATCTACTAAATAAGGGGGCAAGTGTACCGCTTATTAGTAAGGCTTTGGGACATTCAGATATAGCTGTCACTACACAATACTTAGAATTAGATGTAGATGAGGTAGCAAACGATTTGCGTAAATATATATAATTAACTTATGTGGAAATGTACTATTGATTATTTAATTCAATTTCGGGTGTAAGAAAGGTGATTATTTACTAGTGGATAACTTGATACTGGAGCAAATGAAACAGCAATTACAACATGAAGTAAAAAATGGAACAAATGATCCTAATAGATTCCATGTATATGCTTGGGAAGCGGGATTAGGAAAAAGCACACATGTGAATAATAGTATTAGAGAGTATTTTAACGATCATGGATTCGAGAGTAATGTTAATAAGTATTTGATAGTAAAAAAATTCAAAACTGATGTGTATGAAACTGTAGAACAGTTAGAAAAAAGTGATGCGTTAAAAATGTATGGTGATTATGGTGTTCTTGGGATAACAGGTGATAATATTGCTTCCTATACAACAGAACAAGTTAGAAACTGCAAAGTGCTTGTAATCACTCATACAAGGTATATAGCTGCATGCGAAAAAGAACTAATAGAATCTTTTGGTAAAAGAGATGTGTTAATAATTGATGAGCAAGTGCAGTTCCCTGTAATGAAATTCGGGAGAGCTGAGTACAATACAAAACGTCAACAAATCCATTTATATGAAGGACAAGCTTTGTTTGATAAATGCTTGTTACCATTATTAGATTGGTTAGATACTATATACAAAGAAAAAGAATATAATAATATCATTACTTTCAAAGGCGAATTTTGTAAAGAGCCGCTAAATGATTTTAAAAAGTGGGTTAAGAAAAATACTAATGCTGGGAGAAAAAATAAGTATAACGAATTAGTTCAAGAAATAGAATCCTTATACAATAAGAATAATTTAGGATTTATCCATAATGATACTCTGTTTTTTATTGACCAAGGTAAACGATTCCGAAAATTAAAATCTAATATCATTCTAGATGCTAGTGCTGACATTACTCCATTGTATCAATTAAAAAATCATTTTAATGTAGTAGAGAAGAGATTAAGTATAAATCATTCACAATCTAAAATTATGTGCATGCCAGTTAATACAAGTAAAAGTGGTATGAAAAACTATCGAGATAACATAATTAAGGATATTCAGCATAGGCTGCGAAAGATGAAAAACATTGATAAGCAGGCGCTTATTGTGTGCCATAAAGAGAATTCTACTGAATTACTAAGTGGTCTAAAGCAAACTTTAGGTGAGAAGATATATATTCCAAATGAAGAATCTATGGAAGAAGAAGCTCTTCAAACGATCGCAGCAGTAGATTGGTATGGGAATATTGTCGGGAAAAACACATATAGAGAATATGATATTTGTATGATTGTAGGAACGTTTAACATGCCGCTCCCAGTTTATTTGTTGCAGTTTTTCCAATATAACAGACAAGTTGATCCGACTCAACTTCCCGATAAATTGGAGTTAGAAAGCGGTCATTTTAAAAGTGAAAAATTCGAAGAGATCAGAAAGGCTTTTGTTGCAGCTGATTTTTATCAAGCAGCTAGACGTATACAACGAAATCAAAATCCTAAAGCAGTGTATATTTTATATACTTATGATGAGGATGTTTTGCATGCTTTTAAAAATAAATTCAAGGATATAGGAGATGTACTTTACTTAAACAGGGAAAGTATTATGGAGAAAGAGGTTTCTCCTCGAAAAGAAAAAGCGATTCAAATGTTAATGTATATAGCAGAAAACGTTGAGGTAGGAGAACTTATTGCTAAGCAGAATTTGGCTCATGCAATAAGTGTATCTGAAAGCAATTTTTCTAGGTATTTGAAAAATGATGTTATGCAAAAGCATGTAGAACAAGAGGATATTGAAATCAGAAACAAAGATATTATAAAAAAGTCTGACTTTGTAGTTGTGTAGAAACTCGTCACCTCCCCTTATAATATAATTAAGATGACGAGATGAGTTAGGAGGCTGTAAATATAATAAAACCATTATTTTATTCACAACTACAATATGCGATTGAAGAGTTTACTTTTTGCGAAGCAAGAAGTGAACTCTATCGAGGAGTGCAACAGTGAGGAACGAGCGTTGCATGGGCTGATAAGCCAGAAGTAGAGCATTGCTCTACTTCTTTTTCTTTTGCAATGACAAATGGCAGAAGGATTTTGGGATCATCTCACAACAAATACCATTTATCATGTAAAATAGTAATAGATAGTTTATTTATGACAACTATTCAAGGGGGCGGGATTAGTTGAGTAAGTCAAAACAACAAATGACCGAAGAAGATATTAAATTGAAATATATTACACCCGCCATTCAAAAAGCTGAATGGGATATTGTAAGTGATGTGTTTTGTGAATATAGTTTCACAGATGGTCGGATTATTGTGCGGGGAAATTTAACTACACGTGGTAGACAAAAACGAGCGGATTATCTGCTTTTTTATAAAAAGAACTATCCTATCGCAATCATTGAAGCAAAAGATAACAAGCATGAAGTGGGAGCAGGTATGCAACAAGCTCTTGATTATGCCAGTATACTGGATGTGCCATTTGCATTTTCATCAAATGGTGATGGATTTATTGAACATAATCGGTTAACAGGTATTGAAAGAGAGTTAACATTGGATGAATTTCCTACGAGGGAAGAATTATGGAATAATTACGTTGAGAACGCTCATATTACACCTGCTCAAGAGGAAATAATTAATGAACCATACTTTTTTCAATTAGGGGATAAAACGCCTCGTTACTATCAACGTATTGCTATCAATCGCACAGTAGAAGCAATTGCAAATGGACAAAATAAGGTACTGATTGTGATGGCAACTGGTACAGGTAAAACATATACCGCTTTTCAAATCATATATCGGTTATGGAAGGCAGGTAAGAAGAAGAAAGTTTTATTTCTAGCAGATAGAAATGTACTTGTAGACCAAACAATTACAAATGATTTTAAACCATTTGATAAAGTGATGACTAAAATTAAAGGTCATAAGCTTGATAGTTCATATGAAATTTACTTAGCACTTTATCATCAATTAGCTGGGGATGATGGAGAAGAGCCGTTCCGCCAGTTTAAACCAGACTTTTTTGATTTGATTATTGTAGATGAAGCACACCGTGGTTCAGCAAAAGAGGATAGTCGTTGGAGAAAAGTATTAAAATATTTTGATACTGAAGATACCGCACAAATTGGTCTAACGGCTACTCCAAAAGAAACAAAGGAAGCATCAAATATTTCTTACTTTGGTGAACCAGTTTATACTTATAGCCTAAATCAAGGAATTGATGATGGATTTCTAGCACCATATAAAGTAGTACGTGTGGGTCTTGATAAAGATTTAGAAGGTTATCGACCCGAAATAGGTAAGGTAGATATGTATGGAGAGGAAATTGAGGATAGAGAGTATTCTCAAAAAGATTTCGATAAGAATATGATTATTGATGCACGTACAGAAGCGGTTGCCAAACGTATATCACAATTTTTGAAGAAAAGTGATCGGTTCGCTAAAACAATCATATTCTGTGTGGATATAGACCATGCAGAACGTATGCGTAGGGCATTGGGCAATGAAAATAGCGACCTTGTAGCACAAAACGATAAGTATATTATGCGTATTACAGGCGACAACAAAGAAGGTAAAGCACAGCTAGACAACTTCATTGATAGAGAAAGCAAATACCCTTCTATAGTAACTACATCTAAGTTATTAACAACTGGTGTGGATGTTAAAACATGTAAGCTTATTGTGTTAGATTCTAATATCAATTCAATGACTGAGTTTAAGCAAATCATTGGACGGGGAACACGTTTGGATATAGAACATGGGAAAGAGTATTTTACAATTATGGATTTCCGTAATGCAAGTCGGTTATTCGCTGACCCCGAGTTTGATGGTGACCCTATATCGGTTATAGAGATACCTAATGATGGAGAAATGGAAATCCCGCCTGGTGAAGGAGAAGAGGTTGGTGGGGACGATGAAGAAACTACAGGTGGTTTAACTGGTGTAGATGATGAAGGTGATGTAGATCCACCCAAAGGACGTAAAAGGTATCGCATAAATGATGTAGATGTTCAGATTGTTAACGAACGTGTTCAATATTATGATGTGGGTGGTAAGCTTATTACTGAAAGCTTAACAGACTATACTAGGAAGAACATTCGTAAAGAGTTTGCGAATTTAGACGCTTTTCTACGTAAATGGAATGAAGAAGATAGAAAGGAAGTAATTATTGATGCTTTAAAAGAGCGGGGGGTGCTGTTAGATGCGGTGCGGGAGCAAGAACATCTACAAGAACTAGATGAATTCGACTTGATTCTTCATTTAGCATATGATCAACCGCCATTAACAAAAGCTGAACGAGTAAACAATGTGAAAAAACGAGGATACATCTACCAATATAAAGATATTGCCCATGACGTATTGGAAATGATTCTTGAAAAATATAAAGATGAAGGTATTACAGAGATTGAAGGGACTAAAGTTTTGGAATTGAATGAGTTTCAAAAATTCGGAAGTCCGTTAAAGATTGTAAAAGCGTTTGGTAATAAGAAAAAATATTTAGAAGCAATCAAAAAATTAAAAGAAGAAATATATCTAGCTTAGGAGATTAAACATGTCTATTACATCATTTGTTAAAACATTACAGAACATTATGCGCAATGACGCTGGTATCTCAGGAGATGCACAACGCATTGAGCAAATTGTATGGATACTATTTTTAAAAATTTATGACGCAAAAGAAGAAATATGGGAGTTCCATAATGATTCTTTTCAATCCATCATACCTGAGGATTATCGTTGGAGAAATTGGGCAGTAGATAACAAAGATGGTAAGGCTATGACAGGTGAAGCTTTACTAAACTTCGTAAATGGTGAATTGTTCCCTGTATTAAAAGAAATTGAAGTAGACGAAAATACACCAATAAGTAAAGCGATTGTCCGTTTTGCTTTCGAGGATGCTTATAACTATATGAAAGATGGTGTATTGCTTCGTCAGGTAATTAATTTTATTGATAGTATTGATTTTACGGACTATAAAGAGAGGCATGCTTTCAATGAAATTTACGAACAAATTTTAAAAGATCTACAAGCTCAACGTGCGTCTGGTGAGTTCTATTCACCACGTGCAACCACAGATTTTATAACTCAGATGATTAAGCCACAATTAGGAGAACGTGTAGCGGATTTTGCATCTGGTACAGGTGGTTTCTTAACATCTGCATTAAATTACTTAAAACCACAAGTGAAATCCACAGAGGATAATGAAGTCTATAATAATTCGGTGTTTGGTATAGAAAAAAAAGCATTTCCTTATTTATTAAGTATCACAAATTTATTATTGCATGATATTGATGATCCAGTCATTATCCATGGTAACAGTTTAGATAAGAATGTTCGTGAATACAATGAAAACGAGAAGTTTGAAGTTATAATGATGAATCCCCCATACGGTGGATCAGAAAAAGACAGTATTAAGATGAATTTCCCTATGGAGTTACGTAGTAGTGAAACAGCTGATTTATTCTTATCGGTCATAATGTATCGTCTTAAACAGAATGGTCGAGCAGGGGTTATACTACCAGATGGATTCTTATTTGGTACAGACGGAGCAAAAAGAGCAATTAAACAAAAAATGTTTAAAGAATTTAATGTTCATACTATTATTCGTTTACCGCATAGTGTGTTTGCACCCTATACAACTATTCATACGAACATTTTATTCTTTGATAAATCACACCCAACAGAAGAGGTTTGGTTTTACCGTTTAGACATGCCCGAAGGATATAAAAACTTTTCCAAAACAAAACCAATTAAGTTAGAACATTTTCAGCCTGCAATGGATTGGTGGGATAATCGTGTTGTCATCTCCGAAAATAATGGCTTCAAATCACAACGATATACTGCCCAGGAGATTATTGATGATTCATATAACTTAGACTTATGTGGCTTCCCACAAGAGGAAGAAATTTTCTTAGAACCTAAAGAACTAATTGCTAATTATCAAGAAGAACGCAGACGTATAAACAATCAAATTGACAGCATCTTAAAAGAAGTTCAGTTGGAGTTAGATGAATTAACGGCAATTAATGAACAAAAAAGTATTATTGCAACACGGGAAAAAAGAGAATCGACTTATGAAAAACTAGAGTTAAACAGTAGAAGAATCGAAAAAGATTTTCCCCTTAAACTTGAAAAGTCCATTCTTTATTATGCTATGCAAGGCAAGTTAGTAGAACAGAACCCAGAAGATGAACCAGCTAGTCAATTAATTGACCGTATTAAACTTGAGAAAGAAGGATTAATAAAGGAAAAGGTCATTAAGAAGGAAAAGGTATTACCGAATATAACAGAAAGTGAGATTCCATTTGAGATACCTTCAACGTGGGAATGGTGTAGGATGGGAGAAATCATTCAATTAATTTCAGGCAGAGATTTGAAAGCTAGTGAGTATGGTACAGATAGTAAAGAAACACCATATATTACAGGTGCAAGCAATTTCAATGATGGAGAGGTGGAAATTGTAAGATGGACACCTGTACCTAGAGTAATCTCAAAGAAAGGTGACTTACTAATCACTTGTAAAGGTACAATAGGAGAAACATCTATTCAGAAAATTGAAGAGGCACACATAGCTAGACAAGTAATGGCAATTAGATTACCAGAAATGCTAGATACTAATTATGTACAAAATTACTTAAAAGCAGTTGTTCAAGATATTAAGAATTCTGCTAAGAGTATGATACCTGGAATATCACGAGATGATTTATTATTAAGGCTAATACCTTTACCGCCTTTCGAGGAACAAAGAAGGATAGTGAAATCATTCAACACAATTATGGAAAAGGTTAACTACCTTTGATGTTTTTTAACTACCTCTTCTTGATTCAAATTGATGTACTAGTTTTTTGTAATGTATTCTATAATTGTGTATTGAAAAACCTCTGGCTAATGGAATAGTTTTAGGAATTTTAAGTATGTCATCCAGTGTTTAGAAACTATATCCCCAAGTGAAGGTGTAACAATAATTGTTACTAAGTTAGATCGCTTCGCTCGCAGTTCAAAAGGTGCTTTAGCAATAATTGAACTTCTCAACGATAAACAAGTGAACTTAATTGTATTGAACATGGGTGGAGAAAAGGTAGATATATCTACAGCTATCGGTAAGCTCATGATTACTGTATTAAGCGGTATAGCTGTATTTGAAACGGATATGATTAAGGAAAGACAACTTGAGGAATTGAACTAGACAAGCAACGTGGTATTTACAAAGGTCGCCCGAACCCGAAGCGTTATATCGATAAACATAAAGATTTACAACATGCTATTGAGCTTTACAACAAACGGGATGAGAATAAACTAACAGTGAATGAGATTAGCGAAATTACAAAGGTGAGCCGTGCAACTTTATATAGAACTGTTAAAGAGCAGTGAAATAAAGAGGATATATCCACTTCTTCAATTTGCCAAAGGGGGGATATTTTCCTCTTTTTTCAGCTCTTCTATATAGCGATAGGTGTATAGTAGGTGCATCTACACATTACTGTATGGAAACTACCGATACGAGGCGAGTTTTCAGATACATGTATAGTTATAATAGCTTATTTCGCACAAAACGACTTGCATAAGTTTCAGCGGTAGAATAACTATGTATTATATTTATATTCTCATGATTGTACATTGCTTTGTTTGTCCAATTGTATGAACCGTTTATTACTGTTTTTAAGTCTATTACGCAAAATTTTTCATGAAATATATTATCTTGAAAAGCTCCGAAACCAGTTTTTCTATATGTTTCAAAATAATTTTCAAAAACAAATCCAGTTTGTGAATTAATATCATCCTTATTAATTATGAGTTGAATATTAATACCCTGAGATGCTTTCTTTTTTAAGATGCTAAAGAGTGTATTATCTGTAAACCATGCAACTGATACCCAGATTGTAAATTTGGCTTGTGTTAATTGTTCCAATATTTCACTTTGAATATTTTCAAAAGAGGTTTGAATCTCTATAATATCTTCTGGAATTAAACCTTCTCCTGTTACAACAAATTCATCCTGTTCATTCTTCTGTAAGGCATACCCACAATATTTAATGATTTCGTTTATAGGTTCTATTAAATCTGAGGCTATATTGATATCACTTCCAAGATATGTTCTTGAATATACAATATGGTTCATAAATCTTTCAAGTTGTTTTGAGTTATTGATGTCCTCTAACTTTGATAAAGTGTAATCACTCCTAGATGGAAACCCTCTACCATAAACATCTTCACTACCATATTGATTAAATAAATCTACTAATTCTGGACCTGTTCGATAATAACACTCATTGATGTATGGTACTAAATGTTTTAACGCAATTTCATCCAATTTCAAAGTTAATCTATCCTTTCTAATTATTTTAATAATATTATATCTATTAACAAGGAACATTTGGGAAAAGCTTTAAAACTTGCTAGTAATTAGTATATAATGATTCATAGAAGGTCTCCGAACTCAGTTCGTAAATATGTAATACTCCCTAATAATAATAATCGTTAATGATGGCACTTCTAAGTCTTGCTGTTAAGGGACTAAGAATTGTAGTGAAACACTAATATAACGACTACACTCGTAGAAGCTTAAGTGCCGATATCTCTGGACGTGGGTTCGACTCCCACCGTCTCCACCAAATACATATTTGGTGGTTTTTTATTTGCAAAAATCACTTCACTAAAAAAGCGGAGAACATGAACTTTCATGTTCTCCGCTTTTTTAGTGACTAATTTGTTTCCCCTGGAGTCGTTTAGTAAAAGAATCAGCTTGAGGGGTGACCGCAACATGGCCGAGTGCTTTTCCTAATCCAAAAGCAGGCATATTTCCATAAAGGGTTTCATAGTGAGAGCTCGGAAGGACGTATGTTTCGTGATAAATACCGACAGCACGGTTATTTCCGATCTTTTGATTGAAGTTTTTCCATGCTTTTAAGTGAGCTTGACCATGCGCGTAATGGCGTAGGTCATCAGATGAGCGCCAGTATTGAAGAAGTAGCGTTGTACGAAAACTAAAGAAGTTTTCCATAGAAAGGCATCCTAACTGTTTATTGGTGCTAAGTTCACGAATCATGCCAGGCATCGCAAGAAAGACTGGAAGCCATTTATGCACAGCCCACCACTGATTGATTCGCATGCCAATGAGAAATACTACAACGTCCTGTCCTTTATCCACCGTGTAGCGCCCGCTAAAGACCTGATTTGCCATCTGAATTTCCTCCTCTAGAGCTTTATTTTCGCATCCTTTGCCCATTCAATAGCAGCTTTTGTCGTTCGTTTCCCATAGTCAAGAGTCATAAGCCAGAACTTTGCATCCCCCTGATCACCATACGTTTGTACAATCATCTCCTCGATGGCTTCATAAGTTTTGAAGCGATCCAGAAGTTTGGAGAGATAGCTTTCCAATTGCTTTTTGACTGCTTCATCACTCTGATGATGACTAAAAAACAGCTTAAGCAATAACTCATTTTTCTCTAAAGCTACTTCCTCAACAGGCGTTTCCATCCACTTTTTGAGCGCATCCCAGCCCAATTGTGTTAATTCATATTCCTTTTTGTCTGGCTTTCCGGCTTCGCTTTGTTTTTGGACGGTAATAAATCCTTCATCCAGAAGACTTTTCAGTGTCGGATAAATTTGACCGTAGCTGATTTTCCAAAAATGATTCAAGCTATCATCCATCATTTGTTTCATTGAATAGCCAGTGCGACAACCGGTAGTTAGTAAGCCTAAAATAGCAAATTTCGTATTTGATTGTTTTTCCATAGTTCTCCCCCCCTATATCTAAAAGATATATATCAATTAGATATATGATAGCACGTTTTTTAAAAATATGGAAATTGAAGAATGGTTTTTATTTACAATTGGCATTATGTCTATCAACTTGTTCAAATACAATCTAAAAAAACAAGCCGTCCTTTTGGACGACTAGTTTGGTTTTCTATTCAGATGCTACTTTGGTTTCTTCGTGGACTGAAACTTCGAGGTTGCGTTGAGTAAACACTTTTTTGGCAAGCGTAAGCGCATTAAGAACTCGTGGAAAGCCTGTGTAGGGAATGAGTTGTATGATAGCTTCCACAACCTCTGATGCCGTCAGCCCGGAGGTGAGTGCGGTATTGATGTGAAGTTCAAGCTGAGGTTCTGTTCCTTGAGTCACAAGTGATGAAAGGGTAACGAGCGCTCTTTGCTGATTCGTTAACCCATCACGAGAGTAGATGTCTCCGTAAGCAAATTCAATAATATATTTACTAACATCAGGAGCAATTTCCTCCAGATCATCTGAGATTTTCAAATGAGTTGATATGTCGTCATTTGACGATAATGTGTATTCCATTAATTTATCTAGACCTTGCTGCAGGCGATCTTTTTCCATTGTAAAAGCCTCCTATAATATATCCTTTAGTAGGATCACGTGTCCTACTATACCGCGCGGAAGCTTTTGTGTGAAATACCTATTTTGAATAGAGTCTATTCGAATGAGATATACAACTAGATAGAAGACTTAATGTAGTTTATAAAAGCACGGGATGCGTAAGAGATATATTTTTCTTTTCGGAGGATAATCCCGAGGTCCCATGGTATTGAAGGATTTACAATCGGGACAGAGACCACATTATCTTGATTGATTTTTCTGAGAATAGATTTAGGAAAGAACGTAATTCCTAAATTGTGACTAACCATATCGCTTATGAAATCCCATTGAGAACTAACATACGATATTTGAGGCTCAAAACCTGCTTGGCGACACTGTTCAATCATTTGATCATGTAGCATGAAGTCTTCACTAAATAGAATAATCCGCTCATTACGTAAATCACTGATTGAGACGTCACTTTTTTCGGCGAATGGATGCGAACTGTGCACAAAAAGCATTAATTCTTCCTTTGTGAACGGAAGTGTTTCAAATTTTGTTTCATTAACAGGTAAGAGGCCGACTGCAAAATCTAATTCTCCATCAAGGATTTTTTGTTGAGCAATGTTAGCTCCGTGCTCCATTAGTTCAATCGTAATGTCGGGGTAGAGTTCTTGAAATCCTTTCAAAATACCTGGGAAGTAGAGGGCGCCGATGAGTGGCGGGAGACCAACTTTAATGTGCCCTTTCTTTAAGTTCATCATGTCATATAAGTGAGAAGAAAGATCGTCTACCATATTCAGTATTTTTTCACCTTGAAGATACACGATTTTTCCTGCATCGGTTAGTTCGCTCGATCGTGCCGAGCGATCGAGTAGTTCAACATCTAACTCGGCTTCTAAACTTTTCACCATTTTACTTAAAGTTGGCTGTGAGATGTAGAGCGAGTGTGAGGCTTTCGTAAAGCTTTTTTGCTTCGCAACTTCAACGAAATAGGCTAACTGCTTAATGTCCATATGAAAGCTCCTGTCTCTATTCCCATCAGAATGAGAAATGCATTATGGTTTATTGTAGTCGCAAATCATATGCGAATTCAACCATAGACGGGGATTCTAGACCTATTTTTTACGAGAGCTGTTACATATGTAAAAAAGAGGGGTAATGAAGAAGGCAATCAAATATCTTATGGAGGTGCTCGTTTTGAGTAAAAAAGTATTAATCATTTCCGGTGATGCTGTTGAAGCGCTTGAGATTTTCTACCCTTACTATCGCTGTCTAGAGGAAGGTTTTGACGTGACGATCGCATCCCCTACCGCTAAAAAACTACAAACGGTATGCCACGACTTTACAGATGAAATGGAAACGTTTGTTGAGAAGCAAGCCTATGGAATTGAATCACACGCAACGTTTGCAGAAATTAATCCGGCAGAGTACGATGGTTTAATTATTCCAGGCGGACGAGCACCAGAATACATTCGAATGGATGAGAGCGTACCTGGCATCGTAAGACATTTCTTTGAAGAAAATAAACCAGTAGGTGCAATTTGTCATGCGGCACAGGTTCTTAATGTGGTTCCTGATATTATGAAAGATCGCGAATATACCGCGTATCCAGCATGTAAACCAGATGTAACCGCATGTGGCGCTACATACATTGATGAAAAGGTTCATACGCGCGATAACCTCGTCTCGGGGCAGGCCTGGCCAGATTTACCAGGATTCATGAAAGAATTTCTCCGTTTATTAAAATAATGACACACGAAACCCCCTGATTGATCGATCAGGGGGTTCTTTAAGAGGAAGGATATTTTGTTTGGCCAATTGCTGAAATGACAGAGCCAACCGCCTGAATCCAGCTTCCTACGACATTAATATTTGTTGCTTCTTCATTATTGAGTTCTTTAATTCCTGAAATTGCTTGTAGTGAATTACCGACCGCCTGAAGGAAGTTCCCATAAATGCTATACAACGCTGAAGCAGAGACTTCTCCGTCTAATGCATCTGCAAGAGATACCCCTCCACCAAGAGCTTGGAGCCAGTTTCCGTCAATATTCAGTATTTGCTTCACTCGATCATCAAAATCAATCAGAATCCCTGTCACAACCGTCGAATTCCCAATTGCCTGAAGCTGATTGCCAATCTTGTCTAATGAAGGGGGAGTAATCGTATCAGCGATTAGAGCGTTTCCTGTTCCCTGCATCACATTTCCAATAAGATTTAAACTATCAAGTATTGAGGAGGGGATTTCTTTTATAGGTGTACTTCCAATAGCGGCTAAGATCGTTCCAATTGCCTGTACCCATGATCCAAATACACCTTTTATTTCATTGTTCATGATGTGATCGCCTTCTTCAAAAGTCGCCCTATTGTATTCTATACAAAATAGGAAAATCGGTTAATCAATTTGATTGGAAACTAACTCACATCAACATTCAAAGGCTTAATATAGACGTTCTGGCGATATTTAAAGAAGAAAATAGCTGTGATTGCCATCGACATTATTCCAAAGATGACAGACATCATTTGAAGTCCGATCAAATCAAGCATCAATCCCGTTAATAAGAGCACAACTTGAAAAATGATGCGATCAAGCATGTTGCGGAATGAGAAGAAACGACCGTGATATTCTTTAGGTACCCTCGTTTGGAAAATGGTAGCAGCTGTTGGAAAGAAGCAGCCGACTGAGAAACCGAATACCGCAAATGCTACAACGGAAAGAATCGGGCTGTTTGCGAAAAAGAGCAGCAGTTGAGAGAGGCCAATAATAAATGAAAAAAGAAATAAAATTGTGTATGGTGATTGTTTCCTAGAAAGCCTTTTGACTGCGAAAGCACCGATCATGAAGGAAAGACCTTCAGCGGTGTAAATCCAACTTTTGATGAGAGGATTATCTTGAAGCTCACTAATACTAATAACAAGCAAATTAAAACCACCAATAAACAAAAGAGGAACCATCGTCATAATTAGTGTCATTGTCACAATGGGCAGCTGTTTAATGATAGGAAACAAATGCTTAAAGCCACTTACTGCTTTTGAACGATGTGAAACAGAGGCGGTCGGTTCATCGATCGCAAGAAAAAGCGTAAAGATTACAAGTATAAGGTAGGCTCCTAAAGAAAGAATATACATAGTCGATAAAGACATGATCACAAGAAAGATTCCGGCAATAGCTGTACCCAGTACTCTTGAAAGTGTAGCGACATTCATATGAATCCCGTTCATTTGCAGGAGCTCTTTTTCTTTCACGACAAGTGGAATGGCGGCTTGGAGAGCAGGAAAGTAAAAAGCCGCAGCGGTCTGAATAAGAATGAGAAAAACAACCATCCAGAGTACGGACCCCGTTTGAAGAGCCACTAACATAAAGATCACGCTAATGGCTCGTGCAAGTCCAGCTACGATCATCACCGTCTTCTTTTTCACTTGATCGGTCACTCGTCCTGCATAGGGGCCAATCGCTACACCAGCAAGAAGTCCGATCGCAAGTATGACAGCTTTCATAAAATCAGAAGGCACTTTCTCTTGCATAAATTCTAAGTTACCAATAATACCGAGCCATAAGCCGAGTCCAGCTACAAATTCACCGGTTAATAAAATCCAGACATTTTTGTTCTGCCACATCATTTTGACCTCGATCTTCTTTAGTTTCTAATATCATACCATGAGCGGTAAACATAAATTACGGAATTCGAAGAAAGTTTTAATGCTAACGAATGGTAAAGGACCTAATATAATCCGATCGGTATGCCTTCAGCTTATTTTGTTTATGCTAGAAAGAAGGAGGTGAAGGGAATGGCTATGGATGTATTATGCGAGGTATCAAATTGTGTCCACAACCGAAATGGTAAGCAGTGTGGAGCAGACGAAATCTACGTTGTCAGTCATAAAGGAAATCAAGCAAGCAATAGTGAAGAAACGGATTGTAAAACATTTGAGCCTGGTACCCTTTAAACTCTTTGAGGCGTTACCATTAAAAAAAGCCGTCCTCAAGCGAGGGCGGCTTCTCGTTTACGCTTCCAATAGTTGTTTTAAATGAGCATAGTCTTTCTCAATGGAGCGCTGCACCAATTTACTCAGAACAGGACGAGCAAGTGAAAAGAGTCTTCCTGGATTTCCTTCAACGACAGCCTTAACGACACAACCTTCACCTGCAACTTGTACTTCTCTTGTGACTTTAATCGGAAACGTACTATCAACGCTTTCGATTTGAATTTTGTGGTACGGATTGTATTGGCGAACAATAAAAGTGGTTTTGATTTCTTTTCCGAGAAATTTAGCTACTTGATCGTATGTCGCCCCTTCTCTCAACACCCCATTGGTAAACTTAGCCGAAACCATACCGCTTTGCCAATCTGGATTGTTCTCGAAATTTGTGATGTAGTTAAAAACAACTTCAGGTGGCCGCTCAATCAAAATACTTGTTTTCACTTCGATTTTTTTAGTTTGCATTGTATCTTTTCCCTTGTTCTACATAATTTTTAAGGAATGTCCCAAGCAGCTCTTTCCACCCTTCCTCATAAGCGGAATGCCAGTTAGGATCAAGTAGACCTGATGCTTGATGAGAAAGGGAGAGGAGCGTTGCCCCACGATCTTCTTTTAGTGTATATGCGTAGCCACTCGTAACTGCCCCTGTCATGCCAAGAAGGCCATTTAAGCGAATTTCATATGGTGCATGTAGATAAGTGATGGTACCCCAAAGAGCCTGACTGTTTTTTCCCTTTTCTATAAATTGACCACCTATTTCATTTTCAAATGAAAGTGTTGAGTCTTCTCCACATAAGCGATAAGCCCACCAGGAGTTAATGTCTTCTGTCAATGAAGCAAAGACTTTTTCGATCGGTGCTTCAATGCGCACTTCCTGTTCAATTTGAAACGTATCTAGCTTAAATTCGTTCTCCATTTGAGTAATGCCCCTTTCAATAGTTGATTGTAATGTTAATAAAGAGGAAGCAACGTTTGATTGAACATGACTCATCCACCGATCAGCCATTTTTTGTAGCGAGACAGCGTTTAAAAAATTCAGCCGCTGTCTTCCTTTGCGGCGAACAAGCACAAGGTTGGCTTCTTCAAGTATTGTGAGATGCTTCATAACTGCATAGCGACTTATATTAGCGAAAGCCTCACTTATTTCACCCGTTGTTTTTGGACCGTTATTTAGCAAGTCCAATATCTCTCTTCGAATGGGGTGCGTTAATGCTCTGAATGTGATCGATAGTTCTTCTTCTTTGTTCATCTCATCACTCCGAAATGTGACTATAAGGTAACATAATAAGTGGCCCAATCGTAAGCTATTCTAACCAAACCAACAAGTGAGAATGACAGGTAATGAATGGAATATTTACTTGGCTATCAAATGTTTATAAGAAATTTCTGATATTTGTTTGCGTTAAAGCATGAAAACTAGTATCATCAAAGAATATAAATTTGGAATTGAATCAATTATCTAATTTTATAGGTGATGTGGAAGGGTGATTGGAATGGAAGGCAAAAAAGATCTTCGAATCAGAAGTAAAGTAATCAGTGAAGGTGTAAATCGAGTACCTAACCGCTCCATGCTTCGAGCAGTCGGTTTTACCGATGAAGATTTCAAAAAACCAATGATTGGTGTAGCGAGTACGTGGAGTGAAGTTACGCCGTGTAACGTACATATTGATTCTCTTGCGCGTGAGGCGAAAGCGGGCGCTAAGGATAACGGCGGCGCGCCAATGATTTTTAATACGATTACCGTTTCTGATGGTATTGCGATGGGGCATGAGGGGATGTTCTATTCTTTGCCAAGTCGCGAAATCATCGCGGATTCAATTGAAACGGTCACAAATGCAGAACGTCTTGATGGCATTGTAGCGATTGGCGGCTGTGACAAAACAACGCCAGGTTGCTTAATCGCAATTGGTCGTATGAACATTCCGTCCGTATACGTGTACGGTGGTACGATTCAGCCAGGTAAACTGAATGGAAATGATATCGACATTGTTTCATCATTTGAAGCGGTTGGACAATATCAAGCTGGTACGATTAACGATGAAGAGCTACACAAGGTTGAATGCTCTGCATGTCCTGGAGCAGGAGCATGTGGGGGTATGTATACCGCAAACACAATGGCATCTGCGGTTGAAGCACTTGGAATGAGTATTCCTGGATCATCTTCAACACCAGCAGTAAATGATTACAAAGAATCTGAATGTCGTCAGGCGGGGGAATTGGTGGTTTCACTTCTTGAGAAAGATATTTACCCTCGTGACATTATGACAAAAGAAGCATTTGAGAATGCGATCACAGTCGTAATGGCCCTTGGTGGATCAACTAATGCCTTCTTGCATCTAACGGCAATGGCTCACTCAGCTGGTGTCGACTTATCATTGGATGATTTCGAACGCGTTCGTGAACGTGTTCCATACATCGCAGACATGAAGCCGAGCGGTAAATATGTGATGCAAGATCTTTATGAGATTGGCGGCGTACCTGCCGTCATGAAGCTTCTTCATGAGCATGGCTTGCTTCACGGAGATTGCCTCACAGTGACTGGAAAAACGGTCGCAGAAAACTTGGCCGAAGCCCCATCGCTAAAAGAAGGACAAGAAATCATCCGTTCTCTAAATGATCCGATTAAAGCAAGCGGACCACTTGTTGTTCTTCGAGGTAATCTAGCTCCTGAAGGTTCTGTTGCAAAGATGTCCGGTCAAAAGATTAGCCATTTTGCAGGACCAGCTCGCGTTTATAATAACGAAGCAGAAGCAACTGCAGCAATCGAAGCGGATGATATTAAAGAAGGTGACGTTCTCGTTATTCGTAATGTAGGTCCTAAAGGCGGGCCAGGAATGCCGGAAATGCTATCCATTACTTCCATGATTGTTGGGAAAGGATTGAATGGGAAGGTAGCGCTTATGACAGACGGTCGCTTCTCAGGTGGATCACACGGTTTCGTTATCGGCCACGTATCTCCGGAAGCATTTGTTGGTGGACCGATTGGCCTCTTAAAAGAAGGCGACACCATTACCATCGATAGTGATAAGCAACAAATTAATTTTGATGTAACAGATGAAGAACTACAGCGTCGCCGTGCAGAATGGGTACGACCTGAGCTAAGATACAAAACAGGTATTCTCGGTAAGTACGCAAGACTCGTTTCCTCATCCGCAAAAGGCGCTGTAACGGATCTGGATATTGAATAAATTTTCGTTCGAAAGCCAGCTTTCTTCTGTATGAAGAAGCTGGCTTTTTCATTTTATTCAACAAAGGAAATGATCGAGTGGCGGAGAATGAATTTGTATACGTAAAATAAAAGCTAGAGGAGTGAGTACCCGTTTGATAATGAAAGAACACGATCCCCCGCTACATCTCCACAAATTAAGTACCTTATTGAATCGCCTCCCTTCTCATCATCTGTGCTATGAAGAAGTAAAGGAGCAACTTTCCATGTACCAAGCAGGAATATCAGGTGAGAAATCCATGGATTTCCCTCTAAGTTTTTTAGACGATAAGCGGTTTTCAATCTATCATGACTTGCGAATTTCTGACGGTGTTCATCATTTTCAAATAGATACGCTTGTAATCAGCCAGCACTATCTTCTGATTCTTGAAGTGAAAAACATTTCAGGCATTCTCAATTTTGATACTACGTTCAATCAATTAATACGCATTTCTGACACGAAAGAAGAAGCCTTCCCAAACCCCCTCACTCAGGTGGAACGTCAGCGTTCTCAACTTCGTGCTTTACTTCAAAAAATGAAAATACCTGAAGTACCTATTGAAACGCTTATTGTAGTGGCTAACCGAAGAGCAGTTTTAAAAGCGACCGAGGCGGTTCAGTTCATTTCTTCAAAAGTTATTCGAAGTGAGTACCTGCCTACAAAAGTGAAGTCACTGGATCAACGATATGGGGAATTATGGTTAACGATGAAGGAAGTACGAAAGCTGGGGCGTACTCTTGTTAAGCTACATGAGCCGCTTGACCGAGATGTACTGAAGCGATTTTCAATTTCTCGGAATGACTTGCTAGTTGGTGTAGCTTGTCCAGAGTGTGCTCGCCTGGCTATGAGGAGGCTGCACGGTAGGTGGTATTGCGAGAGGTGTGGTGCCTATTCGCGTGATGCCCACTTAAGAGCGCTTCAAGATTATGCGTTGCTTGTGTCTAGAGAGATTACGAATCAGGAGGCGAGACGGTTTTTGAGGATGGATTCCGTGTCTGCCGCATCAAAAATGTTAAGAGCCATGAACCTTCAGTGTAAGGGCATCAAAAAAGGTAGGAAGTACTATTTGGAAGTGGATTTGAACAGGTTTAGCCAATAAAATTCGATTTTGGACAATAAATCTCAGATTTGGCCAATATATTCTGGATTTAGCCAATAAAATCAAATTTTGGCCAATAAACGGCTATAGAGCCCCCGAATTTCGCTGGAGGCATCCAAACAACCACAAAAAAAGCCCCCCACACGCGTGGAGGACCCCCATCACTATTTAGACGACTCGGATTTCTCAAAATTAAGATCCCAAATCACTCCATAGGCATCCTTAACCTTCGCAAATGTCGCTCCCCAAAAGGTATCCTGAAGCTCCATATAAACGGTGCCTTTTTCTTTCAAGCGCGCATAGAGCGACTCAATTTCTTCAGCGCTATCAAGTTCGAGGGCAAGAGAGATGTTATTACCTACAGTTACGTTTTGGTTCAAAAAAGTATCCGATACCATGAAAAAGAGCTCATCTTTTTTGAATCGTGCGTGCATGATGTAATTGTCCATTTCTGGTGGTGTTTCGAAGTCTGCTTCTCCGAACGTTTGGAGATCGGTTATCTCGCCTTCAAAGACTTCTTCGTAGTATGCCAAAGCCTCTCGCGCTGTGCCTTCAAATGTGAAATAAGGAATCGGATGGTGCTTCATAGTCTTCACTCTCCTTTAAATGAGGTCGCTTGTCTATCTAGATCTAGTATAACGTTATGACTAGAAATACTAAAGAACATTCGTTCGTCACGAAATGTCGCAATTCAACGAGGGTTTTTCGTAGGGCATATGAAAGGAAACTCACGCTCTTTTAAAGAAAGGAAGAGTGGCTTTTCAGAGCGAATTAGTAAAACAATAGGAGGTGCTCTATGTATCAGAAAGTAATCGATCCAAGGGTCTCAGAAACAGATGGAGCAGGACATATTAATAATACGGTCATTCCAGTGTGGTTTGAATCTGGTCGAGATCCGATTTTTCGATTGTTTAATCCAGATTTAACCTTTCATGATTGGCACTGCGTCCTTCTAAAAATGAATGTGACATACATCTCCCAACTCTATTACGGAACGCCGATAACTGTATACACTTGGATCAAGAGAATTGGGCGAACGAGTTTTGAGGTTTATGAGGAAATTCATCAGAAAGAAAAAGTTTGTGTAACAGGATCGGCCACGTATGTGAACTACCATTTTGATCAACAAAAAAGCATGCCAATATCAGATGAAATACGAAGGCAGTTTGAAGCACATCTTTACACAAATCAAAAAGCCACTAGCGAGTAACTTTGCTAGTGGCTTTTCATAAAAGTTAGATGTTGATTTTAACGTCAGCATCTTTCTTTAATTTCTCAACTAATTCTTGAGTTTTCTTCGATTTTTGTTCATCTTCTAGACCTTTTTTGATCTGAGGTTTCACATCTTCATATGCTGGCATTTCTTCTGAAGTACCCTGTTCTTTTGCTTGATCATAGTATTCTTTCATTTCTTCTTCAGTCACTTCATCAACTTTGATTTCCTGGTCGATGTAAGTTGTATATTGGATGTTCTTCGCAATTTCTTTTTCAAGATCTTCCATTGTCATGTCGCTTTGTTCAAGTGCTGCTTCGAATTTCTTCTCATCTTCATAGCCCTCTTTAATACCAGCAAGCTCTTCTTTGATCTTATCGTCAGAAGCTTCAATGCCTTCTTTCTGAGCGGCTTGGAGAATTAATTCCTGTCCAACCATGCTTTCAGCGACTTGTTTTTTCATTTGGTCTAGCTGATCTTTAGGCACTTCCTGGCCCATTTGTACGTACTGCATTTGGCTCTGGCTATAAAGGGCATTGAAATCTTCCCCTTTAATTTCTTCACCATTAACGGTTGCTACTACCTTATCTGCATCAACTTTATCAACTTCCGGTTGTTCCTGCTCTCCGGATTGTGCTTGTTCTTCTGTATTTGTATCTTCTTCTTTCTTGTCATTACTGCTTTCTTCATTTCCTCCACAGGCAGCTAATACAACGATTAGTAAACCTGTTATGAGTAAGTAAGTTAATTTACGCAATTCACATGCTCCTTTCAAAAGGCTGTGTCTATTGTTCCACAAAAAGAGAGAGTTGAAAACCCCTAACAGTAAGTATGGGATAAATACCACATTCTTATTACATTCTTTCGTGATTCAGGTGGAAGCACTAACTTCTAGGATGCCTAGCGCATAGAGTAATAAGAAGTTTATTACTAAGAGGTGAGACTCCATGATTAATGGGAAGCAGTATGTTGAACGTATTGATGCACTTAATAATGAAGTATGGATTGCAGGGGAGAAGTGCTCAGGCAAAATATCGGAGTTAGCACCATTTAAAGGAATAGTGAAAAGCAAAGCTGCTCTATACGAGTATCAGTGTAAGGAGGAGAATGAAGAGCTTTTTCGTTATGCGTTACCTCATTTAAAGGAAGCATATGGGTTTTCCTATCATCAACCAAAACGAATAAAAGATTTATCCAATCGTCGAAAAGCAACACAGGAGTGGGCAAGGTTGAATGCGGGGTTAATGGGGCGCTCGCCTGACTATATGAATACATTACTTATGACACTTGGTGTTGCGGATAAACATTTTGCTGAGGACCGGGAAGTCTTTGGTGACAACATCAAAAGATTATATGAAAAAGCAAGAACAGAAGATCTATCCATAACGCATACATTTATTAATCCCCAGGTAAATCGGTCCATTGGTCAGTATTTTGATGACTCTACGATCACAGCTGCTAAGGTTGTAGAAGAAAAGAAGGAAGGCATTGTCATTCATGGTGCAAGATTGTTAGCGACACAGGGGGGATTGACGGATGAACTGCTCGTCTTGCCCGCAGGTGGGCATACGTTAGATGATTCGTATATCTTTGGTTTTATGATTCCATCAAACACAAAAGGTCTCAAATTTCTATGTAGGGAATCATTTTGCTATAGCGATTCGAAGTTCGACCATCCATTAGGCTCACAATTTGAGGAAATTGACTCTATTGTTGTGTTTGATCAAGTGCTTGTACCATGGGAATGTGTTTTTATATATAAGAATATCCAGACCGTTGCTGGAATGGAAGATGCGACTGGTATGTACACGTTTCTACAATTTCAATCAGTGTGCAGGCAGGTTGTGAAGTTAGAGTATATTCTTGGGCTTTGCGAATCAATGGGAGATGCCATTCAAATTCAAGAGTATGAGCATGTGAAGCAAAAAATGAGTGAAATTATCACAACTCTTGAGATTATGAAAGCTCTTTTACTAGCATCGGAGGTCAATAGTCAGCTCAATCAATATGGAACGCTTGTACCTGATAGTCAGCCGTTGAAAGCTGCCAGTCAATACTTTCCAGCTGTTTACCCGAGGTTAATTGAAATTATTCAGTTGCTCGGCGCAAGTGGATTAATTTCCATACCAACTGAAAAAGATTTCAATTCCGATATCCAAGAAGATTTAGCACAATATTTGCAAGGAGCGAATATTGAAGCGAAAGAGCGAGTCAGATTATTTCGAATGGCTTGGGACCTTGGTATGAGCGCCTTTGGTTCTCGTCAAACACAATTTGAAAGGTTCTTCTTTGGGGATCCCGTCCGTCTTGCAGCTGTTCATTATAACCGATATTATACTCAGCCATATGTCGATATGGTTGAGGCATTCTTAAATAAAGTAGGAGAATAAAGTCGCCGCTGTGCGGCTTTTGATTCAATTTGTAAGCGTTTTCTGAGGTGTGGAAGGAGACGGGATTGTTATTACCGAATGATGTGGAGGGGGCACAATACATAGAGGAGTTGAAGATATGCTAAAAGCATCTATTTCATTTTCGAATCGCATCATGCAACGCTATTTACCCGATCCGTTTTTATTTGTGATCATCCTCACTTTCGTGGTATTTGCATTTGGACTTGTTTTTACTGGAAGTTCACCGGTTCAGATGGTGCAATACTTTGGAGAAGGGTTTTGGAGTTTACTAGCTTTTTCTATGCAAATGGTACTCGTTCTTGTAACAGGATATGTTCTTGCGAGTAGTCCTCTTTTCAAGAAAGGCCTTCGTTTTCTTGCGGCGAGAGCGAAAACACCTGGACAAGCCATTGTGTATGTCACACTCGTATCGTTACTAGCAAGCTGGATCAACTGGGGATTTGGTCTTGTGATCGGGGCATTATATGCGAAAGAGCTTGCTAAAAAAGTAGAAAAAGTAGATTACCGATTGCTGATCGCAAGTGCCTATAGTGGATTTCTTGTGTGGCATGGTGGATTAGCTGGATCGATACCATTGACTATTGCAACACCTGATCATTTTACAGCCGATCTCATTGGAACCATATCAACGAAGGAAACGATCTTTTCCCTATTTAATCTCGTTATTGTCGCGTCATTATTTATTCTGTTACCCCTTATTAATTACTTTATGTCTCCAGCGGAAGAAGAGCGTGTCCAAATTGATCGCACTTTGCTAGAAGAAGGGAACCTTCATGCTGCAACTGTGGAGGGAGATTTAACACCTGCTGAGCGTCTCGAGAATAGTCGCGTCATCTCGATGATCATTTCATTTGTTGGGCTTGCTTATCTTGTTTATTATTTCGTAAACGCCGGATTTGAACTGAATTTAAATATCGTGAATTTTGGCTTTCTCTTCCTGGGAATTCTTTTTCATGGTACACCGCGTCTGTTTCTTGAATCTGTAGGTAATGCAGTTAAAGGAGCTAGCGGGATTATTATTCAATTTCCTTTTTATGCAGGAATAATGGGGATGATGGTGGCTTCTGGTCTTGCTGCTCAGCTTTCAGAAGGGTTTGTTTCCATCTCAAACGAATTTACCTTTCCATTCTTTGCTTTTTTAAGTGCGGGAATTGTGAATTTCTTTGTCCCTTCTGGTGGGGGACAATGGGCGGTTCAGGCACCTATTATGCTAGATGCAGCAAAAGCGCTTGAGGTTTCCGTTCCTAAAACGGCAATGGCTGTCGCATGGGGAGACGCCTGGACAAATATGATCCAACCGTTTTGGGCATTGCCTGCTCTTGCGATTGCGGGATTAAAAGCAAAAGACATTATGGGATACTGCTTTATTGTTCTAATCGTAAGTGGAGTGGCAATTTCGTTAGGGCTTGTTTTCATAAGTTAAGGGAGGGGATTTCCTCCCCTTTGCAATAGGGTAGTGGATTGATTTAATTCGCGCGATCTAGCTTTTGGTTTCGTATGATTCCATAGATTGCAGAAGAAGTGAAAAAGAGACAAAGTATAACAAAAGTAAGGGTGTAGGCTAATTTGCTCTCACTATACATATCATAGGCAAACATCCCCATTGCCACGGCGCTAATGAATAGATTGATCAGGGTGAACGGATGAAATTTTGGTTTATCCATTATTCTCCTCCTATTCCTGTTAGTTTAACATAATTTCTCAAAAGAATTAGGCGACAAAATAAAATCGACAGGCATAATAAATTTCTATCAATCCTAGGACGCGTAAAAGAATATTGTTTAGAGTTCGTCAAAGATCGTTCATACTCCATTCACAAAAATGTGGTACCGTATGTGGTGAGAGGATGATTTCAGTATGAAGAAGGAATTCCAAGAACGAATAGAAGAATGGAAGAATTTTTTATTTATTTATAAATTTGCTCTGGATGAAATTAATACAAAGTTAACTATCTTAAATGATGAATTTCAATTTGTACATCAACATAACCCTATTGAGCATGTAAAGTCTCGCATTAAGTCACCAGAAAGCATTATGGCAAAGCTTGAGCGTAAAGGTCTTGAAGTGACAACTGAAAATGTAAAAAAACATATAAACGATATTGCTGGAGTACGGGTGACGTGTTCCTTTACAAATGATATTTATCGAATCTATGAAATGATTGAAAGTCAGGATGACATTCGCTTAATTGATGTAAAAGATTATGTTAAGAATCCAAAGCCGAATGGCTATAAAAGTTTGCATCTGATTGTTGAAATTCCGGTCTTTTTATCAAAGGGTCCTGAGTTAGTAAGAGTTGAAATTCAACTGCGTACAATTGCAATGGATTTCTGGGCAAGCTTAGAGCACAAAATTTATTATAAATTTGAAGGTGAAATACCTGGAAATCTTAGTGATGAATTAAAAGAGGCAGCCGAGATTGTACATTATCTTGATGCCAAAATGATGAGAATTAAAGACGAAGTAAATGAATTTAAAGAGCATGAAAAAGAAGAGAAGCAAACAATAACTTAACTTAGGGGTGTTCATGTGAAGAAAATTCGCTGGGGAATCATCGGTTGTGGGAATGTGACAGAGAAGAAGAGCGGCCCGGGTTTTCAGAAAGCCGAGAACTCAGAGCTCGTTGCTGTTATGCGTCGAGACGCAACACTTGCTGAAGATTATGCTAAAAGACACAATGTTCCAAAGTGGTACACAAATGCAGAAGCACTCATTGATGATGAAGAAGTAGATGCGATTTATATCGCTACGCCACCATCAACACATAAAGAATACGCCATTCTTGCAGCTAGAGCATCAAAGCCTGTTTATGTGGAAAAGCCTATGGCACTAAATACAGAGGAGTGCGAGGAGATGATTAAGGCATGCGATGAGAACCACGTGCCACTGTTTGTTGCCTTCTATCGCCGTGCTATGCCTGCCTTACTGCAAGTGAAGGAAGTAATCGAGAGTGGAGCTCTTGGTAACATTCGATTTGTTACTACGGTGCACCATAAGAAAGCATCCGAACAAGAAAAGAACGGAAACTTGCCATGGCGCGTGCAGCCGGAAATTTCAGGCGGTGGTCACTTCTTTGACCTTGCAAGTCATACGTTAGATTTTCTTGATTATGTACTTGGACCTATTGAAAGTGTAAATGGATTTGCAACGAATCAGGCGGAGCTGTATCAGGCTGAAGATATTGTCTCTGGTTCATACGTCTTTGAATCAGGTGTTCACGGTACGGGGCAATGGTGCTTTAATTCTTATAAGAATGAAGATTGGAATGAGATTGTTGGTGATAAAGGGTCACTCCTCTATTCTACTCTCCAAGAGCGTCCAATGATTCTGAAAGATGAACAGGGCGAACGTGAAATCGAAGTCGACTACCCTGAGCATGTTCAACAGCCTTTGATTCAGACGATCGTGAATGAGTTGAATGGAGAAAGTCATTCACCAAGTACTGGTAAGACAGCTTTACGAACAAGTAAAGTAATGGATCAGCTTGTGGCAAATTATTATCAAAAGAGCGGAAGCCTATAAAGTAGGCTTCTTTTTTTATTCGTTAAAAGTGATCTAAGGGGTAAAATTCATAATATGATTATTTTCCATTTGACATTGATAATCATTATCAATAAAATAAGTATTAGAATAGTTTATCTGAATAGATCTAATTGCCACAACGATAAGCAGGTATATATAGAAAGGGTGCTTTAGACATGTATGAGATGATTCAGGATACAATTGTTTCGAGAAGAACGATTCGCAAATTTCATCCAGACGATATTCCTCTACATACAATTGTGGAGATACTTGAAGATGCCAAATGGGCTCCAAACCATAAATTTAGAGAACCATGGGAAGTTGTCCTATACAAAGGGGATGGGAAAGGTCAACTCATTGATCAAGTGCAGGAAAGCATTGTCCGAAATGAGTTGGATGAAGAGAAGAGCGAGAAGAAGAAGGAGAAAATCAATCAATTCATTAATGAAATCCCCATTCATTTAGTTGTTTATATGAAATCCTCTGAATCAGCTAAAGAAAGACATGAAGATTTTGCAGCTACATGTGCGTTCATACAAAATGTCCAGCTTCTTTCCTGGTCAAAAGGACTTGGGGTCGTGTGGAAAACAAATGGATTTATTTTTGATCCGGTGTTTCGAGAAGGAATCGGGCTAGAAGCTGATGATGTTATTGTTGGCATGCTTCATATTGGAAAGCCCGCTGTTATTCCGAATCCTAAAGAGCGGAAATCCATTAAGAACAGCCTCACAATTTGCGACACGGCGCCCCAATCTAAAAAAGAACATTCCTCTTATATGTAAAGAGGAATGTTCTTTTTTCTATGCTACTTTTTCTACTGGTACGTTTTCTTTTTTGCGTGCATTCCACAGCTGATAACCAAACCATCCAGCAGTTAAACATGTGATGCCTCCACCCATGAACATGGATGTCGCATAAGGTAGCTGAAATCCTTCTGGTGCAAGAAAGAGATAGGTAGCTACGGTCATAGTCATGAAAAGTGCTGGAACGCTACAAATCCAATGGAATTTTTGCTTTTTAACTAGATACATGGCCGCTGTCCAAAGCATCACAGTGGCAACAAGCTGATTCGTGAATCCTACGTATCTCCAAAGGAAAGTGTAATCAATTTGGGTTAAAAGAAAAGTTGGTGTGGCAACAGCTGCCGTTAACAAAAGCGTTTTGCCTTTTCCATCTGCCACTTCTGACTTTCCTTTTTTAGTAAACAAATCAGCTAACATCATTCGAGACGATCGAAGTGATGTATCCCCCGTTGTGATTGGAAGTATGATGACGCCAACGATTGCTAAGATGCCTCCAAACGTTCCAAGTAAGGATGAACTGATTTCATTTACAACCCCAGACGGTCCTCCTGCTGCAAGGGCACCTTGAAGTCCACCTGTACTTCCAAAGAAAGTCATTCCGGCAGCCGCCCAGATAAGAGCAATGACTCCCTCTGCAATCATCGCTCCATAGAAAACCTTTTTTCCATCGCTTTCACGTTTCATTGTTCTTGCAATGATTGGGCTTTGAGTCGAATGGAATCCTGAAATCGCTCCACAAGATACTGTGATCATTAAGAGTGGCCATAATGGCAAATTATCTGGATGAAGATTGGCTAGTGTTAAGTTTGGTACAGGATTGTCCATAAAGAACAAGCCGATTGCGATTGACACGGCCATCAGAATAAGAATGACGCCGAAAATCGGATAAATACGCCCAATAATTTTATTAACTGGAAGAATGGCTGCTAAAACGAAATAAGCAAAGATTAAGACTAAGCTCATTGTAAAATTAAGCGGTGTAACCTGCGCCATCAGTTGGGCAGGTCCAGCTGTAAAGGCAGCAGCTACTAGAATCATCAGAACGATCGAGATAATATTGATTGTTCCTTTTGCGCCCTTCCCAAGGTAACGACCTACGAGAGATGGATATTGTTCACCGTTATGTCTAAGCGACATCATACCGGAGAAATAATCATGAACAGCCCCTGCGAAGATGGAACCAATGACGATCCAAATAAACGCAACTGGTCCATAAAGAGCACCAAGAACGGCTCCAAAAATAGGACCTAGTCCAGCAATATTAAGTAGCTGAATCAAACTTCCTTTCCACCAGCTCATTGGCATAAAGTCCATGCCGTCTTGCTTTGTATATGCAGGCGTTTCACGATCATCGTCTATGCCGAAAATTCGTTCAACCACCTTAGAATAAACGTAATAGCCAACAATCAATAAACAAATGGCTCCGACAAATGTGATCATGTCTCCCGCCTCCTTTTCGATGTATGAAAATATAACATTCATTCTACTCACCACCGGGAGAAAAAACAATAGAATTATTCAGAAAAAATACATTTTTCTATTAATTCAAACGTTTTCACTAAAAATTGGTTCGTTTGACCTGGTGTTAACTAGTAAAAAGGGTGTGAATTACACGAAAAAATCATCTGAATATTCTTTCTTTTGGTGATATTGACAGATTAATATAGGTAAGGTGCGAATAACTTACAAAGATATAGGGTGAAAATACGAAAAAGTGGGTATATAGAGAAAGACGATACGTGTGATCGTCTTTCAATCCTTTGAGGAGGTTGTTTTTCGTGTCAGAACGTATTGCGTATTTTGATAATAGTAAAGCTATATTAATATTGTTAGTAGTGGGCGGACATATGCTGACTCCATTTATTGACGATTCACGTTTTTTGTATAGTCTCTACCACGTTATTTTTATTTTTCACATGCCTGCATTTATTTTCCTAGCTGGTTATTTCACTAGAAAAGCATCTGGAACTAGGTATTTCTGGAAAATATTCACAACATTTTTATTACCTTATGTGATTTTTCAAGTTGTTTATTCGATTTATTATACAAACCTTTATCAAAAGTCATTTGCAATCGAGTTTCTAACGCCGCGATGGGCAATGTGGTTCCTTTTATGTATAGCCGCTTATAAACTGATTTCACCGCTTTTGCTTAAAATGAAAGCAAGCATTTTGCTTCCATTAAGTATTGGTGCAGGGCTCGCTGTGGGTTATTTTGATGTTGAGAGATTTTTATCATTAGATCGACTTTTTGTTTTCTTGCCTTTCTTCGTACTTGGGATGGTCATGGGATGTCGAAAAAAACCGATCAGATTTCCACATATGAAGTGGATAGCCCCTGTTGTGCTCGGCGGATTGTTCCTACTGTTTTATTTATACAAAATAGAAGGACTTGCTGATCTACTTTATGGTACGTATGTTTATGAATCAAACACAGACTTGTTGATTCGACTAACTTATTATGTTGGTACAGCAATTGTGATGTTCTTGTTCTTTTCAATGATTCCAGAGGGACCAATTGTATTTACACCACTCGGATCAAGAACTTTTGCGATTTACTTGTTCCATGGATTTGTTATTAAATGGTTCTTAGAACAGCAGTCGTCTGAAGTTATCGCCACGATATGGGGCGTACCTTTTATTTTAGTCTTTACTTTATTTATTTCCACTTTGTTCGCAATGCCTTTCTTTTCGAAACTATTGGCGTTCGACAGGTGGCTACCATCTCCTGACAAATTGACATCTGCACGAAGATAACAAAAAAACGGTACGTCACTATTGAGTGGCGTACCGTTTTTTATATGGGATGGTTGATTCTGACATGAGCTCCGTGGAAAGAATGGCAATTAGGCTTTCATTGTGTCACGCTCTTCAGGCTGAAGAAGAACGTCTTCTTTACACGGATAGGTTTTCTCAATATGTTGTTCTCCCCAAGCGCAAAGTGAATCCAGAATTTCTTTTAAAGACCATCCATAGTCCGTAAGAGAATATTCAACCTTAGGGGGGATTTGGTTATAGACCTTTCTTAGTATCACACCATCTGTCTCTAACTCACGTAGCTGTTGGGTCAGCATTTTCTGAGTAATGCCAGGCATCAACTTTTTAAGTCCACCTGTACGCTTTGTGCCTTCTATTAAATGACAGAGTATGACGACTTTCCACTTTCCTCCGATCACTTCCAGGGCAGCTTCGACAGGAATATTATATTTTTTCATCGTATATACTCCTTACAATAAATATATGGTTGAATTCTATACTCATATCCTATCACCTATAGCTTTGTTTAACCAGAAAAATGATGATACACCCGGACCCCTTTTCAAAACCGATCAAACATCTACGCAACGTTTAAAATGAGTTACACTAGAGAAGAGTTAATCAAATCGTAATACTTTCTTCAGAAATCACTAATTTTTATTTCTTATGATGAGGATATCCTATAAGAGGAAGGAACGATGTTGATGAGTAAGAAAGGATGGATTGGAAGTATCTTTCTTGTGCTTTTGATCGTGGTTGGATGGTGGATGGTTTCTCCTCTTTTTCTTGATGAAGTGGTTGATGAAGATCTCCCGACAACGATTGAAGCAACAACTAATGCTGAAGAGACATCCAATGAAGAATCACCAGCTGTATCCCACTCAGGGATGTTCGTCGATGGTGATGATACCCATCATGCTTCAGGTGACGTCACATCGTTTTACACCGATTCGAAACAATGGGTTAGGTTTGAGAACTTCGAAGTGACGAATGGTCCTGACTTATATACTGTACTCGTAAAAGAAGGGCAGTCAACAGATGAAGGAACGATACTTGGGAAATTGAAAGGAAATGTTGGCAGTCAGAACTATCGCATTCCTGATTCGTCTTCACTTGAAGAAGGCGATCGGATTGTCGTTTGGTGCAAAGCTTTTGAAGTTGATTTCGGCTTTGCGGAACTGTTTCATAAGGAATAGAGGTGAAGTGCATTGGCAGAGAAAATCCTACTAGTGGATGATGAAGAATCCATACTTGACGTTAGTAGGAGGTATTTGGAGAGAGATGGGTATCACGTGATTACTGCAGCAGATGGAGAAGAGGCTATAAGTAGGTGGGAAAAAGAGAAGCCAGATCTCATTGTACTTGATTTGATGATGCCGTTAAAAGATGGAATGGAAACGGCGGAGGAGATTCGAGCGGTCGATGATGTTCCTATAATTATGCTGACAGCTTTAGGTCAGGAACGAGATCGTCTTTTAGGATTAACGGTCGGCGCGGATGATTATTTAACTAAACCGTTTAGCCCAAGAGAGCTTGTTCTTAGAGTGCGAAATATATTGCGTCGGACGAAACGACAACATGCGGAGAAGGCCTCTTTCTTAACGTACGGTGAGCTTACAATTGATGAATCTCGAAGAAAAGTAACAGTCGATCGGAATGAAGTGGAATTGACTGTTAAGGAATTTGAACTTCTCTATTTGTTAGCCAGTCATCCTACACGTGTCTTTCCTCGCTCACAATTGATTGAAGCGATATGGGGATATGAATTCGACGGTGATGGCAATACGATAAATGTTCATATAAGACGTCTACGTGAAAAAATTGAAAAAGATTCAGCAGAGCCTAAATGGATTAAAACCGTATGGGGCATCGGGTATAAGTTTGAAGGAGAATCAACATGAAATTGCGAACGATGCTAATGCTTGCCAATGGGATATCGATTGCTTTTATCCTAGTCTTTCTCATTATTAGTTACGTAAGAATGGTCCTTTCACCTGAACTGATCCTCACCCTTACGTTCATTACGATTGGAGCTGGTTCTCTATCGATGTTGGCTCATTTTATATTCACATCGCAAATTTTGAAGTCAGTGAATCAGATGACGGAAGATACGAGCAGAATCGCTGAAGGAAAGTTCGATGTCAAGGTGGCAGAGCAAGGGCCAACAGAAATACAGGAGCTTGCACAGCATTTCAATGTGATGTCCGAGAAGCTAAATCTAATGTTTTCAGAAGTGAAGCGTTCGGAGCAATACAAAACAGAATTGATTGCGAACGTTTCTCATGATTTAAGGACACCTGTTTCTTCGATTCGATCCTTTGCTGAAGCACTTCAAGATGGCGTCGTTACAGATGAGAAAACAAAAAGACAGTATCTAGATACGATCGAAAGAGAAACAGAACGGCTTAGCCACTTGATTGAAGAGCTGTTGAATTTATCTCAACTAGAAAGCGGCACTTTACCATATGAACCTAGATTCGTTCACCCTGACGTCGTTTTAGTTGAAACGCTACAGCAGTTCGATCGCAAGCTACAAGAGAGAGAGATTGAACTTGCAGTTGAAATTGATGAAGAGTTAGGTGTCATCCCTATGATGCCAGACCATATCAAACGCGTGCTTACGAACTTAATTCAAAATGCAATCGCGTTCTCAGATGATCATTCTACGATCCATATTACACTGAAAAAGGTTGAGACAGCTGCTCTCTTTTTTATAAGAGATGAAGGAAACGGAATTCCGAAAGAAGAACAAGAACGGATTTTTGATCGTTTTTACCGTGTTGAGAAATCGCGTAACACAAGGTACGGGGGTTCCGGACTGGGTCTAGCCATATCGAGACAATTGATTGAGCTTCATGGAGGGAAGATAGGCGTTGAAAGTAACGTAGGTCATGGCAGCGAATTTTGGTTTATGCTTCCACTTGAGAAGAAGGAGGAATAATGAATGAAGATAACGAGATGGTTTCTGTTAATTGGAATTGCGGCAGTGCTCGTATTTGCTATTCCAAAACTTTATGATGTGATTTTTAAACGTTCTTATGGAAGCGAGCCAGCACAAGCTGTACAGGATAATGAAGCGGTGGCGACTTTTGCAGGAGGATGTTTCTGGTGTATGGAGCCGCCGTTTGAGAAATTAGATGGCGTAAGAGAAGCGGTCTCAGGCTATACTGGCGGGAATACAGAAAACCCTTCTTATGAAGAGGTATCTTCTGGTGGAACCGGGCATGTAGAAGCTGTCCAAGTATATTATGACCCTTCCGTTGTGAGCTATGATACATTGTTAGATGTATTTTGGAGACAAATCGATCCTACTGATGATGAAGGACAGTTTGTTGATAGGGGAGACCAATATTTATCTGGAATTTTCTATCATAATGAAGAGCAAAAGAAAGCTGCTATAGCGTCTAAGGAAGAAATTCAAAGTTCAAACAGATTTAATAAACCTATTGTCACGCCTATCGAACAAGCAGAAACATTTTATGTAGCGGAAGAGTATCATCAAGATTATTACAAAGAAAATGAACTGCGTTATAAATATTATCGAAATAATTCAGGACGAGATCAGTTTCTTGAGAAAGCATGGGGAGATGATCTTGAGGTAGATGCACCAGAAGCGAAGACAAATCTCACGTATTCTGATGAAGAGCTAAAAGAGATGCTTACACCGATTCAATATAGTGTGACGCAAGAGGACGACACAGAGAAAGCTTTTGATAATGAGTATTGGGATAACAAAGAAGAAGGAATCTATGTCGATATCGTTTCAGGAGAACCTCTTTTTAGTTCAGCGGATAAATATAAATCAGGAACAGGATGGCCTAGCTTCACAAAGCCCCTTGTACCTGAGAACATTGTAGAGAAAGAGGATAAAAGCTGGTTTACGGTTAGGACGGAAGTAAGAAGTAAGAACGCTGACTCTCATTTAGGTCACGTGTTTGAAGATGGCCCTGAACCAACAGGTCTCCGCTATTGCTTAAACTCTGCAGCGCTTGATTTTATTCCAAAAGACGAAATGAAAGAAAAGGGTTACGGAGAATATTTGGATGAATTTGAAGAAGGGGCAGAATCCTAATGGATTCTGCTTTTTTTGTTCATGATAGAAGAATAAGAGTAGTTGAATAAGATTTCTACATTGAATACATACACTAAGGGGTATATAATACATATCATGTGAGGTGAATAAGGGTGGAAAATAAAAAGGCAGATGGACGTGTGCAACAGTTATTAGCGAATGAGCGCACGTTTCTAGCATGGGTTCGAACTTCTATTGCGATCATTGGTATTGGTTTTCTAACAGCAAGCTTACATTTTACTAGAGCTGCTGGAGAGAGAGCTGATGATCAGGTCGCCGTGTTCATTAGTTTCTCATCTTTATTTTTTGGATTATTAACGATCGCCGGAGGAGCGGTGCAGTTCTACCGAACGAAAAAACGCATTATGAAATTTGAGGTTCCTTCTTCTTCATGGATTGTTGTGTTTCTTCTTATAGTAGTGTTGTTAATGATTGCACTGATCGCCACGTATTTTATTATTCAAATCAATTGGTATTCTTAAAACCAGGGTGTTGACATTTCATACAGGTGCGTTATAATACCCCTATAGGTATTAAAAAACACAAACGAATTCGATTTACAGATAAATTTTTTTACTTGATTTTATACCCCGCAGGGTATAAGGTGAGGAGGAAATGCAATGCAATACGATAAAGCAGTTATGAATCGATTGAAGCGAATTGAAGGACAAATTCGCGGTGTTATCCAGATGATGGAACAAGAGAAAAGCTGTGAAGACATTGTAAATCAGCTTTCTGCCACTCGTTCTGGTATCGATCGTTCGATTGGATTAATTGTAAGTTCAAATCTTGAACAGTGTCTTCACCAACAGATTGAACAGGGAGAATCTACTGATGATGTTGTGAAGGAAGCTGTTAATCTTTTAGTAAGAAGTCGATAATAAAAAAATTTAACACATTATATACCCCTAGGTGTATAAGAGGAGGAAATAGAATGAGTGAACAAAAGAAAACAACGATTGTCCTATTTAGTGGAGATTACGACAAAGCAATGGCTGCCTACATTATCGCGAATGGTGCCGCCGCATATGACCATGAGGTAACCATTTTCCATACATTCTGGGGGTTAAACGCTCTTAGGAAAGATCAGCAAGTTGAAGTCAATAAAGGGTTCCTAGAGAAAATGTTTGGCAAAATGATGCCCCGCGGTGCTGATAAAATGGGTCTTTCAAAAATGAACTATGGTGGAATGGGTAAGAAGATGATTAAGAACGTCATTAAGAAGCACAATGTAACAGAACTTCCGCAGCTGATTGAGCTTGCGCAAGAACAGGAAGTGAAGCTCGTTGCTTGTACGATGACAATGGATCTTTTAGGTCTTCAAAAGGATGAGCTGCTAGAAGAAATCGAGTATGCAGGTGTTGCTGCATATCTAGGCGACGCTGAAGATGGTAACGTCAATCTCTTCATTTAAGGAGCGAAAAGAATGGAACTTTTGCTAATAGCTGTCATTGTGATAGCTGGATGGTTCATTTATAAAAAGGTAGGACCAGGAAAAGGTGTAACAACGATCACCTCTGAAGAAGCAAAAAGGAAGTTTGGCGATCGCAATGTTCAATTTATTGATGTTCGTACACCTGGTGAATATAAAGGTCAAAAAGTGAAGCAATTTAAAAATATGCCGCTCAACGAACTTAGCAAACGCACAAAAGAACTGGATCCTAATAAAGAAGTCGTCGTGATTTGTCAAAGTGGAATGAGAAGTTCAAAAGCTTGCGGAGAATTGAAGAGACAAGGATTCACGGCTGTATCGAATGTTCGCGGCGGAATGAATATGTGGAAATAGGGGGAATTAGAATGTCTGGTTATGTAAAAGATGTAACGCCAACTGAAGTGAATAACATGTTGAAGGAAAATAAATCAATTAGTATTGTCGATGTTCGCGGACCAGAAGAGGTGGCAGAAGGAAAGATTCCTGGTGCCTACAATCTACCGGTTAATGAATTACAGGGAAGAATGAATGAGCTTGATAAGGATACGGAGCATATTATCGTCTGCCGATCAGGTGGCAGAAGCAGCATGGCTTCTATGGTTCTAAAATCAAACGGGTATTCCGTGTTAAATATGACAGGCGGCATGCTTGAATGGACTGGAGAAACAGAATAACGACTACAGGAGGTAGACTAATGATACAAACTGATCACGTACTCGATGCAAAGGGCCTAGCGTGCCCGATGCCAATTGTGAAAACGAAGAAAATGATGAAGGATCTTGAATCAGGAGTCGTTCTTGAAATTCTAGCAACAGATAAAGGATCAAAAGCAGATCTTAAGGCATGGGCTGACAAAGTAGGGCATCACTATCTTGGAACAATTGAAGAAGGTGACGTTTTGAAACATTATCTTCGTAAGGCTTCAGATGGTGAGACGACACTTGAGCAGAGTCATCCACATGTGATTTCAAATGCAGATCTTACAGCTAAACTCTCAGATGATGAAATGACGATCGTTGACGTAAGAGAACCAGCAGAATATGCGTTCAGTCACCTTCCAAATGCGATTTCTTTGCCACTTGGCGATTTAGATAACCGTATGGCAGAGTTAGATAAAGGGAAGAAGATTTATGTAGTTTGTCGTACAGGTACAAGAAGCGATCTTGCGGCTCAAAAGTTATCTGAAAATGGCTATGATGTGATCAATGTTGTGCCAGGAATGTCCGAGTGGGATGGTCCTACTACATCTGATCTTTAGAAGATAAAAGGGCGGGGATTTTTTCCCCGCGTACAACTTAATTTTTTTTGGAATCATAAATACGGATGGGGGTATATGAGGTGGATTTGAAACAAAAACATGCAAGTGAAGTAGCAAAAAAAGTGATTAATAAGCAAGAGCTTTTTATTCTCGATGTAAGAAATGAAGAAGCTTATGGCGATTGGAAAATCGAAGGAGAATCTGTTACGTCTATGAATGTTCCTTACTTCGATTTAATTGACGGCGTTGAAGAGATCCTGCCAAAGCTTCCAAAGGATAAAGAAATTCTAGTTGTATGTGCAAAAGAAGGTTCTTCGATCTTTGTAGGTGAAGAACTCGTTGAAGCGGGAATGGAGAATGTATCTTATCTTTCTGGCGGAATGAAGGCATGGAGTGAATACCTTGAGCCTGTTAAAGTAGGCGATCTTCCGGGAGGAGCACTCTATCAATTTGTTCGCCTTGGTAAAGGGTGTCTTTCATATTTGATTGAATCAAATGGAGAGGCTGCTATTATGGATGCGAATCGAATGATTGAGAATTACACAACCTTTGCAGAAAACAAAGGTCTTACGATTAAAGCAACATTTGATACACATCTTCACGCAGATCACATTTCTGGGGGGAAGTCGTTAGCTGACCAGGTAAATGGAACGTATTACCTTCCAGAAGAAGATGCTGGTGAAGTAACCTTCGAATATTCAGCACTTAAAGAAGGAACTTCAGTGTCTATTGGAAACGTAACAGTTGAACCGATCTACTCTCCAGGACACACCATAGGAAGTACGTCACTTATGATCAATGATGCTTACCTTTTAACTGGTGATATTCTATTTGTTGAATCAATTGGTCGCCCGGATTTAGCTGGCAAAGCTGAAGATTGGGTTCTTGACCTTCGCACAACACTTTATAACCGGTATAAAGAGATGGCAGGGGAATTAGTTGTTCTTCCAGCTCACTTCTCAAAAATGGCTGAGCTTGATGAAAATGGAGCCGTGTCTGCAAAACTCCAGGATCTTTACCAAAAGAATGATGGTCTAAATGTGGAGAAGGAAGAAGATTTCAGAAAAATGGTAACCGAAAATCTTCCTCCACAGCCTAATGCTTATCAGGAAATTCGTGAAACAAATATGGGGAAAATTACCCCAGATGAAGAAACAAAAAGAGAAATGGAAATTGGACCAAACCGCTGTGCGGTTAACTAATAAGGAGGAATTACAAATGGATGCACAAAAAACATTAGATACAAAAGGGCTAGCATGCCCAATGCCAATCGTAAAAACAAAAAAAGCAATGAAAGACATGGAGTCAGGTGAAGTTCTTGAAGTTCAAGCGACTGATAAAGGAGCTCAAAGTGACCTTACTGCATGGGCGAAATCAGGTGGTCATGAACTAATGAAGTCTGAAGAAACAGACGGCGTGTTCTATTTCTGGATTAAAAAAGCTTAGTAAATGATAGGAGGTACTGGATAAGTACCTCCGTTTTAATGTAAGGGGTGAACAGGATGGATTTGAGTTTTATAATAACGATTTTTGCAATTGGATTTATTGGATCTTTTATTTCAGGAATGGTTGGAATCGGTGGCTCGATTATTAAATACCCGATGCTACTTTATATCCCACCACTACTCGGTTTTGCGGCATTTAGTGCCCACGAAGTTTCTGGTATTAGTGCAGTTCAGGTATTCTTCGCAACCATTGGTGGTGTTTGGGCTTACCGTAAAGGTGGTTATCTTAATAAGCAATTGATCCTCTACATGGGGGTTAGTATTCTAATCGGTAGTTTTATTGGAGGATATGGTTCGACCATTATGTCCGAACAGGGAATCAATGTCGTCTATGGACTGCTTGCTGCGATTGCAGCTGTCATGATGTTTATACCGAAAAAAGGCATTGATGATATACCGCTTGATCAGGTGAAATTCAATAAACTACTTTCATCAGCTCTTGCCTTTATTGTAGGTATTGGCGCTGGGATCGTTGGCGCCGCAGGAGCATTCCTTCTCGTTCCGATCATGCTCGTCGTGCTAAAGATTCCGACGCGGATGACGATTGCATCTTCTCTTGCGATCACGTTTATTTCTTCGATAGGTTCGACGGTTGGAAAACTCGCAACAGGGCAGGTTCTTTTACTTCCTGCTGCGATAATGATTGTCGCAAGCTTAATTGCTTCGCCACTTGGTGCGAATGCTGGTAAGAAAATAAATACAAAAATTCTTCAATGGGTGCTTGCTGCCCTTATTCTTGGAACGTCTATTAAGATTTGGATTGACCTTCTCTCATAATCGAAAAAAGCTGTCTCTCTCATTGCTACATGCAATTTGAGGAGACAGCTTTTTTTATACTTGTTGCTTAATTTCTAATTCTTTAATCTGATGTCCATCAACTTCACGAACTGTAAATTGATAGCCGTCTACGGTAAATGATGTTCCTTGTTCCGGTTCTATATCATGAGTTAAGATCCAGCCACCAATTGTATCCACTTCAGTATGATCAATTGATGTTCCGAGTAGCTCATTGATATCACTAATTAAAGCTTTTCCATCGACGATTGTTTGTCCATTTGAATCTTCTCGTATAGGCGCTTTTTCATCAAAATCAAATTCATCTTGAATTTCGCCAACAATTTCTTCAAGTATATCTTCCACAGTAACGAGTCCGGCCGTTCCACCATACTCATCGACTACGATCGCGATATGATTATGACTCTTTTGCATTTTCGCTAGCAGTGTCTTAATATGAGCTGTTTCAATAACGTGATTAATGGGGTGGATGTATTCATTAAGTATAAGCTCTTCGCCCCATTTGTACTGTGTTAAAATTTCTTTAATGTTTACGACCCCAACGATTTTATCTTTATCCCCATCAGCGACAGGATAACGTGTATATTTACCGTTCTTCATGATCTCAAGATTTTCTTCAGTAGTGTTGTCCAAAAATAGACAGGTCATTTCCGTTCTTGGAATCATGATTTCTCGGGCCATTCTTTCATCAAATTCAAAGATATTATTCACAAATTCCATTTCGGATTTATTGATTTCCCCACTTTTGTAGCTTTCAGATAAAATGAGTCGAAGTTCTTCTTCAGAATGGGCTTGTTCATGCTCATTCGCTGATTTAAGACCAAATAACTTTACCACGCCTCTAGCTGAACCATTTAATGCCCAAATAAACGGATACATTATACGATAGAACCAGATAAGTGGACCAGCTAGAAGTAAACTAACAGCTTCCGCTTTTTGAATTGCAAATGTCTTCGGAGCAAGCTCACCAAGAACAACGTGTAGGAAGGTTATAATCGCAAAGGCGAGCGCAATCGTAACAGGTGTAGCGATTGAGTCAGGAAGGTTAATAAGCTCAAATAAAGGATGCAGAAGCTGTTCAACGGTTTCTTCACCAAGCCAACCAAGAGCTAGCGCTGTAATGGTAATACCTAATTGACATGCTGAAAGATACCCATCTAAGTTACCAAGTACCTTTTGAACGGCTTTGGCTTTCTTATTTCCTTCACTCGCAAGTGCATCTATTCTCGTTCTTCGAATTTTTACGATCGCAAATTCAGATGCTACGAAAAATGCCGTTAATACAATTAACAATAGAACAGCAATTACTTTGATTAGTTCCAATAAGGCCCTTACAGAGTTGTAAGGGTTCACCTCCTATGTAATAGTTATTGTAACGTTATTATAACGATGTTTTCCTCTTTTGGGGTAACGTAAAACAAAAAATTCTACCTCAATGAGAATGTTTGAACGCTCCAGGTTGTAAGAAATAGATTTTATCATTCATAAGATGCTATGATCATTTTTGTGACCATACCTCACCAACCTGATAATGATATCGTGAGCGTTTATGTTATAGTTTTTTCAGAATCGGGGTTAATTATGAAAAAGTCCACCAAACCCTTGATAGGGATAGGAGTATGTCTCCTAATCGTTATTATAATCACCTTTTTAATCAATCCGCCATGGTTGGCTCAAATGCGTTCATTTATTTCGCTTGATTCACTCCCTCTTCTCGCTGATTACTTTCGCTCCTTAGGAATATGGGCGCCTGTTATTAGTATTGCTTTAATGATTGCGCAAGGAATTCTCGCGCCGCTCCCATCCTTTGTCATTACAGCAGCTAACGGTCTCGCTTTTGGAATTCCACTTGGCTTCCTCGTTTCTTGGTCAGGTGGAATGGCAGCTGCTCTCGTGATGTTTTGGCTGGCAAGGTGGTTTGGAGCCGCATTTGTTGAAAAAGTAACAAAGAAGAGCGACCTTCTTGAGAAGGCCAATCGGTACAGTGGGAAAAATGGTTTTTTCTTAATACTCGTAGCCAGATTAGTCCCGATTGTATCGTTTGATTTTATTAGCTTTCTTGCAGGGTTAAGTCGCATTTCATTTCGATCGTTTGTGTTAGCTACTGCGCTAGGTCAAATTCCTGGAACCATTTTATACACAATTGTAGGTCATGATTTAGCAAACTTAGAAAAATACCAAACGCGGTTTATATGGGCAAGTGCGATCATCATTGTTCTGCTTATATTCGGGAAAATGAGGTCGAATCGAAAAAAGCTAAGCGGATCAGTATAAACTTTAGCGGTGCATATTACTTTCTTATCAGCTTCACTGACCTTATGATGTAGATGAATAACTAAATCAATGGGAGCGATGAAAAGTGGCAAAAATCATAGTGATTTATCAAGAACCGAAAGATGTCGATGAGTTTAAGAACTATTATGAGAACAATCATATGGCTCTTGTAAAGGATGTTCCGAACGTTACGAATGCTGAAGTTAACTATGTGACGGCAGCAATGAATACAGACAAGAACTATTTCTTAACAGCTACTATTGAATTTAGTTCAAAAGAGCAATTAGAAGAAGCAATGCAGTCACCGGCATGGGCAAAAGTATCAGAAGATGGACAAAACATGATGAAGTTCTTAAATGAGGCTCCATTATTACTTATAACAGAATAGCAAAGGAAAGAGCACTTGAATCTTATTTCAAGTGCTCTTTTGTTTAAGTTTTTTTCTAGGAGGTAAATAGTTGGTAGGAATAACCAAAGGTGAAGGAGGAGTTTATTAATATGAAAGCACTATTTCTAAATTGTTCTCTTAAAACGAGTGAAACGACTTCTAACACGGATGCTCTTTATCAAGAAGCAGAAGCGATTTTTAAGAAAGAGGGAATTGAATCTGAAAGCATTCGCATAAGCGATTATAAGATCGCTTATGGTGTTTCGGAAGATGAAGGTCATGGAGATGAATGGCCAGTTATTTTTGAAAAAGTAAAAGAAGCGGATATTATCATACTAGGTACTCCTCTCTGGCTAGGTGAAAAGAGTAGTGTCGCTACGCTTGCAATCGAGCGATTATACGGAGGAAGCGGATTAACAAATGAGAAAGGGCAGTCGTTATACTACAATAAAGTAGGCGGCGTCGTGATTACAGGAAACGAAGATGGTGCTAAGCATGCAGCGGCTTCTGTGCTATACGGGTTTTCTCATATTGGCATTACCGTTCCTCCAAACGTAGATGCTTACTGGGTTGGAGAAGCCGGACCAGGCGCTTCTTATATCGAAGCGAACGGTCAAAAGAATGACTTTTCTACCGGTCATGCGAAAACAATGGCGTATAACTTAATTCATTTTGCACGAATCTTTAATGAAAATCCTATTCCTGCTAAAGGGAACACGATGGAATAATGCAATGAGCTAAGCCTCTTCCAATAGGAAGGGGCTTTTTTTTAGGCTATGGTAATGATTGTTGAATGACGGCTCATTCGAGATCTCAATAAGATGATCTGGTTATGAATTGGAAAACGAGAACGCGAATTCACCGGCGCGCCCAGAGTCACATATGTTATTAAACGACCAAATACGGGGGGATCTCAGTGGATGAACTGATTTTGTTTCTGATTCTTTTCATTCTTCTTGTCATTATTTTACTTGCTGTAGCAGGCATTATTTAAGCGTGACAAATAAGTAGAAATGATAATTCTATCTAACTATGGACACCAGCCTAATCCTTCTTTTTCTTACGACATATAGTATTAGTAACCTTCCAGGAAAGGGGGTTTTCTAATGAGTGGTGGAAAAGAGCAAGGGCATGGCGGAGGCTACGGTAAAGGCTTTGCGTTGATCGTAGTATTGTTTATTCTTTTGATTATCGTTGGAGCTGCGGCAGTTGGTGGAGCTAACTACGGCGGTCAGTGTGGTGGTTACGGAAAAGGTGGCTACGGCGGTTACGGCGGAGGATATGGCTACTAAACCTTTCTTGTTAAATTAGCATGAAGGGAGGGATACGCATGAGTTACGGTTATGGTCAAGGTTTCGCGCTAATCGTTGTATTGTTCATTCTTTTGATTATCGTTGGCGCAGTATGGGCTTACTAAAATAAGCAAAGCACCCGATTCGGGTGCTTTTTCTTATGGAACATTATTGAAAAACAATTGTTTTGTTGCCGTGAACAATAACACGCTTTTCAAGGTGCCATTTCACTGCGCGATAGAGGACGATGCGTTCAATGTCTTTGCCATGTCTTTTCAAATCGTTCACATTATAACGGTGAGTAATACGAGTGATGTCCTGTTCGATGATTGGACCTTCATCAAGCTTTGCATTCACATAATGGGCTGTTGCCCCGATAATCTTGACGCCTCGATCAAAGGCCTGTTGATAAGGATGACCACCGATAAAGGCTGGTAGGAATGAATGATGAATATTAATGATGTCGTTGTGATAAAGGTTAATAATTTCTTCAGGTATGATTTGCATGTACCTTGCAAGAATAACCGTATCGATCTGTTGCTCTTCAAGTAAATGAAGATGTTCAGCTGTTGCTTGTGCTTTCGAATCTTTTGTCACTGGAACATGATAAAAGGGGATCCCAGCGCTTTCCGTTAATTCTTTAAAGTCTAGATGATTACTAATAACCATTCCGATTTCCGCATGTAGCTCCCCCAATTGCCATCTCCATATCAACTCTTGAAGACAGTGATCTTCTTTCGTAGCAAAAATAGCGAGACGAGTTTTTTTAGAAGAAGCCGTTATGGACCACTCCATTTGAAATGGAGATGCCGTTTCTTCAAAAGCCCTTTTAAGTTCTCCTAATTGTTCGTTTAATTGAGGGTGGCTAAATTCGATGCGCATAAAAAAGTGTCCCAAAACAGGATCGGTCGAATGCTGGTCAGAGTGAATAATATTTGCACCATTTGTGAATAAAAACGTTGAGACAGCTGAAACAATTCCTTCTCTATCTGGGCAAGATATTAATAAAATGCCTTTATCTAAATTTCCCTTCATCATTAGCCTCCATTTATCTAGTAAATATTTTCAATAATACATTATTTCAAGGTAAAGCGCAAAAGGATTTTATGGTCTGAGATCTTTCTGTGAACGGACTATTTAAGTTCTATCTTGTTTACCATTGTAATGATGAGAAAAATCATCATGGAGCAATAAGAGGAAATAATAAAAATAAGTAGCATTACTTATAAAAACTTATATAAAATCGAAAACACTTAATAAATATTGATTTATTACTTACGAAAACTTATAATGTAAGTGCATGGAAATGAGGTGTAGGAAGTGTATCAAGAAGAAAGAATGCTAGCGATTTTAGATCATCTAAAAAAACACGGAAGAATATCCGTAGATCAAATTTGCGAGTTATTTCAAGTGTCAAGAGACACTGCGAGACGTGATCTTGTGAAGCTTGAAGAAGAAGAAGCCGTTACGAGGACAAGAGGTGGAGCCGTACTTCCTCAGCTTCGTCATGAGATCCAGTCTTATCATGATCGCTTAAAAGTTGTGTCAAAGGAAAAACAGCGAATAGGCAAAATGGCCGCAGGCTATGTTAACGCAGGTGACGTCGTTATTCTTGATGCATCCACAACCGTTCAGTCATGCGCTGAATTTCTATTTGAAAAACAAGCAACAGTGATTACAAATTCCATTCATCAAGCAGATATTCTATCGAGCGGAAGTCATATTGATATTCATCTTCTTGGAGGCAAACTCGAGAAAGATCATCGTTTCCTATATGGTTCGGCTGTAGTCGAAAAGGTGGCGACCTACAATGCAGATATTGCTTTTATAGGAGTCATAGGAATATCAGAGCAGGGATTAACCATTGCTCATGAAGAAGATGGAATGGTTAAAAGAAAGATGATTCAACAATCTCAGTATGTTATCGCTCTTGCTGATAATTCAAAGTTCTATCGTTCTGAGTTTTTTACTTTTGCTCATCTTGAAGATATTGATCTTATTATTACGGATCAAATTCCTGAAGAGAAAGTGCAGGAAATGCTAAGGCGACATCAGGTTAAGCTCGTTGTTGCAGAGACTTAAGTTTCTACAATGACGTCATATAAAGAGAGCTTATGATTTTCTAAAGAATGGACCGGCGTAACCAATTGGGCGTGACGGTCCGTTTTTTTGTGTCTTAAAAGGGTAACTACTAGTATGAAGAGGTTCATCTAATATTAAGCATATTTATTGGTCAACAATTTTTCATCTGATAAGATAAACTGTAATGATGATTTTTACATTAAAGGAGCGGAAAGAATATGAAGTTAAGCGTACTTGATCAATCACCTGTATCAAGAGGCAATACGCCAACAGAAGCACTTAGAGAAACAACAGTACTTGCACAAGAAGTTGAGAAGTTAGGCTTTCATCGATTCTGGGTTTCAGAACACCATAGTACGAAGAGTCTGGCTGGGTCTAGTCCTGAAGTCCTAATCTCACATCTGGCAGCGAACACAAAGCGTATGAGGATTGGCTCTGGTGGGGTCTTGTTACCACATTATAGTCCATACAAAGTAGCGGAAAACTTCCGTATGCTTGAAACGTTAAATCCCAATCGTATTGATCTTGGACTTGGACGCGCTCCAGGAGGGATGCCGAATGTTACAAAAGCTCTCGCTGGGGGAAACAGTATGGGGATTGATAACTATTTAGAGCAGGTGAACGAACTAGCTGCCTATTTAAAAGGGGAAGACCCTGAGAGAATGAACGTACGAGCAACACCGCTTGGAAGTACGGCACCTGAGATGTGGTTGTTAGGATCAAGTGGGGCAAGTGGAATGATGGCAGCGCAGCGCGGACTTGCGTTTACCTTTGCACATTTCATTAATGGATATGGTGGAACGAATGTGGTTGACAAATATCGTTCTCGTTTTGTACCATCTGAATTTAACGAGACACCGAAAACAAATGTAGCTATATTTGTCATTTGTGGTGAAACAGAAGAAGAAGCAGAATATTTGGCATCTAGTTTGGATTTATCGATCTTATTAATCGAACAAGGAAAGTCAGGTGACGGATTTCCATCCCCTGATGAAGCGCGTAGCTTTCCATATACAGTGTTTGATAAAGAACGGATTCGGGAAAACAGAAAAAGAATGATCGTAGGTAGTCCGACCCAGGTAAAAAAACAAATTGAAGAATTAGCAAATGCTTATCAAACAGATGAAGTGATCATTAATACGATTACACACGATTTTCAATCTCGACTGAAGTCTTATAAACTCATTGCAGATGCATTTCAAATAGATGAGAAACCCTCTTCTTGACAAAATGAACTGTAATAATTAGAATTACACTATACCTTGACTCAGTTGGAACACAAACTAGTCTTCCAAATAAGGAGGTAAATGATGATGAATCAATTACATCAACAAACTCAATATCAAAAAGGTGATTGGGTAAAAGGAAAGTCAGTCCATGATGAACTAATTCATGGATATGTTGAATCTGTAAATAACTATCTTGGAACGATTAAAGTATTTGTTCTAGAATGTGATAATCCTGAAACTGTAGGAAAAGTAATCGAAACTTTCCAGAATCGTATTTCCCAGCTGGAGGAACCAAATTTTGAACAGGATGAATCCTTCTTGTTAAACCTTATTGAAGTTTCTTTAATTACGAAAGATAAACAATGGTTCATGGAACTTTCTGCACAACTTAAGCAGCTTCGACATGAGTCGGAGGAAGCAGTTCCCTGTTAAAATTTTCTTGCCAGCTACAAAAGAAGTACGATAGGATGGAAGTGGAAGAAAGTGTTGGGAGGCGCTGCAATTGAATAGTGATTTTACTCTCGCCGTACACAGTCTGGCTTTGCTCGCAATTAAGCCAGGGCAGATGGCAACTAGTGATTATCTTGCCGGAAGTGCTTCTGTCCATCCCGTTCGTATGAGAAAAATTCTTAGTTTACTCAAGAAAAACGGTTATATCGTTTCAAAAGAGGGTGCTGGAGGTGGGTTTACTTTATCTTGTCGTGTAGAAGATGTCACGCTTGATAAGATCTATAACCTTACTTCTATAGGTACTCTTCAACCAAGATGTCCTGATTCGAATCAGTATTGTCTTGTGGGAGCGAATTTATCAAATGTACTGGGCGATATTTTTACAGATGCTGAGAATCATTTAACAGCATTCTTGAAACAATATACGATTCGTGATATTATTCAAAGCCTAAAACAAAAACAATTATAAGTAATTGTTTTTGTTTTATATCTTAACTGTAACAAAAAAAGTTTCAATAAAAACGTTGGGGGTGAGCAGACATGAGTACAGGTCTGGTGGTAAGAAATGAAGGAAGCAAGCTTAATATGAAAGATTGGAATCGATTAGAAAGATCCGGTCAGCTAATCAAGAGAAACAACGGAAGATTTTTGATAAAGCCAGAACATACAAATCGCGATGTATACATTATTAAAAGTGGTAGTATTGCCATTTATCATGCGGATAACATGAATGAGTCTCTAGCAGTTCTTGGGCCGAATGATGTTTTGGGCAATCGCTCTATTTTTGTACATCAAAACTTGTATGCAAAAACAATAACTAATGTTGAGCTCATTCAACTTGATCAAACGTCCTATCGTGCTTTGTATCTGGCTTACCCTGAATTAGCAATTAAACTAACAACGGAGCTATCAAGATTAAAATTAATCATTGATTTTCCTGAACGCACAGCAACTTCTTTTGTGAAGCAGGTTAAAAATGGATTTCAGAATTTGATTAATAAAAATACTAGCAAAAAGGGAAGATACTGCCACAATTGCTAATGATTTTTTGTTTTCTAACTGTAATGATATATGTTACATTATAGTATAGGTGAGATAGGTTATTAGACCATCAATAGAGAAATTTTATGGATAGAAAAAGGAGAGAAATAAACGATGTCTGTTAGTGTACAAGAGAACAATCGAGTTCTAGATGTTATGAAAGATCGTCATTCTGTAAGAAAATTTGAGAAAGGAATCGAAATTCCTGAGGAAGTTATGAATGAGATTTTAAATGCTACGATTGAAGCTCCGTCTTCTTGGAACCTTCAACATTGGAAGTTCCTTGTTATTGAAAGTGATGAGCAAAAAGAAAAACTACTTCCAATTGCTTTTAATCAGCAGCAAATCGTAGATAGCTCTGCTACTATTGTTATTCTAGGAGACCTTGAAGCTAATCTACATGCTGAAGAAATTTATGGCCAGGCAGTCGAATTAGGATTTATGGAAAATGCTATAAAAGAAACGCTTGTTAGCCAAATCAATGGCGCTTACGAAAGAGAAGGCTTTGCTTTAAGCGAAGCAATCAAGAATAGCTCGTTGGCTGCAATGCAATTGATGCTTGCTGCAAAAGCAAAAGACTATGACACAGTGGCAATGGGTGGTTTTAATCCAGTTGCGCTTGTAGAAGAGTTTAACATTCCTTCACGTTATGTTCCAACAATGCTTATTTCTGTTGGTAAAGCAGCTGTTGAAGCGCATGGAACAGCTCGCTTCCCACTTGAGCGTGTTGTCGTGAAAGAAAGCTTCTAATCTTAAATCATGTTAAAGGAAGGGCACTGTCCCTTCCTTTTTTCTGTCTTAACATAGTCTTGATAGCCAAACGCAATAGTCTCACTACACTTATTTTTCATAGTGTTTCTAGCGAGCGTGTATTTGAGAAATGATGAAACGTCGGAATGATTTCCATTCCGTTTTCTGATTTAACGATAAGACAAGGTATACTAAGAAGAGATCGTAAGGGGGAATATAATGGAACAAAAAGCAAATACGGAGAAAAAAATGAATTGGCGAGGACTATCAAAATTAATTCGTGATACAAATCCTTCAAAGCCTCTTGTAGCACTTGCTATTGCATTGAGTATGATTGGAACCGTAGCTGGATTAATCGTGCCATTTTTTACGAAAAATCTAGTTGATCAGCTCTCAGGTAGCTCGCTTTCTTCGGGAGTTATTACATTATTAATTGCTGCCTTTGTTGTTCAGGCGATCTTCTCTGGTTTATCTATGTACCTCCTGTTGTATATAGGGGAAACAGTGGTAGCTCGGTTGAGAGAGCGTTTAATGAAGAAAGTCCTTTCCCTTCAAATAACTTATTTTGACAGCAATAGGGTTGGGGATACGACAAGTCGTATTGTGAATGATACTGGAGTAATAAAAGATCTTGTCTCGAATCATTTAATTAGTTTGTTAACGAGTACGCTGTCGATTGTCGGTTCTATTGGGATATTACTATACCTTGATTGGAAATTAACAGCCATTTTACTTGCGGTTGTCCCTATTATGATGATTGGGATTCGTTTTATCGGAAAGCGAATGTATAAAGTATCAAAGGGATTGCAGGAAGAAACGGCTAAGTTTACAGCAACAATCACACAAGTATTATCAGAAGTTCGTCTTGTGAAATTCTCGATGGCAGAGAATGTGGAAGAAGAGAATGGGAAAAATGGCATTAAAAATGTCTTCTCTTACAGCATGAAGGAAGCGAAAATCTATGCCCTTCTTATGCCTCTTATGACGTTATTGTTAATGGGGGTTCTCGTCGTCATTGTTGGCTACGGTGGCGTTCGCGTATCAACAGGAGAACTATCAGCTGGTGAGCTTGTCGCTTTTCTTTTATACCTTTTTCAAATTATTATTCCATTCAGCTCAATGGCAAGGTTCTTAACAGCAATCCAAAAAGCAATGGGTGCAACAGAACGTCTGCAATTTTTACTTGATCATGATAGTGAAGAACGACTTAGCGGAGATGAAGTTGAAGATCCAGCAAAGATGCTTTCATTTCATAACGTTGAATTTTCCTATGGGAAAGAACTTGTGTTGAAAAAGGCTTCCTTTGAAGTACCACCAGGTAAAATCACTGCAATAGTTGGTCCAAGTGGTAGCGGTAAAACGACTACATTTTCATTAATTGAACGATTTTATCAACCTCAAAAAGGTGAAATCGCACTTGGCGGAAAAAACATTCATGAATTTTCACTTGTTTCATGGCGGAAGCAAATTGGATATGTCTCTCAGGAAAGTCCGCTCATAGCAGGAACAATTAAAGAGAATATTGTCTATGGGCTAGAAGAAGATGTTTCGGATGAGAAAATTGAAGAGGCAGCAAAGCAAGCTTATGCCCTGCCTTTCATTCAAGATCTTCCAAACGGTTTTGAGACAGAAATTGGCGAAAGAGGAATCAAGCTTTCTGGTGGGCAGCGACAGCGGATTGCAATTGCAAGAGCGATTGTTCGAAATCCATACATTCTTTTGTTGGATGAAGCTACATCTAGTCTTGATAGTACGTCAGAAGTTCAGGTTCAACGTGCGTTGAACAATTTAATGAAGGGACGTACGACGATTGTTATTGCTCATCGTCTTTCGACCGTTGTTCATGCCGATCAAATCTTAGTTATGGAAAACGGTATTGTATCAGATCAGGGCACACATGAAGAGCTATATATGACAAGCCGTCTTTATAAAGAGCTTGCTCAGCAACAGTTTCAAATTGAAGAAAGTTTATAAGAAAAGGTGTCGGGAGCTCCCGACACCTTTTTTAAGTATTAATTAGATACACCCGTTGAATGCGCTTCTCTCTTTTCTTCCTTCACTTTCTCCAGGAAGCGTTTTGTCTCAGCGACAACAACTCCTGAAAGACCGAGAAGTCCAATCAAGTTTGGTAGTGCCATTAAGCCATTAAAAATATCAGCTAGAAGCCAAACAACGTTTAGTTTTAATGTTGTTCCGACAAAAACGGCCAATACGAAAACGAGACGATAATATTTAATCGACGCGTCTCCAAAAAGATAAGAGAAGCATTTTTCGCCATAGTAAGACCATCCGAGAACAGTTGAATAAGCAAATAAAATAAGACCTATTGTAACGATAAGTGCTCCAGGAACACCCAGGAATTTCTCGAACGTCGCTGTCGTTAAGGCTGCTCCGTTCAAATCTCCACCATAGAGATCACCCATAACGAGCGCGATTCCAGTGATGGAACAGACAACAATCGTATCAATGAACACCTGTGTCATAGAGACAAGTGCCTGACGTCCTGGGTAATCGGTTTTAGCAGCAGCTGCCGCAATTGGCGCAGAGCCAAGACCAGCTTCATTCGAAAATACTCCACGTGCAACACCATAACGAATTACGGCACCAATGGCACCACCAGCAGCAGCTTCACCTGTAAAAGCGTCTGAGAAGATAAGGGAAACAGCAGCAGGAACAAGGCTAAGATTCATAAAGATCACGACTAGTCCACCAATAACATAAAATAAGGCCATAACTGGAACAAAGTAAGCCGTCACTTTACCGATGCTTTTAATCCCACCGAGAATAACCATTCCAGTAAAGAACATTAGGACAAGTCCAGTAATCCACGGAGCGATCCCGAAAGTAGCGACAGCATCTGCTACTGAGTTGGACTGTACCATATTTCCGATTCCAAAAGCTGCGAAAGCACCAAAAAAGGCAAAAATCATCCCAAGCCACTTCATATTAAGTCCTTTATCAAGGTAGTACATCGGCCCACCGGACATTTCACCATTCGAATTCACCGAACGGTACTTAACAGCAAGGATTGCCTCAGCATATTTCGTTGCCATTCCAAAGAGAGCACTGATCCACATCCAGAGAACGGCACCAGGTCCACCAACAAAAACAGCCGTTGCGACACCGGCAATGTTTCCTGTTCCGATCGTAGCGGCAAGTGCCGTCATCAAAGCCTGGAAGTGAGAGATATCCCCTTCTGCGTTTTTATCTTGTTTCTTCGTGAAGGCTTGCTTCAACGCATATGGAAGCATGGTAAACTGGAGAAACCCAAGGCGAATAGTGAGGTAAATACCCGTTCCCACAAGTAGGACGAGCAGAGGCCACCCCCATACAAATCCACTAATGTTATTTAATGCTGCTTCCAATAAGAACTCCTCCTTTATGTATCTTAATACTAAATATTCTAACAAATTACCACAATTACCTTTCAAATACAAAATAATTTTTTTAGGATGCTGTCGAATAATGATACAAACAAGGTTTTTACATCATCTTTGAAGCACTCTAATGGATGGAAATAAGAATATTTTGTATGGTAGATAAAGTAGAGGAGGATGCTAGATGAAGTATTTTGATTTCACAAATAAAGTGGCCGTCGTTACAGGTGGAGGCAGAGGGATTGGCAAAACAATTGCACGTGCTCTATCCGAAGCGGGAGCTACTGTCGCCATTGTTGGTAGAACAAAAGAAGTTCTTGAAGATGCAGCAAAAGAAATAAGTAAGGAAACAAATAGATCAGTCGTTGCATTTGTAGGAGATGTCACGAATGAGGGAAGCATTCAGCAAATCATAAGTGACATTCATGAAAGCATAGGGACAATTAACATTCTCGTTAATAATGCTGGGAAAACTGTTCGAAAAACAATTGAAGATCTTGAAGCGGATGAATGGGACGATGTGATGGAAACGAACGTGAAATCAGTTTATATGATGACTAGAGCAGTTCTCCCTGATTTAAAAGAAGGCGAAGGATCTAGGGTTATTAACATTGCATCGATGGCAAGTGAAGTTGGACTTCCTTTTTCCACCCCGTATGGCCCAAGTAAAGCGGCTGTAGTGCAATTAACAAAACAGTTATCACAGGAACTCTCCCCACTCGGGATCACTGTTAATGCGATAAGTCCTGGCTTTATTAAAACGCCGTTTAACGAAAAAGCATTAGAGAATCCTATTCTTTTAAATAAAATCAACGGAAGTAATCCGATGCATCGAGTTGGTCGGTTAGATGAATTGATTCCAGCCTTTTTATCTCTTGCATCACCGTATGCGAGCTATACGACCGGACAAAATATTGTTATTGATGGCGGAACGACTTCACACGCTTTCTAAAAAGCAACTTGAAAGAACAACGATTCCCATTTATAATAAATGTAACCTGAAAAGTAAAAGGGGCAAATTTTATGTTATCGGTGATTCTTAACTAACGTAATTTTATAGATGGATTGGCTTTTAAAGTAGCATGTATTCTATGCTTATTTAAATATGCCTTCTGTCAATTTAGTTAAGAACACAGAAAAGCTCAAGAATGACAACAACCATTCCAGCTGCACTCTGTGCGCAGCTTTTTGTATGCTTTTTAAGCATGGGGAGGATGGGTGTCGTCTACCCTTTTATAGAAGAGCTACGAATGAACCTGTGTTCATTCGTAGCTCTTTTTTTGTTGGAAAGGAAGTGACATGTATGTTAATTGAATGGAAGTTTTTCTTAAGATGCGCGAACATATACGAATCGAGGAGGAAGAACAATGAACGAACAAACTATGGTAACACTTGAATTTGATAAAATTCGAAGCGAAGTAGCTCACTATGCCCTTTCAGAAGAAGCAAAAAGTGAGATCCAGAAAATGAGACCGTTGCACGATAAAGAGGTTGTGCAAAATCGATTAAATGAAACGACAGAGGCGAAAGAAATTATTAAGAAAAGTTCAAGCGTCCCTCTTCATGGTCTTCATGGCATTATCCAGGTGATGAAACAATTAAACAAAGGTGTTCCTTTACGGCCAGATCAGCTGATAACTGTGCTTGATTTAATCGAAAGCGGCCGGAAACTGAAACAGTTTATGACGGGGAAAGAATGGCTGGCGCCTACAATTTCAACTTATATCTATTCTCTTTATGAGATTACGGATCTTGAAGAAGAATTGAAACGAGCGATCAGAAATGGTGAGATTGATGATGCAGCGAGTAAGGAGCTTGGGAGAATTAGAAAGAAAATAACCGTTTATGAAGAACGAGTGAAAGAAAAACTGAATCATCTTCTGCGTTCATCTTCGAAAAGGAAAGCACTTCAGGATACGATCATCAGCGATCGAAATGGCCACTATGTTGTCGCTGTGAAGAAAGAATATCGGAAACAAATAAAAGGAACTGTTCATGACCAATCTTCAAGCGGTTCGACTGTATATATTGAACCTGAAGAAGTTCGTAAAGTTCAAATGGAATTAAATGAAGTAAAGGCAGATGAATACTTGGAGGAACAGCGAATTCTAAGCAGATTAACTGGAGAAGTGGAGCGATATGCGCAAGAGATCTCAATCAACATTGAAACAATGACACACTACGATTATATTTTTGCAAAGGCGAAATATAGTGTAGCGATTGATGGCAATCAAGTAAAGCTATCAAGCGAGCCAATACTTGAGTTACAAAATGGTCGTCATCCCTTACTCTCTCATGAGGCTGTACCGCTTTCCCTTGAGTTAGGGAAAGCATATAAAGGACTTGTGATAACCGGTCCCAATACTGGTGGGAAAACCGTATCAATTAAAACAGTCGGGCTTCTTTCAATGATGGTGCAATCTGGTTTACACATACCTGCTGATGAGTCTTCTGTTTTTGGGATGTTTGGATCAATATTAGTTGATATTGGAGACGGACAGAGCATTGAACAATCGTTGAGTACTTTCTCTTCTCGAATATCGAACATTATTTCCATTTTACACGCAGCAGCGCCGGATTCTCTTGTTATTCTGGATGAACTTGGTTCGGGTACAGATCCCGGTGAGGGGATGGGTATTGCCGTTTCTATTTTAGAACAATTGAATCGTCTGGGGTCAACTATTCTATCCACAACACACTATAGTGAAATGAAAAATTTCGCTTCAGCTCATCCAGATTTTGAGAATGGATCAATGGAGTTCGATCCAGAGACATTGCGCCCAACGTTTAAACTACGGATGGGTGTTCCAGGAGAAAGTCAGGCATTTGCCATCGCATTACGTCTTGGTATGCATCCGAATATTATTGAGCGAGCTCATGAAATCACGTATCAAGAAAAGCAATCCTATCGAGAAGGGTTCAACCAAAAAGATCACTGGCACTATGAGCAGCAGCTAAAAAGTAAAAAAGTAGAGAAACCGCGAAGCCAGAAAAAAGTGGAGGTCGAGAAGATTTTTGAGAATTATTCGATTGGAGATAGTGTAGCGATCCCTTCGTTGAAAGAGAAAGGAATCGTTTATAAACCAATGGACGATTTTGGGAATTTGATTGTAATGATAAATGGCCAAAAAGAAACGATTCATACGAAGCGTGTAAAGTTACTCTTGCCTGCTAGCGAGCTTTATCCGGAGAATTATGATTTTGATATCCTATTTGAAACTGTTGAGAACAGAAAGAAAAAGAAATTGATGAATCGCAAGCATATTGATGGTGTGAAAATTGATTATGAAGAGTATTGAAAAGCAAAGAAAAAATTCTAGTTTGGAACCACACTATAAGTAACTTTATCTTAATCCAATTAAAAGAAGGTAGGAAAGGAGGGAATAGAGAAGAATCTTTTATAGCAACGATAATGAGGAGGTATAATTATGAATTTCGGAGCTTTTTCTGTAAGTTTAAGTGTAAAGGATATCCAAGCCTCAAAGCATTTTTACGAAAAATTAGGTTTTCAATCGTTTGGAGGAGATATTTCTCAAAATTGGCTCATTATGAAGAATGACAGTACCGTCATTGGCCTGTTTCAAGGGATGTTTGACAAAAATATTCTAACGTTTAATCCAGGTTGGGATGAGAACGCTGAAAATCTTGAAGTGTTTACAGATATTCGAACACTTCAAAAGCAGCTAAAAGAAAACGGAGTGAATATTCTTTCTGAAGCGGACGAATCAAGTAAAGGGCCAACGAGTTTTACAATAGAAGACCCTGATGGCAATCCCATTCTTGTTGATCAGCATAGATGAAATCGAGAATCGATTGTATCAGCTACTAAAGATTTCTTTGATTGCATGAAAGAAATTTGAATGTAAGCGTGGTAGATTTCCTGAAAAACAATTTCTCTGCGTAAAATTCCTTCCTAAAGGGTAATGCATCTAATAGAACATTCTGCTCAGGCAGAAAAGATGGCAAAGTGGAGGATGAGAGAGATGCAAAAAATGAACAGAGGAATTTTAACAGCAGTTTCCTCAATTGCGATTGCTCAGGGTTTGAAGATCCTAACTCATAAGGTGTTAAAAGGAGAATGGGATGTGAAGCAAGTTGCGACAACGGGTGGAATGCCTAGTTCGCATTCAGCTGGTGTTGCAGCCCTTACTTCTTACATTGCTTCAAATAAAGGATCTCGTCATACAGAAACGGCTCTCGCTACTATTTTCGGTGTGATTGTTATGTACGATGCCCAGGGGGTTAGGCGTCATACAGGAGAAATTGCTGCTCTAGTAAACGATCTAGAGGATAATCTAGCGACGATCTCTGGAGATTACCCTAGCATGGAATTTGTGGAAAGGGAAAAAGAGTTGAAAGAGCTTCTTGGACACCAGCCTGTTGAGGTTCTAGGTGGAGCCATATTAGGGGCAGCTTTAGGCTTTCTTTCAGCTAAATATGAGAATAAGTAGTAGAGAGAGGAAATCATAGGCGCTTCGCCTATGATTTTTTTCGTACATTGGAAGATCGCGGAAATAATCGCAAAATCGCGGATATATTTCAGTTATCGGGGAAAAAATCGACTTTTCGCGGAATTAATAGCTTTCTAGAGGATTCATTGGATCACCAGCACATTACATAAACAGATTTCTTTCTTTTGGAGTATGATTTTGAAATAATAATGAATGCAAACAGGTTAGAGGAGGAAATAAAATTGACACATACAACGAAAACAACTGAAGCGTTATTTAGAACGTTCAATAGTGAAAAATTATCTTTAGAAAATCGCACAGTTATGGCGCCAATGACCCGAGGCTTTTCACCAGGAAATGTACCAGGTGAAGATGTAGCTGCTTATTATCGACGTAGAGCAGAAAATGGCGTGGGGCTAATAGTGACAGAAGGAACTGGGATTAACCATCCTTCATCGGTTTCAGGTGCGAGCATTCCTGTCTTTCATGGTGAAGAAGCACTAGCAGGCTGGGGAAATGTTGTGAAAGAAGTTCATGAAGCTGGCGGTAAAATTGCACCTCAGCTTTGGCATGTTGGGATGACTCGAAAAATGGGCGAACTGCCAAACGAAGAAGCACAACCAGTTGGTCCTTCAGGTCTAGCACTATCTGGTGAGAAGGTAAACGAGCCTTTGACAACAGAAGAAGTGGAACAGCTAGTTGAAGCCTATGCAGATGCAGCAGCAGATGCGAAGCGACTTGGTTTTGATGCGATTGAACTTCACGGAGCCCATGGTTATTTGATCGACCAATTTTTCTATGAGCAGACAAATAAACGGACTGACCGCTATGGCGGCGATCTTGTAGGTAGAACTCAATTTGCTGTAGAAATCATCGAAGCCTGCCGTCGTAAAGTGGGGCCAGACTTCCCGATTATTTTCCGTTTTTCTCAATGGAAAATGAACGATTTTAAAGCGAAGCTTGCGACTACATCTGAGGAATTAGAACAGTTCCTAACGCCGCTCGTTGAAGCTGGAGTAGATATCTTCCACTGCTCAACACGTCGTTTCTGGGAGCCTGAATTTGAAGGTTCCGAATTGAATCTAGCTGGTTGGACGAAGAAACTAACTGGTAAGCCGGTTATTTCAGTAGGCTCAGTCGGACTAGATGGAGAATTTACAAGCTTTGCTGGAGCAAATACGACAAGTCTTGATGGTTTGATTGAAAAGCTAGATAGTGAAGAGTTTGATCTTGTAGCAATTGGTCGCTCATTATTAATGGACCCTGAATGGGTAAGTAAAGTACGTGAGGGCCGCGCAGATGATTTATTACCATTTGATAAAGAAGCTCTCCAAAAATTATACTAAATAAGTGAAGTGTTCATAATTTGACTGCTTATAATAAAACCAAGTATTTCTCTAGAAAGAGGGATACTTGGTTTTTATTCATAATACATAAATAATGTTCTATTATTTTCCAAAAAATGCTAAGATAGGTGTAAAATCTATAAGTAAGAATGATTAAAAAATAACCATTATGGAAGTGACACGGCAGATGCAATCTTTATTAGCGAACTTTTCCATCTTATTATTTATGCACCTATGCATCCAAAGCGTATACTATCTCGCTTTTCAGAAGCGGTGGCCCAGTCAGGTTGTCGCTGTCGCCCACATATTCATTGTGGCAATCGGTATTATTTGCCTTTATATGTTGCCGGTATCGTTAGACGGGTATCTATATGATTTACGAACCATTCCAATGGTGATACTAGTTTTGTACCATGGGTATCAATATGGCATACCCGTGCTCATAATGATTACACTAGCTCGCTTCGCCTTTCCAGGTGACTTTATTTACTTGGAGATCTTTTTCACCTTATTAATCCCAACAGTAGTAACAATGCTAGTGCGACAGAAGCTTTTTCGAAACCTCACATATTTGAAGCTGTTTTTTTATTTTGTTGGCATCTGGTTTATTTCAGATGCGATCGTTGGCTATATCATTTCAGAATATATCACGCTCTATTCTTATTTAATGCGATTTATCTCCTTTCAGCTATCTGCCCTAATTATGTATTTCTTTATTCAAATGAGCACTAATAATCTTGAGATGAGCAAGCAGCTTCGCTTTTATGCTGAACACGACTCTCTGACCGGACTACTTAATCTGAGAAGTTTTCTAAAGAAAGCGAAAGCTCATGAGACTCATTTGATAAAAATGGTAGCCATGCTTGATCTAGATTTTTTTAAGCAAGTTAATGATAAATATGGTCATCTTAACGGGGATCGCGTTTTGGCTGATTTTGCCATGTTCCTTTCAGATCAAGGCGATAATTGGCTCGTTGCACGATACGGAGGAGAAGAGTTTATTGTGATGCTTGAAGCATCAACGAAAGATGAGGCATATCACCGAATGAAGGATTTGCAGCACAATTTAAGTAAGCAGCGATTTATGACCGAGATGGGAGACGAAATAAAGGATGTTTCTGTTTCAATCGGATTAGCTGAACTCGATCTTGAAAAACCATTAATGGCATCCGTTGAACAAGCAGACAAGTCTCTTTACAGAGCGAAGAAAAATGGTCGAAACGAAGTATGCTTTTAGCATTTTGCACATTCGTTGGTTTAAAAAGGTGAATTTGCGGAATATAACAAGTGTTAAGGTTTTTAAAGGAGGACGAATTGTCATGAAAGTACTCGTTATTGGAGCAAACGGACAAGTAGGAACACATTTAATTACAAAATTAGCAGAACGCGGTCACGAGCCAGTTGGTATGATTCGCGATACAGACCAAGTTAAGGCGATTGAAGATGCAGGAGGTAAAACGGTGCTTGGCGATCTTGAAAAAGATTTCTCACAAGCGCTGTACGGCTGTGAAGCGGTTATCTTCGCTGCAGGTTCAGGACCGCATACTGGCGCAGATAAAACCATTATGATTGACCAGGAAGGTGCGATTAAAGCAGTTGATGAAGCGAAGCAACAAGGAATTAAACGCTTTGTCATGCTAAGTACTGTTGGATCTGATTATCCTGAAAAAGGTCCAGATAATATGAAGCCATATTTACATGCGAAGAAACGTGCTGATGAGCACTTGAAAGCAACGAACTTAACTTATACTATTCTTCGTCCAGGTCGTCTATCAAATGAGCCTGGAACAGGACAAATCAGAGCAGCCGAAACGCTTGAAGATAAATCTGGAGAAATACCACGTGAAGATGTGGCTGCTGTACTTACTGAAGTCTTGGAGAACAAGCATACGTTTAACCGAACATTTGAAGTTTTAAATGGCGATCAATCGATAAGTGATGCCATCGGTCAATTGTAAGAGCAGTTATCTAGAGAGACTTAACTTATGTTAAGTCTCTCTTTTACGTTGGAGAAAGTTACTAATTGAATTTCTTAATGGGCTATAGTAAAAATTGAATAGTGACTATTTCCCCAAATTTAAAGGTGGGAATTGCGCTTCAAGCTTACAAATGATAATGTGGTAAAGGTCAGTGCATGAAAGCGTTAACACAAAGGAGTAGAGAGAGAATGAACATCTTAGATTGGCTAGAGAAAATTAATGGAGTTCTTTGGGGAGCACCAAGCCTAATTTTATTATTTGGGACAGGTGTCTTTCTCACATTTATTCTGAAAGGACTGCAGTTTCGAAAGCTGGGATATGCTTTCAAATTAGCATTCTCAAAAGAAAAAGAAGAGGATAGCAGTGCTGAAGGTGACGTTAGTAACTATAAAGCTCTGATGACAGCACTAGCTGCCACGATAGGAAATGGTAATATTGCAGGAGTTGCTACAGCGATTACAATTGGGGGTCCAGGTGCGATTTTCTGGATGTGGATTGTAGGTCTTGTTGGAATGGCAACGAAGTATGGAGAAGCTTTGCTTGCGATGAAATATCGTGTGAAAAATGATAACGGAGAGTATGCCGGAGGGCCGATGTATTATGTCGAAAAGGGACTAGGGTCAAAATGGAAGTGGCTCGCTATCTCGTTCGCTTTATTTGGAGCGATTGCCTCACTCGGAATCGGAAATAGCGTACAATCAAATACAATCGCAAGTGTTGTTGATGAAAGCTTCCAAATTGATGGGTGGGTAACTGGGATTATCCTTGCTGCACTTACTTCGCTCATCATCTTCGGTGGCGTAAAGCGAATTAGTTCTGTTGCAGGTTTCTTTGTTCCGATTATGGCGGTTCTCTACGTAGTTGGTGCACTCATTATTATCGTCATTAACATAGATGCTGTTATCCCAGCTATGAAGCTGATTTTTACATATGCCTTTTCACCTATATCGGCGGTAGGAGGATTTTCAGGTGTTATTGTAATGGAAGCTGTAAAATCAGGAGTTTCCAAAGGGATTTTCTCGAACGAAGCAGGACTCGGTACGGCTGCCCTTATTGCTGGTAATGCGAAAGCCGATCATCCAGTGAAACAGGCTCTCGTAGCTATGACTGGTACATTTATCGTAACGATCATTGTTTGTACAATGACAGCCCTTGTGCTCCTTATTACAGGATTTTGGGACCCAACAGGAGGAGACCTTTCGGGAATCGTGCATGATCCGAATTTAGAAGCAGGTGCTTTGACAACGGCTGCATTCGGTTCAAGTCTTGGTTTAATCGGGGAATATATTGTGACCTTCTCCGTTATTTTCTTTGGGTTCTCAACCATTATTGGTTGGTATGTATATGGTTATAAATGCTTTGAATACCTAGTAGGTACGAAAGTAACCATTTATTATGGGGCAGTATATGTTTTGGCATGCTTTGTTGGTACGGTTGCGAATCTAACTACTGTTTGGGCTTTTGCGGATATGGCAAATGCTCTGATGATGATTCCAAACTTAATTGCGTTATTATTACTTTATAAAGTCATTCGAAGCGAAACAGATGATTATTTTAATCGTTATCTTGTAGAAGCTCAAATGAAAAAAGCGAGTTAATCATTTGAGGTATAGAGACATTTTCTTCTTTTAATGAAAGAAAAGCGCAGCTGGAAAACATCCAGCCGCGCTTTTCTTATTTTTCAGGAGTCATTTTTTTAGATGGAGCTGATTCGTTTCCAAATATATTTACAGAAGTTACATAGTATGAGGAGGTTGAAGCATCGGGATCTGAGAAGCTCTTACGTTCAAGGTTAGAAATGCTCTCAATTTGCTTATAAACACCGTATGCGTCAGCTTTGTAAATGCGGTATCCTACAACATTTTCGTCGCGCACAGCATGCCATGATAAGAAGTTCCCACTAACGCTAAGGTTTGTTGGAGCATCTGGAACTTCGTTAGGATCTGCTTCTTCCTTCTCTTTACTCGGATCTTCCTTTAACTCTGTAGAAACAACAAGTCTCTCCTCATGTGTTCCTTTTGAGCGATTAAATGTTCCAACACATGTAATAAGATTCAACGTGCGTGAATCAGTTGGTCCGAATATTTTTTCGATAGGGGAATCGTTGTAAGGGTATCGTTCTTTACCAGTGACAACGAACGTCATTTTTTCTCCCTCTATATCAGTCAAAATGATTTCGTCACCTTTTGAAAGCTTTTCAAGATAAAAGAAAATGGCCGGTCCTGTTTTACTATCGACGTGCCCAGCTAAGACAGCATTTCCTTTTGTTCCTGGTTTAAAGCCAGGTTCAAACCAACCAACTTTGTTGATGTCTTCAGGAACACCCATTTGTCCATTTTCTAATATGCCGACATTTTCAACGGGAGCTTTAACATCAATTGCAGGAATTTCTACTTGTACAGGCTCCATTCCCTCTTGAACGTTTTGGGATTCTTTGGCTTCTTCGATTTTATTCTTCTGATCATCTAGAAGAAGAAATTCGTCTGATAGCACATCAGGTTTCTCTATCTCTTCTACCTCTAACTCAGCATTCGTTTGTTCTTGTTCAACGGCTGTATTCGTTACGGGTTCAGCATAGTTATTGTACCCTGCGAGAACGAGCCAAATAATCGCACCAACTACGAGCAATAAGACTTTTTTCACGTTCTTCACCTCTTTTACTTAACTTATATCTTAGCGTTTTTTATTGACTATACTCTTACATAGCTAACGAAATCAATGTTCATATGGATCATTTTTTTGTGAAATTGAAAATAAAAAGTGTTGACCATTCCAAAGTACCGGTGTACTATGTAACTAATACACCAACACATTGAGGGGGAACTTTATCATGAAGAATTGGAGTGGGTTACTACGAAAGGAATTTCGTCTCTCAAGAGCCCTTCTATTAGGCGTTACAGCGTTTGATTTACTAGTAATGATTGGATTTTTTCTTGCCTCTGCAAGATGGGAAGTCCCTTATTTAACAGCTATTATTGGAGGCGTACTAACGGCTATGCACGTCTTCTTTTTGCCACTATATTTATTAATTAGCCTGAACACTGAAGGGAGGAACCTACACCTCTGGCTACACAATCCACAATCAGGAGCTCGTTTACTCGGGGCTAAATTGCTAAATGGGTTATTAGCATTACTGCTTTCTATTGGTATTGTCAGTAGTTTATCTCTTCTAGCTTATAACCTCGAACCGAGCCTAATTCAACTTCCAATTGATAATGTGTGGCTGTTCGGATTTTATTTTCTCACCGTTATTATTACAGGATCGGTCTACATGGGGATTTGGCTAATCTTTTATTGGACATTGTATCAAGTACTGAAAACGTATATCGGCAAGTGGGCACTTCTTCTTATTCTCTTAATCGTTGGTTTTATCAGTTGGTTTGGTTCATGGTTGAGTGGGACTCGTCTTTATGAAGTGATGATTGATTGGGGGTATGTCGAGCTACCGTCACCGTTAAATATGGAGGTTAGTCAGCAGGCATTTGAATTAACCGTTTCAACATTTCCGTTTGCAATTGGGAATGTAATATTTGATCTCATTACTATCGTCCTTGTTTTCATAATGACATGCTGGCTACTTGATCGAAAAGTGGAGGTGTAAGGGATGGGAGAAGAATTTAATCCCTCAAAGCCGATTTACCTGCAGCTAGTGGACCGCATTAGCTGGGAGATTATTAAAGGGGAACGAAAAACTGGTGAAAAACTTCCTTCTGTAAGGGATATGGCCATTCAATCAGGAGTAAATCCAAATACAGTGTCGAGAACTTACAATGAACTGGAGAGGATGGAGATTGTGGAGACGAAACGAGGGCAAGGGACGTTTGTAACGGAGCAAAAAGAAAGACTGACCGAACTTCGAGAACAGCTCAAGATTAACCACATCCAGAATTTCATTGATGAAATGAAGCAAATGGGATTTTCCTCGGAAGATATGATTGAAGGTATTCGAACTTATGTTACGAACGAAAAGGAGAATCAATCATGATTACATTCGAAAACGTGTCTAAACGGTATCTTAGAAAACAAGCTTTATCGGATGTGAACGTGAGAATTCCTGAAGGGAAAATCATTGGCCTTGTTGGCTCCAATGGTAGTGGGAAATCTACTTTCATGAAGATAATCGCAGGTCTTGTAGTGCCTAGTGAAGGCAAAGTAATGTTTAATGAAGAACATGTTTCGAGGCGTTCGGCAAATAAAGTTGCTTATTTATCAGAGTTAGACGCTTACTATTCATTCTTCACAGTGAAAGAGACAATCCGCTTTTTTGCAAGTCAATTTAGCGATTTTAATCTTGAAAAGGCCCACGATATTGTTAAATTTATGGAAGTGGATCAGGATCAAAAGGTGAAGCATTTATCTAAAGGAAATCGTGGGAGATTGAAGATTGCTCTTACCCTTGCGAGAGATGTACCTATTATTCTGATGGATGAGCCGTTATCAGGTCTTGATCCGATGGTGCGAGATTCAATTGTGAAAAGTTTACTTTCTTTTATCGACTTAGAAAAACAAACGGTGATCATCACGACACATGAAGTAACGGAAATCGAACCATTACTTGAAACGGTTATTGCGATTCGAAATGGTAAGGTTCTCGCGCTCGAAGATGTTGAAACCATTCGCGAGCGAGATCGTATGAGAATAGTAGAGTGGTTGAAAAAGTTGTATCAAGAGGAGGGGTAAAATGGCTGTAAAACCAGTTGTTCAGATTCGAGATTTAACAAAAGTAATTGGAAAGAAAACAATCATTGATCAACTTTCATTTGATGTATACCCAGGCGAAGTGTTTGGTTTTCTGGGGCCGAATGGAGCAGGAAAAACAACAACAATTCGGATGATGGTTGGTCTAATGAGAATGACGGAAGGCGAAGTTCTCATTGATGGAAGCAGTATTAAAACAGATTACGAGAATGCGATTGTAAAAGTAGGAGCGATTGTTGAAAATCCTGAAATGTACAAATTTTTGACTGGGTACCAAAACCTTGTCCATTATGCTCGAATGGTCAAAGGTGTTTCAAAAGAACGCATTCAAGAAGTCATTCAATTGGTTGGACTCCAAGGTCGTATCAATGAAAAAGTGAAGGGATATTCACTTGGAATGCGACAGCGTCTTGGACTTGCCCAGGCACTGCTACACCGACCTAAGCTACTCATTCTAGACGAGCCAACAAACGGACTAGACCCCGCGGGTATTCGAGAAATCAGACAATATTTACGAACGCTTGCAAGAGAAGAAAATGTTGCTGTAGTTGTTTCTAGTCATTTATTATCCGAAATCGAACTCATGTGTGATCGAATTGGCATTATTCAGGCCGGAAAAATGGTCGATGTGCAGCGAGTGAATGACTTTGTTCAAAATGATCACGCCGTTATGGTTTCATTTGAAGTCGATCCAGTAGAACACGCGGTTCACGCTGTTAAAGCAAATTTCCCTGATTGTGAGATGGAAAAATCGGAGCGTAAGTTGACGATTAAAATAGAACACGAGCTTATTCCAGAGGTAACAGCTGTTCTCGTGGAAAAGGGCGTCCGCGTATACGGTATTCAATCCTCTGTGAAAACGTTAGAAGATGTGTTCCTGGAAGTAACTGGGGGTGAGCAAGTTGTCTAGTATGCTACATTTAATACAAAATGAAAACATGAAGATTTATAGAAGAGTTGGAACGTGGGTGATGATCGGACTTGTGGTGGCAGCCGTACTTGTAGCAGGCATTTTTACTAATATGAATGCGAGTGATGAGACTACGAACTGGCGCACTGATTCTGAAAATGCGATCCAACAGGCAGAACAAACGCTAAAAGATTCAGAGGGAATGCCCAAAGCCTTTAAAGACAGTCAGGAACGTTCTATTGCGATAAATGAATATCGGTTAGAGAATGATATTCCCCCTTTAGAAAGTGATTCAATATGGAGTTTTATGGATAGTTCAACTGGCATTGTGAGTTTAATTTCCATCTTTACGATTATTATCGGCGCAGGTGTTATAGCGAGTGAATATTCGTGGGGAACCATTAAGTTATTGTTGATCCGACCTGCTTCACGCACGAAAATTCTTGCTTCTAAATTTATTTCAACGCTATTATTTGCGCTATTTTCTCTCGTCATCTTATACATTTCTTCTTTTATTATCGGCGGGTTATTCCTTGGTTTTAGTGCAGTCGATCAACCATACCTAACTTATTCAGGTGGGGAAGTGGCCGAAACGAGTATGGCCATTCATTATATTGTTGAATATGCACTTGCCAGTGTGAATTTGCTTATGATGGTAACATTTGCTTTCATGCTATCGAGTATCTTTAGAAGTTCCTCTCTTGCGATTGGATTAGCTATATTCCTTATGTTTACAGGGAGCCAACTTACTTTTATTCTTAGTCAATACGATTGGGTGAAGTATATCCTCTTTGCCAATACGGACTTAAGTGTTTATTTCGATGGTTCACCTATAATTGAAAGTATGACGCTCGGTTTCTCGTTGACCATGCTTCTCGTCTACTTTGTTTTGTTCTTGTCATTGTCATGGCTACTATTCACGAAACGTGATGTAGCATCATAAGGAAAAGCCGATCAGGTATGCTGATCGGCTTTTTGATTCTTCTTTTTTCGCTTTCTATACAAGAAAAATAATCCTATAAGAACGAGCGGGACCAAAATAGGTGAGAGACCAATCAAGAGTACAGCCGCTGTGGAGAAAAAGGAAAGGAGCCCATTTACAGTTGTCATTAGCATTTTTTTTGCCTCTGTTAGCGTTTGAAATTCATTCTTATCAATAGAAGGAACAATGATTTTCTGCTGCTCGAGTGAAATCGTAACAGTCGAATATTCACTTTGGTTATTGAGGTAATTTATTTGACCTTTCAGCTGTTCGACCTCTTCCTGTACACGGGAAAGCTCATTAAATATAGCTAACAGATCTTCTGTTTTGGTTGCTTCGTTAAGAAATGATTCCAGTCTTTTTTGAACAGCTTCCTTTGCTTTCAGCCTTGAGGTAAGATCAACGTAGTTTTCGGTGACATCGGTTCCGGATATCGATTTTTGAGGAGCTCCTTTCCCAAGCCCTTCAACTTCATTGAGATAAGAGTCAAATTCAGATTGGGGTATGCGTACGGTCATTGATCCAAAGAGAGAATCTTCTTCTGAAGCAATACTTTCTTCGACAACATAACCTTTATAAGTTCTAGTTAGATCTTTGATTTTGGCAGTAGCCTTAGGTAAATCTTCAACTGTTAAGGAAAGGTTTGCATTGAAGATTACCTTGCGATCTTGCTGTAAGGCAGGCGTTTCTGATTTTTCTATAGAAGACGAATTTTTCTCTTTTTCTCTTTCATTTCCTCCCTGGTTTTCATCTGTGGATTGATCAGTTGAAGTAGCTATATCGCTACTTTCATTTGAAAAGCTTCCATTATTAGAACTACATCCTGCTAGTAAAAGAATTGATGTACAGGTAAGAAGGATCCATCTTCTCATAAGTTTGTCCCCGCTTCGTGATTATTTGTAAATCGATTAGAAGTTTCTTAAAGAATTAGACGGTGTAAGACCTGCGGAGGTTACAATTTCCATGATATGATAAAGGATAACTGAATAAAAAAGGGGTTGCCTTTTGTGCATTCAATTTTAGAAAATGCGAACATTATAGACATAGTCATTACAATTTCTGTAATAATAGGTCTATTCCTGATTCGATTTCTGATCAAATTATGGCTGACAAAACGAGACAAAGAGGAAAATTACCCAAACGGTATTCGACCAGCATTCCTATCATTTATTAATTGGACAACAGGGTATGCCATCCTGCTATTTGTTTTATTTTATTTTTCCGATAACAGTTGGATGTTTAGCCAATTATTTGCAATTGGTAGTGTCGAAATTTCGTTGTTTCTTATATTAATTGCACTATTTATCATTACTCTTGCAAATCGATTTTCAAAGATTGCAACTTCCTTTCTTATGCCTCCGCTTTATGATCGATACAGCTTGGATACAGGTTTGCAATTTACGTTCAATCGTGTTTTTCATTACACATTGATGGTGATAGCGGTCGTTATTAGTTTAACGACAGTTGGGATTGATCTAAGTGCTTTAACGGTCTTTGCAGGAGTACTTGGGGTCGGAATCGGTTTTGGAATGCAGAACATCGCAAATAACTTTATTTCTGGTTTAATTATTTTATTTGAAAGACCAATTAAAGTAGGTGATCGAGTGATCATAAACGATGTTATTGGAGACATTGAAAAAATTAACATGCGTGCCACGATTATTCGAACACTAGACAATGAACGGATTATTATGCCAAATTCGTATTTTATCGAAGAGCAGGTTGTGAACCACTCTTATGGAGACTCAAGATTGCGGCTCGTTTTACCAATAGGAGTGGCATACGGTTCAGATGTGGAGCTTGTGAGATCGCTATTGCTCCAAGTAGCTGTGGAAGAAAAAGAGAATTCAATGTATGTGCTTGAGACTCCTCCTTCTTTTGTGAATTTCCTTGGTTTTGGTGATTCATCACTTGATTTTCAATTATTCATTTGGATCTCGTCACCAAAAGCAGCGGTAGAAACGAAGAGTAATTTAAACTTCCGCATCAACCGGATTCTTGCAGATCACAACGTAGAGATACCGTTTCCACAGCGCGATTTGCATGTACGTAGTTTGGATGCTAAAGTGATCGACCAATTAAAAAAGAGATAAAGCAAACTCACATCATTTTCACATCATTCTTACAAATTTCTTCGTAAGTTGTTGTCCATAATAGGTATTGTAAGAACATACCTATGAAGGGAGATTGATGAAGATGAACAAATGGATGATTGGTGTTGCCTCTATGGTTTTAGCTGGGGGGATAGCTGGAGCAAATGTTAATGCAGCAGATGACGAGTCAACTGAAATAGAAGAGCAGACAGTAGGGCAAACCAATGAGATGGCAGGTCCTAGAGGACATCATGGAAAAAGAGGTCACTTCGAAGACCGCTCTCTAGATCGCGAACTGAAAATGGAAACTGCTGAGAAAAAAGATCAATTAATTAACCTCCTGCTTGATCAAGATGCTTCTAGTGTTGAAGGCGTCGATGAGCTTCAAAAAGAGCTAGCTGATCTAAATTCTCAGCTTGATGCGATGCATGAAGAAGTACAAGCTGCTCATGAAGAGAGAGAGTCTAAGAAGCAGGATCTTGAAGAAAGTGGAGAGCGTCCAGAGTTAACTGACGAAGAGAAAGCCGCAAGAGAAGAAATGCGTGAAGAGATGGAAGCCAAGCGAGAGCAGGCTCAAGAAATTGTGAAACAAAAAAATGATATACTTGATCAGCTGATTGAAAAACTTAGCTAGTCTTAGCGAGAGATAGGGGCCCCCCTATCTCTTTCGTATGTCTTGAAGACATGTGGCTGATTTACTGTCAGATAAGGCTAGGATAATATAAAGAGTATGAAAAGCATATTTCGTCTAAGATGTGAAAAGGGAACGGAGTTGAGAGAGATGCAGCACGTTTTTGTGATAGATGATGAACAAAATATACGTGATATTTTAGAGAAGTATTTAAAAAAAGAAGGGTTTATTGTCTCAACCTTTACAGATGGGGCAGAAGTGTTAAGTGCTCTAGAAACAATTGAACCCGATTTATTAGTATTAGATATTATGATGCCAAATGTTGATGGACTTGAACTCCTTCGACGGTTAAGAAAGTATTCTTACATTCCCGTTATCGTTGTTTCCGCAAGAGATGAAGAGCTTGATCGGATACTAGGCCTTGAACTTGGCGCTGATGATTACTTAACGAAACCTTTTAGCCCTAGAGAACTTGTTGTGCGTATTAAGAATCTATTCAAACGGATGAATCGTCTAGAGAAAAACCATTCTTCACAAGAAATTACTGTTCAGAACGTACGTTTAAATAAGAAAAAACGACTGTTATTAGTGAATGAGGAAGAAATGCCTTTAACGCCGAAAGAGTACGATGTGCTCGCCTATCTCCTCCAACATCCAGGACAACCGTTTACAAGAGAGAGATTAATTGAAGCCATTTGGGGTTATCAATATGTAGGTGATGGTAGGATTATTGATGACCTTGTGAAAAGGCTACGTAAAAAGATGTCAGATGCAAATGCGCAAGCGAAGATTGCAACAGTTTGGGGGTATGGCTATAAAATCGATGAAGAAGTTTAATATCGGTACCAAATTGTTTCTTAGTTATATCGTTCTTATTGTTGTTATTCTGCTTATTACTACTATTTCATTTCAATATTTATTTCAAGAATATCTTGTGCGCGAAACGAGAGAACAGCTGCAAAAAGAGGGATTGCAAATTAGTCAGATGCTCGAAGATCGACAGTGGAAGGGCGAAAATCCACCTAATGGGTTACTTGATCGCAGAAGAATTGAAATGGCAGGCAATTTAATCTCATCTCAATTTATAATTTATAATGCAAACGAGAAGGCAATTTATTCGAATGTCGATGAAGTGGTTCGAATTGATTATGAAGAAAACAAAGGAAAATTATATGTTACAGAGGAAGTGCCAATTAGTCTTTCACGAGAGCAAGTTGGCAGTATTGTGCTATTTACGAAGGTAGAAAGTCTTGAAGGTTTCAATCGGATTATTCAGCAATCACAGGCTGTTAGTCTTTTAGTATCTGCTGCTGTTGCCGTGCTCCTTGCTGCTATTATGCAGAAAGGAATAGCGGGGCCAATTCGATTACTTGCCAATCACATGAGGGAATTTACGATGCGCAATGAACAACCCCCGTTGACGCTTAAAACAAAGGATGAAATCAATGAACTTGCTAAGACATTTCAAGAACTAACGGAGCAACTTCGAAAAAATGATTTTGATCAGAAGGAATTCCTTCAAAATGCGTCTCATGAATTAAAAACACCTCTAATGGCCATTCAAGGGAATGCGGAAGGGATTCTAGATGAAGTAATCGTAGGAGAGGACGTCGAGTATAGTCTTGAAGTGATTGTGAAAGAAACGCAGCGTTTAAAAAAGATCGTGCAGGACATTTCTTATTTAACTAGGTTAGAAACAGTAGATGAATCTTTTACTTATGAAGTAGTCGATCTTCATCACGTGTTGATGGAAGTCATCACTGCGGTAAAACCACTTGCACATCAACGGCAAATAGAGGTAAGGTATGACACTGATCATACCATAGACCTTAAGATGGACAGTGATAAAATGAAGCAAGCTTTTATGAATATTTTCGGTAATGCCCTTCGATTCGCTTCATCCGTTATAGAAGTACATGTCCACCAAGATAATCGTCAAGTTTATATTGAGGTTGAAGATGATGGTAAAGGCTTTGGCGAGAATCCAGAGCGCGTATTTGAACGATTTTATACAGGTGACAAGTCAGGTTCTGGCATTGGTCTATCGATTACGAAAACAATAGTAGAAAAGCATAATGGTAACATTTACGCCGAAGACAATAAAAAGGGAGGAAGGATCGTGATCTCGATTCCTTTTCAATCGTAGTTAGAACTTTATGTTTTATGCTCACTTAACTTTTGTAGAATTTCTTTGCTTTCTTGTTCACTCAAAATACCGAATTTCTGACAGAGTTGTGTATAGCCAGCCAATTTCTTAAAATTAACCGAAGATGATCTTTTCATCATACTCACCTTTCTTTCCTTCAGGAAACTTTTTTAGGTATCAACAATATATGCATGAGCTGGTTGAAAGTGATAGGTGAGTGTCTTTAGAGTTGAAATAAATCTAAGTCAATGTAACAATAAAGCTTGTGCTAAATTAAAGCATCATGTAAGATGGAGTTATCAATATTTAGTGATATATAAATGTTTGGAATACTATATATGGGTAAAATGTACGTAATTTAATAATTGAGTATACGGTGTCGTAGAACGACTTAATAGGGAATCCGGTCGAATCCGGAGCTGTCCCCGCAACTGTCGTGTGGACGAGGCAAGAAACCACTGGAGTTAATTCCGGGAAGGCTTGCCAAGGAAGAAGCACAAGCCAGTAGACCTGCCGTATAGTCAAAAACGTTTCTATTCTTCGGGGGTTGAGGGTGAGAAATGGCAGGGTAAATGTACGAGTACGTTCATTTATACGTTGTCGTTTTCTCCAGGCTCACTCTTCCGAGAGTGAGCTTTTTATTTTGGATGGATAAAGGAGAGAGGTATATGAGTACTGTAGCAGAAATGACAGTAACAAAAATGATAGAGGAAGTAAGAACGCTCCTAGATGAGTACCCGTTACTTGCTAGTGAGAGTTTTATTGAAAAAACAATTGATGGTATTTCAGAAGAATCAACGCAAGAAGAGGTTGGTAACATTCTAGTTTTAAATGCCCTTGAACGAATTAGCGCAACAGAACCTGACTGGACTTATGTGGCAGCAGCTTTTCATCTTCGTTCGCTCTATCGTAAGTCTCTTTCACATCGTTCTGAGAAAGAGGTATATGGTGGGGGAAGCTTCTATCGCCTTCTACAACAGCTGACAGATGAAGGGATTTATAACAAGGCACTCCTTCAGTCTTATTCCAAGAATGAAGTAGAGCATGTTGCTAAATTAATCGAGCCATCAAGAGATCGTTTGTTTACATACATCGGACTACGAACGCTCGCAGACCGCTATCTAGCTACAGATCATGATAAGAATGTGTATGAATTACCTCAAGAGCGCTTTCTAGTCATTGCTATGACACTCATGGTAAATGAACCAAAAGATAAGAGGTTAAATCTGATTGAAGAAGCGTATTGGGCGCTATCTAATTTATATATGACAGTAGCAACTCCTACTCTTTCAAATGCAGGGAAAAGCTATGGACAGCTAAGCTCATGCTTTATCGATACGGTGGATGACAGTCTTAGAGGAATCTATGACAGCAATACAGATGTAGCGACCGTTTCGAAAAATGGTGGAGGAATTGGAGCATATCTCGGGAAAATTCGTTCTCGTGGGAGTGATATTAAAGGATTTAAAGGAAATTCATCTGGGGTTTTACCATGGATGAAGCAGTTAAACAATACAGCTGTGAGCGTAGACCAGCTAGGACAGCGTCAAGGTGCTGTTGCTGTATATCTTGATGTCTGGCATAAAGACGTTTTCGAATTTCTTGATGCCAAGCTTAATAACGGAGACGAAAGAATGAGGACACACGATCTTTTCACGGGTCTTTGTATTCCAGATATCTTTATGGAAGCAGTGGAAGACCGTGGAGACTGGTATTTATTTGATCCGCATGAAGTCCGTCAGGTGATGGGGTTCTCTCTTGAAGATGCTTATGACAAAGAAAAAGGATCAGGAGAGTTTCGTATGAAATATAGGAAATGTGTGAACCATCCTGAACTTTCAAGAAAAACCGTGCCGGCGATTGAGATTATGAAGCGAGTTATGAAATCACAATTGGAAACTGGGACGCCTTATATGTTCTATCGAGATACGGTGAATCGAGCGAATCCGAATAAGCATGCTGGTATGATCTATGCTTCCAATCTTTGTACGGAAATTATGCAAAATATGAGTGCAACGACCGTTGAAGAGGAATTCACGAAAGACGGTAAGATTATCATTACGAAAACGCCTGGTGACTATGTCGTTTGTAATCTATCAAGTATTAATCTTGGGCGTGCGGTTACAGCTAATGCACTAGAGCGATTAATTCCAATTCAGGTAAGAATGCTGGATAACGTGATCGATATTAATACGATCGAAGTGCCTCAAGCCCAGTTAACGAATGAGAAGTATAGAAGCATTGGTCTTGGAACGTTTGGTTGGCATCACCTCCTTGCGAAAAAAGAGATTGTCTGGGAAAGTCATGAAGCGGCAGACTATGCGGACGAACTATATGAAACAATCAATTATTTAACGATACAGGCAAGTCATGAGCTTGCCGTTGAAAAAGGAAGCTACTCTCTCTTTGAAGGCTCTGATTGGCAAAATGGGGAGTACTTTAATCAACGAGGTTACGTTAGTGAAAAATGGCAGTCCCTTAAGGAAAGGGTCCAAACGAATGGTGTCAGAAACGCCTATCTTTTAGCGGTTGCCCCTAACAGTTCAACAAGTTTAATAGCCGGATCAACAGCATCAATCGATCCGATTTTTCAAAAAGAATACTCTGAGGAAAAGAAGAACTATAAAATTCCTGTTACAGCGCCTGATCTTTCACCTGAAACGACCTGGTATTACAAATCGGCTTATCACATTGATCAGCTTTGGAGTATTGAGCAGAATGCAGCCAGACAGCGTCATGTGGACCAATCAATATCGTTTAATATCTATGTGCAAAGTACTGTAAAAGCGAAAGACTTACTGAACATTCATATAACAGCCTGGAGAAAAGGTTTGAAAACAACCTACTATACACGAAGTACATCTGTAGATATTGACGACTGTGAAAGCTGCGCAAGCTAAAGGAGGAATTGGAATTGACTACGATTCAACAAAGAAAGCTATACGATGTCTCCGCACCGAATAGCTCGACTGGAATTATCAATGGGGAAAGCTCAAACGTTTTAAATTGGGATGATGTCCGTTTTAGCTGGGCATATCCTATGTACAAAAATATGCTAGGAAACTTTTGGACTCCGTTTGAAATTAATATGTCGAACGACGTGAAGCAATGGGAAGCATTAAGCGAAGATGAGCAAGATACGTTTAAGAAAATTATTGGCCTTCTTGCCTTCCTAGATTCGATTCAAACTGATTATTCAAGTAAGGTTGCGGATTATTTAACAGATTCAAGCCTTTCTGCGCTCATGCAGGTGCTTTCGTTCCAGGAAGTTGTACATAATCAGTCATATAGCTATGTACTTTCTTCCATTGTAAATAAAAATGAGCAAGACCGCATTTTTGAATATTGGAAGCATGATGACGTGCTCTTAGAACGAAACCAATTTATTGCTTCTGGTTATGAAGCATTTGTTAAAAATCCAACACCACAAACGTTTTTTGAATCGATTGTTTATGACATTATTCTTGAAGGACTTTTCTTCTACGCCGGGTTCGCTTTCTTTTATAACCTTGCTCGAAATCAAAAGATGGTGTCTACCTCAACAATGATTAACTATATTAATCGCGATGAGCAGCTGCATGTGACGTTGTTCGTTAATATAGTGAAAGAATTGTTCAATGAGCATCCTGAACTGAATACGAAAGAAAATCATGATTTCATCACGAATACATTTCGTGAAGCTGCTGAGCTTGAGATGAAATGGGGAGAATACATTATTGGTAATCGTTTCCCTGGAATTACAATGAACGAACTCAATGACTACATTAAATTTATGGCAAACAATCGCGTGAATCAGCTTGGTATCGAACGCCCATTTGAAGGTCACCGAGAGAACCCTATGCGGTGGATCAAAGCCTACGCGGATGTGAACGCTGGGAAAAGTGATTTCTTTGAACAGAAATCACGTCAGTATACAAAAGTGTCTGATGATAATGGGTTTGATGATTTATAACGAAATGAGAGAAAGGTCAACTCAAATAATGAGTTGATCTTTTTTTTAGACATTAAGAGTGAAAGTAATGTACGACAAAAAAGAATTTTTGTGGTAAGATACTTAAAATCATTTTGTACTTTAACGTGAAAGAACGTATTCATATAAGGAGATGTAACATGAGAAAGAAGCGAATTGTTGTTAAGATTGGGAGCAGTTCATTAACAAACGGTAAGGGAGAAATTGATCTAGTTAAGCTCATTGATCATGTTAACGCCCTCACATTACTTCGTCAGGAAGGACATGAAGTACTTCTTGTTTCTTCAGGAGCAGTTGCGGCAGGTTTTAAAGAACTTGGATATCCAGCAAGACCCGTCACGTTAAAAGGAAAGCAGGCTGCAGCCGCTCTTGGACAAAGTTTACTTATTAAATCTTATATCGAGGAATTCAATCAGCGAAACATTTCAGTCGCTCAAATTCTTTTAACACGCCCCGATTTCTCGAATCAAGAACGATACAAAAATGCGTTTGATACGCTTTCTGAATTGCTGGCAAGAGGGGTCATGCCGATTATTAATGAAAATGATACGGTTTCAACGGAAGAGTTAAAGTTTGGTGATAACGATATGCTTTCAGCTCTTGTAAGTGGACTTATTCATGCAAATGAGTTGATCATTTTGACGGATGTGAACGGTATATATGATTCCAACCCTGCGACAAATCCTGATGCGATCAAGTTTCATTCTATCACTGAAATTAGCGACAAGATGATTGGGCAAGCAGGGGGAGCTGGTTCGAGTGCTGGAACTGGGGGCATGAAATCAAAGCTAATCGCAGCAAAGACAGCTGTAAACCTGAGCGTTCGAGTTTTTATTGGTCATGAAACAGGCAGCGAAAAGTTACTTCGAATTCTCTCTGGTGTCGGAGATGGAACTTATATCAGTCGAGAGAAAGCAACATCTTTCCCGATTAAAAAACAATGGATTGCGATGCACTCTCACGTATCAGGTCAGCTTTATATTGATGAGGGTGCAGAAAAAGCGATTGTTTTAAATGGCAAGAGCTTGCTTTATGGCGGAATCAAGCAAGTAGTTGGCTCTTTTGAGGTTGGAGATGTTGTGGAAGTACTCGGAAAGAATGGAAAACTAGGAAAAGGACAGGTTCGATATTCATCTGCTTTCTTGGAGAACGTGATTCAAGATCACGAGAATGAGAGCTCCACAGTTGAAGTCATTCATAGAGATCAATGGGTGTCAGAGATGATGAGGTCATAAGAAAAAAAGAAGAGATGTGTCCGAAGAAGGAATGAGGGCGCATCTTTTTCTTCGAAGTAAAAATCGACGATACAAAAAAACATATGGCTTTAGTACATAATAGTAAAGGATGGTAGAATAGAGCTACTAATCTAACTGAAGGACTGGTATAGCATGTTATCTTTAGCAGATCGATATCGTAAATTTGAATTCCAATTAACGGATCTCGAAGATCAAATTATTCAATACATTCTCCAAAATCGATCGGATGTTGTCAACATGTCAGTGCAACATCTTGCCCAGCAAACTCATACAGTACCGAATTCTGTTATGAGACTTATGAAGAAATTGGAGTATGAAGGATTTACGCAATTGAAACTTAGATTGAAAGATGAAATGGCCACGAAAGAAACAAAAAGTCCGTCTTTTCAATATGAAATGGAACGAACGATGGAATTAACAGATAAGCGATTGATTCAATTGGCTAGTGAGTGGATTCATCATTCTCAACGTCTCCTAGTGTTTGGGGCGGGAGCACATTCTTATATAAGTGAATTAATTGTGATGAACATTAAGCCATTTCATAAAGATGTTACTTTTTCTGAACACCGTCATGAGAATATGGCATCCTTACAACGTTTTACTAAGAAAGACGTTGTCATTCTGCTAAGTCAATCAGGAGAAACAGAGCAAACTCTTGATCTTGGGAAATATGCGAAAAATCAAGGAGCTAGAATCATTGGAATGAGTCATATTGGCGAAAGTAGCTTAACTGAGCTAGCTGATTTAATGCTATATTGTTACGCTCCAAAAGAAGAGACAAAAGGCTATAACACTACAAATTTCGTTCCTATGGCCATGATTGCTCGGTTATTAGTTGAATCTTACCGTAAGCTCTGTGTATAAATACACAGAGCTTATCTATTTCTAATAGTTTTTGTGAATGCGCTAACAAAATGGCGATCCGAACCTTTAAAACAATTATGATAAATTTGTAAGCGATTACTTGATGGGGAGGTAAAAAAATGAATCTACAAAACGTCACTTCTCTCGATTTAATTAAGATAAATCAAAATTACGCTACAAAACGTGAAGCGATTGAATCATTAACTGAAGCACTGGAAGTAGCAGGAAAGCTATCAGATAGAGATCAATACTTCAACGCTGTGTTAGAACGAGAGAAGCTTTCACCGACAGGTTTTGAAGGTGGACTTGCGATTCCGCACGGTAAATCAAAAGGTGTGAAAGAGGCAGCCTTCGCTGTAGCGACGGTAAGTAAACCAATAGAAGATTGGGAAAGTGTTGATCCGACTAACGAGGTAGATTTGGTCTTTCTTCTAGCTATTCCTGAAGCAGAAGCAGGATCAACCCATGTCTCCCTCTTAGCAGAGTTAGTCACACGCCTATCGGATTCAACTTATAAAGATCAATTAGTCAAAATGAAAACAGCAAATGAGTTATATGAGGCTCTTGGTGACGCTGAAGATAAACCGGAAGAGGAAGAAGTCACAAGTAAGGAGACTCGACCGCTTGTGCTAGGTGTTACGGCCTGTCCAGCAGGGATTGCTCATACTTATATGGCAGCAGAGGCTTTAATGAAGGCTGCAAAAGAAATGAATGTAAGAATGAAAGTAGAGAAGCAAGGTGCGAATGGTATTGAAGGTCGTCATTCAAAGAAAGACTTAAGTGAAGCAGTAGGCGTAATTTTCGCAAATGATGTAGCTGTAAAGGATCAAGAACGCTTCAAACACTTACCAACTGTGAAAACGAATGTCGCTTCCCCAATGAAAGATGGCAAAGGATTAATTGAAAAAGTCCTTCAAAAGAAACAATCTTCCACTTCAAACACGGAACATCTAGATGAGATGAGTGAAGATGAAGACAACAAACCTTTTAAAACTGAAATAAAAGATTCAATTCTAACGGGAATCTCGTACATTATCCCAATCATCGTTGCAGGTGGAATGATTTCAGCATTTGCCACACTTATTGCGCAGGGATTTGGGTTAGAAGATGTGCTAGCAACCGAGGGATCGTGGTTATTCCAGGTTAAAACGTTAGGTGGACTGTTACTTAGCACACTAATGGTTCCAATTCTTGCTGCCTACATGGCATACTCCATCGCGGATAAACCTGGTCTCGGACCTGGATTTGCAGCTGGTGTCGCAGCCAATATGATTGGAAGCGGATTCCTTGGTGGTATGCTTGGTGGTTTCCTTGCTGGTTATCTACTGAAATACATGAAGCAAAAAATTAAGCCTAGTGGTACTTTCGCAGGATTTGTAAGCTTTTGGGTGTATCCGGTGCTCGGTTCTCTTATCACCATTTTAATTATGTTATTTGTCGTTGGCGAGCCAGTTACGTGGCTAAATGAAACGCTACTTAACTGGCTTGATGGTATGACAGGAACGAATGCGATTATTTTAGGAGCATTAATTGGAGGGTTTGTATCCTTTGATTTAGGCGGTCCAGTCAATAAAGCAGCATACACATTTTGTATTGGAGCCATGGCGAGCGGTAACTTTATTCCTTATGCCACTTTCGCTTCAGTCAAAATGGTATCAGCCTTCTCTGTTACTGCAGCTACTATCATTGCGAATAAATCGTTTAGTCAAAGTGAAAAAGCCGTTGGGAAACAAACGTGGATTCTTGGTTTAGCTGGAATTACGGAGGGGGCAATCCCGTTTATGATAAATGACCCTTTACGCGTTATTCCTTCACTAGTAGCAGGATCAGCTGTTACTGGAGCGATTATTTCAGTGGCTAACATTGGTTTGAATGTTCCAGGTGCAGGTATTTTTTCACTTGCTCTCCTTCAAGGAGGAACGGGCGGGATTATGAATGCAATCATTTGGTTTGGTGCCGCCGTAATTGGTGCAGCAATTTCAACTGTACTTCTTATTTTAACTAGAAAACAAAAGATCAAAAAATATGGATATGAAAAAGCATTAAAGCAACAAGCAGCATAATTTTTGAATGAGGTGAGCAGCTATGACAAAAAACGTCCACATCGTTCCTCACATGCACTGGGATCGAGAATGGTATTTTTCAACAGAAGAATCACGTATATTACTTGTGAATAATATGGAAGAAATATTAACAAGATTAGAAAATGATCCTGATTATCCTTATTATGTACTAGATGGACAGACAGCGATCTTAGAGGATTTCTTTGAGATTCGTCCGGACCAAAGAGAACGCGTGAAGAAACTTGTTCAAGCAGGTAAGTTGATTATTGGCCCGTGGTACACTCAGACGGACGAGATGGTGGTTGGGGGAGAGTCCATTGTACGAAATCTTTATTACGGTATGAAAGATAGCGCAGAATTTGGTGAGCCAATGAAAATTGGCTATCTCCCTGATTCTTTTGGACAATCTGCTCAGATGCCGCAAATTCTAAATGGGTTTGATATTAAATATTCGATTTTCTGGAGAGGAACTTCTGAGAATCACGGTACGGATAAAACCGAATTTTATTGGACTGCTCCTGGGGAGTCAAAAGTTCTTGTACAACTTATGCCGCTCGGTTATGCCATTGGGAAGTATCTACCTGAAGAAGAAGCTGCATTACAAAAAAGAATGGATAAATACTTTACTGTGCTCGATCGAGGCGCTACAGGCGAAGATGTGCTCCTTCCAAATGGACATGACCAGATGCCTATCCAGCAAAACATATATGAAGTAATCTCGGTATTGAAAAAACTTTATCCAGATAGAGAGTTTTTCTTAAGCAGGTACGAGGACTTACTCGAAAAAATCGAAAAAAATGAAGGTCTTGATGAGATTTACGGAGAGTTTCTTCACGGTAAATACCAGCGCGTCCACCGGAGCATTTATTCGACGCGTGCGGATATTAAAGCGGCCAATACACGCATCGAGAATAAACTTACGAATCATCTAGAACCTTTAGCATCACTCGCCTACAAACTAGGATTTGAGTATCATCACGGTTTAATTGAGCCGATATGGAAAGAAATTATGAAAAACCATGCACATGATAGTATCGGATGCTGCTGCTCTGATAAAGTTCATGCGGAGATTATGGCGCGTTTCAAGAATGCTGAAGAACGTGCTGATCGCTTGATTGATTTCTACAAACGGAAAATTACAGACCACATAAATACAGATCGGAAAGAGGATCGTCTTGTTTTCTTTAATCTTCTTCCTGAAGCGCGTGAGGATGTGATAACTACGACAGTAACAACAAAATTTAGTTCGTTTACACTCATGGATGATCGTGGAGAAGAACTTGAATACCAGATTCTTTCTACAGAAATGATTGATCCCGGTTTAATTGACCGTCAAATCGTACATTACGGGAACTATGATCCGTTTGTAGAATTTACAATTGAAGTGAAAACCCAACTTCCTGGTATCGGATATCACACTTACTATGTAGTTGAAACAAACGATTATCAGCTAGCACTTCCAAGAGAAAACCATCGCTCCGTTGAAACGGTTGCTTACTCGATTCAGTTTGAGCAAAACGGTACGTTATCACTAACTGATAAACAGACTGGTCAAACTCATGAAGGCGTTCTTGGACTTGAGAATGTTGGAGATGATGGAGATGAATATGATTTCTCGCCATTAGAAGGTGAAAAACCTCGCTTTAGTGTCGATGAAATAAAAGATGCTCAAATAAGCTTACAGTCAACCCAACAGACTCATCGTGCTACTATAACTTATCAATGGACTTTACCAGCAGATCTTGAAGCGAGGAAGCAGAATGGTAAACGTTCTGCTACAGTTGATTTTCACATTGAGCTTACAATTCCAATCAAAGGTAACGTGATAGAGGTTTCCTGTAATGTGATTAATAATGTGAAGGATCACCGAATTCGCGTCTTACTTCCAACACAGATTGCTAGCTCATTTTCCTTTGCAGATCAACAGTTCGGAACGATTGAACGAAAAGTCATTGATGATGGAATGGCCGTTTGGGAAAAAGAAGGTTGGGATGAGCGACCGGATGCGATTTATCCTTTCCTTAGTTATGTGGGACTAGAAGATGAGAAAAAAACAGCCGTGGTCATGACAAACAGCGTGAGAGAATATGAGATTATTGGAGAGCGTTTTGATACAATTGCGCTCACGCTCTTTAGAAGCGTTGGTGTTCTTGGTAAGGAAGAGCTTGTTCGACGTCCAGGGCGTCCATCAGGAATTAAATTACCGACCCCGGACTCCCAAATGCTCGGCGAGTACCAATTTGAATTTGGATTCGCTTATGTAAAAGGCAATCGAGATGAGGCAAAAGTAGCTCAGCTAGCAAAACGGTATGTGAGTCCTTTCATTTCATATAATAAAATTCCTCATAATGCGATGAAACTGAATCAAGAAGATATTCAAGTCCCATCTGTCTTTACTCTCTTCTCATTTGAAGAATCGAATTTGGTCATGAGTACATTGAAGAAAGCAGAGTTGGATGAAGGGCTATTGATTCGCTATTATAACCCAACAGCTCGTGAGGAAAAGGTACAGTTAGAGCATGAAGCTATTCAGCAAGTGAATGAAGTGAATTTAAATGAAGTGAAAACGAATGTTTCTCCAATTGAAGCATCTGTCGAACTGTCACCAAGCCAGGTGAGAAGCTTCTTAATTCAATAGCAAAAGGAGGTGGAGAAATGAATGTATTGATTGCGATGGACTCGTTCAAAGGTTCTTTATCCTCGAAGGATGCAGGTGAGGCGGTTAAGTTCGGGATTAAGCGAGTATTCCCTGATAGTGTCGTTGACGTTATTCCGGTAGCAGACGGAGGAGAAGGGTCATTGGAAGCGATCCAAACATTGCCGGGACACTTTGTAATGGTGCCGATCCACCAGCTAGACGGAAAAAAACGAAGCGCTCGTTATTATCGAACAGAGCAAGCCGCGTACATTGAATCGGCTGAAGCGGTGGGGCTGCATTTGATTTCATCAGACAACTTAGAACCTTCACGTTTAACAAGCTATGGTGTTGGTGAGCTGATCCAGGATGCTGAAGAAAAAGGCGCTAAAGACATATACGTCTTCCTGGGAGGGACGGGGACCACCGATGGAGGGCTAGGAATGTTACAGGCCCTAGGGTATACGTGTTTTGATCATTCATGCGAAGAACTTCCTCTCCACCAGAATCCTTTACTAGACACCGCATCCATCCGTGAAAGTAGTAGTCAGCTTAATGCGAATCTTTATATCGTGACGGATGTGGACAACCCTTATGCAGGTCAAAGGGGAGCTGCTGCTGTTTTTGGACCGCAAAAAGGCATGAAGAAAGAAGAAATTCCGACTTATGATGCTGCTCTTCATAGAGTAGCAGATCTTCTTTCTCTTCCTCCTTCTCAAAAAGGAGCAGGAGCGGCAGGAGGGATTGGGGGATCACTCTATTCTCTTGGAGCGACTTATGTCCCTGGAATTGAGTGGATGCTTGAACTGCTAAAAGTAGAAGAAAAGCTCGCAGTGGCTGACATCGCTTTTACTGGGGAAGGGCAAATGGATGATCAAACTGCTTATGGGAAAGTTCCGTCTGGAGTTGGAAAACTTGCGAAAAAACACAACATCCCATGCTTTGCCTTAGCAGGGCAGGTTGTTGAACTGGTGGATAACTTGTATGAAACATTATCGGGAGTACTTTCGATTCAGCAAGGATGTCATTCATTAGAACATGCTCTTAACCCAGACGTAACAAAATCTCAATTGGCCTTTTCAGCGGAGCAAGTGATGCGTATCTGGAGTAGCGGAAGAGGTAACTAAAGCAAGGAAAGTCCCGTTCCTTTAAGGAGCGGGACTTTTCATTATTTCATCAAGGATTTCTCCATCAGTTCTTTATATGTTGAAATTTTCTTGGATAACATATCATCCGTTCCAAGAAGGGTCTCGATTTGATCACGAATAAACTGCCGATGATCTTCAAGGAGTCTAAGGCGTGCATTCGCAGTGTGTTCTCCTTCAAGAAATAACCGCGTATATTCTTTAATTTGAGAGACGGGCATTTGGGTTTCTCTTAATTTTTTGACGAACTGCAACCATTGCAAGTGCTTTTCGTCGAATTGTCTAACACCACTATCATTACGAACAGGATCAATGATTCCTTCTTTTTCATAATAACGAAGGGTATGAGCACTTATGTCAACCTTTTCGGCTATTTCACTTATCGAGTACATTCAATCGCCTCTCACTTTTTAGTTATCGTTTGACTTAGAGTGCACTCAAACGTCTACAATAAGATTGTATCATAATGAATAAGTGGAGGGATTGGCATGAAGTACACCGTTATTACAGGAGCAAGTTCAGGTATTGGATATGAAGCTGCACTAGCGTTTGCGGCAAGAGGGAAGAACCTTGTCATTGCTGCGCGTCGCACAGCCAAATTAGAAGAGTTGAAAAGCGAAGTACACAAAATCAATTCTGACCTTGATGTGATTATTCGTGAAGCGGATTTATCTTTGAATGATAATGTTTACGCATTTTATGAAAGCTTAGAAAATATTGAAATTGAAACATTTATTAACAATGCAGGATTCGGTAATTTCGATCCAGTTGGTGAGCAGAAGCTTCCTAAAATTGAAACAATGCTTCGTTTGAACAATGAGGCGTTAACGATTCTTTCGTCCTTGTATGTTCGTGACTATGCGAATGTAGAAGGAACGCAATTGATTAACGTTTCATCTGGTGGAGGCTATACGATCGTAGCCGATGCCGTGACGTATTGTGCAACGAAATTCTTTGTAAGTGCCTTTACAGAAGGACTTGCACAGGAGCTTCAAGGACAGGGGGCAAAAATGCAGGCTAAAGTTCTGGCACCAGCAGCGACGGAGACAGAATTTGCAAACCGTTCAATGGATGTAGATAATTTCGAATATGAAGGCACTGTGCCAAAGTTCCATACAGCAAAAGAAATGGCAGACTTTATGCTAGATCTTTACGATAGCAATAAGGTCGTTGGAATCGTTGATGGCAATACGTATGAATTCCAATTGAAAAACCCAATCTATCCTTATGTAGCACGCAACCGTTAATAAAATCCTCCTGTCGTGATGACGGGAGGATTTTTATTTTATGTAAGTTTCATACTAAATTTCTGAAGTAAATCCATTAACGTTGGTCTCTCATTCCCTTTTCGTCCAATCACATTTGTTGCGGTTACTAACGAATTCAGAACGGCTTCTTCCGTCGCTTCCCCAACGGCACGAAAAGCGGTGTCGATTTCTTCTTCATGAATGGTTTCTAGTGATTGAGTTTGCGGTTTATATTGATGAGAGACTGTGTTAGCGGTGGAAAACCCAATGATAACTTCACCACTACCTGTTGTGATAATGGATCCTGTTCTTGCAAGACCTGTAGAAGCCCGTTTAATAATACGATGAAGCTGTCTTTCAGAAACGGGAAGATCTGTTGCAACCATCACCATGACGGACCCTTTATCTCTTTCTTCCCATGAATGAAGAAGAGCTTCTTTTAACTTCTTGCCTACTTTCTTTCCATTCACGTGCAGATCACGAAGAATACCAAAGTTCGTGACAACAAGGACACCAAGGGTATAGCTCCCATTTTGGAGTTTTATTTTTCTTGAAGCAGTGCCAATTCCACCTTTTAACGAGTAGCATAGCATGCCTCTCCCAGCTCCAACAGAGCCTTCTTCAAAAGTACTAGAAGTATTTGCGAGCGCTTCATGAACGTGATGCTTTCGAACGTGACGCCCTCGAATATCATTTAAGAACATATCATTGCATTCGCCTATAATAGGATTAACCGTCCCGGTCGTGTTGCCAATCTCAGGATTTTGTTCCAACATATAATCAAACACCGCATCGGCAGCCGTTCCGATACTTAACGTATTCGTTAAGATAATTGGCGTCTCAAGCGTACCAAGCTCATTCAGCTGAATGGTTCCCATTGTTTTACCAAACCCGTTAAGAATATAGGACGATGCAATTAGTTTATTCTGAAACAAATTCCCTTGATGGGGTAAGATCGCTGTTACGCCAGTTTGCACTTCCCCATTATTTAGAGTAGTATGTCCGACGGTTACTCCTTCCACGTCCGTAATCGCATTTTTTTCGCCTGGTTCCATTTCCCCAATGGTAACTCCGTAATCTCGCAATCTTTTCTGACTCAAATCATCACTCCTCTTTTCTATTAGTTTACTATTATTTCTATTTCATCCAAGTCCCTAAAGCAAATGTTAACTGTAAAATATGGTATAATTGACGAGACGTATAGAGAGTAATTTGAATTTGTCATGCAACAGATAACTAGTAGAAAAGAGTGAAATAGAATGGGCCGTAAATGGAATAACATTAAGGAAAAGAAAGCATCAAAAGATGCGAATACAAGTCGAATTTATGCTAAGTTTGGTCGTGAAATTTATGTAGCAGCAAAGCAGGGGGAACCGGATCCAGTAGCTAACCAGGCTCTTCGCTTAGTTCTCGAACGTGCGAAAACATACAACGTACCAAAAGCAATCATTGACCGTGCGATTGAAAAAGCGAAAGGCGGAGCAGATGAAAATTACGACACGCTTCGTTATGAAGGATTTGGTCCAAGCGGATCCATGGTGATCGTTGATACGTTAACAAACAACGTAAACCGCACGGCATCTGACGTTCGTTCAACATTTGGGAAAAATGGTGGAAACATGGGCGTGAACGGTTCAGTTGCCTACATGTTCGACTCAACAGCCGTATTCGGGATTGAAGGCAAATCAGCAGATGAAGTACTTGAGCTGTTAATGGAAGCAGATCTAGATGTGCGTGACATTATGGAAGAAGATGAGGTTGTTATCGTCTATGCTGAGCCTGACCAGTTCCATGCGGTGCAGGAAGCATTTAAAAATGCGGGGATTACTGAGTTTACCGTAGCTGAACTTACGATGCTTGCCCAAAATGACGTTGAGCTTGCCGGAGAAGATCAGGAGCAGTTCTTGAAAATGATCGATGCGCTTGAAGAATTAGAAGATGTGCAACAGGTATATCATAACGTTGAACTAGGCGAAGAATAAAACAAAGACAAAAGAGCGGGCTTCCGGATTTCGGAGGTCCGCTCTTTTAATATGGATTGACATTCGATTATGAAAAATGTTCTTTATTTCTTCTTTTCTTTTTTAATGCTAGAAGCGATGTCTTTAAAGATGCATAGTTTCCAATCGCTGCATATCCGTAAAAATAACCCATAAAGATACCAGCTACAAGGTGATGAGGATGGCTATAAAAGACTGAGATCACAAGTCCTAGAATGATCGCTAGTGTTGGAACAAAGGTACGAGGTATAGGTGTGAGAATCTTGATTAATTGTGTCAGAATCATCACTACAGGCACCGCAAGAACAGCGTCCCAGAAGTTTGTATGAATAACAGGAAATGTCATGATCAAATTCCTTCCCAATACAATAGAATGCTTCTAGTCTTTTCTTTTTTGAATGTTTCTAACCGAAGTTTATTAGAAAATATGTTTTGTGAATAGGGGAGTTCAGTGATTTTATGGAATAATATGTTAATATTGGTGATGAGGATAATAGAAGTAGTTGTTCAGTTAAAGGGCAGTTTAATGGAAGACTCAGTTTCGAGATAATAGGTTCAATTAAAAGCTTTATCAAAAAATATAGTTAAATCAATATGGATTTTCAACAAATATCTGAATGATTTATTTGTTCAGGCTATGAAGAAAAACTTTTAAGCATTTGTTCAATGATTTATCATTTCCAATTTTTGTAGTATATTTATAATTAAGAAAACGAAATTGGGGGGAATAAAAATGGCTGATATTCAAAGACAATTTGAAAGTTTTCACGATGAAATAAAACTAAAACGATTTAAAGAAAACAAAGAATTACGAGAGAAGCGAGATATAATTACCAGTAAAATTAAAGAAGGAGTTAAAGTCAAATTTGGAGAAAAAGGAGAAAATGTATCAGAAATTGAATTCATAGACCAAGGAAGTTATGCGGTAGACCTGGGCATTGTACCAGAAGATAAGGACTATGATATCGATGAAGGTGTAATTTTTAATCTTCATAAAGAAGATTATCCAGACCCCCTTGAACTTAAAAAAATTATAAGAGATATACTAAGTCACCACACTAACACTTCACCAAAGATAAAGAACCCCTGTGTAACAATAACCTACCTATCAGAAAATGAACCATTGTATCATGTAGATTTACCTGTTTATTTAAGATCTAAATATAATAATTATTTGTATCTTGCATGGGGAAAGGAATATTCTAGTGATGACAATAGATACTGGGACATCGCGGACCCACAAGGTCTAAAGGAGCATATAAGAAACTCTTTTACTGATAATGAGAAAAAACAATTTAAGAGAGTTGTTAGATACATGAAAAAATGGAAAGACATTTGTTTCGCATCATCTGGAAGTGCTCGGCCACCTAGTATTGGAATAACTATTGCAGCAGTTGATTTATTTTCATATAAACAAACTTATGACCCTATTACAGGTGATTTTAAAGACAACGATTTAATTGCTTTAAAACACTTTGTCAGCAACTTTAAAGGCAGATTTATTTCACAGTGGGACTATGAATTGGAGAGAAATGTTTTTACTGTTGAATATCAATTACCTGTACAACCATATAGCAATGTTTTTTCAAAGATGTCTAGATTGCAAATGGACTCTTTCTACCAAAAGCTAAACGATTTAGAAAGTGCACTTAATGAAGCAGAAACTAAAAGTGACCCACATGATTCATGTAAGATCTTAAGTCCTCGATTTTTTGGAGGGAAATTTCCTATTCCAGTATCTAAAGAAGCTAGATACAAACAGGTTGGTTTATCTAGTGCCCCTTCTTCTAGTTCAGCTAGAGGTATTTAAAAATGACCATCAATTACCAAAACTTACTCCATGAGAAAGTTTATTTATCGGGCATTGAAAGTTTAGATTCCTTTCAATATAAATTAATTTTCGAACTAAGAACTGGTTATCAAATTCCCTTAATTCTAACTTTTAGTCCTCTATTCCCAACCGAGTTACCAATCATCCACATAGATAAGGACGTTCATAGCATTCCTGATATTCCCCATGTTATGAGAAGTGGATTGATTTGCTTTTTAGATGAAGAAGGTGTTATTTGGAGTGATATACCCGAAAAAACGATTGATTTTGTTTTTGAAAGAGTAGAAAATGTATTGATTTCTAATCCTCCTCAAGAAGAATATCATCGAGAATTCAGTTATTATTTTGGAACTTTGGAAAATGCTGAATTTGTTTTATCATTATATCCCCCTGCAGATGAACCTGAAGAAATTTCTGTGTTTACAATTGGTAAGAAAGCATTCGCTTTTTTAAACGGTGATATGGGATCTAAAAAATTACTGGGAAGGTTATTTAGTACAAACATACACTCCAGAAGTCTTGAAAAAGCATATTATATTCCTTTAGACAAAACGTTTGAAGGAGCTGTTCCTCAATTAGATCGATTTTGGAGTAACAAGGAAATATCTAATATTATTCGAACACATATAAATGACGAGAAGCTAAGTGATATACAGAAATTTTCTATGAACAAAAGTAAGCATTATTATTTGATAAGAATACCATTGTTAAATGGTGAGCAAACAGTGATTGGATTGAAATACGAAAAGATAAATCAATCTCTTTCAAAAAGGGTTATTCCACTAATTGATGAGGGTATTACTGATGATTTTAAAGTAACCCCCTATTTTGTATTTAGAAATGATGACTCAACGTTACTCCAAAGAGGTGGCGGGGTTAAGAAGTCACTTAATGTTTTATTAATTGGGTGTGGATCTATAGGAAGTGATTTGTTATTCATATTAGCTCGATCTGGCATTAAACAGTTTACCCTGGTAGATAATGATGAATTAAAAATCGAAAATTCGTATAGACATTTCTTGGGGATGAATAAATCAATTGGAAGAAACACTAAAGTTGAACTACTAAAAGAAGAATTTGAAAAAAGATATCCGAACGTAAAAATTCAAATAAGCGCTAAGGAAGCAATAAGAACAATAAATACTGGGAAAGTAGATTTAAATGAATTTGATTTGATTTTAGTGGCTATTGGAAATCCAAATATTGAAAGAAAAATTAACAGGCTTATTTCTAAGTCATCTACTCCGGCAATTTTCACTTGGGTCGAAGCATATGGTTTAGGTGGGCATGCACTAGTTTTAAATAATGGTGATCAAGGTTGTTATGAATGTTTGATAGACAATGAGTTAAGAATGTATTCTTCATTTGCAGGTGAAAGCGATGTTCCTTTCACTAAAAACATGAATGGGTGTGCTGGCTCTTTTACCCCATATGGAAGTATAGACTCAATGGAAACAGCCTTACTTGCCTCAAGGTTAGTAATGAGATTTTTAGAGGGGGATGTAGAAGGCAATCCCTTAGTTTCTTGGAAAGGTTCTTCAGAAATTTTCCGATCTGAGGGTTTTCATACATCTCAACGATATAATAAATCAATAGATAGTTTGAAGCAGGATAACTACGAATATATTAATCCTACATGTGATGTCTGTGCTGATAATACAGATGTGGTCTATTACCCATGATTGTTATTAAATATGAGGAGGATTTGATATTAATAGAACAGCATGTAATAGAAGTAATAAAAGGGATGAGACAACAAAAGTCATATCATAAAGAGACAGGAGGCATGTTGCTTGGCTCAATTTTATCTGTTAACCATGGCATAGTTATAAGAGATTATACCAAACCTTTAGATGGAGATTACTGCTCTAGATATAGATATATTCGTCAGAAACAAAGTCATAATGCGATTCTACAGAAAAAATGGAAGCAAAGTAATCATACACTTATGTATCTGGGAGAGTGGCACACGCATCCTGAAAAAGAACCACATTATTCGAAGCAAGACATGAATAATTGGAAAAACCTATTGAAAAAATCAGATACTTTTACTGATTATTTATTGTTTATAATAGGCGGAATAGATGGTTTGAAAATATGGAGTGGTTGTCGTAAAACAGAAGAAATAGTTTTATTGTTTGAAGGAGAATATAATGAAGATAATTCGATCAGTTGAAGGGCTATTTAACCTAATTCAGAGTGATCCCGTTACGGCAATACTTATGTTATTAATTTTAATATTTTCAAGCATTATTCTCTACAAAAAGTGGGGATGGCTTCAAATTGTATACAACTGGGTTATTAATCACATCCTCCGTTTTATGAAGAGGGATTTTATATTGTTGGCTACTTTCACCAAGAAAGAGGCAAACTTTAATAGTGTGAAAAGAGAGTATCAGGAGCAGGGGTGTTTGTATATCACTCAAAATTTTTTAAAGAAAACTAATAATGATGGGAGCATTAACTATAAAGACCTTCAACAAATCTTAGATAAACAAAGGTCTAAAATGAAAATTTCAATAAAACGCAGTAAAAATTCTAACTCATTAATATATTTAGGGTTTCCTCATGTGCCAATAGCATTTTTAGATGGATACCATTTCAAAAGTACTGATGAAGCAATACTTTATGAATATCAAGGAGAAGACTCCGAATGTCTGGGTAAAGGATTTTACGAATTGAAAAGAAAGTACAATACTGATATGAAGATTATTAATGATTATGATATAAACACTAATTATGAGAAGGAGGTTGCATTAAAAATAGAACAATCATTTTCAATAATGAATGAAGAGATAAAAACAGCTTCAGGGGTAGAACAAGTTATTTCTTTAGGTTTAGAAACTCCAAGTCGCTGGTCTGTTACTAATTATGCTCAAATCGATTTATACGAAAAAAGATTCATAGAGTTACTTTCAAAATTGAAGAAGAGCGGAGTGAATAGGATTCATTTATTTGCTGCCACCCCTGTATCTCTCAGTTTTAGTCTGGGAAGAATGGTTGAACATTATCACCCAGAGGTAATAGTTTATAATTACAATAACAACTCTTATGATTGGGCTATTAACTTAAGGACAGAAAAAATATTGACTCTTAAGGATGAATAACATTCAATTTGCCTGAAATAAATGAGTAGTGCACTTATATTTTTGGTTTAAAATATTATGGCAATTGGTTAATAACCTTTTTCCATAATCTCGGAGCGTATCTTTAGTAAGATTGCTCCCTTAGAAAAAGTTCATTTAATTGTTTCTGCATTTCTCTGAAAGGTACACACGTTTGCCTTTTTCTTTGTCTTTACTTACTATGTCCCAAGAGGCAGTTCCTCGTCTAAGGGTTATCTTTACATTTGATCCGTCAATTGCCTTATATATAAGATATCCCACAAATGAATTATCATATTTCGGCGGTAATGACTCTTCTCCGCCTAAAATAAATAACATTTTCTCTCCTTGTGAAGCACCATTAAACAATGGAAATAAAGATTTAAGATGTGAGGTTTCGGTACCCTCAATTACTAGTGCTTTTTGTAAATCATCTATTGAATAGCGAATTGAATTGTTGCTTTTTAACAAAGGCATTAGTTCAGGATAACTCCTCGTAATGTCTTTCACTATTAATTGGTCTATATTACACAAGTGATTATCTTCTGAAAAAGCATAAGTGTCAGGTGAAGTTATTAGTGAGACAATGAGAAAAGATATAGTTAGGGCTGAAACTCTCAAAGACATAATTAAATCTCCTCATATCATAATGTTATTAATTTCACCTAAGATGAAGAAACTTATGACTAAATGAGGAGAAAATATTTAATCAGTATATTCAGGAGCATAGTCCATAATATCGGAGCAATATTTTAATATCACTGGTTCAAAAGGACTATAAAAGAAACGTCAACAATCGGATATGATTTCGCAAAAGGGGTATGAACGGTGAGAAGATTGCATGCTGTCAATGTAGCTTTATTTAGTATTTTGCTGATTAGTTTAGGGGTAATGGTGTTACTCGTTTATACGGATTCTGACAGTACCTTTGGGATTGTTACTGTTGTTGGTTGTTTAGTTTATTTGTTTCTATATCTGGTGTATCTAGCCATTTTTGCACTTATGAAAACTTTGAAAATGGAAAGAAGTGAGAAGAAGCTGAGGTTCTTTAAAGTCCTAGCATGGTTTGGAGCTCTTAGCGTAATAGATATCGCAACCTCATATCTTATTTCTTCAGAAGTACATGCTTATAATTTCTTTGTTACTTTTGGAATTGCGGTTGGGATTACTTTTTTCGATGTGATGTTTTTTAAACAGCGACGGTATTCGTAACGCTACATAGGTTTATAAAAGGACGTAACTCCTTATTGCATTGGGAGTGCGCCTTTTTCTATAAAAAGAAAAGTAGAAAGATGGTAGTGTCACGGCCTATAAAAAGAGAGAATCTTATATAAAGGGAGTACTTTTTATGAAGGTAAAAGGAATCGTATTTGTCTTATTGGGAGCTGGAAGCTTCGGGTTTACTCCTATATTTGTGAAAACTGGGTTTGAATATGGGTATTCCTTAGGGCAAATCAACATGGTACAGATGCTTCTCGCCTTCGTTTTGTTGTGGGGGATGAGCCTTGTTAATGGTTTGAAAATAAAGAATTTATCAAAATCTGATTTTATAAAAGTAATGTTCACAGGAACTGCGATGGGGTTAACAAGTGTTTTCTATTACGGATCAATGCAGTATTTAACTGCTTCGTTAGCGATCATTCTACTCTTTCAATTTGTATGGATCGGGATGATATACGAGTGGATCTTTAGCAAGATTAGACCAACAGTAATGAATTTCCTAGCTCTATTCGTGACGTTAACCGGGGTAGTTTTTGCCTCGAACATCATCGCTGGCGACGTCTCGGATTTGCATCCTGTCGGTTTAATTCTTGGACTTCTAGCAGCGGCTTCGTATGCAGGGTTTATTTTTTTTAGTGGACAAGTCGCCACTCGTTCGCATCCTATTATTCGAAGCTCGTTGATGGTTACAGGTTCTACGATTCTAGTATTGATCGTGTTCTTTCAAGACATTCCCTCTCTGAATCCGACTGACGGTCGCTTATGGTTATTAGGTGCTGGACTAGCTCTTGTTGGTGGTGTAATCCCTACCCTTTTCTTTGCGAAAGGAGCACCGTTGATCACAGGAAGACTTGCGAATGTGTTGAGCGCTATCGAGTTACCTGTCGCCATCATATCGGCTATGATGGTTCTCTCTGAATCTGTTTCGTTATTGCAGTGGATAGGCGTGTTATTAATCGTGGTAGCGATTATGATCAACGAACTTGGTGACGCTTTGAAGAAAGGTAAAGCAGTTGCCAATCATGATTAATTTTCAATAACTGTGTTCTGTTATATCGGAGCTTATCTGTAATAAGATAGCTTCCCATGAAAGCTAGTATATATGTTGAGGCGGTTTTAATCCAATGAAGCAACAACAAACAGATATTCTTAGAAAAGATCTTCTCTTCATGAGGAGATTTTTTTAAATTGAATTATTTTAAATATATTGAATTTTATATTCTATAATTATAGAATATATACCAAGAGGTGATAAATATGGAACTTATTTCTACTGGAACTAAACGAAGAAGGGAGAAATATAAGCTTGAGCTAAAAAGCTCTTTATTATGGGAAGTTGCTTTAGGCATAGCAGCTATAACGAATGAATCTTTGATTGATACACTTGATCTTTCTAAAGAAAAGAGAGAACTGATTCACCAATCTTTATCAAAAAGCATGATAGAAGAACTAGAATATGTACAAAAAAATAATACTTGGAAAACCATTCTTCAGCTTCTCCATCAAAAAGATTTCGAGAATTTATCTTCGTTTAATGATTATGTGAGGAGTTTATCTGACGAGCAATTAAAGAACATTTCTATACCTTATCTTGGTAATGAACAAGAAGTGTTGAAAAGAGATTTATTAAATGGATCTGCAAAAGCGCTTCAGGAATTACAAAAGAGGAATCATGAACATCCTTTCCTACCATCTTACCTTGAATTTATTACTAAAGTTTCCTGCGAGGAATTGAAAAGCCATCTTCTAGTAGTAATGTCTGGTTGGTATAGCGCAATTATCGAGCCCGATAAAAATAAACTCGAAGCAATACTTCAAAGGGACATGGCTTCAAAGGAAAAAATGCTTGGAAGTTTAGAACCAGAACAATTTGTTGAGTGGGCAACAGATGGAGTGAAATACCTGCCGGAACCAAGTGTTTATAAGGTTATTTTGATACCCCATTACATATATCGTCCATGGAATGTCGAAGCAGACTTAGAAGGCGTTAAGGTCTTTTATTATGCGGTCTCTAATGAAAGTATTTCAAGTGAGGATAAATTTGTTCCTAATAAACTGTTGGTACAAAAGTATAAAGCATTAGGAGATGAAACGCGTTTAAGGATTTTAAAGATGATTAAGGAAGAGCCGACATCTCTGCAAGAGTTAACCACTGAACTGAAGTTAGGTAAAACCACCGTTCACCATCATTTGAAAATTTTAAAATCTGCAAGGATCGTTTCTCAGAATTCCAATAAATATTCTATTGATGATAGTGTGCTAGATCATTTATCAACAGATTTAAAACTTTTCTTGGAAAGGGATTAGTAAAAGGGGGAAGTTTCATGGGAGTTCCTAATGCACAATTTGATTCAAAAGAAGTAGTACCTGAATTCAAAAAGAATTTCCAGGTATTTCGGTTTATAGGTGGAAATTTAGTTTCTTTTTTTGGAGACCAAATATATTTAATTGCTTTGCCACTAATCGTATTAGCTATTACTGGATCACCATTAAGTATGGGCATAGTTGCAGCACTAGAGAGGCTTCCTATCTTAATTCAGCCCTTTACAGGTGTTTTGGCGGATCGTTTCAATCGTAAAAAGTTACTAATGATTTGTGATTTAGGAAGATTTTTAACGGTTGGACTATTAGGTTGTTTGTATTTAACAGATCAACTTACTATATGGGGAATTTATGCAGGTGCACTGCTTGTTGGAGTGTTGACACAAGTATATAATACTTCGCAATTTGCATCTGTCCCTAAATTAGTGCAAAAAAGGGACTTACAATTAGTAAACTCCATTAATACAGGAATATTTCAAACGGCTGTATTTATAGCTCCAGGCTTAGGCGGAATCATTATAAGTATCTTCAATCCTGGTATGGGTTTGATAATAAACAGTTTGACTTTCTTAATCGGATTTTTAGTGGTATGGAGTTTGAATATTGAGAGTAACGTTCAAAAAGAAAAAATAACTAGCTCTAAGGTGTTTACTGATATAAAAGAAGGCTTTCATTTTGTTATCCAAAAGAAGCCGATCCTTTATACGAATTTAGCGATGTTTTTCTCAATATTTGGCTCGACACTCTTCTTAACAATGTTGGTCATTCATTTAAAATCCACTGCTGGATTAGATTCAATTTTAATAGGTTATGTGCTATCTATTGGTGGTATTGCCGCAATTGGAGGGGCGTTAATAACAAACATACTAAAAAAACACTTTTCTTACAGAACTATTTTATTCTTTGCATCACTTGTGGGGGGAGTGTCTATTATAGCTTTTGGTATGAATAATTCTTTTATATGGTTAGCGTTAATGAATGCACTTGGTACGATTTCTGCTTCTATTATGAATCCTTGTATTGTGACAATTCGCCAGAAGTTAACGCCAGATCATTTACTAGGTCGGGTACAAGCTACTAGTCGATTTATGACATGGATATTGATGCCCGTCGCAGCGTTGACTGCTGGAATTCTTGCTGAACAGTATAGCACAACTTTAACATTTTTTATTGGTGGTATAATTTCCACTTTTGCTTCCTTTATTTATTTACACCCTTCTTTAAAAAAGGCATAAGAATTCTAATACCACAAATGGATATAAGGAATTAGAAGTAAGAGATATCTCGATATCAAGTCTTTCACAATCTCGGAGCTTTTGCTGAAGATAAGGTAAGCGCTCTATACAGATAGTGCAGGGCGTGCGGTATTGATAGGAGGGATAATATGGGGATGGGCGGAATGAGCATAGCATTAATTTCTCTAGTTCCAATCATTCTAATAGTAGTTGCCATACTTCTTATAATGAGAAAAAGGAGATAACTCTTAGAAGGATTATTCCTTTAAATCGAAGCGTTTGCGTAATAAATTGTAAGGCTAAGTAGGCTTTAGGGAGAAGGGTAGAATAACCGGGAGGACAAATAATGAAAAGAAACCTATTGATTATGATTATACTTTCAATATCTCTAAGCGCCTGTTCAACTAACGAATTACAAAATGTTGAAAAAGTAGAAGCAAGCTTTTGGATTGGAAATGAAAAACAATCAGAAGAAGTAGCGTTTAAAGAGAAGGAAGAGGTAGATGTATTCGTTGGTGCCACCAACAATGCAAAAGAACTTGATGATCAAAAGGTAATTAAAACCCCTCCAGTATTGACCTACAATCTTATTATTGAAGGAAGCAATAATAAAGCATTTCAATTATGGATTACTGAAGATGGAGAAGGGTTCATTCAAAGTCTTTTACCAGAAGATAGCCTAACATACCGATTGGATGAAGGTTCGGTAAAAGATGTAACAAATATTTTAAACCAACAAGATAATGTTACGCTTCTACCAAACATCGAATTTGAAAAATGAATTAGTTTGTGAGGTGTTCCATAATCTCGGAGCTTATCTGTAATTAGGATAAGCTCTAATTTGAATAAAATAAAGATTGAGTTAGTCATTGGAATTTGAAATAATTGGTATTGAAATGATTGAGTAGATAAATGGAGTAAATAGAAATAATTAAAAGGAGAAGGTAGTGGATAATGATGGATAAACTTCTCTTGGTTCTATTGTTACTTGTTGGTGCTGTTTATCTTGGTTTCAACAGCGCTGGTTTAATGGCTGTTTTATTTAATGATGTTTTATGTGTCTTAATGCTAGTTTACATTTATACAGAAAGTGATGTGAAACCAAGTTATTCTCTTTATTGAATTAAATCGGAGCTTATCTTCAATAAGGTAGGCTCCTCTTTTAATGATCCATAACAGGTGGAATAATATAGAAATCATAAGGAGTATATTCCAGAATAAGGCTCTCCCTAATTAAGTGTGATTGACATTGAAAAAAGCATAATCTTCCTCTAATGTTTGTAAGCGTCAAATAATCCCCACCTTCCTTGGAAGATGGGGATTATTTGACGCTTACCTATCTAAATTTGATTTTGCAACTATTATAACTAAACATATAGCTAATATTGATGAAGTTTGGTCAAAAACAAAATAACAGGTGAAATGTCTTATTCAGTAAAAAGAGGACCAAGATTGTTGAGGACAAACAGACAAAAACCTTATGAATATTCGAGATAGAAAATTTTAAACTCTTGAAAACTCAGAAAATCGGCAATCCGACATTGACCTATTGTAACAATAATACTAAAATTTTACTATATTCCATTTAGTTAGGAGGTTACATATGAAACAAACTACTAAGGAATGGGTATATATTTTATGCTTATTTATCATTTCTATATTATTTTTCATTAATGATATAGACGAAACCTTTAAAGCAATTATTATAGTAGCTATTTTCTTGTTTGTAATTATTTTAAAGTTCTTTATCAAAGATTCGGATCACTAAAAAACTATTTATGAAGGGGATAAAAAATGTTAGTAAAAAATAATAAATTAATTCTGATTTTCACAGTTATTTTATTAGCATTTTCTATGACAAGTCTTTCTTTTAATAAAGCATATGCTGATGAAGTATATGATGGTGACTTAAGCTTACAAGAAGAACAATTAATTGAACTTTTAACAGCAATTGAAAATATGCCAGACCATGTCATCGAGCGAGGTAATCATGCTATTGAGGATTATTTAGAAAAAGAAAGTGATTTTGATTTTAATACTAATGAATTATCTAATGGTGAAATTGCTATACAACCTGCTAGTATTGGCGGTATTGCAAGCTGCGTTGGGGCAGTAGGAACTGCTATAGTTGTTAACTTTACCCCTGCAAAAATATTGAAAGTAAAATCAGCTTTAAAAACAGTAGGAGGAGCTACGAAATTTGTAAAAGCTCTAAAACCTTATTACAAAATGTCAAGAGAAGATAACTTGAGTAAAACAGCTTCGATAAAACAAGCTGTTAAACTGGCTGCTGGAGATGCTGGCCCTGATGCTAAGGAAGCTTTATTAGATTTATTTGGGGTTTCCACAGTTATTGGAGCTTGTTCAGGAGCTTTTGAATAAATCGAGTAGGGGACTAGCCATTGATTGGCTAGTCCCCTACTCGATTGGATTCTTTCGCAATTGGGCGTAATTTAAGAACAAGGAATTGTGTCTATTGTTCCGTAAACTCGGAGCTTATCTGTAATAGGATAGGCTTTTTTTGTAAAATAAATGATTGAGTTATTTACGCTCCTTTGAAACAATTGGAATAGAGTTTTAGATATTGAACTGAAGGTATAAAAGGTGGAATGAAGATGAAAGGATTATTTATTTCAATATTTACTTTTATAATAGTTTGGGCATTATATGGGGTATTTTTCAATGACTTTGAAGAGGATATTTTATTTCTTACAATAGTAGGGATTATTACTGGTTATAACATAGGTAAAAGGCAGCGTGATTAAAGTAGATGTAGAAAGTATTTCTTCCATTATCTCGGAGCGATTACTAAGTAGATGTAAACATAACAGTGCATAGATTGGTGGTGTATTAGTGTCCGAGTGGAAAGAAGTAGAAATCATCGGAATTTCTGCTATAAATAAATTCGTGGCGGAATTCCAAGTGTGGGAAATAGAAACAGTGCCTACAGGTAAATTTAAGGTGAAGATTTTTGAAAACAAAAGAGGCAGTTATAAAGGATTTACGAATGTTGGAGTGGTTGTAAATGAATCGCCAGAGTTTGGTGTAGGCTCTGGAAACACGATTGAAATGGCGTTAGAAGATACAATTAAAAACTTCCTAAGTGAATTAAACGATAAGAAGAACAGCAAATCTAATGAATTAGCAGATGAAGACTTTGTTTGGGCTGATCCGAACGATTTCTAGTTGCTAATGCGCAGACTTAATCTATCTGCACAGTTCAACAATCTCGGAGCGTTAACCTAAAAAGGATTACGCTCCTTTTTGTGTATTTAATTTAAGGGCATTTTAAATTAGCTTTCATATTATCTATTTGGCAGGGGTTGAGTGACTTGTTTCGAAGATTTACAAGGTTAGAGACATCATCCGATATTGATAATAGATATATTGAATTACCTCAAAGTAATATAAATGAAGGATTAAAAAAGAGAATCATTGATTTAGAGCAGTTGGCAATTAAGTTATGTACAGATTTGCAAAAGGATTATGTAAAACGCTTTGACGAAAGAGGAAAGAAAAACCTTAGGTTAAGGGTTGCCAGGGACATTGATGGCGATGAGTTTGAGAATTTAACTTATGAAAGTTGTTTGGAAAAAGAATACCGTTCCCAAATATCAATTGATTATGATGGTCTAAAATTTAGTGAAGAGTTCAATGCTGAGACGATTTCCCTTTGGTATTATTTTGGAGGCTATAGAAAGGGTACAGGAACCTTGTTTGATTTCAAGAATAATGATTTAAAAGCTGCTCTGGAGAAGAGCTTGCTTGAGTTATTAGACTTGGATAATGCTAATAAATAATTTGGGAGCGATGCAGAATGGGTGCTTGGGGAGTAGCGATATTATCCGACGATATAGCTGAAGATATTAGCTTAAGATATAAAGACTTACTAGGTGATAACTACTCTAGTGAAGAAGCAAGCAAAGTAGTAATTGATGAATTTGATAGTGAGCTAGATGAAGAAGAGATCACAACATTTTGGTTATCCTTTGCTTTAATACAATGGAAATTAGGAAGACTCCAAGACGAAGTGAAGGTTAAAGCACTTCAAGTTATTGATAGTGGTGATGATCTTATACGTTGGGATGAAGATCCTAAACTAAAACAGAAACGCGAAACAGTTCTACTTAAACTTAAAGAACAGTTAAATTCAACACAACCAGAAGCTAAAAAAGTGCGAAAAAGGTTTATTAGCGAAACATTTTTAGAAGCCGGTGACGCGATTAGTTATCGATTGCTTTCAGAAAGTTACATTATTTTGAAGGTGATTGGCATTCTTGAAGAATGGAATGGAGATAGATATCCTCTCTTTGAGATTTGTGATTGGCAAGGAACAGTAATACCTTCTAACGAAAAAATCAGTCAACTGCCCCTTAAAGAATGGACTTGGGAAAATGGTGAAAAAGAGCTAACTAAATTGGCAATTTTCCCAGCAGGAAAAAGAGATGATCCAATAAAACGGATTGAATTAGTAGCTGAAGATGTAAAAACAATATTGGATATGGAAGCCCCATATATGACATCTACTTGGAGAGAGTTTGACGATCAATTAAAACAATTTTATTACTTCAAATAGTGCAGTTTAGAGAAAGTATGAGGCGTGATGGGGGATAAGAGAGGATAAGAATCAAAGATGATTGAGGAACTATGGCTTCTGGTACCAACTATAATTGTTGTAGTAGGACTCTTAATCCTTTTTGGTGGATTAAGAGCAGCTTGGAAAGATTATGACGAATCCACTAGGGTAAAATCATTATTAATAACATTGTTTGATGTAATAACAGATCCAAATTCACCTAAAGGTTTTATTATATGGCTCGGAGCGATTCTGGTTGGTATGGGACTGATTTTCTTTATTCTTTAATTTGTGCTTGTTCCACATTATCGGAGCTTATCTTTAATAGAGATAGGCTCTCATTTTTATACAGTAAGAATTTGCGGTAAGTGGCTTTATTTGAAATAATTGGATTAAGAATAGATGCAGAATAAGGTAAAAATTCTTAGTTGAAAGAATAAAGGCACTTCTTAGAAAGGTTATATGTTGTATGTTCTATTTATTCAAAAATAGAGACTTTAAATTTTTAGTTATAGCAAGATTAATTCTTGATTTAGGAAAGAAAATCTCTTGGGTAGCCTTGGCATGGTTTGTTTATGAATTGACTAATTCTGCATCAGCTATCGGATTTGTCATTACTTCTGCTACCATTGCTCCACTTTTATCAAGTATTTTTGTAGGGTCGCTTTTAGATGAATTTAACAGACGTACGATCATGATTGCTGAAAATGTATTGAGAGGAATATTCATTTTATTAATTCCACTATTATATTGGGGAGATGAATTGACTCTTCCTATAATCTTAATAGTTGTTTTTATTAACGGTCTTTTATCAGCTTTTACTGATATCGGAAGTATGACCATATTGCCTGCTTTTGTAGATCAGGAAGATTTGCAAAGCGCTAATGCACTGGTAGCAATGGCTGGTCAATCTGGCTATTTAATCGGTCCTGCAATCGGAGGTTTTTCCGCAGCATACATAGGGGCGTCACTCACATTAATCGTTGCTGTTTTTTTCTTTTTCTTGGCAGCTATTCTCTACTTCTTCATTCCTTATAGTAGTTTCCAACAGGGAGTAGAACCAAGGCGATTGAAGAAAAGAAATTATAGAATCATAAAAGAAATCGTAGATGGGTTTACGTTCTTACGTAATCATAGAGTTCTAATCATCATATCCAGCGTCACGTTAATATTTAACATCACTTATGCTCCCTTAGAACCTGTGTTACCTGTTTTTGTAGGGAGTCATTTGGATTCTGGTCCAGATACTCTGGGTATGATTTGGACAGTTTTTGCGGTAGGAGCACTTTTAGGTTCGTTTATTTGGGTGAGGTTAAACATTACGATTTATTACTCTTATTCACTCGGTATCGTCATTAGTTTATGGGGAGTAGCTCCACTTCTAATCAGTTTTTTTACCAACGAAACTATTGTTTATTTGATTATGTTTTCTGGTGGAATGGTGTATGCACCTTATAACATTGTTGAACCTACTCTAGAGCAAAAACTGATCCCAAATCATTTGAGAGGAAGGGTCATAGGTGTCATGGGATTTATTGCAGGAATAGGCTTTCCTTTTGGTACATTTATCGGTGGTTTATTAGGAGAGTATTTTGGTGCTGCCAATACATTATTTATGTCTGGGTTAGCTACGATCATATTAGGTCTTACCGTTTCGTTCCAAAGATCTCTGCGCTTTAGTAATAAAGATGTTAATTATTAGGTGATATAAGTTACTTTCTAACGTTTTCCGTTGTTCAATTATCTCGGAGCTTATCTGTAATAAGATAGGCTTTTTTTATTTGAAATAAAAGATTGAGTTATTCAAGGTAATTTGAAATAATTGGTATTAAGTATTAAAAAAAGTCAATCTAATAAATGAATCATTAATTATTCTGAACCGTATATACCGTAAGTATAAAAAAATATGGGGGGTGTCAAATATGGGCAATGAAATGATTTTTATATTAGTTTTAGTATCCATGGTTATATGGGTTAAGGTATCTAAAGAAGCTGTAAAGCCTTCAAAAGAAATAAGCTGGTGGAAGATGGTTACATTACTGTCTGCTGGTTCATTATCTACTTTATTTATAACCCTTTCGCTTTTTCAAGGCATGTCTTTATAGTTCCATTATCTCGGAGCGATAGGTGCATATCTGCTTCAGTATCTCAATATGGAAAACGGTATGTATTAGGTTTCGTGATTTTTTTCTACTGTTAGCAAGTGTAAAGAGGTGTGTGCAAATGTTGGTGAGGTTGTTTTTTATTTTAGCAGCTTTAACTATTCCTGTTTCTATCCTGTTTAATCAGGAAGCTACTGGAATACTGGTAGCTTTCTTATTTATGCTATTAGGGGCGTATTTTAGTAAACCAAAATTCAAGAAGAGCTGATGAGATTGTTGTAAACAGAAATATCTTGATACTGAGTCTTCTGTAATCTCGGAGCATTTCTGAAGCAATACGCTCTTCTTAAAAAGTTGGGGGCGATTCCGGCACTAAGTGATCGTTATTCTCCGTTTAGCAGGACTCTGGTATAAGAGGTTCTAGTTATTAATTCACTATGAGGATATATATTTCTTGAAAATTAGTAAGACAAGTGAAGTACAAACAGGGAGTTCAGCCGACATATAGAATTTACAGGGTGCATATAATCTGAAGGGCGAAAACGTTAAGGGGGGAATGTATGGCTATTGAATTTGTATCCCGTTCATTAGATGAAATCCACTTCTGGTCTAGGATTATGAAAGAACATGCTTTGTTTCTAAGTCTAGGATTTAGTTTTAATGATTCGAAGCTAATTCAAGAAGCACAGGAATTCATTGACCTTTTTGAACGAATTGAAGAACAGCTAAGTCAATATTCTACGCAAACAGATCCTCAACAAATTGCAAAATTTAATAGCCAGGTATATCAAGCAGCTACTTCCATTTGGGCGTATAAGAGGAAAGTTCTAGGATTATCATTACGGTGTGAGATTACATCTAACAATTTTCCATTATTACTTGACCATACAAGTCGGGAGGCCGCTTATTTTGCAAAACGGTTAAAAGAATTAAATGAAGGAAAGTTACAACCAACAGCTGCCAAAATAATAAAAGAAAATGTATTCTTCTTAAGAATCATGGCAGATCACTCAAAGTTTATTGGTCACCTTCTTGACCCTTCAGAAAGGAAATTGGTTGATCAAGCCCAGGAGTTTAGTCATGATTTTGATCGATTAGTGTTTCAAGCGGTTGACCTAGATTCAATGCGACCACAATCAGAAACTCAACCACTATTAAATCAGTTCCTTGATGAAAATCGTGTATCAGCCGTTTCACTAAGGGATTTTAAGAAAGCAGCAAAAGAATTGATTGAAGAATGTAGGATCAAGAGTAATATCCATCCACTTCTTGCAGACCATGTCTTCCGTGAAGCAGAAAGGTTTCTCCATATTATTGATTTGTTTGAAACTAGCCTCACATCTAGTAATTAGTGTGTTAGTCGATTCTGTATCAAATATTTAAATTGATACTATTTCTTTTATTACTTACTTGGCTTCTAAGCAATTACTCTTAGCAGGACTCCAACCTCCAGTATAGGTTTCTCAGATTACTGAGATAAACTTGAGATGAAATGGCAGTTAAAAATATACAAAAGCGGTTTCTGTTTTCGAGCAGAAAACTTATTTCACACATAAAAAGGAGCGCCACATCACATTGATTTTGGCGCTCTTATTGTTGGTTGGTTTGCATAACTTAAACTCGATTATACTGTGGGAACTTCTAATTAACTATTTTTCCATCACTCATCCTAACAATATGATCCGCATAATCTAACATCTCATTATCATGAGTAACCGCTAAGGTAATCATATTTAAAGATCTAGTTAATTGCTGAATCAACTTCATCGTATCCCTCGACTTCTTTGAATCCAAACTCGCTGTTGGCTCATCAGCGAACAGTACTCTTGGATTGTGAATGATAGCACGTGCCACTGCTACACGTTGTTTTTCCCCTCCTGATAAGGACGATGGATAGGCTGTAATGCGATGAATCATTCCAACCTTTTTTAAAGTTTTCTTTATCTGTATTTGCTTGGCTCTTTTCGTTTCTTTCATTCCGGAGATTTCCATCATTAGTGAGAGTTGCTCTTCAACTGTCAAAAAAGGAACAAGGTGGGAAGATTGAAAAACAAAGCCGAAATGCTGCGCTCTAATTTTTCTTAAGTGGTCTGAATTCATTTCGGTTAGATTCTGATCTTCAAATACTACTCGACCATTTGAGAGAGGTTGAAGACCAGCGGCGATTGTAAGTAATGTACTTTTACCTGATCCTGAAGCACCTATTAATGCTGTCACTTCACCTTGCTTAAGTGATAAATCCACTCCTTTTAATACTTCTTCTTCAGATTTTCCATTTACAAATGACTTTCTTACGTTTTCTATCAGTAATTGACTCATGTTAGGACTCTCCTTGCTGAATAGCTTGTAAAGGTTCAACTTGCTTAATTTGATAGCCTGATAGGGTAGACCCTAAGAAGCCAACAATGACGAATACGATCGATAATTGAATCGTTGTTGTGATGGATAGGTTGTAAGGGATTGTTTCAGGAGCGAAGAATTGAAAAAACTGGCTTAATAACGCAGAAACAAGAAGCGCGGTTAGTGTAATAAGCCCCATCTGACTCCAAATCATCTTGAACAAATCACTGTTACGAATTCCTAGGGCTTTGAGTATTCCATACATACCTATCTTCTGGACATTCATCATATAAAAGAAAATGGCAAATAGCATTCCACTAATAACGACTAGAAACCAAACAATCATAGTAAGTGTCATTTGTTCTGCCTGGTAACTAGGAATTGTAGAAAGAAACTCCTTCTTAGAAAATGACTGTAGTCCATTCACATCCTCATTTTTTTGGGTTGAATAAATGAGCTGCAATTCTTCAGTTCTAAACATATTCTTAAAATCTACTCGATTAATAAAAGCAACTGGTGAGTGGTTGAATCGTTTGTCCTCAACAAAATCGATAACCTTAAAGGATGCTTCCGCAAGTGGGCTTGATAAGTGGTCACCGATCTTTATGCCTTCATCTTTTAACGAGCTATCGAGGATAATTTCTCCCTTTTCTACATTTTTAAAGAACGTATTATCTGTAGAAGTTACGAATGCAACGCTGTGTTGTTTTTTTGATTCACTTTTTAATGCGCCCATTTGAATTGAAAAAGCGAATGCATCATTATGACCTCTAACTAATTGATCCTGTTCTTGCTTTTCAATATGAGATTGTGAATATGACTTATCAGATTCTTCACTCATGTAAAACGTCCCAACGGGCATGTTTTTTATCAATGAGACATTATCATGAGATAATCCACTTGCTAAGCCGGAAATAATAAAAGTCAATAAACTAATGAGTAAAACAATAAACCCTACTATAAGAAATTTACTTTTATTCTTCTTCATTTCTTTCCATGCCATAAACATTGTCATCATTCCTTTCTAAAATTAAAAAACCTTTTGTTCTCCCACTGATTACTTTAAATCAGGTAAGTGAACAAAAGGTTAACAGTAAATTACGAATATGGAAGAACGACTTTAAATGTGGTACCTTTATTCTTTTGACTATCTACGTTAATGTGCCCTCCATGGAGCTCTACTATTTGTTTTACAATTGATAACCCTAGCCCTGTACCCTGTTTTGTCCTGGTCCTAGCTAAGTCTGCACGATAAAAGCGATCGAATATTTGTTCCTTTTCACTCTGCCCTAGGCCTATCCCCGTATCCCGAAAGGTAATTTCTATTTGTTCGTGTGCATTTTCTAGTGAAATCTGAATAGCCCCTCCTGGCTTATTATATTTAATGGCATTTGTTAAAAGGTTTTCCCAAACGGTATATAAAAGATCAGCATTGCCTTTAACAGTTACATCATCAAGAGAATAGGTTAATGAAAGGTTTTCTTCATTTATAAGCCAATAATATCTTTGTAGAAGACTACTAAATTGCCCAGATAATTCAACCCTTTCTTTAGAAAGAGTATTTTCTTTTGGATCAAGTGACGATAGGGTTAATAGCTGTTTTGTTAAAATAGACATCCGTTTCGTTTCATCTTGTATGACGTTTAAGTAAGAACGTTTTTCTTTTTCGGTAAGCGCGTCGTTCTCTAATAAACGACTATACCCCTGAATATTTAACAAGGGAGTTTGAATATCATGCGATACATTGGATACAAATGATTTTCTAAGCTTATCTAATTTTCCAAGACGTGAAATCATCTCATTGAAATTTTGAGTCAATTGGCCGATTTCATCTTTTCTATGAATATCCAACTGTACATTAAATCCTTCTTCACCAACAATATTCGTTGCGTGAGATAACTTTCGAATAGGGTGAATGATCATCACCGCCCATATAAGTACCGCAATTAGACTTAAGATGACGGTAGCTACGGCCATCCACCCCAAAAGGATGTGTATTTCATTAAATAATAGCTTAATGTTGGGTCTCATAAACAGAGCATACTGGTTACCATTGTATGAAAGAGGAACCCCTACTGAATTTTTCAACTCATTAGCAAAAAAGCCTGTAACGAACGTTGCTTTAGGGAACTCCTTCATTCCATGATAAATATCTCCGTTCAGGACTTTTTTTACTTCTTCGTGTGATAGATTCTCTTCATTAAAAGTGCCACCAAAGAAGCGTTTTTCTCCTTGTCCATTAACAAGGAAGAGTTGATAACCTGTAGATGATGTATGTTCAAGAAATCGCTCAAGACTTTCTTGGGATTCTGCGTATTCAGCAATTCTTGTAGCGATTTCTGTGTTCTTAGTATCGTTTTCAGGTTTCAAATTAGTTTGGTACAAGGTATTCGCAAACAAAAAACCGATCAGGGAACTTATAATCATAATGAATAACGTTGTAAGTAAAAATTTGGAATATAAAGACTTCATCATGATGTCACCTCTAATTTATAGCCAACTCCACGGACAGTAACAATTTCAATAGTGGAAGTGACATCCCGTAAACGTTCCCGTATTCTTTTTATATGGACATTTACAGTTCTCTCATCCCCCTGGAAATCAATCCCCCATATATTTTCGATTAAGTTATCTCGATTGAAAACTTGATTCGGTCTAGAAGCTAAGAGGGCTAATAATTCAAACTCCTTTAAAGGCATGATCAGGTGTTGTTTCCCTATTTGAACCTCATAGTTTCTTTTGTCAATTTTTACATCACCTAAGTTGATGGTATAAGTGGTAGGTTTATCATATCTTCTTAAGACGGCTTGAATACGAAAAATCAATTCCCTTAGCTCAAAAGGTTTCACGATATAATCATCTGTTCCAGCAATATACCCATTTTCTTTATCGTGTAGTTGACCCCTTGCGGTTAACAAGATTACGGGAATATCGTAGTTGTTTTTTATTTTTCTTGTAACTGTATACCCATCCATCTTAGGCATCATCACGTCCACTATTGCTAAATCGATCGCGTATCTTTCTAAAAGGGACAAGGCTTCTATTCCATTCATAGCTTTATGAGTATGGTATCCAGCGTCTCTTAGAGTGGCCTCTACAAGGTTCACAATGTGTGAATCATCATCAATAATTAATATGGTGTTCATGCTTTCACCCTTTCAACACTATTTTGATAGGGGGACTTCTCATACCTAGTTTACATTGTAAAAGTGAACAATACATTAACTGGTGCATACTTTAGTGAACAAGAAAGAAGAGACTCTTAAAAAGATAATATTACTACCTTTATCGTGAAACCGAGTATCATGAATAGTCATTTTCATGCTGCTTTGTTGAAATAGATTGTGAAGCTCTTCGTTTCTTTTGACCTCTCTTTTTATTTCTAGCAGGGGTAGTTAAGATTACGACAGCAACAATAATGCAGAGTCCACCAGCTAATTGTATGTAACCAAACGACTCATTTAACCACGTGACTGAAATGATGACAGCTACAAGAGGTTCAATACTGGATAAGATACTCGTTTCAGATGGTGATAAATAGTTTAAGCTACCAATATAAAGAAGAAATGAAAGTGTTCCACTTGCGATTATCCCTACTAACATAACAGAAGTATTAACTGTGAGATCGTCAGTTAAAACCTTAATACTAAAATCAAGGTTAAGCAAAAAGGAGAGCACTCCAGCGATTAGCATTCCCCATCCAACGACAAGCAAGACACCCCACCTTTTAATCAACGAAACAGGTTGAACGGTATAAAATGTAAAACCTAGCATTGTTAGAATGCCAAAGGAAATGGCTTCTTTGCTTAAAAGAATAGTGTTGTAGGAACCATTTGTAATCAAAAAAAAGAGTCCTATTAAAGCCATACCTATAGCAATCAATTGCCTTAATGTTGGCAACTTTTTGATTTGGATTGCTACATAAAATGTAATAAGGGTTGGAGCCAGAAATTGAAATAACATAGCTGTAACGGCATTACTTACATGGATTGTCTCAATAAAAAAGTATTGAGCACCAAGCATGCCTAAAGTTCCAAACAAAATGAGCTGAAGCCTGTGGCCTTTAAACTTCCAAATTTCAAAAATCTGCTTTTTTGAACAAGAAAGAAACAATAAAAGAAAAGTGCCAGCGAGTAATAAGCGAAAAACGAGAAAGTCGATCGATGAAATGTTGGAGTGTAGGAATAGCCACTGAATCATCGGCCCTGATACTCCCCAGAGTGCAGCTCCACTACTTATCATCATCAATCCGACATGTCGGTTTTGTAGTTTCATTTTTGATCCTCCATGATGTTAATTCCTATTGTATTTGGTATGTAAAATGTGTACCATTGACGTATTATAATAAATAACTGACACTGTTGTAAGGGTCAGTATTTTGTTAGTTAGGGGGGTCAGATTTATGTGGCAATTAACACCAAACCTTAATGGTGAGAGTAAAGACCCGCTTTATATTCAGTTATATCTGTATATTAAACATGAGATAAAGAGCGGAAGTTTAGTACCTGACATGAAGTTGCCTTCAAAGCGAAAGTTCGCTCAACATCTTTCAGTTAGTCAGAATACAGTAGAAACGGCATATGGACAATTGGTAGCAGAAGGCTACATAGAATCACGTCCGAGGAAAGGATATTTTGTATCACCTATTGATGAAGAGAACTTTAGCCTCCCCCGTGATGTTCATCATGTTGAAGAGAAACCGTGTAAACATCATGGCTACACGTATAATTTTGCCTATACTGGTGTGGATTTTGAATCGTTTCCATTGAGCCTCTATCGGAAATTAATGAATGAAGTTTTGCGAAGCGATAATAAAGAAATTTTCCAGCTAGGTCACCCTCAAGGGGAATTTGAATTGCGTAAATTGCTTTCGGAGTATGTTTACGAAGCGAGGGGAGTGAGATGTTCTCCTAGTCAAATCATCATAGGTTCTGGAACTCAAACCTTATTGAAATTACTATTTCAACTATTACCACATAGTAAATTTGCTGTGGAGGATCCTGGGTATCATCGTAAAGTGACGTTGTTTGAAAAAAAAGAAACTCAAGTAGAGTTAATTCCAATCGATTCAGACGGAATGCTTTTCTCCAATTTAAAAGGAAGTAGTGCTGATGTAGCGATTGTAACGCCATCTCATCAGTTTCCTTGTGGAATGATTATGCCAGTTTCAAGACGCTTGCAACTACTAAAGTGGGCAAGAGAGGAAGAAGACCGGTATATTATTGAAGATGATTATGATAGTGAATTCCGCTATAGTGGCAAGCCAATTCCCGCACTTCAAGGATTAGATACTGGAGAGAATGTGATATATATGGGTACGTTCTCGAAAGCGTTATTGCCTTCATTGCGGATTAGCTATATGGTTTTGCCTGCTTCACTTATCAAAACCTATCAAAATGAGTTTTTCTTTTATACCCAAACCGTCTCACGTATTGATCAGAAGGTCTTAAAAAAATTTTTAAAAAGAGGGCACTGGGAACGCCATATTCAAAAAATGAAAATGATTTATCGAAAAAAAAGAGATGTGCTTATAGATGAGATTGCGCAATACTTCCCTGAAACAGTTGAAGTCATCGGTCAAGATTCTGGTTTGCATCTCATGTTACGTCTTAATAACGGGATGACCGAACAAGAAGCTATTGATCGGGCAGCAAAGCTAGGTATAAAAGTGAACGCCGTGTCTGAATATGGAAAAAATGATGGTCAAACTGTTATTATGGGTTTTGCAGTGCTAACGACAGAACAAATAAAAGCAGGAGTTAAACTGCTTGCAAAAGCATGGTTTGATTAAGAAAGATAATGTAGTGGGTAAATTGGAGGTATATGCATGAATTCTAAAGTGTTTTTCTTGGCATTTATAACAATTGTTATATGGGGTTCTACCTTTGCAGCGATTAGAGCTAGCTTACATGGAGGGTATTCTTCAGGGCATTTAGTACTCGTTCGGTATCTGATCGCATCGAGTGCATTTTTAATGTATGCGTTATGGCCAGGGGTCAAATTCAGGCTTCCGAAAGGGGGAGATCTGCCTGGAATTCTTGCCCTCGGATGGATTGGAATTAGTATTTATCATATAGGCGTCACGTTTGGTGAACAAACGATTTCAGCAGGAACAACGGGGATGTTGATTGGATCTGCGCCAGTGTTTACAGCGTTAATCGCTGTTCTTGTGTTAAATGAGAAGTTAGGGACATTTGGATGGATTGGTCTCGGTATTGGTTTTATTGGAATTATCTTAATCACACTTGGGACATCGGGTCCTGCTTTTGAAATATCGAGTGGTGCGTTATTAGTCTTGATGGCAGCAATAGCAACGTCTTTTTTCTTCGTATTTCAAAAACCTTATTTTAAACGGTACAAACCAATAGAATTGGCAGCCTATTTTACATGGGCTGGTACATTGCCTTTCTTTTGTTTTACTCCAGATGTGCTTCAAACGATTCAAGGAGCCACCCTTGAAGCTAATTTGTCTGCCATTTATGTTGGGATATTCCCAGCAGCCATTGCCTATGTAACCTGGTCGACTGCACTTTCTTTGGGTAATGCTAGTTCTGTAACAAGTATGATGTATCTAGAGCCAGCAATAGCAATCTTTATTGCGTGGATTTGGTTAAATGAATGGCCAAGTACGTTGTCTCTTATAGGAGGCGTCGTTGCAATTACAGGCGTGATTGTCGTGAATGGGATAGGTAGTAAGCAACAACGAATTAGGAGTAAAGGCTTCAATGCTCTATAAAACAAGTGATATATTGAACTATCTAAAAAAATCGAGACAGGGTTAGATGACAAAGAATTTAGAGACATGCGTAATCGATTAGAAATAGAGAATGATGAACTGAACGATAGAACCATAGAGTTATTTAAAACGAACGCACGCTCACGTACCATTTCTTCAGTCAAAGATTTCTTTCCTAACAAAAGTTAAAGGGTCTATAACGCAAACCTTCAAAACATCAGAAGAACTTTTTCAAAAAGGGAGAATTGAGGGAAAACGTTTATCAAAAATATATGAGGAAATCGTATGGTAGCTATTTTTCTTATTCACTTAACGGGAGCGTTTACTTAATAAAAAGTAAGCGCTTTTTGTATGTTTAAAGCAGCACTTCTGATGCATAAGAAAAGATTGCCATTTGCAATTGGTTTTGAAATAATTGGTACTTGAATGATTAGAAATTTTTTTATTGAAAAGGTTGTAGTGAGGTGAATTTTATGGAAAAAAATACAGAAGATCGGATCCTTAAAGAACTTCAAAATATTAATCAATCTCTGAAGGTTATGAGTGAAAGTCAAGAAGTGAAGCCAGGGTGGGAATTATTAGGTATGGTCAAAGCATTGTTACTTGGCATCTTAATTGTTGGTCCTGGGATTGCAGTTGGCTACGGTCTTTTGCAGGTCTTAAGTAGTTGGATCGCGAATTAACAGCAGCACCTAAGGACAGTAAAAAGTTTTTTTGCCCTTTAGGGATTGGAGGAAGTAATGGAAGAAGTTACTGTAATGCTTGCTTTTGTTGGAGGTTTATTAGCATTTATTTCACCTTGTTGTTTACCACTTTACCCTTCTTTTCTCTCATACATAACAGGTGTTTCGGTAAGTGAATTAAAGGGAGATAATGGTGGATTTAATCGTAAAAAGGTATTGTTACATTCAATTTTGTTTTCGATCGGTTTTTCAATCATATATTATGTCCTAGGTTTTTCAGTAAGTAGCGCAAGTTCTATATTTGTAAAATATAAAGACCTCGTCAGAATGTTAGGTGGAATCTTTATTACTTTAATGGGCTTGTTCCTAATGGGAGTAATCCAACCTAAATTTATGATGAGAGAATTTAGGTTCAAGCAAAAGAAAAGAGGAGCAAACTATCTTAATTCTCTTCTAGTAGGTTTCATTTTTGCAGCTGGTTGGACTCCCTGCATTGGACCAATATTTGGTGCTATTATGTATGCAACTGCTTTAAATCCGGCACAAACTTTTATGAACATAACCGCCTATTCAATGGGTTTTTGTATTCCATTTATTTTAATGGCATTTTTCATTAGTAAGACGAGGTTCTTGTTGAAATACTCGGATATGCTGATGAAAATCGGGGGAACAATAATGGTTGTTTTAGGGGTAATGCTATATTTCAATAAGCTAGTTTATATCAATGTATGGTTTTCCCAATTTCAATATCGATTTTATGAATGGTTTGGTTTGTAAGAAACAAATATTGATCTTCAACAATCTCGGAGCATATCTCGAAATAGATATGTTCTTTTTTTGTATAAGAGATGGATTTTTCAGAACTATTTTGAAATAATTGGTATTGGAAGAATAAATAAATGGAGGGATATATTTTGAAAGTTGAATTTACAGGTCATGAATTAAACCCAGGTCACGACATGAAGAAATTATCGATAATGACGGCACAATGCCTAGTAGAGGAAATGCAAGATGGAGTCGAGGATCAGAGAAAGATTCAAATCACTACATCAAATTCCTTAATCATTGCAGATAAACTAAATACCGCAGAGCCAAATGAGAGCAAGATGACGTTACTTGATAAGGCGCTATTGAAATCTGAGGATACTATGTTCCCTCTAATAAATGAAGGCAGCGTGACAAACTTTAACGGGATGCTTGTTTTGAGTAATGTAAAGATTGTCCCATTTGCTAACCCTGACAATGTCATTGAGTATGATAGTTATGCTCTTTATACTGATCATATTATGGGGTTCGGTCTAACAGAGTAGTGGAAGAAGAAGTTTTGTTTTACTTCTTCCACAAAATCGGAGCTTATCTGTAATGGGGTAGGCTTTCTTTGTGAATAATTAGTCGAGTTATTTACGCTCCTTTGAAACAATTGGAATAAAGTTTTAGAGATATTGAATTGAAGATCTAAAAGGTGGAATGAAGTTGAAAGGATTATTTATTTCAATATTTACTTTTATAATAGTTTGGGCATTATATGGAATATTTTTTAATGACTTTGAAGAGGATATTTTATTTTTTACATTAGTAGGCATTATTACTGGTTATAACATTGGTAAAAGGCAGCATGATTAAAATAGATGAAGAAAGTATTTCTTCCATTATCTCGGAGCTTATCTGTAATAAGATAGGCTCTTTTTAGTGAAAAAGATGGATTTATTAGCTCTGATTTGAAATAATTGGTATTAAGCATTTTGATTAAAATTAGATGTTAATCGAACTACTTTATACTCTAGGAGAATTATTATTTGAATACCAAAAAACTTGATTTGATCATCTTATTAACCCTGACCGTTGCAGTTCCGGTATGTATAATTCTACCGTACCTGGGAATAGTTCCGGACCTTTTACTATTCATCATCTTGCCAGTAGGAATTATCTTTTGCCTCATAGGGGTAATGGCTTCTGTTCTAAGGATACAAACCAGTGGTTGGAAACAATCATAACAAATATTAATGTTCCATAATCTCGGAGCAACTCAAGAATATGGAATTGAGTCCATTGTTCTGTTAAATCGGAGCGTTTACTTAATAAAAAGTAAGCTCTCAATGTAGGTTTAGGAGATGATTCTGGAATGTTGGTAGGAGAATTAAGTCTTCTTACTCCTTTGTTACTGAATTAGAAAGAGACTATAAATAATTAATTTAAAGAGGTGATACTTTGAAGTCAGATAAGCCTTTACCTTTATCTTTAATACTTGTTTACTTATTTATAGTAATATCTACTTTTTTCGTATATTTCACAGTATCAAACCCTTATCTTAAGTCCTTTCTAATTATCGCTTTATTGGCATTAAGTACCGCATATAAATGGAAATATTTCCGAAAGAAAGAAAATTAGACTTGAGAGCAGCTTTTTCAATTTCAGTGGAGTTACTATTAGTGCATACAATAGATACTACGAGTCTTAAGCAATCTTGGAGCTTATCTGTAATAGGATAGGCTTTTTTTAATATGAAAGAAAAGATTGAGTTGTTCTAAATGATTTGAAATAATTGGTATTAAATGCCTGGGCAGGTTTATGGAAGATTTGAATTCGAGATAATCAGGTAATGAGTTGTTAGGAAATCCTCATAAATCTATGAATCTGAAAGTTGAACCATCATAAGATATAGACTAAGAAATGCATGAGACCAGATATATGAAACTTCTGTAGATTGAAATCGTATGAAAAAATATGGAGATTACTTATTCTATTAGGTGAAAGAAGTGATGCAGTTAATGTTTTCTACATACACCCACTTACAAATCAATCAAGATGGAATAATAAAGAGTAAAAGTAGTCAATACTCAATACGCTCTGATGGCAAACTAATAGGTACGATTGAGGAATCAATAGACACATCAAGAGATTGGAAAAATCAATTTTTGAATCTAATTAACCTTCATCCTGTGTCGAGTAAGAAGCTGAGAATTACTAATTCAAAGGGAAAAGTCGTAGCTCATACTATTAAAAATAGAGGTTTTAGCAAAGACATAGAAATTTATGACGAATTTGGAAGCAATGTTGTAATATTGCAACAAGAATTAAAAATGAGATCTCAAACGTTATTAGCAATGTATCCAGATGAAACTCTTTTTCTGAAAGCAACTGGGGGAAATGGTTCATTAGATTTTACGGTTATTGAAGAAGAAAGTGAAACAGAGATTTCGAGGATTAAAAAACGTTCTATCTCAAACCCAAACCTTAAAGAATCTTTATTTTCTGGAGATCTATATCATATTAATAATCATAAGCAGATAACGGTAAGGCAGCAACTCGTTGTGGTAATAATGACGATAGTGATCAGTGAGCAATTACACAATGCGTAAAAAAGTTAAAGGTACAAATTGCTTCTTACGACAATAACGATTGTTATTCGCAATAACTTAGAATCTTCCAGATAATCGGAGCGTTTACTTAATAAAAAGTAAGCGCTCTATGTAGATTTAGAGATAGCGTTGCTGTTTGGAAATAATTTAAGAATACCAGATCTTACTGTTTGATAGAGTTAGAAAGGAAGGGCATTTGAATGAAAGACGTAATCCACTTAATTGATTCAAAAAAAACTGGAATTACCGAATTAGATATTAAATCAACGGAAGAAAAATTAAATGTGGATTTCCCGGAACAATACAAAGAACTATTTAAACTATCTAATAATGCTCAGGTTGGTGAATGGACTCTGTTCCCTATTAAAGACTCTAAAAATTTAAAGAGAACGTGGGACGACATAGTAAGAGAAAATATTGGTATAAGAGATGAGGGAATGTCAGCAGAGCTTATATCTATTGGTGAAGATGGAACAGGGGACAAGTTATGTTTTAGAAATGTTGGTAGAGTATGTGAAAACAGGATATATATTTGGTACCACGAAACAGGACTAATTGAAGAAATAGCTTCAAGCTTAAAAGAATTTATCATTTCCTACTCTGAAGAAGTAGAAGAGGACGAATGAAACTTTTAGCTTTTCTTGTTCCATTAAATCGGAGCAATTGCGTAATAAAAATTTGCCCTTTAAGTAGGCAACTAAATTAAATAAGCTCAAGCAATTTTCAGCTAAGCTCAGAGTTATTGAACTCCGAGCTTTTTTTGTGTGAGGTTTGTAAATTAGTCCTTGAATTAAAGTCATATTACTTTATTAAAAATATTTAAGAAAATGAAACTGCTTTGATAAATGTATAGTCTATAAGGTGCAGGATGAAGGTTGAAAGGAGGTTAAAAAGTGAAAAATAGAGATTCATTATTTGATAGGGAAGGATTTGGCGATGAAATAGCTAGTGAAACGGAGATTGATCTTTTGATCAAAGAACACTCAAAGCAAGTGTTTATTTTAGCTTTTTCATATGTGAAAGATCATTCTTTAGCCGAGGATATAGCCCAAGAAGTTTTTTATAAGTGTTACAAAAACCTACATAAATTTAGAAAAGAATCATCAATAAAAACTTGGATTTCTCGTATCACAGTAAATACTTCAAAAGATTTTTTGAGAAAACGAAAATATAATTTATTTCATTCCCCCTCTCATCTTATGGAGGTGCTTGTTAAAAGGAAAAGTTCAGAAGATGAGTTTCTTGAGAAAGAGAATAGACAAAGTGTGATGGACGTCGTTCTGTCTCTTCAGCCAAAATATCGAGAAGTTATTATCCTTTTTTATTTTCAAGATTTCAATACAGAAGAAATAGCGCTGGCTTTAAAAATGAATAGGAATACAGTTAAAACGAGATTATCTCGGGGGAGACTTCTTTTAAAAGAAAAAATTAGTGGTTTGGAAGGAGGCAACTATGAAACGTGAAGTTCAAAAAGGAAAAAAAGAATTTGACGAGCAATTTTCTTTAGAGAGAGAAAACAGAATTAGAGAAAGAGTGAAAGAAAGGATTAAGGAACGCGATAATCCCACTTTTATCAATTATAAGCTTATCTATGCATCCTGTGCTGCAGTCTTGTTATTTGGTTTAATTGTCAGTTTATCATTCGTTTCACCATCAATGGCTTCTGTTATCTCTAATATACCGTTTCTAAATGAATTGATGGAGAAGGAAGATTCAATCGGTGTCGATTCTATCGGAGATCTCCTAATCCATGAACTAAGAGAAGACAACTTTAAAGTTAGTCAGGGAACAAATATTGATTTTAGGGAAAAAACCATATACGTAGGAGTAGAAGGCACTAAAGATTATTATCAAAAATACGAAAAAGATATTATTGAAAGAAGTAATAGCATTTTAGATGCGCATGGTCTTGGAGCATACACTGTTGAAGTGACCAATCCTCAAGTAGAAAAAGAGCCATACGATGATGGCATTACAGAAGAAATGCAAAAGAAGTACGATGATTATGAGAAGAGAAGTCTTGCTCTTAGCGATAAAATCATGAGTGAACTAAACGAGCAAAACTATCATGTTCAATCAGCTGATGTTCGAATTAATGACAAAGAGAGGTTTATACCACTTGAAATCCCTGTCTCTGAAACAAGAGTAGATGAGATTAAGGAAATTGTAAGGAAAGTTGCAGAAGAAAAAGAACCAGGTGAATTTAAAATAAAAGTTTATACATTTGATCCTATAAGAGAAGAAGCACAAGTACGATGGAGTCCTGTTATCGATACTCTAACAGAAGGATTAATTGGAAAAAGCGAGCTTAAAGTAGAATTAGTTGGTTTTACATTCTACTCAGATCCTTATACATTATCAGTTGACACTTCAATCGATAAGTCTAATCCTAATGCTTCAATGTTGGCAAATGAGATTGAAGATGAGATGAACACATTTATTAACTCAAAAGAGATAAAGAAAGTTGTAAATGGAGATGAATATCAGATTATTGTTAAAAGCAAAGACGGTAAAAAAATAAATTAAATCATGATATATATAGCTTAATATTTATGACCGATCGATCTTCAACAATCTCGGAGCGATAGTATAATAACCAAATAGCTTCAGTAATTGTCTTGTTTAAGTATTGAGTAGGAATACGAAGAGAAAATGTAGATCTGGATTATGAAAAGGAATAGGATGATATTGAAAATGGAATTCAAATACTACCTTAATGAAACAGGTTGGGCAAATTGTGTTGTGGAATTAAATTCACAAAAATTAGAGTTCTCAGCTAGTTATCTTACTGACTGTTTAGGTGATTTAGTAGAATCATTATTTTGGTTAAATCCATTACGAAGCGAAAAAGGCGAAAGAGTGTCTTTTGAATGGGAAGGTGAACCAGAAGGGATCCTTTGGACTCTTGAATTAAAAGAGAGCAACATCCTATTCATAGAGGCAATCTATTATGAGGACTTGGAAAACAAAGATAGCGGTAACAAAGTAATACAAACGGAGTATTCCTATGATGATTTTTTAAGGGTAGTGTTAATTGAAATTGATTCTTTAATCAAGAGACACGGGATTATTGGATACAGGGAACAATGGGTTATGGCTGATTTCCCATTGCGTACTTTCTTGGAACTAAAGCATTATCTCTTTAAAAAGGAGAATTATCCAATATCAGAGGTTAAGGGAGAGATAATGGGAGAAACGACGGAAGAGGTTAGAAGTTCACTAAAATATGATCTGGAATTATTGATGGAAAGTATCCAGTAATCTTGAAACTAAAACAACTAATAAAGTAAATTTGATATTCCACAATCTCGGAGCTTATCTGTAATAAGGTAGGCTCTTTTCTTTAGAAAAGGATGGATTTATTAGTGTTATTTTGAAATAATTGGTATATTTAGCGGCGAATTTGAAAAAAACATCCTATATTGGAAGGGTTGAGTTGATAAGTGGACATAAGAAAACCAAATGACGTAGAAATTGAAAAGATAATAGCACTTTCTCCACAGGCTATATTTGAGGGAACTTTAGGTGAAACTGAACCAACGATTGAAAAAGCGAAACAGCTAGTAAAATCTCTTTTAAAGAAGGGCTGTTATTATTTAATATCAACTGAAAATAATGTCATAACAGGTTGGATTCTTTTAGGAGGAAGTAAAGACCAGTTTTCCGATAAGAAACTAGGATTTATTTATGAATTATTTGTGATAGAGGAATGCAGAGGTAAAGGTATTTCAAAACAATTGATTAGTACTGGTATTGAACAATTGAAACAAGAAGGATACTCCGAAATTCGTTTAAGCGTATTTGATGGAAATCAAGCAATTAAGATATATGAAAATTTAGGCTTTAAGAACAGAACAATTTCTATGAGTATTTCATTATAGATAATACTCTTCCATTATCTCGGAGCGATTCTAGGTTAAAGTGTAAGCTTTTTAAATTACTATCAATAGTTGTACTTTAGATGCAATAAGAATTTTTCGTAGTTTGGAAGGGGAATTTTTATGGACACACATGAACAAGTAATCATTAAATTTTTAGAAGGAAAGAGAGTCTACTTGAGACCAATTGAAAATAGTGATCTAGATTTATTCTATACAAGAGCCCTATGGGATAAAGAAGGAAGAAGGTTAACAGGTACACAAACAGTCTTTAGTCGAGTAGGTGTTCAAAACTGGTTTGATAGAATATCGGTAGATAGTTCGAGGATTGATCTTATACTTTGTTTGCAAGAAACTGATCAACCTATTGGGGATATAGCCATGCTGGATATCGATCATCAAAACCGAAAAGCTGTTGTCAGAATTTCTATATTTGACAGTGCATTCTGGGGAAATGGTTTTGGGACTGAGGGAATGTCACTACTGCTAGAGTATGGATTTAATATATTGAATTTAAATAGAATCGGTTTAGATGTCTTTGGATTTAATGAGAGAGGAATAAAATCGTATAAGAAGTTAGGGTTCAAACAAGAAGGACGAATTAGAGAGGATCTATTTTATAATGGGGACTATCATGATTCAATTTTAATGGGCGTTATGAAAAATGAATTTCAGAAGTACAACTTATAGTGATTATATCTTCTTCTTAATTAGTTATCATAACGTTCAACCCCATTCTTCCAGAATCCGGAGCTTATCTGCAATAAAGAAAGGCTTCTTTTTATTTGAAATAATTGGTATTAGAGAATTGGTCAGTTTAGTTTAATAGAAAAGGTGAAGTTTTCTTAAAGGGGGGAGTTAAATTGAGAAAATACTTAGGAATAGTATCCATCATAATCCTTATTGCAACTTATTTAATTTTACAATCACTCGTTGGAACACAAATTGGACATTTGTGGATCTTAATAATCGCCATTGGATATTTGGCTTCAGCACTAGCTTCTTGGTATAGCAAAAGCGGTTTTTGGAGGAAAGCATCAGCTTCTATTTTGATTGTACTCCCTGTGGGGTATCTGTTAATAATAGCTTTATTTATATTTGGACTGTCTAGCTTTTAAATAATTGTTTACTCAACTAAATCGGAGCTTTAGTTAAATAAGCACAATATTTGTTAGTAATATCAACAAGAAACTTTAACAAAGCCTTAGAAAAAGAAGGTCGTAAACAACCGATAAAGGCTGTGCTTCTCTTAGACCGGATGGCTGTATAACCATAGTTCTTTCACCTGTGATTTTAGCAGTAAAATAAAGGATGGTCTGTTGTTTAGCAATAGGACTTTTCCTTATTCCGTACTTCATTTAGTGTAGTCACGAAGGGCGTTCGGTGGTACCCCTTGGAGGAACAACACGAGACGAAGATTCACTTGAGGCAGGTGGTCTTTCTGCCAAAGTTAGCTGAGGTTGTACCTGTGGTAAGCATCCACCGGTTAGCCGCACGTGGCCATCGAACCACTTTCGAATAACTCCACGGAACAACATACTTTTCATACAGATTGAGATCCACCCGTCATTCAAGTGGATCTTCATCCTTTTAATGCTTCGAAAAATCGGGAAGAATGGCTTCCTCCTGAAACTCATGAAATAGACGAGTAAACATTTCTACGCTGTCTACGAATTCATAGAATCCGAATTGCCTCAATTTCGTTGTAGCAGTCATCACATCATAGTCACAGTTGAAAATGAAATCTCCGAAACCCCATAAGGCAAGCTTGTCATAAGGAATGTCCTTAAGCTGATATTTCTGTTTCATTTGATCCCATAACTCCTGCTTATCGGCCATCATCTCAGAGAGTTGAATCGGCGGTTCAGCTCCGGCGGCTTCCATATCAAAGTAGTCGGCAATTGTTTTCCAAATGTGCTCCCAGCGGAAGAAATCTCCGTTCGTCACGTTGAAAATTTCAAATGCGCACGATTCCTCCACTGCTGCCCACTCGACACATTTAGCGAGAAGGGTTGCATCCGTTACTTGAGCAAGGTATGGGTGTGCTTTTCCCGGAAAACGAAGTGGTAGCCCAAGCTCCTTGGAGATCGAAGCGTACGCCCCTATGACCATTGCAAGGTTCATAGGCTTTCCGACAGAAAAGCCGCAAACGACATCCGGGCGGAGAATAGTCCAGCTCCAGCTTTTCCCTTTCTGAGCTCGGCGCATATAGTCTTCCTGATTAAAATAGAAGTTCGGCGGCATATGGCGAGCATCAGTTTCCTTCGCCGGTGTTTTAATCGGCCCAAGATGCACGCCGTAGGCTTTTGCTCCCTGCATCAATATGACACGATCCAGGTTGTCGGCGGTTTCTTCCACGGCATTTAATGTATTTTCAAACATCGTCTGGTTGACATCCACTTGCTTCTGCGGATCAGATTCATAGTCCTGATAAGCCGCATAAATAAAATGGGTCACTTCTGAGAACGACTCCAATTTTTTTCGGACATTTTGAGCATTCATCATATCCGCTGATATGTAGGTGATGTCCAATTCATCTTCCGGAATATGACGGGATATGCCAATGACATTCCAGTCTTCTAGTTTACTCAAGTGTTTGGCAATATAGCTTCCGATGACTCCTGTGGCTCCGGCAACCAAAGCTGTTTTTTTCTGCATATTCTATACCTCCAAGATTAGAAAAGAATATTTTACCAATGGATAGAATCTTCCCACGACTAACTCCTTTTAAACACCTTTTCCCAGGAATTCCTTGTGGAAGAATTCATCAAATGAGTGGATCGACGTCCTTAAATTTTTTATTGTTATAACGAACAGGAAAAAAAGAAGATGAATTTTCTCAAACAATTAAGGGACTTAAACTTCAAAAAGATCATTATCAACTATACGTAGGAACTTCTTTTAGTGGTGATACATCAAGCAATACTATCTTTACAACTCCCAGAGAATTTGAAGTAAAGTAATTAAGCTAAGAATGCGATTGTTGAATAACTCTAGCATAAACTTCCCACTTCCTGGACATAATAAAATCAAGATTACTAGATTCGTAACTTGGGGGAGTGAAGTGAATGTTGTTATCGCTTGTTTGGGAAAAGTATAATCTTGATAAGAAAATTGAAGGATATTCTCCATTAACGCTCAAGACTTACTATTTTCAGTACAATCAGCTCTTATGTCACTTTGGTAATGTTGATATGAATGTGATTACGACAAATCAGCTTAAATCATATTTATTGAAAATGGGGAGTCATTTAAAGCCTTCTAGCTTAGGGCATCGTATCCGGTGTATACGATCGTTGTTTAAATGGACTTATGATGAAGGGTTTATTCAGAAAAATCCAGCTGCTAAATTGAAAGAACCTAAGCTTGGTAAAAGGATACCAAAGTTTCTTACTGAAATAGAAATTGAACTCTTGAGAGAGGGTTGTCAGAACACGATGGAAAAAGCTTTGTTTGAATTCTTTTACTCAACTGGTTGTCGTATTGGTGAAGTTGTGAAGATCAATCGTGAAGATATTAATTTCCATACAAATTCAGTCATTGTTCATGGAAAAGGGGACAAAGAGAGAGAAGTGTATTTTAACACACGCTGCTCAATCTGGTTGAAACGCTATCTTGATGAGCGTGGTGATCTTGAACCTTGCTTATTTATAACTGAAAGAAGGCCAAAAAGACGGATGAGTATTGACCTTATTCGCTATATCATTAAACGAATTTCTAGAAATGCAGGGCTAAAAAAAGAGATTCACCCTCATCAATTAAGACATAGCTACGCGACGCATATGATTAACAACGGCGCTCCTCTCGAGGTAATCCAAAGTTTGATGGGGCACGAGAAAAGTGAAACAACCAAATTGTACGCCCAGCTTAGTGGAAAATTACGGTACGATTTCTATACGAAGTATTTCTGAGAAGCTCATTCCATTTGGAAGGGCTTTTTATTAGGAAAAACAATTTTGATTGAAAATCATTATCTTGATAACGTAGCACCAGAAGGTCATCTAAAAGACCTTGCTTAATATTGAGCGAACAGGCATAAGTGCTATTTAAATAATTCGTCAAGTCAGCATGTTCGCCTTTAAAACACCGATTTATTTCTTTTTTTATTCAGCAATATATATAAAATAATGACATCAAACTAGCCTTCTTTCATACAATACTGTTGGGGTGGAAAAAATGCCAAGAGTAAAATATACAAGTAAAGACATCGACTTAATGGCAAGGATGATGAGAGCAGAAGCCGAGGGTGAAGGAAAGCAAGGCATGTTATATGTAGGGAATGTCATTGTGAATCGTGCAAAAGCGAATTGTTTAGATTTCCAAGATGTGAGAACTATTCCTCAAGTTATTTATCAAGTCCAGGGAGGGAATTATTCTTTTGAAGCAGTTCAAAAGGGTAATGTCTTCTACAACAGAGCAAGATCGGCTGAGAAAAGGTTAGCGAAAAAGAATTTGGATTATTGGAGAGAACACCCAGGGAAATATTCTCTATGGTATTTCAATCCATATGGTCCTTGTCCTCCTACATGGTACGGTCAGCCTTTCGCTGGTCAATATAAAAATCATTGTTATTATGAACCAGCACCTGGAACATGTGGCAGCGTCTATATTGGAGGGTAATCTAATTGGTTTGGAAGTTAAGCAAAAAGTATTATTATAGAAATTCTAAAAAAGCGGGTGCCGATGGCATCCGCTTTTATCACTCGTTTTTCATAGAAGGTGCTATAAAGACCCATGTGTTCAACAGACTATAGTTAATTCCCATACCGAATAGAGTAGCAATCAATTTGGCGTTGAAGAGGGACAAGTTTAGCTGTTGCAAACCAATTTTTATAACGAGCGTTGAAAGTACGATCGTTATAAGGTTCACCGCTACAAAACGACTGAATTCGTTTCTATTTCTTTTACCAGTTTGTTGAAAAGTCCACTTGCGATTCACCATATAGCTGTTCACGACACCTGAACTGTATGAAATGCTTTGAGCAATCCAATAAGTCATTCCGATACTTGAGAATAAGAAAAAAACAATTAGATCGACGACAGTGTTTATGATTCCAGTAATTCCAAATTTCACGAATTTATTTGACTTATTTTTGGTTAACAACGACTTGATCAGCATTTCGAAGCTGTTCCTTTCTTCCGTACATTTCACGTACGATGTAAACGGGGCGATCTTTTGCTTCTTCATATATACGCCCAATGTATTCTCCCATCACACCTAATATCATGAGAACGAATCCGAAGAAGATTAACTGGATAACGATTAAGGAGGACCAACCCATAACCGTAGACTCTGTAAATAGCTTTTGATAGATAGCAAGGACCATATAGAGGAAACCAGTAATGGATAGAAGAACACCAGCATATGTGGCTAATTTCAATGGTTTATAAGAAAAGGACGTGATCCCGTCTAATGAGAGCTTTAACATCTTTTTTAGAGGGTACTTTGATTCTCCGTATAACCGTTCATCCCGTTCATACTCAACGGCTGTTTGTTTAAACCCCACCCAGCTAACAAGTCCCCTAACAAATCGATTTTTTTCATGGAGCTGATTCATTTGGTCGCATACTTTACGATCAATTAAACGAAAATCTCCTGTATCTACTGGAATATCAACGTCCGTTAAACTACGTAACGTACGATAGAAAAGAGAAGCTGTTACTCGTTTAAAGAACGTTTCGCCTTTCCGTTTTGTTCTTTTTGCATAGACGACTTCATATCCTTCTTTCCATTTATGAATCATCTGCTTAATTAGCTCAGGTGGATCTTGTAAATCCGCATCAATGACGACAACTGCGTCACCGCTAGCATAATCCATGCCAGCAGTAATCGCTATTTGATGACCAAAGTTACGAGAAAGATCAATTACTTTCACCTTTTTATCCCACTCACTATAATCTTTCACAATCTCAAGACTACGATCCTGACTCCCATCATTTACAAATATAAGCTCGTAAGGTTCTCCAATCTCATTCATTACTTTCTTCAGTCTTCTGTATGCCTCGACGATGACTTCTTCTTCGTTATACATCGGAATAATAATCGAATATCGGATAGGTTTATTCATTTGTATTTCCTCCTTCAGAAGCTGTTAGTTTATACAACTTTGTTGAGCCACCGCGAGGATCGCTGTTTGTGTTCTCATCGTTCGAAACAGTTGAATTCCATTCTTCTTCAGGAATCTCCTCTCCATTCGTAGTAATCCATTCTGCGAGTTCAGAACTTCCGCCTCTTCCTCCTTGATCTGATAATAAGAAGAAGCTGACTTCTCCATTTGAGATTAATTCTTTCATTTCCTCGACAGAATATACAGGATCTGTTCCAGAGAATCCGCCTGTAGTAATGACTTCTTCTTCTTCGTCAATAATGTAAGGAGCTGCCACTTGATAACTAGTTGTAGCAAACAAATATGTTTCACTCGTATTTTCTGATCTTAAATAAGTAAGTGTTTTTTCGTCAATTTCGATGTCCTCCATTCCTCCAGGAGAGCCCATTTGGGAACGATTATCCTGTGCCGAATCTTGGAGAGGCTCATCAAGCTGAATGTGACTCTGAGCGGCTACTCCATCTCCAACACTTTGCTCTGTGTTAGGTCCAGCTTCGGGTAGCGCGCTATTTCCACCATATACAATTGGTGTTGTCGCCCAATACAATGGACCAATGAGTAATATAAGCAACATAGTAATACTGATAGCTGATGTATGAGGAGATTTACGGTATTTCAAAATGGTTAATAGAAGGGTGAAAAGTACGCCTAAGATAAGAACACTTAATGACCACCCTACACCAATAACCTCATCATAAGGCTTCATAATAACCCATTGGAATAGTGAGGTGAGTCCAATGGAAATTGGGAGAAGCCAAGATTTCCAGTTGCTTTCATTGCGATAATATTCAAAGAGTTGAATCCCGCCAGTACCGAAAAGAGCTGCAATCGGTGGAGCTAACATAATGAGATAGTACTGGTGGAAAAAGCCTGCTATGCTAAAGAAAATACCGATTGGGATGAGCCATGCTAACCAAAAGATTGTTTCAATCTGTTTCATAGTTGTCTCTCTAAATCGGAAACCAATCAATAAACCGATGCTAGATAGAATTGCAAATGGTAGTAGCCAACTAGCTTGACCAGACAGTTCAGATTGGAAGAGTCGTAGTGGACCTTCTTCACCAGTTCCAAACATATTTCCTTGAGAGCCTCCGGGTTGACCACCTTGTGTTGCTTGCGCAGCATCTCCTACCGTGCCTCCTACCGCGCCTCCTTGATTTCCATTCTGGTTAGAAGGAGGGCCTTGTTGGGTTCTACCATTGTTTCCGATAACCTGATCACTAGCACCCTCTGGAGCATTCAATCCTGTAGGCGTATTATTTCCGGAGGTTCCACCATCGCCAGGCGTCCCATTCTGGTCACCTGTTAGTCTAGAGAGCCCGTTATATCCAAATGCCAGTTCTAGAACAGAGTTTGTATCGCTACTTCCAATGTAAGGTCGCTCATCTTCCGGAATCGAATCAACAATGACGGCCCATGAGAGCGAAATCGCTAGCAATACGGCTGTTGCACTTGCAAGAACCTTTGCTTTTTTCTTCCAATTGGTTTTGGCTGCAAGGAGATAGAAGAGATAGAATGCAGGCAATACCATATAAGCTTGAAGCATTTTCATATTAAAACCGATACCAATAATTGCAAATGCACCGATCAAACTCCAAGTGCTATTATTTTTCACGCCTTTGAATAAGAAATAAGTTGCAAGTAAGAGAGTAAAAACAAGCATGCTATCAATGTTGTTTGTTCGACTAACAGCAACGGCAATGGGTGTTGTTGCCATCGCTAATGCTGATAATCGAGCTGCTGTCGTTCCAAAAGATGGTTTAATGAGAAAATAAAGCAGAAGGACTGATCCAACACCAGCAAGCGCCTGTGGAAGAATCACGCTCCAACCGTGTAATCCAAAAATCTCTGCGCTCAGCGTTTGGATCCAGAATGTCACTGGTGGTTTATCTACTGTTACAGATCCAGCAGAATCAAGCGAAGCAAAGAAGAAATTATGGAAACTTTCCATCATACTTCCAACAGTCATTGTGTAATAGGTGTTAACATATTCATCCTTCCAAATATTAAAAGCGTTTAGAAATGCCGATAGTATGACGATAAAGACAAGTGTTACATCCAAACGAGATCTTAATTTGTTTATCAACGTTTATCACTCCATTTTCATTCATTCGTTATTTGTTTGTAGCTATAAATGTATTGTGCATGATGAAACTGATGTAGACTTTAAAACTAGCTGAAAGTTAGCTGAAAGCTGTATTTCTTTTTTAGTAAAGACCTTATAATGAAAAACAAAGGATGAGTTCTATGATTTCTGTCTAGAAAGTAGGTAACAAAATGAATGTAAATACCATTAGAATCTTATTAGTAGATGATGAAAAACATATTTTGCAGTTTTTAGAAATGGGTCTTGCGAACGAAGGCTATAAGGTGAAGACAGCTGCTGAAGGAATGAGTGCGGTGACGTTAGTGAAGGAGTTCAAACCACATGTCACGATCCTTGATGTCATGATGCCAGGTATCAATGGATTCGAGGTATGCAAGATGATTCGCAAGAGCGGTGTTCAAACTTCGGTTATTATGTTAACTGCGAAAGATGAAGTTGACGATCGGGTGAAAGGTTTAAGTCTAGGCGCAGATGATTATGTTGTTAAACCATTTAGCTTTGAAGAGCTATTGGCGAGGATTCAGGCACGACTTCGCAATCAGTTTCCTGATCTATTTGGCGAAGTGGTTTATGGTTCTTTTAAAATTGATGATCGGAGGAAAGAATTATCTTTTCAGAATAAACTTTTAGCACTATCACCAACCGAGTATGAATTACTAAAATATCTTATTCTCAATCATGGCATGGTTCTTAGTAAACTCATGATTCTTGATAAAGTATGGGGGTATACGTTTCAAGGCGAGGATAATATTGTAGAAGTTTACATTAGAGCACTTAGAGATAAGCTTCAAGACAAAGAACATAAACTGATCCGGACGATAAGAGGATCAGGGTATAGGTTGGATATCCAATGAAGAAAGTTAATGGCCAATTTTTTAAACGATTATTTTCGCCACGATCGTTAAGGTATCAACTATTAACAAGAATGTTGTTTATACTATCGTTTATTTTAATGGTTATCGGTTTACTCCAGTTTATTATCATGAAGGATTTTCTCTATGAAAATGAAGCGGCAAGTTTACGATCAAAGCTAATGACCATCCCTATCGAAGTCATATTAACAGAAGATAGTCTTACAAAACCGCCTAATGCTGGGGATCCTGGTTTACTTTCAAGAGAAGAATTTTCATTAGCTTTATTAAATGAGGAATATACCAATCTGTTAACAGAAGAGGGACTAGCCGTACCAGAAATTTCAGAAAGTGAGCGTGAGAAGCTCCAGAATGATTTTGATAGTCATCTTCCAATTGAACCTCTTCTTGTCGAGGATTCGAATGGAACAGAGCAGCTAGTCGTATTTAGACCAATCCCTCCTGATTCTCCTACTAATCAGAATGGAATGTTGCAAATGGGTATTAGTACTGCTTCACTTCAACAAATCTTATGGAAACAGCTTCTAACGTTTATGGTGCTGTCATTAGTCGCATTAATTGCGGGGCTCGGTATTTATTTATCTGTCATTCGTAAAACACTTAATCCTCTTTCGTCAATTGTTGATCAAGTGAAGAATATTAGTGCGTCAAATCTTACGAATAGAGTCCCTGATTATCAAGGGCAAGAAGAAATAGATAACTTAAGTAAGTCTTTTAACGACATGTTGGAGCGATTAGACACTTCGTTTGAACATGAGAAAGAATTAAAAGACCAAATGAGGCAATTTATTGCGGACGCTTCTCATGAATTAAGAACCCCTCTAACATCCATTTATGGATACATTGAAGTTCTTTTAAGAGGAGCTTCTGAGAAGCCTGAACAGTTAGCTATAATTCTAAATAGCATGCATGGTGAAACGAAAAGAGTGATTACTCTTGTTGAAGAATTATTGTTATTAGCCAAGTTAGATCGAGCTCCTGAACTTCATTTAAAAGAGACCAATTTAACAGAGCTCGTACGTGATATGATTCCTAACCTAACTTTACTAGCTGACGAGCGACCCGTTCATTTCGATCTTACAGAAGGGTTAAAAGTAATGGTGGACCCTGATAAAATCAAGCAGGTTATTTTAAATATCTTTCATAACGCCGTTCATCATACAGACCAAAGTGATGGAAGCATTCATTTATCACTAGTTGCAGAAAAAGACAAAGCTCTTATAAGTATAAAAGACAACGGACCAGGAATAAAAAAAGATAATCTTGCCCATGTATTTGATCGCTTCTATCGTGTAGATGACTCTAGAACGCGGAAATATGGTGGAGCCGGATTAGGTCTTTCTATTACGAAAACAATAGTGGAATCTCATAAAGGATCAGTTGAAGTGGAGAGTTCAGTCGGCGAAGGAGCTACTTTTAAAGTGTATCTAAATATAGAAGAATAAAAAAGGTGATCAAGCATTGTAAAAAGCGCTTGATCACCTTTTAAGTATTTATGGATGGAGATAAATAGGAGGGTTATTTAATATGTTGAAGGTCATCATTTAATTTCTTTGATTCATGCTTGAAGTATAGATAGAAAGCTATCCACATCAAGCTATAAAAAACGGTTGATATAATAAGGAATATAAGAATGTTTATTGCTCCACCTTCAATCCAACCGATTCCATACGCTAGGATAAAGTAAACGACCGTTACTGTGAAAAAATGTAAAGCCGTTTGCTGTGGAAGTTTTAGTGAACGAATTTCAAAGTATAGGGGGGTAACGGTAAATAACCATCCACAGAAAACGGCACCTAAGGAGTTTGTCACAAAAAGGCTTGAATCAAGTGTCGTTTGTTCTCCGAAAAAGATCACAGCGTACGTTAGCAAAACAGCCAGGAATCCCCCGAAAAATAGCCCTATCATACTTCTAAATAGAAATGTTTTCATTTATTTGTCCCTCCTATTCATTTTTAGAACGTCTTTTAATCTTCCAACATAGTGTCTTGAAGCATATTCTTTTTTACCAGAGTGGAAGTGTACAGCAAGTGTTCCGTTAAAAGATGGCTCAAAATGATTGATTTCATGGAGATTAGCAATAACGGATTTGGAGAGACGTATAAATGTATTAAATGGCAGACTCTCTTCTAGCTCATATAATTTCTCCTTCACTTTAAAATCACCATCAGAAGTTGTCGCCATGACCTGATCCCCCTCTGAATGGAAGTAGTGCACATGGTTTGGTTTTATAATGTGCTGCTGCTCGCCTTTTTTGCCTACAATGAACTCTGCTCTTTGTGTATTAAGATAACCGAGAATCTCTTTAATTGAATCATCCACTTCTTTGCAGTGAATCGTAACGCTAGTTTCTGGATACTTCCCGTCAACGTCGAGTGAAATTTTCACTAATTCACATCCTTTCTTTCGCGTCCTTCTTATGGTTTAGTATAGATCTGGAAAAGATGAATGTCATTAGAATGAAGGTAAGTGGTCATATCTTCAGGATAAGATGCATCTGGCGAAGTTTCTGTTACGTAGCAAGGACGGAGGTGACAAAGAAAAATTCATGCTGCTAGAAAAATGATTGCCAGCAAGATACTGTTTTGAAATAATTGGGAGTGAGGACAAAATGTGCGGAGGTTATATCATAGTGGGACATATTGTAGCAGCGATTTATGTAACGTTAGGGTTTTTATTATTTTCGTTTGCTTATTTTGATGGGTTTTATTTGACTTGGTTTGACGAGCTTGGTATTAGCATTATTGTATTTGGTATCGCGTTGCACCTAGTTATTTTTATAAGAGAAGATGAAAAGAAGAGAACTTACAATCAAAACCCAGAACAGGAAGTAGAAGATGATGAAGAATTTTAACCGTTTTACAGTTAACGAGCAAGGAGGAGATTGTTGAAAAGACCTATAGGCGTTTCACTCATAAGTTATTTCTATTTATTTGGAGCTGTTGTTTTACTAGTAACGTCAGTCTTTTATGATCCGAATGCGAATTCTATCGGAATGGCAGATCGATTTGGATTACCGAATGCACCGGAAAGGTTAGTGAGAGTATGTACCGGTTTTCTTTCTTTAGGGATGATTTATGGATATATGAGTCTGAAAAAGTGGGGATTCTGGATGATGATCACTTATTCCGTTGTTTTCGGATTCATTAGTTCAATCCTTGTTTCGAATCAATCTCAGCAACCCTTTTTGGGGAATATGCTTTTTTCAGTGGTTGTATTAGTTTATACCATATATGTTAGGAAATCTTTCCTGCAACCGTTCGATCAGGGGGAGCAAGTTATGGAACAATAAAACTGATGTGAATAAGTTAAAGAGAGTGGGCGGAAAGAGTCATGATTGTGATTGTTTTTATTTTCATTTTATTCTGGTCCTTAACGAAAACCTTAGAAAAAGTTGGGACGAAAATAACGGCTCAACTACAGGTACAAAACGAGTTATTAAGAGAGATTAAAAACAAAATAAAAGAAGTAGATTAGCAGATTTTAATCTTATCTTGAGTAGTTCATTTTTAGCTGAAAAAGGGTAGATGATGCTATAAATGAGTGTTAAAGAGAGAAGGAATGGTGCATGCCGAAATGTAAGAATTGTGGTTACCAATTTAAGTGGAAGGAGATGACAAAGAAAATAATTGGAATGAAGCAGTTTATTTCAGGGATAACATGTCCAAACTGTCAGGCACCTCATTATTCTCAATTAAGAAGATCTCGCTATATTCCTTTCTTTATTCTTTTTCATATTTATTTGATGTTCTTTCTTTTTTATAGCGAGAAATTCACAGTGTCTTTGTTTATTGGAGGTGTTGTCGTTTTCTTGCTATTATTGATCTTCCTCTTTCCATATATGATTACTTTGAAATATGGGAAACAACCGGATTTATATTGAATGCGTTTATAGGGTTGCAACATTAGCCTGTTTTTTGATGGAGGAGTTATAAAAATTGCTTGTGATGGGCCGATTTAAAGGTGAATAGAAACGGACATAAAGACACAATTCTTTTTAAAGAGAAAGGGCTCACCTTCTTATGTGATAAGGTGACCCCATCTAATCAGTTCTTCGCTTTTTTGTTCGCTCGATCTTCTTCCTCAGTTTCGAGCATGCCGTAATCACCATTCATCGCCTGTTCATCTAAATCCGCACCATATTCATTCGTAAATTTGTTTCTATTGTTTTGATTTATTTCGCTTTTGCTTGGTGTCTTTTTGTCCATGATATTCACCTCCACTGAATAGGTTGGCTAATCATGGAAAAAGTATACCTATTAAATGAGCCGGATAACCACTATTTCTGAAAAACGAAGGTACGTTCATTTGTGAGACTTGTTTTAAAAACAACTAAGATTAAAAAAAGCGCCTCGCCCTTATAGAAAAGGGTGAGGCGCTTTTGGGCGACATCCATTATTGATAATTAATGATCGCTGGATTTGGATCAAGTTGCAACACTTCGGATGGGGTTAGAACCGGTTTATCTTTGTTATAGAAAATTTTAAATCCGCCGTATTGAACAGGCTCATTTCGAACAAATTTACGGTAAAGCGACATTTTCGTTCCATAGTCGCCGTATCCGTCAAAGTTTAGAGCAACCTCTACGTTATCTGTTGGCTTGATTGCCTGTTTGTTCGTCACAGCGTGATCAGTGAACTGGTGGACGAGAACAATCTTATCAGGTAGATCATTATCTTCAACAAATTTAGATACATAGTCGACAACTTCCTGTACTTCTGAGCCATCCACACTACCTAGATCGATACCTGGTGTTTGACCTTCTTCTACGTGGAACTCCGTATCGATGGCAACATGAACGTAAGGAAACTTAAGCCATTTTTCAAGAAGCTTCACTTGATGAAGAGCAGTGTCACGACCAAGCTGAACATCTAGCATTAAAATGGCATTATGTTTCTTAGCAAGCTCTGCGTATTCGTCAATATCCTCTTCTGAGGTCATATGATAATATTTTCCATTCGGTCCTGGATCGCGCTGAGCAATCGTTGTGATTAACTCAATTGTTGGAATCGCTGGCCGGTTTGGATCAGCATCGGAATAAGCTTGTGTTTGTTCTTTTAATTTCGTCATCAGGGCTTCAGGTTCCATCTCACCGAGAATGCCCATTTGAGTGGAGTTCGGTTGACCATAGTAAGCAACAAGGCGGTAATCTTTTAGAATACCATCCGTTTCATCAGTTGTGCCTTCCATTAGCGTTTCGCCAACGGGTGTTTTTCTTGTGCGGTCTTCACCGTGGGCTTCAACGACAGGCATTTTCGCTAATTCTTCTTCGGTCATGGTTTCATCAAGCGGTTTAGCGTCCTCAGAAGGCTCCATGGCTTTGAAAGGTTGAGGAGTCTCTTCTTTTTTTTCCGTCTTTTCTTCTTTTTCTTTGTTTTCATCTTCATTCGTTGCTTGCTGATCAGCTTGTTCGTCAGTTTGCTCGTTTGTTGAGGCGGTGTTCGAACATGCGGTAACTAAAGCTACTAAAGCAACGAGAAGGAAAAGGAATAGCTTCCTCATGATATTCACTTCCTTATGTAAGTTAATGAGATTCATAGTTTTGTCAAAACGACCTTCTCATTCTAACACATCCCGAGTAAAACCGAACGAATAGACAGGTAATAAGGTGAAATGAGGTAATCAGTACTATATTTCATATCGAAAGCGATCGTTTACAAAGAAAAGCTGCCGTCCTTTTAAAGGGATGGCAGCTTTAAAGCTGTTGGAAGGTGAAACAATTTTACATGTAGAGGTTCATTCAATTAAGTCAATGGAACGCACGTACTCAGCGATTGCGGCAACTTCGCCTTCTTCGAATTGAGGCTTTGTTTCATATTCATGGCGTTCAATAGCGTCGTCGATGGTTTCAGCACTTCCATCGTGTAAATAAGGCGCTGTCGCAAAGACGCCAAGTAGCGTTGGAACATCAAACTGAGAAGGTGTTCTAGGATTTTGGAAGTGAGCTCTTGCATCGCCCTCAGATGGTTGATCTGTTTCATTCGCTGTTCCAATATCATAGAGGAAATCGGTGTTATCAGTTGATAACTTTCCGTCTGCATCTAGAGCATTCGCACTATTTGTAAATTGCGATCCGCCATGGCAAGAAAGACAGTTACCAGCACCTTCAAAAAGTTCTTTCCCGAGTTCAGCTTGATCCGTTAAGCTACCATCATCAGCTCGATAAGGACTCTCCGGAACTGGAAATGATTCTGGCTGATCCAGGTAAGCGAAGAGCGCATCATACATATGCTGTACGCCATCAGGAAGCTCTTCTCCAGCATCGTAATCAAGCATACCGCCCATTTCTCCCTGGATCGTTAAGATATAATCCGTGAAATCATCTCGACTTCCATCCCATAGGAACAAGCCGGTTTCGGTTGCTTTCACATTACTGGGCACGTTACGAGGTCCTTTCGGTGTCGTTAATGTTAACCCATTAATATCGCCATCAGCATGACAAGAGGCGCAGCTCATCCAGTTGTTTCCTGTGATATCAGTCGCATAATCATCGCTATTCCCACTATAAAAAATTTGTTTCCCTTCTCTCACAAGAGGGGAGAGGGGATCCTCTTTGATAAGTGGTAGATTATCACCAGACAGTTTCGCACGAGCATAAGCGCTATCGCCACCAGTATCGATTGTTGTGAGATCATGACTCATCGCATTGTGAACGTAAAGCTCACTTCCATCGGGAGAGATCGCGATTCCTCTTGGGTTATCACCAGGAATTCTTCTTAATACTTGAGTCGCATTACCGCCACGCGTAAGATCAAACACGACGAGATCCTCACTACCTGCCATAACGACGTATGCTTTTTTACCCTCTGGGTCAAATGCAACGTCATATGGATTAGAAACAATTAACGTTTCATTATTCACATCTAACACATTGATTTCTTCAAAAAGCTCTTTCCGTTGATCCACAAGCTCTTTATCTTCTTCTAGGTCAATGACAGAGATCGCTGGAAAGACGGTTTCTTCAAAATTGATCGGTGTATCCACATTTGTCACAAGATGAGGAACCCATGCGGTTTTGCCGTCTGGCGCTATGACAAACTGTTCTAACTTATTTGGGATTCCTTGACTCACTTTAGGATCATTCTGATCAGGTGAATCTGCTAGTTTGATGACGGAAGTGACGGCGTCTTCATTCGTTTCAATTACACTTATTTTTCCTGACAAATAGTGAGGAACGTAAATTTTTTGCCCATCTTTTGTCATTGTGAGCGTACGAGGACGTTCATCCACTTGAATGGTCTTTGTTGTTTTCTTTTCCCGTAAATCAATGACAGAGACAGAAGAAGAGCGGTAATTTGCAACATACAATGTTGTGCCGTCAGAACTTGTAACTAATCCAAATGGCTCATTATCTGTTGGAATCGAGTCTGTCACTTTCTTTTTCTTAAGATCAATGACATCGATCTGATTGCTGTACATCGTACTAACATAGAGCGTTTTTCCATCAGGACTTAATGCGAGCTGTCTTGGTTCTTGTCCAACAGGAATTTCGTCCATTACTTCCTTCGTTGATGGATCGACAATCGAAACGGAATTGACATCTATGTTGGCAATATAAAGAACTTCGCCACTTTCATCAAGAAGCGTATTTGTACTTGTACTTGTTTGCTCCCTTATCACTTCAGGATCCTCACTGCACGCAGTGAGGATCAGAAGGAGGATAAATGAGAGTGGGAAGAAGAGCTTTTTCATCATCACATACACCCTAATTTAATTTGATTTGCTAATTTCCACCGGTACTAGGACTGGGGAAATGCCGTTTTCTCCGTGACCTGCTTGAATTTGTGGAACCATGTCACCATCTGTATTTCCTGAATCATCATCCGTTTTATAGAAGTCTCCAGTATCCCAAAACTCACTTGCCTGCATTCCTTGATCAAGGGCTGGACCATCAATGACTTGATTGTAGAAATCAGTATAGCGCTGGGTGATAATTTCACGTTCGAGATTTTCAGGAGCATCCTGATCAGATCCTGTATTATTCAGAGTTAATAAAGCGTTTCTCAAGACTGCAGATACGGCACCGGCTATTTTCGGGCTATATGACATAGCCTCATCAGATGTATAGTACGCTTTTGCTTCGTCATTCCACAGTTCATTATCCATCGTGACGTATAGGTGTCTCGCTGCGTCACGGTATTTCGCATCATCTGTTGCAAGGTAGGCTGCTGTTAAGCCGCGAATCGCACCAAGGTTAGCTTCAAGAGTCGTGTTGTTACTTGCTTTCTTTTCATTGAGGTCATAACTTTCTGCTGCAAGTCCTGAGTCCAGGATAAGCTCTTTCATAATGAAGTCTGCTTGCTTCGTAATCATCTCAATCGCACGTTTTCCTTCATCTGTTCCTAAACCTTCCGCGTCTTCTCCGCTTGCATAGCCGACTGGAAGACCATCAATTGCTCTTTGGAAAATACGAAGGGATTCAACTGTATAGCCTGCATCGAAAGTGTTCACCGTCTGTCCTTGGTCTTGACCGTTGTTTTCACTTACAAAGGTACCGACTTCTTGATTAAAATGCATGGCGTCAATATTATGAAAGACTGCAAGCATAATATCGCGATTCACGGAATAAGCATCATTCGAATCCTCATCATTAGCTGGATCGGCATCAAGGTTTGCTTCAGGTGCAGATGTAAATGGTTCTCCGTCAAACAATGCCTGGAAAGATGGAGCAACCTGCTTGTTTTCTGAACGCTGATCGGTCATACCAAAAAATTCAGAAGTTGGCCATAGCATCGCCCATTGGTCTTCCAATAGAGAGCGTGTATCGGTTACTTCAAGGCTCTCTGCATCAGGAGCAACGCCTTCAGTTTTTTCAGTTACGCTAACTTCGTGAGGTAAGTATACAAAACCATTTGTTGGATCGTAGTTACTGATATCTGAAGATGCTTCTTTATTAGTAGAATCATAGAATAAATCGTCATGGATAAAATTGATCTTATTCCAGATTTCTTCTGTTAGGATCATCCCCTGCATGCCATCAGCGGAACTTACACCAAGAGCAATATTCTCATCATCGTCATCCTTCGCTGTTTCACCTGCAAGTTCCTCATCACCATCAACTGTGTGGAACCCACCAAGAAAATCACCGGCCCATAGAGTCTGCTTCAGGAAAGTAGCACCGTATGCAGAAGGAGTTAAGACTTTATCCATTCCATCGCGATCCCAGCGGAGAGAGTCAAAGTTCACCTGATAGTTAGGAACATACGTATCATCATCGCCAGACGCGTATTCCTCTGTATCCACTTGTTCAGCATAATGCGGATCTCCGCTTGAGTATTCAATCGTAGTCGGATACATATTGCGGAAAATTTCATCCTGTGGATAGCCAACTGAGTCTGCTAGAGAAAGGAATCTTTCTGAAAGCCATTCTTCAGGTTTTTGATTCGTTTCCTTTGAGGCTGTTTTTACGACTGGACCATTTATTAGGTGGAGACCAAGTCCGGATTTCTCAACCACTTCATACATCGCTTCCTCAGAATACTCATATGATTCAATTCCGGCAGTATAATCGAAGGGAGTAGGACTATCGACATTCTTAGAGTCAAGTACATCAAGATCAAGTCCCAGGCTTTCAGCAAGCGGTTCACCTGAAAGTTCAAACTCCGCATAAGCAAACATATTTCCGAATGTATCAAAATGATAATCAGCTACTTCTACATTATAAGCTGGCTTCTTTTTTTCTTCTTTTTTTGAGCTACTTGATTCTTCACTCGTAGTGGAAGAACAGCCAGCAATTAAAAGCGTTGAAGCTAATATAGCAGAAATTGTCTTTTTTTTATGTATCAATTCGTGCAACCCCTTTTGGATAGTAATGATAATCATTATCACTCATTAAGTATAAGGAAACCTTCATTTTATGTAAACCCTTTATTAACAATTGATTGAAAAGTCAGTGCTGTTTTGGAAAATGCGTTGAAATGTCAAAAAGCAGTGGAACGAGTTCCACTGCTTTTTGGGTATTTATTGTGTTTTATTTCTAATATAATCTCGTATCATTCGTCTGTGGCTTCCAACCATCAGCTCTGGAAGTTGGTCTGAAGAAAAGTATCCCAAAGCTATACTTTCTTCTGTGTGGGTGAGATCTCCAGCATACTCATTTGTAACATAAGCCGTAGTGACAGAGTAGAATTCATCACCGTTATCTGCTTTCGTAAAAAATTCTTCACCAGAATAGAGTTTAAAAAGAGTGAGCTTTTGGATTGTTAAACCCGTTTCTTCAAAAGACTCTCTTACGGCTGTTTCTTCCGTTGATTCTCCTGGTTCCATCAATCCACCCGGTAACCCCCAGCGTTTTTGTTTTTCGTTACGCTGTTGGAGTAGAATTTCTCCATTTTCGTTTAAGATTATTGCGACGGCCCCGACTAAGATCAGTGGCCGATGACCAACAACGTCACGCAATTCCTTCACATAATTCATGGCTATCGCTCCTTTTCTTCCTATTATAAAGGAAGATCTCTTTTCGCGAAGATCATGATGGCAAGGGCATAAAGGACGGTACCTAGTAAGAAAAGGAACGTCATGGATGGCCAGATTTCAACAGAACCTCTGGCAATCTCAACTGGCCGAAATGTTGAAAAGAGAGAGAGATTCACCATCCAATCGAGTTTATCGCTCATTTTCCCGATTAAATCCATACCATAGAAGACGATGGTGAGTAGTCCAGAAAGTCCTAGTGCTTGTCGCTCATCATTTAATAAGGAAGAGAATAGAAACGAGTAGGCTGAGATGACGTAGAACAAAAGAATACCGACGAGATTAACCTTCATAAACGTCATGGCTTCAAACGGCTTATCATCAATTAATATTTCTGTTCCAATGACTCCTGCAAGAGCAGTTGTTAATCCGATAATAAGAAGTCCGGTGAGCAGCACAAGAGATTGAGTGAACGCAATTTTCTTTCGTGAGTTTGGTGTTGCGAGAATGTAAGCCATTGATCCTCTTTCAATGTGACGAGCCATTAGCTGTGAAGCTGTCATTAAGCAAAAAATCGATAAAATGACTATATACAGCAATCCATAATATTCCCCTGCAATAAAGTCACTTACATGCTGAAATCCACCTTCCATTCCAAATGCAGCTAGAAAGCTTTCGGGCATAGACTCCATTAATTCATTCAAACCAGGTGCATCTGCAATCGAAGGGTAGATGCCGATGATAAGAAGCAGGTAAAGTGCAGAGCCAATTGCATAGCTAGAGATGGACTTGGCATGGACTTTTAGCATCCTCGCATAGAGTGTCATATTCATGATTTCTCTGCCTCCCTGTCGTAATAAGTAAGAAAGACTTCTTCAAGATTTTGTTCATGAATATCAATGTTCCGAATCTGATAATCTCCTAAAGCAGAAATAAATTGATTGTAGTCACCTTGCACCGCTATTTCTGCGCGGTTATCTATGATTGATACGACCTCGAGGTTACTTTCTTTGATACGCTTTGCTTCCGCTTCAGTAGCAAACGTAACATCAAAAAGACGACGCTGCTTTTGCTGCAGATCATGAATATTCTCGACGACAACAATTTTTCCATCTTTAATGATCGCAGCTCTGTCACACGTTCGTTCAATTTCGGAGAAGCTATGAGAAGACATAAGGAATGTAGTGCCTTTCTCTTTCTGCTCCATTACAATTTCAATGAAAATTCGCTGCATGAGTGGGTCAAGACCAGAGGTAGGTTCGTCTAATATAATAACTTCAGGTTCATGCATAAAAGCAGCTACGATTCCCACTTTTTGTTTCATTCCTTTGGACATTTTACGAATAGGAGTTTTTACATCGAATTGAAGTCTATCAATTAGCTGATCACGATATGCGGTGTTTTTTAGATCTCTCATTCCGCCAACTAATTGAAGGAAACCGATGCCATCCATTCCATCTAGAAAGGCTATTTCACCAGGGAGGTATCCGATCTTCCTCTGGATTTTGGCAGCATCTTTCCACGTATCCATTCCATCTATCATTGCCGTGCCTTTTGTAGGCTTCATGAATCCCATTAAGTGACGTATCGTTGTCGATTTACCAGCACCGTTCGGGCCGAGAAATCCAAATACTTCGCCTCTAGGAATGGAGAACGTAACATCGAAGATCCCTTTTCCGTTTGGAAATTGTTTTGTTAACCCGTTTAATTCGATCATTGAGGTGTCCCCCTCAGCTAATTTTTGAACTATAATTTATTATATATTTCATTATTATCATAAATGACTCTATGATAATAAGCAACATTTATTGAACTCATATTTAATGAAAAGTTCAATAAGTGATATACTAATGGTGGTGATGAGAATGAATGGATTTGAATTACGTAAACAACAGAAGCGCAAAGATATAGTGGCGTCAGCTTTTACGTTATTTAACGAAGAAGGTATAAAAAAGGTAAAGATTAGTGACATTGCTCGTTTTGCTAATGTCTCTCAGGTCACGATTTATAATCATTTTACGAGTAAGGAAGAGCTTGTAAGAGCAGTGCTAAAAGACTATATGAACAATCAATTTAAAGCCTTTAAAGAGGTAGTTCAGCAGGAGCATTCTTTCGCTGAAGTGATTGAATTGATTATTTTTGAAAAGCATAAGGCAGTCCAAAGCCTTAATCCATCGCTTCTAGCAGAAATGTTAACGACAGATGAAGAGCTAAAGGATTACGTAGAACATTTTTATCGAACTCAGACACTTCCATTGTTTGTGCAACTCTTAGAAAAGGCACGTGAACGAGGAGAAATTAATGCTTCACTTTCGATGGAGTCGATTATGCTATATCTCAATGCCTTAAAGACAGAGGTGCAGCGCATTCCAGCCGAAACATGGTCAGAGCGAAAGGACTTTCTCGACGATGTTCTTCAACTATTCTTTTATGGTTTAAGTGGTGGTCCAGTTTCAAGTAGGAATGAATCTGAATAATCATTCATAAACTGAAATGTGTGTAAATTTTCACAAAATTTTAATAGTTTGTTAATTTATCTAACACACACCTGTTGTATAATGAAGCCATACAGAGGGAAAGTTGGTGAATTTTGTTGAAAAAGCTGAAAAAGTTAACCTTTAAACAGCTCGTTGATCAAAATAAAGCAGAACTTCTTAAAAATGAAAAAGAACTAGCTGAAATAGAAAAACGTATTGATAACAGACACGTTTAATTCAAAGAAAACAGTCGTCAAGCGACTGTTTTTTTGCATGAATTAGACTCATATTTGTTGCTTCTCCCTGTGCTAAACTATAGAAAGGAGGCGATCGGATGGCGAAATTAGTAAGTTTGAATGTAGGGAAACCTATTGAAACGAGCTACAAAGGGAAGTTGATCTCTACAGGCATCTACAAACAACCAGTGAGTGAATCAGTTTATGTATCTAAATTACAAGTAGAAGGAGATGGGCAAGCGGATCTTGTTCATCACGGAGGATCAGAGAAAGCCATTTGTGTTTACCCAATGGAGCATTATGCCTATTGGGAAGAACGTTTAAGATGTGAACTGAAGGCTGGTGCATTTGGTGAGAATTTTACAGTAGCTGGAATGGATGAGACAGAAGCACGTATCGGTGATATTTATCGAATTGGTGAGATTCAAGTACAGGTTAGCTTACCGAGGCAGCCATGCTTTAAACTCGCGAAGAAGTTTGAAGTTGATAACATGCACTTATTTGTGATGGAAAATGGGTACAGTGGTTATTATCTCCGAGTGTTAGAAGAGGGAGAAGTTAAAGCTGGGGATGAAATAACCCTTGAGAGTCGTCCAGATCATGATGTAACTGTTGCTTTAGTCAATCGAGTTACGTACAATGATCAAAAAGATCGCGCTGGTCTCGAAAAGGTATTACTTGCAAAAGAACTGAATGAAAACTGGTATAACAAGCTAAGTAAACAGTTGAGCGCGCTTTAAGTTGCGCGCCATTATTTTTTAGCCATTCGATAATAAAAGACGATCAGCATAATGATCGTAACGAATGTAACGGTGTATTTAACAACCTGCATCAGTTCCATTGATTTCTCCTAAAATAAAAGCTGGAACCGAGTGGATCCAGCTTATCTGAATGTTAAACAACTTTTTCTTTTAATGCTTTCCCAGGTTTAAAAGCAGGTGTCTTTGAAGCTTGGATGAGAATTTCTTCACCAGTTTGCGGGTTTCGTCCTTTTCTGGCAGAGCGTTCCCTTACTTCAAAATTACCAAATCCCACAAGCTGCACTTTTTCCCCTTTCGCAAGTGCCTCAGCAATCGTATCCATTAACCTGTCTACCACTCTCGCAGTATCTTTCTTTGACATTTCCGATCTTTCCGCAACTGTCGTTAGAAGTTCCGCTTTATTCATTAAGTTTCATCCTTTCTAAATTTGCTAGTTTCAATGCTATGGCACTATTTTCGCCAGTACATCAGTGATTTATACATCGTGAATAAAAGAATATAAAAAAGAGACTCTTAACGAATCTCCAGTGATTATAGGATATTAATAGTTGGATAGTTGTTTGTACTCTTTTTGAAGGTCCGTCAGTGTACATTGATACAGATGGTGGTCAGCGGTGGAATAGGCTCCTGCCTCAATAAGCTTCGAAATGTAGTAATTTCTACGTTGCTCTAGTGCTTTTCTGAGCTGATTGGTTTCCATGAGCACACCCTCCTTAACGATTTTTTATTCCCAGTATGTCCTGGGGCTATGCATTTTAATCAAAATTAGATGTGACAGATTGGACAAAGGACATGTAGGATTCGTAGAGCGCCTTATACAGAAGTGAAGCTTTTTATAGAAATGAGATGATGAGCAATGAATGAGGAGCAAATTATTTGTGCAATTGAAGCCATTCAATGGGATTACGAAGAAGCTCTTGTACCTGAATCTATTCACTATATTCAAAAAGATGACCTAGTGATGATCAAAAATGATAAATCAGCAAGTGTCTATGCGAATAAGGTTGTTCGCTTCAGTCAAACTCTTAACGAGGTTGAAGAAGCGATAGCGTATTTTCAGGACAGTCCCTTCTCCTGGTGGATCCAAACAAGTTCTGAGTCTAGTGAACTTGAAAAACAGCTTATTAAATTGGGGATGAAGCACGCCGATACATACGTTGGTTTAGCAAAGGAAGTAACAGAAGAAATTCCGTCATCATCAGAATATATCCATAAAGAAGTGACAACGAAAGAAGACGTTCTTGGGCATGTAGAGATCGCAGGGAAGGTTTGGGGTTATGACAATCAGGCGATGAAAGCTGCTATTAATGAAAGAGCTTCTTATCTTCAGTTCGCTGAGCGAAGAGGAGGCTATACGCTCTTGCTAGACGGAAAGTATCCAATCGGTTATTCGAATTATCGCTATAGTAAGGATGGGAAAGCTCTTTATTTAAATGGAGCAGCGGTTCTGCCTGAATATAGAGGGAAAGGGATTTACAAAAACATGCTGAAGGCACGTTTATATAAAGCGAGTCAAAGAGGATGCGAGATAGCGGTGACGCAAGCGAGAGTCGGTACTTCTGAACCTATTCTACGAAAGCTGGGGTTTAGGGAGTATGCGGAGTATAAGCAATATATCCGAGAATAGAAGCGCAAACAGTAGCCAACCTTTTGTGAAGATGCTGTAAATCTCATTGTGTTTCTGTAAAAAAGGTAGGATTGCGAATATAGAATCTGGAATACTCCAACGTGAAGGATTAATCCTTCGCCTTCTTAAACTTTCGTTAAAAGGAGCTGTTCTGTTGTTGAAAACCTTTGTTCTAGACACCAATATTCTTTTGCATGATGCTCATTCCCTTTTTCGATTTGGCGACAATCACGTTGTGGTTCCAGCGATTGTGATTGAAGAAATCGATTCTAAGAAGCGGTTGATGAATGAGGTAGGTCGTAATGCACGAGAATTTAGCAGAATGTACAAAAAACTGCGAGATAAAAACAAAGGCAAGCTCGATGAACCGATTCCATTTGAATCTGGAGGAACATTTCGAATTGAGTTAAATCATCGCTCTTTTGATAAACTACGAAATGAGTTTAGTGAAGATTCCAATGATAACCGCATTATTGCAGTATCGATTAATTTAAGCGCGGATGATACAGGAGATGTCGTTCTTGTTTCAAATGACATGTTAATGATCGCGAAAGCAGATGCCTTAAAAAAATCACTTGAGTTACCATCTTTTTTTCCTGAACTATATGAAAATGATCGTCTTATTGAGCACGTCGATCGTCTTCATAGAGGCTATCATGAAATTCTAGTGCCTCCTGAAATCATTGACTCTCTTTATAAGAGCGGCGAACTCTCTATGAATATTCTGCGTGAGTATATGAACACAGAAGTTTATAGTCAAGATTTTATCCTTTTAAAAGATATTTTTGGAAGTAGTCATTCTGGGATTGGAAGAGTATTAATTCGAAATCAGAAAGTAGTAATTCAAGGCCTAAACCGAGAAAGTGAACATATTTGGGGAATCCTCCCAAAAAACGTGCAGCAGCGTATGTTAATGGAACTGTTGGTGGATAAAAGTGTTTCACTTGTTTGTGCAACTGGAAAGGCGGGAACGGGGAAAACGCTTCTTGCACTTGCTGCAGGACTTAGTCAGACGGAAGACGAGCAGCATTATCAAAAGCTACTTGTTTCAAAGCCCGTAATACCAGTTGGAAATGATATCGGCTTTTTGCCTGGTGAGAAAGAAGAGAAGCTTAGACCCTGGATTCAACCAATCTATGATAATCTAGAATTTTTATTTGATGCCAATAATGAAGAAGAGTTAACAAACATTTTAACTGGCTTGAGGACGCTAAAAGTCGAAGCGTTAACGTACATAAGAGGGAGGAGCATCCCTCATCAATTTGTGATTATTGATGAAGTTCAAAACTTATCTCCACATGAAGTGAAAACGATTTTAACAAGAGTAGGCGAGGGAACGAAGATTGTTCTAATTGGGGACCCCGAACAGATTGATCATCCTTACCTTGATTCAGTGAACAATGGTTTAACGTATGCTGTTGAACGGCTAAAGCAGGAAGATGAGGTAGGAATTGTCCACTTAACGAGTACAGAGCGAAGTAAGCTTGCTGAAATAGCTGCTCGACTTCTTTAAGTAGTACGAAGGGATGATATCCTCAAAAAATAAAATGGGAAATTAGACCATATGGAACTAGACAAACCGAGCTTTTCTATCAGATAATTCAGTTAAAAGAGAGGGGCGCTAAACATGAGTGATGTTAGATTAATACCATTCGAAGTTAATGCAGTCGTTCAAGAAGCAGGAATTCTTCCAGATGGGATTGAAATGATTCAAGCACCAGCGGTATGGGAAGAATCTGAAAAAGGAAAAGGACGAATCATTGCGGTAGTAGACACAGGTTGTCAAATTGATCATCCTGATCTTCAATCACGTATTATTGGAGGTAAGAACTTTACGCAAGATTTCGGTGGAGATGCAGATCGTTATGATGATAATAATGGTCACGGTACGCATGTCGCCGGAACGATTGCAGCAACGAACGGAGAAAAAGGGGTTCAAGGTGTTGCCCCAGATTCAAAGCTCTTGATCGTTAAAGTACTGAATGAAGCCGGAAGTGGTTCATATCAATCTATCATTAATGGGATTCGGTATGCCATCGATTGGAAGGGGACAGAAGGTGAACGGGTAAATGTGATCTCGATGTCGCTCGGTGGACCATCTGATGTACCAGAACTTCACGATGTTATTAAAGATGCCGTGAATCAAAATATTTCAGTTGTGTGCGCCGCTGGTAATGAAGGAGACGATAGAGAAGACACATCTGAATTCGCTTATCCAGGTGCCTATAATGAAGTAATTGAAGTAGGAGCGGCCTCTTTCCAACGCACGCTCGCTCCATTTTCCAATACGAATAATGAGATTGACTTAATTGCACCAGGTGTAGATATTCTTTCAACTTATCCGGGTAGTGAATATGCTGTTCTTTCTGGAACCTCAATGGCTGCTCCGCACGTATCAGGGGCACTGGCACTTCTCATGAATGTTTCTGAGAAGGAATTTAAGCGCACGCTTAGTGAAGCTGAAATTTATTCACAGCTTATCAAGAGAACCGTGCCAATCGGTTGTACAAAGCAAGCTGAAGGAAATGGCCTTCTGGCTTTAAATTTTATGAATCAGCTCGATTCGCTCTTTAATATTTATACAACCGCGTGGGATCAAACAGAAGTGAAATCAGAAAAAGTAACGAAATAACTTCACAAGTAAAGTGAAATCAATATTATCATTTACATCAAAAATCGTAGTGCGAATTAAGATTCGCACTACGATTTTTGTGTTATATAACTATGTTGGTGCATGATATTTCCAATCTAAGGTGGTGAATCAGGTTCAAAAGAAGTGGACTTGAGAAAAAGTATGTAAAAGGATTCACTATGCAACAAAGCATTCATTTTTGATGTGAGCTGGGAGAACCTTCATAAGGTTAGATGATATTTTCTTAATACTTTTTAAGTACACACCCATGATAGATGCATAGGATAATTTATACATTGTGAAGGGATTGAGAAACTATGTACTATGATCCTTCTATGCATCCTTATCATCACTATCAACGTCCGCCAACTTATAACGAGGAGAGACAGCCTGGTTACGAACCTTTGCCTCAAGTGACAAAGCAAGGTCTTACATCTCGATTTTCCAATAATGCTGGAAGTAGGGAATTCAAAGATTATGGACCGAAACCATTTGTCGCTAATATTAATGAAGCAACGAAGCAAAACGATACCTTTCGCACAGCTTTATGGACAGGTGAACATTTACAATTAACGTTAATGAGTATCGATGTTGGTGAAGACATTGGTTTGGAAATGCACCCGAACCTTGACCAATTTTTGCGAATTGAACAAGGGCAGGGAAAGGTGCAAATGGGGAAACGTAAAGATTCTTTGAATTATGAACGAGAGGTTTATGATGATTATGCTGTATTTATACCCGCTGGCACATGGCACAATCTCACAAATACTGGAGATGTTCCGATTAAGCTTTACTCGATCTATGCTCCACCTAATCATCCTTTTGGAACGGTTCATGAGACAAAAGAAGATGCTATAGCGGCGGAAGAAGGCGAGCGTAATCGAAACTCAGCTGTGTTTGGCAAAACGCCAGATGAATGGGTGAAATACACGGAATTCTTAGTAAATGAAGGGTTGGAAGATGTCGAAAGAGGCATAAATGCAACACACATTCTTCAAGAGTTTATTCTAATGGGAGTGCTGGTTGGAAAGGGTTACTCTCCTGAAAAAGCCTATGAAATAGTGGAAGATTGGGAGCGAACTGGACAGTCCAAACTTCTTCAACAAAGCAAAAACATGTAGAAATAGCTTAGGAAAATGAACAAGATGCTTTACGGTCGTAGTTTGATCAGGATTCGAATTGTTTAACAGAAATTTTTCACCCCAGAAGAGCTTAAAAAGCATTAGCTCTTCTGAGGTGAAATCATATTTGTGCTAATTGTAGGTTTAACTTCAAAAGAAGTCATCATTTTCTTTCGTGTTTTGTGCGTCATTCGTTCTATTTGCTTCTTGTATCTTTATTTTTTCAAGTTGTTCGATCATATGCTTGTAGTCTAGCTGGCTAATATTAGGGTAATGATTGATTTTTCTTTTAATGTCATCTAACTCAGTAGGGAGTTTATTTCGACTGTTATTTGAAAACATAGCCGCAACGGTTCCTGTAATAACACCGATCGTTCCAATTCCGACCATCATTAATACCGCAGCAACCAGTTTGCCTGCAGCTGTTTCAGGATAGAGATCTCCATACCCCACCGTAGTGGTAGTCACAACTGCCCACCAGAGGGCATCACCATATGTCTCAAATTCTGGTTCAATCCATTTCATCGAAAGCGCTGAAATGAAGAGGAGTGAGATAACATAGACAAACGCACGATCAATTTTATATTTGGTTAGAAAGAGTTCAAAAACAGACGTGCGGTGATTAATGAGTGCGACTAATCGTATCACCCGTATAAAGCGGACAAGTCTCGCGGTCCGAAACAATTGATCGAGCGGAATAATAGCAATCAAATCCAGCGGATGCTGTTTGATAAAAGTCCATTTGTGATCACTTAAAAAAAGCCGCGTCGCATAATCAAGTAAGAATAAGATCCAAATAAAAAAATCGAGCGCAGCGCCTTCGGGATCGGGTAAATCAATGACGAGTGAAAAAATAAGGAGAAGGGCGAGTACAAATTCATAAATCATTCCTAGAGACTGCTTTTGCAATGGATCACCTTCTTTTGTCTATTTATCACTATTTCGCTATCAAGAAGAATCTCCCTGCAAAAAAAGAAGTCCTCCATAAAGTGGGGGACTGAAGTTAAGCTTCTTTGATAAAAGCAAAAGAACTTTAGATTGGGATGATGTCTCCATCCCATGATTTCTTGCGAATGAAGTAGGCATCTTCAATGGTTGCTTCCGCTTCAAGAAAATGATCGAAGGGTTTTGTGATATCAATGTATTTAATCATGTACTGTTTATTTAATCGTTTCATGTGAATAATCCGCTCCTGCTCAAGTTGAGCGATTTCGTTAAGAAGGATTTTCCCTTCCCACACACGTAAAGGAAGCTCTCTTTTCCAAAGAGGAATGGACCCATGAAAAAGAATTTCCCCTTCTTGAAGCCATATTAAATCGTCAGCAATATCTTCCCATTCATTTAACTCATGTGTCGCGATAAGAACAAGCCTTTTTTCGGCATATCTTGATAGAAGGGAGACGACGTTCTTTCGTTCACGACTATCGAGGTAGTTTAACGGTTCATCAAGTAGCAAAATAGGAGGACAGTCAAGAATGGCTTGTGCGATACCGACACGCTGTTTCACTCCTTGAGAGAGAGCTTTAATTTTCTTCCTTTTACATGTTTGAATATGTAGGGCTTCCATCGTTTGATCAACGGCATCTTGATGAAGGACCCCTTTTAATTCACACATATACCTAAGGAACCTCTTCATTCTCATTTCTTCATATAATTCGATACCTGTTGGAAGAAAGCCGATATTCTTACGAATAAAGGGGAGGGAGGTATCAACTGTTCTCCCACCATATTCGATGATGCCTCTTTGGGGCCTTATTGCTGTTGCTAGAAGTTGAAGCAAGGTAGATTTACCAGCGCCGTTCTTACCAACTAGAATGGTGATCCCGGAACCAAGTGTTAATTCGGGAATCGCAAGTGAGAACTGTTTTCGAGTATATTTGATGTTTTGTAGTTGAATCATGGCCTAATCTCACAAATATTGAAGATGCAAACTCTTCCGATACGATAAGAAGAGCATGGCAACTCCAAGTCCAAGTATAATAAGGTAGGAGACAACAAAGAGTAAGTCTTGTTGAAGTGCTTCACCAGATAGTTCGAAAACAGTATAAGGTAATACAAGAAAAGTAAGCGCCCATCCAGCAAGTGAGGCGATAAATCCGGCAATTACCCCTTTATGGAACATGACAAAGGCAAGCAAACCTGTCAGAAAGAGAAGCGGCGCGAACCAATGCAAAAGAAACGTAGCGGGGTTAACCATCGTATTATCTTTCACAATATATAAGGTAGATAACAGGGCCAAACCAATGTTTACGACTAAGACAACAAGCAATTTACTTAAGAGAAGAAGTGCTGGAGGGAATGGGGTAATCGATTCGACCATCCGCATTTCTTTGTTCCAGGTTTTATAACTATAAAGCACACCAAATAATAGATAAATGGGAACAACGATAGGAAATAAACTGTCTGATTCCATGCTTCCAGCCGAAATCATCGTTAACATTGCAAAAATCAATACGCTAATCAGCCAGTAGGCCCAGTGATAAGAACGGAATTGATTAAGGCATTGTTTTGTTAGTGACGGCTTTGCAGGCTCAGGTTCTTGATCGAAATCAATTCCGATTTGAGAAGGTTTAAGTTCATCGAAAGAATCCTGTAACGAAAGAAGCAGCTTCTGTGTATCCTCTGAACGGGGTGACGTTGCCAGATATGACTTGATCGGCTGCTCTAGATCTTCTTCTAACTTTTCTAATTCAAGATCGGTGTCTTGCATGGCTAACTTCCTCCTTTCGTTCTATTGAAGCTTTTAGTTTCTTCAATGCGTGAAATAAGTTCGACTTTACTGTACCGAGTGGAAGTTCCAAAGCTTCTGCAATTTCTTGATACTTTAATTCCTGGTAAAACCGTAAATACACAATTTCTCTTTGCGTCTCAGAAAGCGTATCGAGCTGCTTGAGAAACTCCACACGTGATTCTTGCCTTTCAAATAGTTCCACTACTGATGGTTCTCGGTCAGCTTGATCTGGAATGAAGTCGAGAATTTGCTTTTCTGACCTAAATCCCGCGCTTTTCCAATAATCTCGGCATTGATTTGTGGCCACCTGGTAAAGCCAGGGCTTGATCTTTTCTGGGGTTTTCTTTGTTTTTAGTTGTTTAATTAATTTCAGGAAGGTTTCTTGAACAACATCTTCGGCCTTTCTTCTATCACGTAACATCCGTTCTAGATAACCAAGAAGCGGAGCATGATAACGATGAACAAGGGCTTCGAAAGCAGCCTGATTTCCACGTACCATAGCGACTACTAGTTCCTCATCTGTCATGAACCATCCTCCTTTCTAGTCTGATGATCTTGCATCACTTCATCCCATATTTTCTGCCATTCTTCGTAAGGAATGAGAGTAGAAGGTTCTCGAAACAAGGTGAAATCTGCTGCAAATCCCGGGTCTACCCAGGGTTCGCTATATATTCGGTCTAGGACTTCTTTCACTTTCTTACTATCTCCATCAGCGATGGCTTCGTTGATCATTGTGAAAATCTGGTTAGCTTTGATTTCTTCCTCACTGTAGTCTTCCAGTGGGATATCATCTTGAATCGTGATAACAAGGTCGCGGATTTGACTGGCCTTTTTTTTATTTCCATTTTCTAATTCATAAATGTACGTATAAGCACTTTGGATGGCACTTGTTACTAGCTCGCCGTCCTCATACCCATAAATCTCAGTACCATCATGGAATAGACTCACTTGAAAGAGCAATTTCATAAGATAAGTTTCATCCATTTGATAGAAAGTGGATTCGCTTAGGATATAGTTTTGATCAATAAAACCTTGTTGTCTCACGTAATTGGCCCAGCGAATATTCTCTACAGGAACGATAAAAAAATGACGCATAGGCTCTGTTTTTTTCGTTAAATAGTGGTTGGTGTATAGAAGGCGTTTGTCCAATTCCTTCATGAGCTCAACAGCGCGATCCAGATTGTAACTGTCCGTTACGATTGACATTGGATAATAAGTAGAATCAACTTCAGTCAGATCTCCAGCATAAAGGTCTAATTTAGAAGTTTTCCCTTGAAGTTTATAGGTTCCAACATTTGTTTTAAGTTCATCGATTGTGCCATATAAGGGTAGTGCCATACCTGAAACTTCGACATTAAAAGTGGCTCTATTCGAAATCCCAATATTCGTTTGTGATTCTCCGTTCATGTCATATAAATATTGATGCCCTGGCAATGGATACCAGGCTGTTTGAGAAGGCATAATCATTTGATCATTTCCAACATGGCCCGGATAGTATTCCTGACCATTATTAGATGCCCATAGTTTGTATGGTCCTTCATATTGAATACGAATAACAGGTTCTTTCATATTTTCAGGTAAAGTAACGGTCAGAAAATCATTCTCTTGAGTAAATGGAATTGGATGTTGATCAATCGTGACTTGGTTAACTGAAAATGTCTGATTCAATGTGAATTTCATGAACTCCTTTGTTTGAAATTCTGCTGATGGTAGAGTGAGAGATGCATCAATGAAAAGTGATTGATCTTCATGCTGAATGGATAAGTCAAACTGTTTTATTTCAAAACGTTCTGGTTGATAGAGCTCTTCTTCCTCTTTCATAAGAGTATTAGGAGAAGAAAGGGAAGGGAAAGACATGTAACTAGCTTGACCGTTTTGTTCGTCTGTTATCAATGGAGATTCTTGTTTAATCTTACTAAATTCATCAGTTCGTTCCTTCCAGAAAGAAGCATATGGAAGATACGACATCACGACAATTCCTATACTGATCATGAGTGCAACCTTCCACAGCCACGTATATGGATGAGGTCGGCGTTTATTGAGAATGAAAATGATGAGTACCAGGAGAAAGGAAGAAACCGTTAAAACAAAAATGCGCTGTAACTGTAATTCTTCTTTCATTAATTCAATTCCCCAGGTGCCATTAACAAGAACAGAATCGACAAATAAGTAGGTTAGATGGAACGCTTTAAGATAAAAGTGTCCGCCTTGATCAATAATGAAAATTTCCATGAATAGCGTACCAAACATCCAGGCACAGAAGGCGATTAAGTAAACAAAGCGATTTTTAATAAGTACCGATAAAAGCATGCCAAGAGTTAAACTAATGAAGAACGCTACTTCGTATTGAGTCCCATAGAAACGCAGAATTGTGAACGTTTCTTCTATCGGAATGTTATCTCTCATAGCAAAGATAAAGTAGGTTCCACTCATTAGGACCGTATATATCGTCATATAGATGAGCGCGGACATCAATTTTGCTGATATGAATACGAAATTGGACACGGGAAATGATTGATGCCACTCAAATGATTCATTCCCAACGTCTCGTCGTATTAAATAAACGCCAATCAGAATACTTAAGCCAATAACGAGAATGAATATAAGAGAGTGCGTTGTTTCATATGTTGTTCTGTAGAGGTTGCCATGTCCTCCTTCTTGATCTGCACTCATGCTAAAAAGTAACCAGATCAAATATAAGAAAGGAAGAGGTGCGAAAAACCAGTTTTTATACAAAAAAGAAAATTCAAGCTTATACTGGATAAGCCATTTTCTCATAGTCCATCACGCCCAATCAGTGCCATGTACCCTTCTTCAAGGGTAGGATCCACGGCTTCGGCAAATTCAAATGGTGCTACTGGAGATATTGCTCGACACCTTAATCCTGTTGCTTTTCGTTTTGTAAGCGTCATTTGTAATCCATTTAATTGGTCCCAGTTATTATCAAAGAGGTCGAACTCCCAAACAAGTCCATTCCCCTTACGTTGAAGCTCATCTGGTGTGCCTTGAAAAAGAATGCGCCCTTTATTTAGAACGATCAGCGTATCACAGCTTCCTTCAATGTCTTCTACAATATGCGTAGAAAGAATGACGGTTTTTCGGCTAGAAACATCAGCTAGTAAGTTGCGAAAGCGTAAGCGTTCTTCAGGATCAAGTCCAGCAGAAGGTTCGTCGAATATCATCACAGCGGGTTCTCCATAAAGTGCCTGGGCAATGCCGAGACGTTGCTGCATTCCATTTGAGAACGTCTTGATTTTTTGATTCTGTTGCTTTTCTAAATTAAGGGCATGAAGCAATCGTTTTTTTTCTAGCTCATGATCATAATGGTGGTCTCGTTTCAACTTCCCAACATAGTCCAAAAACTGAGATGCAGTAAGCTGCGGATACAGCTTGAAATGTTGAGGGAGGTAACCAATTTCTTTCCGAACACTTGAAGCTTCTCGGTTAAGTGAATAACCTTTAAGATAGATTTCTCCGGAAGAAGGCTTTGAGACCGCAGCTAGCATTCTCATAAATGTTGTTTTTCCAGCACCATTTGGACCAATAAGCCCTACCATGCCTCCTTCGATGGACAAAGTGAGGTCATGTAGAATCTTCTCCTTTTTGAACTGTTTAGTTAGATGAGATACTTCAATCAAAATCGTTCATCCTTTTACTAGTATTCTATGGCTAAGACGATTATAGTCGATAAAAGGTTTTGTTATGGAAAACAAAAATCCTCTGCACAATGCGTGCAGAGGATTGGTTTTAAAGAGGTAATACATAGAAGAGAACACAGAAGAAATGAGCAAGTGTTCCAGCTACCACGAAAAGATGCCAAACTGCATGATGGTATTTAAAAGCTCTCCAGACATAGAATACCGCTCCGATTGTGTAGAGAACACCTCCAACAATGAGAAGCATCATTCCGTTTGGAGCCAAGTTCTGCGTGAGTGGATTCCAGGCAAGAACGATCAGCCAGCCCATTAAGACGTAGAGAATAGTTGAGATAAATAGAAACTTTTTTACAAAATAAGCTTTGAATACTGTTCCAATAATCGCGAGTCCCCACACGATGCCAAATAGTGTCCAACCTAGCCAACCTTCAATTACAATAAACAAGAAGGGAGTGTAAGTACCAGCGATAAAGAAATAGATAGAAGAGTGATCAAGTATTTCGAAAAAGTCTTTCGCTTTCCCAGGTGGAAAGCTGTGAACGAGTGTAGAGGCCGTATAAAGCATCAGCATCGTTGTACCGAAAAGTGTAAAACTTACAATATGCCAGGCAGTTCCATAGAGAGACGCAAACACAATTAAGATGACTAGAGCGGCAACGCTTATGATAGCTCCAATTCCGTGAGTAATATAATTTGCTCGCTCCTCGCCAACTGTAAACGTATGAGTTGTCATGATTCGCATCATTCCTTTAGATCAATTACTAGAAGTATACTACATGATTCCCCGAACGTCATTTCTGATCGAACCTTATTTCTTAAGATTACGTAGTTTTTCTGCTTCTTTTAAGAGATGATAAGTGTAAAAATCTTTTTCTTCTACTTGTTCTGTGGCAGCTTCCATAACGAGAAACTCTTCCGCAATTTCTTCTCGCATTGAAGTAAGTAACTTTTCACTGTCAGTAGTAACTAATTTATTCTTTTGATCCACGGTTGGTTCGCTCCTTCAACATTAAATGATAGTCTCATTGTGCCTTAAGGAAGCGATTTTATTCTAAAATGACTTATTTTATTTTCACCATTTCCTTAGTGATAGAGCGATAGACATGATATCCACTAGTAGATACCCCAATAGTACCTGCTCCAGGGAAAACGCTGTCGCCACAAAGCCACAATCCCTTGAGGCCAGTACGGTGAGAAAGACTGTTGAACAAACTATATTCATTCGTTTGTGGGAAACCTCCAACCATGCCTTTAGGTCTTTTCGTAAATCTTTCCCATGCTCGTGGTGCACCTGTCATTTGCAATTCGATTCCACTTCTTACATTAGGTATCACTCTTTCAATACCTGTGAGCATTTTCTCAGTTAGCTCCTTTTTATATTGATCGTATTTCTCTTTCGTATCCCAATGGTGAAGCTCTGTATGTGTACTGACTGTTAATGTGCGAAAGCCCTCTGGCGCACGAAAGAGATCATTGGATTTTGAAAGTGACAAGAAGAGGTGATTTCCTTCGGTCATTTTTCCATTATCCGAAAAGACTTGACTAAAGAGGGACGTATATTCAGGGATGATTTTTTCATCTAAAGCAAGATACATCGTAAAAGCTCCCCACTGAGTCATTTGACTTCGTTTTCTTAACTTAGTGGGGAGTTGTTCTTGAAGTGGTTCTGGAAGAAGTGGAACAAAGCCCTGTACAGGTAAGTTATTAATAAGGTGATCAGCTCTCCAACTCTCCCCTTTTTGATCGACAGCTACCCAACGGTTGTTTTCACGCCGAATCGATTGAATTTGCTTTCTCAGGTAAGTTCGACCACCGTTCTGTTCAATATATTGCTGTAGTGTTTCAGCGATGCGATACAATCCACCTTCAGAGTAATATGCCCCTTCGTGATAAATATCGAGAGCAAGAGCACCCATAAGTGCTGAGCACTCTTCACTAGTTGTTTGCATGCTATCAATTAATTGTCCATCAATAAAATGGTGAAAGTCTAGTGCATCATTAAGATTATGTTTTTTTAGAAGATCTCCCATTGTTTTCCGAAGGTAGGGAACCAGTCCGGGAGTTCCTGGTTTGAGAGATAGGAGAAGCCCTTTCCATTCTGATAGGGTGACTGGAGGTACAACAGGGAGAGGTCCAATTAACTTACGTACTTCGGCTCCAATTTTCCATATTTCTCGATAGAAAGAAACAATTTGTTTGGAGTGTTCTGGAAACTGGGTAGCGCATTCTGATAAATGGCGATTTCGATCTGTATAATAAGGCATGACGCGATTGCCATCGTATATTCTCATAATTTCATCCAACGAAAAAACAGGGAAGGACAAACCGAGTTCTTGGAAAATGCGATAGTGTAATCCACCTTCTTCGAACCCCATCCCCATCGTCGCTCCAACAGGGAAGAGAAAATGCCCTCGTGTAAATTTTCCTGCTGATCCACCCCATTCATTCGATGCTTCAAGTATTGTTACGTTGTAGCCTTCTTTCGTCAGTAATGCTCCAGCAGTCAGTCCGCCAATGCCACCACCAATAACAACAATATCCATAATGATCCCTCCAAGATGGTCCGAGCTTGATATCCTTCTATTATAATAGGTATGATGTTGCAAATCATGTATGAGTGTGTCGAGAAGAAGCTTAATGAATGAGAAATTTCCATGTTTGTACCGGGGTACTTGTCCAGCCACAAAGTTAAAAGAAACATAAGATAAATTAAAGAGTGAGGTCAGGTCCCCCCTCTGTATATACTCACTCTTTGTGACCCATTGTAGAGTCAGAATTTATTCTGACTCTTTTTTTTGGCTATGTTAGATAATGCATGTATAATAGCCTATTGATTCGGATCAAAGCGCATGAAATGAGTGCATTCCACTTTCGGCCCTCTATCAGAGCAGTTTGCTTTCGAATCTTGTAAAGAAGGGGGAATCAACCTTGCTTGAAATTATCGAAATAGGAACAAATGAGCATGGAAGAGAGCTGACGATTCGAGAGCTGATTAAGAAACTTGAAGAACATCCTCTTGATCCTGCATTTGAACAAAGTGGAAATTTTATTTTTCCTTATCAGCCAGTCCGTGATGCAAAACGATATGCTGGTTGCAGAGCATTTTTTGGCGACTTCGCGATGATATCATGCCGTTTCTTTATTGTGACGGATGAAAAGGTACTTATAGAAGAGTTGATAAAGGCAATTAAAGAAAATCAAGAACGCATTGATTATGGAAGGTTAAGAGAAGTTCAGGTGAACGGTCGAGTATCCCATTAATTATGCTATAATCAGGATATTCTGCTAGTGATTGGAGTGAATGAAATGAGTCTTGAAACACTTCAGGAACAAGTCGATGGATTGATGGATAAATACACCGAGCTTCTCCTTGGAGATACGAGCCCTGAGCTGAAGGAAAAAGTGAAGCTATGGGCGATGTACACGCATCTTTCAAAAACGATGCCTCCTCTTGCGAAACATTGGAATCAAACGTATCCTGATGCGAAGGATGCCATGAAAGAGCTAGTGACCGAAATCAAAACTATGAACGAAGAGCATCGTAAAGCCCAACAGGATAACCAGAAAGAATCAGATAAGTGAAACCAGGACTTCCCTGGTTTCTTTTTTTTTGGCTACATTAACGAACGTTTTTGATTTTAGCTTATTCGAGAATCAACCATTTAAGCTAATATAGGATTTTGTTTCATTTCAGAAGCTCATCCCTTGAGAAATGAGGTGGTTGTTAAGAAAAAAGGTTATGAAAATAGATGAGAAGAGAAGTATCCGATTTTGTAACATTTAAATATACTATTTTAAGTTCCAGTTTTTTTCGTGAAGAGCGGGGTATAGAATACTAATTCAAGTAAATATTTAACAAAATTTATTACGGAGAAAATCTATCAAAAATAGACTAAACGACAGCATATCATGGTAGAATAGCATTAAAGGCGAAATATGGCGGTATTTGATACTATATGCCGATTTTCTCCACTATATATTTTTTTAGACGTTTTGTATGCGTTTACATGGAGGGGTTATGATGGAACAAGTAATGCGTAATTTCTTTTTATACATGGGGAAGAATAAAGTAGCTACAAAAGTAGCGAAACGGTATGGTATGCGCTTTGGAGCTAGCCGGTTTGTAGCCGGTGCGTCTCTTAATAGCTCTGTAAATGCTATTAAGAAACTAAATGAAAAGGGACTTTCTGTTACAATCGATCATCTTGGTGAGTTTGTAGATAACGCCGCTGAGGCTGATGAAATGACAAACCACTGTATTGAAGCAATTGAGCGAATTGCAGCAGAAAATCTTGATTCTCAGCTTTCTCTTAAACTCACATCAATGGGGTTAGACATTGATTACGATATGACGATGAAAAATATGCGCCGAATTCTTGAAGCTGCTGATCAGCACAATGTCTTTGTTACGATTGATATGGAAGATTTCGAGAGGTGCGGAAAAACAATAGAGATTTTTACTAACCTAAAGAGGGAGTATACGAACATTGGTACAGTTCTTCAAGCCTACTTATACCGCGTAGCTGAAGATGTAGAAAAGCTGAACGATCTATCTCCAAATCTTAGACTTGTTAAAGGTGCTTATAAAGAGTCACCAAAAGTCGCATTTCCGGATAAAAAGGATGTCGACGAGAATTTCAAAAAAATCATTAAAATGCACTTATTGAATGGAAATTACACAGCCATTGCGACCCATGATGATCGCATCATTGAATACACAAAGAAGCTCGTAGAGGAATACAATATCCCCCGTTCTCAATTTGAATTTCAAATGCTATATGGTATTTGTGTAGATAAACAAGATGAGCTCCTTAAAGAAGGTTTCAAAATGCGTGTCTACGTACCCTATGGAAAAGACTGGTATGGATATTTTATGAGAAGACTTGCTGAGAGGCCTGCAAACGTAGCTTTCGTCCTTAAAGGAATGATGAAATAGTGAAAAGCGGACGAATGTCCGCTTTAAAATAAGCTTTGTTTAAATTTATAAAATTTTGTCAAAAAAATCCGTGTGATATATTGCTAAATTTCAGAATATATTTTATAGTATAGACAGAGGAAATGATCTCGCTCTTTTTTTTGAATTAAAAATGAATGAGCATTCATTCAACAGGGGAGGTTCGCTATGACACGTAGCATTCATAAAGTAGCTGTATTAGGAGCAGGAGTAATGGGATCAGGCATTGCCGCCCACCTGGCGAATGTAGGAATTCCAAGTTTGCTATTGGATATTGCACCAAAGGAACCGAATGAAAAGGAAAAAGTCAAAGGACTTACACTCGCTGACCGTTCTGTCAGAAATAGACTTGCGGCAGAAGCGATTGAGAAACTTAAGAAACAAAAACCGGCACCGCTTTCTAAGAAAGATCACATTCAATTAATTGAAGCGGGAAATATGGAAGACGATATGGAGCGCTTGCAAGAAGTTGACTGGATCATTGAAGTTGTTGTCGAAAACCTGGAGATCAAGAAAAAAGTATATGAAAAAGTAGATGAATATAGACGACCTGGAACCATTGTTAGTTCGAATACTTCCGGTATTTCCGTAGAAGCAATGGCTGAAGGTAGATCAGAAGATTTTAGGAAGCACTTCCTTGGTACGCACTTTTTTAACCCACCAAGATATTTAAAGCTTCTTGAAGTGATTCCAACGAAAGACACGGATCCAGACGTCCTTTCCTATATGAAAACATTTGGTGAAGATACTCTCGGCAAAGGTGTTGTAGAAACGAAAGACACGCCAAACTTCATTGCCAATCGAATTGGAACTTATGGCCTGCTTGTCACAGTTAGAGAAATGATGAATCGCGGCTTTTCAGTTGGAGAAGTAGATTCTGTAACTGGCCCAGCAATCGGCCGTCCAAAAAGTGCAACGTTTCGAACACTCGATGTAGTTGGACTTGATACGTTTATTCACGTAGCGAACAACGTTTTTGAACAGGTTGAAGGTGATGAGAAAGAAGTATTCCGGATTCCTGAATTTATGCAACAGATGAAAGAAAAAGGCTGGATTGGAGCAAAGGCGGGTCAGGGCTTTTTCATAAAACAAAAAGGGGCAAAAGGAAGCGAAATTCTAGAGTTAAATCCATCTACGCTTGAATATGAACCACGACAGAAATTAAAAACAGCTTCTGTTGAGGCAAGTAAACAAGCGAAGTCAAAAGCGGATAAACTGAAAGCGCTTGCTTACGCGAATGACCGCGCAGGTGAATTAATTTGGAACATCATGAAGCCTGTTTTGCTTTACTCTGCTGAGAAAACCTATGAAATCGCTGATGATATCGACGCCGTCGATCGTGCCATGAAATGGGGCTTTGGATGGGAAATGGGTCCTTTTGAAACGTGGGATGCTCTTGGAGTTGAGAAATCAGTGGCTCGAATGAAGGAAGAAGGCGAAACGATTCCTGAATGGGTTGATCAAATGCTTGCCTCAGGGCAAACGTCTTTCTATAAGCAGGAAGGTGCCACTCAATCTTTCTACCATAATGGTGAGCAAAGAGTAGTGGAGGAAAGCAAGAAAATTATCCACCTTAAAGGATTAAAAGCGCAAAATCGCGTGATTAAGAAAAATACCGGAGCAACGCTTCTTGATCTTGGAGACGGGGTTGCAGGACTTGAATTCCATTCCCCAAACAATGCAATTGGAATGGATATTCTCCAGATGATTAATGAAGCCGTTGATGAAACGGAGAAAAACTTCGAAGGACTTGTGATTGGAAACCAGGGCAAAAACTTCTGTGTTGGTGCCAACGTCGCGTATATGTTAATGGAAGCTCAAGATGATAATTTCTTTGAAATCGAAATGGTTGCAAGGAAGTTTCAACAGTCCATGGCACGTATTCGCTACTCTCAAAAACCAGTCGTAGCAGCGCCGTTTCAGATGACGCTCGGCGGTGGGGCAGAAGTATGTATGCCAGCAGCTTCCATTCAAGCTTCTTCAGAAACATATATGGGCCTCGTAGAAGTAGGTGTTGGCTTGATTCCGGGTGGAGGCGGAAATAAAGAACTTTACATGCGTCAGCTAGAGCAAACGCCTCCAGGAGTTAATGTTAATTTAACTGATATTGCCGCCAACGTTTTTGAAACGATTGCGATGGCGAAAGTTTCAACATCAGCACATGAAGCAATGGAGCGAGGATTTATTCGACCTCAGGATGGTATTAGTGCAAACGCGGATCACGTTCTCCATGATGCAAAGGAAAAAGTGCTTTTCCTTGCTGAACAAGGTTATCAGCCACCTGTTGCTAAAAAGATCCCAGTTGCTGGAGAAGCAGGTTATGCTGCAATGTTAATGGGAGCGAAAACGATGAAATGGAGCGGTTACCTTTCCGATCACGATTTAACGATTGCGACCAAACTTGCTCACGTCATTGCGGGCGGAAAAGTAAAAGAAGGAACATTAGTCGATGAGCAGTATCTTCTGGATCTTGAGCGTGAAGCGTTCCTCAGCCTGCTAGGAGAGCCAAAAACGCAAGCAAGAATGCAGCATATGTTACTTAAAGGAAAACCGCTGCGCAACTAGTATGGAGGAGGGAAGTTTGATGAAAGAAGCAGTTATTGTAGCCGGTGCTAGAACACCTGTTGGAAAAGCAAACCGTGGAACGCTTGCCAATATGCGTCCAGATGATCTTGGAGCACTTACCGTTAAGGAAACGTTAAAGCGTGCCGGCGGTTATGATGGTGAAATAGATGATGTGATTATGGGGTGCGCTATTCCTGAAGCAGAACAAGGGCTGAATGTAGCTAGAATGATTGGAGCTAGAGCAGGTCTTGCTGAGACAGTTCCAGCCATTACAATCAACCGATATTGTTCTTCAGGTTTACAGAGTATCGCTTATGCTTCAGAACGCATAATGCTTGGCCAATCTGGTGCCATATTGGCTGGTGGAGTGGAATCTATGAGCCTTGTGCCGATGGGCGGTCATGTGATAAAGCCCAACCCTACTCTTGTAGAAGAAAAACCTGAATATATTATGGGAATGGGACACACAGCGGAAGAAGTCGCACGTCGCTTTGAGATTAGCAGAGCAGATCAGGATGCTTTTGCACTAAGGAGTCATCAGCGTGCAGCTCAGGCAATCAAAGATGGGAAGTTTCAGGATGAAATTGTTCCGATCGAAGTGACGAAAAGATGGATTGATGAGAAAAACAAATTACAGGAAAAGAAAGTTCTTTTCTCACAAGATGAAGGTGTTCGGGCAGATACGTCACTTGATGTTCTCGGTAAGCTACGTCCAGTATTTAATGTTAGAGGCTCTGTTACCGCCGGAAATTCATCACAAACAAGTGACGGAGCAGCAAGTGTTCTCGTCATGGATCGAGAAAAAGCTGAAAGTGAAGGCTTAGCGCCTATGGCTAAGTTCAGATCATTTGCTGTTGCTGGTGTAGCACCCGAAATAATGGGGGTCGGACCGATTGAAGCGATTCCTAAAGCTCTTCGACTCGCTGGACTTGAGCTATCTGATATTGGGTTATTCGAATTAAATGAAGCTTTTGCATCACAATCTCTTCGCGTCATTAGAAAGCTTGGACTTGATGAAGACAAAGTGAATGTAAATGGTGGAGCAATTGCACTTGGTCATCCACTTGGATGTACAGGGACGAAGTTAACCTTAAGCTTAATTCATGAGATGAAACGCCGCGGAGAACAATTTGGTGTTGTGACGATGTGTATTGGCGGAGGAATGGGCGCTGCTGGAGTGTTTGAAATTCTTTAAAAGCAACGAAAACAAGGGAGGAAAACAAGCATGTCTAATACAATGAACAAAACGGTTAAAGGTGCAAGCTTCTTGATTGAGGATCAAAAGGCAGAAGATATTTTCACACCGGAGGATTTTTCAGATGAGCATGTCATGATGGGGAAAACAACGGAAGACTTTGTAGTAAAGGAAGTCGTTCCAGCGCTTGATAAAATTGAGAATCATGAATTTGAAATTTCACGGAAGCTTCTCGAAAAAGCTGGTGATCTCGGACTTCTTGGAGCGGACGTCCCAGAAGAATACGGCGGTCTTGGCCTTGATAAAATCAGTTCATCTGTTATTACTGAGAAATTCGCTCGTGCTCGTTCGTTTTCCCTAAGTTATGGCGCCCATGTTGGAATCGGTTCTCTACCTATCGTCTTTTTCGGAAACGAAGAGCAGAAGAAAAAGTATCTTCCAGGTCTTGCGTCAGGAGCTACAATTGCTGCTTATGCTTTGACTGAGCCTGGTTCAGGTTCTGATGCTCTTGGGGCTAAAACAACGGCTAAGCTCAATGCTGAAGGAACACACTATCTTCTAAGCGGTGAAAAGCAGTGGATCACGAACTCCGCTTTCGCAGATGTATTCATTGTCTATGCAAAAATTGATGGCGAACATTTCTCTGCTTTCATTGTTGAGCGGGATTCCAAAGGTCTTTCAACTGGTCCCGAAGAAAAGAAAATGGGCATCAAAGGCTCTTCTACAAGAACATTGATTCTTGAAGATGTAGCCGTGCCAAAAGAAAATTTACTAGGAGAAGCAGGTAAAGGGCACATCATTGCGTTTAACATCTTGAACGTTGGTCGCTATAAGCTAGCAGTAGGTACAATTGGTGGAATGAAGCGTTCGATCGAACTTTCCGCTAAGTATGCGTTAGAGCGTAAGCAGTTTAACACGCCAATTGCAAAGTTCTCTCTCATACAAGAGAAACTGGCGAATATGGCAGTAGCAACATACGCGACAGAAAGTTCTACTTACCGCACAGGAGGTCTTTTTGAGCAGAAGTTAGGAAAGCTTTCGGATGAAGAACAAAAAGACGGAGCGAAAGTCGCAGAAGCGATTGCAGAGTATGCGATTGAGTGTTCACTAAATAAAGTGTTTGCTTCAGAAGCGCTAGATTATGTTGTAGATGAGGCTGTGCAAATTCACGGTGGATACGGCTTTATGTCTGAATATGAAGTTGAGAAAATGTACCGTGATTCTCGTATCAATCGTATTTTTGAAGGAACGAATGAAATCAATCGCCTTCTAGTTCCAGGCACGCTTGTCCGTAAAACAATGAAAGGCGAGCTTCCATTCCTTGAAAAGGCTACTGCACTTCAAGAAGAGCTCATGATGTTAACGCCACAAGAAATTGGTGATGCACCACTTGAACAGGAAAAGCATCTCGTTAAGATGGCAAAGAAGATTATGCTTATGACTGCAGGTACAGCTGTTCAAAAATATGGCAAGGCTCTTGATAAAGAACAAGAAGTTTTATCAAACATGGCAGATATCGTAAGCGAAATTTACTCTATGGAATCAGCCGTACTTCGCACAGAGAAAGCGATTAATAAAACTGGTGCAGAAAAGCAACAGAATAAACTTCTTCTAACACAAGTTTTCTGTCAGGAAGCTTTCAACCGTATTGAAGCTCATGCTAAAGAGACTTTGGTTGCCGTCGAAACAGGCGATTCACTTCGTATGATGATATCTGCTCTTCGTAAACTATCACGTTATACGCCAATTAATGTTATTGCGAAGAAACGTGAAATCGCTGCAAGCATTCTTGAACAACAGCGTTTTACGGTTTAATAAGCTATCATCGCTATACTAATGTAAAATAACAATTTGAATTGGTCATAACCGACAGGATCAAAACTAACCTCCAAACCATGTTCTCTATTGTCCCTCCAGAAATGGGGGGATTTTTTTCTCTTAATTAGGAAAAATAGTGAGTGGAATAATGAAAGGATTTTGTTAATAGATGACGAAATTTACTTTTAGGTGCATCTGTATTTGTCCAACTCCTCTCATGTGGTAAACTAACGTTATAATCACTTGAGTGTCTTTAAGGAGGAACAGATTTGCCCATTACATTCTATGCATATCCCAAATGTGGTACATGCCGTAAAGCGAAGAAATGGTTCGAGCAAAACGATATTGAAGTAAATGAAGTACACATCGTCGAAAATCCGCCCTCAAAAGATGAGTTAGCTGTCCTGCTTAATCATAGCGGCTTACCAATTAAGAAATTCTTTAATACGAGTGGACAGAAATATCGAGAGCTTGGATTAAAAGATAAGGTCGCTACATCGACTCAAGACGAATTGCTTGAAATCCTTGCTTCTGATGGGATGTTAATCAAACGTCCAATCGTAACTGACGGAGAAAAAGTTACTGTTGGGTTTAAAGAGGATGTATTTGAGGAAACATGGAAACGATAAAATAGTTGCTTAATTAATAATAACTATTATACGATAGTTATTGTAAATAATATTGACTACTAACCTTTATTAAGAGGAATTATTTCAGGGAGGAATTACTAATGAACTTACCAAAAGATTTTCGCTACTCAGAAGAACACGAATGGGTGCAAGTACAAGAAGACGGAAACATCCGCATCGGTATTACAGACTTCGCACAATCAGAACTTGGAGATATCGTTTTTGTTGAGCTTCCAGAAGAAGGCGACACGATTGAATCTGACGAGCCGTTCGGTAGCGTGGAATCTGTAAAAACTGTTTCTGAGCTATACGCACCAATCTCAGGCAAAGTTCTTTCTGTCAATGAGGATTTAGAAGACAGCCCTGAATTCGTTAATGATTCACCATACGAAAAAGCATGGATGGTCGTTGTAGAACCTTCTGAGCCTTCTCAAGTAGAAGAACTAATGACAGCTGAAGCATACGAAAAAATGGTAAGCGAAGACGAATAAATCAGTCATTCATTTTATAGCTCTCCATTGCTAGTCGAATTATGAGCGTAAAAGTCCACTCATCATCGTAAACTCTTATTAATGAATGTGTTTCCTAATTTCAGTCATAGAATGAATCCATGATGGCTTTACGGAATGACACAATAAAGAGGGGATGATACCAATGATTGAGACACCTCGCCCAATGCAAAGAATCGACGTTACTCGAAAGGTATATGGTAAATTTGATCAACAAGCGATGAACTTGTTTATGGACAAGGAAAGAATTGGCCGTATCTTATTCTCAGATCAAGGAAATCAATATGAGTTTCTTGAAGGATTTGAGATGGAGCAGAACAAAATTTATCATTACGAACAAGTAATCGAGCAAAATGGAAGGTATGTAGAAGACTGCGACCTCGGCTGGTGTTAATAAGAAAAGCGAATACGCTCGTTAAGGCCCGACAAGCACTTCTCTTCTAACGCCAACGACTTTATTACTGCATAAAAAACCGGCCATTTGGCCGGTCTTTTTTATGCTTTGTTTTTGCGAATATATTTAATCGTTTTGATTAAACCATCAGCTGATGGTCTTCCAAATGGGCTCGACTGTAAATATTGTGCCATTAATTTGCCGTTCTCATCGATAAGAAAGATGGCAGGCTCTCCATGCTCACCGTGATCTTCATAGGGGTCATCTTCTCGATGCATCATAACGCCATAGGAATCAATTGCCGCATTCTCTTTGTCACTTAGTACTGGGAACTCGAGGTTATGCTTTTCTTTCATTTTTCTAAGAGATTCTAAGCTATCTTTTGCAATTGCAATTGGATGGACGTCTAACTTTCTAAAAGCACCTAGATGCTCTTGAAGCTCTTCTAATTGCTCATTACATACAGGGCACCATTCTCCTCTGAAAAATACGAGCATATGCCAACGCTTGTCTTCCTTTTGGTGCTGTTCAAATTGAAACAGTTCACCTTCTGTATTAATTAACGAAAAGGATGGTACTTCCTGTCCAAGTTTTAACTTTGCCATTATGACCACTCCAATCTTTAATCTTATTGATTTATTTCCACCAGTTGAGCATGATAAAACATAATTGTGTGGTTTAGTGTGAGTAGGGTAAAGGGAAAATAGGTACTGGAAAAGAAAATGACCTATGGAGGGAATTACTATGGCTTTGTCGAAACAAGAATTACAGCATTTTAAAAAACAATTATTAGATCAAAAGAAAGATCTTTTAGATGGTGGTGCAAGTCACCGAGATGAAAATGCCGCACTATCTGAGGAAACAGGAGAATTAACATCGTACGACAATCATTTTGCTGATATGGCTTCTGAATTGGATCAACGCGAGAAAGATATTACACTAGAAGATGCAGCTAGAGAACGACTAAGCTTAATTAATACAGCACTTGATCGTATTCGAGAAGGTAATTACGGAATATGTGTGGATACTGGTGAAGAAATTGATAAAGAACGTCTTGAAGCCATTCCTTATGCAATACGTACCAAAGAAGCACAAGATCAATTGGAAGAGGCCAAAGACAGCAATAGACCGGATGATGAGGCTACATTTGAAACGTCAGGCAATAGAGTCGATGATCGCCTTCGCACAGTGGATGATCTTCAGAATGAACACGGTAATTCAACTTCTGAAACATATTTAGAAGAGGACGATCCTGATCAAGACAATGATTAACAAAGCTTTCATTCATCTGGCTCAATGAGTAGCTGTTGTATCTAACACTTCAAAATGAGTAAATTAAATCATATGCCTTGAAACGAAATGCTTCAACTACCATATGCTATAGTAAATGAATTGATACGACAGCTTGAAATGGAGCGTTGTGCCATGTCTGATAAAGTAATTATTGTAGAAGGAAAGACAGATAAAGAACAGTTAATGAGAGTGTTAGATGAGCAAGTGGAGATTATCTGCACTTATGGAACGATTAGTTTTGACAGGCTAGAAGAACTTAGTGAAGAGCTTGAGGAGAAGGATGTATATGTTCTTGTAGATGCTGATGATGCCGGAGAGAAATTAAGACGGCAGCTTACACAAGAAATTCCACATGCCGAACACCTCTACATTACAATGCTTCATCGTGAAGTAGCTGAAACACCTCTAAATTATTTAAATAGGATTTTAAGGGCGGCGAAATTTAAAGTAGTGACCGTCTAATAATCAAGAAATGAACGAAAAGGAAGCTTAACGAAGCTTCCTTTTCGCTCTTACATAGAATGGGGTATAAAAATGCAAGACATAACCGATGAATCCGTGGTTAGTGAACTTTTACAAAAGGAAGGCACAGTTTTTTTCTTTTACACGCCTTTTTGTCAGACGTGTAAAATTGCAGAGCGAATGTTACAAATTGTTTCGAGCTCTAAAGGTGTTGAATCACATATCTACTCATGTAATTTAAATTATTTTCCTTGGGTAGCGGAAGCACTTAAAATACAAAGTGTTCCTGCATTAACAGTTATTAGGGATAACGGTGGAAATAACACCCTTTTTGCCTTCGAATCAGTCGTAACTGTGGATGCATTTCTTAGTAAAAACAAATTCTTTTGACGAAATTTGACCAATTTATCGTTATTTTCTGCTTATAGAAAATCGCTTCAAGACGGGCTTGAACGAATACGCAATTCGCTGAAAATTAAGCAAGATTAATAATGATAAATTAATATAACAGGAAGTAAAGAAACAGTAACATTGTCATAAAATTGTATTTTCGTTCATGCTGATTGAATGGTATAACTGAATAGAGTCACCTTTCCGATGTTTGATACGAATGGTGACGCATTTTATTTTAATTACTAATTTAGAATTCTCAAACTAAAAACATCTAAGAATCCAACCCGAGAAGCAATCAATTAGAAATTGACTGCAAGATGAGAGGTGTATAACATGACAACCATTTCAATCAGCACAATGGGAAATTTCGCAAATCATAAAGAAAATAAAAAAGATAGCATTACATTAGAAGATAAAATTGAGAGTGTACAAAATGGAAACCAATTATTAAGAAACCAGCTATTAGAAGATTACCAACCGTTTATTAAGAAAATCACATCCAAAGTTTGTAATCGTTATATTAATCATTCGATGGATGAGTTCAGTATTGGACTTTCGGCTTTTAACGAAGCGATGGATCAGTTTCGAAAAGGACAGGGAAGTAGATTTTTAACCTTTGCCGACATGGTGATTAGAAGAAGAGTTATCGACCATATCCGTAAAGAAGCGAGACAAAATAAGTATATTTATCTTGAGCCTGAGGAACTTGATGAGGAAGGCCGACTGGAAGATAGTTTTGCAGAACAGAAAGCTGCACTTGATGTATACGAAATGGACAGACAGCGTGAAGTAAGAATGTATGAAATTGAGGAATATGAACAATTGTTAAAGAAATTTAGCATTACGTTTAAAGTTCTGAGCAAAAACTGTCCTAAACATATTGATGCAAGAGAAAATGCAAAGATGATCGCGCAATTGATAGCTCAAGATGACATTCTTTCAAGTTATTTGCTAGAAAAAAAGCAGCTCCCTATAAAAGATTTGCTAGCGCTCGTTACATGCAGTCGAAAAACGATTGAACGTAATCGAAAGTATATAATAGCAGTTGCGTTAATTCATCTGGGTGGATTTAATGCGCTGAAATCTTATATACAGTAGTTGAATTAAGGGGGCCAGGGGATGAAAAATGGGGTCATTATGGACATTCGTGGACGCAAAGCGGTTGTATTAACACCCGATGGGGAGTTTACTACGATCAATTTGAAGCGAAATCATACGTTAACAATCGGCTCTGAAATTAAACTTACACCAAAACCATTAAACAAGAAAAAAGGTTATTTTACCCCCTCTATGCCCACCCTGGCCGGTATGGCAGCAGTTTTGTTATTAGTTGTAATCGTGACAGGTGTGATTCCTGTTAGACAAAATGACGCAGTTGCGGCCTATGTAAGCTTTGATATCAATCCAAGTATTGAGGTTGGAGTGAACTCTGACCTTGAAGTTGTTCAATATCAAGCGTGGAATTCGGACGGTGAAGGGTTAAACTTAGATCAAGAGGTAACGAACATGCCTCTAAGCGAATTTGGAGGGCTCCTAGTCTCGAAACTCGACAAAGAGGGGTATCTAACAGAAGATAGAAAACTGCTTATTGTCGCCTCAAATGTAGAGAAGAAAGAGCGTTATCAGGCGATTAAGGGTCAGCTCGAGAATACGATTCAAGGAATTGAACAGAATGAAGCATTAGTCAATCAAGCAGTTGCTATTACAACCATCCTTGATGCTGACTATAGTACTCGTGCAAAAGCTATAGAAAATGGGATAACACCAGGAAAATATATGACATATCTTGCTGCTGTTGATCGGGGAGCTACGTTATCAATAGAGGAAGTACGGAATTTGTCTGTCAAAAACATGGATGAATTACAGTCCGAAAGCATGACCGCAGTGGAAGAAAAGTCGAAAGATAGCTCTTTGGAGCTAGAAGATTCTGTCGTCCAGTTGAACGATAAGACGGTGCCTAATAAGAATCAAGAAGACAGTGATTTAGTTCTTCAGGAGTCGGAGCAAAGCTCTTCTGATAAGGTTGAAAAGGTGGAGAAAGAACAAAAGGACACGCCTTCAGAACCAGAAACCAGCCCGTCAGATCAAACTGAAGACTCTAAAGATAACAACAAAGTGCAAAAAGATAAAATAGAGAAAAACGAAGAAAAATCTAAGTCTAAAATAGCTAAAGAACAAGACAAAGAAAAGAAGAAAGCTGAAAAAGCAAACGAGAAAATAGAGAAATCTCAGGAGAAATCGGATAAAAAAATAGAAAAAGCTCAAGAAAAAGAGGATAAAAACGACGAAAAGAAAGACGAGAAGCAGGATAAAGACAAGAAAGATAAAAAAGATAAAAAAGACAAAAAAGACAAAAAAGACAAATAACGCAACATGCTATTATTTATTTTATTTTCATTATTTTAAAGCCAGAGGGATCCCTCTGGCTTTTTTTATGGTGTGATTATTTTGATGTCATGATGTCGGGCAATGCCTTTGCGATATCAAGAAATGATGATTTGTCATCGAACAGATGCACAATTTGATGATCTTGATTAAGTAATACAGTTGTCGGCACACCTGTACAACCAAATTTGTCGTAAGTTTCTCGTCCACTGTCTTGTAGAACTAGGAAAGGAAGATTGTTTTTGATCGTGAAATCTTTACCGGCTTCTTCTGACCGTTCACGACCTGTCACGTTAATTGTTAAGAATGCTAATGTATCAGCATCTGCATGCTGGTAGAACTGTTCTTTCATCGGTAAATCTTTCATACAATCGGGGCACCAGGAAGCCCAGAATGTAATCATAACTGGTTTCCCCTTGAAGTCCGTTAAGCTGATGACTTCTCCGCTTTGTACTTCTTCTAACGCAAAGGACGGCGCTTGCACTATCAATCACCTCTTCAAAATTATTCTAAGGCTACTTTATCAAAAATTCGATTCTAATCAAACTTAATACATTGTAGGCTCTACATCACGATAATTTGGATTAACATAGACATTCTTTAAAAAAATGAAAAGAATGATAATTCCGAAAAAGTGTTTGACACTAATGCGCCACCTTGCTAAAATAAACTCAATTAAACAAAAACAAAATATTCTTACTTATCTAGAGAGGCGGAGGGACTGGCCCTATGAAGCCCGGCAACCGTCAAACCAATTGTGGTTTGAAAAGGTGCCAAATCCTGCAGGAGAAATCCTGAAAGATAAGCGGAGCTGATGAATAAATCAAGCCTCTCTGTCTTTCAGAGAGGTTTTTTTATATTGAAGCGAAGTTTTCTTATAGCATTGGTTCTAGATTTATGGCTCATTATTATAGCTTTAATGAATAAAGACGGATTGCTCGAAAGAGGTGATAGGGGTTTGGAAAGAGAGACGAGATACGAAGCTCAGAACGTATTGATTGGATCGTTCACACTTGAGTCGGGCGAGACGCTACATGAAGTAGAACTCGCTTATGAACGCGTTGGACCAGAAGACGCTCCCGTTATTCTTGTCTGTCATGCATTAACAGGAAATCAATATACAATTGGTGATTCGGAGCCCGGCTGGTGGAAAGGATTAATAGGAAAGGATGGCTATATCGATACTTCCGAATTTCAAGTTATAACGTTTAACGTTCTTGGAGGATGTAACGGTTCTACAGGACCGCTATCGATTAATCCAGTCACCAGAGAACGGTATAAAGCGGACTTCCCATTTGTTTCAGTGAGAGATATGGTGCACTCACAGAAAAAGGCACTTGAAGTGCTAGGTATCGATCACCTTCATGCTGTGATTGGTGGATCACTTGGAGGAATGCAGGTTCTTGAATGGGGTGCCCTTTACCCAGATGGAATGGAGCATCTGATTCCACTTGCAGTAACTCCAAGCTTGAGTACGTATGGAATAGCTTATAACGCGATTTCTAGATTTGCTATTACAAACGATCCTGATTGGAAGGATGGATACTACGATCCTCATCACCAGCCAACATCGGGGCTTGCAACTGCAAGAATGATCGGTATGATCTCTTATCGGACAGATGAAATGTTTCAAAAAAAATTCGGTCGAGCGGCGATCGAAACTTCAGAAGAAAATCATAAAGAAGCACAGTACGAAGTGGAATCTTATTTACACTATCAAGGAAATAAGCTTGTAAGCCGATTTGATGCAAATAGCTATTTGTATTTATTACGGGCAATGGACACACATGATATTAGTAAAGGCCGAGGTAATCTTACATCTATCATCAAGAACATTAAAGCAAGCATTCTTGCTATTGGTTTTAAAGGGGATTTAATCTATCCTCCAGAAGATTTAGAAAAATTGTTTGCTCAAGTTCATTCTTCTCCGTTTTATCTAATCAACACGAAATTTGGTCATGATGGTTTTCTCGTTGAGTTTGATAAATGGGGACCGCTTATAAAGGAACAAGTAACATTAACTAAAAATATCGAAGGAGTGAAGTGAAATGGCAGAGAAAAAATATAATTTGGAGACAATTGGAATTCATGGAGGTTTACAAGCTGATCCAGCTACAGGCGCAAGGGCTCTACCGATTTATCAATCGAATGCTTATCGATTTAATAGTACTGATCACGCAGCCGATTTATTTGCCTTAAAGGAAGAAGGGTTTATCTATTCGCGCATCGGCAACCCTACAGTCGGTACACTTGAAGAACGTATTGCTCAACTAGAAGGTGGTGTTGGAGCTCTTGCTCTTGCAAGTGGCATGGCTGCCATTACAACTGCCATTCTAAATGTAGCCAATAGCGGAGACGAAATTGTTTCTGCTTCGACTTTATACGGTGGAACGTATAACCTCTTTTCTGCTACACTTCCGAAATACGGAATAAAGACCAATTTTGTTGATCCTGAAGATCTGGAATCATTTAAATCAGCCATTACTCCAAATACGAAAGCTATTTTTGCAGAAACGATTGGTAACCCGGGTCTCCATGTATTAGATATTGAAAAAGTAGCAGATATTGCACATGAAGCTGGAATCCCACTTATTATAGACAATACATTTGCTACTCCATATCTTTGTAGACCAATTGAGCATGGGGCAGATATCGTCGTTCATTCCGCCACAAAATGGCTTGGCGGAAACGGGTCCACAATGGGAGGAATTATTGTCGATGGTGGCAAATTTGATTGGAATTCACCTAAGTTCCCGGGCTTCACAGAACCCGATCACACGTACCATGGCATAGTATTCGCAGAAGCACTACCCGAAGCTGCGTATATCGTGAAAGCAAGGGTACAGCTCCTAAGAGATACAGGTGCTGCGCTTAGTCCATTTAACGCTTTTCAAATTGCCCTAGGTGTAGAAACACTCCATGTTCGTATGAAAGAGCACGTTGCAAATACTCGGAAAATCGTTTCTTACTTAAAAGATCATCCGGCAGTTGAGTGGGTGAGCTATCCTGAAGATGAGAATCATGTATCGAATCAATTGGTGCCAAAGTATCTACCTAAAGGCGCTGGAGCTGTCGTCGTATTCGGAATAAAGGGAGGACGCGAAACCGGAGCAGGAATCATTAATTCAGTTGAACTTTGGTCTCATGTAGCGAACGTGGGAGATGCGAAAAGTTTAATTATTCATCCTGCCAGCACAACCCACCAGCAGCTAAGCGCGGAAGAGCTAACAGCTTCCGGCGTGCGAGATGACCTCATTCGTTTATCTGTTGGAATTGAACATATTGATGATTTAATCGCTGACCTGGATCAGGCCATTGCACAAGCCAAAGTTGAAGCTAACGTATAATTCAGCACTAAAGCTCTCTTCCATTTGAAGAGAGCTTTTTAGTTTAGCGGTTTCTTATTTAATTAAGTCCAATATTGAATGAGAGATTAAGATGACATGTCCTCTAATCTCATCATATATACACATGACAACTGTAAATAACCATAAAGAATGAATCGTTACCTTTTTTGGCCATGTAATGGCCAATTACGAAAGAGAGCTAAGTCGTTTGGTCGTTCCCAGTTTAATCTTTTTCTTTTCAATAAGTAAATCGAGTCGTAATTTTCTTCCATGCTTTTTCATTAAAACGAGAGTTTGGCTATGATGCTACTCATTGAGATAGGTTTGTTGTTTCATTCAATTCGTATCAAATTGGATAAAATAATTAGAACAATCCAGGTTTATACTTGAATGAGTTATAGCTCAATATAGGAATTCTCACAGAAGATAGCACTGCGGATGGCGTTGGCAGGTGTAAAGTATATAAGATAGATTTACAATTGTTTAGGAATAGTTTAAAGATCAGGAGAGGGCTTGGCCAAGAAAAGGTACAGATAGATCCAGATCTTTCTTTTAAATTTCCTTGTCATAAAACAACCAAAACTGTAAGCGTTTTATTAAATTTATAATTAAAAATTTTCGTGTGATTAAATCTCACGCACACCAACGTTGTAAGCGTTTGCAAATAGATTGATATATCGAAATTATCAAAAAACTTCTATTTTAGGTGTTGACCTTAAGTCCAAACCGGCGTAATATAATCCTCAATTAAACAAAGTATTCAAATAACTCAAACACACAATTAGGACCCCGGATTACGTTGGTCCTATCATTAGACACTAACGCTTTACTGCGTCTACTTAACAAACAGAAAGGAGTGAACAAGGTGAGTGAACAGTGGATCTACCTTAACGGAGAATTTGTGAAGAAAGAAGATGCCAAAGTATCTGTATACGATCATGGTTTTCTCTATGGCGATGGGGTATTCGAAGGAATTCGCATGTATGACGGAAATGTCTTTCGATTAGAACATCATTTACAACGGCTTTATGATTCAGCTCATTCAATTATGCTTAAAATAACGCACACTATGGAGGAAATGACCGCCATTATTGTGGAAACGCTGAAGAAAAACAACCTTCAGGATGCCTATATCCGCATTGTTGTATCACGCGGAGTTGGGAACCTGGGACTTGATCCTTTCACATGTAAGGAACCTCAAGTGATCGTTATTGCAGAATCACTAGCCTTGTTCCCTAAGCGATTATATGAAACAGGAATTGATATTGTAACGGTAGCAAGTAGAAGAAACCGATCGGATGTCTTAAGTCCGAAGGTTAAATCGCTCAACTATTTAAATAACATTCTTGTAAAAATCGAAGCGAATTTAGCTGGTGTCAGCGAAGCTCTAATGTTAAATGATCAGGGATATGTCGCTGAAGGATCAGCTGATAATATATTCATCGTAAAAGGCAATGTGATCAAAACACCACCTGGATATGTTGGTGCATTAGAAGGAATTACGCGAAATGCCATTATGGAATTAGCAAGACAAAAGGGATATGACATGAGAGAAGAAACTTTCACACGTCATGATGTCTATGTTGCAGATGAAGTGTTCCTAACTGGAACAGCTGCTGAAGTTATTGCGGTCGTAAAAGTAGATGGTCGAGAAATTGGTGAAGCAAAGCCGGGTAAGACGACGAACGAGTTGCTTGAAGCATTTCGAGATATCGTCACTGTTGATGGTGTTAGTGTTTACCCTTCAAAGCGAGACGTTCAAGCAGGATAATCCTTACAAAAATAAATATCAATAATCGATGACGAGGCAAAAGAAACAGGAATTGGTATTAACCAGAGAACCGGTAGTGGTGGAAGCCGGTATTACCCCCTGTATCGACATCCCCTCCGAGTGCTGATCTGAATCAAGTAACATAGGATCAGCCAAGTGTTCTAAAAACACTTGTTATCAAAACGAGCAGTTTGCTCATGAGGCGGCATCTTTTTGTCGCAAAGTAGGGTGGTACCGTGAAGTCTTTTCGCCCCTATGGACCGTAAAAAAAGCGGCGTAGGGATGAGAAGGCTTTTTTTTATTAGTAATAAACAGTGAAATACGCAAACCCGTTATCGAACGGAGGCGTGCAACACAATAAAGCATTGGAGGGTATGAATATGCGGGCGAAGGCTAAACCAGAAGCCGAAGCGGTAACAGCGGAAATGACCGGGGCAGACGTATTGATTGACTCTTTAAAAAAAGAAAATGTTGAAGTTCTCTTCGGATATCCGGGAGGAGCAGTTCTTCCGATCTATGATGCACTTTATCGATCGCCAATTAAACACATTCTCTCAAAGCATGAACAAGGTTCCATTCATGCGGCTGAAGGATATGCGAGGGTTAGTGGGAAACCAGGTGTAGTTATTGCAACATCAGGTCCAGGAGCAACAAACCTCGTAACGGGGATTACAGATGCCATGATGGATTCATTACCACTGGTTATCTTCACTGGGCAGGTTGCAAGTACGGTGATTGGTACAGATGCTTTTCAAGAAGCAGATATTATGGGAATTACAGCACCAATTACAAAACATAATTATCAGGTGCGTGACGTTCAGGATCTACCAAGAATTATTAAAGAAGCGTTCCATATTGCAACAACAGGACGTCCCGGTCCAGTTCTAGTTGATATCCCTAAGGATGTGGCGAACAAAACCATTTCACCCGGCTATGATTCTACTATTCATCTACCCGGCTATCAGCCAACTTTCTCGCCAAACATTTTGCAGATCAAGAAGCTCGCGGATGCGGTTGGTGCAGCAAAAAAACCGGTGATTTTAGCTGGAGCTGGTGTTCTCCATGCGAATGCAGGAAAAGAACTCGTCGCTTTTTCTGAGAAGCATCGCATTCCAGTCATCAATACATTACTTGGTTTAGGAAGCTATCCTGGCAATCATCCTCTATTCCTTGGAATGGGAGGAATGCACGGAACGTACACAGCGAATATGGCACTTTATGAATGTGACTTGTTAATTAGCATTGGTGCACGATTTGATGATCGATTAACAGGTAACCTTGACCATTTTGCCATTCATGCAACGGTTGCTCACATCGACGTTGATCCTGCAGAAATTGGGAAAAACGTTCCAACTCAGATTCCAATCGTATCTGATGCAAGAGAGGCATTGAAGAAGCTTCTAGATATTGATTCACCAGTTCCAGATACAGAGGATTGGCGTAAGGTGCTAACTCAAAATAGTGAAGATTTCCCACTTTGGAAGAAAACATCTTCAACGGAATTTCTTCCACAGCGAGTAGTTGAACTCGTGCATGAATACACGAAGGGAGACGCTATTGTTACGACGGACGTTGGTCAACATCAAATGTGGGCGGCTCAGTACTACGCATTTGCAGATGCCAACCGATGGGTAACATCTGGTGGACTTGGCACGATGGGCTTTGGTTTCCCTTCCGCGATTGGAGCACAGCTCGCATTCCCAGAACAAACGGTTGTGGCTCTTACAGGCGACGGAGGATTTCAGATGACATTACAGGAGCTATCGACTCTGCAAGAGTTAAACCTTCCTGTGAAAGTAGTCATCATGAACAATCAGACGCTTGGAATGGTGAGGCAGTGGCAGGAAGCTTTCTATGAAGAACGCTATTCTCAATCCCTTATACCTGTACAGCCAGATTTTGTGAAGCTTGGTGAAGCTTACGGTATCCAATCTTTTAAAGTAACTAATGAAGAAGAAGCAAAAGTTGTTTTTGAAGAAGCCTTTTCTCACCGAGATCCAGTTTTGATCGACTGTAGAGTAGCTGGAAAGGAAAATGTATATCCAATGATTGCGCCTGGTAAAGGGCTTCATCAGATGATTGGGGTGAAACCATGAAACGAATCGTAACTGCAACAGTGATTAACCAAAGTGGTGTTCTAAACCGTATTACGGGGTTAATGACTAAGCGGCAATTTAACATTGAAAGCATAACGGTTGGTCATACCGAGACAGAAGGGGTATCCAAAATGACCTTTGTCGTTAATGTCGACGGTGATGCGAAGATTGAGCAGCTGATCAAACAGCTCAATAAGCAGATCGATGTTTTGAAAGTAACTGATATAACGGATCAAGCTATCGTTGTCCGTGAATTAGCGTTAATTAAAGTTATAAGTAACGCTCAAATTAGAAGTGAGATTTCAGGAATTATTGAGCCGTTTAGGGCTTCTATCATCGATGTCAGTCGAGAGAGCATTACCGTACAAGTAACGGGTAACTCCGACAAAATTGAAGCGATTCTAGACCTTCTTAGGCCATATGGCATTAAGGAAATGGTTCGAACAGGTATAACGGCTTTCCCAAGAGGAAGTCAAAAGTCAGTAACAGATTTGAAGCAGTATTCCATTTTAAATTAACTAATAAACCTAAATATGAAGGGATGAATGAAAATGGCAAAAGTATACTATAACGGTGATATCAACGAGGGAATGCTAAAAGGAAAGAAAATCGCAGTAGTTGGTTACGGATCTCAAGGTCATGCACATGCACTAAATCTTCGCGAAAGTGGTTTTGATGTAACAGTCGGCTTACGTAAAGGGCGTTCATGGAATCAAGCAGAGGAAGATGGTTTTGATGTAAAAACAGTAAAGCAAGCAAGCGATGAAGCAGATGTTATCATGATTCTTCTTCCAGATGAGTATCAGCCTGAAGTGTACAAAGAGGAAATCGAACCAGGTCTTCGTGCTGGAAATGCGCTAGTCTTTGCTCACGGCTTTAACGTTCACTTCAATCAAGTTGTCCCCCCATCAGATGTGGATGTTTTCCTTGTTGCTCCAAAAGGACCTGGACATCTTGTAAGAAGAACATTTGAAGATGGTGCAGGAGTTCCAGCACTATTTGGTGTTTATCAGGACGTATCGGGTAACGCAAAAGAGCTTGCGCTAGCTTATGCAAAAGGAATCGGCGGTGCTCGTGCTGGGGTACTTGAAACATCCTTTAAAGAAGAAACCGAAACAGATCTTTTTGGTGAACAAGCAGTTCTATGTGGTGGATTGTCATCACTAGTGAAAGCTGGATTTGAAACGCTCACGGAAGCGGGATATCAACCAGAAGTCGCTTACTTCGAATGTTTGCACGAGCTAAAGCTCATTGTTGACTTGATGTATGAAGATGGTATTGCTGGTATGCGTTATTCGATCTCTGACACAGCTCAGTGGGGGGACTTCGTATCTGGACCACGTGTTGTTGATGCTGATACAAAAGCGCGTATGAAAGATATTCTTGAAGATATCCAAACAGGTAAATTTGCTAAGGGCTGGATCCTAGAAAATAAACTAAATCGTCCAGAATTCCACGCGATCAACGAGAAAGAGAAGAATCATCCAATCGAGCAAGTAGGAAAAGAGCTTCGTGCGATGATGCCATTCGTTAAACCAAAATCAAAGAAGGAAGTGGTTGCCAGTGCGAAAGATTAATGTATTCGATACAACGCTTCGTGACGGAGAACAGTCAGCCGGAGTCAATCTGAATGCATTAGAGAAGCTGGAAATCGCGAAGCAGCTTGAGAGACTTGGAGTCGATATTATGGAAGCAGGCTTTCCTGCTGCTTCCAAAGGTGACTTCCAGGGTGTGAAGAACATTGCTGATACTGTAAGGAATGTATCCGTAACTGGTCTTGCGAGAGCGAATATGAAAGACATTGATGCGGCGTGGGATGCTTTAAAAGGTGGCGCTGATCCAAGACTTCATGTTTTTCTTGCAACGTCTCCCATTCATATGACTCACAAGCTAAAGAAGACTCCTGATGAAGTAGTTGAAACAGCTGTTGAAGCAGTGAAGTATGCCAAGAAATTCTTCCCGAAAGTGCAGTGGTCAGCAGAAGATGCTTGCCGCTCCGACCGCTCCTTTCTTGCAAAGATTATTAAAGAAGTAATTGATGCAGGAGCATCTGTCATTAATATTCCAGATACAGTTGGATACAGAAGTCCACAGGAATACGGAGAACTGTTCACTTATTTGCGAAACAATGTTCCGAACATTGAGGGCGTTGATCTTTCTGCCCATTGCCATAATGACCTAGGGATGGCGGTAGCGAATTCCCTAGCTGCGATTGAATGTGGCGCGACTCAAATAGAAGGAACGATTAATGGTATTGGAGAACGCGCTGGTAACGCAGCAATTGAGGAAGTTGCCGTTGCGCTTCGAATTCGCAATGATTTCTACCAAGCAGAAACAGGATTGAAGCTTGATGAAATTAAACGAACAAGCAACCTTGTCAGCAAGCTTACTGGCATGGCGGTTCCTGGTAATAAAGCAGTTGTTGGGGCGAATGCTTTTGCTCATGAATCAGGCATTCACCAGGATGGGGTATTAAAAGAAAAAACAACCTATGAAATTATTAGTCCACAGCTTATCGGTGTTCAGTCGAATAGTCTTGTTCTTGGAAAACACTCTGGCCGTCACGCCTTCAGAGATAAAGTGAAGGATTTAGGCTTTGAACTTGACGAAGCGAAGATTAATGAGGCATTTGCAGACTTTAAAGATCTTGCTGATAAGAAGAAGCAGGTTACGGAAGATGACCTTTTCGCATTGTTAACTGATATTCAAACAGATGAATTTGTTGATAAATATGAGATTCAAAGTATTCAAGTACAGTATGGAACTGCAAACATTCCGACGGCTACTATTTCAATTGAGAAGCCTGATGGAACCATGATTCAACAAGCTGGAACAGGATCGGGTAGTGTAGAAGCGATCTATAACACGCTTGAAGCAATGATTCCTGGCACACTTCAGCTTCAGGACTATCGAATTAATTCCGTCGGTGGTGGAAGAGATGCTCTTGCTGAAGTTCATGTGCGAGTCATGTATAACGGGGTTGAGTCGAATGGTCGCGGCACAGCGCAGGATGTTCTTGAATCTTCCGCTATTGCTTACTTGAATGCAGTGAATCGCGTTCTTGCTCGTGAAAGCTATCAAGTTAATAAAAAAGCGCACGTCTAACAGGGAGGTTAGAAGGATGAAGAGAAAAGTTGCGGTATTACCCGGTGATGGAATTGGTAAAGAAGTAATGGAAGGAACGATGAAAGTTCTGAATGCCGTGGCAGATCGATTTGGCCATACGTTTGAATTTCAACAGGGAAAAATTGGAGGGGCTGCTATTGATGAGGATGGCTCGCCACTACCAGATGAAACACTGCGCATCTGTAGGGAAAGCGATGCTGTTCTACTAGGTGCTGTCGGTGGTCCTAAGTGGGAAACTCTTCCTGGCCATCTTCGTCCTGAACGAGGTCTTCTTGGTATTCGAAAAGAACTAGGCTTGTTTGCGAACCTTCGTCCTGTGACGGCATTTGAAAGTCTATTAGATGCATCTCCACTTAAACCGGATCGGATTAAAGGTGTGGATATGTTAATTGTTCGCGAATTAACGGGTGGTTTGTACTTCGGTACTCCGAGTGAGCGTCGTCAAAATGGGAAAGAAGTTGTTGATACGCTTCATTACACAAGAGAAGAAATCGAACGTATTGTGGATCAGGGATTTGAAGCTGCAAGTAAGCGAAACAAGAAATTAACGAGCGTAGATAAAGCGAACGTTCTAGAATCAAGCCGAATGTGGAGAGAAATCGTTGAAGAAAAAGCGAAGAATTATCCTGAAGTAGAAGTGGAGCATATGCTTGTCGATGCGGCAGCAATGAAACTGGTTCAAAACCCGGCTCACTTTGATGTTATTGTAACGGAGAATCTATTTGGAGATATTTTGAGCGATGAAGCCTCGATGATCACAGGATCACTTGGAATGTTGCCTTCCGCAAGTCTTCGTAGCGACGGTTTTGGAATGTATGAACCAGTACACGGTTCAGCGCCAGACATCGCAGGGAAAAACCTTGCGAATCCCCTGGCGATGATTTTATCAAGTGCAATGATGCTGAAGTATTCATTCGATATGAATGAAGAAGCGGAGTCAATCGAAAAGGCTGTGAAAGAAGTACTTGATGCCGGATATTATACGAATGATCTTGCAAATGGCTCGCCGAAAGCTCTTGGGACAGACGCTATGATCAAGAAAGTGATTTATCAATTAGAAGAAGCGGATGCTACAGCAGGCATCATGGAAGCATACGCTTAATGACAAACAGGTAAGAGGAGGATGGGTGTGGAGCCGAAAACGATTATTGAAAAGATTTGGGATAAACACGTTGTGCATGAAGAAGAAGGTAGCCCGGATCTCCTATATATAGACTTGCATCTTGTTCATGAAGTGACTTCTCCGCAGGCCTTTGAGGGTCTGCGGATGAATAGTAGAAGTGTAAGAAGACCAGATTTAACCTTTGCTACTATGGACCACAACGTTCCAACCATTGCACGTCATATTATTAATGACCCTGTATCAAAAGTTCAAATGGAGAAGCTTGAAGAGAACTGTCATGAATTTGGAGTGGAAATCGCCGATATTAATCATCCAGATCAAGGGATTGTTCACGTCATTGGTCCTGAGCTGGGCTTAACGCAGCCAGGAAAAACGATCGTTTGTGGTGACAGTCATACCTCAACACATGGGGCGTTTGGTGCCCTTGCCTTTGGGATTGGAACGAGTGAAGTAGAGCATGTTCTTTCTACTCAAACGCTATGGCAATCAAGACCCAAAACAATTGAAATACGTGTGAACGGACGCCTTGGTTCTGGGGTGACCGCTAAAGATTTAATTCTTGCTGTTATTGCTAAATTTGGTGTTAATGCAGGTACTGGCGCGGTTGTGGAGTACACAGGCGAAGCGATTCGAAATATGACAATGGAAGAACGTATGACTGTTTGTAACATGTCAATTGAAGCTGGCGCAAAAGCAGGGCTTATTAGCCCAGATGAGACTACCTTTTCCTATTTAAAAGGAAAAAGACATGTTCCAGAAGATTTTGATCGAGCTGTTGCTGAGTGGAAAGAACTCGCATCTGATCCAGGAGCAATGTATGATGAAGTGCTCGAAATTGGAGCTGACGAAATCGAGCCACAAGTAACATGGGGGACGAATCCTTCAATGGGATCATCTGTCTATGCTCGCGTTCCTTTCCCTGAGGATTATGCAGATCCAGGTGACCAAAAAGCAATTAAGCAAGCTCTTGCCTATATGGATCTTAAACCGGGAACGCCTATTCAAAATATAGATATTCAATATGTTTTCATCGGATCGTGTACGAATTCACGATTAAGTGATCTGCGTTCGGCCGCTGATATTGTTCGTGGTCGAAAAGTTCACGAAGGTGTGACTGCTCTCGTAGTACCAGGATCTAAATCAGTGAAGGATGCAGCTGAAGCAGAAGGGTTAGATACAATCTTTAAAGAAGCTGGGTTTGAGTGGCGAGAAGCAGGATGTAGCATGTGTCTTGCGATGAATGATGACATTGTTCCACCAGGCGAGCGCTGCGCGTCTACATCTAACCGTAATTTTGAAGGGCGTCAGGGGAATGGCGCTAGAACACATCTTGTCAGCCCAGCTATGGCTGCAGCTGCTGCCATTGAAGGCCGATTTACAGACGCTAGAAAAATAAAACCTCTTGTAGTGTAAAAGGAGTGAGACGTCCTGGAACCGATTAATAAATACAAAGGGATCGTTTATCCCCTTGAGCAGGTTAACGTAGATACAGATCAAATTATTCCGAAGCAGTTTTTAAAGAGAATTGAACGGCAAGGCTTTGGTCAGTTTCTTTTTTACAATTGGCGGTTTGATGATGATGGTCAACCGCGTGAAGATTTTAATTTGAACGAACAACAATACCAGCATGCTTCTATTCTAGTGTCGGGTAAAAACTTTGGGTGTGGTTCATCAAGAGAACATGCTCCATGGGCCCTTCTAGATTATGGGTTTCGAATTGTCATTGCGACAAGCTTTGCTGATATCTTTTATAACAACTGTGTAAAAAACGGTATACTTCCTATCGCTCTTGATCAAGAAACGATCTCGGAGCTTTTTCAAAAAGCGAAGGATGGATACGAACTTAGCGTAGACCTAAGTAAACAGCAAGTAATTGATGGAGAAGGACTAAATGCGTCGTTCGAGATCGATCCTTATTGGAAAGAAATGCTGTTAAATGGATGGGATGAAGTATCTCGAACTTTATCTCTCGAAGATAAAATTAAATTATATGAAGAAAAACAACTTGTAGGAGAGTGAATGACGTTGGGAATTACCAGGAGAAATATAACGTTCATGTCGTAAAAGCAATGGAGAATTTGCTGGAAGCCGTCCACAGGACCCCGCTTCAGCAGTCGACAACGCTTAATGATTATACAAATAGAGATGTCTTCATGAAGATGGAAAACCTTCAACGAACGGGTTCCTTCAAACTTCGAGGTGCCTATAACAAAGTTGCGTCGCTAACGGATATTGAGGCAGCGCGAGGGATTGTTGCTGCATCGGCTGGAAACCATGCTCAGGGAGTGGCGCTTTCTGCTAGAGAGCGTGGAATTAAAGCTAAGATTTATATGCCCGTCCATACACCGACAAGCAAAATTGATGCGACGCGATCTTATGGAGCAGAGGTTGTTCTTGAAGGAGAATCGTATAACGAAGCGTTTAGTGGAGCGGATCGTGAGCGTGTTGAGAAAGGGGCCACATTCGTTCATGCTTTCGATGATCCTGAAGTAATGGCAGGACAGGGAACGGTTGCACTCGAAATGATGCAACAATGTCCTGACTTAGATGCGATTCTCGTGCCTGTTGGAGGTGGAGGATTGTTAGCTGGAATGGCGATGGCGATTAAGTCGTTCTTTCCTCACGTGAAAATCATCGGAGTCCAGGCTTCTGAAGCATCTGCGACATGGAATCGATTTAAAGGTACTGGTCCTCTTGTCCTTCAATCTGTCAAATCGATTGCAGACGGTATTTCTGTGAAAGAAGCTGGAAAATTAACCTTTCCAATTATTGAAGAGCTTGTTGATGATATGCTAACCGTGTCAGAAGAAGAAATTGCTACAGCGATTGTCTTTATGCTTGAGAGACACAAAACGCTTGTAGAAGGTGCGGGTGCTGCATCGGTAGCTGCTGTCTTATGCAAGTCTAATCGTTTAGAAGGTAAGAGAATTGGTGTTGTTGTTAGTGGAGGGAATGCGGATCTTGCGAAAATATCCCTTTATAAACAACTTTCTCAACGAGCGAAAACCATCAGGCGAATAAGCTGATGGTTTTCTAATGGGATTCAAGGCATATATTTTAGATTATTCCGACTTTTTGCTCAGTAATTGACACTCATAAAGTACCATGCTAGAATTCATTTAGCACTTAACCACAGTAAAGTAATAACAACTATATATCTCTTATTCAGAGAGGTGGAGGGACTGGCCCTATGAAGCCCGGCAACCGTCAAACGACTCGTTTGAAAAGGTGCCAATTCCTGCAAAGCGATTGCTTTGAGAAATGAGAGGAAGACATCGATTTATCAAATGCCTTTCTGCTCAAAGCAGAAGGGCATTTTTTTACTTTACTATACAAAGTGATAAGCGAATTAGGTTTCTAAGTGCATAGAAATAAAGAACAAAGGCATGGGACTGAAGTCCTTTTTCAGGTAGCTGATCATGCAAATGCATAAAGGATGTGAGACATGTGATTGAGCTTAAAGGCATTAATAAGACCTTCTTTTCGAAATCCGGGAAGGTGGAAGCCGTTAAGGAAGTTAACCTTGAAGTCAAAAAAGGCGAAATATTTGGTGTTATTGGCTATAGTGGTGCTGGGAAAAGTACGCTAATTCGAATGCTTAACCTTCTTGAGAGACCTACTGATGGGACAGTCACAGTGGCTGGTAATAATCTATCTTCTCTTAAGGGAAAAGATCTTCGTGCAGCAAGACAGGAAATCGGAATGATTTTCCAGCATTTTAATATTCTCTGGTCAAGAACGGTACGGGATAACATCGCGTTCCCTCTTGAAATATCAGGTTTTCCGAAAGAAAAGAGAATGAAGCGTGTTGATGAATTAATTAACCTTGTTGGACTCGAAGGTAGAGAAGGAGCTTATCCTTCACAACTAAGTGGTGGACAAAAGCAGCGAGTGGGTATTGCGAGAGCACTTGCTAACAATCCAAAGGTTTTGCTTTGTGATGAAGCTACTTCTGCTTTAGATCCTAAAACGACGGATAGCATTCTAGAACTTCTGACTGAAATTAATCAGAAGCTTGGCCTTACGATTGTCCTTATCACGCATGAAATGCACGTCATACGAAAAATTTGCCATCGTGTAGCCGTTATGGAGAATGGACGAGTAGTGGAGAATGGTTCTGTCCTTGAAGTTTTCCACCATCCGCAGGAAGAGATTACGAAAGACTTTGTTAATCAGCTAAGCGAGCCTGAAGAAATGAAGGAATCGATTGCACATCTGGCAACGAGTCAGGATGGAAAACTTGTTCAGTTTACCTTTGTGAAAGGAAAAACAGGTTCACCACTTGTGACAGAGTTGATTCGTAAATTTGATGTAGAAGTCAACATTATTCAAGGGAAGATTTCTCATACACAGGATGGTCCTTATGGAAAACTTTCTGTGTTCCTTAAAGGGGAACCAGCTGTGGTAGAAAAGGCCTTGAATTATGTGCAAGCCCAAGGTGTTAAAGCGGAGGTGATTACGAATGACTGAATCGTTATTTCCTAACGTCAGGTGGGAATCTATGTGGGAAGCCACTCTACAAACAGCGTACATGACGGCAATTTCGGTGCTGGCAACGTTTATTCTCGGAATCCTCCTTGGATTATTGTTGTTTCTAACAGGTAGAGGGAACATATGGGAAAACAAATTTGTGAATAGTATTATTGCCGGAGTCGTGAACTTATTTCGCTCCATACCATTTATCATTTTGATTATCTTGCTGATCCCTCTTTCGGTTTACATTATAGGGACGATGCTAGGTGCTAATGCTGCCCTTCCAGCCCTTATTGCAGGAGCGGCGCCATTTTATGCGAGAATGGTTGAAATTGCTTTACGTGAAGTGGATAAAGGGGTCATTGAAGCTTCTCAGTCAATGGGAGCATCCAATGGTTCGATTATTTTTAAAGTGCTTCTACCAGAAGCAATGCCAGCCCTTATTTCAGGAATCACTGTGACGGCGATAGCTCTTGTAAGCTATACCGCTATGGCTGGTGTCGTAGGCGCAGGGGGTCTCGGAAACCTCGCTTATCTTGAAGGTTTCCAACGGAACAATCCTGACGTGACACTTGTTGCAACAGTATTGATATTAGTAATTGTTGCGATTCTTCAGGTTTGTGGAGACGTTGCAACACGAGTAATAGATAAAAGATAATGAGGAGAAAAGGAGAGATTATGTTGAAAAAGTTTTTATCACTAATAGCAGTTCTTGCTCTTGCAGTTCTTGCTGCATGTGGCAACAATGGTGGAAACAGCGAAGGTTCTGGTGAAGGTGAAGATTCGAAGAAAATCGTAGTAGGTGCATCAAACATTCCCCATGCTGAAATTCTTGAAGAAGCTAAGCCGATGTTAGAGGAAAAAGGAATAGAGCTTGAAATTAAAACATTCCAGGATTACATTCTACCTAATAAGACGCTTGCAAATGGTGAATTAGATGCAAACTACTTCCAAACAATACCTTATATGGACTTGCAAATGGAAGAAAACGATAATTATGACTTCGTGAACGCTGGAGGCATTCATATCGAGCCAATCGGTGTTTACTCTCAGGATTACAAGAGCTTAGATGAGCTTCCTGATGGTGCTCAAATCATAATGAGTAACTCTGTTTCTGACCATGGACGTATGCTTTCATTACTTGAAGCACAGGGCCTTATCACATTAAAAGAAGGTGTAAAGGCTTCAGATGCAACAGTTGAAGATATTGCTGAAAACCCTAAGAATATTGATTTCAAAACAGATGTTGAGGCTTCACTGCTTCCACAGATTTACCAGCAAGGTGAAGGTGATGCAGTGATGATCAATACAAACTATGCGATTGATGCAGGACTTAATCCTCAAGAGGATGCCATTGCACTTGAAAATTCAGACTCACCATATGTGAATGTGATTACAGTAAACAAAGGTGACGAAGACAATGAAGCGATCCAGGCGTTAGTAGAAGTTCTTCATTCTGATGAAATTCAAAGCTTTATTGAAGAAGAATACGATGGCGCTGTTGTACCAGTAGACAAATAAGAAAGAAAAAAGGTTCTCCGTCATTTCGCGGAGAACCTTTTTTTACTCATTTTAATGTTGGAAAACTGGCTTCATCGCTTCTTTTAACGTTTTTGCAGAATGGTGCAATTGATCTAGCTCGGTTTGATCAAGGTCAAGTTCAATAATTTCACGAATGCCGTTGTTGTTCACAATTGCGGGAACGCCGATATACAAATCATCTAAACCATACTCGCCTTCAAGTAACGTAGAGATGGTAAGAATAGAGTTTTCATTTCGAATAATCGCTCTTGTTAACCGTACGAGCCCCATTGCGATACCGTAGTATGTTGCTCCCTTACGATTAATGATATGATAAGCCGCATCGCGAACATTGACGAAAAGCGCATCAAGATCTTCTTTAGCCTCTGGTTTATCTTTAATAAGAGACATGATTGGTCGACTACCGATTGTAGCATGACTCCAGACAGGAAGTTCGGTATCACCATGTTCTCCAAGAATATAACCATGTACATTTCTAGAATCTACATTAAAATAGTCACTCAGTAAATAACGGAATCGAGCTGTATCGAGAATCGTACCTGAGCCGATAACCCGTTCTTTAGGCAAGCCTGAGAACTTCCATGTCGCATAAGTAAGCACGTCTACAGGATTCGTTGCAACGATAAAAATACCATCAAATCCGCTTCCCATAACGCTTGAAACGATTGTTTTAAAGATCGCTGTGTTTTTATCAATAAGGTCTAAGCGTGTTTCACCTGGTGCTTGATTTGCACCCGCTGCGATAACGACAATATCTGCGTCTTTGCAATCGGGATAGTCCCCAGCCCAAATTTTCATTGGAGCGCCAAAAGGAAGACCGTGATTTAAGTCTCTTGCTTCCCCTTCCGCTTTTTCTTTATTTACATCGATAAGTACAAGTTCGTTTACTAGTTCTTGATTCAATAACGAGAAGGCATAGCTTGTCCCTACAAATCCAGTGCCAATTAATGCTACGCGCGTTGTTTTTCCTTCATACATCATCTTCACCTCTGCTAGTAGATATTGTCTTCATAAGCATCATACCGTATCCCTTTACTTATTAGTGTGACATACATCACATGTAAACGCACTCATCCAAAAACAATTTAAAGAAAATGATGGATAGCTTTGTTACCCAATTCTCATACTAGTACGGATGATATTGAATAAAGGAGGCCTGTGTCTTGAAACAGGAACAGGAATTTAACAACTTTGCAGAAGCGGCGCTACATGATTATAAAGAAGGATTAGGAATGTTTACAGAGAAAATGCCGCAGTTAGCTAAGAAGTATTCGGCATTTACTGAAGCGTGTTTTAAAGATGGGGAAGTGAGTCAAAAGGAGAAACAAATGATTGCGCTCGGAATATCTATTTTTTCACAAGATGAATATTGCATTATCTACCATACGAAAGGATGTCTTGACCAAGGATGTTCTGAACAAGAAATACTTGAAACGGTAGGAGTGACAGCTGCATTTGGTGGTGGCGCAGCGATGAGCCAAGCCGTTACTCTCGTACAGGAGTGTATGAAGGATTTGAACCAACCGAAGCATTAATGAATTCGTGTTTCTACTATTTAAATAGTGTATTGTGTCGAAGGGGTGAAATAGGGTGGATATGAGAGGAAAAGTAAGAATGAATGTTTTTTAACTATTCAGAACTTCTTTCACCACTCCGGAAACCCCCTCAACCCTTAAAATGCTGTTTGTAGCTACTAATGTAACGTGGTAAAGTAATTTTTGTAAGTAAAACGATATTGAAAGGATTGATTCATTATTAGCCCCATGCGGTTAAACCACACACCTGAAATGGAAAAGGCGATGTACCAGTCTCACGGAGTTGGCTATGCGGAGTATAGTCGTAATTTCAATAAGCGAATGCAAGTCGAGCGAGAGCGTGAGATGGATCACCGTCGGAGTCTCAAAATGGTTAGTGAATTCGACCGTAAACTATCTAGATGAATCAGCATCCAAAATAACCATGATATACGAAAAACCAGTCTTACGACTGGTTTTTTTGTATGAAGATAATCACGTGTATTCGTTGTAGCTGTGGTGATTAAATGGTAGGCTTAGAAAGGTATGCAACGAAAAAATAAACGATTCATTCTCAATTTGAATAGCAAGCTATACCTTGGCTAACGCTATAAAGTATGAGTCTTGCGTTCCTTGATATTAGTTTGGATTTGTTATAAAATAAGAATGAAAATAGATTGAGAATGACTCAGCACACATTCCTTGACATACACCTTATAGGTACTACAATAAGGAAGGAATAGTATAAACGTTATTGGAGGTATTCACAAATGGCAGCATCAACTCTAAAGATTGAGAATCTTCATGTTTCCATTGAGGGAAAAGAGATTATCAAAGGATTGAACCTTGAAATAAATGGTGGAGAAATTCACGCAGTAATGGGGCCGAACGGTACAGGTAAATCTACCCTTGCTTCAGCAATTATGGGCCATCCGAAATACGAAATCACTGAAGGCAGTGTCTTCCTTGATAATGAAGATGTACTTGAAATGGAAGTTGATGAGCGTGCAAAAGCTGGACTCTTCCTTGCAATGCAGTATCCAAGTGAAGTAAGTGGCGTAACAAACGCTGATTTCCTTCGTTCTGCAATCAATGCTCGTCGCGAAGAAGGCGATGAAATTTCTCTAATGAAATTCATCAAAAAGCTAGACGGTAAAATGGCTGAACTTGATATGGGTGAAGAATTTGCACAGCGTTACCTTAACGAAGGTTTCTCTGGTGGTGAAAAGAAACGTAACGAAATTCTTCAGCTTATGATGCTTGAACCAAAAATCGCTGTTCTGGATGAAATTGACTCCGGTCTAGATATCGATGCGCTTAAAGTTGTTTCTAAAGGTGTTAATGCTATGCGCAATGAGAGCTTCGGTTGCTTAATTATCACTCACTATCAGCGTCTATTGAACTACATTACACCTGACAAAGTACACGTTATGATGCAGGGTCGTATTGTGAAATCTGGCGGCGCAGAACTAGCACAGCGTCTTGAAGAAGAAGGTTATGATTGGATTAAAGAAGAACTCGGTATTAAAGACGAAACAGTTGGTCAAGAAGCGTAAGCAGTAAGGAGGATGACAATGTCAGTGGATACGAAAATTGCATTCGATCAAGAATACATTAAAGCTTATTCAGAAAAGCGTCAGGAGCCGAAATGGATGGCTTCCCTTCGTTTAAAGGCGTTAGAGAAGTCAGAAAGTCTTCCAATGCCAAAACCTGATAAAACAAAAATTGATAAGTGGAATTTCACTTCATTTAAACATGATGTAGCAGGAGAAGCGATTTCATCACTTGATGATCTTCCTGAAGATGTGCGCGATCTTGTTGCTAAAGATCAACAGTCAGGGAATCTTCTTGTGCACCGTAACTCAACACCTGTTTTCAGTCAGCTATCGAATGAGCTGAAAGAACAAGGTGTGATTTTCACAGATATTCAAACTGCTCTACAAAATCACGGAGATCTTGTAGAGAAGTATTTCATGAAAGACGTTATGAAGGTTGACGAGAACCGTTTAACGGCCGTTCACGCAGCTCTTCTTAATAGCGGTACTTTCTTATATGTACCTCGCAATGTAGAAGTTGAAGTGCCAATTCAAGCACTATATTGGCAAGAAGACCCTGAAGCTGGGCTATTCAACCACGTGATTATCGTAGCAGAGGACAATAGCTCTGTGACATATGTTGAGAACTTCTTATCTTATAGTCACGATGTGGAGTCTGTTGCAAACATTATTGCTGAAGTTCATGTAGGACAGAATGCCCGCGTTACGTTTGGTTCTGTTGATAACCTTGCAAAAGGTGTCACTACTTACGTAAACCGCCGTGCTAATGTGGCACGCGACGGTAAAGTTGATTGGGCACTTGCTCAAATGAACGATGGTAACACGGTTTCTACAAATACAACGCACCTTATTGGTGATGGTTCTTATGCTGATTCTAAAACCGTAACGATCGGTCGCGGAAGCCAGAGTCAGAACTTCACTAATCAGATTTTCCATCACGGTCAAAACTCTGAGGGTGTTCTTCTCGTGCACGGTGTTCAAAAAGATAGTGCTAGTGCCATCTTTAACGGTGTTACGAAGATTGAACACGGTGCTAAGAAATCAAACGGTGAGCAAACACAGCGTGTTCTTATGATGAATGAGAAAGCGCGTGGGGATGCAAACCCGATCCTTCTTATTGACGAAGATGATGTTATGGCAGGCCACGCTGCATCAGTTGGTAAAGTTGATCCAATTCAGCTTTATTACTTGCAAAGCCGCGGGATTTCCCGTCATGAAGCTGAACGTTTGATCATCCATGGTTTCCTCGCTCCAGTTATTAACGAACTTCCGATCGAAGGCGTTCGTAAACGTGCGGTTGAGGTAACTGAAGGGAAAGTTAATTAAATGATGAATGTCCAGGACATTCGCAAGCAGTTTCCCATTTTACATCAAGAGGTAAATGGGAAACCTCTTGTTTACCTTGATAGTGCAGCAACGTCTCAGAAACCTACTCAAGTAATTGACGCAGTAGAGCGTTACTACAAGGAAATTAACTCAAACGTTCACCGTGGTGTTCATACGCTTGGGACACATGCAACAGATGCTTATGAAGGCGCTCGTGAAAAGGTTCGTGAATTTATTCATGCTTCTTCAACGGAAGAAGTGATTTTTACTCGCGGAACAACCACAGCCCTTAATATGGTCGCTTCAAGCTATGGACGTGCAAATCTTCAAGAAGGTGATGAAGTTGTCATCACACCGATGGAGCATCACAGCAACATTATTCCATGGCAACAGGTTGTAAAAGCAACTGGAGCCACTCTAAAATATATTCCTCTTCAACCAGACGGAACAATTGCGCTGGAAGACGTTGAGAAAACGGTAACAGCAAACACAAAAATTGTTTCTGTTATGCAGGTTTCGAATGTGCTTGGGACAATTAACCCGATTAAAGAGATTGCCGCGATTGCGCACCGAAATGGCGCTGTTATGGTTGTTGATGGGGCTCAAAGCACCCCTCACATGAACATTGATGTTCAGGATCTTGACTGCGATTTCTTTGCATTTTCTGGTCATAAAATGTGCGGACCTACTGGAATAGGCGTCCTTTACGGGAAGAAGAAGCTGCTTGAAAACATGGAGCCGTTTGAATTCGGGGGAGAAATGATTGATTTTGTTGGTCTCTACGATTCGACGTGGAAAGATCTACCTTGGAAATTTGAAGGTGGTACTCCAATCATTGCCGGCGCCGTTGGTCTAGGAGCTGCGATCGATTTCTTAAATGAAATTGGGATGGATAACATTCAGCAGCATGAGACACACCTCGCTAAATATGCCATGGAGCAGCTATCGACGATCGAAGGCGTATCCATTTACGGACCAGAAAAACGTGCTGGAGTTGTCACTTTCAATAGTGATGAAGTACACCCACACGATGTGGCCACCGTACTTGACACAGAAGGCATCGCTGTTCGTGCTGGACACCATTGTGCTCAGCCGCTAATGAAGTGGCTTGAAGTATCGGCTACTGCGCGTGCTAGCTTCTATTTATACAATACTGAAGAAGACGTAGATACTTTTGTAGCCGGATTACGAAAAGCAAAGGAGTTTTTCGGTAATGTCTTTTAATAATCTAGACCAGTTGTACAGACAGGTCATTATGGATCATTATAAAAACCCAAGAAATAAAGGGGAGCTTGAAGAAGGCGACCTTAAGATTAATATGAACAACCCTACATGCGGTGACGCCATTCAGCTTCAGCTGAAAGTAGATGATGGGAAGATTTCGGATGCGAAGTTTATTGGAGAAGGTTGCTCTATAAGCCTGGCATCAGCGTCGATGATGACACAGTCAGTCAAAGGACTTGAAGTTGATCAGGCCTTGAAGCTATCCGGAATTTTCTCTGATATGATGCAGGGGAAAGAATATGAAGAAGAAGATTTCGATCTAGGCGACATTGAAGCACTTCAAGGCGTTTCGAAGTTCCCTGCTCGTATTAAATGTGCAACACTCTCCTGGAAGGCAATGGAGAAGGGTTTCAAGGAACAGGATGAAGCTTAACCCGCTTCCAGGTGTTGTCACCGCTTCTTTTTCATACTAGAATGATGGAAAGAGAACATCAGCCAAACACTGACATGTGTAATGTCAAGGAGGGAAATAGAATGGCTAAAAAAATGCCTGAAGTTGGCGAATACCAATATGGTTTTAGTGATAAAGACGTTTCGATCTTCCGTTCAGAGCGTGGATTAACTCCTGAAATTGTAAAAGAAATTTCTCGCATGAAGGATGAACCACAGTGGATGCTTGATTTCCGCTTGAAATCGCTTGAACATTTCTACAGCATGCCAATGCCTCAATGGGGCGGAAACCTTGCTGATCTAGATTTTGATGAAATTACGTACTACGTAAAGCCTTCTGAGAAGTCCGAAAGATCATGGGATGAAGTACCAGAAGAAATCAAAGCGACATTTGATAAGTTAGGTATCCCTGAAGCTGAGCAAAAATACCTTGCGGGTGTTTCTGCACAGTACGAATCTGAAGTAGTTTACCATAACATGCAAGAAGACCTTGAGAACATGGGGATTGTGTTTAAAGATACAGATACTGCACTTAAAGAGAACGAAGATCTTTTTAAAGAGTATTTTGCGAAAACAATTCCTCCAACGGATAACAAGTTCTCAGCTCTTAACTCTGCTGTATGGTCAGGTGGTTCATTCATCTACGTTCCTAAAGGTGTGAAAGTCGATACGCCTCTACAAGCATACTTCCGAATTAACTCTGAGAACATGGGTCAGTTCGAGCGTACGCTTATCATCGCTGATGAAGGTTCTTCTGTCCATTACGTTGAAGGTTGTACTGCACCGGTTTATACAACTAACTCTCTACACAGTGCTGTAGTTGAGATCATTGTTAAGAAGGATGCATACTGCCGTTATACGACGATTCAGAACTGGGCTAACAACGTGTTTAACCTTGTTACGAAGCGTGCAGTTGCGGAAGAAAATGCTACGATGGAATGGATCGATGGTAACATTGGTTCCAAACTTACAATGAAGTATCCAGCTGTTATCTTAAAGGGTGAAGGCGCTCGTGGTATGACGCTTTCAATCGCTCTTGCTGGTAAAGGACAGCACCAGGATGCTGGCGCTAAGATGATTCATTTAGCACCTAACACTTCTTCGACAATTGTTTCGAAATCTATTTCAAAACAAGGCGGTAAAGTAACGTACCGTGGTATCGTTCACTTTGGCCGCAAAGCGGAAGGTGCTCGCTCAAACGTTGAGTGTGATACGCTTATCATGGATAACGAGTCTACTTCTGATACAATTCCTTACAATGAAATCCTTAACGATAACATTTCACTTGAACACGAAGCGAAAGTATCGAAGGTTTCTGAAGAGCAGCTCTTCTATCTGATGAGCCGTGGCGTATCTGAAGAAGAAGCAACTGAAATGATCGTAATGGGCTTCATCGAGCCATTTACGAAAGAACTTCCTATGGAATATGCGGTTGAAATGAACCGTCTCATTAAATTTGAGATGGAAGGTTCAATCGGTTAAGCTTCCATTTTAAACGAACCGGATCTTCCGGTTCGTTTTTTATATGTGAAAGTGTAAAGGGCGAAATCCTAATTGTTATTTCAAAATAGTATGAGGGATTTTCACTTGCTATTTTCGGGTAATGATATGAGAATAGAGAAAGAGAATCGAGATGAGAGGAAGAATTGCATGATTTACATAGGCGTAACAGGGTGGGGAGACCATGATGATCTTTACCCACCAGGTGTAAAAAGCAATGAAAAACTTTCGATATATGGTTCGCACTTTCCTACTGTTGAAGTTGATTCGTCCTTCTATGCTGTGCAACCAGAACGTAATTTTCAGAAATGGGTAGATGAGACACCAGAAGGGTTTCGGTTTGTCGTTAAGGCTTACCAGGGTATGACTGGCCATCAACGTGGGGATATTCCCTTTGAAACAAGAGATGAAATGTTTCAAGCTTTCAAGGAATCGGTTCGTCCCCTGCGAAATGCAGGAAAGCTTGCGATGGTGCTTTTTCAATTTCCTCCCTGGTTTGATGTGAATAAAGATAATGTTAACATCTTGAGAGACTGTAAACAGCGGATGGGAGATATTCCATGTGCGGTAGAATTTCGACATCAGTCCTGGTATCATGAAGCTTTTCGTGATAAGACGCTCTCATTTCTAGAGGAACAGGGTTTTATCCATACGATTTGCGATGAGCCACAAGCTGGCGAGGGATCGGTTCCTTTAGTGATGGAAACCCTAAATCAGGATCAGGTCCTTGTAAGGTTACATGGTCGAAATACAAATGGATGGACGAATCCAGGTAATCGCCATAACTGGAGGGAAGTTCGGTATTTATATGATTATAATCAAGAAGAACTCTTACAATGGAAGGAACAAATATTAGAATTAGAACGACAATGTAAAAATGTATTTATTTTATTTAATAATAATTCAGGAGGTCATGCTGCTAATAATGCTAAGGAAATGATTCAAATGCTTGATATTGAGTACACGAATTTAAACCCGAAGCAACTTGATCTCTTTGATTTATAAGGAGTAAACCCTATGGTGACGTGGATCTTATTATTTATCATTGGTCTATTAGCAGGTACGATCGGAAGCCTTGTCGGTCTTGGGGGAGGCATTATTATCGTTCCTGTTCTTCTCATTATCGATCAATATACGAACTGGCTCTCTGATTTAACGCCTCAGAAAATTGTAGGTAGCTCGATCGTTGTCCTCGTCGTGATAGGTCTTTCCTCTACACTTGCTTACATGAAAAAGAAAAGCGTTGATTATAAAAGCGGAGCGCTTTTTTTTCTAGGAAGTGGACCAGGGGCTATTCTAGGGGCGTGGCTAAATAAATTTATTCAGGTTGATTATTTTTCCATTTATTTTGGGGTATTTATGGTGCTTGTTTCCATATTATTAATGGTAAGGAACCGTTTACGCCCTATGAAACTAAATGGTCAATTTGAACGAACGTATACGGATCCGAATGGGACTGAGATGAACTATAACTTTTCTGCCGTAGCAGCTGTTATTGTTTCATTTATCGTTGGGGTCATTTCAGGTCTATTCGGAATTGGTGGCGGCTCACTTATGGTTCCTGCCATGATTCTACTATTTGGTTTTCCAACATCGGTTGCTGTTGCAACCTCAATGTTTATGATTTTTCTTTCAAGTATAACGGGTACCCTGACGCATTTAGCACTTGGTAACATTCAGTGGTTTTTACTAATCGGTCTCATTCCAGGTGCGTGGATTGGAGCAAAATGCGGTTCATTTATTAATCAGAAACTTTCGGACAAATCAGTGGTTAGTATTTTACGATGGATGTTAATCATTGTAGGTGTCCGATTAATCTGGCAGGGAACGATGGGATAAGAAAGGAAGAGTGTCTTGACTTCTAGAACATTACAATTTTATTATACAAACGATCTTCACAGTCATTTCGCAAATTGGTCAAAAGTCTCTTCATATTTGAAAGAGAAGAAGCGAATGCATGAGCTTCAAGGGACACCTTATCTCCTTCTTGATTTAGGAGATCACTCTGATAAGGTGCATCCAATGACAGAAGGAACTGTCGGGAAAGGTAACGTTCAGTTACTGAATGAGCTTGAATATGATTATGCCACTATAGGTAACAATGAGGGTATTACCTTTTCAAAAAAAGAACTAGAAGAACTTTATTCAGACGCAAAGTTCGGTGTAATTGTCGCCAATCTCTATCACCAAGATGGTACAAGGCCTTCCTGGGCTGTGCCTTATAAGATCCATGAGTTAAATGGCATTAAAGTAGGAATTATTGGTGTTACCATCCCTTATGAACAATTCTACTCACTACTTGGATGGCAGATAGATTCTCCTTTCCATTTCTTACAGTCCCTCATTGATGAAGTACGCAGTCAATCAGATGTTGTCGTATTGATGTCTCATATGGGCTTAGGTAATGATGAACAGCTAGCAAGGGAAATGAATGGGCTTGACGTTATTATTGGAGCCCATACCCATCATGTGCTGAAGCATGGCATGCTTGTAGAGGATACGCTTATTACTCAGTCTGGTAAAAACGGGAATTACGTTGGAGAAGTTTCGATTTGTTTTGATATGGAAACAAAGAAAGTGATTGAGAAGGAAGCATATGCGATAACCGTCCGGAATCGTAAAGAAGACGAGGAAGCGAAGGCGATGATTCAACAACTAAGTATCGATGCACATAAGATGCTTGAAGAGGTCGTCTGTCGTCTTGAACAGCCTCTTGAATCTGAATGGTTTCAACGCTCGGTTCTAGCTGATGAGTTAGCTGCCGCTCTTAGAGAGTGGTGTGGAGCGGATATTGGCATGATTAACGCTGGTATGTTGCTTGATGGGTTACCAGAAGGAAATGTATCAAGAGAAGATCTTCATCGCATTTGCCCTCATCCTGTTAATCCTTGCAAAGTGGTGTTAAAAGGAAGTGAGTTAAGAGAAATCATCTCTTATTCTATGTCAGATGAAATAGTGAATTTAAGTTTTAAAGGTCTCGGTTTCAGAGGTGAGGTAATGGGGATTATGGCATTTGATGGACTTGAGGTTACCTCTGTCAAAATGGACGACGGCCTCTATCATGTAACAGATGTTTTTCACAACGGAAAGAAGCTTGTTTCTGATGAAGAATATGCTGTTGCTACGGCTGATATGTTCACATTTGGGAAATTCTATCCTCAAATGAAGCATGCTAAAAAGAAATACTTTTTACCTGAAATGCTTCGAGATCTCCTTGCATGGCGTTTAGAAAATAGACATTAAAACTTTCAGCGTTTGATTGTCAAACATGCTCTTTGTCTCATATAGATATAGTGATATTCATTCAGGTCAGGAGGCGGGAATGACGTGATCACTATGTCACCAATCATGATTGACGGTCATCCTTTTACAGCGGTAAGTATGCAGCTTCCGAAAACGAATTTTCTAGCGGTCATGAATGATAATGGGTATATCATGTGCGGCGCACTCGATGTAGCCTTACTTAATGAAAAGTTAAGTGACCGAAAGATTATCGCAGGAAGAGCTGTTGGTGTACGGTCTATTGAACAATTGCTTGATGCACCGCTCGAATCTGTTACGCTTGAAGCAGAAGCGCGAGGCATTACGATTGGAACTAAGGGTAGAGACGCGATGCTTAAGATGATTTGAAGAAAGCCGTAGCACTTGCTACGGCTTTCTTTTCGATTATGACACATCTAGTTGCTTGATTTTGGCTCTTTCTAGGAAATTGTCCATACTTCTCTTCTCCATGGCATATACATGAAGAAGAGAAGGGAGGGTTCACGTTGTTTCGAACTCGTAGAAAATTCTTTAGAAAGGGTCCGCTTCCCTTTCGATATGTTTTTGTCATCTCCTTTATTATTTTTATCTTTACTACGGTTCAAGGATTATGGATTGTTAATAAAGGAATTGAACCAAGCTTAATCAGTATTGCTGAAACAAAAACACGTCAAGTTGCTGCGCAAGCAATAAATGATGCCATTTCAAAGAAGATCGCAGACGGTATTGACGTTGAGAATTTAATTATCGTTCATGGTAATGATTCCGAAAAAGTACCAAGTTATAGCTTTAACTCGCAAGTTTATAATCGATTGATTTCAGAGGCCACAGAACGAGTTCAAACTTACTTAGATTATGTTGAAGCTGGTGATTTAGATAAGCTGGAAACCTTTAAGAATGATATAGATATCGATTACGAAGGTACCGAAAATCAACAAGGAATCGTATACTCCATACCTTTAGGGATGGCTACAAATAATGTTCTTCTCTCAAATTTTGGACCTAGGATTCCAGTGCGGTTTGAAATGATTGGAGATGTGGTTTCTAATATTGATACAAAGGTGAAAGAAACAGGAATTAACAACACGTATCTTGAAGTGTATATCAATATTAAAGTTGAGATGAACGTAATTATTCCTTTCTCTACAAAGAATACTGAGGTTTCGAACTCCGTAAAAATCGGAGATCTATTTATTCAGGGAGACGTTCCTTATTATTATAATGGTGATAATGGAAATGGTGGGAATCCATCGATCGTTTTGCCAAAGCCCGATTAAGACAAGGAACCCATTAATCATCTTTATTGTTTAATGTCGATAGATAAGAAAATGGTTCCTTTATAATAGAAATATCTCTGGAATAATCTACAATTGCACAAACAACGAAAGTAAGGTATACTTTAAAACTGAACTTAATATTGTTCCTTATCTTATACGATGAGGTAGAGGAGCAGATCCTCATGAGTACGTGTTGGGAGAATGACACCAATGATCAGCATCGAAAGGGAGATCTGCCGAAGCATAAATAACGGTCACATTATTTATGTTGGGGCGACATTGAAGAAGTGTCGAACTGTCATTATGAGTCTAACTTGTAATGGAGAACTACTGATCGGGGTGGACACTTAACATTGACTCGGTGAAGCGAGCAATGATAGGACCAATCCTATCATTGCTCGCTTTTTTGCGTTCGAACACGACGAGAAGGCTGAGGGATAGGCGTCCATTCCGGTTATGATGACCAATCATTTATTAGGAGGATATTCATGGAGAATTCAGTTCTATCCATTATTCCACCACTCGTAGCTTTGCTAATGGTAGTGGTGACTAGAAAAGTGCTTCCTTCTCTAGGAGTAGGCATTATTCTTGGTGCGCTAATGATCAACAATTGGAGTGTACCAAATTCATTAGAAGAAATTTATACAATCGTAAAAGGGATCTTCATTGATTCCGAGAGCGGTGGTTTAAATACTTGGAACATGTACATTATTTTCTTCCTACTTTTATTAGGTATGATGACGGCCTTTATTTCGATCTCAGGTGGAAGTCGCGCATTTGGCGAGTGGGCCATGAAACGTGTGAAAACAAGAGTAGGCGCCCAGATTGTCACAGCGGTATTTGGTATTATTATTTTTATTGATGATTACTTTAATTCGCTCGCAGTTGGAAACGTTAGTAGACCGATTACGGACAGGCACAATGTTTCAAGGGCAAAGCTTGCCTATATCATTGATTCAACTGCAGCACCAATGTGTATTATTTCCCCTATTTCAAGCTGGGGTGCTTATATCATCGCGTTAATTGGTGGTGTATTAGCAACGCATAGCATTACAGGTGTTGGCGCGTTAGAAGCTTTTATCAGAATGATTCCAATGAATTTGTATGCTCTCTTCGCACTGGCGATGGTGTTCTTTGTTAGTTATTTTGACATTAATCTTAAGGCGATGAGAGTACATGAAGACCGTGCACAGAAAACAGGAGAAGTGCTTGATCCGAATCAAGGTGCCGTACCTGGTCAAACATCTGGACTACCTGAAAGTGAGAAGGGGAAAGTAGCTGATCTTGCATGGCCCATTATTATGCTAATTGCTGGTACTGTGACGTTTATGATCATCACAGGAATCCAGGCTGTTAGCGGAACGGATACAGCCGTGACAGCTTTGTCTGTCTTTGAAAATACAGACGTTGCTGCTTCTCTCCTTTATGGTGGAATTATTGGACTTATAACTTCTCTCCTCTTCTTCTTTCCAAAAAGAATGGGTGGATCGGTTCTTGGAAAAGGAATTTGGGAAGGCATTAAATCAATGCTTCCAGCCGTATACATTCTTTTCTTTGCATGGACATTGATTGAAATTATCGGCTCACTAGGGACTGGTAAGTATCTTGCAGGACTTGTTAATGACCACATCGTGATTGGCTTCTTACCAGCTATTTTGTTCCTACTTGCAGGTGTTATGGCGTTTGCAACGGGGACTTCGTGGGGAACATTTGGCATTATGCTTCCGATCGCAGGAGAGATTGCCGCTGCTACGGATCCTACCTATATGCTTCCTGTACTTGCCGCTGTTCTTGCAGGAGCTGTATTTGGAGATCACTGCTCACCAATTTCGGATACAACGATTCTTTCTTCCACAGGCGCAGGTAGTCACCATATCGATCATGTGATGACCCAGTTGCCTTATGCATTGCTCGTTGCAGGTATTTCGTTACTAGGATATTTGGTTCTTGGCTTTACTGGTAGTTCCATTCTTGGTCTTGTGGCAACAGCGATTCTATTCGGATTATTAATTTTCATGCTAAAAGGAAAATATGCCAACAGACCAGTTGAAATGGCAAATCATTAATCAAACAGGAGGATATTCCTCCTGTTTTTTTATGTATTTTCACAAAAAAGGAGAGATTTATATAGAAAATTGAACGATTCATACGAAAAATGTAAAAAGATTGTTTTGACAAGGACATACGTACTAGATATACTATAAACAAAATAATCTGAATTTACTTAAAAGTCTTAACCTTTTTCTGGAAGGGGGCTTATGGTGAAAAAGGTTAACATTTGTCTAAGGGGGTAATTTATTTGGAAAATCGTGCGCAATGGGGGACAAGGGCTGGTTTTATATTAGCCGCAGTTGGTTCAGCAATAGGTCTAGGGAACATTTGGAGATTTCCAGCCGTAGCCTATGACAATGGTGGTGGGGCATTTTTTATTCCTTATTTATTTGCATTATTAACAGCCGGAATCCCAATTCTTATTCTTGAATTTACATTGGGTCATAAATTCCGTGGATCCGCACCACTTTCATTCTTTAGAATGAATAAGAAGATGGAATGGCTAGGGTGGTGGGGCGTTATCGTTGCATTCGTCATCTCCACATACTACGCGGTAATTATTGCGTGGGCCATCTCTTATAGCTATTTTGCATTTAATCAAAGTTGGGGTTCTGATACAGAAGCATTCCTCTTCAATGATTATTTGAAATTAACGGTTGATCCTGGACAAACAGGTAGTATCGTACCAGGCGTATTTCTCCCATTAATTGCAGTATGGATTATTACACTTGGTGTTCTTCTTGCAGGTGTTAAAAAGGGAATTGAGCGTGCTAATAAAATTTTCATTCCTACATTAATTGTTCTTTTCTTAATCATTGTGATTCGAGCAGTGACACTGCCTGGTGCTGCTGAAGGTCTAAATGCATTCTTTACACCGAATTTTGACAGCATTACTTCAGGAAGTGTTTGGGTTGCTGCATACGGACAAATTTTCTTCAGTTTATCCATTGCTTTTGCTATTATGATTACTTATTCTAGTTACTTACCTAAGAAATCAGATATTACGAATAACGCGTTTATTACTGGTTTTGGTAACTCGGCGTTTGAGCTTCTAGCAGGTATTGGGGTATTCTCAGCGCTTGGATTTATGGCTCAGCAGCAGGGGCTTAGCGTTGGCGAAGTAGTGAGCGGTGGCGTAGGACTAGCCTTCGTTGTCTTCCCTCAAATTATCAATGAGTTCCCAGCTTTGAACGGGTTGTTCGGATTCTTATTCTTTGCTTCACTTGTACTTGCAGGTTTGTCTTCACTCATTTCCATTTCAGAAACATATGTTGCAGGTGTTTCTGAGAAGTTCGGAATTTCTCGTACGAAAGCTGTTCTAATTGGTGGAGGGATTTCCTCTATTATCTCGATTCTGTTTGCAACGCAAGGCGGATTGTTCTTCCTTGACGCAGCTGACTACTTTATTAACCAGTTCGGAATTGCCTTTGTAGGACTAGTGGAAGTCGTTGTTGTAGCATGGGTACTTCGTGAGCTTAATACGCTTGAGTCACATGCAAACGGCATTTCAGACATTTCACTGAAGTACTGGTGGAAAGCTTGTCTTGGAGTCATTACTCCTCTCGTACTTGGTTATATGATGTTCGATCTCTTTAAGACAAATCTTCTTCGTCAGTTTGATACACCGACTGGGAACTATGAAGGCTACTCAAACGGCTTTATTCTTTATAGTGGCTGGGCTGTCGCAGGATTCGCCCTTCTGGTTGGAATTCTATTCAGCCTAAAGAAATGGGACGCGAAAGCTGAACAGCAAAAGTATAAGGAGGTAAGCTAATATGGGTGGTAGCGCGATTTTCATGATGGTAGTTGGAATGGTTATTATATGGGGTGGTCTTGCGGCTAGCATTTTGAATGCTGTAAGAGTATCAAAGAAACAATAGAACATAAAAAGAAGAACTAGCGAGCTAGTTCTTCTTTTTTGCTTACTTTTTGTTGCGTATTCGTTCCTGTCGTTCCCAGAGCCTCAACGAAGGATAGGGGTCATACGACCATTCTGTTCTTCCGTTGTCTTTATAGATGCCATAGTGAAGATGTGGCGGGAACTTTCCAGCCGTTCCTTTTGGTCCATATCCAGAGCTACCAACATACCCAATGATTTCACCTGGCTGTACAACATGACCTTTCTCAATGCCTTTTTCAAAACCATTTAGGTGAGCATAGTAGTGGTAATTGCCATCGATATCCCGAATCCCGATCCGCCAACCGCCATATTCATTCCATCCCTTCGTCTCGACCGTTCCGTAACTTGTCGCTTTCACTCCAACACCATAAGAAGCGAAAATATCCGTTCCTTCGTGAATTCGAAGTCCGCCCCAGCCACGTCGATCGCCCCATGTGCTTCGGTAACTATAGTTTGCGTGAAGAGGCACGGGAAAAGCATGCTTATCGAGTTTAAGCGTTTTGAATGTATGATAAACAGCACTATTACTTGTAATCGTCCTTACTGCCTGGTCACGATGATAATAATCCCAAAGACCAATTTGAATATCTTCTAAAGAACTTCCATACTGTTGTATGAAAGACCCAATTGTATAAAGTAGATCTTCGTCATTAGTACGCTCGGCTTTGCCATCTCCATTGCCATCGAGGCCAATTCCATTAAAGAACGATATCGAGATAGGATCATGATCTTCTTTATTTGGATTCGTACCTCCAGACCATTTCTCAGGCGTAATATAGATAGCTATTGCACCTTTTTCACGAGGAATATCTTTTTGTGAGCGCCTAATGCTTCGTTCATATTGATCAATACCAGCATAGATGTACCAGGGGACCTGTGTGACGGCTTCCATCTTATGAAATAACATCTTCCGTTCGCTTCTTAGTTTATCTTCGTCTATATCAGCACCTCGAACGTTTATAGGGATGAGGAAGAAAAGAATAAGGATAAGAAAACTATATTTTCTCAAGTGTTTCTTCTCCTTTCGTAATTTGTCATTACCCTTAGTTTGGTTTTCCGTGCGTAAATCATTAGAACTAAATAATGGAAGGTCTAAAGTCTTAATCCTCAATAGATTCACACTTTTTATAGAAATGAATGAGTTACCTATGGTATTCTTTATTACAGAAAAGTAATAGGTGAGGTGAGTGTAGTGAGTAAGAAAGAAGAATATTTAAGAAAACCAGAGTGGTTGAAAATAAAACTAAATACAAACGAAAATTATAAAGGCTTAAAAAAGATGATGCGCGAGAAAAAGTTACATACGGTCTGTGAGGAAGCGCGTTGTCCGAATATCCATGAATGTTGGGCTGTTCGTAAGACGGCAACCTTTATGATTCTTGGTGATGTTTGTACTCGTGCATGCCGTTTCTGTGCAGTAAAAACTGGTCTTCCAACTGAGCTTGATTGGGCAGAGCCTGAACGCGTTGCGGATTCCGTTGAACAGATGGGACTAAAACACGTGGTCATTACCGCTGTAGCACGAGATGATTTAAAAGATGGTGGTGCGGCTGTTTTTGCTGAAACCGTACGTGCTATTCGTCGTAAAAATCCGTTCTGTTCGATCGAAGTTCTTCCATCAGACATGGGTGGCCAATATGAAGCGCTTGAAACACTCATGGATGCGAAACCGGATATTATGAACCACAATATCGAAACAGTGGAGCGCCTAACGCCAAGAGTGAGAGCACGCGCAAAATATCGTCGTACACTAGAGTTTCTTCAGCGTGCAAAAGAAATGAATCCTGAGATTCCGACTAAATCCAGCATCATGCTAGGATTAGGTGAAACAAAAGAGGAAATCATTCAAACACTTGATGATCTTCGTGCACATGATGTTGATATTGTTACACTTGGACAATACTTACAACCATCGAAAAAGCATTTAAAAGTAGAAAAATACTGGACGCCTCAAGAGTTTCTTGAGCTAAAAGATATCGCACTGGAAAAAGGCTTTAAACACTGTGAATCTGGTCCAATGGTTCGTTCGTCTTATCATGCTGACGAGCAAGTAAATGCAGCCAAGCAAGCTTCGAAGTAATGGATAAGTAATTAGAAAGATAAAAAATCGGCCTTTATCGGGCCGATTTTTTTACTTCGACATCATTTCTTTTCCATCTGTATCATTTAAGTCTTCATTCATTTCGCCCTTCATCTCACCGTTCTCATTCTCTCCATCACTTACTTTTTTCCCTTGTGGCGCTTTCTTCATTTTGGCAATCGTTTCTTCTATGCTCTTCTCGAGTTCTCCATTTGCAGTGGAGGCATTTTGATATCGCTCGACCTCAGCAATCATTCCTTCTTCGTCAGAAACATAGACGTGATAATATCTTGGAATGACAGAAAGAGCCGTTTTCTTTACTTGATCCGCAGTGGCATCACGATCTTTTGTTGTTGTTTTATAGCCAATGAGAACTTCTTCATCTGTTACTAGCGTTGCGACATCATTGACATAAGGTAAAACAATTGCCATTGAACCGATCATATCTGACATACGATCACGATCAAGGTAGGCAATGTTCTCGGGTTGTTTTTGAGAATTCATGTTGTTTGTATTTCGTGTATGACGCACATATCCAAAGCCACCCTTTTTGGACTTTTCCTGAGAGTTAGCGGTGTTCATACCGTAATCATCGGGATCCGTTTTAACAGGTGTTAAATCTGCGTGGTCAAAGGAATCTGTTGCATTTTCTCCCTGGCATGCCCCAAGTCCTAATACGAGTGGCAGTATGAGCAGAATTTGTTTTTTCAATAACCTTCACCTCCATACTGTTATCATGACCGAACTCTGTTCCTTTTTTACTGGTATTACTTGGACAAATCGAATAAAAAAGGTATCATAAGACTAATGAGCCCATTTTGAAATGAGGGATAAAGAATGATAAAAGTAAATCAACATACGTTTGAGTTGATGAAGGATGAAAGAGAAGGTTGGAACGAAGAAGCTTTTCTTGCTCGATATAGTGAGATTCTGGATAAATATGATTACATTGTTGGGGATTGGGGATATGGTCAGCTTAGATTAAAAGGATTCTTTGAGGACCGTAACCAAAAAGCAACTTTCGATACAAAATTCAGCACGGTGCTTGATTATTTATATGAATACTGCAACTTCGGCTGCCCTTATTTTGTATTAAAGAAGCAGAAGAAGGAAAAACCGAAGAAACAACAACAAGAAGCATAAGCCCTAAGGGCTTATGCTTTGTATGGTTTTTCGGAGTCTTTTTTTGGATCATCATGTGGTGGATGTGAGCTAGGGTCCTGACGAGGTAAATGTTGGTGAAGATTTTTATTTTCGTAATTAAATGCACTATAGGAACGCTGCCCTTCTCGCCAAGGTGAGGTTTTACCGAGCTTTTTATTCACCGGTGAACCGTATGGACCTTCTGGCGTATCTTCAGGGAGGACGTAATTTCGCCCTTTCTCTACGTTAGCAAAGTCTTGATAATCTTCTTCATCAAACATGAATAAACACCACCTTTAGGAGGTAGTGTATTCATTGTCTGATAAAATATTAGTGACTTAAGACTTCTCTCAAGAAGTTGCGAAGTTCTTCAGCATCTTCCTCATTGAGAGAGTAGGCATGCTCGAGATTTCCAGGCTCATTTAGATCATCGTGGCCGATAATTGCAAATTTGCCTCCTTGAATATCGAGGACTAACGATTTTCCATAAAAGCGATCTGATTTTACAATACAAAGGTCAAACCGATGATTGCTTCCCATAAAGCAGACGAACCTGGCTTCAGTGGCCTCCTGTTCGTCGTAGATGAGTCGTTCATCTTCCATCATAGCACCCTCCTTTTCTAGTTAACGCTATCATACCATCTTATGAGGCGTTCTCATACAAGCTTTCATTAGAAAATGTAAGCCGTTGCATTTTAAGATATGATAAAATGTAGAGAAGTATTTAATACCGTTTTAGAAAATGGTGATTGAATCATAAGTGTTAGAGGTAGGTGCATGAGTATGTATTTTGTGGATCGTAAGAAAATAGAAGAACAGCTGGTTTATTTCGATAAAATGATTGTTCTCATGAAGGAAAGTTCTTTTCAAACAGAACTTCATTTTCTCGGATTAGAGCGAATTCATCACGTTGTCATTGAGAGCATGATTGACGTAGGGAACAGCATCATTGATGGATTCATTATGCGAGATCCCGGGAGCTATGAAGATATTATTGAAATCCTAGCTGATGAAAAAGTAATTTCAACTGAAAATACTATTATGTTAAAAGAAGTCGTGGGCATGAGAAAACCACTAATGCAGCAATATGTTATGCTTGATCATGAAGCATTGGAGCAAAATCTTCGGAAAAACCTCAGTGCACTAGAGCAGTTTCCTACTGATATAAGAACATACTTAAATCAAGAATTAGGGGCTGTTTCAGCTTTTCTTCCAGATAATGAAGATTGATGTTAAGGTAAACACACATTGTAAAGAAAGTAAGGTGTTTTTGATGAAAAGAGTAAGAAACGATCAGCTGACATTTTTTATTCAAAAACCCGAATATATGAACCGCTTTCATTAATGAAAGCGGTTTTCTTATGGATTGGATAAGGAGGATAATAAGTACATGAAAAACTATAAAGGCTATTTAATTGATCTAGATGGTACAATGTATCGAGGCACTGAAAAAATTCACGAAGCAGTCGAGTTTGTGAAGCGTTTAAAGGAAGCAAATATTCCCTATTTATTTGTGACGAACAATTCATCAAAACGGAAAGAACAAGTTTCTGAAAAGCTAGAGGCGTTTGGTGTACCATGTACGCCAAATCACGTGTTTACAACAAGCATGGCAACAGCAAGTTATATCTCTAATGAAAAGCAAGATGCATCGGTTTATGTGATTGGAGAAGAAGGCATTCGCGATGCCTTAACGGATGAAGGTTTAATGATTCAAGACGACAATCCAGACTATGTTGTCGTTGGGATTGACCGCTCGATCACATACGAGAAATTTGCGAAGGCGTGCATTGCCGTTCGAAACGGAGCTACTTTTATATCGACAAACGGAGATATTGCGATTCCAACAGAACGAGGATTGTTACCCGGTAATGGTTCATTGACGGCAGTGGTGTCTGTTTCAACGGAAGTAGACCCTATTTTTATTGGGAAGCCTGAACCGATTATTATGGAACAAGCTCTTGCTCAACTTGGAACACCGAAAGAAGGGACGTTGATGGTTGGGGATAATTATCGCACCGATATTCTTGCAGGTATCAATGCCGGTTTGGATACATTGCTTGTTCATACAGGCGTAACAACGAAAGAGCACTTGTTATCAGTCGAAAAGCAACCCGAGTATACGGCTCTTACGCTAGATGAATGGCAAATATAAAAACGCCCATTGGGCGTTTTTATATTTGCCGTTATTCTGTTTTTTGAGCTCTATGGGCAAGTCGACTAGATGCAGCTGCCGCAATAGCTCCCACAATATCGTCAAGGTAGGTATGGCATGCACCACTGGATTTATCATTTAACTTTTCGAGAATACCAGGCTTTTGTTTATCGATAAAACCATAGTTCGTAAGGCCAATCGATCCGTATACATTTACAATTGAAAGAGCGATGATTTCGTCTACTCCATATAGACCTTCATCTTTCATTAATATATCTTGTAGAGGCTGATCAAGCAGTTTTCTTTCCGTAAGTTCGTCAAGCTGAATTCCCGTGAGCACTGCATTTTGCACTTCTCTTTTTGAAAGTACACGTTCTACATTTTGTATGCAAGTTTCCATTTCAAGGTTAGGGTGATATTTTTCTTGGAGATAGAAAACAAGGTCTGCGATATCTTTGATCTCGACACCACGTTCTTTTAATTTACTTCTCGCTGCTTGTTCTACAAGGTCCATAGGTTCTTGGCCCATTCTTGTCCCACCTAACTTTATAGTAAATTGGTATTGGATGTTATTGATTATATTAGTATATGGTAAGTCAGGAAGAAATATGACACTAAACTTCTGTGACTACTTTACACCGATTGGGCGCGCGGGGCATATAGTACGGTATTAAGACGAATTGCCGGAGGGTTAATATGCTTGAACGAGAGGTTTTTCATCAATATGGCATCGTTATAGATCAACATAATGTTAAAAATAGTGGATATTTGCTTCGTACATCTGATCAATCTGAATTTATTTTGAGACGTGCACTAAGTGAACAAGAGAGTGAATTTCCCTGGTATGTAATGGTTGCAAACTTTCTTAATCAACAGAATGAACCTACAATGTTACCGATTTCTTCAAGAAGAGGGAAGTATATAGAGACAATTCAAAATGAGGCGTATGTTCTTTATCAAAAACCGTATGATCGAAATAATCGCATTCATCACAGTGATGGGAGTCGGCTAGCGCTATTTCATAGGAAAGCAGGTAATCTCCTTGCAGCTTATAATGAATTACCAGAAATTCAACCGTGGCAGATGAGGTGGCAGTACAGGATAGACCAACTTGAATCTTTTCGTGAGGAATTGAAGAATCAGACTCAGCCTCTCAGAGAATTTGATGAATGGTTTATAGAAACATTCCCCTATTATTCTGGCTTATCAGAGAATGCGATTCAGTACATTGTGGACTGTGGCATCGACATGGGAATGAATCCATTTCAGATTAGAACTCTTGCGTTTAATCGGTATACGGCCAATTATCACCGTACATCTGAAGGGCTATTTCCGAATGATCTCATCCTTGACCATCCAGCGAGAGATCTTGCTGAGTGGATTAGATATGAGCTAGTGGAGGGCGAAGGGAATTTTGAAGGCATCAGGCAATTTATGTGGGATTATCATGAGAGGCGTACGTTAACTCAAATGGATTGGAACCTACTGTATGCTCGTTTGTTATTCCCTCTTCCATATGTAGAGACAGTCGAGCATTACTATAGTGATGGCAATTTGAAGGAGAAAGAAAAGAGCTTTGTGAATTTAAAGGAACTTGTGAGAAGAGAAGGCGAAAGGGAGGAAATGTACCGTTTGTTGTTTCAGGAATTGATGGGTGAATATGGTAAGCAAATGAGAAGAGTAGATTGGTTAAGTTAAAAATAAAAACCCCCTCCATGACAGAGGGGGTGGATGTGTTTGGTTTAAAATACTTGCTCGAGTTCAGTTACGCCAGGAACTTCTTCAAGAAGTGCGCGTTCAATACCTGCTTTAAGTGTGATAGTGGAACTAGGGCAACTGCCGCATGCTCCCATTAAACGTACTTTAACTACGCCTTCTTCGATGTCTACAAGCTCTACGTCTCCACCGTCACGCAGAAGGAATGGACGTAGTTTATTCAATACATCTTGTACTTGCTCTTGCATCATTCATCGACTCCCTTCATACTTCCATTATACTAATGATTATGTTAAAAATCTATGTGCTAATGTAGAATGATTATAATTCTCATCCTAACTTTATCATGGTATGAATCCATATTCAAGATTGGAACATGAAAAAGGCGAATGCTTCTTTTCTACATGATAGGAATAGGGTACAATGAAGGTAAATTGATTGAATAGAAAGGACGTTTTCACCATGGAAGAAGTACTCGTCTATGGAGCAGGTGAGCGCTGTGCGAGCTGTGTTAACTTACCTTCTTCAGAGGAAACGGCTGAATGGCTTAAAGCGGCCCTCGACCGCAAGTATCCAGATCGCCAAATAGTCGTTCGATATATTGATATTCATAGTAAACTTTCCGGATATGAGGCGGCTTTCGCTTCAAAAGTGATTGATGAAGATCTGTTCTATCCAGTTGTTGTCGTCCGAAATGAAATTGTGTCAGAAGGTAACCCTAAATTAAAAGACTTATATGCTGTTCTAGAAGACCGTTCTGCAACGGCTTAAATGATAAAACCCGTGAACAAATTTGTTCACGGGTTTTATATTACGAAAAAGTATATTTGCTTCTTATAAAGTTCAACATTATTAACCGTTATGGTTCTTATACATCCATAATATACCTGACTTAAGTAGGCGAGGAACTCGGCCAGTAAGTGGACGATTGGCCATGACACCAAAGCCGTGCTTGCTTCCGAGTGAACCAAGCGTTCCTTTAATTTTAATTGGTGGAAGCGCAGGTGGTGTTTCTTTTTTCCATTGTTTCTGCAATACGAGAGCAATTTGTTCTGCTTGTTCCTCAGCAAGCTGAGCACTTGGTGCGTGTGGCAAGCTTGCACAGTCTCCTACAACAAAAACATTCTCATGACTTGGAACAGAATGATAGTCATTTAAGACGATTCGCTTCTGGGCATCTTTTTCAACGTCAAGATCTCTTACGATTTTGTTAGGTTGGATGCCAGCTGTCCAAACAATCGAATCACAGTGGACAGGCTCTCCATGATTAAAGAGCGTATTAGGTTCCACCTTTGTAATATTCGATTCACTAACAACTTCTACGTTACGCTCCTCAAACCAGGATTGAACGTATTTTCCAAGTCGTTCTGGGAAGGCAGAAAGAATAGTGTGTCCTCGATCAAATAGCTTAATTTGAAGATCTGGCCTACTTTCATGAAGTTCACTTGCTAGCTCCACTCCGCTAAGTCCTGCACCAACAATACCAACGACAGATTTAGCGCCGAGGTTGTTCAATACTTCATACGTTCTTCGAGATGAATCAATCGTTTGAATGCTTAGCGTATGAACATCTGCACCTGGTACGTTATGATACTTATCTTCACATCCTAGTCCAATGACGAGCGTGTCATATGCAAGGTTATCATCGTCATTTAGGTGAATAACATTTGAGTCAAGATTAATACTAGTGATTTCGCCGTATTTGATTTCTAGCTTCTTATGAACAGGGAATTGAACACGTATGTGATGATCACTTGCTGTTCCGGCAGCAAGTGCATAATACTCGGTTTTCATACTGTGATAAGGGTTTCGGTCAACAAGCGTAATTGTGAGGTCTTCTGGTAGATCAGATGCAAATAATTTCTGTAGGATACGCATACCGCCGTATCCGCCGCCTAATAGCACTAGCCTTTTCATGATAAGAGGTCCCCTTTAATAAAATTACATAACGCTGTCTCCCTATAATAAGTAGAAAAGATGTAGAAGAAATGATGAATTAGGAAGAAAAAAGGAAGCGACACGCGCTATAATATAGTTATACGATTCATTATGTTATGACAGTTAAAAGTATAGCGAAACTGTGACTTATGTACAATAACATTTCTTAAATGCTTAACTGGGGAGTGGCTTTACTTTGAAGACAATCGAATTTTGTGCGGGAAACTTGAGAGAGAATAAGCGCGTATGGGAGGCCCTGGAGAAGATCCACGATATTGAATTAATTGACTACGGCTGTCTTGGTTATTGTGGGAACTGCTACTCTGAGTCTTTTGCTATCGTAGATGGACGTTTAGTAAATGCAGATACATCTGAAGCTTTAATAGAAAAAATAATGCGAAAATTAAACGAAAAAAATTAAGGGCTTTCACTGCTCAGTTTCTGTGTTATAATGACAAAGGTCCATTGAAGTCTAATAGAGAGAGAACGGACTTTTTATTTTCCGCGTACGCGCGAAAAATGTCGAATATTCAGATAACAAAACACTGTTTGTAAGCGCTGTATTTAGCTAATTGCTATAATATTTCTATTTAAAATCTGGTAATGGGGTAGGCTATGCTTATAAATGGGTTCAATAATTAACAAGGGGTGTAAAATATGCAAATTTTATGGGGATTCGGTGGTATGGCTGTGTTATTTGCCATCGCACTAATCTTTTCTACAAATCGCAAAGCGATTAACCTTCGTACGGTACTGGGGGCACTTGCCATTCAGGTTGCTTTTGCATTTGTAGTATTAAAATGGGAAGCAGGTAAGACTGCTTTAAAGCAACTATCATTATTCGTTCAGGATATTATTGGATATGCTAATGAGGGAATTGGCTTTCTTTTCGGTGGCTTAATTGGAAATGAAGACATTGGAATGATCTTTGCATTTCAAGTACTAACGATCATTATTTTCTTCTCTTCTCTTATTTCTGTTCTTTATTACCTTGGAATTATGCAGTGGGTTATCCGTCTACTTGGTGGAGCGATTTCATGGGCGCTTGGAACAAGTAAAGCGGAGTCACTATCAGCTACTGCAAATATCTTTGTTGGTCAAACGGAAGCGCCACTTGTCATCAAACCTTATTTAGATAAAATGACGAAATCAGAACTTTTTGCAGTTATGACAGGAGGACTTGCTTCGGTAGCTGGTTCTGTCCTGATTGGTTATTCTTTATTAGGTGTACCACTTGAGTATTTACTAGCGGCAAGTTTCATGGCAGCACCAGGTGGTTTGTTAATGGCTAAGCTCATCATGCCAGAGACAGAAACACCAGAAACAGCGAAAGAAATTAAGATGGAAAGAAACGAAGATCACGTAAACGTGATTGACGCTGCTGCACATGGTGCATCAGACGGTCTGAAACTTGCTTTAAACGTTGGAGCGATGCTTCTTGCGTTTATCGCATTGATTGCCTTGCTAAACGGTTTACTTGGAGCAGTTGGTGGATGGTTTGGCGCAGGAAGCATAACGATTCAGCAAATTCTTGGGTATATCTTCTCACCACTTGCCTTTGTTATTGGTGTTCCGTGGCAAGATGCTGTTCAAGCAGGTAACTACATTGGACAGAAGTTAATTCTTAATGAATTTGTAGCTTTCTCTTCTTTCGGTCCAGAAATTAGTGCTGGAAACCTAACTGACAAATCAGTTGCGATTATCAGTTTTGCTCTTTGTGGATTTGCGAACTTCTCTTCTCTTGCTATTTTACTTGGAGGCCTTGGAGGTCTGGCGCCTAAACGTCGCCCTGAAATTGCAAAGCTTGGAATGCGCGCAATCCTTGCAGGTACGCTTGCGAACCTTTTAAATGCTGCAATCGCAGGTATGCTTATTTTCTAAATTTGAAAGCCTCTTTTATAGAGGCTTTTTTTTGTATCGTTTAGATTGTTAATGTCGTAAACTCAAGGCGAAGCGGTGTTGTTTTTTGCCTGTTTTACGGTATACTTGTCTAAATAATAGACAGGAGGGGTCACTCGTGGGTAGCTTTGAACATACTTTGCCATATGATCGTATGATGGGGGACATCTATGTTCCACACTGTCCATTTTGTCATAGTGAGAATGTCTTAACGCCTATGACAGAACGAGATTATCAACAAGGTTGTGAAGAAATTAAAACAAGACTCGTGATGCCTTGCTGTAACGGCAAGCTCATGATTGAGAAAATTGATAGTGATTATTTCTGGACGACAGAAGCCGTTCGAAAAAGCCATTAAAATATAGAAAGAGTGAAAGCATTGCAAGAGATAACATATACAAAAATGCATGGTCTCGGTAACAATTACATTTACATCAACTTATTTGAGCAAAAGTTAGAAGAAAAGAACCTTCCTCAATACGCAAGAGAAGTATCGGATGTTTACACGGGTATAGGATCGGATGGAATGATCTTGATTTGCCCATCCGATCGAGCAGAAGTGAAGATGAGGATTTTTAATAAAGATGGGTCTGAAGGGAAAAACTGTGGGAATGGCCTCCGCTGCGTAGCTAAGTATGCATATGAAAACAAGCTGGTTTCTTCAACGAAATTTGCCATTGAAACGCTAGCAGGACTTGTACAGGCAGAAGTTCATTTAGCGGATGATCGTGTGGAGACTGTTACGATTGATATGGGGAGACCGGAGTGGACAAGAGGTAGTCTTCCGATGAACGGAAATTCAGAAGACGAAGTGATTGATGAAACGGTGTTTTATGAAGAAAAACCGCTTCAAATGACGGGAGTATCGATGGGGAATCCTCACATGGTGATGTTTGTCGATGATATAGAAAAGGCTCCTCTCACAACAGCAGGACCTTATTTTACAGATCACCAGCTATTCCCAGAAAGTATTAATGTTGAATTTGTTGAAGTAGTCTCTAGCAGTGAATACCATTTTCGGGTATGGGAGAGAGGCTCTGGTATTACTCAAGCTTGTGGAACAGGCGCATGTGCAGCAGTAGTAGCAGGCGTATTAAATAACAAAACATTAAAGGGTACAGAGGTGACAGTTCATCTTGCAGGCGGCGATCTGGAAATTACGTGGGATGAAGATGATCATGTCTGGATGACAGGACCAGCAGTAACGATATCAACTGGAGTTTATTATACCAGGAAATAATAGGGTGATTGTAAATAAAAGGTTATTCATATAGAATAATAGGTGGTTATAAATCGAAAGTTCATTCAAGACTCCGACTGTGAAGAGATACTGCGTGAAATTCTACGTACAAAAATGACTCAAGCGGCTATAGCCCTTGGCTTGAATCATCCGGAAGTATTGACATATAGTCAAAAACTTGATGAGAAGCATAATCTGATATTACAGTTGAAATACAAACATCAGGCTAGCGAAGTGAGTATTTCTGTTTGATAGTGTTCAATTGTTGAGCTTAGTTCTATAGCACGATATACTAATAGTAGCATTATGGTGATTGGAGGGATTTAAATGATCCATTTATCTGAAGCTGCAGCAGCACAGGTAAAAGAAATGATGAAGCAAGAAGAAGGCGACAGTCTTTATTTACGCGTAGGCGTTAAAGGTGGCGGCTGTACTGGTTTAAGCTACGGCATGGGCTTTGATACAGAAATGAAGGAAGATGATCAAGCTCTCGACGCTCAGCACGGCGTAACGATTATTATGGATAGCGAAAGCGCACCCGTTCTAAACGGTGTGAAGATTGATTATAAACAAAACATGATGGGCGGCGGATTCACAATCGACAATCCGAACGCAATCGCATCATGCGGCTGTGGTTCTTCGTTTAAGACAGCGACGAATGCTGGTACACCGGAGAATTGTTAAGAAATTAATTATCGGATAGGGTGAGTCATTACCCTTATTTTAAAGCTTCTCCAACGTTCAATTATTTATTGAACGTGTGGGGGAGTTTTTTTATTACTCTCTTTCCATTATAGGTTTTGCCTTAAACTCTCTGAACAATTTATGAGCTTTTTAAATGTAATCTTAATCGAGATTCCATAATGAAAAATTTCTTTTTTTATGTCTAAAAAAAGGGATTTTAGTCGTTCCATCGAACACAGTGATGGTGAAGAAAATTTATCTTCTATGAGAGTTAATATTCAAACGATCAATTTGTAAATTTACAAATTGATGGACTTTGCCAGGAAGAATGGAATGTTTATTCTAATTATGAAAAGGAGTGTCACATATGACTGAAATTGGAGTTGGGTTACAACTTTACACGTTGCGAAACGAATGTGAGAAGGATTTATTCGGAACGTTAATAAGAGTAGAGGGCATTGGCTACGAAGGTGTTGAACTTGCGGGATTGCATGGCCATGAACCATCAGTGGTGAAAAACAAATTAGATGAACTTGGGTTAAGCGTCATTGGACATCATATCCCAATTGAGCGGATTGAAAACGAATTGGAAGCTGTTATAGAGGAGCAAAAAGTACTTGGAAACAGCCGAATTATTTGCCCATGGCTTCCACCTGAAAGAAGAAGTCATGAGGACTTTTTAAAGGTAGCTAAGATCATGAAGAATGCAGCGGAAATTTGTACTGAGCATCAAATGGAATTAGGATATCACCATCATGATTTTGAACTTGGTCGAAGTATTGAAGGTAGTGAGCTGTTCGGAATTTTAGAGGCGCATTCTTCCATTCAGGCTGAATTTGATATTTATTGGCTTAACCAGGTTGGTCATGATCCAGTTGAGTGGATGCAAAAGTTCTCAGGTAGAACACCAATCATTCATTTAAAGGACCGCTCGGATGATGAGAGAGAAGCAACGGCTATTCTTGGCACTGGTAACATTGCGATTCAGGAAGTAGTGGAGCAGGGGCAGGCATGCGGCGTAAAATGGTGGGTTGTTGAGCAGGACGAATGTGATGTTGATCCGATTGAAAGTGTGACTCAGAGTTATAAATATTTAAGAGAAATACAGCTAAAAAAATAAAATGGTTAAAATATTCAAAAAATAATGTTGAAGATTCTGTGAACTTACGTTATGCTGTTTGTAATCGATTTCATGAAATCGGTTACAAACGAAGGGAGGTTCTTTTGTACTTTCTGAGGAGGATGAAACATGGCAACAATTGCTGATGTCGCACACTATACAGGTCTATCACGAGCGACTGTGTCACGTGTCATCAATGATTATCCACACGTAACTAAAGACAAGCGTGAATTAGTTCATAAGGCAATGAGGGAACTAGGTTACTTTCCTAATACATCAGCTAGAAACTTGCGAAATCGAAGAACAAATCTAGTAGCTGTGTTAATTCCAAGATTAACGAATCCGTTTTTTACACTGGTTCTTAATGGAATTGAAAGCGTGGCTGAAGCGAATGGATTTCAATTGATCATTTGTCAGACGAAATCTAGTAAAAAGAAGGAACTCGAATACTTGAATTTGTTACAGACGAAGCAAGTTGATGGTGTTATTTTCACTTCGATTGAAAATAATTGGGAAGAAATTCAGTCCTACACGGCACATGGACCGATTATACTTTGTAATGAATATCATCACGATGCGACGGTACCAATGGTTCGATTGAATCAAGTTCAGGGGAGTTATTTAGGAACAAAGCATTTAATTGAGCGAGGACATAAGCGGATTGCTTATTGTATGGGCTCAACAAGCGGGTTGTCTAATGATCGCCGTAAAGGAGTCTTTCAAGCGATTGAAGAAGCTGGCCTAGAAATAAAGCCAGAATGGATCTTCCAAGATACATACACAATGGAAGACGGCGTAAGAACGTTTAACAAAATTCTTGAATTAACTGAACGACCAACGGCTATCTTTACCGGAGGAGATGAAGTGGCAGCTGCAATGGTGAAGGAAGCAAAGCGAAATGGATTAGATGTTCCGAAAGATATAGCGATACTCGGATTTGACGATCAGCCAATTGCCAGCTTAATTGAGCCAGAGCTAACAACTATTTATCAACCCGGGGCTGAAATTGGCGGACAAGCTATGACTATTTTTATTGACTGTTTAAAAGGGCAGTGTGAGCGTACTACTCAAAGTGTTAAAGAATTACCACTATCGCTTGTTATTCGTAACTCTACATAACTTGCGATAAATGTAAGCGTTAACTAGTTTATTGAAATCGATTACAATTTTGAAATCGATTTCAACCAAATTTAAGGGGGATTTAGTATTATGCGAATTATGAAGAATAGTAAACTACTTTTTATCGTTTTGGCTCTTATTCTAGTTCTATCGGCATGTAGTTCTTCAAACAATTCTTCAAGTAATAACAACAGCTCTGGTGATGAAAATGCAAGTTCAGGTGACGAAGAGAAAGTAACACTAGTTTATGCGCGTGGTAAAGATGCTACTGGATCAACCGATGTAATGGTTGAGGAATTTATGAAGCAAAACCCGAATATCGAAATCGAATTCCGCGAGATGCCGACCGACACAGGAGCACAACATGATGCTTATGTCACAATGTTGAACGCTGAATCATCAGAAATTGATGTATTCGATATCGATGTAATCTGGCCAGCTGAATTCGCTCAAGCAGGATATGTGCTTCCATTAGACCGTTTTATTGAAAAAGACGGTATTAACATGGACGACTACAACCAGGGACCAGTTACGGCAGCAACTTTTAACGGAAAGCAGTGGGCGATGCCTAAATTCATTGATACTGGTATGCTTTTCTATCGCTCTGACTTAGTATCTGAAGCTCCAAAAACGTGGGATGACTTGATGACTCAAGCTTCTGAGTTAAAAGGTGAAGACGGTACCAAGTTTGGTTACCTCATGCAAGCGAAGCAATATGAAGGTCTTGTAACAAACGCAGTTGAATTTGTCGGTTCTTACGGCGGTGCGTTTATTGATGAGAATGGAGAAGTTGTTATCAATAGCCCTGAAGCGATCAAAGGTATTTCAAAAATGGTTGAAATCGCAAACTCTGATTTCGTTCCAGGTAACATCAATACGTTTACTGAAGTAGAATCTCATACTGCGTTTATTGAAGGTCAATCTCCATTTATCCGTAACTGGCCATATCAGTTCGCACTTGCAAATGATGAAGAACAGTCTAAGATTGTTGGAAACGTAGAAGTAGCTCCACTTCCTGAAGGTGACGCTGGTTCTGCTTCAGCCCTTGGCGGTTGGATGGCAGCCATCAATAATTTCTCTGAACATCCTCAAGAAGCATGGGAGTTCTTGAAGTTTATGACTGGTAAAGAAGGACAAAAGATTGATGCAATTAAAGGTTCACACGCTCCAACAATCCCTGCTTTGTTCGAAGATGAAGAAATTATCGAAGCGAACCCATTCTTTGGAGAAGAAGGATTCCAAACAGCACTTGAAGCAGCGGTTTCACGACCTGTAGCACCAAACTACCCTGAAATCTCTGAAATCATCCAAATTCACATTTCTAAAGCGATCGCAGGAGAAGAAACTCCTGAAGAAGCAGCGGCTGCAATGGAAAAAGAAATGAATGAAAAGCTAGAAAAATAATAGAGAAGGTCATTAGCCTTCAATACGAAGGCTAATGTCTTTCCTACATATTCTCTGAAAGAAATTTCGTAGTATCAAAAAGCGGTGTCTTGTAGCGATCGTAACTAAGTGAGCAACAAGACACTTTTTCCTAAAGAGAGGAGCGTTGGTATGCAGACAGATATCGATCCAAAAGAGCCTATTAAAGTGGACAACCAGCCCAAAAAGAAGAAAAAAAACGATGCGGTTGTCGGTTATTTACTTCTTGCCCCGGCACTGATCCTTATTCTAGCGATTTCTATTTGGCCAGTTTTCCAGTCATTTTATTTTAGTCTTTTCGACCTTCGTCTCAATGAACCAACTAAATCAGAAGTCCATCTCGATTATCAAATTGACCTAGACCGCTATTTGCAAAACTATCCCTTCCTAGTCGGGGCAATTAATTCTGAAATTGATAATGGAAATTCAAGTGAAGAGCTGACCGAGATGAAAACAACATTAGAAAATCTCGATGCCAGTATTAAAGAAAACCCGCAAGCAGCAGAAAATTATGACGTGATTAATGAAAAGCTAGACAAGTTTGAAAATATTCCTGACGATATGAAGTACGTTGAAATTGATGAAAGCGTAGCAGAGGATTTTACGTCTTCCGTTAAAGCAATCAATAATGATTTAATGACGATCAATGAAAATGGAAGTTTGGAAAAAGGCGATAAGATTGTTGGTTTATCATCCGCACTAACTGAAATTGTTGTTGAACCGAACTTCATTGGACTTGAGCATTACAAAGAAAATTTAACTGATCAGCGGATGTGGAAGTCTCTTTGGAACACGAGTGTATTTACATTTATTTCTGTTCTAGCTGAGCTCATACTTGGTCTAGCGATTGCTCTCCTTATTAACAAAGCTTTCTTAGGGCGAGGATTAATTCGTGCAAGTATCCTAATTCCGTGGGCGATTCCAACAGCGGTAGCAGCCCTCATGTGGAAGTTCCTTTATGATGGTCAAAACGGTATTGTAGCGAAGCTCTTTGAAGATGTTGGATTGATCGATCGCATGTCGATGCTTCTCACTACGGATACAGGTGCAATGTTCTCCGTTATCTTTGCTGATGTTTGGAAAACGACCCCTTACATGGCTTTGCTTCTTCTAGCAGGACTTCAAACGATTCCATCTTCACTTTATGAAGCAGCGTCCATTGATGGGGCAAGTAAATGGAAGCAGTTTGTTAATATCACACTGCCGCTACTAAAAACTAGTCTTCTCGTTGCTCTCTTATTCCGGACTCTAGATGCATTCCGAGTGTTTGACTTAATTTATGTATTAACTGGCGGAGGTCCAGCGAACTCAACCGAAACGATCTCAATGCTCGCTTATACATTGATGTTTACTCAGACTAACTTTGGTGAAGGTTCAGCTATTTCAGTTGTTGTTTTCATCTGTGTCGCCATTATTTCTGGAATCTTTATTAAATTACTCGGAGCTGAACTAATAAACGACGGAACTGGAAAGAAATGAGAATGTATTTTATCATGAAGAAGGAGGGCCAGCCAGATGAATAAGAAAGCGGGACCGATGTTTTACGTTTTCCTAGTTGTGTTTGTTTTTGTTGTCATGTTTCCGTTCTTATGGATGCTTGCAAGTTCGATTAAACCACTAACAGAGCTCTTTGGTGAAAAAGCGTTCAATCCTTTTACGAATAACCCAACTCTACAAAACTATGTATCCGTTTTCGTAGATTATCCTTTCCCTCGCTATCTATGGAACAGTACCGTTGTGGCGACGATTACGACTGTGTACACCGTTCTAGTCGCTTCATTCGCTGCTTATTCCATCGCGCGTCTGAATTTTAAAGGAAAACCGATTATATTGGGGATTGTCTTATCTGTATCCATGTTCCCACAAGTAGCGACGATTTCACCAATCTATATTTTTCTAAAAAACTTAGGTCTTACAAATAGCTATCTTGGCTTAATCATCCCGTACACAACAATCACGCTGCCATTATCGATCTGGCTTCTCGTTACGTTCTTCCGTAAAATTCCGTTCGATCTTGAAGAAGCAGCGAAGATCGATGGAGCATCATTATGGCAAACGTATTGGAGAGTCATTATGCCACTAGCAGTACCTGGTATTTTCACAACAGCCATTCTCGTATTTATTGCAGCATGGAATGAGTTCTTGTTTGCCCTTACGATTAACACGGCTGATAAGTTTAAAACGGTGCCGGTCGGAATTGCCCTATTCCAGGGTCAGTATACGATCCCGTGGGGAGAAATTTCAGCAGCGACTGTTGTTGTAACCGTTCCTCTTGTCATTATGGTATTGATTTTCCAAAGAAGAATTGTGTCAGGATTAACATCAGGTTCAGTTAAAGAATAGAAAAAATAGGAGTGGATTTTAATGCTTAACGTAACCGTATGGAATGAAAATCGTCATGAGCAGAGTAGTGAAGAAGTAAGAAGAGTTTATCCTAACGGGATTCATGGAGCGATTGCGGAATTTCTGAAAGAAGATTTTGAAGTGAGAACGGCTACTTTGGACGAGCCAGAACACGGTTTATCTGAAGAAGTGCTAAATGGTACTGATGTGCTTCTGTGGTGGGGACATATCGCGCATGAAGAAGTGTCTGATGAAATTGTGAACCGCGTTCATCAACGAGTTCTTGATGGGATGGGGCTTATCGTCCTTCATTCTGGTCACTTTTCTAAAATTTTCAAGAAGCTAATGGGGACAGGCTGCGATTTGAAATGGCGTGAAGCGGATGAGAAAGAGAGAATGTGGATTGTAGATCCAACCCATCCGATTGCGGAGGGACTTGGTGAGAAAATTGAGCTTGAGAGAGAAGAAATGTATGGCGAGCATTTTGATATCCCAGCACCAGATGAACTTGTGTTTGTAAGCTGGTTTGAAGGCGGAGAAGTTTTCAGAAGCGGTTGTACATATAAGAGGGGACAAGGAAAGGTCTTCTATTTCAGACCTGGTCATGAGACATATCCAACCTATTATAATAAAGAGATCCAGCAGGTTATGAAAAATGCTGTAGCCTGGGCTAAACCGACGACGATACCAAAACCAGTCTATGGAAATGCAAAACCGCTAGAAACCATCGCGTCTAAATAAGAGATTGATTGAGGAGGAGAAACCATGAATGAATTAAAAATTGGTGTTATCGGATGTGGGAGTATTGCGAAACACCGCCATTTACCAGAATACGCGGCAAACACACAAATAAAAATTGCTGCTGTGTGCGATATTGTGAAAACAAGAGCAGATGAAACAGCGGTTCTTTACGGAGCAAAGTCCTATGAAAGCTATGAGGAGCTATTGCAAAATAGTGAGATTGATGCTGTAAGTGTTTGTACGCCAAACTACCTTCATGCCCCGATTTCTATTGCTGCATTAAAAGCAGGAAAGCATGTTCTTTGCGAAAAGCCAATGGCAACGTCACGTGCAGATGCAGAAGAGATGATTGAGGCGGCTCGCACAAGTGGGAAAAAGTTAATGATTGCTCACAATCAACGCTTCGTTCCTTCCCACGCAAAGGCGAGAGATATTCTAGCAAGCGGTGAAATTGGCAAAGTGTATAGCTTTAGAACAGCTTTTGGACATCCTGGACCTGAAGGTTGGAGTGTGGATGGGAAAGATAGCTGGTTCTTCGAGAAAGAGAAAGCATTTATTGGAGCAATGGGAGATCTTGGTGTGCATAAGACCGATCTTATCCGCTATTTATTAAATGAAGAGATCGTAGAGGTAGGCTCGTTTGTTGAAACAAGTGCGAAGGAGTTTGCTACAGTTGATGATAATGCAGTGTGTATTTTAAAATCTGAAAGCGGTATTATTGGAACGCTAGCTGCAAGCTGGGCTTATACAGCGAGTGAAGATAATTCAACGATTATCTATGGCGAAAAAGCGATTCTTAGACTTGAAGACGATCCAGTGAATTCGCTTGTGGTTCAGTATCAGACAGGTGAAGTGGTGAAATATGAGCTTGGTGGTATTCAAACAAATGATAGCGGCGGCCAATCGAGTTCACAGGTTATCGACAAGTTCGTAGATAGCATTGTGTCGGATAGAGACGTTCCTGTAAGCGGTATGGAAGGGATGAATTCTCTTCAAGTGGTTCTCGCAGCACTAGAATCAAATGAAACGAAGAAAATCGTTAACCTGAGGTGATCAAGTGAATAAATTACGTATGGGGATTATCGGGTCTGGCGGCATCGCCCAGTCCCGGCATATCCCAGCATACCAGCAGCTCTCTGAACAAGTAGAGTTGTTTGGTGTTTATGATGTCGATTATGAAAAAGCGCAGCAGGTAGGGCTTTCTTGTCATATTCCTAATGTGTACGAGCATGTACAGGATATGCTAAATGAAGTAGATGCCGTTACGATTTGCACACCGAATAAATTTCATGCGGATCTAGCTGAGCAAGCTCTACTCGCAGGTGTTCATGTTCTCTGTGAAAAGCCAATGGCGATGACAGTTGCAGAATGTGATCGGATGATTGCAGCAGAGAAAAAGTCTGGCAAAATCTTATCCATCGCTTATCATTATCGCTTCATGAAGGAACCGCGTGCGGCACGTCAACTTATTCAAGAGAATGAAATCGGTGATCCAATGGTTGCAAGAGTTCAAGCCCTTCGTCGCCGAAAGGTTCCTGGCTGGGGCGTGTTTACGAATAAACAGCTTCAAGGCGGCGGTAGCTTAATAGATTATGGATGCCACTTTCTTGATTTAAGTATTTGGCTAATGGGCAACGCGAAGCCTGTTGAAGTGTCAGGAACAACATACAATCGTTTAAGCAAAACGCCTGAACAAGTGAACCAGTGGGGAGCATTTGATCACGAGACGTTTAATGTGGATGATCATGTCACGGCATATATCCGTTTTGATAATAATATTTCTATGCTCTTTGAAACATCCTGGTCAGCCAACATTGCAGAGGACAAAGAGTCTGTTAGTATCTCCGGTAGTGATGGGGGTCTCGATGTTTTTCCATTTCAATTAAATAAAGCTCAGCACGGCATGCTTTTAAATACGAGCAGTCAATGGGTACCAGGAGATGAGGACCCAGGATTGCCTCAAGCTGCGAATTTTGTGAACAGCTGTCTTGGACTAGAGGAACCGATCGTAAAATCGGAAGAGGCGAGACGTGTGTCACAAGTAATTGAAGCAATTTATGAAAGCTGTACAACTGGGAGAAGCATTCGACTTGATTAAAAACATAAGAGGAGTGGTCCTATGAAACTAGGTGTATTTACTGTACTATTCTCAGATAAGTCATTCGAAGAGATGCTCGATCATGCGAAAGCATCTGGACTTAAAGCGGTGGAAATCGGAACGGGAGGTTATCCAGGTAATGCTCATTGCAATCTGGATGAATTGCTCGAAAGTGAAGAGAAGCGCTCGGAATATCTTGATAAAGTTCATTCAAGAGGACTCGAAATTAGTGCGTTTAGCTGTCACGGGAATCCTATTTCTCCTGATAAGAAATTTGCTGAGGAGTGCCACGACACTTTCGTTAAGACTGTGAAATTAGCATCGGCAATGAACGTTCCGGTAGTGAATACATTCTCAGGAACGCCCGGTGATAGCGAAGACGCGAAAAACCCAAATTGGCCAGTAACGCCATGGCCAGCGGAGTACTCAGATATTTTGAAGTGGCAATGGGAAGAGAAGCTAGTTCCTTATTGGAAAGAGTGGGGGCAATTTGCTAAGGATCATAATGTGAAAATAGGTCTTGAGCTTCATGGCGGGTTTCTTGTACATACACCTTACACGATGCTTAAGCTTCGTGAGCTAACGTGTGACGCAATCGGTGCAAACTTCGATCCAAGTCACATGTGGTGGCAAGGAATTGACCCTGTCGCAGCCATAAAAATTCTTGGAAAAGAAAATGCGATCCATCATTTCCATGCGAAAGACACGTATATCGATCAGGATAATGTGAACATGCATGGATTAACAGACATGCAGCCTTATGGAGAAGTGAAGACACGAGCATGGACTTTCCGTTCTGTTGGTTGTGGACATAGTAATCAAGAATGGTCTCACATGATGAGCGCACTTCGTACATATGGCTATGACCATGTTGTAAGCATTGAACACGAAGATCCACTCATGTCTATTAACGAAGGCTTCCAAACGGCTGTTAAGAACCTTCAATCTGTTTTAATTGTTGAAGAGCCAACTGAAATGTGGTGGGCTTAAGTTTATTCATAAAGAAACCCCGATGCTCGTTGCATCGGGGTTTTGCTTCCTTGTCTTACTCTGTTTCCTTTTTCCATTGCTCATCGATTAACATCTTACCAGGCCAAGTATACGCCATAATACCACCATCAGCTGTAATATCCTCACCTGTCACATAAGAGCTATCATCAGATGCTAAGAAAAGAGCGACCTTCGCCATTTCATCCGGGCGGCCAAGTCTACCAAGTGGTGTAATCCACTTATTCGCATCTCTAAATTTCTGACCCATTTCTTCTTCTTTTGAACCGGCAAGCTCATCAATTAGTGGCGTTTCAATCGTACCTGGAGAGAGAGAGTTTACTCGAATTCCCTGTCTTGCATAGTCAATCGCCATGGCTTTCGTAAAGTTAGTAATACCACCTTTTGCTGCGTTGTAGCCTGAACGATCCAGATCAGCTGCTCGACCTGACATCGATGACGTATTAATAATCGATCCACCATTATCCATCATGAGTGGAAGTAAGTATTTGCTTGTTAAAAATGTACCGCGCAAGTCAACTGAAACAATGCGATCGAATAATTCGACTGGGTATTCGTGGACTTTTCCACCTTCCTGGTCAACCCCTGCGTTATTAAAGAGAACATCAATCGTGCCATATTCCTCTTTGACTTGGTTAGCAAAACTCGTTACGCTTTCCTCACTTGATACATCAACGTGGAAAGTTTTTACATTACCTCCGTTGTTATTTAGCTTCTCAGCTGTTTTACTCATCTCTTCTGTATTAACATCAGCACATAAAACTGTAGCTCCTTCTTTTGCGAAAAGCTCAACAGTGGCTTGTCCAATACCAGTTGCAGCTCCAGTAATTACCGCTGTTTTATTTTGTAATCTACTCATTGATAAGTCCTCCTGTAAACAGATTATTTTAAGTCTATTTTGGGTTTACCCGCTTCAAGAAGAAAATAATCACAAGGAATGTGCTGTTAAGAAAATATCTTTCATGGAAAAATACGGTACTAGTGTAAACTATTTGTCATATCTCAAGAATTCTGACGGTGATAAAATGACTGTATAAGGAGGGGATTTTGTTGTTTACTGTAAAGATACATGAAGAGGGATCTGGAGATTTAGAGGCAGAGGATTTTGAAGTGCGCTATCAGGCTAATGTCGCATTTAAAGAAAAAACACTCGCATACTCTAATCGTTCAGGGCGTTATGAAATTACGTTGAATGGTTCAGGTGAAGAAATTCTAGCAACCAAAGTAGGGCTTGGATGGTGAAAACATACATATTAAAAACCCCGTACAAGTGTACGGGGTTTTTAACGTCTTAGTGAGAAGAATGGAAAAGGTTTTGTTTAACGGTTTTCCAGTTCGGTTTTGGCGTATCTTTAAGACTTTTATAAAGAGAGAAGCCAAGACCTGCTATCATCACGATGATAAAGAGAATCTCATCCATGTGTACCCCTCACTTTCCTTGAACTTACTTTTTTTTATCGAAAAGACTAGTGCTGTGAAGCGGCTGTACTTTTGCATCAGGATCCATATAGGATTTTGCATTATTAACAGCTGTTGGTGCTTCACCAAATCCAGAGGCGATAAGCTTTACTTTGCCGTCATATGTAGCAACATCACCAGCTGCATAAATACCAGGAATGTTTGTTTCCATTTTGGTATTAACAACAATGGAGTTCTTTTCAATATCAAGGCCCCATTCTTTAATTGGTCCAAGAGAAGAAATGAAGCCGTAGTTCACAATAACTGCATCCACGTCTTTCGTTATTTTCTCTTCACCTTTAACTTGCTCGAGAACAACCTGGTTAATGCGTTCTCCGTCACCAATGAACTCAGTAATGTTATACGGCGTTTGAATGTTTACAGAAGAGTTCATAAGCTGTTCAACGCTGTGTTCGTGAGCTCTGAACTTATCTCGACGGTGAATGAGTGTTACTTCTTCAGCAATTGGCTCAAGCATATTAGCCCAATCCACTGCTGAATCTCCTCCACCAGCAATAAGAACTTTTTGTCCTGCAAATGCTGTGAGATCATTTACGAAATAGTGAAGGTTCTTTCCTTCATAAAGATCAGCACCTTCTACTTTCAAGCGACGAGGTTGGAAGGCCCCAACACCAGCAGTAATAATAACTGCTCGCGTATAATGCTCGTCTCCTGTGTTTGAACGAAGGTAAAGAGTGCCGTCTTCTTGTTTTGTTACTTCTTCCACCGACTGCTCCAAAGCAACCTCTGGTTGAAATTGATTCGCCTGTTCGACAAGATTATCGACAAGATCTTGTGCGAGAACTTTTGGAAAGCCAGCGACGTCATAAATGTATTTTTCAGGATAGAGTGCAGAGAGCTGCCCTCCAAGCTGTGGCATACTTTCAATAATCTTTACTTTAAGTTGGCGCATACCACCGTAGAATGCGGTAAATAAGCCAACAGGACCTCCACCAATAATCGTTATATCATAAAGTTCATGTTGGTCAGTCATAAGTCAGTCCCCCTATAATTTATTCAATGTGCTTTCATTATTATAATCATAATAAAAACGGAACTAAACCCCTAAGGTGAAAACACCTCTAGAACTTTCATTATAAAGGTTGAAAAAGAAAAAAAAAAAGAATATGATTAGAATGGAGCGTCAGATTTGAAAATTTTATGACAAAGTGCGGGCTAGATCACCATTTTTTTCGGTCTAGAACGTGAAATACTTAACAATGTCTCTTGATCCTATTCAATATTGTTCATTTTTGAGAAAGAGATTCCTTATATTTAGCGTTTATTGACGTTTCACGATGGGACAATGCAGGGAAATCTACAATATGTCCTAAAAAAATACCGATAAAAGGTGGATGTGATTCAAGTGAGTAGGCCAAAAATCGCAATTTTAGGTGCAGGGTACGGCGGTATTATGACAGCAGCTCGTCTTCAAAAAGAGATGGGAACAAATGAAGTGGAAGTTACGCTTGTGAATAAGCATGACTATCATTACCAAACAACATGGCTTCATGAACCAGCTGCAGGAACAATGCACCATGACAAAACAAGAATTATGATCAAAGATGTCATTGATATGAACAAAATCAAATTTATTAAAGACACAGTCGTAGAAGTAAAGCCGGATGAAAAGCGCGTCATTCTCTCTAACGGTGAACTTGAATACGATTACCTTGTGCTAGCACTTGGTTTTGAACCAGCTACGTTTGGTATTAAGGGTCTTAAAGAAAATGCCTTCAGTATTCGTAGCGTAAACTCCGTTCGAAAAATTCGTGAACACATTGAATACCAGTTCGCAAGCTACAATAATGAGTCTAAGCGTCGCGATGATCTTCTAACCATTATTGTCGGTGGCGCAGGATTCACTGGAATTGAATTTGTTGGTGAACTTGCTGAACGTGTTCCTGAACTGTGCAAAGAGTTCGATATCCCTCGTGATCGCGTTAAAATCATTAATGTGGAAGCGTCCCCAACTGTTCTTCCTGGTTTTGATGAGGAGCTTGTAGAATACGGAATGAATCTACTTGAACGTAAAGGTGTGGAATTCCGTACGAGCACAATGATCAAAGAAGTAACAGAAGACGGCGTTATTTTGGGTGAGGATGAAGAAGTAAAAGCGGCGACAGTTGTTTGGACTGGTGGCGTGCAAGGTAACTCCATCGTTGCAAATTCTGGCTTCGAAACAAACCGCGGCCGTGTTCCTGTTCGTAAAGATCAGCGTACACCGGATTACGATAATGTTTTCGTTGTTGGAGATTGTGCTCTTCTTATTAACGAAGAAATCAATCGTCCATTCCCTCCGACGGCTCAGGTTGCGATCCAAGCTGCTGGAGCTGTATCTAAGAACTTATTGAGCCTTGTGCGCGGGAAAGAGCTTGAGAGCTTTACTCCTGACATCAAAGGTACGGTTGCTTCACTTGGTAAAGGCGAAGCGATTGGTAAAGTTGGGAATAAAAAGCTCTATGGTAGCACAGCGTCTGCTATGAAAAAAGTGATTGATAATCGCTATCTCTTCATGCTTGGTGGGCCAGGGCTTGTCTGGAAAAAAGGTAAGCTTAAGCTATTTTAAGATCATTCGATAAAGAGGGCAAAGACGTCATGTCTTTGCCTTTTTTTGCTCTTATGAAATGATTCATTTGTGATCAGCGCAATAAGAAAAACGAAGGCGATCGTCATAAAGGAGATGACGATCAGCCAAGTTTTTCTAATCTATTCAATAGAATAGGGGCTATAGTAAAGTCTATGAACGTACTACTTTATTTATTCCAGGGGAGGATTTCGATTTGACCGAAAGAGGAAAAGTATGGTTGGCAGCAGCAGGCATTGTGGAATTTGAGGGGAAGTATCTCGTCGTGATGAAGAAGTATGGTGGTTTAAAAGGGAAATGGTCTTTTCCTGCTGGATTTGTGGATCCGGGTGAAACGGTTGATGAAGCAGCTGTCCGAGAAATTTTTGAAGAAACGGGTATTGTTGCAGAAACGACTGGAATAGCAGGAATTCGTTCAGGTGTCATTAACAAAGATGTAAGTGATAACTTAGTGGTTTTTTATATGAGAAGAACCGGAGGCACGCTAACGTCCGAAACGAATGAAATTGGAGAGTCCCGATTTTTAACAAAGGAGGAACTGCTTACTGATCCACGTACGTCGTCTATGATTCCTTCTTTTCTGAATGGAATGGATCAGTTTATAACGGAGATGAATCCTGGAAATCAATTTCAGTACACGTCTTACAAATTGTTATATTCGAGCTTCAATAAAAAGTGAAAACTTTAAAACGAATGGAAACACCTCGGTTATAGATGGAAAGGTCCGATTCGCTCACATCACCTACTAATGGTTGAAATGATTTGATAAATGACGAAATAATCTGATAACTAAGGATGTATTCGCTTACACGGGCTGTCAGTGTGAAATTTGGTGTTTTTCTTTTTCAACGTTTCTTGATATATTATCAGAAAATTACAACAAAGGAGTGGTTGATGTGAGAAGACAACAAAATAAGGCGAAAGCAACTGATTGCCCTTATTGCCAGGGAAAGGGGTACTTTCAACTACTTCTTGGTGGATCGGAAACATGTGATAACTGTGGAGGAAGTGGAGCAAAACAAAATCCAACTAACTAAGCGTTTGAGAGCGCTTAGTTTTTCTTTTGGTTCAAAATAAGAATGTATGGATTGAGGTCTAGCTCCAGCGCTTGTCGGACCTACCGGACGCTTGCGCTTTTCATTGATCTAGCTCCAGCGCCCAGGTCCTCGAGTCGCTTCAGCCTTTCAGTTGAACACAAGGAACCGTGTTCAATTGAAAGGCTTCCAGCGCTTGTCGGACCTACCGGACGCTTGCGCTTTTCTTGATCTAGCTCCAGCGCCTACCTGCTCGAGGTCTTAAGCCGATCCTCATTGTGGCAAAGAACGCCACATTGAGGATCGTCTTAAGCTTGTCGCAGGTAAACAAGGCGCTTGCGCTTTTCTTTTGTTCACCCTCTGTTCATTGACTAAAATGGGACAATCCAGTAAACTAACAATGATTACTCGGGGGTGAAACGATGGCGATTCCACAGCTGATTATTTCGATGCTGCTGTTTATTGTGCTTTTCTTTGGAATTGGATTCCTGCTTAACATGCTTCTTCGCTCGACATGGATTATGGCAGTTGTCTATCCTGTAATCGTTATCATGATTATTGATAACGTTACGTTTTTTCAATATTTTTCCTCACCAGGTTCATCATTTAAAGCGTTAGGTACTGATCTTCTTTCACTAGGAAGTGCCGATGCGATTATTTTAACTGCTGGACTTGTTGGAGCTGTGTTCGCAGGTGTTGCGATCAGAATGCTTCGTGTAAGAGGATATCAGATGTTTTAAAAGCTTCGCCAATTGTTGGCAGAAGCTTTTTATATGTGTAAAAGCACGTTATCTTGATGAATAGGTTTTCACTTCTCTGGAAATGAATAGATCATGAGAGGAGTGGAAAATGTGCGATTTATCATGCTGATCGCAAAAGGGATGATCTTTACAGGACTTTTTGCAGCAGCGTTGCTATCAACTTATTTATTATTATCGGGTTTATCAATGCAAGATGTAACGAAGTGGATTTTTCCTCAGCAGACTGTACTCAGTGAAAAGGATAGGACAAGCCTAGCGACGTCTCAGGATTGGTCACAGTATCCAACGCATACCGTAACGGCTACAGGCTATACGGCAGGTGAGGAATCAACAGGGAAAACACCTGAGCACCCTGCATATGGCATCACCTATTCTGGCGTAAAGGTAAAGCGGGATCTTTATTCTACGATCGCTGCTGATACGTCCGTCTTTCCAATTGGTAGTGTACTCTTTATTCCTGAGTATGGCTTTGGGGTTGTAGCAGATACAGGAAGTGCGATAACTGGGAAGCGAATTGATCTCTATTACGACACAGTTAATGATGTTTATAATGAGTGGGGGAAAAAGACACTCGACGTATATCTGATCGAAAAAGGTGATGGAACCTTAACGGAAGAAATGTTGTTAACATTGAATGAAGAAGAGTCGATGCAAGTTTTCAGACAAGAGTTAATGAGTGAGAAAGAATAACAGAAGCTACAAAACGTCGGAGAGTATACTCTCCGACGTTTTGCGTTTACCTCTCATTTTCTAAGAAAGCATCTTCTCCTTCAAAAGAGGGATAGCGATCAGGATGAAGAATGGCTGCAAGTTTGACGAGGCCGGTCAATAAACGTGGTGAAGGGCGACAATAAAGCCATTCTTCAAGTACATGAATGGGACTTTCTTGAAGCTTATCCCAGTCCTGACGTTTTTGAACGATTTTTGGATTTACTTTATTCTGTCGAACGCCAACCCAGGCAAGACAAATATGGTCTGGTCTTCGCTTTACGACATCTGCCCAATCTGTTTGAACAGAAGCGAGTTCCACATCACGAAAAGAATTTCTCGCTCCTGCCAGTTCACTAATCTCAGTCAGCCAGTTTGTTTTACCAGGTGTGAAAATGGGCTTTGGCCACCATTCCCAATAAATATCCGGCTTCTCTGGGATTTGATCACTGATTTCCTTGTACTCCTGAATCAATTTCCTGAAACGATTGGAAAGAGAGAGGGCTTCCTGCTTTTTATTTGTAAGCTCTCCCAGAGTAACGAGATCGTTACAAATGTCCTCAAGGGAATTGGGATTTAATACTGTATAAGATAGACCAAGTTCATCCATACCTTCAATATTTTTCTCCATTCCTGGAACGCTCAGTGATGCGAGAATAAGGTCTGGTTTCAACGCTTCAACTTGCTTCAAATCAATTGAAAGATCGGGACCAAGACGTGGAAGACTCCTGATTTGTTCTGGCCAGTCGGAAAAGTCGTCAACACCGACAAGCTGATCTGTTAAACCAAGGTAGGCGCATAGCTCAGTATTACTAGGACACAATGAAACAATTCGCATTTAAGTCCTCCTATAATTAAGCGATTTGAAAAGCGTAGTATAAAATTAAAGTTGAAATAATTCCAAGCAAGCCACCAACGAGAACTTCAATTGGCTTATGCCCTAATAACTCTTTTAATTCTTCAATTTTCTCTCGTTCTTGCTTTTGCTGCCAATTTTTCGCTTCAGAAACGAATCTATTGAAATTAAGAACAAGCTGGTTTAGTACAATGGCTTGCTCTCCTGTTTGTCTGCGAACACCTGTTGAATCAAACATCACAATAATGCTGAACATCGCTGCTACGGCAAATATAGGAGAATCAAGGCCAGTCTCAAGTGCAACTCCTGTCGCTAAAGCTGTCGTAGCGGCGGAATGAGAGCTTGGCATCCCTCCTGTTGCATTAAAAAGGGACCAATTAATTTGTTTCGTTGCAATAAAATAAATCGGTACTTTCAGAAACTGGGCAAATACAACGCCAAATAGCGCTGCCCAAAGGGGGAAATTTAGCAAAATATCCATGAGTGACAACATCTTCCTTTCTAAACTGATCCTATGAATGGTGTACCCGAAGAAATTTACTTTCAATCGAGTGAATGATTGAAGTAATGAAGACGGTTGAGGATAAACTTTCAAGTCTTTACTCATTTGGTGGTTCATTTCGATCTTTGTGAATGAAATCCTTACCTAACTTCCATTTCAAACAAAGAATATTATGCATAAAATTGTCAGTCTATTATACCATATCCCTAAGAAGTTGTGACTTGCCACATGGTAAGATGGGGAAGCACCAGCGTCTTCCATTGACACGATTGCTCTTTCGTGTTAACTTATTAGTGATTTACCAAACTAAAGGATTAATTGAAAGGTTGTTACGTTATGAATGCCGTTATTCTTGCAGTTCTCATCATGCTAGGGCTAAGCCTTTTTCGTATACATGTTGTCATTGCACTTGTTATTGGAGCGATCGCCGGTGGTTTATTAGGGGGACTTTCTCTTAATGATACAATCGAAGCGTTTAGTTCAGGACTTGGAGGAGGAGCGACTGTTGCACTGAGCTATGCGTTGCTTGGTAGCTTTGCTGTAGGTCTTACTCGCACTGGACTTCCTGAATTAATTGTTGAGCGTGCTCTAAAGATGGTTAATCGTCGTGGAGGAGATCGGAAGAAGGGACTTGCTAAAGTTCTCATTCTCTTTGTCATTCTTCTCATCTCATGTTTCTCTCAGAACCTAGTACCTGTTCACATTGCGTTCATTCCCATTCTTATCCCACCTATTCTTCAGGTGTTAAATGAACTTGGAATGGATCGTAGAGCGGTAGCAGCTGTTCTGACTTTTGGACTAACCGCACCATACATTCTGTTACCGGCTGGTTTCGGTAAAATATTTCACGAAATTCTTCAGTCGAATATGGCTGATAGTGGCATGGAAATTGAACTTTCCTCTATACCGACAGCTATGCTGTTGCCAACAGCTGGACTCGTCGTTGGTCTCCTTATTGCGGTCTTCATTTCATACCGCAAGCCAAGGGCGTATAAACAACTATCTATTGCTCAGGAAGATACATCTGAGACATATAGTTATTCAAATCGCTCCATCCTATTTGCAATTTTATCTGTAGTCGTTACCCTTGCCGTTCAGATTCCAACTGAATCAATGATTCTAGGCGCACTTTCAGGTATTATCGTCCTTTATATTACGGGGAGCATTCGATTGGCTGAATCTGAAGCGATTTTAACAGACGGTATGAAAATGATGGCATTCATTGGTTTTGTGATGCTTGCAGCGAATGGGTTCGCTGAAGTTCTAAGACAAACGGGTGAAGTTCAATCGCTTGTAACACAAGCATCCGGATTAATAGGCGATAATAAAGCGCTAGCGGCTCTTTTGATGTTAATCGTCGGATTGTTTATTACGATGGGAATCGGATCATCATTCTCAACCATTCCAATTATTGCAGCGATTTATGTTCCACTTGCTATGGAATTAGGATTTAGCCCAATGGCAACAATTGCGCTTGTCGGAACTGCCGCAGCCCTCGGAGATGCGGGTTCACCTGCATCAGATAGTACATTAGGCCCTACATCAGGACTAAATGCAGATGGTCAGCATAATCACATTTGGGATACGGTTGTCCCAACGTTCCTACACTATAATATCCCGCTTATCTTATTTGGCTGGATTGCAGCTATGATCTTTTAACTAAGAAAAACACGGAGAGTGCTCTCCGTGTTTTTCTTTTTGCTTATTATAGAGCATTCTATAAAAGAAGGTTCGGTGTATTCTGTTACACTAAATAAAACAGCTATGAAATGAGGTGGCGTATGTACTTTGGTAAAGTAAAGGAGCAAAACAGCGATCGTGTTCCTCCTAATCAACGCGTAACGAAGGGATGGCCAGTTCTACACGTTGGGGACGTTCCATATTATGAAAAAAATCTTTCAAATTGGGATTTAAGAATAGGAGGCCTTGTTGAGCGCCCTACGGTTCTAACCTTTGAACAGCTAATGGCTCTACCTGAGATGTCAAAAACAAATGATATTCACTGTGTGACAGGCTGGTCGAAGTTTGATAATGAATGGGAAGGCATTGCAACACGGACGATAGCAGATCATGTAGGCATTCGAAAGGAAGCCAGGTTTGTTATGTTAGAGGCAGAAGAAGGGTGGACTACGAATCTTCCGCTTGAAGATTTTCTTGCAGAATCGAGCCTTCTTGCTTACAAACATAATGGGGAAATGTTAACCCCAGAACACGGCTATCCGATCAGAATGGTAGTACCCCATCTGTATTTCTGGAAAAGTGCGAAATGGATTCGCGCCATTAAATTTCGGTCAGAAAATCAGCAGGGCTTTTGGGAACGGAATGGTTATCATATGTATGGTGACCCGTGGAAAGAACAGCGGTTTGCTTGGGATTGAAAACTGCCTTATAGGCAGTTTTTTTGTGTTCAGAAAGTTACTAGATATGGAGAGAAATTTATAGTAGACAAAATGTTTCATTTACAAAGACAGGGAAATAAAGTTTGATGTAGAATGTAATATTTAGAATAAATACGAATGGGAAAGCTGGTAGCTCCATAATAGACTGACAGAGATGTAATGGACGAATTGAGTAGGCGATCCTCTCCTTTTGTTTCATGACCCTGATCTAATAGGAGTGATGTAGTGAGTATAGTGCAGGATCATATATTGAACCATATATCATGTGGTATTTTAGCGATCGATTTGGATTTTCGCATCATACACATGAACGAAGTAGCGGAAAAGTTACTAAAAGTTAAGCGTGAAGATGTGTTAGGGGAAAATGTATACGAAATTTTCCCGTTAGCGCCAGAAGAAGTGCGTCATGTGGAGAGGACGATTGAAACGGGAGAAGAGTATTTCGTCGAAGCTATGCCGTATAGTTGGGGGATATATAACCTGTATTTAACCATTCAAACAAGGGTTTTACGGGAATCTGATAAAATGTATGGAGCAATGGTAGAATTCCGGGATATGACTCATTTGTATGAAAAACAAGAAGAACTGATTGATCGCATGGAGAACATGGCAGTGAACGTAATCCCTCTTATGGATCAACTGGGATTATTACCTCTTCAACCTGTTGTGGAAGAAGTAGGTTTTCAATTCCTTCTTGATATAGGACTTCAAAAAGTAGCTGATATGAAGGTGAATACTCTTATTATCGATTTATCGTCTGTTACCTCTCTCAATCAAGAGTTTTCTGAAATGATGGTAAAGTTATGCGGCTCATTGAACCTCCTTGGGGTGGATATCATGATTACTGGGGTACGTGCAGAAACGGCAATAAAGTGGATTTCATCAGGAACGGATTACATAAAAACAACCTATCATCCGCACGTTCAGGCTGCTATTTCAAAGTATAAGAATAGCCGGTTATAAAAAAGAGCGTTCTCCTAAAGTGGGGAACGCTCTTTCATCTAAATGTTAAATTTCAAGGTTTTTGAGTGTTGTTTGCAATGTTGCCTGTTCTTTTTCGATTTTGACTAATGCCGTTTCGATCATTTTTTTGTACAAAGAGAGAATGAGCTCACCGTAATTGGAACCAGGCACTGCCCATTTTCCATTCAATGCCTGCCATGTTGTGGCAGAGCCACGTGTCACAAGATCGAATCTTGGATCGACTTTTTCGTCCCATGCCGGAAGAGGTGATGTCGAAGCATATGCATAGAGGTGTTGGATATGAGCAAGAACGCCAGTCGAAGCATTTGGAAAGGCGGCACCTGCTGCTCCGCCTCCGGTCGCTCCAATTCCTGCGAAATTATTTTGCTCTGGTTTCACATCACCAGTAAAACGAAAGAAATTTGTTTCGTGAAGTGCTTGAGCATACGCAATATCACCGCGAATGGAATATTTCTTACTATGCGCCAAATATAGGGCAGCAAGGTCTGGTGCTCCAGGATTAATGGTTCTTGTATAAGCATCCATTTGCTCGGCTGACAACACCGCATTGCCCTGTATTTTATAGCCTTTGTCTGGCTCCGGCTCGGGGACCACCACGGGCGGGTTTCCTTTTTCAACTAGTATAAATGTTTCAATACCTGCTTTGTTTAACTTTTCTGCTAAGACTTCTGCATTTGCTTTTTCCTTAAATGCGCCAACTTGAATGCGGTAGATTGTTTCCTTGTTGACGACAGTGGTGGCTATAAAACCCCCAAAGCCTTTTTGGATTAACATGTTGAGATAGGTTTCTGCATTATCTCGCTTGCTAAAAGCTCCCGCAATCACTTTATATAAAGTGCCATCGACCGGCTTAGGTTTTAACGGAAGTTTCATGGCGGTTGCAGTTGCATCAGCAATGACAGTCGATATGTCTGTCATAAATGCGGGGTTGGTGAGGAGTTTAAGGTCTTTTTCACTATCAACAAATAACACTTCAATTAGCAATGCATTCATTTTCGTTTCGCGTAAGACATGAAAGTTGGCGCGTTTTTTTCCGCGATCCAAGATGTTGTATTTCTTTAATATCTCAGTTGAAATTTTGTTGTGAATGGTCGATTGTAGTTGGACGGTTTCATTTGGAACAGTGCCATTAAAAATATATGTTTCAAACCCGCTTCCCCCTGCAGCATTATGGTGAATGCTAAGATAGAAATCAGCTTTGATCGCATTTGCAAAATTTGTTCTAGGTTTTAAGTCAATGGTTTTATCGGATTCGCGTGTTAATGCCACTTCAACTTCGTATTTTGAAAATAAACGATCTCTTACCATACGAGCAATGGCAAGGTTGAAATTTTTCTCTTGATAACTTTTATACGTTGCACCAGGGTCTGTACCACCGTGCCCTGGATCAATTACGATTAACGTCAAGTGACTCCCTCCATCATTGTCGGATACTATTAGTATATTTATACCAATTCAATCTGTCTGGACAAACCGTACAATTAGGAGGAGTTTCTTGAAAATAGGCTTTTTACCACAATAAATAGTGTAATTGTGCTATAAAAAATCATGATGGTTCATGTTACGGAATGAGTTTATATAGTGGTTGAACAGCTGGATCACTTGCAATATGCTCTGGATAAATGAAGCCTCGACCATCGTCTGAGAAAGAGATGCCTGCTTTTTGGAAACACTCCTGAATAAACTCTGAACAGATGTATTTGTCATTTGGTATCGATTCAAGGTCGCCAATCACGACGCTTGCCAGGATTTTAAGGATTTCTTCTATGTCATAAAGCTTTCCTGTTAGATCAGCGCCTCTTCTTAGCATTGCATTACGCTTACTTTCGTCTAAGTTCTTTGTGAGAGAATGCCTTGCAAGATAAAGCTTTCCTTTGTATGGGTGCCCTGAATTTCGATAGTCCTGGAAATAATGAGATAGCGGTACGATGCGTACACCGTAACTTTCCACGCTTTCTAGCATCATAATGCGATCCATCCACCGAAATAGAAGAGCAACGTGACTGAATTGAGATTTGGATACATTCTGAATGATTTTACTAACTGGGTATGAGCCACTACAAAGGAGAAGGTCGCCTGTTTGAATGTCATTTCGAACAGACAAGTAGTTTTTGACGGTTAAGTTAACGTAACGGTTTGCTGACATGATGAACCTCCTATAAATGAGCCTACTCTTGTAGTTAGATACATAAACCATTTCTCCTTCTTTTTACCATTGGAACTATAGGACCAAAACTGTTTCGACATAATAGTGAAGAAAATGGTTGTATTTGCTGAACAAATAATCTTATAGTTAATTGTGAGGTGAATGAGAATGGATTTCTTAAAAGCAGTGGTGGTTATCGCATTTCTTCTTATGACGGCTAATATCATTAAACCCTTTGTAACATCTTCTAGAAAAAGAGCAGCAATGTTTGCCGGTTTTTGGCTATTGTTATACATAGTCGTCTGGGGCGTTCCGGCCTTTGGCGGTGCGCCTACTGATGAAGCGATCGGGAATGGAAATGAATCATCAGGAAACAGTCAGCAAAATGAGGACGAAGCCCCGAATGATGTGAAGGAAGAAGAAGCTCAGATTGAAGAAGAGATTGATTTTGAACCTTCATCGATTGAATTGATTGTAAATGCTCCGGAGTTACTAGGTTTATCACGTGAGGAATTTCTATCGAACTTCCCTAAGAGCATTGAGCCAGATCGCAAGGATCCAATGAAAATGACATTTGAAAATGGTGAAGTTATTTTCAAAGATAATGTCGCCGTTGAGATGAATTATTTTCCAGAAGGGCTGCATTATCTTGAGGATAACCGCCTTCTCCTCGCGAGTTTAGGTTTTGAAGTTGAAGAGGTTAGAAAAGGGTCGAATCCATTTGAGAAGCCTGTAACGATCTATCTTATTGAAGGATTTACTGATGTGACGATTTATGGAACGGAAGGTAAGAGTGAAGACCCTTTCATTGAGAAAATTCATTTGCGGAAAGAATTCTATCCAGCATCGGCTGAGCCTGAGGAAGAAGAAATGAATACAGAAGAGTAAAAAACTCGCGTAAGCGAGTTTTTTATATTTTAATCGCTACTCGGTAAGATAAAAAAAGCATGATCGTTGAGATGGTAATGGTTACGATCACCCAGGACCAGGCAAGTGTCATTTGACCAGAATCAATGGCAACATAAATAGCCGTGGGCATGGTTTGTGTTTTTCCGGGGAGGTTTCCGGCGAACATTAAAGTCGCTCCAAATTCCCCAAGTGCACGAGCGAAGCTTAAGATAATCCCAGAGATAAGAGCGTTTGAAGCAAGTGGAATTGAGATGATTCTTAAAACCGTCCATTTTCCTGCTCCATCTACCCGTGCTGCATCCTCAATATCTCGATCAACTGACTCAAAACCGACTTTAGCTGATTGATACATGAGCGGGAATGCAACGACACTTGCCGCGACAACACCTGCTTGCCACGTGAAAATGAGTGAGTGCTCGAAGATCGTCTCAATCCACTGACCAATTGGACTTGAAGCGCCAAAGAGGACGAGTAGAATAAAGCCGACAACCGAAGGAGGCAGCACAAGCGGGAGCATTATAACGGTGTCGATCAAACTTTTCCCGCGAAAATTCTTTCCTGCCATTAGGTGACTAATGATAATACCGAGGACTGTCACGATGATACTTGCGACGAGAGAGATTTTAAGTGAAATTAGTATAGGATCAAGGAATTCAGTCATTTGCAGTCACGTCACTTTGGAAACCATAGGATTCAAAAATCGCTAATGCTTCATCGCTTTGTAAGAATGTGAAGTAGTCACTGGCACCTTCGTTAGCTCCTTTGACGATCCCGGCAGGATAAATGATCGGTGAATACGATTGGATAGGTACATCTTCTACCAAGGTTACTTTGCTAGAAGAGCGATAGTCGGTTTCATAAACAATACCTGCATCGGCATTACCTGTTTCAACGTAAGTCAGAACCTGTCGCACATCTTTACTGAAGATTAGCTGATCTTCTAGCTTATCCCACTTGTTTGCGTATTGCAGCGCTTCTTTTGCATAGGCTCCAGCTGGGACCGTTTCAGGGGTTCCGATCGCAAAACGACCTTCATGACTTTCATCTAATTGGTCAAAGCTACTCAATTTAGATGATTGGCTTTTAATTAGAACGAGTTTATTTCGCAGTAAATTTGTTTCGATTTCAAGCAGGTCTTCCTTTTTAATATCATCGAAATAAGACTCTGATGCAGAGAAGTAGACATCTATAGGTGCGCCTTGCTTGATCTGATTGGCTAGAACACCGGATGATGCAAGATTTAGAGTGATTTCTGTATCAGGGTGTTCTTGTTCGTAAAGAGAATTTAACTCTTTCATCGCATCACTTAAACTAGCCGCTGCGGCAACCGTTATATTGGCTGTTTCTTCTTTGCTTGATTGACATCCTGCAATGGAGAACACCATAAAGGTAAGAAGTAGTAAATGCTTCATATGTAAGATCCTTTCATCTGCTAATCTTCCATCTATTATAACGAAACTTCCTCTATTTGTACGGTAAGAAGACATAGAAAAATTGGATCACTTTTTGATTTATCGCAAAGTGATCCAATTCAAATGTGGGATAGAATCGTTAGAAAAAGAGTTTTGGTTTAGGTTGTTTTGTATTACTTCGCACAAAAGGATTTTTAGTTGAAGAATCACATTTCGAATCGAATGGATACTCAATTGCCTGCTTGTATGGCGGAGGTGCTAATTTAGCGTGATGACTTTCTCGGTATGGTACATCAATTGTTTGCCCACGAACATTATCTTGACTTTCCAACTCAGCAGCGACGATGGAACCTATTTGTTTTCCGAGGCGAAGTCCTTCTTCATTATCAACTGGGAAGTGCACTCCAGCATAGAGTCGTGAGTCAGCGCACTCTTTCGCGAGTTCTCTTAATCGTTCTTGCTCTGCAGGAAAGAAATAAGAAAGGATTTCTGCTGTAGCTGCTCCTACCGTTGCATGTCCTGATGGATAGGTGGGATGTCTTGGCATACAGAGCAGCGATTTGAAATCGTGATCCAGTTGATTTGGTCTTGCAACATTCCAACGGTATTTTAAATACCAGGCAGTTGTAAAAGCATCATTCATGCCGGTTGCTACGCCTGCAAGAATTCTTGCTGCTCGAGGTGCTGTTACGTTGTACGTATCAATTAACTTATCAATAATCGGAGTCCATTGTTTACTGGCTACACCTGTCCCCCAATATTCAGCTAAAGTGGCTTGCTTCGGATTAAGGTCTTTCTGTGCATGTTTGACCTTTTTTAACTCACTGTCCCAATCGATCGATGCTGGTGGCTTGATGTCCAGTCGAAAGGGTCTTCCGCTTAATGTGGTAAAACGCCCTGGTGGTTTATTACGTATATAATAATCTGACCATGATCCAGCGTAAGGTTCTTCTGGATTATGAGGCGGCTCGTTTTCACCTGCATACGGAAGCTCTGACCATTTTTTATAATTCTCTGCCATAGCTAGTTCCTCCTTCAATCACTACTCCCTATAGTAAATGCGAGGCAGTTAAGAGGGGTGCTAAACTAAAAGGCATATTCTAGAAGATAACGTGTTAACGAACCATGCCGTTTCTTATCGCATAAACTGCAGCCTGAGTTCGATCATTGACACCGAGTTTCCCCAAAATATTACTTACATGTGTTTTCACTGTTTTTAATCCAATGTATAGTTCTTCGGCAATTTGATTATTTGTTTTTCCTTCGCCTATTAATAGCAGAACTTCTTTTTCGCGTTTCGTTAGATCATCATGCAAAGACTTCTTTTGATTTGAGCGTAATTGGTTCATCATTTTTTGAGCGACCTTCTGTTCGATTACGCTTTCATCCTGAACAGCCTTACGAATGGTCGAGATAATTTCATCAGCAGAAGCTGTTTTTAGAAGATAGCTAAAGGCACCTGCTTCAATCGCAGGAAACACCTGCTCATCATCATAGAAACTCGTGATGATAATAATCTTTGTATTTGGCCTCACGGTCATGATTTCTTTTGTTGCCTCAATGCCCGACATCTCTGGCATTATAAGGTCCATTAAGATCACATCAGGATTCATTTCATTCACTAGAGTGACAGCTTCCTTGCCATTAGAAGCTTCGCCTACGATTTGAAAATCTGGTTCTGTCAGAAGATAAGCTTTCAATCCCTTTCGCACCATATCGTGGTCATCTACAATCATCATCTTAATCTCTGCCATCGTTCAAACCCTCCAACGGCACACGTACTTCAACCAGGGTTCCTTCATCAGCGCGAGAAGAGATGCGGAACTGTCCGCCGATTTCATCGCATCGCTCCTGCATAGAACCTAGTCCGTATGCTCCTTTTTTGTTCTCATTCATTTCAAACCCTTTTCCATTATCTTTAATATGTAATATAAACTGGTTCTTCTTAAGTTTAACTGTAATTCGAATCACAGATGCTTCGGCATGCCGGAGAGCATTCCCGAGGCTTTCTTGAACGATTCGGAATAAATTCTCATCAATACCACTAGAAAGCTCCGGAAGATCATCAAGTGTGACGTGAAAGGTAACTCCAGATTTTCTTTCTAACTCATCGACAAGCTTCCTCACTCCTTCGCTTAATGAATCTTCAGATAGGTGAATCGGGCGGAGGTGGAGAAGAAGGGCTCGCATTTCAACTTGTGCTTTACTTGCGAGGTCTGCGACATCCAACATTTGTGATTTAGCCGTTTCAATATCTCGATCCATCATCTTTATGGAAGCAGAGGACATCATATTTAACGCGAAAAGCTGTTGACTGACAGCATCATGAAGGTCTCTTGCAAGTCGTTGACGTTCCTCGATAATAGCTGCTCCTCTTGCTTTCTCAGCTAAGTCAGCTTTTTGGTTAACTAAATTCTGTAGAGAGGTTACTTGCTTCTGCAGCTTGTCGGCCAGTTCGTTTAATTCACTACTAATCCGACCAATTTCATCTTTGTCTGTCATTTTCATTTTTTCAGTGAACTTGCCTCTCGAAAGAATGATGATTTGGGTGGAGATATCTTCAAGTCGATTTCTGATGGAGAGCGTATCTTTATAGCTGAAATAGCTTCCTAACAGAACCACAAGAACCATGACTAAAAGCGGTGATAATAAACTGAATAGCACAGATACGGCATTAGGCTGGAAAAACAGTGCAATTTGGATAACTAGGAAATAAAGTACCCCAGTAAATAAAGCAGTATATAGAAGTGACTTGAATAATTTCCATCTGAGCGTTGATTTATTCACAGCTATGGCACCTTTCTCTAAATCCGATCAACTCGTAAATCAAGTACGGAGAAGTCAAGATAGAATACGATTCGTTGGAGAGCGTCATCGAAATCGTCTGTTTTGTAAGTTAAGGCGTGACCCTTTCCGACGTTGTCCTGGTTATGCTGATCAATTGTAGCCGAAAGTACATGGGCTGTGCCGTCAATTTTAAATGGGATATCATCTGGGAAAATAATATTAATATCACCAACAAATCCTGACAGCGTAATGACGGTTTCTTCCTCTGGGATAAGTGTCGTTGAAAAATCGAAGTTATAATCGCACACAAAACTCCAATCATTCATCGTATGAACCTGCCAATTTGGCTTATTATAGGAATGGTCTTTCACGAGACTGAATCCCTGGCTTTTTCGATATCTCCCTAGGAATTTAAAGCCAATCATTACGAATATAAGCGGCCATAGTTTCCAAATACTCCAGAAACTAAAGTCGATTAATTCGAAACGATCAAGGATCAGAAGTAGTCCAAAGGTGAGTAGTAGCACACCGGTTGTCCATTTCTTCCTTCTCGTTGAAGGTAATAGGGCATCAAAAAAGTACTTTCCACCGAGCAGAAACAACAAGAAGGGATAAAAATAGACAATTGCCTCCGTCATTTCCATGGAAATAATGCCGATATTTATAAGAAGAAGAAAGATTCCGAGAGCAACGAAAAAAATCGCGGCGAGGAATCGTCCAGTTTGTATACGTTTCATCTAATCTCCTCAATTCATTCTGTCACCTATACATGAACATATTTGACAGTTGATAGCTTGTTTCCTGCAATAACACTGGATTGTCACTTGAAGTAACTAGGATCTGGAAGAATATATTTCCTTTTAGGGAAATAGTGTGGTGTAATGGTTTGTTTTGATACTAGTTTCCAAATTCGATCCCGGTTACAATAGTGAAATATTAATAAGTGTTATCATTTTGTCTCTATCTAGAGTGTATAGGAATATGTGAGTGAATTGGAGTTTCTTACGGTTGAACTTTTCTCAGTCTTAAGGCTGAATTTTCATGTTAAAATGGAATCGTTTAGTGGAAAGTATGAAAGAAGAGAAGGATGAAGCGTTTCGAACTCGAATAGATGTAAGAAGAGTATGGTTCATAATGAGAGAGGGAATAAGATGAAACAAAAGCGCATGTTTAAACTGGCCGTTGCTGGATGTGTTCTAGGCATTATCGCAGCAGTGCTCTCAAGGTTTAATGTGATACCTCTAATTCAAGTCAAAGATATTTCGTTTTTAACTGCTTTTATTTTTCCGGCGTTTGCTGTACTAGGTTGTTATTTTGTGAAAACAAGACCTATTGTAGGAGGGTTTAGTCTCCTCGTTTCAGCAGCAGGAGGAATTATTTTTCTATCGATTTTTTATATTATCCCAGCAGCTTTTCTCGTAACGTCAGGTTTTTTAAGTATTCTACTAAAGGAAGAACCACAATTAGTCGCAAACAAATAACCGTACTACGAGGTGCGGTTTTTGTTATTTTTGTAAGAACTGGTGAATGGCTTGTGACACTTCCACAGGCCTTTCTTCTGGGATAAGGTGTCCAGTATGAGAGAGGGTAAGAAGATCTGCGTCAGGCAGGTCTTTTTTCATGCGTTCACCTACGCGTATAGGTACAAGATGGTCGTCGGTTCCCCAAATTAAGAGGGTAGGGAAATTAATTTTATTTAATGTGCTCGTAGATAAATCCTCTTCTCGATCTCGTATGAGGCGAGAAAGCGCAAGAAAGAAACCTTTTTCATTAAAACTCGATGTGTAGCCGTCGATGACTTCTTGCGTGAGTAGCTTATGGTCATAAACGAGATGTTCAAAATTCTTTCTTAAATTAATGGCACTCATTGATAAGCTAAGGCAAAGTGGAAAAAAAGGGAGATAAGAGCATAATCGAATAGCTAATGAAGAAGATTTAATATAGCTTGAGCTACATAGGAGAATAAGCTTTTCAATTCTTTCTGGGTGCTGAATACACGCGCGAAGAGCAATTTGTCCGCCCATTGAATGTCCAATCAAGATAGCTTTTGAAATCTGCATTCGTTCAAGAAGTCGATTTGTAAGAGCAGCATACTCATGAAGCGAATAATGGATATCACAGTTCTTTTCGCTCTCGCCGAAGCCTGGTAAATCAAAGCACAATAAGTGATAGTTCTTTTTAAGAAGGGGAAGAAGCTTACGAAAACTAAAGGAAGAAGAAAGGAAGCCATGAATGAAGACAAGTGTATGGACATGAGGGTTAGTATGTTTGTAATACTCATATGCTAACGTCACGTTGTCGATTTGTATCCGTTCCTTACTCGGGATAGACATGGTTTCATCACCTCTCCTCCATTCGCTATTTAAAGTTTGGCTTACTTAGTCATACTTTATCCTACTCTTATAAAGTTGAAGGGCCGAATGAGAAGACAAAAAAAGAGACGAGGCGTTGGCCTCGTCTTCAAAAGGGGGAATATAGATAGCTTACTACTCCTGTTATTCCCACTTTAGAAAAAGAATATACATATAAATGAAATTAATATGAAAGTAAAGATGTAACGAGGACAATTGTAATGGCAGCTGGGACAAAGTAACGAATTAAACCATACCAGAGTGGGAAGACGACCCGCCCTATTTTAGAAGACATCATTACTTCGTCCGCTAATATTTCTTTCTTCATTTTCCGAGAAACGAAAATAGAGATAAGAAGAGCACCGATAGGCATTAATAAGTTACTTGCCAGAAAGTCCATCGTATCAAATATTGTTCTGCCAAATATGGAAATGTCTCCAAGGACACCAAATGACAAAGCGGAAGGAATCCCGAGTAAGAATACGCAGAATCCTGCGATCCAGGAAACTTTCTTACGATTTTCTTTACCATGCGTCACTGTAGAAACAATGATTTCCATCAAAGAAAATGCTGATGTTAACGTTGCAAAGAGCAAAAGCGCTAGAAAAACTGTGAAAAACAAACCGCCAAACGTCATTTGATTAAAAACAGCAGGAAGAACAGTGAAAATAAGTCCAGGTCCTTCTGTGGGTTCAAATCCAAATGCAAAAACAGCAGGGAAGATGGCAAGTCCAGCTAGAAATGAGATTAACACGTTCAGGCTAACGACTGATACTACTGATCCTGTTAAATCAGCTTTTCTATCAAGATAAGAGCTGTACGTAACCATTAAGGAGATCCCGACGCTGAGCGCAAAGAAAGATTGGCCAAGGGCATCAAGAACACCTTCTGCTGATAGCATAGAGAAATCAGGCTTTAAAAAGAAGGAGACCCCTTCCATTGCGCCATCAAGAGAAAGCGAACGCACAACAAGCACAAGAAAAAGAATAAAGAGAGCTGGCATCATATAACGGCTTGCTGTTTCGATCCCTTTTTGAATCCCAAACTGCACAATGGCTACTGTTATCGCTAAGAATAGAGCCTGTGTTAGGAGAGCGGTTGCAGGACTTCCAATGACTTCTCCAAACAACTCTTCGTAACGGCTATTTTGAAGTCCTGTAAGTGAACCAGAGAAGCTTCTTGTTAAGTACGTAATCACCCATCCTCCAATGACACTATAGAAGGAAAGAATAATGAAAGAGGCGATAACGCCCAGATAACCAAGCCATTTCCAGCTTGCTTTCCCGGAAATTGATTCATAAGAAGAAACGGCATTTTGTTGTGAGTGCCTCCCAACAACAAATTCCGCAAGAAGCATTGGAGCGCCGACTAAAACAGTGAAAAGAAGAAAAACAAGGAAAAATGCTGCTCCACCGTTTGTACCCGCCATATATGGAAATTTCCACAGTGCACCAAGCCCGATAGCTGATCCAGCTGAAGCCAAAATAAATCCGAATCTTGACGACCATTGATCATTTGATTTCATCTTGTCACCTCATACAATATAGTAAGTCCAATTGAATGGCATTTTATCACTATAGCGAGCGGAAAGAATTCAGTCAATATTAAATATTCATGTATTTATTTACCACACGCTATAAACCTTGTTATTACTGAAGTACCAGCCATTCCCTCTGTTTATTTTAATTTGAAAGTAAATGCTTTATAATACATTCTTGTCTTGCTATTCCTTCAATAGAAAGGTATGATTTGTAGAAAAGGCTAGTATGATGTTTTGTCTAGATTAGAAATCTATGTTATACTAGTAAAGTTGAAAAAATTTGTTAGGAGTGTTTTCATGGCAGAGCAATATAACGTCGGTGATATCGTTGAAGGGAAGGTAACTGGTATTAAGCCTTTTGGTGCTTTCGTTGCAATTGACGACCAAAAGCAAGGACTAGTTCACATTTCTGAAATCTCTCACGGGTACGTAAAAAATATCGAAGATCAACTTACTGTAGGAGACGAAGTTAAGGTGAAAATCCTTAACATTGAAGAAGGTTCCGGTAAAATCTCTCTTTCAATCCGTGCTACTCAGCCTAAACCTGAGCGTCCGGAAAGAAAGCCTCGCCCGGCAGCACCGAGCGGCGGAAACAAGAAACCACAACAAACTTCTTCTCCACAAGGCTTCAACACGCTTGAAGATAAGCTAAAAGACTGGTTGAAAGAATCTAACGACCGTCAAGCTCAATTGAACAAGCGTCTGAAGAAGTAAGAATGACGAAAGAAGGCAGCCGCGGCTGCCTTCTTTTTTTTTATGTTGTTGCGCGATCAGGGTCATGTGAAAGCTCTTCTGTCGGCTTGAAAAGTAGTGTTAGGCAATATAGTCCACTTAGCCCGACTAGGCCATAGACAATTCGAGCAAGTGCAGCATTTTGTCCACCGAATATAGCCGCGACAAGGTCAAATTGGAAAAATCCAATGAGACCCCAGTTGACTGCTCCGATGATCACTAACGCAAGAGCAAATCGTTGTAATGTGCTCATAAGAATACCTCCTTTTATTAGGAAACATAATGATTCTTTTATAAGATGATTAAAACTTCACCAAATTATACATACCGACTCCACATAATTCCTATAAGCAGATTGCTTTATTTTAATAATTGATTGAGGCATAATAAAATGGAACTTCCATCAAAGCTGTTTATTTCTGATGGTTAGTTGAACGAATCAGACCTTTTGGTGGTAATTTACTTTCACCTAAACTTCTTGCATTGCTAAAGATAAAAGGTGAGTTTTTATAGCGCCTAAAGGCGAAGTTAAACATGGTTTGAATTAAAGGAGGACATAACATTGAATAATTTCACTTTCCAAAATCCAACAAAATTGATCTTCGGTAAAGGGCAGCTAGAAGCGCTCAAAACTGAAGTGCCACAATACGGAAAAAGAGTCCTCGTTGTTTATGGCGGAGGAAGCATCAAGAAAAACGGTGTTTACGATAGCGTAATGAACACACTAAAAGAAATCGGTGCTGAAGTATTTGAACTTAGCGGCGTTGAACCAAACCCGCGCCTAACAACTGTTCATAAAGGTGTCGATATTTGTAAAGAAAACAACGTTGATTTCATCCTAGCAGTAGGTGGCGGTAGTGTTATTGACTGCACAAAAGCGATTTCTGCAGGTGCTAAATATGATGGAGACGCTTGGGACTTCGTAACGAAGAAAGCATTTCCTGAAGCAGCTCTTCCATTCGGTACAGTCCTGACGCTAGCAGCAACTGGTTCAGAAATGAACCCAGGTTCTGTTATCACAAACTGGGATACACAAGAGAAATACGGTTGGGGACATCCACTTGTACACCCGAAATTCTCTATTCTAGATCCTGAGAACACGTATACAGTGCCAAAAAACCATACAGTTTACGGCATGGTGGACATGATGTCTCACGTACTTGAACAGTATCTTCACCCTGAATCAAATACAGAGCTTCAAGAAAACATGCAGTTCTCTGTACTTGAAACAGTGATGAACACAGCTCCAAAACTTCTTGAAGATATGCAAAACTACGACCACCGTGCAACAATCATGTTGAGCGGTACAGTAGCGCTAAACCAATCTCTACAGATGGGTGTTCGCGGTGACTGGGCTTCTCATAACATTGAACACGCAGTATCAGCTGTTTATGATATTCCACACGCTGGTGGACTTGCAATTCTCTTCCCGAACTTGATGAGACATAATCTTGACGTGAACGTTGATAAGTTCAAGCGTCTTGCTGTCAAAGTTCTTGGCGTAAGCGAAGAAGGTAAATCAGATCGCGATGTTGCGCTTGAAGGTATCGACAAGCTAAGTGCGTTCTGGAGCAGCCTTGGTGCACCAAACCGTCTTGCTGATTACGACATTGACGATAGCCAGCTTGATCTTATCGCTGACCGTGCGATGGCTAATGGGGCGTTTGGTAATTTCAAATCCCTTGAGCGCGACGACGTGATGGCGATTTTGAAGGCTTCTCTATAAGGTGAAATGATAGGACCGTTCCGTTTTGGAGCGGTTCTTTTTGTTATGCTTTTTAGCTAGGGATGATTTTTGACCCATTTACGCTGTGTTCGGCAGCCCCGGTTAGAGCAAATGAATTTGCTCACCGGGGCTGCCGAACACAGCGACCTTTAAGCTCCGCTTAAAGGCGATTGAAACTCAGGTTTCAATCGAATGTGTCAAAAATCGAGCGAAGAAATTTGTCCTCTGAAGTGAATAAGGACACAAGGTCAAACGAGTTTAGAAAGAAATCTTTCCAGGTAATCGCTTACATGGATCGGTGTTCTTGATTTCAAATGGGTCTTGGGCTAAAGTAAAACGTGAGTGAAGAACAAAAAATGATAATTGGAGGCTAATTATGACTTCAAAAGTAAGTTTTGATTATTCAAAAGCATTGTCGTTTGTTGGCGAACATGAAGTAACATACATGGCGGATGCAGTGAAGGCTGCACACGATGCGCTACATAATGGAACGGGGGCTGGCAATGATTTTCTTGGCTGGTTAACGCTTCCGCATGATTATGATAAAGAAGAATTCTCACGCATTCAGAAATCTGCTGAGAAAATCAAATCAGATTCTGACGTGCTTCTTGTCGTTGGTATTGGTGGTTCTTATTTAGGTGCTCGTGCAGCAATCGAAATGCTGAACCATTCTTTCTATAACGTGCTAACAAAAGAAGAGCGCAAAACACCACAAGTTTTCTTCGTAGGTAATAACATTAGCTCAACTTACGTGCAGGATCTCTTTAGCGTACTTGAAGGCAAAGACGTGTCCGTTAACGTCATTTCAAAATCAGGTACAACGACAGAGCCCGCAATCGCGTTCCGTATTTTCCGTAAATTCCTTGAAGAAAAATATGGCGTAGAAGAAGCGCGTCGTCGCATCTATGCAACAACAGACAAGTCAAAAGGTGCGCTTAAAACACTTGCTGACGAAGAAGGATACGAAAGCTTCGTGATTCCTGATGATGTTGGTGGACGTTATTCTGTTCTTACAGCTGTTGGACTTCTTCCAATCGCAGCAAGCGGTATCTCCATTGAAGAGATGATGAAAGGTGCTCAAGACGCGCAAGATGACTTGAACACATCTGACATCGCTTCAAACGAAGCTTATCAGTATGCAGCGGTTCGAAATGCTCTTTACAACAAAGGCAAGAACATCGAGCTTCTAGTGAACTATGAGCCATCTCTACACTACTTCTCTGAGTGGTGGAAACAGCTCTTTGGCGAAAGTGAAGGTAAAGACAACAAAGGTCTTTATCCAGCATCCGTTGATTTCTCAACTGATCTTCACTCGATGGGACAATACGTTCAAGACGGCCGTCGTAGCCTGTTTGAAACAGTATTGAACGTTGGGAAAGCGCGTCATGAGATCACAATCGAAGAAGACGACAAGAACCTAGACAAGCTGAACTACCTTGCTGGTGAAACAATGGACTTTGTTAACCAGAAAGCATTCGAAGGTACAATGCTTGCTCATACAGATGGTGACGTTCCGAACTTGATCGTGAATATCCCTGAAATGACGCCTTACCACTTCGGTTACCTTGCTTATTTCTTTGAAAAAGCATGTGCCGTTTCCGGTTACCTACTTGGCGTGAATCCGTTCGATCAGCCAGGAGTAGAAGCATACAAAACAAACATGTTTGCGCTTCTTGGTAAACCAGGATTCGAAAAAGAAAAAGCTGAGCTTGAGGATCGCCTTAAGACTAACGAATAGAACGAACTAAGGAGAGCGCAGCGGCGCTCTCTTTTTTTTATCTAGCTCCAGCGTCACCCGCTCGAGGTCTTAAGTCAAGCCTCATTGTGGCAAAAAGCGCCACATTGAGGCTCGTCTTAAGCTTGTCGTGGGTGAACGAGGCGCTTGCGCTTTTTTTATCATGAAAATCCTCTGTTTGGACACGATAAGCGTAGACAATGCAAACAGGGAGGAAATACACATGATTCCAATGAATTCGGAGCTTGAAGGGAAAACGATTGAACTTAGCATTATGGAAGACAAGCTTCGTCAACTAGGCTATAGCTACGGAGGCGGATGGGAGTATGATCACGGTTATTTTGATTACAAAATCGATGACGAAGACGGCTATCTTTTTCTACGCGTACCGATCAAAGCTGTGAAAAAAGAGCTTGATGCGGATGGCGCCATTGTCAAAATCGGCCAGCCGTTCATGCTCTCTCATATGTACCAGGCAGGAGTTGATCCTGAAGGCAATATTGGGAACATCTCAGCGTCGTTTAATCAGTTCCAAGAGCCCACAAATAAAGATGCTGAAATCGATGAAGAATGGCTGAAATACGGAGAGCGATACGTGAAAGAACTAGACGCTGCGCTCTCATCTTATGTGTGAATCACGAGTAAGAGATCATCAGATGCAATAAGAAATGAAGGGGAGGGGTTCATGACGAGCTCACTCCCTCTTTTTACACCGATCATCAGGATATCTTTTTCATTTAGTTGCTGTGCTACATCACAAAAGGACTTCTCACTAAACGACTCAGCACTCATGAAATCAAGCTGATTAGGCTTTAAATGCGTTAGCATCTCAAGCAAAGTGGTCGAAATCCCGTGAGAGAAAACGCTATTCGTCATAACTGTACTGAGTAGGTGGGCACTTTCGATTACCTCATTCGCACCAGCTCGCTCAGCATTCACAATTTGCTCAGGCGAAAGAATTTCCACAATTGTATACACCGAAGGGTTGATCCCTTTTACAGTTAGAAGGGTAAGAATCGTTTGCATATCCACTTCTATTTCACTTTTATACTGATCCGCTGTGATAAGAACGGTATGCGCATCGCTAATCTTCGCCTTTCGCAATGTGCTGTCCTCACCAGGGTTTCCACGAATGAAATGAATACCTTCTTTTTGAAGTGGGTTTTCCGTAAGCGAATGATCAATGAGCACGATGGATCGTTCAGGCTGATTGGATAACAGTGCTTTGATCGTATGTCTGCTGCGCGAATTCCAACCAACCACAACTACATGATTGGCTCGCTCGTAACTTCGCTCTCCACGGCCAAGCGCCCCCTGCGTCATCACAAAGGAAGAAGCAAGCTTCGCCATATAAAACGTCATAAAGCCAGCGCCAAACATAATAAACACCATCGCAAAAGCTTTCCCTCTAACCGTCTCAGGTGATGTATCACCGTACCCAATCGTGGAAGCCGTCACGATCGCAAACCACACCCCATCGAAAACGGTCGGAAACATTTCCGGCTCCACCAGATGCATGATAAAGCCCATCGTTATAAGAATCAGCACAATCAGTGCACCTAGTTGTAATACAGGCGGATAGCGGGATATATAATAAACTAAGTCACGTAATCTCAAAGTATAACGCTCCTTTCTCCACATCCATTATGCCCATCAATCACTGGAAAAAAACGACACGTGTGTGATCAATCGCAACAGGGTAAAGAAAGGGTATGACAGTTTAAAAAAGGGTGAAGAAACATGAGAGCACTATCATCATTCCTCGTATCGCTCGTACGCCTGATCTTCGGCATCATCGAAGCGATCCTCGGAATTCGCATATTGCTGAAACTATTCAGCGCAAATCCGACAGCTCCATTCGTACAGTGGATTTATGACTTTTCAGCACCGCTGTTATATCCATTCCGAAACATCTTTCCAACTACAGAATTCGCCGGACAGTATGTCGTTGAATTCTCTGCGGTGTTCGCACTGATTGTGTATAGTATTGTGGCGTCATTGATCGTACGGTTTGTGGCAATGGGGTTAACGAGTAGGGAGAGAAGATAAGAGAGGAGAAACGCTGGGGCAGCGTTTCTTTTGCTGTTTGTAAGATGTTTATTATGTAATTGAACACAAAGAAACCCTCTTGCATCCGCAAGAGGGTTTTATTGTGAAGCAGAGCGAGATCGAACTGCTGAGCTATTTCACCTGCCCAAATTTCTAAAAGCGTAATTTTCTTGATTTAAGTCAATGAAAGTCTTCCTCAGACGAAATACAATAGATTTAACATCAAAGTCGAGGAGGTTCTTATATGGAATCAAAAGCAACAACTAATCAAAACATGCAGCAAAAAGCAGCAGTCTTTTCAGCAATTGCATTACTTATCATGACATTTGCTGCATTTTTTTCTCAAGGGTATGTGCATAGCTCATTAGTCATTGAGGGAGATGCAGCAACGACATTAAAAAATATCCAAGCATCTCAAGTCTTGTTTCGTCTTGAGGTACTTGGATGGCTCCTCATTATCATAATGGATTTAATTGCATCATGGGGCTTTTATGTGTTCTTGAAGCCGTTCCATCCTGCTTATGCATTATTCGCCGGCTGGCTTCGTTTCCTTTACACAGCCATTCTAGCCACTGCGGTTACAAATCTTGTAATAACCAATAGTGTTGTTCAAAATTCAGAGTTAGGTACGTCATCGCGCGTGGCACAGCAAGCGATGGATTCCATCACAGCTTTTGAAGCAATTTGGTCATTTGGATTAATCATTTTTGGCCTTCATCTGATCGCGGTGGGCCTGGTAGCAATGAATACAAAAAAGATACCAAAGGTGATTAGTATCCTTGTTATTATAGCAGGCTTTAGCTACTCGATTATTCATTTCATGTACAATTTTGTCCCACAAATTGAAAACGTTATTGGGCTACTAGAATTAATTCTGATGGCTCCCATGGTCATCGGTGAATTAGGTTTTGGGATCTGGTTATTGGTGAAAGGAAGAAAAGTAACGATGGACTAATCAACAATCCTGAGATTAGCTACCGACCTTTTCTTAATACGACTTAAAGATTCTGGCTTGATTCCCAGGTAGCTTGCTAGTTGGTACTGAGGAACCCGGTCAATTAAATCTGGTCTTTTTTTCAACAAGTTATGATAACGCTCTTCTGGCGTCGAAGAAATGAATGATGAGAAATCATCCCTCATCGCACCCAGGTCTTCTTCAATCATTTTGCGAGTCAGTTCTTCTAATACCGGATGCATGTCGTAAGTTTCCTGCTCAGTCGATAAATTACCAACAATAAGCGTACAGTCTTCCAAGCAGCTAAGAGAGTATGGAGAAATTTTGTCGGGAGTATGCTGATTAAAGATCGTGACACTTTGTTCTTCCGTATAGAAATTGAACGTATTCTCATTTCCATTTTTATCGACACCGTAAAGCCGTACACATCCTTTTAAAACAAAATAGCATTTGTCAGGAACTTCACCTTGATGTAAAAGGACCGTTCCTTTCTTAAACGAAGCAACAGGAACATCGATTGTTAGTTTTCTTAATTCGGATTCACTGAGATCCGAAAACCGTTTCATATATTGGATAAGGATATCTTTCATGAATTCATCTCCCTTATCAAAATTGTATATATCTTTTAGTATAGCATCACTAAACAGGTAGAGGTAAGGCGGTTTAAAACAGCTTATTCAACCAACATTGCAGGTTGAATAAAGAAAAATGAACATGATGTTTATATTTATAAGTATACTTAATGAACGAAGCTAAATATTGGAGGAGATTTGTTTGGACCTATTTTTATTTATATCCGTAATCGTTGGGATGACGTTTATCTTTTTATATTTTGTAATGAATTTTGACTTGAAAAAGAAGAAGTTAGAGGTAGAGGAAAAGAAACTGGAGTTGGAAAAAAGGAAGTTGGAATTAAAAGAAGAAGCAGGGGAAGTAGAAGAAAAGTTTTAGAATGAGTAAAAGCCCCTCAAAATATTTTGTGTACATTATACTTTATATACATTGGTATTATGTTGAGGGGCTTTTGATATAGAGGCTGCCATTTCGAAATGAGATTTATGTACTTTCGCATATTTCAAAAAATAAGTTGCCCTCACAATAAAAGCTATGATAAAATGAATCTTGTCGACAGGAAATCGCTGTCATAATACGGGGCATTAGCTCAGCTGGGAGAGCGCTACACTGGCAGTGTAGAGGTCAGCGGTTCGAGCCCGCTATGCTCCATCTTGGAAACCCTTGTGTATCAAGGGTTTTTCTCATGTGTGCGTTTTTGTATACACACCACAATTATTAGTTTGTTGACGATTTGTTGACCAAATTTTTATTTGGTGCATATTTATCAAATTGACTCGCAGTTTGCGTAGCTCTTTTCTTAGAAATATGTCCATAGATATCTGAAGTGATTTTCGAACTTGAATGACGAGCACGTTTCTGAATGGCTGGTAAATTCACGTTGTCTTCTTCCATTAAAAGAGCGACCATGCTATGGCGTAAGTCATGAAGACGAATTTTTTTCAATTTGTATTTCTCAACTATCCGACTCCATTTTGTTGTAGGCGTTGTAAAGTAGAGGGGACTTCCTAATCCTTTATGAAAAAGATACTGATGATCGCTTCCTTCCCAATATTCTGCTGCGCTTTCTTTTTCATTAAGCCACTCATCTTTATACTCTTTTAACAACTCCATGTACCATTCAGGCATGACGACTGATGCTTTAGAGGATTTCGTCTTAGGGTCTTTTATAATAGGTTGACCGTTTTCGCTACCTACAATGTTATTTATAATTTCTATTTCATTAGTATCAAATAAGATGTTAGACCACTCAAGGGCTGTTAATTCTCCTCGTCTAAATCCACCAAATAAAGCTCCTAAAAAATATACACGCCACATCAGTGATTCCTGGTTCAAAGCTTCAAATACTTCTCCAAGATCTTCACTAGTGTAATACCTCATTTCTCTTTGTTTGACTGCTGGCTTTTTAACGCCAGTCATCGGATTATCTTTAATAATACGCCACTCGTATGCTCTGTTAAATACATTACAAAGCGCATCATAAAACTTTCGAATAGAATCAGGCGAGAGTTTACCTGGTCGGCCATCTTTTCTTTCATTCTCGGCGGTTGCTTTATCATCTAAAAACCGGATGATTTGAATGGTTTTAATATCCCCAATTCTTCTAGTTCCAAATACGGGGAGGATGTGACTTCGTAGAGAACTCATATAGTTCTTAACAACAGTGGGGGATAGCTCTTTAATTGCGTAACGCTTGTACCATTCCTGAACAAAATCACTAAACAAGTTTTTGTTAGGAGCGATGTATTCACCAGCTTCGATTTCAATCTGGAATTTTGCCAACTCCTGTTGTAAGAAATTTTCTAATTTGCGTTTCGTTTTTAATAAAGGTTGATCAGTGATCCGTATTGTCTTAGTGCGTTTTTTACGCTTGCCTTTAGCATCATATCCTGCTTCTACCACCAACAGAAAAGAATTCTCTCCTCGTCTTTGATAACTTCCCATATAAAATACCTCCTACTAAAACTTTAATAGAACAGAGTAATATAATTGGTACTTTGGGTTGTATAATTTTCTTCCCTATTTGAAAACTTGTTACCTAGTTCGCAATAAAATTTGAAGCATATTTTCCAATCTTGCATGACTGCCTTAGCATTCATCATTTGTAAGTCATTTTTAATTCATTATTAACGTTGTAGCTTAAGCTACAATATGAAAATTTAATTTTCTAAAGCATTGTTGTAAGGTGACAAATTTATGGGTTTTTCCTTCTCAATATCATTATACGAACAAAAGTTCTTGGTATCAATGAATAAATACAATTTCATGGAATCTAAGATGTAAAAGGAAAAGTCAAGGGTGTTAAGTTAAAGGCATATTAGAAAATCAATTTTCACAGCCAATATTGTGACCAAGGAAGGGTTTTAAACGGTGTATATTTAATTTCTAAGTTATTCAGAATAAGGGGTTTTAATGGAGTAAGCCCAAGATTTAAAAAGGCATCACCTCAATCCTACGTGGATCAAGGTGATGCCTTTTAAATCGATGTACTATTTATTCATCATTTCCAATGCATTTCCTTATACATATTAAGACTTTGCGCTAGGTACAGATCAGATCAACTTATTTTTTCTTAAATAAAATAATTAAATTTTTTCTTTTTATGAAAAAAGACGCTTCTAGTGGATAAAAAACGCCGAAAAGTTTGTTACAAATCACAGGTTTAGCAAAAACGTTTCTTTATTTCTGCTCCCAACTGTCTTCTCAGGTGATTACTATTTCTAGTTTTTCTGTGTCTGCTTTAACGGGGAAATTCCTAAGTTTAAATGTGCCATTTTTGATAACTTCATCACTCTTCATTTGTGGAGCTAAACCATACATTATATAGCTGCCCTTCTGGTTCCTAAACACATTCAAATTCACATTGTAACCCTTGTTTTCTTTATTTGTGACTTTGAGGCTGTATAATTCGAATTTTTCTGGTTCTAATAATTCTTTTTTCCAGTGATCGGTTTCTTTTACAGTAGGTACTTCGAATTCCGCTTTTTTACTACATGTTCTTTATAAAGGGGACTTTTCTTGAGTTTGTCTTAAATATGAACCACGCACTCAGAAATAGTGATCTATAAGTTTTTTAAATTGAATTGTATTAGTGGACTCTAAAGGAAAATCGTTGAGAAATTTAGTTGGAGTAAGAAAACAACCTCTAGGAACATTTGTTCTGTTATAATGAAAAAAAGAGATTCACCTAAATATATGTTTCATTTTTGAAAAAATGTTAAAATTATCTTATCTGCCAAATTGGAGGCGGTAGTATTGAAAAGTCCGTTGTGGTATCGTCTGGCATTACTTTTATCGGCCTATTTTCCATTGTTTTTGATATTTATTATCAAATTTGTTGACCATCAGTCGTTTTACAATTCTATTAAGAACTGGGACTTCAAATGGACAAAAGCTTCAGAAGTTGTTAACCTAACGACCTCATTCATTTTCGTGCTTTCATGTATTTGTTGTTTCTATATTATTTTCGAAATTTTCAGAACGAAAAAAAGGAGTATTGGACAAATCAATCTTCTTATAAAAAATGTCCAATCAAGAGATAAAGACATTCTTGTTTATTTAACTGCCTATGTTTTACCTTTAGTGAGCTTAGGTACTAAGACGATCCAGGATGTAATTGTTTTTCTTCTTCTTATCGTACTGATACTGTGGTTATCATTGAGATCGGATTTACTTTATATAAATCCATTAATTGCTTTGCTTGGAATAAGGATTTATGAGGTGGAAACTTCCATGGGAAACTCAATTATGTTCTCGACAAGTAAACAATTCGAGAAAAATAAGGGCAAGCAAATTATTTGTTATCGCTTGGAAGGTAAGAGTGTGCTGATTGATGGAACGAGAGAGGGAGGATGAGCAAGTGCTCGAAGAATTGACAGAATTTAATAGACAGTTTCAAACTTTGCAAGACACTTCCGAAAATGGCTTTCGCCTCTTTATTGTAGGATCGCAGCTTAGAGAGGGTACAGCAACTAGATATGAGGATTGCCCACCAGAAGAAATGATTATTGATCGCTCTATTCAGAATTGGGTGTTAAGCGGTACACAAGATGTTATGAATGAAGTGTTAAATTATGAAGTGGTAAATATTCAAGAAGTGGATGAATCAGGGGAATCCATCAGACGATACATTGAATTACATGAATTGAGCTTATTAAACCAATGGAAAGATACAATTGCAAACAACGAAACAGAAACAAACGCTCGAAGGCAAATAAACAACGATCATTTTAAACCGAAAGCCTTAATCGCTAGTTTCCAATATAATGGACGAACGCTTTACTTTTTAAAGGCTATTTCTGAACGAGTATTGCTGAAAACTCAAACCATATTAGGGTTTGATGTTGGTAGAGAATGTTATGAGTTGGATGAAGGTCATAATCAAAAATTGTTTTTGGATGATCGATGGGACGCAATTATCTTCGATTCTAACGTCATCATGTATAACGAAAGTAAAATACTGTCTCTTTTTAAGTACTATGAGAAATTTAGAGAAGCTGCCGAACAAGTCCTGACGCAGATTGATGGACTTGATATACTGTCAGAAGACGCGGATTTGCAGAGTTTAATCGGTTATCAAGTCACCTGGCAGAAAAAACTAGCACGCGCAGCACAATATTCATTTGATAATATTCGGAGAGAACGAATTGAATCTTTAATAAATGATAATATGATTCCTTTATCCCTTAATGTGGAGGGTAGAATCGAGTGTACAACGAAAGAGGAAGCGAAAGTCGTGATTGATATTATTCTTGATAATTATGTTACTTCTTTAATAACAGATGAAAATTATAAAGCGCTAAACAAATCGAGGATGTAATTGTGAGGTTAATAGAGCACAAAGACTCGCAGGTTCACCTAAAGGAGGAAAAGCTTCTAAGCCTCTTAAAATACCAGATTAATGTACTTATTAAATAACTTGAAACTGACAATATTAATCACAAAAAACGCACTGTATTTAATCCAGAGCGTTTTTTGTGATTAATTGAGTTGGGTTGACTAGTGATTATATAAATGAAATTATCCATTACTCTATTAAAATATGAGCTCATGTCTGTTTCGTGTTGTATCCATTTCATTATCTAATTAAAGCGACTCCGATAGATACGCATCCGCTTATTGTATAAGAGTAATGGCGAGTGCTATGATTACGTGAATTGAGGACCTGATGTAATGTTACTAATCATATTTTGAGTTTTGAAAAATGAACCTAGGAGGAATCTCATTGGTTTTAGGGATAGGAAAATGCCATTGATCTTTTAGAGGGTTATAAAGAGACACTCCAAAGAATCTGGCTATATGAAAATCTTTTGTATTATGTGTAACGATATCTATCTGTTCATTGATAGCATCAACCGCAATTTTGGAATCAGCTAGGTCTGGAAATTTAGGCTTAAATGACACTAAAAATGACTTGTGAACTGACAGTAGTTTCAACACGTCATTTTTTTGCTTTTTTCCAAATGACTACCTTAACAATTTTTTGAGAAAAAAAAGAAGGTTGGAAATTTTATGGTAAAATCAGAATATAAGAAACAGTAGCTCTTCAATTAAAGGGCAGGTTTCTTGAAGACTCAGCTTCGAGATAAATATATACTTGCGGTTACTAAAGCTGTTTTTTTAACGCAACTAAAAAGTTTCTTATAATGACAAGCAACCATATGGTTGTGTATAATTAATATATGAATTGGGATAAAGACGCTATATTCAAAGCACTTAGTGACTCTACTCGGCGGCTAATACTAGACGAGCTATCCGAACGCAACGAGCTCACACTGTATGAACTTACTGCACGCCTCATTATGAAGCACGATCTCTCCATTTCGCGACAAGCGATTGCGAAACATCTTTCTTCTTTGGAAGCTGCTGGACTCGTAGAAACTGAAAGAAAGGGGAAGTATAAAGTAGTTAAATTCAACAGCGAACCACTTAAAAATCTCCTGAAAGGATGGGTAGAATAGTTAGATGTGAAAATTTTAACGATATTTTTGATAAGTCAACTGGATGTCAATAAAGAACACCAACTTTAAATATAAATGGAGGCAAGAATATTATGAAAATCATTGTTAATAGTATATTTGTTGAAGATCAAGAGAAAGCACTGGAATTTTATACAAATACTCTAGGGTTTGTAAAAAATCATGACGTTCCTGTAGGGGAATTTAGATGGTTAACTCTTGTATCTCCCGATGAACAAGGTGGTACCGAGCTCTTACTCGAACCCAATGACCACCCTGCAGCCAAAGAGTATCAACATAAGATATTTGCTGATGGTATACCCGCGACAATGTTTGGTGTTGCAGACATTCATAAAGAATACAAACGACTGTTAGACTATGGCGTGAAGTTTACTATGGAACCTACAGAAATGGGCGTAGTAACAATGGCTGTCTTCGACGATACATGTGGCAATCTTATTCAGATAGCCCAGCAGTAGCTTCACGATAAAATAATCTATTTCTTACTATTATAAATATAGTATTGTTTAAAGATTGGGTGGTGGAGAAGTGAATAACCAAATGAAATTGTCATTTGAAAAGTCCAAAACAGGTAATAAAGATGAGCGTTTTGAAGCTTATCAAAACATTTTAAATGAAACCGACCGAAGGGTGGAATGGGCTTATGAAGTCTGGGATCAATTAATAGAGGACCTAACTCATAAAGATAACCACCAACGCTCTCGTGCAGCACAATATTTATCAAATCTAGCTAAAAGTGATCCAGAGATGAGAATTATGAATGACTTTCCTAAGCTATGGGAGGTAACAAATGATAAAAAGTTTGTTACAGCTAGGCATAGCCTTCAATCTATTTGGAAAGTGGCGATTGCTGGTAAACCCCAAATGGATATGGTTATGGAATATATGGTTAACCGTTTTAAAAATGGAACAGATGAAAAAAATTTCACTCTAATTCGTAACGACATCCTTCAGAATATGAAAAATATTTATGACTACTATAATGATGAAGCAATAAAACACACCGCATTAGAATTAATAAATACTGTGGAAGAAAAAAAGTACAAAAAAAAATATATGGATATATGGAAGTAGTGTTATCATTTCAAGAATATGGCTGAAGACATAATCGTCTTCAGCCATTAAGTATTTTTTATGTAAATCATAATTCAAGAGCCAAGGAATCAAGCATGACCATAGGGAAATTTTAAGTACAAAATAATGTTTTCCGTTTTTTTATTAGAACATTGTTAGTTGTGAATGGGGCGATTATTCAAAAAGTATAGTCGCCATTTCTTAAGAATTGGGGAGGGTAATAAAATGAAATTCGGTAGAGTAATATTTGATTTTCATAGAACGCTAAATGAAAAGGTAGAATCTATAACTCCTGCTTTAAGAAAATTTGACGAATTTTTTAGAAGTGTTAATTTTGAGGCATTAACAGAAAATATGAATATAGCACTTGAAAGTTTTGAAAAAGGTGTTTGTAAATACAAAAGCTAATAGTGAAATTAGTATACCCCCCTGATGAAAATTTGCAGGCTATTTTAACAATAGATATTTATAATGACTATTTAGAAAATGGGGAGGACTATATAAGAGAAAAAATTGATGGTTAAATGATATCTCATTATGACGATAATGAGATAAGTAATATATTGTTAAGATGGGAAGAAAACGAACTATTAAAACCGAGACTACCAATACTTAGAGACGGCATGAAATGCCATAAACAACTAATGTACACTGCTTCAATACCCACAATTCTTCCACAGTTAGAAGGTACTGTTGCTAGTGGATTCAATCATTTAGATTATATTTTATGAAACAGCATCAATTAAAGAAGTACCTAGAGGAAGCCTTACTACGTGATGAGAAGGATCTATCTTTTGATGATGCATTACACAATTACTACACTACCATTATTTTAAAAAGTTTTGGCCACAACCAACACATTGAAGTACAACCAAGTAGACATGCAATATTGCATGGTGGGGACTATAATTACGCTACAAAAACTAACTCAATTAAAATAATACTTATGATGGATTATTTGGCTGAAGTAATGGAGAACATTTATCAAGAAAAAACAAGAAAAGTAAGTGCGGAAGATGAAGAAAGAAGGAATTAATAATGTCCCTGATTGTTTGGGGGACGGAAATTCTCTGTAAGTTATGGTTACCAGGAGCTTTCAGTTTTTATTCTCGTGCTCTTATTTAGGTTTTGGTTCAAAACTAACTTTAACAAAAGGTTTATTGAATAAAAAATCTAAAAATCATTAAAACCGCATTATTCTTAGGGGAAGACCATTAATATTTCGAATTCAAATGTTCCGTTAAAATCGGAGCTTTAATAGATCAATACTTACAAAGTCCATAAAGGAGGAATGAAGATGATTCGAGGCTTTCGGTGTGTGCCATGGTCATGGGTGAACAGATTGTCTAATCATGAGATTAACGTAAAACTTAATCATTTAAAAATTGATCTGTTTTCTACTCAACTACTATGTAAACAAAGAATGCAGCCCTATAGAATGGAGAGATAACGTGATTAAGTTAAGTAAGGTTAATGAAGTGGAATTCAAGGAGTATTTGGATTTTATGATTCCTGATCATGCTAATGAAATTACAAAAAACTTCAATTTAACAATTGAGCAAGCTTTAGAGGAATCAGAAATGATGATCAACGATATGTTTAAGGATGGCTTAGCCACTGAGGGACAATGTCTCTATAATATTATAAAAGCTAACTCAAATGAAAAAGTGGGACTTCTTTGGTACAGTGTCATTCCAGAAATTAATTCAGCCTACTTGTATCACATTTTAATTGATGAACATCATAGAGGAAAAGGATTTGGAACTAAGACTATTGAGATGCTACAAGACAAGCTTAGAGAACGTGGTGTGAATTCAATAGGATTAAGTGTGTTTGGGAAGAATGATGGAGCTTATAGATTGTACAAGAAAATGGGATATTCAAATACGAGAATATCAATGGAGAAAACTCTTTAAGACCTAATTAATTTAGAGTAAGCCATCTGTTATGAAAGTTCTTTTGTCATGAGAAAGATCTTGATTTATTCCATAAAAATTGGAGCTTTAATGGAGGAGAACCATTATGATTAGTGAGCAGACTGGCTGTCTGCTCTGGAGATTACTCTACTTCATCCCATTCTGGGTTCCATACAATCTCCCACAAGTGACCATCTGGATCTTGGAAGTGACCAGAGTAACCTCCCCAGAATGTATCGTGAGCAGGGTCAGTAATTAAAGCACCTGCATTTTTAGCTTTGTCCATAACCATATCCACTTCGGCTTTACTATTTACATTGTGGCCGAGAGTAAACTCAGTAGGACTTGGACTATGAACGTCTACCTTGGTTTCATGTGCAATATCTTTGCGATTCCAGATAGCGAGTTTTAGACCTAGTTGTAAATCAAAGAAAGCTACAGCACCATGGTCGAACTCTTCACCAACTATTCCATCAGTTGGAAACCCTAGTCCATCTCGATAAAAGTGTAACGATTCTTTTAGGTTATCTACACCAATGGTGATTACAGACACTCTGGGCTTCATAAATTCACCTCCTATTAATTATGAACTGATTCTATCACACTGATTTGAATTTATCTAAATCTTATCAAGAAGTTTAAATGTAAAATATCTTGACATTGAATCTTCAACAATCTCGGAGCTTATCTGTAATAAGATAGGCTTCTTTTTAATTAAATGGCTATGTTAAAGTTTAATGTGATACTTAACAAAAAATAGGAACTTCCATTTTTGTGGAAGTTCCTCTGTGGTATATTTTGCTTGTTAACTAAAGCAATAGGTTAATTAAGTTGGATATCATTTTCTCTCAATCACTGAAGATATCCTTCATTTCATTTTTTTCTTTTTTTAATCGTTGAAAATGCCTTTCTATCCGTCTTGCTATAAAAGGCAGAAATATAACTATTAACATAAGCCAAAGCATAAAAGTCCACCTTTATTTAAGAATTTCCCAGTCAAACTCCCCTAATCCTTCCGTTCGAGGAAAAAAGAAATGTTAGATATTGAACTTACTTAATCTAAGTGTATCATAAGTTTTTGTACGAAATTTACCATCTTCCAGTATCTCGGAGCATATCTCAAAATAGATATGTTCTTTTTTTTGTATAAGAGATGGATTTATCAGAACTATTTTGAAATAATTGGTATTGGAAGAATGAATAAATGGAGGGATATATTTTGAAAGTTGAATTTACAGGTCATGAATTAAACCCAGGACACGACATGAAGAAATTATCGATAATGACGGCACAATGCCTAGTAGAGGAAATGCAAGATGGAGTCGAGGAGCAGAGAAAGATTCAAATCACTACATCAAATTCCTTAATCATTGCAGATAAACTAAATACCGCAGAGCCAAATGAGAGCAAGATGACGTTACTTGATAAGGCGCTATTGAAATCTGAGGATACTATGTTCCCTTTAATAAATGAAGGCAGCGTGACAAACTTTAACGGGATGCTTGTTTTGAGTAATGTAAAGATTGTCCCATTTGCTAACCCTGACAATGTCATTGAGTATGATAGTTATGCTCTTTATACTGATCATATTATGGGGTTCGGTCTAACAGAGTAGTGGAAGAAGAAGTTTTGTTTTACTTCTTCCAAAAAATCGGAGCGATTACCTAATAAAAAGTAAACACTCTATGTAAATTTAGACAGAGTACTCGAAAGGGTTGTGTACTCTTCAATCATTTCTTATTATACTTTTTATTTGTGTAAAATACCTGCCAATAACTCCCTAAAGTAGTAGTCGTAAATATTAAAACTTTAAATGAAGAGCTGAAGTCCAAAAATTGATCAAACACCATAAGTAATAAGTAAACCATAATAGGCACTCCTATTATTTTTAAAACCAACATTCCATTCATAGTATCACTCCTATATACGATTCTTACCTTTTAGGTAAAAAACCCAAACTTGATGTGATTCCAAATTTGAACTTTTTATTGAATCTTAAATCTTATTTGACTGCAAAATGAATTATCTTGATTTCGAGTCTTCTACATAATTTCGGAGCTTATCTGTAATAAGATGGGCTCTTTTTTTGGGAAAAAGATGGATTTATTAGCATCGTTTTGAAATAATTGGTATAAAGTATGTTAACTAAGATTAGATGCTAAAAAAACTACTGTATTGCTTTAGGAGGACTTTTATTTGAATACCAAAAAACTAGATTTGATTATCTTATTAACCCTTACCGTTGCAGTTCCGGTGTGTACAATTCTACCGTACCTTGAAATAATTCCTAACTTTTTACTATTCTTCATCTTGCCGGTTGGAATTATCTTTTGCCTCATAGGAGTAATGGCTTCTGTTCTAAGGATACAAACCAGTGGTTGGAAACAATCATAACTAATATCAATGTCCCTTAAACTCGGAGCGATGCCGTAAGGAGGAATATAATGTTTAAGACTAAAAAAATGAACTTAATTTATGGTTTATTGTTAATAATCTTATCACTAAGATCACTAGGATATATTTTAAAAGCTGAATATGGTTTGTTAGGTTTACATATTATCGTTTTTTCTTTATGTCTACCTGGAGGTATTTATTACATCTATTTAACTTTATTAAATAAAGAACGAAATTCGTAATCTCGGAGCTTATCTGTAACAAGATAGGCTCCTTTTATTTGAAATTAAGGGTTGAGTTGTTGGCATTATTTTGAAATAATTGGTATTAAGAAGGTTGCAGGATTATGTAATTTGGATTCGGAGGTTATTATTATCAATGCAATTAGAGAGCTCTTTTCTTCTAAGTGGTTTGGTTATCCTTTGATTTTTGGATTGCTTTTTGGGGAGTATTCACAATATGGGGTGATTAAGATCGTTTTATCTACTATTCTGGTCGCATTAATAATTTCTATGTTGGCCTACAATTATAAGCACAACAGCTTATATAATTTAGTTAAGAAAAAATTCTAAGTAGATAGTTGTAATCTTAAGAAGTAATAACCGTTTTCATATTCAACAATCTCGGAGCGATTGCGGTAAAGGTTAATCGCTCTCCTCCTCTTTTTACTAATCATAATAGGGAAGTATTTAATGACGTTCAAAATTCTTCATTTCTATTTCCTGCATTTAATTAAACTCAAGGTAGGTATCGATATGAGCATAGTTGATGGTGAGTATAAAATCGCTATTAATGGTATTAACCATTGGATAAAAATTGATGGAGCAAATAATAATACAATACCATTAATTCTTGTACACGGTGGACCAGGAGGAAATCATTATTCATTCGAACGAATAGTTGGACCGTTACTCTCGAAAAGTAGAACCATTGTTTATTATGAGCAACGGGGATGTGGCAGAAGTGATGCACCAAGCTCTCTAAGTGAATATACGATCGACTATTTAGTAGAAGATTTTAAAGGTTTACTAAAATGGTTAGGAACCAGAAAAGTGGATTTGTTAGGGTATTCTTTCGGAGGAGAACTCGCTCTGGAATTTGCTTACGCATTTAAAGATGAAATTAATAAAGTTGTTTTATCAGCTCCAAGTTTATTAGAGACTGATATACAAAAAATGGTCCAAATAGCGGGTATCCTTTCTGTAGCCGATGAAACAGTTTATAGCATTTTTAAAAGTTTTCAAGATAAAGGACTTACTGTTGATGAAACATACAATAAGCTGTGGGATGTTATTGATAGTAGAACAGTCGATTTATTATTGTTTGAAAATCAGGAAATAGCTCAATTGAATCGTAATTTGTGGGAAGAAAGCAAACTAATTAATTCCGGTTTGATGTTAGAAGCTTTAACTACAAACCCGTCGCCGTCTCCATTAATACATCGTTTGAAAGAAATACCAAACCAAACTTTACTCATTACAGGGATTTTTGATCGTAATACTGGTCTGAGTATATCTAAGATCATACATAGTAAGTTAAAGTGCAGTCAGTGGGAGTTATTTAATAAAAGTGCACATTTTCCTGATTTAGAAGAAACCAATAAATTCGTGAACTCTGTCATAAACTTTTTAGATACTTAGATATTCAATCTTCCACAATCTCGGAGCTTATCTGTAATAGGTAGGCTCTTTTCTGTAGAAAAAGGATGGATTTATTAGAATTATTTTGAAATAATTGGTATATTGAGCGGTGAATTTGAAAAAACGTCCTATATTGGAAGGGGTGAGTTGATAAGTGGACATAAGAAAACCAAGTGAGGTAGAAATTGAAAAGATAATAGCACTTTCTCCACAGGCTATATTTGAGGGAACTTTAGGTGAATCTGAACCAACGATTGAAAAAGCAAAACAACTAGTAGAATCTCTTTTGAAAAAGGGAAGTTATTATTTAATATCAACTGAAAATGATGTAATAACGGGTTGGATTCTTTTAGGAGGAAGTAAAGACCAGTTTTCAGATATAAAACTAGGATTTATTTATGAATTATTTGTGATAGAGGAATGCAGAGGTAAAGGTATTTCAAAACAATTGATTAGAACTGGTGTTGAACAATTGAAACAAGAAGGATACTCCGAAATTCGTTTAAGCGCTTTTGATGGAAATCAAGCAATTAAGATATATGAAAATCTAGGCTTTAAAAACAGAACAATTTCTATGAGTATTTCATTATAGATAATACTCTTCCATTATCTCGGAGCGCTGGTTCAATATTATGATACATAATTTTAGGAATATAAATATAAGAAGGAGATCTTCTAATGAATAAACGAATTAAAGAGGGTATTATCTCTGCACTCGTTTTTGCAGTCGTTGCTATTCTCTTTGGATATTTCATATACGGAGAAATAAAATGGACAGTCGTAATAGGACTAATGATAGGCGGTTTTATTTCTTGGTACTTTATTATTCCTAAGATAAGTAAGCAAGGGGATGGAGAAAAATAGTGTATATATCTTGTTTTCGAGTCTTCCGCAAACTCGGAGCAATTCTGTAATATCATACATAACACCGCAAACGTTGAAGAACCATCTTCATTGAACGGGCGTAATTCCGCACTCAGGAATTACGTCTTTTCTTTCAAGATAACGTTGAGTAAGTGGTTGAGTTTTGAAATAATTGGATTTATCCAATAGGTCATATTAGTTAAAGACTCAGTTGCGAGATAGTTTGAATTGTGAAACGAATTTTTCATTCAAACGTATTTAAAAGGTGAAGGTAATAAGTTACTAAATTAGAATTTATCGAGAGGATGGATACTTATTATTGGCGATAAGTTTACTTGCAAAAATTGTGGAAGAGAAGTTGAAAAAGATGAGAAGATGGCAATTATTGTTACACCAAAAAATGCAAATGGATGGGCTCTTTTAAAAGCCTGGGGTCCTGAACAAATTATATATTGTTCAAGATGCTTTAGTGAATTGGAATAAATATAGGTAACTGTTTCTGCGAGAGTCTTGAAAACAAGAGTTAAACGAAACGGGTGTTTGTGCAATAAAAAGCAAGCGTCCAATGTAGGATTGTGAAGTTATGCTTATTGAAAGGATTAGTTTATGAAAAGTAAGGATTACAGCAAACGAAATATCATTCAGTGGATTGCATTTGGGATTGTAATGTTTTCTATGGTTTTAAGAGTAGTTTTATTTCTATCAGGAATAGCCCGGGAATTAGAATACAGTACAATTAATGCCATAACTTGGACAGGGCTTACGATTGGTATTATTTTATTATTGGTTTCTTACTTGTTTCCAAAAGAGACCTAAACTATCACTACGTTTTTCAACTAAATCGGAGCAAGAATTGAATATTGAGAAGGTAGGCCATAATTCAATTTAAGGAGCATAAATGGTCATTAGATTTATAAGAGTTATAAGTATTTTTTTCGTTCTTTACTTCGTATCAGCTTGGGCTTTACATAGAAAAGACATCAATTCATTTAAGAGAGTATAATGATATGTATTAAAATAAGGAGTTAAAAATGGATATATTCAAATTATTTGAAATTTGGGTTAATCATCCAAAAGAAGGAAGTGGTAGAAGTAACTTAGACTATACAGATGAATGTTGGAAAGAGTTATTACAAGATATTCGTAATTGGAAGAACAGTGAAATTAGATATGAAAATGAGGTTGCAAAATACCTACTATATACAGGGGAAATAAGAAGAATTCATTTAGGCCATGATGAAGTGAATTATAATAATCATTATGTTTCATGGACATCAGCTGAAAAATTAGAAGATATATATTGGTTCAATACAAGAAGTGCTCATACAATAATTACAGCAGAAGCAACAAAAGATAATCCAGGAATTAGTGTTAAAGGATTTATAGATGTTGTGAAACTTGAAATTAAGAATTTCGAATTAAACTCACCGGCTATCAGAGCGGAACAAGAAGTGATTTTCCCTTTACAAGAAAAATCAATATTAAGCATTGAAAAAATAAAAAAAGAGATGGGAAATGACATTAAACCCCTATGAACAGAAGGATTTTTTGACGTTTTTAATTTTTTAATCATATGTAAATGAGTAAGAGAAAAAACCACTATTTATCTATTGGATAGTACAACGATAAAGTTCAATTGGCATGTGATTAAAGTGCTTGACCCTGAGGGGCAGGCACTTTTCTCTTAGAAAGAGAAACATTTATTTCTAAAGCTAAAAATAATTCTTTAAAAGACAACGATCTAATTTAAAATGACACTTCATTCATTGAAGGAACCGTTGGCGAATGGTTCATTTAATTGAGTTCTCCTTTCTAATAACAACCAAAAGAAGAAAAATTAGTGAAAATAATAGTGAAAGTTCCGTCCGCAAGGTATTGGAAAAGTAGTCAACAAACCCAATCTAAAAGTGTTGGCTCAAGCATTAATGGATTTTATCATGAAAAATGACACTAGAACATTCCACAAAACTTGGAGTGCCTTTTTATTGTAAAATAGTAGCCTAATTTGTTTCTTTTTGTAATAATTGGAATAATGACATTGGTAGAGATTGGAGTATTGATAATTGATAAGCAAACGGACAATCCACACTTTTTACGACTTATTAACCGGCTATGGAACACTCGCAACCATTCAAAAGCTCTTTGAATGTGAATATATTTTTGAAACTGAAAATCATGTCTCCACTTTAAATGGGCAAAGACGTTCACTTGCTGACTCTTATGTTGCTTCACTTGATTTAAAAAATCCTAGTGACTTACGGAAATTGTTAAACGTAATAGAAATGTTTTATCTCGAAAATGAAGAAAGTGAACACTTCCAAAATGATACAACTTGGAAGCAATTTGTAAAGTTGTTGGAACGTGACGGTTATGCTTTTGTAAATGGCAAGGTTCAATATGAAAACACTACATATATCCCACAAGAGCTTGAGAATTTCACTGTGGAATATAATATTGAACATGTTGAAAATGATTGGAATAGAGCTTTAAGTCAAGCAAAGACTGATCCAGAAGACGCAATCACTGCAACCAGAGCAATGGTTGAAAGTACATTGAAATGGATACTTGACGACATTGGTGAAGAATATAAAGAAACGGACAATTTGAGCCAATTATACAAGAAGGTTGCTCAATTGCTAAACTTGTCTCCAGACCAACATGGAGCAGAGATTTTCAAGCAAATACTAGGTTCAATAAATGGAGTTGTAACTGGACTGGGAGCTTTGAGAAATGCTTATGGAGACTCACACGGCAAAGGAAAAGTATATTATAAACCAAGCGAACGACACGCAAAATTTGCAATTAATTTAAGTGGAACACTTTGCATTTATCTTTTGGAAACATACATGGTTAGTAGAAAGGCTCCTTCGATTTAAATGAGCAAAATAAGGTGGGGAATTTATGCCAGCAAAAGACGAGCATTTAGCTCTTAGTTCTGGAATTGGACACTAGTAGGATTGGCTGTTTCAAATTTTGGAGATTATAGTTCACAAGCATTTTCTTATTTCTGCAATCTAAATGTACTGATCATGTCTTTATGTTCCTACAATTTCTTTCGTTATTATTCTATTCAAACTAACCTGCTTCTTTAGTTATAACATCCAAAATAATTACTGGTAAGAATACTGAGGGTTACCTAAAAAATCAGATTGCTTAAATAAGAAGTCAAGCAGATCTTAAATATCAAGCAGGGATGTTGTCACTTCAAGAAGAATATTCTAATTTGAGCTTTTAATAAGGGGGAGAAATCTAATTGGCCAATGAAAAAAATTTAATGAAGATTAATAAGGTTTTGGATAAACTTGGTGTAGAAGACGCTAAAGAAATAGTTGATATCGAAAAGTTCGAAGGATTAATAGAGAATTTATCTAAGCTACCTGCGGAAGCTTTAGAAAGTTTGGTTAGTAAAATTCCAAACTTTACGGAGCTATCTAAGATGTATCTCGATAATTTAAATCATTCATATGATAAATTAATGGAGGATCTAATAGAGGAAAAAAAGAATCTTTATACGATGTTACAAAAAGAAGATTTGTCGGATAGTGACAAGGCTTGGATGATGAGTGAAATTAAGGACATAAGAAGGACTATGCTTATAAAGGATACATTATATAATATTCAAAATAATAAAGTATTTAAAGTAGGTGCAACAGCTCTTTCTATTGCAGTGGTAGCAGTTGCAGGTAATAAGATGAAGAAATAAATATCCAAAAACGCTCAATAGAGTGTTTTTTTATTTTGGAGAAAACAGGAATGTTAAATACATTAAAGAGATTACTAATTAAAATTTATTAGCTTCAATATCAACATTAGCTTTAACATAGCCAAAAATAAGAACTACTGTAAAACGAAAAGGGAGAAATACATTAATGAATTTGTGATAAAATGGAAAATAACGATTGGAAGGAGAGGAAATGAATGAGTGTATGGTTGTTCCGTGCCGGGAGGCATGGAGAGTACGAAAATAAGTTTTTGCAGGATAAGCGAGTGTATTTAACCTGGGATGATTTAAATACAGATTTATCGACGATCAACGAAAAGGAAGAACTTTATCAGACACTCATAACGCTATATAACCTTGAAAAAGAAAAAACGGCGGTTAACTGGGCTTCACAAATCTGGCCAATTGCTCACCGTATGAAAATTGGAGACTGGGTTGTTCTCCCCTCAAAGATGAACAGAACGATACATATTGGAGAGATTACTAGTGAGTATAAATACGAAGAGTCAAATGGAAGCCCTTATTACCACTATCGTGATGTGAAGTGGTTTGCGACGGATATTCCGCGGGATTCCTTTGAACAAGACTTGCTGTATTCATTTGGTGCCTTTATGACAGTTTGTAAAATCAGACGAAACGATGCAGAGAAAAGAATACGTGAGATGTATCGAAACAACTGGAGTGTCAAAAAAGATAAAACGATTGCAGATCTGGTTGACGAAAATGAAGAACAGGTTACTTTTGATTTAGATGAGTATATTTATGACCAGATATCTAAGCGTATAATTCAGCGATTTAAAGGTCACAACATGGAGACGTTAATAGAAGAATTGCTTAAGGCTAAGGGATTTACCACTTATCGAAGCCCGGAAGGTGCAGACCATGGTGTTGATATCTTAGCAGCCTCTGATACGCTCGGGTTCGGCCATCCAAGAATTTGTGTACAGGTGAAAACATCAGATACACCACTTGACCGACCTACATTAGACCAGTTAATTGGTACGATGAGTAACTTTAGTGCAGATTTTGGTTTACTGGTTTCATGGAGTGGCTTTAAAAATTCTGTGATGAGAGAAGTCCCAAAGCAATTCTTTAAAGTACGCTTATGGGATTCGAAAACAGTAATTAATGAGATTTTCAAAAATTATCAGCATTTAAGTGACGAAATTAAAAAGGAGATTCCCATCAAGAGAGTCTGGATGTTAGATGAGGACGATGGTTAAAAATAAAATAGATTTGAAGTTTAATTGTGAATATTAAACCTTTGAAAAAGTATACCATCATTTGGGTTAAGGCGGTAATATATGCAAAGTAAATTCTCCGTATAAGAATAGTAATCAGGTTATCGATAACAAGGTCATCCAAGCAGTATGCTTAATTCATATTATATATGTGGAACATAAGCTATTATTCCCTAAATTTATGAGCGATTCTTGTATTTATTCCATAAAAGTCGGACAATATCGCTGAATAAAGCAGAAGTTTTTAGTCAATTTTCAGATATATAATTTATTTGAGAGTCTAGATTGGAGAGGAAAGAATAGAAGTATGAAATCTACTGGTATAGTAAGAAAAGTTGATGAGTTAGGACGAATTGTCGTACCGATTGAACTAAGAAGAATGTTAGATGTGAAAGAAAAAGATCCACTTGAAATTTTCGTTAATGAGGATCAAATTATACTGCAAAAATACAGTTCTAAATTGGCATGTGTCATCACTGGAGAAATTAGTGAAAATAATAAAACGTATGGAAATGGATCAGTTGTTTTAAGTACTGAAGGAGCAAAAATACTGTTAAATGAGATTCAATCCTCTTTAAGTGAGGAGTAAAAGAAAGGTGAACCTGTCTCTATTTTTAGAGGAGGAGAATTTTGAATCACTTTAAAATATTTTTCAAAAACTTAGGCTTCATAGTGCTGTTTTTCACACTAATATTTCTTTTATTTCTATTGGATAGTCTATTGAAACTGGGAGTGACTAGCCAAGGCTTTGATATCTATCTAGTTTTGATTATATTCTTAATGCTCTTGATTGGTTTCCCATCATTAAGAAAGGATTTTTTTTATCACTTCTCCTCTGTAAAAAATTATGGTCTTTCTTACATCTATATTTCAATTTGTATTAGTGCTGTCTTAGCCATGGTTATGAATGTAATAAGATATATTCCTTTTTGGATTACGGGAGAAGACCTTATAGGAGTAGGGTCAAAACAACTCACTTCATTTGAAGGTTTTTCAATTGTTGGGAGATATATCTTAACAGTCATAGTTGGCCCTTTTAATGAGGAGTTTTTGTTTAGATATTTATCATACGGAGGTCTCTTTTTGTTGATAAAGCAGCTTCCTGATCACCCATGGTTAAGGTGGATTCATAACATATCAGATCATCTTTTTGTTAAGAAGACTAAAATATATATAATTTTTTGGGTATTGTTAACGAGCACGTGGTTCTCACTGGTTCACGGTCCGAACTTATTGAATTTTTTCTTTTATTTCTTTTCAGGCGTGGTATATGGAGTCTTGTTTTTGAAATATGGTTTATTATCATCATGGACAGCACACGGCTCATTTAATTTGTTTTCAAATATTATGGGATGGTTGTTAAGATTGATAAGTAGATAGAAGTTAACTACGTGCTAGAATACTCAATATTAAAGTTATATATTTTGAAAGAGAGTCTCCTGTGATACAATTCAACAATAATATTTAGGAGTTGAATTGAATGCACAGTGAAACAGTAATTAAAAATGTAATTAATTCATTATCGAATTATTATAAAAAACAAGAATCTTTCAAAAGAGTATTCTCTAATGAGCCAATAATGGAGAAAGTAAGCGAAACATTTGAAACAGAAATTTTCGATTTAATAGATTCAGTATTGGATATGTTAGATCTTCCAGAAAATCATGAAATTGATAGGGAATATAAATATCCTAATCATGTAAGTAAAGATAAAATAAATCTAGTTTTAGAAGCTCAAAAGAGTGACAACGGTGAGAGTTCTAATTGGTCAAGAAAGGTTTGCACCAATTTGATTATAGAGGCTGCAAAAAATAAAAAATATTTAGAAGCAGCTGTAGAATTAATTTCAAAACGGGAGCGTTTAAGTGATTACACCAAAAATGTTGAAAACCAAATCTTTTTTAATTACGTAGATTTTCTAGATTAAAGCTATTACTGAAAAAGACATTCCCTTTTTGTTACATAAACCATTAAAGATAGTAAATAGACCCTTTCAGTATTATTTTAAATACTGAAAGGGTCTATTTTATTTGAAAAGAAAATAGCTTTAATATTACTTCATTAATCGTTTTCTTTAGCTTGTTGAACTAAATAATTAAAATAATTTATTAATTCTCGAATTTGTTCAGGTTTTAATGTTTCCCACTTTTTGATATCAAAGAAGCTCATACCATTCACATTATGTTTGTTCAATAGATCTAAGATTTCATTTACAGGGCTTTCTTGGTTAGTACCATACTGTGGTTTTATTTCTCCTAAATATAAATCCGCTTTATTTCCAAGCAGGTCATCTATAGTTGTATTAAAATAATTAGCCATCTTTATTAGGAGTTGAATATCCGGTTCAACATGATCATTTTCATAGTGAGAATATCTTGCCCTGGATATTCCTAGAGCATAAGCAACTTCATTTTGAGTCTTTGATCCTCTCAATAATTTTAAACGTTTACTTAACAAGGTTTTCACACCCCTTCTATCGTTAGTATAGATAAAAAAGTTATCATTATCTATTTTTGATAAAAAAATTATCGAAAATCATTGACGATAAGTTTTTTATCATGTAAGGTTTAGTTAAGTTAGATAAATTATTTATCAGTGGGGAGGGATTTGATAGAAACAACAGGATTATTTATTGAGAACGTATGAACAAGGTTGCTTTAACCAGAGACAAGAGCATATTCTCTAGTGATTACTATTATAATAACTCACTACCAATCCTGATCGAGAATTTATTTATGGCACAAATTTAGTTGATGCTAATGGAATAAGTCTACTGATGGGATTTTTTTATCTCAAAAATGATAAGAAATTTATCAAAAATGAAATAGGAGAGGATTTTAATGGAAAGAAGAACCTTAACGGTAAATGAAGCAGCTGATTATTTAGGTGTATGCAATGACACCATTTACACAATGGTTAGAACGGAAGAAATTCCGCATTTTCGAATTAGAAGAAGAATTTTTTTCTCCAAGGAGACGATAGATATTTGGGTTCGAGAACAAGAGATGAATCATCAGGTGATTTGACTTTAATTTAACATCAAGAAGTTTGAAAGGATGTAAAAGATGCAGGGCTGGATAAAACTTCATCGTAAAATCCTTCATAGTGAACTATTTCAGAATGAAAAGTTATTAAAGATTTTTATTTATTGTTTAACGAAATCAACTCATAAAAGAACTGAGTGTAGATTAGGTAGGCAAAAAGTTCAGTTGGAACCTGGGGAGTTTGTTTTCGGAAGGAAAAAAGCTTCTTCTGAGTTAAATATGAAAGAATCAACAGTTCGAGATTATCTAAAAGTACTGCAGGAAGATAATGTAATTACTATTAAATCCACCAACAAATTTAGTGTTATAACAGTTAATAATTGGGCAGTTTATCAATCTCATGTTGAAGTAACCGACAACAAAACACCAGCAATCGAACAACAAAACGACAGCACTTCACCTTCAGAAAATCAACAAAAAGCCACATACAATAATGATCTAGAACTTAAAGAACTAAAGAATGATAAAGAATCGATAGATACAACAACCTCTGAGCATTCAAATAGTGAAGTCATTCGTTTTTATGAAAAGAATTTTGGGCAAATACCACCTCACATTCATAAGGAAATAGTATTTTATATAACTGATAGTGGGGATGAAATGGTTATAGAAGCGATGAAGAGGTCTTTGTATCGGAATAAAGCTAGCTGGGGTTATGTGAAAAGTATTCTCCAATCATGGAAAAACAAAGGGGTTGGCACATTGGAGGAGGCAAAGGTCGAAGAATCTCAGCATAGTCATAACCAATTTAGAGGTCCATCTTCTAGAAGGCGTTTAAAAAGTTCTTCGCCAGAATGGTTAAAACAAAAAGAATCTCAGTCCACGCAGTCAGTGAATAAACCACTTAGGCTTGAAGATGTTGCCACTATGATCAAGTTAAGGATCAAGTACAAAAAAGAGCCAGATGAAATCATCCAGGCAAATTGTTTCGGATATAACTTATCTAAAGACGATATTAGGGACATCCGAGAGGACCTAAAGACTGCTGAGGAAATTCTACGATCAAAGACCAAATTAAAAGTAGTTGGTGATTCTTGAGTTTAGAATTCAATTCCAAAAAAGGGGCTTGTGCTATGAGGAAATCTAATCGAAATCATCTTGCTTTTTATGATATCTCGTCTCGGGCAGCTTATGTTAAAACTTTTGAAGGAAAAAAGTACAACGTACGCGGTTTATGGGTGATTGATCAGGAGGGAGCAGCTGAAAAACTGTCAGCGATTTATTATCGTATTCGAACTGTAAAAGACATTGGATTTAAGACGATTGCGAAACGTAAAAACCCTAATTGTGAACTAAAATCTGTTAATTAGCACTCTATAATAACCAATTGTACTTTGACAATTTTATATCTATGCAAGGAAAGGAATGGTCACCGCACTTCCCTTGCAGTTGACCACCGTTCGGTGCGTGTGACGTAAAACGCATCTAGTGACCGGATAAGCGTTGTATTGATGATGTTGTACTTCTTGAGGGTGAGGCAAGAACCTATGAAGCTTTCAATTAGTATTGCTAGATACATAAAGTTCTTCGTTTAAGCTAAAAACGATGTGCATTGCAGAGCATTGTTGCAGTCTGCATAGGGTTGATTGTTTCTAGCCAAAAACAATCGTTACTATTGAATGATTAGTAGCTTAATCTATTGGGTAATTATGGTTCTTTGTATGGGTAGGTGTTAAAATTGCTTTATATCCTACTCTGGAAGGGAATGATCTGATGAAGAGACGTTGGATAGGCAGCTTCGTTTTTGCGATGATCGCCATCATTCTTGTTAGTTGTGGTGAGCAAGGAGCCACGGGTCAAGTTGAGTCTTTACCACCAGATGAAATAAAAGAGACAATCGCTAATAATGACGATGTCTATGTTCTAGTTACCGATTCATCAGAGGAAGAAGAAAGGCAAGAATATATTGATCTAGTTGAAGAGAATATTGAGAACGACACTGTTTATGAAATTAATGCTCAAAATTCTGAGATACTTGAAAACGAAATGCAACTAAGCGAAATTGGTCTTGAAGGTGCACAGCTATTTCAATCCCTAAGTTACTATAAAAAAGGTGAATTACAAAAACGTATTTCTCTACGAATTCAAAAGTATGAATCGCTTGATGATAGAAAGAAAGCCATATCTCAATTCATTAATGAATCGTCCTAATTGGAGTGATCTTTTATAGATCGCTTCTTTTTTTATGCTTACAACTCGTAACAGGAGGTGATGAATATGGGTGCTACAAATCGTGAGCTTAAACAATCGAAAGAGCTTGTTCAAACGCTTCTTACGATACAGGACCTATCCTATAGCGATTGGTTACATGATAAACATCAGGAGTACATTCAAGAAAATCAACAGGTTGTTATGAAATCTCTTATCCATTACAAAAAACTAAATGATTAAAGGAGTGTTAGTTATGAATATGTTTACAGACTTGGTTCTATTAGATGCAATAAGTAATTTGAAAACCACGGGTGCAGCTATTCTTACTGCCATGCAACTACTCGGTATTGTATCTGCAGCTATCGCTTTTGGTATTGGCGCCTATCATTTGATATGGGGAGGCGTTCGAGGGCGACAAAGTTCAATCGTGTGGTTTATCGGTGGTGCAGCTGGATTAGTTGTTTTAATGGGAGCTACTGCCATTGCTCAATACATTGATAGCCAGGTGGTTTTTTAAAGGGAGTGAAAAAAATGAAAGTGTTTTTTACCTCGAAAATAGAAGGAGAGATTTCTAGTTTTCATTCTTACTCATTTCAAGAGGCTGTAGAGAAAACAGCTGTGTTAGATAAGAAATGGCAAAAGAAAAATGCTGAACCGATTCCTCTTGATTTTATGATTTCAAATGACAAAGGTGAGAAGTTGTATTCCGGCACTTATGTTTTGGGATCTGATGATACAACGAATATTTATAACCATATCTGTTTGAAGCTCATGCAGCTAACGATGGAGAATGAACAACAAGAAACTGAGCGTGATATTTTACTTCAAAATTTAAATGCCAATACCCCTGCTTCTTATAAAATGGATCTAACTGAGTTAGCAAAACAGAATACAGTAAAAACGAACGGCTGGAAGCAATTAAGTAAACGCGTGAAGATTTTCACTTGTACTCTCGCAAGTCTGTTAGTTGTAGCTATTTTGTCATCAATAGTGCTAGCTACTATTGCAACCAGTAAAAATAACGCACTTGAAGAAGCAAATGTAGAAGTTGCTGAAGTGAAAGCAATAAAAACTATCTATGAAAAGGGTATCACTGGAGATGTGAATGAGGCCATTACTAAGTTGCAGGCGAATGAAAAGCATAGTGACTCTGAACAAGAAGTTCTGATTCATTTTCTTTTGTCGGTCAAAAACTATAAAGAAGCCGTCAATGAGACAGGAAAAGAAAACGTGTCAATACTAGCTAGTCAGATTATGCAACTCCATGGAATCGAGGAGCTGAAAAGCTTTCAAGAATCTTATCCGAGTTCAGCAGGAGAATTTGAGATAGCTTATCATTCGGAAGACTACCAAAAGGCCGTTGCGGTAAAAGATGTTCTTATGACATCAGAACGGTATAAAGAAAAAGGATTGGCATATTTGAATCTAGATCAATTAGATGAAGCTAAGAAAATGGCCAGTAAAGCAAAAAGTGATGATTTAAATAAGAAAATCACAACTTATAAAGATCTCGATCAGCATCTAAGGCAGCTTAATAGCCAATTAGAGGAAGAGGAAAAATTAAAGGATAAAGACGAGGAGAAAATTAAATCAATAAAGGAGCAAAGAAACGCGGTTATGGAGGAGCAAAAAAATATCTAAGGAGCGATGAATTTGAAAGCGATCCTTGCTAGAAAACGGGTGCTTATACCATTAAGCATCTGTTTTTTTATTATGATGATGTTGATCGGTACCTTTATTTTGAATTTAGGATATGCCATGTTGGATACGATTCAAACGTTTCCTGAATTTAGCCAACCGTTAGTCATTCACCTTTCGTATTTTACGGAGTTTCAGATAAAAAAATTTCCATTAGCCTATGGCATACTAGCTTTTATAAGTTTACTAGGTATCGCTCAGATGGTTTATAAACTGCAAAGTAATTTTAAAGCGATTGGAACCGATGAAAAGGGCTCCCAGCGTTTTGCCACACGAAAGGAAATTCAAAATCAATACAAGATTATTCCAGACAGGAAGCACGCTTATCAAGGAAAAGGTGGTCCAGTATTAGCCAGAAGAGGTCGAAAAGCTTACATTGACCCTTCTCCAGTGAACAATTTAATTATCGGTACGACAAGAAGTGGGAAGGGACAAACGTATGTAATCCCTACAATTGATGCTTATTCACGTGCGGAAATGCAACCTTCACTGGTGATCAATGATCCTAAAGGAGAGCTTTTTGCGTCAAGTCGGGAAACTCTTGTGAAACGTGGATATGAAGTTGAAGTTCTTAATTTAATGAATCCAATGCAAAGCATGAGTTTCAATTTACTTGAACTTGTCAAACAGGCTTATTTAGATGGGGACTATTCCACTGCTCAAACGCTTTGTGAAACCATTACCCATATGCTTTACCATAACCCTCAAGCTAAGGAACCGATGTGGGATGACTCAGCAAAGTCCCTCGTCAATGCCATGATTCTTGCCATAACTGAAAAATGTATTACGGAAGGAACAAAGGAAAAAATCACGATGTATACTGTTGCAAATATGTTATCTGAGTTGGGGACCAAAAATGAGATGGATGAAAATGGTCAAGAATACAATGCACTAGATCAGTTTTTTCAACAGTTGCCACAATCACACATTGCCAAAGAACAGTATGCCACTAGTAACTTTTCCAAAGGAAATACGAGATCTAGTATCTTTACTACAGCAATGAATGGTCTTACTAAATTTACGATGAGTGAGACAGCTAAAATGACAGCTAGAAATTCATTAGATTTGAAGAAAGTAGGTTTTGGTCAATTTATTAAAGGGAGGGGAAGTGCTTTCTCAAAAGTGTATGTGACCTTTCCTGATGGCACAAAGGAAACCAATCAATCGGGAGAAGGCGGCACCTGGACTATTAACTTTTCGTCACGACTAGCTACGGGAGATATCATCACGATTGTTCAAGATGAAGTGCCTTTGTCTGAGAAACAAAAAAGAAAACAGTCCAATGAGCAAAAAGTCAACTATGAAAAAGGAGAAAAGAAGCAGCTATCGATTCAGATAAATGAAATCGATGAACAAAAAGGGGAAGTCACCTTCTCCTATACTTCGAATTGCATAAACGACTTTACAGTGGAACGGATTTGTTACTTTACGAAGCCAATTGCCCTATTCATGGTTACGCCAGATTATGATACCTCGACCCATGCCATCCCATCAATTTTTGTAAGTCAGTTGTATTATATCCTTTCTAAAAACGCAGCTATTGCTAAAGGACAGAAATGTATGCGTGAAGTTGTTTTTCTATTAGATGAATTTGGCAATATGCCGGCTATTGCTGACATGGATAATAAAATCACTGTTTGTTTAGGAAGAAACATTCGCTTTCACCTTGTGATCCAATCCTATGCTCAATTAAAAGATTTATATGGAGAAGATGGCCAGGCAACAATCCGGGGGAACTGTGGAAATGAAATCTATATATTAAGTGCTGATTACGACTCTGCATCCTCCTTTTCTTCCAAGTTAGGTAAAAGGACACTAAACACACAAACGCGATCAGGCACTACCTTTTCCTTAGATAAATCTATAACAGAGAGTACGGAAGGAAGAGATCTACTAACTGCCAATGAGCTACAGGAGTTGGAGGAAGGAGATACTGTTGTTCGTCGCGTGTTAATGAGACGAGACAAAAAGGGGAGAAAGATACGCGCATTTCCAATTTACAACACCGGGAAGCATAGCATGAAATATGCTCATACGTATTTGAGTGTTGACTTTAACACAGAGCGATCCATTACTGAGGAGGAAATTGATACACCTCATCGCTACATTAACCCTAAAGATTTGGTTATCGATTTTTATGGTGTTTCTCATCGAGAAAAGGAAAAGGAAGAGAAGGTAAGTCAAAAAACTGCAAGGTTAGAAGTAACGGACATTAATAGAGATCAATGGATCCGAAAGAATGTAGGACAATTTTTTGATAAGAGCACGCTCCATATGATAGTAAAGCATATTGCGCCTCTTCTAGAACACAGTGAACAAGAGATGAAAGAGGAGCCTATGGAGGCATTTCAATTCCATTTACAACTCTTAGGTGAAGGTCACGAAATTAGTCGTCAAGTATTTAGCCATATTCAAAAGCAGATTGATAAGTTGAAAACTGAGACGGAAAAGGAGGAAGAAAAGAATTATGTGTAATTCAGTCCGGTAAGGAGGAGAAAAAACATGTCAGATGAAGAGCTCCTAGAAAAACTGCTTCAGTTTTCTGATGTCTTGACCACCAATAATATATTTACATCAGGTTTACGAATTATGGGATGGGGCATTCTATTATTCTTGAAAATAATCGTTGATGGTTTAGAAGGTATGGTAAACAACGTATTAACGCTGACTGATTTTTTTATGAGTGAACCAGTACAAGATTTTCTGGATACGATCCAGCCTGGACTTTACATCTTGTTAGCTTTTTCACTAGCGATGATTGGTTTCCGATTAATTTTTAATAAAGAAAAGAACCGGGCAGATATACCAATGAATATATTCATTTCTATCATGACGATCACTCTTTTAGCTTTTGGAATGGGAAAAGTCAATGAATTTACCCATGATGCTGTTGAGGTAGCTCAGGTTAATACTGATTCATTTACCACTTCTGACCAAGTAATGGAGGATCATATTACGGATATAGCTGTCTATGACGAAACAGGTTGGGAAAACCCAGATGTAGAAGAGCAGCATCATGTTAAGCCAAATAGTCTAGATATGATCTCAATTAATGAAACCATTGATGATAGTTTTGAGAAAGAGAATGGTCATAGTTTATCTGATCAAGGACAAAAGCTAGTGATGAATAGAATAGGTTTAGAATCAAATGGAGAGGAAGGAATAGTAGAGTTAGGTAAGAGTGGTTTATTTGATTTTCTACCGGAAAATTATTATCGATGGCATGTAGATTGGCTAACTGCCATGGTTACGCTTGGTGTAATGGCTTTTACCATGGTCTTGATTTCTATTAAGGTAGCGAAACTATGCTTTGAACTTGGGTTCAATCATGTAGTGGCTCTTATTATGGCCTACGCTGATATTTCAACTGGGCAACGGCTGAAAGCAATCATTAAGAATATCGGTAGTATATTTGCTTCGATTATCATGATTTTCCTCAGTCTACGAGTGTATATGTATTACACCGTATTTATAGGCGAAAATTTAGAGGGGATAGGATATTTAATAGCTCTCGTTGCAGGAAGTTTAGCCGTTATCGATGGACCGAACATTGTCCAGAAACTATTCGGTATTGATGCAGGATTAAAAAATGCCTGGCATGTAGCGATGGGAGGATACCTTGCTACTAAAACGCTTGGGCCAGTTACGAAAAAAACAGTTGGCGCTATTGCTAGTGGAGGAACAAGTGCCGTGATGAATTCAAGTGCTGGAGCTGCAGGTGCCTTGGCTGGAATAGCTGGAGGGCAAGGCAAAGGAAAGTCCAATGGATCACAACAAAACAAGCAAACACCTAGTCCTACGAAAAGCACGTCCACTCAGGGAAATAAACTTAAAGATAGGCAAGAGCCAAGCCCTATGCAGTCTTTAAGCAGATACAATCAGCAATCAAATCCTTCCTCTTCTGTTAATGGAGGACAACAGCGAACAAGGCAACAACCTATTGAAAATCGCACGGTTGGACAATATTTGAAAGATAATGTAGAGAAGCGAATGAAACAGAATGAAAAGATTATAGGAGCAAAACGCACCTATGATTTATCACGAAATACAACTGAAAAATGGAAAAATAAATTCAAGAAGCGTGAATAAAGGATAGACTTTATTCACGCTTTTCTAATGGAGGAATGATTGTTTTGCAATATAAAATCCCTTTAGAAATCGGAAGTGAGCTTAAGCTCAACCGTCTTTTTTACCTTAAGGACTTACTGGTGGTATTAATTCTTGGAGGACTTGGTTTTACCTTCCGTTATGTGGTACATCCTTCCCTAGTATGGTACTACACGTTCTTTTGGATCATTTTGACACTGTCCTGTTTGATAAGACCTAAAACTAACCCAGGGTTGCGCATGGGTAAAGCCCTGTTTTTGGCTGTAATTCGGAACCGGGTTACTTACTGCTCAATGGATACTCAGGCAAATGAGAAAGGAGAATCTTAAGTGGCTTTAGAAGAAAATCGTCCAGTAATATTTCATGAAGACAGGCTAGAGCAACCAGCCCTTTTTGATGAAAATATCACTTTGAAAAAACATAAACGGAAGAAGAGGCGTAAGACAAAACGGGCAAGAGTTAAAGCTTCCGTTGCTGACATTCTTTCAATTTGCGATATGACTTCAGATGGGGCGTTTGCACTGCAAGAAAATAAGGGCTATATGGACATCATGCAGCTCCAAAGTAAAGACATTTACTCCCCTTCTACTCATGAGACGGAATACGACATCATGATGATGGCTAAATTCTTTCAGTCTTTTTCATATGACATTAAAATCGTTTCAATGAATTTCCCAGTTGATATACAGAAACAATTGCGTGCAATCGACCATAAAATCGAGAAGAACTCAGCTCCTTTATATGAAAGATTCTTATTGAAAAAACGTCAGGAACTTCAATTTTTAGAAACGCACCGGACGAATAGAGAGTTTTATTTATTTATCTACGCGGCTAGCCTCAAGCAACTATCGGAATATCGGAATAACTGTAGACGTTACTTAGGAAGAGTTGCTCCATTGATTGAATTAACGGAAGAGAAAAAACTTGATTTGATTTATAAGCTCTATAATCAGAATTCCAAACTATAAAGGAAGGTGAGTGACAATTGTTCAAATTTGCGAGCAAGAGTAGTGAACACCTTAAAACGAAGTCAATCGGTTACAATCCTTATCTCCTTGCGCGTATACAACCTCAAGGTGGGATGAGGTTTCAAGAGTCATTTATAAGAAAAGGAGATGGGTATGAAGTTTGCGTTCATGTCTATTCGTTTCCAAAAAGCGTCTCGGACTTTTGGTTAGAACCGATTTTTAATATGGAACATGTGATCACGACGATGGATGTTATATCGGATGATCGGTTAAAGGTACGTGATGGTTTAAACAAAGGAATGGCAGAACAGAGTTCTAGAATCATGAACGAAAGGGATAACGCCGGGATCATTGAAGCCCAAAACAACTATGACGACTTGAAGGAACTATACAATCAGGTTTCAGAGGAAGGTGAAGTCGTGAAACGCATCCATCTGAGGCTTTATGTAAGTGCCCCAACAAAAGCAGAATTAGAAGATAAAGTGAAAGTTGTTTTATCAACCTTACAAGATGAAAACTTTAGAGGTTCCATTTTTTTAAATGAGCAAGAATATGAATGGAAAGCTTTACTCTCCAATTACAGTGCTCAGTTTCACTACCTAAACAAGCGTGAAGGCCAACCGATTCCAACAATCGGATTAGCAGGAGGATTTCCATTTCATTTCACTAGTTTAAATGATCCCTATGGCACGTTTTACGGCACGACCATGACGGGCGGAAACGTCCTTTTTGATTTGTTTCACAGAGACCATCAACGAAAAAGTTTTAATGGTGTTATGGTCGGCGCAATGGGCGCTGGGAAATCGACCTTTCTAAAGAAAATCATGCTGGACAATGCAATCAAAGGATATAAAGTACGAACGTTCGACGTTACGGGTGAATTTGCAGAATTAACGGAGGCCCTGGGAGGTAAGCAAATTGCATTAGATGGTTCGGATGGCGTTATTAATCCATTGCAAGTCTATCGGACAGCAGAGGACGAGTACACGTCATTTACGCAGCACTTGTCTAAGTTGACGACCTTTTATAAGTTCCTAGCTCCAGAAGCTAAGGATAGTGAATTGAAAGAGTACGAGAATCTCTTAAGAAAGCTTTATGGAAAACTTGGTCTTTGGAAAGAGGAGGAAGAATCAAACATTACAAAGCAGTCTGTTCAGGAATATCCTATTTTCTCGGACTTCCTTACGTTTGTAGAAGAGCAACTCTATGAAAATACTAACGAAGGAAAGCAAAGGGAGAATGTCAGTCTCGAACGAAGAAGACGGTTGGAAAATATCGAGTTGAACATCCGAAATATCGTTGAAACATACGCTCATCTCTTCAATGGGGTCTCCACGATGGAACACTTTGATTCACAACAAGTCGTCACATTCACGTTACGTGGCTTGTCTCAAATGAGAGCTGAAGTCTTTCAAGCTCAGTTATTTAACGTGCTGAATTTGTTATGGGATTCGATGTTAACAAATGGCGCTCCTCAATTTGAAGCTTATGATCGAGGGGAGCTAGCATTTGAAGACGCTGTACGTTATTTGATCTTGATGGATGAAGCTCATCACATCATAAATACGAAAAAGAAAAGCGAAAGTGCGCTTGATTTTCTCACGAAGTTCAGCCGAGAAGCACGGAAGTATTTTGGTGGTTTACTCTACGCAAGTCATACGATCCGAGACTTTGTGCCAGAGGGATCGGATCAAAGCATGGTAGAAGAGATTAAGAAATTGTTTGAGTTAACGCAATACAAAATCATTATGCAACAGGATAGTAATAATCTTGAGATGATGCAGCAGATTTTCACTGGGCAGTTAAGTCAGAGTGAGTTACAGGACATTCCGTATCTCCAAACAGGTGAAACGATGCTAAGTATCAGGGCTGTTGAAAATATTCGTTTTAAAGTGGAGGTATCGGATGAAGAATTAGCTTTATTTGGCGGAGGTGCATAAGAATGCCTTGGTCACTATTATTACAACTTGTACCTAGAAAAGTATGGCTATGGCTGATAGGAATCGCCATGGCTCTTTTTCTTTTACAAATGGTTCTGTTTGCTTCAGCGATTACCACATTAATCGGGTTTCAAAAAAATCATTCCAACGACCAAGTGCAGTCAGTCGATGTGGTGAATGGAACTGCTCAAGTGTCAGCAGCCGTGGAGAAATACCGGCCACTGTTTGAGGAATATGCGGCTAAATATGGCGTTTCCGACTATGTGGAGCTTTTGATGGCAAAGACGATGCAAGAATCAGGTGGATTACTTGATGATGTCATGCAATCGAGCGAGTCACTCGGCTTGCCTCCCAACAGTATTGAGGATCCTGAACGGAGCATTAATGTTGGTGTTCGCTATTTTTCAAACATGTTAGAAAAAGCCAGAGGTGATGTGAAACTCACCCTTCAAGCCTACAACTTTGGTGGAGGGTTTATTGATTATGCCAATGCTCATAACAATGGTGAATACAGCAAGGAATTAGCCATTGAATTTTCTAGAATGAAGTACCAGGAGTTGAAGCATACCGGGCTATATTCTTGCATCCGACCTGAATCAGCAGCTACCGGTGCTTGTTACGGAGATATTGGGTATGTAGAAGCCGTCTTAAGTTATCTGAAAGGTGGTGTGGTCGAAAGAGGAATTGAACCAACAGGCGATTGGGTGATGCCCATCTCAGGGTCATTCATCCAAACTTCTGACTATGGTATGCGCATTGATCCGTTTGATGGAACAAAGACCATGCATCGTGGAATGGATTTTGCCTGTACGAACGCCGTGACGCCGATAAGGGCTGTTGATAACGGCCAAGTTGTCAGTGTTAGAAAAGGCAATACAGGCTACGGAAATAGTGTGATTATCAAGCATGAGACTGGCTTATATAGTCACTATGCTCATCTCTATTCATTGCATGTAACCGAAGGGGAAGTCGTTCAACAGAAGGAAGTTGTTGGAAAGTGTGGGACCACTGGAAATTCAACTGGTCCTCATTTGCATTTTGAAGTATTGACGAAAAATCAGTACCGTTCGGATATCGATCCAGCCCCTTATCTTGGCTTATAAAGGACGTTGATAGGATGAATAAAAAAATCATTTTTGTGTTGTTTCTAGTCGTTCTATTGGTCATCACCTCGTTTAACATCTATGACTTTCAGGTGTCTTCAAATGAAGACTTCCAGGCTGAAGTTCAAAAATTACAACATGAAAACAAGACTATCTTAGAAGAAAAAACCAAGCTAAATCGGCTTCTTGAACGACAAGAACCAGTAGAAGTTCAATCACAGTATAATCCATTGTTAAAACAAATATCGACCTTTGTAAAAGTCGCTTTTGTTCAAAACAAAGAGACGTACCCAGAACGAAAGAAGCAAGCTGAAAAGATCATGAGTCATGAACTACGGAATATTTTCTTCCCCACAGATACCTACAAGGGGGATACCAGAACAGGTGTCAATGATGTCCAAGTATTCATCGAAGCAAGTAACCTCACAAATGATTATGCGACGGTGTTAGTGAGGTTCAAACACACTCTTTATTCATTGGAAAATGAACAAAAACAAGTTTCCCCAGTGTTTATAGAAATACACGCCCAACATCAAAATGAACAATGGATCGTAACGGATTTTACTGAAATATAAAGAGGTGGAGATGAATGAAAAGACAAGCAGATTCAATTACAGAAAACACTTCTACCAAGTATCTTTTCGCCTTGAGTGCGATTGTTGTGTTACTTCTATTCTTTTTGTTTTCAGGGCTCGTATTCGGAAAAAACGATCCTGCAAAAGTACAACAAACCCCTTTGAAAGAGTCGTTAACGATTAGTGGATATGGAGAGTTGATTGTTGAAGATTGGATCTATAATCCGGATAGGAATTTTATGATCGTGACATTGAACCTTGAGAAATCACCTACCATTTATGAGGGGAATTTGATCTTTATAGCCCAGGAAAAAGAACATCCAAATCGAGATCTTCCAACTTCAGTAGAGTATCAAGATGGAAACCGATATGTCGTTAGTATCCAGCAGGTGAGTCCTTCATTTGAAGTCATGGCTTTAGATATTAATAAGGATGAAATCAGCAATGGATCACTCATACAAGGAGAACCATCTCCTCCTAAAGGAGGTGAGAAGAGCAATGAGTTAGCTCGTATCTATACAGACGAACGTAAAGTGAAAGTAGACACGCAATTGAGTGTTCAAACGGAAAAGGAGTATGAAGTTGCTGCAATATCACAAAAGATCAACCAAGCGAAAAAAACGATTGAAGAGAAGCAGGAAATGATTCAAACGATCGAAGAGCGATTAAAAGAAATTGATCAAAAAGTGGTTGAATTAGAGTCAGAACAATTCTATGAAACGGAGGAAGAGAAGGAACAAACCAATGCGCAAATCAATCAATTGGAAAATAAGAAAGAACAGTTAAATCGTGAAGCTTCGGACGGTGAACTAGCCATACAAACGACAAGAGAAAAGCTCACGATGTTAAAAGAAAAACGAGATATGGTTGAGGATTAATGTCCCTTTTATGTGCTTCATTTATGAACACGTTAGCGACACATCGCCTGTGTTATGGCCACACAGTTCATTTGAAAGTGAATGTAGGGTGCTGTTTTAGCAACACATTGAAGACACATCTGGCGGTTTTCTTGTTCCCATCGTGTTGCCCGGCTCTGCCGGGATTCCCACACCAAGTGGGAACAAAAACCCCTTATGCTCTTTTCTATCTAAGCACTGGTTTACAGACTACATCAATTGGAGGGTGTTCAATGGAAATTCGAATTCGGTATATGGATCCTAGAACGGTTCAAAGAATTGATGAACTTGCCAATGAAAAAGGATTGAGTCGCCAAGAGTTTTTACACGCTCAGTTGCATCAATTAGCCGTCTTTCGTGAAGAGAATGAACGAGAAAAACGGTTAAACCAATTGGTTGATCGAAACATTCAAACGATGACACATTGTTACACAGCGATACGAGAAATGTATGACATTTTGCATTTTGAAGAATCAGGTGAAAAACCATGAGTGAAACGGTCACACCTGGTGTGGTTTTAAAAACAAAATTTGTGACTGGGAATCAAAAGGGATTCCAAGATTACGTTCAGTATGTGGATCGCGAAGAAGCAAAAGGAAAAGGAGAAGTACACCTGTCTGTTTTCAATTTATATAACGATTATATGGATGACCCAGACAAAACCTCAGCCTTGTTCACCCAACAAACAGATCATCTATCAATGGAAGGAAAAAGTGGAATTAAATCGTTATTTAGACAAGCTCAAGAAAATAATAGCGTCATGTGGCAGGACGTCATTACGTTTGATAATGAGTGGCTTCAACAACAAGGAGTATACGATCAGCAATCGCATACTCTTGATGAGAATCGATTGAAGCAAGTTACCAGGAAATCGATGCAGACCATGTTGAAAAAAGAAGGACTATTGGAAAGCGCAATCTGGTCTGCGGCTATTCATTATAACACCGATAACATTCATATTCATGTTGCAACGGTAGAACCAAATCCAACGCGTGAGCGAGGCAAACGCAAGCCGAAAACGTTAGATGCGATGAAGAGTGAAGTGGTCAACGGATTGCTCGATCGAGATCAAGAACGGAATCAAATAAATTCTTTAATTCGAGACCATATGGTTCATTCCAAAAAAGAAATGAGCAGCTTGGAGTGGCAAAATCGTGAGCTTAAACCGTTATTCTTGGAAGTCTATCATCAGTTACCCAATGATAGAAGGAAGTGGCAATATGGCTATCAAACACTCAATCCAATTCGTGGGAAGATTGACGAACTCACTACCAGTTATTTAAACAAGAATCATAAAGAAGATATGAAGCATTTGCATCAGAAACTTGATCAAGAAGTCGAGGTGTTACAACGTGCATATGGAGATGGGGAGAAAGACAAAAAGCGTTATCAGCATTATAAACAGAACAAGCTTGAGGATCTCTATAAAAGGATGGGGAATGCTTTTCTTCAAGAAATAAAAAGTTATGACCGGCAACAGAATTCAAAGCAAGAATCACACTCTACTTCTGCATCCCATCCTTCCATTCGCTCTATGCCTCCTGGTTTTCAATTACAGAGATCGTTGAAAAGAATTCAACGCTCAATGGATCAGACCTATGACCAATTTATCAACGATCTGGATCATCAGAAATTGGAACGTGATATTGAACGAGAAAGGTAGGTTGGAAATGATGCGGAAACGCCAAAACGTTACATTACATGAAGAAACGATTGATTTAATAAACGAGTACCAGGAGCAACATCATATTCGATATCCTGGGGAAGCTTTGGACCGTATTGTTGCGGAATGGGAAGAACAACAGTCGAGGGATCATTCAATGGAATATGTAATGAGTTTGATGGCCACTCGTTTTCAAGAGGTCTATTCTGAAGAGATGAAACGGTTACGCTTAGCAGCAAACAGCACCAACAAAAATACGCAAGTGCTTCTCGAATTGATGAATGGATTTGCGATGGATCAAAACTTGGAGAGCTGTGTCACCACACAGCTTTTTGAGAGCCAGGCAATGAAAGATGCGAGGGAAGCTGTTGAAGAACGGATCAGTAATCAACGGCAAAAAAGAATTAGTGCCGAATAGGCAAGGGTTATCAACTTATCTTATTTTGTTTTTCATTACCTTCAAATATGGAGAGGAGTTGGATTTATGTTGTTGTTTAATCAAAACTATGAGATGGGTGTATTTAAAGGTTTTGGTGATCGAAATGAACTAGTTATCGTAGTAGGATCTCAGGAATATGTGCTTGAGTTAAACCAACAAGAGATAGGTGACGTCGCATATCATTTAATGCATCATGAGAACTTACTCATTCCTTTTAATAAAGAAACGCAGCAGTTGGTTTTAAATTCTGATCAGCACTATGATGAAGAAGAAATGGAAGAGCTCATGAATATCAGTGAGGGAGCTGATGACCATGGCGAAGAGTAAACGACCTTATCAAAAAAAGTCACCTGAACAAATCAAAGAGGAAATCGAAAAACTCACGGCTGGAATGGAAGAACGTATTTCAAATTACTTTCATTCGCCGGACCAGTTAAAAGAGTACTTGGACTTTATGGGTAAGTTTTATCGCTATTCTCCTCGAAATACAGTACTCATCGAATCCCAGTTCCAAGGAGCTGAAGCTGTTGGATCATATGCTTTTTGGAAGGAAAAAGGCTTTCCAGTGAATAAAGGAGAAAAAAGCATTAAAATACTTGTTCCCAATCGATTAGGAGAGCAATTTCAGAATAGAGAGGGGGAATGGATCCCTCTTAAAAAAGCAACCAAACAAGAGAAGCAACAAGTCAAAGACGGCCAACTCGATAAACGAGATGGTCGTCTTGTTTTTTCTACAGGAAGTGTATTCGATATTTCTCAAACGAGCGCCACGCAAAAGGACTTACCTCACATCTTTCCGAACAAGTGGATCGATGGAGAAGTTGATAACTACCGTCAGTTAAGGGAGGGTATGGAGGCGATTGCAGAAAAGAATCACATTCGAATTGTAGAACCTTATGAAGAGCTTGGGACGGCCAAAGGAGTTAGTTATACAGAAAGGGGCGAGGTGGCTCTTAATCCCCGGAATTCTGAACGTCAGGATGCCAAGACTTTACTCCATGAACTTACACACGCCAAACTCCATACTAAGGACAATTTCAACGCCTCCTCAAAACCTGAGAAAGAATTTCAGGCGGAAATGACAGCTTATACTGTTGCTTCCTATTTCAATATTGATACCAGTGACTACTCTTTAGGTTATCTGCATAACTGGACGAAGGGGCATGAATTTAAAGACCATGAAAGTTTGCTACAAGAAGTTCAGTTAACAGCTAAAGAATTTATTACGACCATTGAAGAATCCATAGACCAAGAAAAGGAAGGAGAAAAAACTATGAGTTTTAGTGAATCAAAACATGATATGGAAGAGGATAAACAAGAAAGAGAGGGAGTATCTACAGAAAAGCTTTCGGAAATATACCGAATCCAGGTGAGCAAGGCTGAGAAGGATAGCGTGCCTTTTAATAAGGAAGAAAAACTTGATAAGCATTATTCTCATCAAGACTTCAAAGATGCTTATAAAAGAGAGGTCACGAACTTTTTTGAACCAATGGTCGGAAAAGGGTTAGATAAAGAAGAAAACAATGACTGGCAAGAACGTTTAAGAAAGATACGTGCTTTTCAAGATACTCATAGTAAAGATGAGGTGTATCATCTTAAAAAGGAATCTCTTCAAGAGTTGAAAGAATTGCTATTTACTGATCGTGGAGAGCGTCGCCTGTATCAAATTGAAAGTAAGTTGGATAGAGAGTTCTATAAAGAGAAGGAAAAAGAAACTCCCACTTCGGAAGTTAATAATGGAAAGCGGAGTAAGGAGGATTTTCAGTATATGGAAATGAAAATAGAAAAGGAAGAGGTAGAGCGTTAGGCAGGGAGATTCCTCCCTGTCTGTTTTTTTATCTAATTTTAGGTGAATTGCTATATGGCCAAACATGTAAGCGCGGATTAAGTGGAGATTGCTCGTAATGTGGAGCTCATAGACTATCTTGAGCGAAAAGGTACTATCGACATCAAGAGCATGACAGCTTGGTAATCAAAGATCAAATGTATGCCTGGAATTCTCGATACGAAAAAGAAAAACCGGTTCTAGTTACTTAATTATGGATGATTAATATCTTTAAAGGTTGAATGGTCTCTTCTAGCTATCCACAATGTGTGCTCTCGAGATATTGCCTTTTCTGCATCACCAATAAAATTAGGTAAATCACTTTCTTTAATACGAATTCCTCTATCATATATAAACTCTAATTCCATTGCCGTTACACTGTATGCCTCAATTAACTCTTGATATCTCTTTACTTGTATCCAGGATATTAGCGAGGTACTTATGGTAACAAACAATCCTACAAAGTTTACTGCCAGGTCAGAATTTAAAAATAATATAATCACAGCCACTATAGCTAATAATTGAAATGAAAAAGCTGTATAAAACCATATGTTTTTATCTCGACTGTTTTCTTGTGCTTTATTCGTATACCAATTAATTTGATTTTGAATACGCTGAGCCAAATATACTTCCTTCCTTTTTTCTTCAGGTAAAGCTTTAAACGATTGCATTTCATCTGTAATTATAGTATTACCCTCTGTGATACTTAAGGTTAATAGTTTGGACACACCCCCGTGTTTTTTTAGAATGTCCTTAATATCCTTTATATAAATATTCTCGGATTCTTTTTGATCATATGGATGCACAGAATTTATAAACTTCCAACTCATAGTCTTGATAGATTCCGCAATAGCTCTTCCGTCATACCACTTCTTTTGTAAATTGGAGTTATGAACAATCCATGTAAATAACGCGCTTAATAAGATTAAAAATACGATTGCAGTACTGTAAACTCTTAGAAATGAACTTGATTTAATAAGAGGAAGACAACAGCTTAATGATAATGCTGAGATTAATAATATTAAACTCCATTTGAACAAACCTATATATCGATTTTGAGATTTTATAGATAGTTTGCTTGCTTCATGATAATAATAGGGGAATTTTTCTTCTATTTTTTCAGCCATAATAACCTCCAATTATTGTATTAGTTATTTTTTACCATTATTATAGGTGTATGTATTATTTTAACTCAGTTTAGGAGGATGTACTATGACAAATAAAAATGTTTTTGTTAGTTTTCATTATGGATTGGACAAGCATTATAAGAATCTACTTAATGCATGGGATGCTAATACGGCTTTTAATTTTAAATTTACAGATAGATCAGTAAAAGTACCAATTAATAGTAATAATGCAAGTGTGATAAGAGCTGGAATTACCAAAAAAATGAAGACGGCTAGATATTGTCTAGTTATAGTTGGACAGGAAACACATAAGAGTCAATGGGTAGACTGGGAAATAAGAAAAGCAAAGGAACTTGGTTTAAAGTTAATAGGTGTAAAAATATCGAATTCCAATCCCTCCCCTTCTGCTTTATTGGGCTCCAATGCTACATGGGCACGAAGCTTTTCTCAAGAAGGAATTATTAAGGCTCTAAACCAAATGTTATAAAGGAGGAAAGTTATGAGGAAAAAAGGAAAAAATTTAGCTAACCCATATTTGCAGAAGAGTTATCTATTTGAAGATAAAGAATATAATAGTTATAACGCATGTATTTTTCTTTCGCATATAAGTGAAGATAAGGAAAAAGTTAAAAGGATTGGGGAGTATATTCAAAACGCTGGTTTTGACATTTATCTTGATATTTATGACTCAGAACTTCAAGTAGCTGCTGACAATGGTGATCATGAAGCCATTACAAAATGTATAGAAAATGGAATAAAAGCTAGCACACATATTATGTGTGTTATATCAGAAGAAACTAAAAAAAAGGGTTCGTGGTGGGTGCCTTATGAAATTGGGTTTGGAAAGAGTAGTAGTGTCCATGTTTCATCCTTACTACTCAAAGAATTTGACACATCAAAAATACCTTCGTATTTATTTATATCTGATATTATATATGGTGCTAAAAGTTTAAACGAATTCTTGCTGAAAGTTTATAAAGAATCTAGCTCACTATTAGAGAAAAGTTACGCAAAACATTACCCCAATATTGTTAAACATAACGCAATGCCCCATCCCCTAGACAATTACTTAGATTGGCAAGCATGATCCCCAACCTTATCAAGGTGATAATTGTAAGCAGAACAATATATAATTATAGTTGTTGACGGATTGTTGACCGAATACGTCAACAACTACTTTTTAGAATCATAATTAATCATACACCTATTTAGTGAAACTCAGTTATACCGGCTTTCTTTATGATTTATCGATATTATTAAGAAATCTATACTGAAAATAAAATGAAAACTTTGTATCAGGAAAGATACAAAGTTTATTTATTTGATTTTTTTAACATCGTCTATAATGTTAGTTTCAGCTTCAGAAAGTTTTTCATATTTTTCATGAAATATAGTTCTGGCTTCTTCCTCAGAATTAGCTTGAATTATCTGTTTATTGCCTACAGGAGTACTAAGTCCAGTTTGTCCAATTTCCCCCTCAGTGTTATTTGTATGATAAGTAATCTCGTATTCTGACATTTTCTAGCCCCCTCATATTTTGTTTAGTGATATTTTACATATATATATCCATTTATTATCATTTTATTTTGAACTGAAGAGAAAATATAATACAGTTTTTTTATGATTGAACCAGTCAATGTATATTTTTGGTATAATATATACATTAGATTTGGAGGACGGTGATGAGAATGGATAGTAACTTTTCATTTTTGCGTGGAAAATGGGATGTGCTAGCAAACTTAGGAGAAACAGCTGAGAACAATGTGTTTCAAGACCCACATACAACATTAATGAAGCTACGTTTGTTTGGTGAAACATTATCCAAATTTATTTTAGCTTTGGAAAACATCCCTGAACCGTATCGAAATAAACAATTAGACCGTATTAATACACTAAGAAAAGAAGGACTTGTGGAACTAGAATTAATTGATATATTTCAAACACTTCGTCTTAAAGGCAATAAAGCATCTCACGAAGGAAATTATGGTGATGTAGAAGAAGCAAAAACCCTTTTACATCTTACATTCCGTTTATCATCTTGGTTTATGGAAGTGTATGGTGATTATAATTTTGAAGAACCTGAATACATAACACCTGAAAATTTGGATTCTATAAATCTAGATTTACTCCAACAGGAACATGATGAAAAAGTCCAGGAACTTGAAAACGAATTGGAAGTTTTAAGACAAAAGGCAAAAACAGAGCATGAAGATGAGAAAAATGAACGGAAGAAAGCATCTCGTAGATTTATGAAACGTCAGCAATTAACAGAAGCGGAAACTCGTTCAATTATTGATGAGAAGCTTCGAACAGCTGGTTGGGAAGTAGATTCAAATTTATTAAATCATTACACCAAAGGTACAACTCCAGAGAAGAATAAAAACATGGCAATTGCAGAATGGAAAGTTAAAGGTGGCAGAGTTGATTACGCTTTGTTCATCGGTCTACGTCTAGTAGGTCTCATTGAAGCTAAGGCCAAAAAGAAAAACATTCCTGGTGTTCTGGAAAGTCAAACTAAAGTTTATGCTCAAAATATAATACAAGTTGATGAAGAAATAATTGGTGATAGCTACGGTAAATATAAAGTGCCATTCTTATATGCTACGAACGGAAGAGCATATTTACAGCAACTTAAAGATGAATCGGGAATATGGTTTTGGGATTCACGTAAGCCATTAGAACATGCCCGTCCATTGGAAGGGTGGCATTCACCTGCTGATTTGGAATTATTATTGAGCCAAGACGACAGCGGAGCAAATAAACGTCTTGAAGATGAAGACATAACAAAATTTGATTTAAGAGATTATCAACAGAAAGCCGTTTTAGCAACAGAACAGGCTTTAAAAGAAGGACAAAGAAAAATGTTAGTTGCAATGGCTACTGGTACAGGTAAAACTCGTACAGCTATTGCGCTAATGTATCGTTTAATTAAAACTAAAAAATGTCGCAGAATACTATTCTTGGTTGACCGCAATTCCCTGGGTCAGCAGACAGAAGATTCTTTGATTGATACTAAAGTAGAAGGGCTTTCTTTTACAGATATTTATAATGTAAATACTCTTGAAGATGTAACGCCAGATATTGAAACAAGAGTTCAAATTGCTACGGTTCAAGGAATGGTAAAACGATTATTTTACAATGATGGCGACAACATTCCGAGTGTTGGTCAATTCGATTTCATTATTGTAGATGAAGCTCATCGTGGTTATTCAGTTGACCGAGAAATGACCGATGAAGAGCTTGAGTTTAAAGACCAAAATGATTACGTAAGCCAATACAGACGAGTAATTGACTTTTTTGATGCAGCTAGTTTGGCGTTAACTGCTACACCTGCACTTCACACATCAGAAATCTTTGGAGAACCAATTTTCAAATATTCTTATAGCGAAGCAGTATTGGACGGATTTTTAGTTGACCACGAGCCACCGTATTTATTCCAAACAGAGCTTGCTCAAGCAGGAATTAATTTTGAAAAAGATGAAGAAGTTGAAATATATGATGTCGATACCTCAGAAATCCAACTAGAGAAAATAGCAGATGAATTACATTTTGAAGTTGCTCAATTCAATAAGAAGGTTATCACTGAACCTTTCAACAGAGCTATTTTGAACAAACTTACGGATTATATTGACCCAACGAGTAATGAAAAAACTTTGATATTTGCGGCTACTGACCAACATGCTGATTTAATAGTACGTTTATTGAAGGAAGCATTCACAGAACGAGGCGATGAAGTAGAAGATGACGCTATAGCTAAAATCACTGGTTATACTTATCATGTTAAAGAAGCCATAAAGCGATTGAAAAACGAACGGTTACCTAATATTGTCGTTACAGTTGATTTATTAACAACTGGAATTGATGTTCCTGCTATTACAAACCTTGTTTTCATGAGGCGTATTCAATCACGTATTTTATATGACCAAATGCTAGGACGTGCTACTCGTTTATGTCCTGAGATTGGGAAAACTCATTTTAATATCTTCGATGCTGTAGGCATTTACGATAAGTTAAAAAGTTATACTGAAATGAAACCAGTAGTTAAGAAACAAAATGACACCATTGGAGCATTACACGAAGCGTTTGTTAATGCTACTTCAGAAGAAGAGCAAGCTTTCTTTAAAGACCAATTGGTTGCAAAAATCCAAAGACGTAAGCAAAAACTAAATGATAAAGCTGAACAAAAGTTCAAGGAATTGTCTGATGGGAAAAGCATTGATGAATGGGTAAATAATGTGAAGTCTCATACTCCACTAGAAGCTAAAAAAGATGTTTTGCTTTTTGAGTTTATTGAAACGTATAGACCAAGTGGCGAAAAGCGTTATATCTCAAATAAAGAAGATAATGTAGAATCTGTAGTTCGTGGTTACGGTGAAGGAAACAGTCGACCTGAAGATTATATTGATGGTTTCGTCACTTTTATTCGAGAAAATATTAATGAAATCCCAGCTCTTAATCTGATTTGTACAAAGCCAAAAGATTTAACTAGACAAGATTTAAGAGAGCTTATTACTATCCTAGAAACAAAAGGTTTTAAAGAATCACATTTGCAAACAGCATGGAAACAAACCAATAATCAAGACATAACAGCTGATATTATTAGTTTTATTCGACAAGCTGCTTTGGGTGAAGCGCTTGTTGACCATGATACACGTATCAGAAATGCCATGAAGAAAGTTTACTCTCTAAATCAATGGACTCCTAGACAAAAGAAATGGCTTGAAAGAATAGAAAAACAGTTGCTCCGATTTCCAATTTTAGCCCCTAATCCTCAAGAAGCTTTTACTGAAGAGCCATTTAAAAGTGATGGCGGATATAAAGCTTTAAAACGAGAATTTGGCGAGGACATTGATACTGTTGTAAAAACAATAAATGATAGCTTATACGTGAGTTGAAATAGTGCCTCTTCATAGAGGCGCTATTTACGTTATAATAGTAAAGTTCGCTTTATAAACACAAAAATATTATAAACATAAATAACGGAGGTAAAAAAATGAACAACCAAGAAATCGTTCAGAAATTATGGAAACTATGTGATGTGCTACGTGACGATGGTATTACATATCAAGAATATGTAACTGAACTAACATATATTTTATTTCTTAAAATGATGAAAGAACAAGAAACTGAAGCTGTTATTCCAGAAGGTTACCGATGGGATGATTTAGTACAAAAAGAAGGCGTGGAACTTAAAAACTTTTATCAAGAATTATTATTGGAATTAGGTAAAAGTGAAAACAAGAAGCTTCAGCAAATTTATATGGATGCTTCCACGAGAATAACGAGCCCTAAGAATTTAGATACAATAATAAAATCTATCGCTTCTCTTGATTGGTATAACGCTAAAGAAGAAGGATTGGGCAACCTTTATGAAGGACTGCTACAAAAAAACGCAAACGAAACAAAATCTGGAGCAGGGCAATATTTTACACCTCGTGTATTAATTGATTTAATTGTTCAACTTGTAGACCCAAAAGTAGGGGAAAAGGTAAATGACCCTGCAGCTGGAACGTTTGGTTTTATGATTTCAGCAGACCAATATTTGAAGAATAAAACAGATGATTATTATGATTTAGACCCACAACAAGCTGAATTTCAAAAGAAGGAAGCATTTACAGGAATGGAACTTGTACAAGGAACTCACCGTCTTGCATTAATGAATGCTTTACTTCACGACATGGAAGGTCGTTTGGAAAATGGAGACTCATTGTCAGGGAACGGAAAATGGATTAAGAATTTTGATGTTATTCTAACAAATCCTCCGTTTGGTACAAAAAAAGGTGGGGAGCGCGTTTCTCGTGATGATTTAACTTTTGAAACATCGAATAAACAGCTTAATTTCTTACAATTAATTTATAATGCTCTTAAAGATGATGGGAATGCTCGTGCAGCTGTTATAATACCTGACAACGTGTTGTTTGAAAGTGGAATTGGAGCTAAGATTCGTCTGGACTTAATGAATAAGTGTAATCTCCATACTATTTTACGATTGCCTACAGGGATTTTCTATGCACAAGGTGTAAAAACCAATGTACTATTCTTTACAAAAGGTAAAACAGACAAAGGAAACACAAAAGATGTATGGGTGTATGACCTTCGTACAAATATGGACTCTTTCGGCAAACGCAATCAATTAACGATGGCTCATTTTGAAGATTTTATGAAAGCTTATGTGTCTGAAGACCGTACTCAAATAAAAGATGAACGGTGGAACAAGTTTACAAGAGAAGAAATTTCTAACAAAAACGATAATTTAGATATTGGATTAATTGCAGATGAATCTTATTCTTCTTATGAAAACTTACCTGACCCAATAGAATCAGCAGAACAAGCAATCTTAAAACTTCGGCAAGCGATGAATTTGTTGAATGAAGTTGTACAAGAGCTCCGTAAATTAGATGATTCTGAGGAGGTGGACAAGTGAGTAAAAAGAAAAAAACTATGAATGTGTTATTGGAAGAAGCATTGCTATCAAATGAAGAAAAGCTTTATGATTTACCAGATAATTGGATTTGGGTAAATTTATATTCTATATCAGATTTGATAGCTGATGGTTCTCATAATCCTCCTCCTAAACAAGAAAAGGGTATACCGATGTTAAGTGGGAAAAATATTCAAAATGGATACATGACATTTGACACTAATAGATATATCACCGAAGAACAATATAAAAGAGAATTTAAAAGGACACCTTTGGAACCAGGGGATTTATTATTAACAATAGTAGGTTCTATAGGAAGGACCACTATCTTAAAAGAAGCTGCACCGCTCTTTGCATTACAAAGAAGTGTCGCTCATATTAAAGCAAAGCATATTAATTCAAGTTTTTTAAAATATTATTTTCAAAGCCTGCCATTTCAAAACTTTTTATTGGATAATGCTAAAGGTACAGCCCAAAAAGGAATTTACTTAAAAACTTTAAAAAGTAGTCCTATTGCTTTACCGAATAAATTAGAACAGGCGAGAATTGCCGAAAAAATCGAACGTCTTTTAAATAAAATTGAAGAAGCTAAAAAGTTAATTGAAGAAGCAAAGGGAACATTTGAACTTCGTCGAGCTGCAATTTTAGACAAAGCTTTTCGTGGTGAATTAACTAAGAATTGGCGTGCAGAAAACAATAAAAGCAATTTCCAGGATTACAAAGAAAATGATATAGAGATTGGTTATCATATTCCAAATCAGTGGCATTGGACTACATTTGGTGAGGTTACCACCTTTGTGAGTAGTGGTAGTACTCCCAAAGGTGGTAGTAAAGTTTATCAAGAAACGGGCGTTCCCTTTATAAGGAGTCAGAATGTCCTTAAAAACCACATGAGTGTTGACAATATAGTTTATATTAGTGATGAAATTCATTCTAATATGAAACGAACACATTTGGATGGCAGCGAAACTTTATTTAATATTACTGGAGCATCTATAGGTAGAGCGGCTAAAATGAATAAAGAATTAATACCAGCTAATGTTAACCAGCATGTATGTGCTTTAAGGTTTAATGATGATGTAAATGATTACCTGCCACAATATTGGTTGAACTCCCCATATATGCAAAGAGAAATCAATAAAAAACAAATTGGCGTAACAAGACAAGCTTTAAATTATACCCAGGTAAAGAACTTGCCTTTCCCCCTTATTCCAAAGGAAGAACAAAAAGAATTATTAAGAGTGGTGGAAAATTTATTAAATAAAGAAAATGAATTGCATGTAATAGAATCATTATTCAATGATTTAGAAAGATTGAAGGATTCTATTTTATTAAAAGCCTTCCGTGGTGAGCTTGGAACAAATGACCCGAAAGAAGAAAGTGCAATTGAATTATTAAAAGAAGTTCTTCAAGAACATGTAAAATAAGGATTTTAAATTTATAAGCTCATAAATAAGAAACGGAGTTCCTTTGGGAACTCTGCTTTTATGTTTGATTAAATTGATTACAAATAATATTTTGAGCCATTAGCAAGTGATAACCATTCAACTTCATAATTTCCGTCAATTATATAAACATCTTTCTTCTTACCCGTTGGCTTCATTATTTCACCATGCAACAGCTGACCATTGCTAAAATAAGAATATATACCATTGGTTTTTGAGCCTTTATAAATAATCTATCTTCAACATATGTAACAGCAAATGTTTGAGTAAAGCCAAGTTCCTTAGTTTGTTCCATAAATTTTATGTCTTTTACAAAGCTAAACGTGGATTCAGGGTATTGTCCGTTTATAGGAAACATTAATTCTATTGCATATTTCTCAGAAGCATCTTGATTGTAAATAACTTATAAATTTCACTTTTCACACACTTATCTCCAGGTTGAAAGGATCTTACGTTGCGTTCAAACTCAACTTTAAAATGTTTGTGTATTTCGTTTCTTAAGAAAATTCCTAGCTAATGATGTAAAAAAAATTCATTATAAATATCTACCTCGTTGTTTGCTACAAGAGTAAAAAATCATGTATGTACTTCGGTATATTCAATAAAAAAGCCCCTTCCCCAAAAAAACATTTTATTCCTTTTGATTATATAAGTAATTTAAAGATTTAAAAATGCAACAACACAAATACAGTAAAATAGAAGTTTCATAAATGGAGGATTTTGTCATTAGATGGCGAATTTTAATAGTTAAAGGAAATTATAGGAGTGAACCGTTTGCGAGAAAAATTCATGGATGTTTTTGTGGCTGTAGTTTTTGGAGGGGCATTAACATTTTTTGGCCCATTTTTGATAGTTTATTTTTTTGATGATACACCGGAAGTTAATATTGGTGAATCGCTGAAAATTGATAATGAACAATTTATGACTCCAATTGAATTATCAACTTTCAAAGAAGGAATAGATGAGCTTAAAATTAGTATACCTGTAACAATTTCACAAGAGCAAGTTAAATCAAATACCCCATTAACAATCTCACTTTTAGAAAATAATATAAAGACGGCAGTGGGAACAGATATTTATGTAACAAATATATCCGAAGATAAAAATGTTCAACTTGGTATCGTTACAACGGAAGAAATAAATGACGAAAAAATTAGTGTAGCAAGCTCGAACAGCAAAATTAATACTTCAAAGAACTATTTTCAACTCTTCTTCTATCATCAAGGATCGAATTACATTGAATTCCATACCGCCCCACCCTTCTTTCCACTAATTTCCTTCTTTTATTATACCACCATTACAGTATAGGATGGGGCTACTTCACACAGAAAGTGTGGCGTTATTCAGACGTATTCGAACTAAAAATTCCTAATAATTAATTATAGAACTGCTTGATTTATATAGGATATAGAATTAAAGCCTGAAGGGATAGAATCATATGCAATTGAGCTCATTATCCTATGTGATTGCTTCCTTTACCTGTTTGTCTTACATCAATTTGTGAGTTATCCAAATGTATAGGCTGCTATTCAGAAGCTTAGAACACGTAATAATATATAGTTAATAATGAGTGTAACCGAATTTGGTTATGTTCTTTTAAATAATTCGAAATTAATCAGTAAAATTCAATTTCTAAATGCATTATATTCTGCGAGGTAGAAACTCCCAAGAAGGGTTAAAGGCAGACTGGTAATGAATAAAATTAAAGGGCTATGGAATTGAGAGAACCTTCCCCACGTTTCTAAGAGATGAAGAAAAATATATTAATGAAACGTTTTCGTTAAGTAGGTAAATACTTTTTCTTAATACGAATACGCCAAAAATAAAAACGTTAATATGATAAAATTGTAATAAAAGCTAATATTTGGAGGGAGTAGAATGAACAATCAAATCCTAATGTTATATGGGGCACTTCTGATGATTGTTCCGACATTTATATGTACGTGGAAGCTAACGAGATGTTAATTTACCAATGATACTTTATTCTTCATAAATCTTTTATAGAAATTGAGGAAGAAGTAGAGAAATTGCACAATAGAATAGAAAGAAAATTTAATTTGGAAGTGATAACATGTCAGAAGGAAATGAAATTGCAAAAAAAATAATATCATCGGGATATTTTGCTAGCCAAATACCAAGTGAATTTAATTCTACTACTTTAAGTGAGATTATTGATAGTCTTGATTTAACAAAATCAAGACTATCAAAAGAAGGTTTAAATAAATGGTGCAAACTCATTGATTTTTCAATTCCGAAAACAGAAAATTTCCGAAGGATTCTGTCTGTTCCACACCCATTACATTATATATTGTTAGCAAAATTAATTGAAAATAATTGGGGTGATTTAGAGTCACATTTTGCAAAGTCGCAATTTTCTTTGACCACTCCACAAATTTCTGAAGATAGGATAGAACCAAAATATAAAATGTCTGAAAAGATCAATAGAAGAATTCATAATCTAGTATTAAATAGATATATATTACAAGCAGATATCACAAGGTATTATCCAAGTATTTACACTCATTCTATTCCATGGGCACTACATACAAAAGAGGTGGCAAAAGCAAATCCAAGAGAAGATGGGTACTTTGGTAATGTGATTGATAGATTGGTAAGAAATATGCAGGATGGACAGACTGTAGGAATTCCTATCGGTCCAGTTGTATCATTAATAGTACAGGAGATATTAGGAACAACAATTGATGATGAATTCAAAAGAGAATATGGTGATGGTTTAGTAGGTTATAGATATACAGATGATATGGAATATTATTTTAGTTCATCAGAAGAAGCTGAAAGAGCCCTGAATATCTTAAATAAAATTTTAAAAAATTATGGACTTGATTTAAATAATTCAAAGACAAAAGTAATTAAAATACCACAAGTTTTGGAATCTGAGTGGTTATTCTTCTTTAAAAAGTATGAATTTAGAAAACATAAAAAGGATAAGAGAAAATCAATTTCTATGCAACATACAGATATAAAGGAATTCTTTAGTACAGCTTTTAAAAATAAAATTCAAACAGACGAAAAAGGAATATTAAACTATGCAGTAAAAGTATTGAGGGGAGTGGTAATTTATAGAGAGAATTGGGATGTATTTGAATCATTACTATTACAATCTATCCTTGTAGATTCATCGATAATACCTACAGTGTTTGAAACTATTGAAGGATATAAATATAGAGGTTATCCATTAAATGATGTAAGGATACAAGATTTTATTAATGTACTTATTAGAGATAATGTAGAGTTAAGAAATGACTTTGAGGTCTCATGGGCTCTTAGTTTTGCTGCAAAGTTGAATATTCCTATAAAAGAAGATGTTAGTAAACTATTGTTAAAGGATGACAATGCAATAATAAATATATTGGTAATGATATTAAATTCTAAGAACCTTTTAAAAGGAACTTTAGATTTTTCCCATTATGAAACTCTTCTGTCTGAAGAAAGCCTTTATGATGGCAATTGGCTCTTCTATTAAGAATGCTGTATTCATGGTTGGCTAGGTAAATGCAAAGATAATCAACATTTTAAAGATGACAAGTTTTTTGAACAGCTTTTGGATAACAATGTATCATTTGTTAATCCTAAATATTCTAGTGTATTAAATGAAGTAAAGAAGTCAGTCATTTATATATGTATTAAACACTATAATAATAATATGAAGACCTTAGAAGCACAGGATATTATGTCAAATATAATTGAAGAGTACTCTTTTTCGATAGAAGCCGACTTAATAGAAGAATTGGTTAATGAGTTAAGGGTTGAAATCAATAAAATAAACGCTGCTGAAGGAGAAACAGAAGAAGCTGAAGGAACGGCAGGAGAAACAGAAGAAGCAGGAAGGAAGCTGAAGGAACGGCAGGAGAAACAGAAGAAGCTGAAGGAACGGCAGGAGAAACAGAAGAAGCTGAAGGAACGGCAGGAGAAACAGAAGAAGCTGAAGGAACGGCAGGAGAAACAGAAGAAGCTGAAGGAACGGCAGGAGAAACAGAAGAAGCTGAAGGAACGGCAGGAGAAACAGAAGAAGCTGAAGGAACGGCAAGAGAAACAGAAGAAGCTGAAGGAACGGCAGGAGAAACAGAAGAAACAGAAGAAACAAACATAGTACCTTCAGTAAGTAAACAAAGGAATGATAGCAACTGGCTATATTATTTCTTAACAACAAATTTAAACAAAACATCTAATATTGGTAGATATGAAATTGAGGATGACTATTAAGTTTTTTTCCTGGAATCTGTGGGGATGGTTTTTATGATTTTATATTAATATAGAATCAAAGGGTTGGATGTAGTTACCAGATTGAAATATTGAGTAATTGAATGAAACGTGAATGGGATATGAATCGTGAGAACCGTCCCGATGATTCGATAAAGGAAAGACCAAATGGAAATTTATTTTGGTGTGAAGTTAAACAACTTTGCTATAAAAAAAGGTAAACAGAGTGATAGATCATTTGGCTTAATTTATTATACGGAAAACGTTGAAGTTTGGATAAAAAAATGGAATCAAGTTATTCAAGATGGTAAAGGTAAGTATCAACATCTAAAAGATCAACTTGAATATGGAGTGCAAAATAATAATGAAGGTTTAAGTTATTTGCGGGAGTAATATAATCAATATCTACCACAATAAATAATTACGTTCCTTTAATATTCTATATAAGGTTATCTTAAAGAAAAGGGGGTTATCTCATTTTCCAAACAGATGATAAAGTGAAAAATAGAATAGAACATGCAGTCAAACAGGCATTTAAAATTCATAACATATCTAGAAAAGATAGGTGTAGAGATGTGTCGTTAATTACTGGTACTTTAATAGCCAGCTATGTTACTAAAGGGTATGTACTTGCTATAGGTAATGCTGTTTTACCAGAATATAACCTTGAGTATCCGTTTAATCCCCAAAATAATAGCTACCACATGTGGGTCTATACTGGATACTACGAAATTGTCGATCTTGCAATTGACTCTATTTTTGAGCGTGATGACTTCAAATATACTCCTAGTGATGGAGAAATCACCAACGTGTGGAAACCTATTGAAAAGAATGTAAGTATGTTAAAGGATCCAACTGAATTATTACTTAGAAAATTGCAGCCTGGGAATGGTGTAGTATACCAACCTTTTGATGTGGGGAGTTGGGAAGAGATAGGTACTCATCTGATTTCTATGGATGTTGAAGATAGCAAAACATTAGATCAAATTTATAATACTGCAGAACGAGTATATCGTGAATGTACCTACAAAGATAAGAAGATTTAATGGTATTGACTAATTTATTTAATACAGGGAATGTGCGGAATTCCACCCAAACTTAGCACCTTAGCAAGGTGATAATGGTAGAACAATATTTAATGAAATTCAGTTATACTGGGCTTATTTATCCCTTATCACTATCAATACTATTATGAAATCATGACTGGCAGTGTATAGGTCAGCGGTTCGAGCCCGCTATGCTCCACTTGAAAACCCTTGTGTATCAAGGGTTTTTCTTGTGTATGCATTTATTATAAAGACCAAAATTAAGAGTTTGTTGACGAAATTTTTATTCGGGGCATGTTAATCGAATTGACTTGCTGTTTGAGTAGCTCTTTTTAAATGGCTGGTAGAATAATGTTATCTATCTAACAGCATACAATGGCGTAAATCATGGAGACGAATTTTTTTCAAAACCCGGGGTATTACGATTAGCTAAGCTTGGAACCTAATTTTATTTATCTCTGTTTACCTGGGCAAGTGAAAGGTTCGCCTTATATTAGCCTGCTTTCCGTCGCGTTCAAACGTTTCTTCTGGAGATTTTTCATATCGAGTAAATAGAAAACTAATTGAATTGCTTCTTCAGACAGAACCCCAGTGTAAACCACGCCTCTCCAAGTAATATACACGTATCCAATTGGGAAAAAGAATTTCATCTCTTTCAGGATATCACTAAGTAATTCTCTTTAATCAGAAGAGCCAAAACATTCAGGTGTCAATGTATAAAGTATGCGTGCCAGTACGCATGCTTTATTGTGATTATTAATATTGACATCAAAATTGCCCCTCCCACTAAAATATTAGCGGAGGATGGATCATCCCAAATTCTATAGATAAAACCTGATATTCTACCGGTTGAATTTTCTATACACCAAAATGTAATCGGATTCATAAAACCAAAAAAACAATAATGAATATTCTGAAAAATTTCCATTAAAATCAAATGAATTTAAAACTATAATAAAATTATTAAGAACAAAGAGGGGGGAAAGAATGGGCGAAGATACATTTATATTACAAATGAAAGGTGTTTGTAAGTATTTTCCGGGTGTTGTTGCCTTGGATCATGTTTCTCTTAACATTAAAAAAGGAGAAGTTCATGCTTTAATGGGAGAAAATGGGGCAGGAAAATCTACTTTAATGAAAATACTCTCTGGAGTTTATTCGCCAGATGAGGGAGAGATTATCCTAAATGGAAAGATAACACAAATCAGTAACCCAAAAGATGCCTTAAATTCTGGGATAAGTATGATTCACCAAGAATTGGAAGCGATTCCAGAAATGACAGTTGCCGAAAATATTTTCATTGGTCGTGAACCCTCATATAAATTTTTAGGTGTAGTAAAGAGTAGAGAATTAAACCAACGAACAACCAAGTTATTTGATGAGATAGGATTGTCTATTAACCCAAAAGCTAAGTTATCAACCCTTAGTGTAGCAGAGATGCAAATGATTGAGATTGTAAAAGCAGTTTCCTTTAACTCGCAAATTGTTGTCATGGATGAACCTACATCAGCTATTACAGATCGAGAAGTAGAAAAATTATTTGGAATTATTAAGATGTTGAAAGAGAAGGGTGTCTCTATTATTTATATATCACACAAGATGAGTGAAATTTTTCAAATAGCTGATCAAATAACGGTATTGAGAGATGGAGGCTTTGTTGATAGTAGAAATGCAAGCGAGTTAACGAATCAAAAGCTAATCTCTTTAATGGTGGGTAGAGACATAAAGGATATGTTTATCAAAGAAAAGATTGAGATTGGCGGCCCTATGCTAGAGATAAAAAATTTTAGAAGAAAGGGTAGTAAACAAGCAGTTAATTTAAAAGTTAACCAAGGAGAAGTATTAGGTATTTCTGGTCTAATGGGTGCAGGTAGAACTGAACTCATGGAAGCTATCTTTGGAATAGGAGAAATTGTGGAAGGAGAACTATTTCTTCGAAAAAAACCGGTGAAGATTAAAAGTTCAATGGATGCAATCAAAAATGGAATATCATTTGTAACCGAAGATAGGAAACTATACGGACTCAATCTGAAGGGATCGGTGAAAGAGAATATTTCTTTAGTAAACTTTGATAATATCACTTACTTAAATCAAGTGATTAATAAGACTAAAGAAAAATCGATTGTTAATGAGCAAATCAATAGTTTGAATATAAGAATTGCTAACCAACAGCAGGTCGTTGGGACGCTAAGTGGTGGGAATCAACAAAAAGTTGTACTTGCAAAATGGCTGTTAAGAGAACCGGATGTATTAATATTAGATGAACCAACTCGTGGCATTGATGTGGGAGCTAAAGATGAAATCTATAAAATTATTACGGAACTGGCTAAGTCTGGGAAAGCAGTTATTATGATTTCATCGGAAATGCCAGAGTTATTGGGAATGAGTGACCGGTTAGTTGTTATGTATAATGATGAAATAACAGGAGAATTCGAGCGTGATGAGTTTGATCAAGAAAGCATACTCAGTTGTGCAACCGGTTACAAAAAAGGGGGTAGGGTATGTTAAATCAAAAAAGTGTTATTCAGAGGACTGCATCAATTCAAAACAATCAAACGGAAAAAAAGTCATTGAAGTATTTTCTAACGAATTATGGGATCACCATTGCTTTCGTTATCCTATGTATAGTATTAACCATTGCCTCTCCTGCTTTTATGACAGTAAGTAATATATTAAATATTTTGAGGCAAGTATCTATTATCGGTATTATTTCCGTGGGGATGACATTCGTTATTATCAATGGAGGAATAGACCTTTCAGTAGGTTCTGTGTTGGCATTATCCGCAGTAGTAGCGACAAGTTTTGCGCACCCAGAATCCTATCCATTAATTGTTCCTATTATTCTAGGTATGTTAGTAGGAACGGCATGTGGGGCTGTCAATGGTTTTGTTATTGCAAAATGGAACATTGCTCCTTTCATCGTTACATTAGGTATGATGACAGTGGCACGCGGAGTGACGTTAGTTTATACGGATGGGAGACCTGTTATTAACTTAAGTGAGAGTTACACCAGTTTAGGTGGAGGGCATATCTTAGGAATTCCGATTCCAATCATCTTCTTTATCGCGGTTGTTTTAATTGGAATCTTTATACTGAAATTCACCAAATTTGGCAGATATGTATTTGCATCTGGAGGAAATGAACAAGCAACAAAAGTTTCAGGTATAAATGTAAAATGGGTGAAAATAGGTGTATATTCCATTGTTGGTTTAGCTTCAGGGCTTGCGGGAATCCTTCTTTCCTCTAGAGTAATGACTGGTTCACCAGTGTTAGGAACGATGTATGAGTTAGATGCGATCGCAGCAGTTGTTATAGGTGGTACAAGTTTAGCAGGTGGTATCGGAAGTGTTAGAGGTACTGTACTAGGTGTTTTAATTGTTGGAGTAATGAACAATGGGTTAGATCTGTTGAATGTTTCTTCTTATTATCAACAAATTTTGAAGGGGATAATTATTGTGTTAGCAGTATTACTTGATCATAAGAAAAATTAAGAATCAATCAAAAAAACATCACTTATGGGAGGAAGAACAAATGAAAAAAGGTAAATTACTAAGTTTTATTGTGTTCACGCTCATCCTATCTCTTATGGCTGGTTGCTCTGGTAACATAGATCAGGCATCAGGTACAGACGAGGGAGCTGACGGTGGAGAAGACAAACTGAAAATCGGTGTATCTTATCAAAATCTTCAAAATGAGTTCATTATTAATATTCAAAATGCATTAAATGACAAGGCAGAAGAACTCGGTATTGAGTTAATCGAAAGTGATGGACAAGGAAAAGCGGAAGAGCAAATAGCTCATATTGAAAATTTCATCTCCCAAAAAGTAGATGCGATTATTTTAAATCCTTATGATAAATTTGGAACTGTTCCAGCTGTTGAAAAAGCCGTTGCAGCTGATATTCCTATTATCATAGTAAATTCACAAGTAGATAATTTAGAAAAGGCAACGGCATTCGTCGGGTCAGATGATGTGATAGCGGGAGAGCTTGAGATGGAGTATGTCGCTAAAAAATTAGGTGGAGAAGGAAACGTTGCAATAATCCATGGTCCGAATGGTAACTCTGCAGAAATTGGAAGAACAGAAGGAAACAAAAATGTCCTAGAACAATATCCAGATATTAATGTAGTGGCTGAACAAACGGCCAACTGGGATCGAGCCCAAGCGTTATCTTTAGTAGAGAACTGGCTGCAAAGCCATGATGATATTAGTGCAATAGTTGCACAAAATGATGAAATGGCTTTGGGCGCTTATAATACTGTAGAAGCTGCTGGTAAAGAAGACGAAATTATAGTTGTTGGAATTGATGCTATTCCTGATGCTTTGAATTCTGTTGGAGACGGGAAACTTGCGGCCACAGTATTTCAAGATGGGTATGGGCAAGGGGAAGCTGCATTCGAAGTAGCGGTAAAAGCTGCTCGTGGAGAAGAAGTTGAAGATACAACATACATTCCATTCCAGTTGGTAACGCAAGAAAATCTAGATGAATTTAAGTAATAGTAGTTTTAACAATTTTAATAAAAGACGACAGTGTACGAAAACAGTCAAAGTAGAAGGGTGAGGGAGTATGACAATTGAAAATAGAGTAGCTCTAATTGCCGGCGGTGGTCAAAGTTTAGGGGAAACATTAAGCTATCAGTTAGCAGAAGAAGGATACGATGTAATTGTAGCAGACATAGATATAGAGAATGCCGAACGAGTGGCTAAAACAGTGGAAGAAAAATATGACAAAAAAGCAATTGCTATCAACAGTGATTTCACAAAAGAAGAAGAAGTAACAGCTATGATTGGAAAATCAGTCGAAACATTTTCAAGGATTGATTTATTGGTCTATGTTGCTGGTGTTGCAAAAAGTAGAAAGGTTACCGATTTTAATTTAGAAGATTGGGGTCTAACTCTAGATGTAAACCTAACTGGCTATTTCTTATGTGCAAGAGAAGCATCTAAAGAAATGATTAAGCAAGGTGGCGGCAACATTATTCAAATAAACTCCAAATCTGGAAAAGTAGGAAGTAAACATAATAGTGCTTATTCTGCATCTAAATTTGGTGGTGTCGGATTAACGCAAAGTCTAGCACTCGACTTAGCGGAGCATAACATACGAGTAAATTCGATCATGCCAGGTAATCTTCTACAATCACCGATGTTCCAGAGCTTAATTCCTCAGTACTCTAAAAAGTTAGGAATCCCGGAAAATGAGGTGGAACAAGCGTACATTGACAAAGTGCCATTAAAGCGTGGTTGTAATAATGAAGATATCGCAAATGCAGTTATCTTTTATGCATCAGACAAAGCAACCTATATGACTGGTCAATCTATTAATGTGACGGGTGGTCAGGTGATGTTTTAGCAAGATAGGAACTCCAATGAGGTTTGCACTCAAAACGTCCATAAGAAAGAAAGGAATGAATGAGATGAAGACAAAAGCCGTTCGATTATATGGGTCTAATAATCTTAAATTAGAAGAATTTGAGCTTCCAGAAATTAAAAAAGATGAGATTTTGGCATCAGTGAAAACAGATAGTATATGTATGTCGACATGGAAATTAGTTCAACAAGGAGAAAATCATAAAAAGACACCGGAGGATGTTGCTGTTAACCCTATTATTTTAGGGCATGAATTTTGTGGAGATATTATTCGTGTCGGAGAAAAGTGGCAACATCAGTTTTCAGAGGAAGATAAGTATGTTATTCAGGCCAATTTGCAATTACCTGACCGGCCAGATTGTCCTGGTTACTCTTATCATTATGTCGGAGGGGATGCCACCTATATTGTTATTCCTAACGATGTCATGGAACAGGATTGCTTATTAAAGTATAACGGTAAAACTTATTTTGAGGGCTCCTTAGTTGAACCATTATCGACAATCATTGGAGCATTTAATGCGAACTATCATTTAATTGAAGGTACGTACAATCATAAAATGGGGATAAAAGAGCATGGAAACTTGATTGTTATGGGGGGGACAGGGCCAATGGGCTACTTAGCTATCGATTTTGCAATTAATGGCCCTAAAAAACCTAGAAATCTAGTTATCACAGGAAGATCTCAAGATAAGCTTGATAAGGTTAAATCGCTATATCCACCAGAAAAAGCAAAAGAAAATGGAGTGAACCTTTTCTACATCAATACGTATGGGGTAGAAGACCAAGAAAGTTTGTTGAAATCAACTATTGATCAGCAAAGTTATGATGACGTGTTTGTTTTTGCTCCTTCTAGGGAGTTGGTAGAGACAGGGACAAACCTTTTAGGTAAAGATGGTTGTTTTAATTTTTTTGCTGGCCCTAAAGATCAAGGGTTTAAGGCAGAAATTAATTTTTACGATATTCATTATAATTTCACTCATTATGTTGGCACTAGTGGAGCCAATAGTGATGACATGCGGCAGGCAATAGATTTAATTGAGACTAAGAAAATTGATGTTTCAAAAATAATTACACATATATTAGGGTTAAACGATGTTGCGGAAACAACCGCGAACTTACCTTCTATTGGTGGTGGGAAAAAGCTCGTGTACACACAAAAAGAATTTGATTTGATGGATTTAGAGAATACTAGTGAACTAAATCATAACGATAAATTAAAGAAAGATTTAGGAGAAATAATAAAACGGAATTACAATAGGTGGTCACTAGAAGCGGAAGAATACATTTTTAATCATGCAAAGGATATTTAATTTGATTTAGGGGGAAGGGAAGATGCGTTATATTGCATGTGGGCTTGTAGCGAACCTAGATTTAGTTGGGCATATGAATCAACACTTTTATGAAGAAGTTAAGGTTACTAATCCAGTACAGCCGGAATCTATTATTCATACTTGGGATGATTTTCGTCATGCGGTTTGTTGGAATAAAGAAAAAGGTTGTGGTGCGGAATATATCGTAGAAGATGAGTCTATTTTAAATCGTTTAGAGGATATGTTGCAGTGGCAAGTTGGAATTGGTGGTACGGGGTTACAAACGTCATATGCTGCAAGTTATGCGGGGTATCCTTCGATTGTAAATGTGCCGATTATTTCCGATGAACTGGAGCATATAGTAAAAGATAATCTTCTTTTAAATATCGCTGTAGACAAGAAGGGTGATACTCCAAAACACTATATCATTGAGTATTCGGATCAGGGACGGTCAAATCGACTCATTTTTAGAAAGTTTAATGAATTTACATCAGATTTAATTACAGATTCTTTTGTTCGACAAACCAAGGAATTTTCATGTGATTGGTTATTACTTTCTGGTTATCATGTAATCGATAATGCGGAGGATATTAATAAAGCTTTAAAAAGTACAATTGAATTTTTGGAATCTATAAGGAGTGAGAAACTAAAGGTTCATCTAGAATTGGCATCCATTTGGTCATTGAATGAACAATGGAAAATAATTGAAAAACTTCGTCCCTATGTTGATAGTATTGGTTTAAACGAAGAAGAATTTGCGGAATTAATTGGACTTAAAAAACAATTATTGATTTTAAATGATGTAGATTTATTAGAAGAAGTGGAAGCTGGCTATAGCATAATAAAGATTTCTAACCTGATTTTGCATACGAAACAGTTTTCCTTAGTTATGTCAAAAGATAATCATGTAATTTACTGGGCTAATGCCTTGGAAAGTGGGAATAAGCTTGCTTTTTCTAGAGCAGTGAAAGGTGATTTTTGTAACCGGGAAGAATTTGAACAGATAACTTTTAATGCTTCACGTTCAGATAGAGGGATAAGACTTAGAGAATTCGTCAAAGATAGAGAAAATATTATCATACAACCAGGGTTTGTTGGTGAGACGGTAAGTACGATTGGCTTAGGCGATACTTTTACTGCCGGCTTATTAGCTCAAGCTCCGTCAATCCTTCCAAAATACAAAAAGGATCAAAGTGAAAATTAACGAATGCACCCATACGGATAATCGAGAGAAGAGCGAATAACATTTGTTAGCTTGTAGAGAAATCTTTGTTTTTTCTCTACAAGTTTTTTTATTCTAATCCATTGGATCGAATCTCACTAAACCCTGGAAAAGCGAAGTATTCAAACTGTGGTAATAAAGCAAAATAATAACGCCTAAACGAAAATAAGGCTATTAAAAACGAATAATGTTTATTTTTCATTTGTTGCAATTATTCTTACGATAGATTTGCTGGTTCTGTTGAATTGATTTATAATTTCATTATTAAAGAATATTCTAATTTTTGTAAAATATCCAGAAAAAGCACTGGACTAGTATGCGATAGAGTGATAATAACAGCAGGGTGGATTCTCTATGATTAAACAGTTGATGCATCACTTATTTTATAAAAAAAGTATCAAGGTTCAGCTTTTCTTTGTTTTTGTATTGTTAAATATAATCATAATACTATTATTTGGATACATTTCATATAAGGTTTCTACGGCTGCAATGTTAGAAGAAGCTGAAAAAAACAACAAACAAATACTGGAAATTATCAGTAAAAATATAAACACTTACTATGAAGATGTTGAACAAGAATTAGATGATATATGTAAAATCTTCAATAAGAATGATATTACTAGTATTTCTGATCGCACAGAAAAAAATGATCTATCATTCCTTAAAGAAAAGATAAGAAACACTATCGATATAAAACATGCATTTTTTGATAGTGTACGAGTCTTTGATGATCAATCAGAGTTAGTTATTACTATAGAAAATCCAAATAAAGAAGGTTCCTTTTCCTATAACTCGCAGCAGGAGATCAATTGGAGGAAGAAAATGGAATCTAATGATGCAAATCAAATGATTTATAACGTTTATCAATCAGATGAGAATGGCGCCTTTAGTTTTGTTTCATCTAAACCTATTTTTGATCTCGATACAGGGGATAGAATAGGTTACATCAGTTATTCGAAAAGCTTGCCGGCTTTTTCAAGCATATTTCGTGAGTATGAATATAGAAAAGGAAGTATTGTACAAGTTATAAGACGGGACGACAGTATTTTATATCATAGCAACCATTCCTTAATTGGAAAGCAGGCAGAAGGTTATCTTTTAGATAAGCTCAAAACTTCTAGTATTGGAAGTATAAAAAAGAAAATAAATCAAGAAAATATTCTTGTATCTTATAATAAACTTACCTCTGCTGGTTTAAGTGTGGTTGGATTTTTACCTGTGACTGAATTGGAACGAGGAATCAATTCGTTACGGGTCCTTACAATTCTATTAATTTTTTTAGCATGTTTTTTAGTGTTTTTTTTCTCTTATTTTCTGTCTACTTATTTTTCAAAACCGATAAGAAACCTAAGTGATTCTATGCAAAAAGTGGAAAACGAAGATTTTAGTGTAAGGATCAAGGACAAAAATACAAATACTGAAATAGACCAATTGAATGCCAGTTTTAATTCAATGGTCCAAAAAATAAATGACTTAATTCAGAAACAATATAAAACTGAAATATTGAAAAGAGATGTTGAATTAAAAGCACTGTTGGTACAAATAAATCCGCATTTTCTTTATAATACGTTAGAAGTAATAAGTGGAATTGCTGCTACAAATGAGGTGGAGCAGATTGAAGATATTACGGATTCATTGAGTAGAATGTTAAGGTATAATATTGATTTACATGAGGACCAGGTCATGCTTAAAGAGGAAGTGAACTATTGTAATAGCTACTTATCGATAATGAAAAGTAGATATGAAGACCAAATTTCCTTCACGGTTGCCATTGATCAAAAAGTCGAAAACTTTATTGTGCCGAAAATGATTCTACAACCTCTATTAGAAAACGCAATAAAGTATAGTGTTGAACAGAATCAGAAACAGGCATCTATTCATTTATCAATAGGTATGGCGGAAAACTTAATTAATATTATTATTGAGGATAACGGTATCGGATTTAATTCAATCAAACGAAAAGCGTTTGAAACCTTTCAAATGAAACCTTCTATACAGTTTGAAGAAGTGACAAAAATAAACCATTTAGGTTTGAAAAATGTATATGCACGATTAAAGATGAACTATGGAAGAGGATTGGGGTTTACTATTGATAGTACAATGGAAAATGGAACGAGAATTTGTATCACATTTCCTGCTTTAAAAAGACAAATGGATGTGGGGGAGAAATGATGACAAAGGAGCAACAGAATATATCCTCTCTAGTGGTTGACGATGAACCAGGGGTGAGAAGGGGGCTTATAGCCAAAATTCAAAGAGAAACAAAAGATAAACGATTCGAAATAGAGGAAGCTTCCAGTGCTGAAGAAGCATATGAGAGGATAAAAAATAGAAAGATTGATCTTTTGTTTTTAGATATGAAAATGCCCGGCATGGGCGGAGTGAAATTTCTTGAATTAATAAATAATGAATTCCCTAATCTAAAAGTAGTTGTAGTAAGTGGATTTTCGGATTTTGAATATGCAAAGCAAGCGATTAAACATGGTGCATCTGATTATTTATTAAAACCGGTTATTAAAGAAGAGTTAGGAAAAACTCTCCGGAAACTTATTGAATTAATCGAAATTGAACAAGTTAGTAAAACAGGAAAGAATTCATTATTTAATGAAAGCATCCCTCTTTTGAAAAATCATTTGTTAAATAGATTACTAAAAAATTCTCAAGAAGAATCCGAGGAAATTTTAAAAAAGTTGAATTATCTAACGATTAATATCGATTATAAATCTTATCTGTTGGTACTCATTAATATAAAGAAGTTCCACAAAAACCGCAAGGAAAATACCTATCCTGAAGCAATAAAGCTATTCTCTATTGTAGAAAGTGAACTGGATGAACATTTCAATCGTTTCGGTAACGAATCTTACGTTAGTTTTAAAAGTTCCATACGGGAAAATGAATATATATGTATCTTTGAAGTAGAAAATGAACCACCTAGTATTCAGGAATTCAAGGAGAGTTTAAAGCGATTTAACAAAAAATTAGAAATGAACCAAAAGTTATTCTTAAATGTGGTGGTCAGTGATGTATTTAACGATGTGATACATATAAGAGATTATTATACTAGGTCATCGTATCATTTAAACATAGATAGAGAAAATAAAGATTTTTCATCAAAAGTTGTTTTCTTAGATGAGAAGAAAGAGGAGGAAGTTAGAGGGAATTTACTATCAAATGAAGATTATGAAGAAATTAAACAGCATGTGAAAAGGAATGACAAGAAGAACCTTTCCTCGAAAATTAAGACATTATTTGAAAGGAACCCTCAAAGCTCTTCTCAAGAAACTAAGAAGCTAGTTGAAAATCTTTATAGTGCTTTTGAAGAAGTCATAAATGACTTTCCGGAGTATTATAGGGATAAAGCTTATTATAGATTACCATCATACAATTATTTTATAACAACAATTGGTAATGAGGAATCTATGCAATTTGAAATTATTAAGATATTTTATGAAATAAGCAATTACTTTAACAAGATTCAGGATAAACATAATATTATACATAAAATAAAAGACTACTTAGATGGACATTTTTATGAAGAAATAACATTAGAATACATTTCAGCGAAGTTTTTTATAAATCCTACCTATCTTAGTGACCAATTTAAAAAAGAAATAGGTCATAATTTCAAGAAATACCTCAATGGTCTACGAATTGACAAAGCGAAAGAACTATTAATAAAAGAAAATATGAAACCTGTTCAAGTTGCCGAGTTAGTTGGGTTTAAGGATCCTATTCATTTTTCGACTGTTTTTAAAAAATATGTGGGAAAACCTCCTGGTAAATTTCAAGGGCAGTTAAAAAAAAAGAATAATTGATGGATAAAACCCACCAATTTTATCATAATTAAATTTATTTAGAGCATAAAGCATTTTCGAAATGAACGGTGAAGAACGATAGATTTTAGCTGCATTCTAAGATATGAAAAGGGACTCTCTACTTAATAATACATACATTTTCACTCTTGTGTGAAAATGTATGTATTAATTTGTCTTCTCCAACCTTATATACTAAAAACAGTTAGAAAGTGCTTACATCATCATATGAAATAAGGAGGAGAAATTGATGGGAAATTCCTGGTTAGATTTAGAAGGAAAAGTGGCAATTGTAACTGGTGGTGCATCGGGCATAGGAATTAAAGTGTCAAATGAACTATTAAATAATGGAGTGAAAGTGGTAGTTGCTGATTTAAATGGAGAAGAAGGGGAACAAGAAGATGGCTCTTACTTCCTAAAATGTGATGTGACAAATAAAGAAAGCGTTGATAACACAGTTGCTAAAACAGTTGAATTGTTCGGCTTTATCGATATTTTAGTAAACAATGCTGGTGTTAATCTGCCAAGATTACTAGTTGACGATAAAGGCGAAAAACCTGAATATGAACTAAGTGAAAAAGACTTTGATTTTATGGTTGCGGTTAACCAAAAAGGTCCTTATCTTTTTGCACAATCAGCTGCAAAAGAGATGTTGAAACAAAATAAAGGTATTATTATAAATGTTTCTTCAGAAGCAGGTCAAGAAGGTTCTGCTGGCCAAAGTTGTTATTCAGCAACAAAGGGTGCCGTAATTGCTTTCACTCGTGCTTGGGCAAAAGAATTGGGCAAATTTAATATTCGTGTTGTTGCTGTAGCACCTGGTATCATTGAGACGACAGGATTGAGAACAGATGCTTATAATGAAGCGTTGGCTTATACTCGCGGTGTAACGGTGGATGGATTATCCACGGATTATAGCAAATCAATTCCTCTTGGAAGAGAAGGAAAGTTAACAGAAATTGGCGATTTGGTTTCTTATTTAGCTTCAGACCGTTCCAGCTACATAACTGGAACAACTTTAAATATTTCCGGTGGGAAATCAAGAGGTTAAAAAGAAGTCAGAAAAGCCCTTTAATGGATGCTTAAAATATTTGCAAATGAATATATCTCCGTTTTCATAGGATCTAATGTTTGGCATCCATTTTATAAAGAGGTGATGAAATGTCTGACTTTACATTGGATGATAAAGGTGTTGAATTACTGGAAATCGTACGGAAACGAGACTACAGTTCCTTAGATTTTATTGCAGAATCATTAGGAGTCGGCACTAGAACGATTCGAAATCATATCAAAAAGTTGAATAGTGATTTAGAAGGAATAGCCTTATTGAAGAATAAAAGAGGTAAAGGCTATTGGTTATCCATTGAGGATACTTCTGCATTTGAGCTGGCATTAGAACAAATAAATGCCAAAAAAGGGTTAATAGACTCGCCAAAACGTCGAATTGCACTAATCATTGACCGACTGATAAATAGTGAAAAGAATTATACCTTAGATGACCTGGCTTTCGAGATGAATATCGGTAGAACTACTTTAGTAAATGAATTAAAAAAAGCATCCGTGTCCCTAGAATCTTATAATCTTAAGGTCTATGGCAAGCCGAACACCGGCATGAATTTAAGTGGAGACGAGCTGGATTTGCGTTTTTTTATCTTAGAGAATGTGTACGATTTATTGTATGATTCCTATCCATTAGATGAAGATATTGTAGAGGAGATTTATCAAATTGCTAATCGACATGATTTTGAATCTAGTACGCGAACTAGATTAATGCAATTTATTGTAGTTATGCTTGATCGGCTATTAAAAAATCATCCGCTTGAAGTGTCAAAGGAGAAATACTTAAAGTTACTGGAATCAACTGACTACCAGATTGGACTGGAATTAGCAGCAGCGATTGAAGCAAAACTCCCGGTTGAAATTCCCCTCGACGAAATCTTATTTATTACTATACCAATTGCCGGGAGAAGAACACCAACAAACAATCGCACAATTACAGAAATAAGAATTACCGATGATGTAAAAAGATTGTTAGAAACAATTGTAGAACAGATCGGCTTTAACAAAGAAACTATTAAAGAAAATCAATCTTTTTTTACTGACTTACAATATCACCTAACTTTTATGTTAAATCGTTTAATGTTTGGCTTCCATCTAAAAAATCCAATGCTTGAGGACGTCAAGGAAAAATATCCCGTTGCATTCAGGATGGCACAAATTGCCGGGAAAGTTATAGAAAAAGAGTACGAATTAAAAGTTTCCGATGATGAGCTTGGCTATATTGCTTTTTACTTTGGGGTATTTACCACGCAAAGCGAAGTGAGGTCGAAACGACTGCAGAAGGCTGCGATCATTTGTGGAACCGGCCGGGGCACCGCTAAGTTAGTTGCGAACCAACTGCGGCGTGTTCTCAACCAAAATACACAGTTCGATCTTTTTTCGGAATCGGACGTTACAGAAGAGATTTTGAATCAATATGATATTATTTTTTCGACTTTGAAATTGTCCTTTGAACCGAGACAGCCTATCATCGTAATCAATGAAATATTTGATGAACAAAGTGTTTCCAGAAAAATTGAAGAAGTGGCATACCGAAAAAGCTTTAAACTCAATGAAGATAGTAAAAGTTATTCCATATTAAATCACCTAATTAGCGAAGAAAAGTTTTTTGTTTTAAATAGTGAAATCAATTATCATGAAAATTTATATAACATGGTAGATGAATTAGTAAAAGCGAATCACCTTGATAAGGGTTTTAAAGAACGTCTAAAGAAACGGGAAGAAAAAGGATCAATGATTTTTGATAGGTTTATTGCCCTTCCACATACATTTAACTATCAATCTGCTCAGATTGAACTGGCACTTGGTATCTTTCCCGATAAAGTGGTTGCAGAAGGAAAGGAATTAAATCTTGTCTTACTGCTAGGGATACCCGAACATCAAACAGATAATATCGAACACCAACTAGTTAATATTTACGACGAGATTATTCAGATGGTTAATGATGAATCGTTAGTAGAAAAGATAACGAATGCATCCAGCTACGAAGATTTAACAGCCTATCTCAGGCAGGTCAAAAAGTTTGATTAATAAGCTGGTAAGCTTATGGCTATTAATTGTAAGCGCATGCGTTGTGGTTGAATAGGTTTGAAGAAAGGTTTTCTTCGATATATAAGAGTGAAAAGAGGTGGTGGAATGTTTTGGTCATTGATAATGCTGATTGGTGCGGCCTGGTTAACTCAAAGTTTGTTTGGTTTTTTACAAATCAAGCATTTTAATAGAAAATATGCAGAATTGCGTTCCTTAGGCCGGGTAGCGATCGGGAAACGGACAGGGCTTCTTCGGGCGGGAACAGTTGTAATGTTTGCCATCGATAAGCAAAACAACATTCTAAAAGCCGCAAAAATGCAAGGGGTTACGGTCTTCTCTCGGGTTAAGAAAATGAAAGAATTTGATGGGAAAAATTTGTTGACACTATCGGAAGACGACTACAAGCATGTCAATAAATTAACTAGAACTGCGATTGAAGATGCGTTGAATAGTTATGAGATTATTTCTAAGGGTGGAGAATTAAAGGTAAAAAAAGGTTGGATTGATTATTTAATTCCTAGAAAGAATTAACAAAGAAAGGAAGAAATGATATGGATTTTGTTATTTCAGGAGCAGAACTATTTATGGACTTATTCCGGCATGGGGGAGAAGTGTTCGTTGGTCTTGTCACAGACATCGTTCCCCTGCTAATCATGCTGCTTGTAGCCATGAACTCATTAATACGCATAATCGGAGAAGATGGCATTGAAAAACTAGCAAAAAAATCAGCAAAAAACCCAATTACAAGATATTTTGTTCTGCCGATTATCGGTACATTCGTGTTAGCTAATCCAATGACATTATCACTAGGGAAATTCCTATCTGAAAAACACAAACCTAGTTATTATGCAGCAGCATCATATTCTTGCCATACCCATAACGGCCTATTTCCACACGTGAATCCAGGTGAGTTGTTTGTCTTCCTAGGGGTCGCAGCAGGTATTACGACACTAGGTTATGATACCGCAGAATTAGCACTTCGTTACTTTTTAGTAGGGATTGTAACCAACTTCTTCAGAGGGTGGATAACAGACTTAACCACAACGTATGTGGCAAAACAGCAAAATGTGAAATTAAATGAAACAGTTAATTTAAAATCTTAAGGGCAGGTGAAACAAATGGCAGTTTATAAATCGGTCAAAGTAACAAAAGGTTCAAGTGGCTTTGGAGGACCTTTAGTGTTAACGCCAACCGCTGATAAAAACAAAGTAGTGTATATTACCGGAGGAGAAAAACCGGCTATTGCCGACAAAATTGCAGAACTGACCGGCTGTGAATTGGTTAACGGATTTAAAACAAGTGTTCCGGATAGTGAAATGGTTTGTGTTATCATCGACTGTGGTGGAACTTTACGTTGTGGGTTATATCCACAAAAACAAATTCCTACCATCAATATTATGCCGACAGGAAAAAGCGGCCCATTGGCCAAACATATAACAGAAGATATTTATGTATCCGGCGTGAAAAATGATAATATTCAAATCATTGATACTGATGCTGCAATTGATGTGGAAACAGAAGATGCGCCACTCGAAAATACAGATGCAATCGAAACAATAAATGAAACCGGTAATTATAAATACAGCTCCGATAAAAAAATCAGTGAACAGCACCAGTCTTCTGGTTTGATGACAAGAGTCGGTATGGCGATGGGTTCTGTTGTAAGCATTTTTTACCAGGCTGGACGTGACGCGATTGATACAGTAATCAAGACAATTCTTCCTTTTATGGCTTTCGTTGCCATGTTGATTGGTATTATTACAGAATCCGGGCTGGGTGATGTTTTTGCTCAAATCCTGTCCCCACTAGCTGGAAATATTTGGGGATTAATCGTGATTGCACTTGTTTGTTCATTTCCGCTTTTATCCCCGTTTTTAGGCCCTGGTTCTGTAATTGCACAGGTAGTAGGAACATTAATAGGTGTAGAAATTGGAAAAGGAAATATTCCCGTAAACTTGGCATTGCCTGCATTATTTGCCATAAACTCTCAGGCTGCAGCCGATTTTGTTCCAGTTGGATTAGGACTGGCAGAGGCAGAACCGAAAACAGTGGAAGTTGGAGTTCCATCTGTTCTTTACAGCCGGTTCCTTACAGGGGCACCGACAGTATTTATCGCCTGGCTGGCGAGTTTCGGTATGTATGATACTTAACCAATATCATTTAAACTAGGAATCCTAGCGCCATTATTTATAATATAAATAAAATAATAAAGGAGATTTACGCATGACTATAAAATATGAGACAAAAATTAATAATATTGGTTCATCTGTAAAAGCTTTTCTAGGAGATAAAATGCTGATCCTTTTTGGGGAAAATGCACCAGCAGAATTAGCAGATTTTTGTTTATCTATCACTGTCAATGAGGTAGAGAATAAGATAGAAGTGGGTGACACGCTTCAAATAGGAGAAAGGAAATATAAGATTACAGCTATTGGTGAGGCAGTAGAGAAAAACTTATCCTCGCTCGGTCACATCACTTTGAATTTTGATGGTTCGGAAACACCTGGATTACCTGGTACGCTTTATTTGGAAGAAACTGAAATTTATGAGGTAAACACTGGTGATATCATAAAAGTGTATGCAGATTAATAATTGCAATTAATTATATGGAGTGATAATTGTCACAGATTAATTAAACAGGTCCACCTGTACATTGTTAAAAAATACTAGCTTTTAATAGCCTAACCTTTAGTGATCATCTACTCATAGAGTAACACTAAAAGTTAGGCTATTATATTTTATCTTAAGGAGAAGCGAGTCGTGAAACTATAGATTGATTTAGCCAGTGTTGATCAAATAAAACAACTAAATGAATATTTTTCAATTTACGGAGTTACAACAAATCATAGTATTGTAACGAAGTACAAAAGGCATTTCTTCTATTATTAAAATAAATTTGTATTATTTGGTCCAGTACTAGAGTAATCATACATCAATAACAACAGTTTTGACACCCAATTGGATACGCCTCATAAGCGGCGCTGAATTTTTAATAAAAAATAATTTAATCAATTGGATTAGTCATATATATAGAATCATAGTTTCTAATTTTATTTATTTTAATTTCACAGAGAATTTTGCGGTATTCCAACCAAATTCCCCAACTTAGTAAGGTGACGATGGCAGAACAATAATTAATTATTGTTGTTGACGAATTGTTGACCAAACTCGTCAACAACTACTTTTTGAGATCATAATTAATCATACACCTATTTGAAGAAATTCAATTATACCAGGCTTTTTTCTCCTTTATCAGTAATCATATTACTAAGAAATCGTGACTGGCAGTGTAGAGGTCAGCGGTTCGAGCCCGCTATGCTCCATCTTTAAAAACCCCTCTTGCATCCGCAAGAGGGGTTTTTACTTGTTTGGGTATTTTATCAATATAAAACAATGAATCGTGAGAACCGTCCCCACGATTCTGCCCATTTAATAGAACATTTCTCATAAAATCAAAATTCCACTTATATTTGCTCACTCCCCTCTTCATATCCGTGCATAAGATATTATTACTAAATTTTTTGTATTTAAATTTAGCGATAATAGAAGGAGTGGGTATATTGAAATCAGAAACAAAATTGACGGGCCGAGTGATTTTTAAAGGCGAGCCCGGGTATGAAGAGGCGCGACTAAATTGGAATCCGTTTACTAACACATTTCCTCTAGTGATTGTATTCGCGCAAAATCATAATGATGTGTGTAATGCAATAAAATGGGCACGAGAAAACAATGTTCCTATTCGTGCTCGAGGCGGGCGCCATTCCTTAGAAAGAAATATGGCTACTGTAAAAGATGGCATCACGATCGATGTCAGCGAGATGACTCGAATTCGACTAAATAGTAATAAGGAAATAGCTCTTGTAGAAACCGGGAACGATGTAGGTCCGGTTGTAAAGACTTTAGCCCAAAAAGGCTTTATGTTTCCTTTTGGGGATAGTCCGTCCGTCGGCATTGCCGGTCTTACACTGGGTGGTGGTATTGGACCAATCCAACGCACGATCGGTTTAGCTAGTGATAACCTTGTTGGAGTAAAAATGGTTGATGCCAGGGGTAGAACACTAAAAGCTGATTATAATAGTAATCCTGACCTCTTGTGGGCCTCGCGCGGCGGTGGTGGAGGAAATTTCGGAATCGCTACAGAATACGCGCTGAAATTGCATCGTGCACCTGCAAAGGCTACGATTTATAGTATTACATGGCCGTGGGAACAAATGGAAGAGGTAGTTAAAGTTTGGCAAAGGTGGGCTCCTTTTGTTGACGATAGATTAGGTGCTATATTGGAGGTTTTCAGTAAAAACATTGGGTTACTTCAAGCAACAGGACTGTTTCTAGGTTCAAAAGCGGAGTTAACCAATTTATTAAAACCATTATTAAGAACAGGTACGCCAACAGAGGTTAACATTCAAACTTCATCCTGGCCATCCGTCGTTGACCAATGGCTTGTGCCTGACCCAATTCCGTCGGACATGGCGAATAAATTTTCATCATCATATGGTTTTCAACCATTTCCAGATGAAGCAATTAAAGTCATGCGCCGTTTTCTTGAGGAAGCAACTGGAACCGAATCCAACTTCTTTTTTCTAAACTGGGGTGGTGAAGTAAGTAGAATTTCTCCAAAAGACACAGCATTCTTCTGGCGTGATCCAAAATATTATTTTGAGTGGAGTGCAACCTGGACAAACCCTTCAGATGCCCGAAGAAATCTTGCTTTAGTGGAAAGAACCCGCGAGATGTTAAAGCCGTTCTCCAAGGGGTCCTATGTCAACGTTCCGGATTTTAACATTGAAAACTATGGCCATGCTTATTATGGAACGAATTTTGACAGACTCCGGAAAGTAAAAACAAAATATGACCCGATGAACGTATTTCACTTTCCGCAAAGTATCCCTCCAGCCTATTAGTGTTAAATGATAAAAGGGAACAAAAAAGGGAAAATGCTAGATTCTTTTCGGATGTTCCAGCTTCACTTGCTGTTATTGGTGGAGTTAATGCAGTTATAGGGACTTTCATCATTTTAGGTAGAAGGTTAATACAACCGAATAAGGAATTTAAAAGGAACTTGTTCAAAACCAATTGAACTGAAAAGCTTGAAAGATAAAGAGTAGTGTTTAGTATGCGATGTAATCGGTGTAATTGATGAAAATTGAATCGCTCTAACTCTAGAGCTTAACTTGGTGAGAGGGTAATTTGTAACTTTTGAATATCTTTTTTATAAGAGAAGCGCTATTCTGGTAAGAATAGCGCCTCTTTCTTTAATTAGAAAGGCTTGTAATGATTCTTTTTTTTAGTGACGGCTTTTGTTTTGCCTTCTATTTATTAGTTTGATTCCAGATTCTTTCTAGCTATAAAGGAACATAAACCTCATCACCATGAATTTGACGATGATGAATCGGTTTTTGAAATGATTGATTAATGAGATAGTAATCTTGGTGCCGTCGTGTGCTGGCAAGGGAAGAATGCTACAATTTAGCTGAGTCTACGAAAGGTGATTTTCCAGATTGTGACCCAGGAAAGCCTCGGACTCAGAACCCGTATTAAGTGTGAATTGAAAAGACAAATTGTATGCAATGACAGATAACCCCGAATCACTAAAGGAGTCATCTGTTTTTTTATCTAAAATTGATTTACTAAAGGCGTAGGATGAATAAAAGTAATCACAATGCTAACGTTTTCTCATGTATAGTTAAAGTATAATGCAGAAAGAGTGAAGGCGATCTCAAATAGATCCAAGGGGGAAATCGAATGCGAAGGATTATCTTATCCACCGAAAGCGGTGCCGACGTACCGGGTGATTTAGCTGAAAAGTACGATATTCAAGTCGTTCCCATGCACATCATTATGGATGGTATGGATTATTTAGACGGTTCATTGCCGGTCCAGGATATTTATGACTATTACGAACGCACGAAGAAAATCCCTTCTACTACCTCTACAAATGCTCATGAGTATCAGGAGTTTTTTGCGACGATAAGAGAAAATTCCCCAGATTGCATTATTGTACATATTGGTTATACATCAAAAGCGTCCTCTTCTTTTCAAAATGCTGTCATTGCTGCGGAAGAATTTGAAGACATTTTTCTCATTGATGCTTTGAACGTTACTGGAGGATTAGCTGCGATCGTATTGTATGGCGCTAAGGTTTTAGAAAAGGAACCTAGTATTGAAGCGGAACGATTAGTTGAAAAAATAGAGACAATTGTTCCTAAATCAAGACTGGCTTTCATCCCAGGCAGCCTTGATTTTCTTAAAGCGGGAGGACGGGTAAGCAATATGGCTTCACTGATTGGAGCTTTGTTGAAAATAAAGCCATGCATCGAGTTGAAGGATGGAAAGCTGATGTCTACAAAGAAGTACCGCGGGAAAATGAGTGGAGCTAGTGAAAAACTTTTGAGAGATTACTTAAATGAATTCAACATCGATCGAGAGCAGCTTTATTTTATCTATTCGATCGGTCTCGATGAAAAGATCAAGCAGCGGGTGGATGAGGTTGCTAAAGAAAACGGTTATCAAAACATAAGGTGGATCCAAGCGGGCGGTATGATTTCGACTCATTCTGGAGCCGGTGGCTTCGGGATAGCGGGGATAGAGGAGGGACGATTCTGAATGAGCAGTCGTTTGAGTGACACCCCACATGATCAAGCTGCTTTTCAGCCATAACAACATATAATAGTAAAGAGTATAACCATACTTGGTTATGCTCTTTTTGTTGTTTTGACATTATTATTAATGATACCGTTCTTTGAAGTGAAATCAGAAAATACGCTCTAGTACAATGAGGTGAAAGCCTGAACATGAGAAAGGGAGATTTTGAGCTAGAAGATGGCGCTTGTTTTCCCGGGAAAACCTACGTAGACGAACTGCTTAAACCGGTTTTCAAAGATCAGCGTGACTACTTATTTGATGCGATGTTTATGATTCATCGCGCGCATACAACGATGCTAAAAGAACAAAAAATTATTACCGCAGGGGAAGCAAAGAAGATATTGGACGGCGTAAATAAAGTGGCAAAGATGGAGAAGAAACTACTAAACTATGTGCCAGAATACGAAGATTTCTTTTTCCTTGTTGAGGCCGAAGTGGCGAAGGTAATTGGTGACGATTTAGCAGGCAAGATGCATATCGCGAAGAGTCGAAATGATATGGGTGAAGCGATGTATCGGATCGTAATTCGAGATCATATGCTCGATCTCTTGAGTAATGTAAGAAGGTTAGGCCAATCGCTTGTCACTCAGGCGGAAGACCATCTTCATACGATCATGCCCGCCCATACGCACACGCAGCCTGCGCAGCCAACAACCTTTGGTCACTATCTCCTAGCCATATCCGATAATCTATCAAGAGACGTGGACCGCTTGTGGCAAGCGTATCAAACAGTCAATCGTTCTCCGATGGGGGCGGCTGCTATTACAACCACTGGATTTCCGATCAGTCGAGAACGAATGGTTGAGCTACTAGGGTTTGATGATGTGATGGAAAATTCCTATGATGCGATTGGGACAGGAGACTATTTACTAGAAACAGCTTTAACATTAGTTAGTTTGATGACAAACATGGGCAGGTGGATTCAAGAGCTTCTCCGCATGGCTTCCAATGAAGTCGGCCTATTAAAAGTTTCTGATGCTTATGTCCAGGTGAGTAGCATTATGCCGCAGAAAAGAAATCCGGTATCATTGGAACATTCAAGAGCACTCGCTAGCAGCGCAGTTGGCGAAGGACTAAGCGTCATCCAAATGATTCACAACACGCCATATGGAGATATTGTGGATACAGAAGATGATTTGCAACCGCACCTTTATAACGGGTTTCATAAAGCCAATCGTGTTACAAAGCTCTTAACAGCTGTCATTACCACGATGAAATTTAACAAGGAACGCGCACTTGAACAAGCCAAAACAAATATGATTACGATTACTGAGTTAGCAGACGTCCTTGCTAGAGATTATGATGTGCCATTTCGAAAGGCTCACCAGATTTCGAGCTTCGTTAGTAAGAAAGCAAGTGATGCAAAGAAGGAATTATATGAAGTAAGCCTTTCTGAAGTAAATGAATGGATCAGTGGTGTCCAGCTTTCAGAAAAAGATTGGGAGCACATAGTTGACCCATCTAAATTTATTGAGAGAAGAAACATCACAGGTGGACCGAACCCACAAGTTGTTGAGCGGATGGTACGGGATCGTGAAGTGCGTTGGGAAGAGTTGGGTGAGAAGGTAGAAAAGTATGCTGCACAGATCGATTCCATTAAAGATGATTTAATAAAATTGTAAGTGAATGAAACGGTCTGGAGCATTTACTGCTAATCCTGAGTACATGATAAATAATAGCTAAGTAATTGTAACGAAGTCCTTGGAAACAAAGGCTTTTTTAGTGCAGAGGCAGTATTCAGAATACCACTGTTTGAGAAAAGTGTAATTTCATGGCTAAGCGGGAAAAGAGAGTATATGTAATTGGCTATTTAATTCTTTTGAGAAAGAGTTCTGTAGCTGAGGAGTATCCGAAGGAGGAATCACAAATGACTAACCAAAATTCAGAAAATCAGGAAACTATTGAGAATATAAAAGATTTGATTAAAGATGAGAAGGTGGCCATGTTGACCACTATATCTTCAGGTGGCAAGCTAATGTCCCGTCCAATGCAAACGCAGGAAGTGGAATTGGATAGGGAAGAGATCTGGTTTATTACGAAAAAAGATACAGACAAATATGATGATATCAAGTTTAATCCTGCCGTAAACTTAGCATACGCAGGTTCATCTTATGTATCGATTAGCGGTACTGCTGAATTGGTTCAGGACAACGAGAAGAAGAATGAGTACATGAATAAGATTGTTGAAAAGCTACTAAATACTTCTGCTGATGATCCGGATGTTGTACTGGTTAAAGTGACCCCTGAAATCGCTGAATATTGGGAGTCGGGAGTAAATGTGAAGACGGTCAAAGAGTTTGTAAAAAAGGTGACAAGTAGTCATTCATTAGAAGAAGGCAATGATTTAAAAGATACAGTCCACTTTAAAAATTGAACGAGATAGATCTAGGCTCATTGAACGACTGAGTATATAAAATTGACGAAACCCCTCTTGCTGAAGCAAGAGGGGTTTTCATGAAGATAATGGAAGAGGTTCCACTACTAATAGAGAAAGCCAGATGATCCATTTTGCCACTTTCGTAATATAAGGATAAAGACTGTGAGATTTTTAGTATACTTGAGTTAGTAACAAATTAGATAACATATACTTCATATAATATGGTCTTACTGACACAACGTAAGTTAAAGGGGGAGAAGCTGATGAATATAAAGCGGATTCATACAGGCTATTTACTAGGCTTATCGCTGCTTATCAGTAGCATCATCTATTTCTTCGCATCGAATTGGCAAGGAATCGAGCGGGTGGAAAAGATCGGGCTTGCGATTGGACTGATGTTGTTGTTCTTTATTGTAGCGACAATCCTTAGTCGTTTTCAGCATTCACACCGATTTCTAGAAAGATGGCTCTGGCTGACTGGAACGATTGCGTTTGGAGTTAGCGTGGCGCTTATTGGTCAAACGTATAATTCACATGCCGATTCGTATCTCCTGTATCTGATCTGGCTGGTTCCAGCGCTCGTATTTGGTGCACTTACGGGGTATAAAGCGTTTTATGTCTTAGGTTTTTTATTAAGTCAGCTCGCTTTTTATTTCTATGTGTTTCCATCATCCTATTTTCCAGATTGGGAGCCAGAGACAGCCCTGATTCTAGTATTCATCTATTTACTATTCACTCATGCTTGGTTTTTTCTGTCGCGATCCTCATGGCTCCGATCTAATTGGATCATGTTCGGTAGCTTTTGTTTCATTAAATATGTCTTCATCGCTTCTAGTTTTGGCTATTGGGAATACAGTCCGATTATGGCATGGCTTTATGTCGGCTACGGATTGATCAGCGTATTTCTTTGGAAACATCGTGAAGAAAAAGAACTGTTTATCTTAACAGGAATTTCACTAGGATTATTCCTATTCGGTAAAATGTTAGAAGGGTTAGGCGATGCACTGGGTGACCTTTTGCCATTTTTCTTATTAGTCGTTGTCGGTTTCATTGTATTTCTGACCATTAAGTATCTTCCTAGATTGGATCGAAGTGAAAAGGGGTCGGAAACTTGGAAACGGATGTTCAAATCATCCTTACTTTTTGTGATAACGGTAGTTAGTACAGTGATGTTAATCTCGGCCTTTTCTGGCATCATGTTTCTTACCTTCAGCTGGGATAATGCTCTTGCATTTATGTTTTCATCTCTTTTTTTATTGTTACTACCAGGTCTCGCATTAAAAGAGAAAATTCCGTTTTTATCAAATATTCTCCTGCTGTCTGGGTTATCAATCTTAGCATTAGCTAACTTAATAGATGCCTTTTCCAATCGTTTTCAGACTGAAACGGTCGTTGTGATGCTCGTCTCTTTTGGTATGATTGGAGTCGTACTTAAACTCATTGCGAATCCCTGGATTGGTTCGTATGCCTATCTGCTCGCAAACGGAGTACTTCTTTTATTTCTCTTTAAAATGGAAGAATCACTTATTTCGTTGGATTCCAACGAACCGCTACTGTTGCTCGTTCTTATCGTTGGTAACGGATTGATTCATATTCTCGGACGTGATGGATGGTTCAATCGCAACGCGCTCGTTTATAGTATCGTGCCACTGTTTATCTTAACGTTCTTCTTTGAAGGACAGTGGTTATATTGGCTTTTAAATAGTGTGTTTCTTCTTCTATCCACGCTGCTTGTCTTTTACAAACCATGGCAGTCGAATCCATTTCGCTATTGGATAGGGCTCGTGTTATGGTATGCGTTTCTGTTCTACAAGTACTATGACATCGCATGGTCGCTCGTTCATAAATCGATCACGCTACTGGTAGCTGGTCTTCTTGTATTAGTCATTACGCGAACGGTATCACGAAAGTACACACAAACGACTGATGAAGAACCCACTTTCGTCGCAAGTAGATGGAAATTAATCTGGTTGGTTGTCATTCTGATGATTTCGTTCGTCACCTATAATGGCGTCAAAAATGAGGTAGCGCTTCAATCTGGGAAAGAGATTCGTCTTGCTCTTGCACCTGTTGATCCCCGCTCGATGTTACAAGGGGATTATGTGACGCTTCGCTACGATATTTCAACGTTGCCAGGTGCCGTTCTTCCAGCTAACAAGAAAATAAAAGTTGTTCTCGCTTCTACTTCGGATGGAAGTTATGAGTATGGAGGGTATTACAAAATCGAAGGTGATTGGAATAAACCATATGAACCTTCTGATGACGATATTATCGTGAATGGCACCACCTATTCTGATCATGATGTCCAATATGGTATAGAGAGTTACTTCATTTCGGAAGGAGCGGGGGAAGTTGTTGAGGATAAAACGATGGCACTAATTAAAGTCAGTGAAAATGGAAATGCCTTACTCAAAGAGTTAGAATAAACAAGAAAAAAGTCACCTTGTTTTTAAGGTGACTTTTTTCTTGTATCTGTATTTTAGTTTACCCATTCATCAATCAAATCTTGATTCTCTTCTACCCATTTCTCAGCTCCATCAGCAGGTTCTTCGCTACTTTCTACGTAGTCAATAAGCTCGCTGATTTGTTGATTATTCATCTTCCAATTTTTGAACCACTTGCTTACTTCTGGATAATCTTCTTCAAAACCTTGTCTTGTTGCATGATGAATTTTTTCAACACCACCGAATGTATTTTGTGGATCTTCAAGAAATTTCAAGTCATATTTGGAGAATACCCAGTGTGGGCTCCAAAGTGGTGCTACGATAGGTTCTTTATCGTTTACTGCTTTTTTTATTTCGGCTAACATGGCGGCTTCAGAACTAGGTACTAGTTCAAAATCGAGATTATAATCTTTAATTAATTGTTCGGTAACTTCCATTGTACCTGCGCCAGGGTCAAAACCAACAATTTTGCTATTGAACAGTTCTTTATGTTCATTTAAATCTTCCACACTATTAATGTCTTCTAAATAGTTTGGAACAACAAGTCCTACTTTTGCTTCGTCAAACCAAGTCTCATCTGAGAAGTTAACCGTATCTTGATATTCCTCCAAATAATTCGCATCTTGAACAGGTAACCATACTTCTAAACTAGCATCGAGATCTCCGCTTTCTAAAGCCGTCATCGTAGAACCCATATTCAGATAGTTAAACTTCACATTATACCCTTTATCTTCTAAGATGACTTTCCACATATTCGTTACGGCGATGTTTTCAGCCCAGCTAATTTGACCAATTGCTATATCTTTATCTTTTTCCTCAGATTCTTTACCCTGGCTACTATTTCCGCATGCAGTCAGTGCAGCAACCATTAGAATGGCTAATATAAAACTGAGTCCCTTTTTCCCCTTAATCATGTTGAAAAACTCCTCTATTTATTATGTCTATTAACTCCAACACCCTTTATGTTAAATGTGTTAAGAATTTATTTAACTAAAATACAAACCAAAGCCTACTTTTATATGTAATTGTGGAAAAGTGATATTACCAGGTAGTCTATAGTAGCTCAGTTATAGGCTACCTGATCACTTATTATTAGCTTTGTTGATCTTTTGGTAAGAATTCGAATATCTTTCCGCTTTTTATACTTTCAACTAAGTCATCCAACCAGTGATAGTATTTTTTAGATTCTTCTAATTGATCATAGTGTTTCTTTGCTGTTGCCACGATTTCTGGCGTGCTGGTGGAATCTTTAATTACATCTATGAAATCTTCTTGTGCTTCCTCAATTGCTTCCAAATTCATTTTCACTTCGCGTTCCCACATTTGACAATAGAACGCCATAAAGGAACGAAAGAAATTTTTCTCAGCTACATAAGTATGTTTTCGAGAACCTCGCGTAAATGTTTTTTTAACCATTTCGATTTCTTGAAGCTTGCGAACGCTCGTACTCATACTTGGTTTACTCATACCGAGTTCCGTGCGCATTTCATCAAGTGTCATTTGATCTTTAAAGTACATCGTCGCGTATAAATTAGCGGCAGCTGGTGTTACCCCATATAAATCCATCGTTTCCGCAATCGCGCCAATTACTTTATCTTTGGCTTCTTCTATTTTCACTTTGGGTCTTTCAGTAGATTCACTCATTAGGTCTCTCCTTCGATATAAAGTAAATCGTGTTAAGTATTTATCAAATTTTCTTTACGAACTTAATGTTAACTTGTTCAGATGAAATGTCAAATATAAGATTTTAACTTTATCTATTATAAATGATTACTACTTTATTAATTATAGCCTTTCCATGTCAGCCTTATTCTTTCTAAACTTTACATGTGAATTTATTTTGACAGCCTTAAAATGACGTGTTAACGTTAAGTATGTTAAATAAATTCTTAACAAACTTAACTTAATTTAAAAATTGGAGTTGATAGATATGAATCTAAAACTACAACAATACATAAATGGTAAATGGGTAGAAGCGAACTCGGGGAATACACGTACAATTATTAATCCATTTAATCAGGAAGTGATTGCTAGTGTTCCGGAAGGCGATGAATCAGATGCAAAAGCAGCGATCGCTGCAGCAAGAGAAGCGTTTGATAACGGAGAATGGGCTTCTACACCAGCAACTGAGCGAGGGGCTATCGTAAGGAAAATTGCTGAATTTATTGAAAGAGACAAAGAAGAACTAGCTCACTTAGAATCGTTGGATACAGGTAAAACAGTAGAAGAAAGCCGTGGAGACATGGATGATATCGCTGGAGTATTTCGTTATTTTGCTGAACTAGCAGATAAAGATGGAGGAGAGCTAATCGATTCTCCAGTACCTAACTCGATCAGTAAAGTGGTCCGTGAACCAGTTGGTGTTTGTGGCCAAATTACTCCTTGGAATTATCCTCTCCTTCAAGCGTCCTGGAAACTAGCTCCTGCGCTTGCGACTGGTAATACGTTGATCATAAAGCCAAGTGAAATTACACCGCTTACTCATATAAAAGTATTTGAACTGATGGAAGAGGCGGGAGTGCCTGCCGGTGTTGCAAACCTGGTTCTTGGAGCTGGCGATACAATTGGCGCAGAGCTGTCCAGTAACACGGATGTAGACCTTATTTCATTCACAGGCGGCATTGTGACCGGAAAGAAAATTATGCAAGCTGCAAGCGTGAATGTGAAGAAACTTGCACTTGAGCTTGGCGGGAAAAACCCGAATGTTATTTTCGCTGATGCTGATTTTGATATTGCAGTGGATCAAGCGTTAAACGGAGTATTCTTCCACGCAGGACAAATTTGTTCCGCTGGTACAAGACTGATTGTAGAAGAAAGCATTCACGATAAGTTCGTTAACGCGCTTGTTGAGCGAGTGAAGAAATTCAAACTAGGAAGCGGATTTAATGAAGATACTCAAATGGGTCCTCTTATTTCAGCAGAACACCTTGCGAAAGTAGAAAAGTATGTAGAAGCAGGGGTTCAAGAAGGTGCTACAGTAGCAGTCGGCGGCAAACGCCCAGAAGATCCTGAATTGCAAAAAGGCTTCTTCTACTTGCCTACGATCTTCACAGATTGCACAACAGACATGAGTGTTGTACAAGATGAAGGCTTTGGTCCGATTATTACGGTTGAGAAATTCCGTACAGAAGAAGAAGCGGTCAACCTATCGAATGACTCGATCTACGGACTTGCTGGCGGCGTCTTTACAAACGATATTGCAAAAGCTGAACGCTGTGCAGCGAAAATGCGCATGGGTACTGTGTGGATCAATGAATTCAACCTTTATTTCCCACACGCACCGTGGGGTGGATATAAGCAATCTGGTATTGGGCGCGAACTAGGTAAATTAGGTATGGAAGAATATACAGAAACAAAGCATATCTTCCAAAACCTTAAGCCTGAAACGTTGAACTGGTTCTAAGAGAACGATCTCTTCTTACCATTCTATAAGATGAAATCAAGCTGAGAAATCAGCTAAACATAAAGAATAGCAAACTAGAAAATACATGTAATAGGGATGAAAAGATACCGGGCATTGCGTTTATTGTCTGAATACCTTTTTTCCTATATCACCATCAAGGAGGAACAGAGTATGACTGAATCATATGATTATGTAATCGTTGGTGGCGGTAGTGCGGGTTCTGTACTCGGCAACCGTCTAAGTGAAGATGGAAAGAAAAGTGTGCTTATATTAGAGGCGGGACGAAGTGATTATTCATGGGATCTCCTGATTCAAATGCCAGCAGCTCTACCTTTCCCATCTGGAAAAGATCTCTACGATTGGCAATACGAGACGGACCCTGAGCCATACATGAAGGGACGGAATATCCCACATGCTAGAGGAAAGGTGCTCGGCGGTTCTAGTTCTATTAACGGTATGATCTATCAACGCGGAAATCCGATGGACTATGAACGATGGGGAGCTGACACTGGCATGGAAGCGTGGAATTTTGCGCACTGCCTTCCATATTTCAAGCGTTTGGAAAATGCTCTGGCATCACCGGATGATGATCTTCGCGGTCACGACGGTCCGATCAAATTAGAACGCGGACCTGCCAAAAATCCATTATTCCAGGCATTCTTCAATGCAGGTGTAGAAGCTGGTTATTCACGCACTCCAGATGTGAACGGCTTTCGTCAGGAAGGCTTCGGCCCATTTGATAAGCATGTGTACAAAGGTCAACGTCTGTCCGCTTCACGTGCCTACCTACATCCATTTATGGATCGTGAGAACTTAACGGTTAGAACGCGTGCTTTTGTTTCGAGCATCGACTTCGATGGTACCCGTGCCAAAGGATTGACGTATCGTCGAAACGGAAAAACCCATCAAGTTGAAGCAGGTGAAGTAATTCTTTCAGGCGGTGCGATAGCAACGCCGCAAATGCTTCAACTAGCAGGTATTGGGGATGCTAAACATCTTCGCTCTCTTGACATCGAACCGATCGTAGACCTTCCTGGTGTAGGCGAAAACCTTCAGGATCACCTCGAAGTCTATGTGCAACACACATGTCCAGAGCCTGTTTCTGAACAGCCTAACCTAAGTAAAGCGCGTATGCCTTGGATTGGCTTGCAGTGGATGCTAAACCGTACGGGCCCTGCGGCGACAAACCACTTTGAAGGTGGGGGATTCGTTCGTTCTAACGAGGATGTTGACTATCCGAACTTGATGTTCCACTTCCTTCCTGTAGCGGTACGTTACGATGGTCAAAAAGCAGCTACAAAACATGGCTTCCAAGTACACATCGGACCTATGTACTCTGATGCACGCGGATCATTAAAGATTCGCTCGAAAGATCCTAAAGAGCATCCGAGCATGGTTTACAACTACCTTTCTACTGAACAGGACAAACGCGAGTGGGTGGAAGCGATAAGAGTTACTCGTAATATTATGTCTCAACCAGCCTTAAAGAAATATAATGGCGGCGAAATTTCCCCTGGACCTTCTGTTAAAACAGACGAGGAAATCCTTGAATGGGTGAAAGAAGATGCTGAGACGGCACTTCACCCATCATGTACATGCAAAATGGGGCCAAAGTCAGATCCTATGGCTGTTGTGGACCCAGAAACGATGAAAGTTCACGGAGTGGAAAATCTACGAGTGGTCGATGCATCTGCCATGCCTTACGTTACAAACGGCAACATCCATGCACCTGTATTGATGTTAGCGGAAAAGGCAGCAGACCTCATCCTTGGTCGTAAACCGCTTGATCCAATTGATGCTGATTTCTATCGTCATGGCGTTCATCCGGCAGATGCTGGAACAGTAACTAAATAACGCTTTCTATGAGAAGGCCTCTTTCAAAGTGTATGTGCTCGTGAAGCATACATTTATGAGAGAGTGCCTTCTTTTTTATCTTTTTAAATAAACACAAGTTTTCAAGAAAATAGGTCAGTTATAAATCCGATTCAGCTAGAAAGGTTTAAGATTTTTTCGTTTTCCTAAAACCGCGTCCGCAATTTTAAGTGGTTAATAGGCGGATGTAGATGATTTGAAAAGTTAAAAGTAAAGGGGAGTAAAGGTTTTTTTGAAATTCGTTCATCTAGAAAGAAATGCCTCTAAATTTAAGAAGCATTAAGTTGGGAGTGCGAGGTATTCTTCAAGCAGAATAACGCTATAAAGAGAGGGATAGTCATCCAGTTATGTGGGTAGTAGCAGACACCTATTGATTGAGATGTGCTCATCTGAAGAATACTTAGCAATTCTAGTTAATCAAATGTCTGTAACTCTTAAGGTGCAACAACACTTCAGCGGTCCTCTCAAGAAACAATATTGTAAGTAGAAGAATTATCCCTAATTAGTGGCAAAGTATCTTGTATGCCACCAAGTGTTGTTTAGAAGTCCAGTGCTAATCCTTATTGATGATTCACTCTTCTCTTATATCGCTAATTTAATAACTAATGGAAGAATAATAACAAAAAAACGGCTTACTTCATTAAAGTTAATGAAGTAAGCCGTTTGCTACTTAATGTACTATCCTAAATCAAGATTATGAATGACGATTGAGTCGATATAAATCATAACCGTCATCTCACTCTTAGACCTATGAAGCAATCTTCTCATTACCGTTCTCTCTCTCTTCTGGCATCAAGAGAGGTTTAGGTGGACACATTTTCTTGGTCATTTTAGATACAACGATAATCGTTACTAAGCCTGCAACCATTGCAAGTGTTCGAAATGGGAACAGTACCACACCATCTTCGATCATAGGATATGGCAGGAAGACTGGGAGTCCAATGATTGGTTCTCCGCCACCTATTCGAAGTATGAAAGAAACGATTAAACCTGCAATCGAACCATATTTATTCGCATCTTTAAAGAATAAAGCGGTTGTTAACTGAGGGAATAAAATAACATAAACAAGGTCTGCAGCAAGATACCATAAAGCGTAAACACTTTGAACATTTAGTGCAATGATGGTGGCTGCAATTCCAACCAGGATGATCGAGCGCTTAATCATTTTCTTAAGTTGATCGCTTGATGCATTAGGTTTGAAAAGTGGTCGATACACATTCCAAGCAGCCATTGAAGATGCTGAAAGAATGGAAGAATCCATTGATGACATTACGGCTGCGGCAAGAGCTCCCAATCCAATTGCGCCGATAATATCAGGCGTTAAATATTGCAAGACAAAAGGAAGGATCATAGATGGATTATCAGGTGCGTTTACACCGAGACTTGCCCAATCTGTATCCAATCCGATAGCACCGATAATAACGGCCGGTATCGCTGCAATAATACAGATAAACCCTGCTATGATTGAAAGCCACATGGCAGTGTTCTCCGATTTAGCTGAAAGAACGCGTTGGAAATAGACCTGCCATGGTATACCACCGAATATAAGTAGCAAAGCAAAGTCCCACCAATTCCAATAATAGTTCCCCCACTCAGGATCTTTCCACCCGTCTAATGGAGGGAAGAGACTTGCATAGCTCCCCATATCTGATTGATAGTGGTTCCAAACCGAACTTAATCCGCCTACTTCTGACAGGGCAAATGGAAGTACTAAGAACAGTCCTATCATGACAGCGAGCATTTGAAAAACATCTGTAAATGCTACTGACCACATGCCTCCTACGACAGTATACGCAACTGCAATAATAGCTGATAGAATAATAGATGTTTGAAAGTCTAATCCTAGAATCGTTCCAAAAGTTGTTCCTAAAGCTGTTAAGATCGCACCACTCCAAAAAACTTCACCTAATAGAGCGGGGAGATATAAGACACCAGCAACTTTTTTTCCGAATCGCTGTTCAAGTGGATCAATCATTGTCATAAATTCGTATCGACGCATTTTTCTAGCATAGAAGATACCACCGATAATTAAACTTAGCGCATAACCCCACGGGGCCTGAGCCCATGCTAAACCAAGTGAATATGTTGATTCTGCTGTACCAGATATGTAACCGCCGCCAACCCAGGTTGCGGCCATTGTAAACATTGAAATCCATAGTGGTAAAGAGCGTTTCGCTACCATCATATCTGATGCAGATTCAGATTTACCACTAGCCATGAATGCCCCAATATAATAGATTACTCCGTAAAATACTAACATAGCAATAAATGATCCCCAGTTAATATTAGAACTAGTCGTTCCTAAATAAATAAACATCACCAATATGGCTGCTACAAATGTACCGATTTTTAGTAGATTTCCTTTTTTTTCACTCAAATACCTTCACCTCAAGAAAATTTTAAGTTAAAACCTTTTTTAAGCTTCGATTCAAATCGTATTCGCTCCCCGCTTTCTTTTTACTTTCTTCTTTATTATTGATTTTTTACTTCTCAAACTTAAGGGAGTTGTTCCGTTGCTTTATCATTTACTTCCTTCACTTTCCAGTTTCCCCTTCCATTCAAAATTAATTATGTTAAATATTTTCTTAACGTATTTAATAATAAATATTACATGATTAGATTTCCTTGTCAAATGTACACAAATATAGAAGGTGGCTAATTTCACTTCATTTTCCTAATAGAATGGTCAACCAGCTTAGTGGATATATGCGTTTGATTTCCTCGACGGATTCACCTTCCTGACCATCTTATTCATTCTTATTCTCCATACTGAAAACCTAGTTTTAGAAGAAGCATTTGAACCCTTTTGACAGATAAAACCTTAAATGATAGCATTTAAGGTTGTTGGAAGTGTTAAGAAAATATTTAACAAAGTAAATCTTAATTCTGATAAGGAATTTTTTTCTGTTGGCTCGAGAGCACAGTGAGTAGTGGAAATAGGGCTAGTGATGAAGCAATTCATGAAAGTTACATCTTATATATGAAAGAGAAGATAATAGGGGTAAATGATGCTACAAATGAGCTTATAAGTCTGAAATATGTAAGGAGGGATCGTAAATGCCATCTACCAAGTCGCCTATGAGTGAACGTATAGAACGAGCAGCTCTGCCCATGTTTGCGAGAAAAGGTTTTGAAGGAACATCATTGAGCAAAATTGCTAAAAGTGTCGGGATTAAAAAACCTTCCTTATATGCTCATTTTGATAGTAAGGAAGATCTATTTCTTGCTATCCTCCAAAAAGTGAATCGAGATTATCGGGATTTTCTAGAACTGCAAGTACATAATTATCGCAACATGGCCACGGATCGGCAGTTATATTGCTTGTTGAAAGACCATTCAACTTATCTTGAAAGTGAAGATCTTGGACTTCTATTTAAGAGGTTCATGCTTTTCCCACCACTAGTATTAAAAGATACACTTAATGAACAATTTATTAAATCAGAGGAAGCACTAAGGGATGTATTGATTGCTATCGTAAAAGAAGGGAAGCAAAAAGGAGACATTCAGGCGGAACAAGATGAGGTAATCGATGCTTATATATGCCTCCTTGATGGCACGTTTGAACAGCTTTTTTATTATTCGAAAGTGGAACATGAGGAGCGTCTTCAAAACGCCTGGCGAATTTTCTGGAGAGGAATTCAAGGGTGTTAGAAATTATTTACTAGGAGAACGGTTCAAAATCAATTAAGAGGTTGCTTGTCTCTATATGCTTAGAGAGAAAAGAAACTTTAACATTTGCTGGTTTAATGACTAAGTAAATAATAATAAATAGCCGACGAATTAAAAATGTTCTTATGAAACCGATCGGTCTATAAATTAGTCCGATCGGTTTCTATATTCCCTGTCAGGTATGCATTTCTCGGGCGATTAATGGAGGGGTAAGCAAGACGAGAAAAAAGTAGAAGTGTGGCGCAACTCACCCCTCATCAATTCATTGATATATCTCAATATGCTTAATCTTATAATCCCCATATTCATCTGTCACAACATAATAGTCCTTGGTTCGTTCATACATGCTCCATTCCCCAGCCGCATTCATAAAATCAAAAACTTCATAGGTGCTAACGATCGCTTGATCAGTCTGCATGTCAATATTGGTTACATCATTTAACGTGAATTTAAAGACCATTCCCTGACCGCTTATCTCGTCAAGGTAGTTAGCCATTTCATAATATGCCTGACTGTCATACAAAAGCTGGTCTTCAATATAACCAAAGTCTTCATCTCGCAATGCCGTTTCATAGTTCCCTCTAAAATTGATGATGAAGTTAGCGAGGCTTGCTTCATCATATGGAACATCGTACGTGTCTTCTTCCTCTTCTGCATATTCATCATACACTGAAGCCTCATTGTAGTAGTTAAAGGTGCTGGCGACTTCATTTTCATCCATTGGCGATTGCGACCAGTTCGTTAAGAGATCCGTCATTGTGTATATTGGGATTGAGAAGGCGATGGATTCATCGCTCGTTAACAGGGCGGAGTTAATGCCGATCACTTTTCCTGTCTTTCCATCTAACAATGGACCTCCGCTGCTTCCGGGTGAAACTTGGGCATCGATTTGATAGACGTTTTCGTATTGAAATTCGGATTCAAATGAACGGTCAAGCCCGGTGAGATATCCGATTGATGCTGTGTTTTCTAACCCTTGGGGGCTTCCAAGTGCGATTACTTCTGTTCCAACTTCTGATTCTTTCATTTCCATCTCCAAAGGAGAAGTACCTTTTAAATTCTGTACTTCAATTAGAGCGACATCATACTGATTAGAGATGCCAATCACCTTGCCATTCATTTCTCGTCCATCCTGATCACGCAAGGTGACATCAATATAGCCTGCCACTACATGTGCATTGGTTACAACTGTTCCATTATCCTGAAACAAGAAGCCAGAACCAAGCTGATCCTCCGTTAAAATGGTATACACTTTTGTTTGTGCTTCACGTATAATTTCTTTCTTATCTTTTTCTATAGGTGTTTGAGGGGAGGGGACTTTCTCTTCTGACTTACTCTTTTCCTTAGGAACGCTTGGTGTTGTTTGGGGACTCGCTTCTTTTTCTTCTTTTGGTTCTTCCTCTAGTTTAGTAGATTCAGAGATGGTTTCGACTGGGGATTGAATTGTCTCTTCTCCTGTTGTTTCGTCTGTTCGTTCTTTATCAAGAACGAAAACGTAAATAAAGACACCGCTTATTAATAAAAAGGTAAGGATGAAACCGGTCAACCACCATCGACTCCTCTGCTGATCCCTTGCATATGAGTGACCACACTGGCTGCAAAACCGAGCATTCTCTATGTTTTTCGTCCCGCACTTCGGACAAAACATAATCATCTCCTCCTTCATACTCTTTGTAGATTATTATACCTCAGTTAAAAGTATGAGAGGGGTCAAAAATAGAATATATAGGAAGTAAGGTAGAAATAGCGAAAGCGACTGATGATCCTTTGAATTTGTACTCCCTCTGTTTAGTAGGAATATCATCACACTTTCATCCCACTGTTATTAGGTTATATTTCCTATTTATCCAGAAAACGATACCTCCTAATTGCACATCAAATAGAAGAGGAGTAAAGTGTCTCGATGTTAACAGTCTATTTAAGAAAGGGTGGATGAAATGATGAAAGATGGCTTTGTGAAAGTGAATGATGTCAACCTTCATTACGTAACAGAAGGAGAAGGGGAACTGATGCTATTTCTCCATGGTTTCCCTTATTTCTGGTACAACTGGCATCATCAGATGGAAGAGTTTTCGAAGGATTATCGTGTTGTTGCTGTTGATATGAGAGGATACAACGTATCTGACAAACCTGAAGGTGTTTCTTCATATGATATGTCCATTCTAGTCGAGGATGTAAAACAGTTGATTGAAGCGTTTGGGGAAAAGGACTGCGTTTTAGTCGCCCATGACTGGGGCGGAGCGGTAGCTTGGACGTTAGCTTACACCTCACCTGAATTTGTGAACAAACTAATCATGTTCGATGCACCTCACCCGTATACATTTAGACGAGAGTTAGCAGAGAACCCAGGGCAGAGAGAAGATAGTAGCTATATGGCATTTTTCCAACGACCTGATTCTCATGAAGCGCTGATAGAAAATAACGCAGAACGATTAAGAAAGATGATGACGATTCCTGGAAAGAAAAAAGGTTATTTAACCGAAGAAGATGAAGAGAAATACATAGAGGCATGGACACAGCCGGATGCGATGGAGTCAATGCTTAACTATTACCGGGCTATTTCATTCTATCCGTTCGAAGAGCACGTACAAAAGCCATTGGAACTTCCATATCAAATGTTTGATTCGCCAACGTTAATCATTTGGGGCGATGCAGATCCCGCTTTTGAAAACAGCAATCTTGACGGGTTGGAAGAATATGTTAATGATCTTACGATTCACCGAATGGAAGGCGTAAGCCACGCCCCGCATCATGAGAAACCGGAAGTGGTGAACCACTATATGCGCGAATTTTTAAAAGGTAAGAAATGATGAAGAAGGCTGTCCCTGATAAGGGGCAGCCTTCTTTGCTACTCTAATAGGCATTGAAGTGTAAGGCTAATCCTGCCCCATAAAATGTAAGAAAAAAGCGAGGTCAGCTTCAAGATGTTTCTTCATAAGTTCTTCTGCTTCTTCGGGATTTCGATTCCGAATCGCGTTGCAAATTTGTTCATGCTCATCAATTAGATGAGGCCGCTTATGGTAGACAACGGTTTTACGGAAGAGGTAAATAATCGATTGCATTCGATCCATTATTTTAATCATCACCTTGTTATTGTTCGTGTCTAAAATTATTTCATGAAAGGCTTTATTTGCTTTCATAATTTCTTCGGTTGTTCCATTTCTTCCAATGTCTACACATTTTTGTAGCTCTTCTATCGCTTCTTCACTCATATAAGTAGCTGAAGCGCGTGCCGCAAAACCTTCTAAAAGAATACGGACTTGAAAAATTTCTCTCAAATCTTTTTCAGTTGGGAGGACGACTCGTTTATCCTGAATCAAATCTTCTTGCTCAAGCTTACGAATTGCCTCTCTTATAGGAGTACGACTCACACCAAGATCTTTAGCCAGTTTTTCTTCTACTAACTTAGTGCCGCCAGCAATCTCTCCATTCAAAACTTTATCTCGAATACTCTCATAGGCATGCAGATAGGCCGATTGTGAAGCGTTTTTTTTCATAATGAACTCCTGTTAATAACAATTTGGTTTTTAATGAACCATTTATTGAACCATTTTTCTATCTTAAATTATAGAGTTAAAAATGGTTAATGAAAAGGATTCAATATTTTTTGTATACAATTTATATAATAATGTATACAAAAACAAATGTTTCGTGTACAATCGAAACAAGAAATGAAAGCGCTATACATAAAGGAGAGGTTATGATGAGTGAAAATATAGGTTTTATTGGGTTAGGAATTATGGGGAAGCCAATGGTGAAAAATTTAGTGAAGTCTGGTGCCAACGTAACTGTCTTTGATATTAATGATACAGCCGTACAAGAATGTGTTGGATTTGGGGCAAACGGTGCGCTATCACCAAAAGAAATTGCTAAAGAGAGCTCAATCATTTTCACGATGCTTCCTAATTCCAACCACGTAAAATCCGTTATTACAAATGAAAGCGGAATCATTAAGGGAGCAAAAGAAGGAACTGTCGTCGTAGATATGAGTTCCATTTCTCCTGTTGTGTCTGAAGAGTTGGCTAATGAATTGAATACCTATGGTGTTCATATGCTCGATGCTCCTGTCAGCGGAGGAGAGCCAAAAGCGATTGATGGTACTTTGGCCATTATGGTTGGTGGAGAAGAGAAAGTATTTGAGAGAGTGCTGCCTATCCTTCAAATACTTGGTGAAGATATTACCTTAGTCGGTGGGAACGGTTGCGGTGCTACAGCTAAATTAGCCAATCAGATTATCGTTAACGTAAATATAGCGGCTATGTCTGAAGCACTCGTACTAGCTTCCAAAGCAGGAATCGATATAGAAAAAATGTATCATGCGATTCGTGGTGGACTTGCTGGTAGTGCTGTACTAGATGCGAAAGTCCCTCTCATCTTAGAAAGAAACTTCGTAGCGGGTGGTCGAATTGACATTAATATGAAGGATTTAACAAACGTGATGGAAACAGCACATGAAATAGGCGTTCCACTCCCACTTTCAAGTCAAGTTCTTGAAATGTTTAGTGCTCTTAAAGTAGATGGAAAAGCTGGTGATGATCACGGTGGACTAGTGCAGTATTATGAGCGTTTGGCAAATACAGTTGTAAAAAAGGATGTGAAGGAGCATGTCTAACCAGCTAGTAATAGAAAAGCTTCCGAAATTAAAATCAATTGATTACGAATCCATTTCTGATCTTTGGAAGAAAGAGAGATCTGATTTTAACCATCAGATTGTTGTACTAGATGATGATCCTACTGGAGTACAAACTGTTCACGGAGTGTCCGTTTATACAGATTGGACAGAACAGACAATCAAACAGGGATTTGAAGAAGATACTAGTATATTTTTCATTCTAACGAACTCCCGAGCATTGTCAGAGCAAGACACAGAAGTTCTTCATCGAACGATTGCCGAACGTGTTAGCCACGTTGCGAGAACTCTAAATAAACCTTATCTCATTATTAGTAGAGGAGACTCGACTTTAAGAGGCCACTACCCACTTGAGACAGAAGTGATGAAAGACCGCATTGAGGAGAGCGATAAACTGCTAGACGGTGAAGTGATTATCCCGTTCTTTAAAGAAGGCGGCCGCTTGACAATCGATAATGTTCACTATGTTCAAAATGACAGTGTCCTCATACCGGCGGGTGAAACTGAATTTGCGAAGGATCGAACATTTGGGTTTAAATCAAGTGACTTAACAGAGTGGGTTGAAGAGAAAACGGCTGGAGAGTTTAAAAAGGAGGATGTCCTAACGATCTCTCTAGAAGATATTCGTGAACTTCGAATTGATAGAATGGTAGAGCAATTATCAGGTGTTACTGATTTTGGAAAAGTGGTCGTTAATGCCGTGGAAGAAGAAGATATTAAGGTCTTCACGATTGCCCTAATGAAGGCTATGAAAAATGGAAAGCGCTTTATCTTCAGAACGGCAGCCACATTCACAAAAATAATTGGTGATATTTCATCAAAGCCACTTCTTACAAGGGAACAATTAATTGCGGAAAACGCTACGACTGGAGGACTTATTGTTGTTGGTTCTCACGTACAGAAATCTACTGATCAACTTAATGCTTTAAAAGAACTCTCTCAAGTTCATGCCATTGAATTTGACTGTCACCTTGTTTTGGAAGCTGAAGCGTTTAAATCCGAAGTAAAGCGTGTTAGGAAAGAAGCTGAAGCAAAGGTTGCAGAAGGAACAACGGTTGTGATCTATACGAGACGAGAACGGTTAGACCTTGGTGATGGAATGAAGGAAGAGGAGCTTAAACTTTCAGTTGAGATATCAAATGCTGTAACGAGCATTGTAAGAGATTTCTCCATTGCACCTAAATACGTTATTGCGAAGGGCGGCATTACGTCTAGTGATGTCGGAACAAATGGTCTGCAAGTGAAGAGAGCCACAGTTCTAGGACAAGCGGCGCCCGGTATTCCTGTTTGGGAAACAGATGAAGAGAGCAAATTTCCTCACCTTCCTTACATTATTTTCCCTGGAAATGTTGGGGCGGTTACAACGCTGAGAGACATTGTTCAGAATATAGAGACGGTATAACCTTTAAGGAGTTGACATGATGGTAACTGGCAACACGCTTATATTAATCTTTCTACTTTCTCTCGTTGCTTTGTTTGTTCTTATTTTAAAATTTAAGCTTGAGCCTTTTCTAGCACTGATTGGTGTAGCATTCGGAACAGCGCTAGTCATTGGCATCCCTATTGTGGAGATTCCAGGCATTATCACGAGCGGTTTTGGTAATACTCTTGCTGGCGTTGGAATTCTAATTGGACTTGGTGTGATTTTTGGGCAGTTTCTAGCTTCTTCAGGGGCCGTAGAGAAAATTGCCCAATCTGTACTTAAAGTTTTTGGAGCAAAAAAATCAGCAGCTGGTCTGGCTCTTACCGGGACCGCTGTATCAATTCCAGTTTATTTTGATGCCGCATTTGTTATCCTAACGGGATTAATCAAAAGTTTATCAAGAAAAACGGGTATTTCAATTGTGACGTTTGTAACCGCGCTTGGTGTAGGGCTGATTGTGTCGCACAGCATGATTGCTCCTACGCCCGGGCCACTCGTTGTTGCTGAAAATACTGGTTCAGATTTAGGACTATTTATCATATATGGATTAGTTTGCGCGATCCCTGCAACATTAGTAGGCGGCTATTTCTACGGGATGTTTATTGGAAAGCGCGTTCAGTCGAAACCTGATGATGAGGCTGAACAAGAAGTCGCAGTAGCAAGAGAAGAACCTTCAAAGGAAATTAGTACAGGATTAGCTTACGCGATGCTAGTCCTACCAATCGCTCTCATTTTAGCGAATACTGTTTCACAGCTACTGGTTCCAGGAACAACTTTTGCTTCAGCACTTGCTTTTGTTGGAGATAAAAACATGGCGCTGTTCATAAGTGTAATCGTTGCCATTTTAGTATTAACACCTTATATCAATGCACCAAAACAATCTCTGTACACGGAAGCTATTAATTCCGCAGGTGTCATTCTCCTTATTACTGGTGCCGGTGGTGCTTTTGGAGCTGTCATCAATCAAAGTGGGATAGGAGACCATTTAATTCAAACGATGCAGAACTGGAGTATTCCTGCTCTATTGCTAGCCTTTATTTTCTCTCAAATCCTACGAGCTTCATTAGGTTCAACAACCGTGGCGCTTGTCACCACTTCAAGTATTCTAGGCCCACTGGCTCTTGACCTTGGCGTTTCACCTGTCTTATTAGGTCTTGCGATTTGTGCCGGAGGGGTTGGACTCTCTCTTCCTAACGATTCTGGATTCTGGGTCGTTAGTCGATTCGGTAAATTGACCGTACCTGAGACAATTAAAGCGTGGACAATTGGAGGTTTTATAGCAGGATTAAGTGCGTTTGCAATGGTATATCTTCTTAGTTTATTCTCCGGCATTTTACCGGGTATTTAAGCAGGGCACTTGCCCTGCTTTTTTTATTTGTTAATTTGGCTATGTTAGCTTATATTGTTGATTTCTCGTTTTTTGTGCATCACAGGGCGCAAGTGATCCAAATATCAACACCATTCATTAACATAGCCATTATTTTAGAGTTATCCCCGCATATACATATTGTTTATAAATAAAAGAGATGTGGTAAAAATCTATAAGTGAAAAGAGATGATTAAAGGAGAAAATAAATGGTGAAAAAAACGAAAAGATCAAAGCAACTAGTGTATAGTAAGAATCCTAATCTGTGGTCTGGCATTCTGTTTGGAATTGGTGTTGCTGCATTTCTAGATGAGGTGATTTTTCATCAATTGCTTCGTTGGCATCATTTCTATGATAAGTCTACTACGGATATTGGCCTAATCTCTGATGGCCTATTTCATGCATTTAGTTGGTTTGCCACTATTGGTGGACTGTTTCTCCTTGCTGATCTTAAAAGGAGGGGCGCATTCTTTCTGAAGAGATGGTGGGGCGGCGTACTAGTTGGAGCGGGTGGCTTTCAGTTGTATGATGGGACCATTCAACACAAATGGATGCAACTTCACCAAATTCGTTATGTGGACAATATTCTGATCTACGACCTTATGTGGAACGCTTCAGCTATTTGCATGATCCTAGCTGGTTTCTTACTATTGAAAGTTACTTCGAAAGAAGAGGTAGCGTAGATGAGTCCTCATCATTCAATAACTCATGGGGATGAGGCGACACATTTAGAAATAATAGGAATCTTACCTCAGCTTGGGTTAGCATTGCCCTTTGCGATTGTTTTCGTTTTGTATGTGATAGCTATTGTTCGTTCAAACCGGTGGTACAAACCGTGGCCGAGGTATCGAACGGTATGTTGGACTATTGGTGTGGTGTTGGCTATCTTTTCAGTTATGGGCCCATTGGCTAGGTTGGCTCATATGAACTTCACGGCTCATATGATAGGCCATTTGTTATTTGGGATGTTAGCACCGTTACTTATGGCGTTTGGCGCTCCGATTAAGCTCATGCTTCGAACGTTACGAATTCCCACCGCAAGAAAAGTTTCTAAGCTCCTTAAGAGCTCGCCGTCACGACTTCTTACAAATCCTATTGTTTCGTCTATTCTTAACATAGGTGGGCTCTGGTTATTGTATACGACTAGTCTCTATTTTCTTATGCATGAAAACATACTCCTTCATCTTATTGTACATTTTCATGTATTTATTGCTGGCTACCTTTTTACCATTTCAGTGATTTATATCGACCCCAGACCTCATCGGCTTTCGTTTTGGTATCGTTCGATTGTGCTCGTCTTTGCCTTAGCTGGACATGGGATCCTATCAAAGTATATCTATGCTCATCCACCTATTGGTGTCTCCATAGAGCAGGCAAAAAGCGGTGCAATACTAATGTACTATGGAGGAGATGCAATTGACATTGTTCTGATTTTCATTCTTTGTTTACATTGGTTTAGAGCCAGTCGACCTAATGGTTTAGCTACAAGTTAGCAATAAATATAGTAATCCTATTCCACGATTAAAAGCCACATTTCTTAGAATACAACGAGAAATGTGGCTTTTTAAAAAGATGGAGAAGGTAGTTTTACAACTCACGACTCTTGTAATCAATAAGAGCACTCTGATTCTTAGTGTACTGTATTGCAAAGCGGCTATTTTAATTTTCTAAAAACTAGTTGACTCTTAATTAGAAAACGCTTACAATAAAATCAATCAAAACATCTACGTAAACGATTACATGGATTCTTCTTTTTATGATAATAGGCTAATCAGATGAATCATTCACAGGGAATTCATTTTTTTTATCACAAAAAGTAATCGATTACGTAAACGATTAATTATAGGTGAGGAGAGATTATGGAGACGAAACTTAGAGCGTTACCTAGAAGAAATGTCCGTAGTGTCCCAAAGGTCAACAGCTCCTGGAAAAAGGTTTTACATAACTATGAATTGTACTTATTTCTACTACCTACGTTAATTTACTTTATTGTCTTCCACTATGTCCCTATGTATGGTGTCCTCATTGCGTTTCAAGATTATATGCCCACATTGGGGGTATCTGGAAGTCCCTGGGTTGGTTTTGAGCACTTTGAACGCTTCTTCAATTCCTTTCAGTTCTGGACTCTGTTAGAGAACACCCTCGAGCTCAGTGTGCTGCAATTATTATTTGGCTTTCCGTTACCGATCATGGTTGCTCTTCTTTTAAATCAGTTAAGAAATCAGCGTTACAAAAAATTCGTTCAAACTGTTATCTATGCTCCTCACTTTATTTCGGTCGTTGTTCTTGTAGGTATGGTGTATGTTTTCTTCTCACCGAACGGTTTAATAAACAATTTCCTCATGATTTTTGGTGCCGAACCTGTTCATTTTATGTCACAGGCAGGTTGGTTTAAACCACTCTACATTTCTTCAGGCTTGTGGCAGGAGACAGGGTGGGCAGCGATCATTTATCTTGCCGCATTAGCTGGTGTTAGTCCAGAAGTTCATGAAGCAGCGATTATGGATGGCGCTAGTAAGTGGCAGCGAATTCTTCATGTTGATATTCCAGCGATCTTACCTACGGCGATGATTTTATTAGTGCTCTCAGTAGGAAATCTCATGAACATTGGATTCGAGAAAGCGTATTTAATGCAAACGCCGTTAAATGTTTCAGCAGGTGAAATTATTCCAACTTATGTGTATAAAGTCGGTTTGCAGGGTGCTCAGTACAGTTTTGCTGCAGCGGTTGGGTTGTTTAATGCAGTCATTAACTTTATCTTGTTATGGGCAGTAAATCGAGCTGCTAAGAAATTATCTGGTTCAGGCTTATGGTAAGGGGGGGAGTAAGCAATGACTCAATATGTGATGAATCGATCGAAATTATGGTCTAGGAAATCGAAAGAGGATAAGATATTTGATCTGATAAATCTCCTTTTTCTTACAACGCTATCACTCGTTGTGTTATATCCGCTGTATTTTATCATCATTGCTTCAATTAGTAACCCGGATAGCGTCTATAATGGTGACGTTTGGTTTTGGCCACAGGGGATTACGTTTGAAGGATATGAACGAATTTTCCAGGATAACCGGATTTGGACAGGTTACAAAAATACGGTGTTGTACACCGTCGTTGGAACATTAGTGAATGTTACGTTAACCCTTATGGCAGCTTATGCGCTCTCAAGAAAAGATTTAGTGGGTAGAAATTTCTTCATGATCCTCTTTGTCTTTACCATGTTTTTCTCAGGGGGATTAATCCCTACTTATTTAGTCGTTAAAAACCTTGGTATGGTAGATACGATGTGGGCCCTCATTATTCCAAAGGCGGTTGCGGTTTGGAACCTGATTGTGGCTAGAACATTCTTTCAATCAACGATTCCAGATGAGCTGTTAGAATCAGCAAAAATGGATGGGTGCTCAAATACAAAATTTTTCTTAAAGATCGTGTTGCCGCTATCGAAACCTATAATTGCTGTCATGGTATTGTTTTATGCCGTTACACACTGGAATTCATTCTTTGATGCTTTGATTTATTTAAATAATGAAGACAAATATCCGTTACAGCTAATTCTAAGATCAATCCTGATTCAAAATGAAGCTTCTGCCAGCATGGTTGGCGATGTTGAATCGTTTGCTGCTCAGCAAAGAATTGCTGATTTAATCAAATATGGTGTCATTATTGTTGCCGCGATCCCGCTGCTCGTACTCTATCCTTTCATCCAAAAGTACTTTGTGAAAGGAGCTTTAATTGGAAGTATAAAAGGATAGCCATTTGTTTTACTTCGTTAATAGGAGGTGGATCGCTAGTCATATTGCAATACCGAAGTAGCTTGCCGTAAATTAAAACCATTCGGGGGGAATTTAGAGATGGGTAAACGAAAAATTTGGGCTTTTCCGTTCATATGTTTAATGCTCTGTTTCATTCTTGTATTAAGTGCTTGTTCTTCGAAAGATAGTAGTTCTGATGGGAAGGCAGAATCAGCTGAGTTTAATAAAGAAGGACTTCCAATTGTTGACGATCAAGTTACCCTGGAATTTGTATCACCAAAAGCACCACTTGCCCCAAAATACGATGAGATGGAAATTTTCAATACGTTAGAAGAAGAGACGAATGTGAAAATTGAATGGAGTAATATTCCGGATGACGGTTATGAAGAAAAGAAGAATTTGATGCTTGCAAGTGGTGACTTGCCTGATGCGTTTTATTCAGCTAAATTCACAGACCTTGACATTGTGAAGTATGGACAAAACGGCACGCTAATTCCTCTTGAAGATTTAATTGAAGAGCATGCACCTAACATTCAAAAATTGTTTGAAAAACGCCCTGAACTAAAGAGCATGGTAACCGCTCCTGATGGACATATTTATACGCTGCCTCGTGCAGAAGAAGCTGGACTTGGAGCTGTACCAAACTTTATGTCTATTAATAAAACATGGTTAGATGAGCTCGGCTTAGAAATGCCAACAACGCTTGAGGAGTATCATGATGTGCTTGTGGCCTTCAAAGAAAAAGATCCTAACGGAAATGGCAAGCAAGATGAAGTTCCGTTAAGTTTCATGTTCAACTTCTGGACTGGAAACTTCGGTGATATGTTTGCGGCATTTAATATGCCAGATAACGTGGATCATCGTATTGTAAGAGATGGAGAAGTGATCTATACAGCTGTTCAACCGGAATATAAAGAAGCCATTGACTATTATCATCAGTGGATGGAAGAAGGCTTGATTGATAAAGAATCCTTTACTCAAGATGTCTCTCAGTACTTCGCTAAAGGGAAAAATGAAAAATATGGCTCATATATTTGGTGGGAATCGGAAGAAGTAGTTGGACCAGAATTGAAAGATGATTATGTTCTCTTACCACCGCTTGAGGGCCCGAGTGGAGATAAAGTTGTTGGTCGCTCCAACTACTCAGACTACTCTCGTGGCGAGTTTGCCATCACGTCGGCAAATGCAAATCCAGAAATTACAATGCGTTGGGTTGATCAGTTATATGAAACAAAGATGTCAGCTCAAATTAACTGGGGACCAATTGGTACCATTTTTGAAGAAAAAGATGGGAAACTCGTTTTAAAAGAACAGCCTGACGATGTTGTAATGGGAGAATTAAGACAAAAGGTTGCACCAAATGGACCAGTAGCAATCTTGAAAGAAGACTTTGAAGAAACAGTTGAAATGGAACCCCGTGCAAAACAGCGTTTGGAAGATTTGAATTCCATCTATGCGCCTTATCTTGAAGATGAGAATTACCCGCAAATCTTCTTTAGTCCTGATGAACTAGATGAAATTAACCGTCTAGAAGTAGATATTAAAGAATTTACGAATCAGAAGAAAGCTCAGTGGCTAATGGAAGGCGGCGTAAACGAGGAGTGGGATAGCTACAATAAACAGCTTGAAGACATGGGTCTAAGTCGCTTAATGGAAATCTACCAAGATGGATTGGATCGCTTTAAAAAGAATCAGTAGAAAATAGAATAGGCATGATGAAGAAAGTTAGAACATGATTGAGATGTTCTAACTTTCTTTACAAACTAGGAGTGTTAAATATGTTGAATGTTGAGTTGGGAAAATCACTGGTAGCTTATTGGGGATTCTCTGAAGGAGAAGGGAAGTACGTCCATGACGGCTCTCGTAGAAATCCTATTCACTATGTGTTTAATGATCGTTCCGATTCCCCTATTCATGAACCTCAGTGGCGAAAAGGAATCAACAACCACGCACTTTTATTTGATGGCTATTCAACATGGGTTGAAAGTAAAGAAGGGGTCCCTACAATTGAACAAGCGTTTACCATTGAGGCATGGCTAGCCCCACGTTCATTCGGCGGGATTGAGGATGAACGGTTAACAGGTATTGTTAATCAACATAATAGAAAGATGAATCAAGGATTTATCCTTGGTGTTCATCGCCATGGGGAATGGTCATTACAACTTGGTGTAGAAGATGAGTGGATCGAAGTTTGGGCAGATAATTGTCCATTACCAAAGTTGAAGTGGTCTCATCTTGCAGCAAGCTTTAACGGTAAAGAAGGGCGTATTCAATTGTATCTTAATGGTGAAAAAGTCGCTGAGAAAACAATCGCTCAAAACGTTTCTATGACGGTGAGTCATGATGCGCTCTTGATAGGTAAAAGCAATGATGCGCTTACGATTGAAAGCGTGTTTTCATTGAATATGTTCAGTGGTTTAATCGATGATATTAAGATCTATAATCGAGCATTTAATGACTCGGAAATAAAAACGAGCTTCACTAACTATCTATTACCTTATAAAGGAGAGATTCCACACCTACCTTATGAAGAAATTGCGATTGATCGAAGCATTTATGATCATGACCCATTCCGACCTAAGTTTCATTTAACACCACCGGGTCACTGGATGAATGAACCACATGCGCCACTTTATTTCAAAGGGAAATACCATCTGTTTTATCAGCATAATCCACAGGGCCCTTATTGGGGTAACATCCAGTGGGGACATTGGGTGAGTGATGATCTCGTGTATTGGCGCGATTTACCTATTGCCATTGAAACGGAAGCGGATGATTTAGCTCCGGACGGGATTTGGTCAGGAAACGCCGCTTATGATGAAGATGGATTACCCGTTTTGTACTTTACGGCAGGTCATTCATCAAAGAAGCCAAATCAGATGACAGGTCTTGCAAGAAGTACGTTTAGGGAAGATCAAGATATCGATTTAAAGAAATGGAGAAAGCATCCCGTTCCCGTAACGGTTCAGCCTAAAGGATTAGGCTTGCATCATGATGGGTTTCGAGATCCTTTTGTATGGAAAGAAGAAGACCTCTGGTACCAAATTGTTGGGACTGGTATAGAGGGGGTGTGTGGAGCAGCCATTATATTTACTTCTGATAACTTAGTAGATTGGGAATGTAAAGGCCTTCTATATGATGATAAGGATCAAGAGTTTCCTTTCCTAGGTGAAGTGTGGGAACTTCCGATTTTACTTCCCATTGGGAAAGGAAAGCATCTTTTTATCATTAGTCCTGTTGGAAAAGACGCGGATGTAGAAGTGTTTTATTGGATTGGGAGATGGGATAAACAACATTGTCGATTTGTACCAGATCAGAAGGAACCACAGCTCATTGATGTAGGGGATTTTCACTTTACAGGACCAAGTGCCATGATTGATCCAAAAACCGATCGATTGCTTTTGTTTACAATCGCCCAGGGAAGGCGTTCGATTAAAGATGAATATGAAGCAGGATGGGCACATAATGGAGGTCTTCCTGTTCAACTAAGGTTACGAGACGATGGAAGATTAGGCGTTAAGCCGATCGAAGAATTAATAAAGCTTCGTAAGAAAAAACTTGTTTCATTAGAGAATCAATCTGTTGAAGAGAGCAATGATATCTTAGCTAATGTGAAAGGAAATATGCTTGAAATCTGTGTTGAATTTCAAAATGCTGTTGCGATTGAATATGGCGTAAAGGTTTTAAAGTCTGATCGTGGGAATGTCGAAACGCTCCTATACTATAACCGTCAAGAAGAGACGTTGAATGTTAAAAAGAAAACAAATGATTCAAACCCGGTCCAATCTCAAGGTGGGGAACTTCTACTAAATGGAGAACAGTTAAAGCTTCATATTTATGTCGATTGTTCCATCGTAGAGTGCTATGCCAATGAATTAAAAAGTATAACGACGAGAGCATACCCTGAGATTGAAGCACTAGGTATAGAGGTGTGGGCGAATGATCACATAAAAGTGAAGTCGATGGAAGTTTGGGAGATGGGGCCTGGATTTTAACACTTTTTGCCCTTGAGTCATATTGATGAAAGCTAGTCACCTAGTTGCCCGAATGGATAAGTCACTTATTTTGAAGGGAGCTTTACAAACTCATGTTCAATCGCTGTAGGTTGAAAGTGGTTTCTCTGACTGTCTTATTAGTTATAGGTAGCCTTATGCCAATGAATATTTCGAACTCTGTTCATGCTCAAACGACCATTGCAAACCCAAGTTTCGAAACAGGGGATTTGTCTGGTTGGAAAATTGTAAGTGGTAACGCGTTCAATGAGAAAGATGTCACAGATGAATCTAGCTATTGGGATAAGCAAACCTTTAATCAAAAGAACTTCTGGCATATATGGGGCGGGCGAGGAGACGATACAAAAGTTGGGGTTATGCAGTCTGAAACTTTTACTCTTGGTGGAGATGGTCAGATTGATTTTCTTACAGGAGGAGATTCTGATGCGGAGCACTTATCGATCTCTCTCGTTAGAGAATCAGACGGAGTAGAATTAATGAAGGAAACAGGGACTGGGACAGATACATATTCCAAGAAGAGTTGGGATGCCTCAGCTCATATAGGCACAGTTGTTAGGATTAAAGTTGTTGATTCAACGACAACGGGGCATATCAATCTTGATGATGTGAATGTTCCTGCGACCCCTTCTTTACATGACCATGTGGAGCCTTCTATTTATAATCATGATTTCGAATATACGGCACTAACTCCGTACGAAATAAGGGGATGGGAAATTGTCAGCGGAGATGCGTTTGGCCCAGAGAGCCTTGTTCATGAAGATGAATGGAGTGAAGGCGATGAATTTTTGCATGAGGGGCGCTACCATTTATGGAATTTTAACGATGGTGGAGACGATCAAGTAGGTGAGCTGCACTCAGAGCCATTTACGATCGATCAAAATGGCGGAATCGATTTTCTTATTGGAGGAGGGGATGACAAAGACAATCTATATGTTGCTCTCGTAAGAACGTCTGATGGAAAGGAATTACGAAAAGAAACCGGACGTGATACAGAAAAGTACCAACGCGTTTACTGGGATGTTTCAGATTATGTCGGTGAAGAAGTGATAATCAAAATCGTAGATAATGCTAAAGGGGCGTATGGACATATCAATGTTGATGACTTTCGAACAACCAATTCTCCTTTCACTGATGGGTTAATGGCTCACTGGAGTTTAGATGAAGGTACTGGTCAGGATACTGTAGAGCAAGTAACAGGTGAAACCAATTTAATTGATTACCATCTTAGTAAGGGAGTCTTTCAGGAAGCACAGGATCCACTGTGGAAGGACGGCATTTCAAACGGTTCCTTATTATTTGATGGGTACTCTACCTGGATTAAACAGAGCCCTACGAAACTACCTGCGCCTAAAGAAGCTATAACAGTTGAAGCGTGGGTCGCGCCAAGAAATTTTGAACACGGAGACGAAGGCCGCTTATCTGCAATCGTAAATCAGCATAACCGGGAGAAGAAAGAAGGATTCATACTCGGAAATTTTCGCCACGGTACGTGGGGGTTACAGTTTGGTACTGGAGACGAGTGGCATGAAGTGATGTCAGATACACTACTCCCTTTAAATGAGTGGTCATACGTCGTCGCAACGTACGATAGCACAACTGGAGAAGCAGTTCTCTACCAAAATGGTGAAAAGGTAACATCACGAAAATTTGATGCAGGAGCTGCGATTAAACCGAGTGTAAGAGATTTGTTAATTGGAAAGAACAATGATGGCATGTGGTTGTATGGCTTTGATTTAAATATGTTTAGTGGGCTTATGGATGAAGTGAAAATCTACAATCAGGCTTTGAGTGCTGGGAATGTGAAAGGTTCCTACGAATCTTATGTAAGCGCTTTAAATGGTAATCTGCCGACCGCTGATGTAAAAACCGATCGCAGTCTTTTAGCGGACGACCAACATCGGCCACAGTTTCATATGTCTCCTCCGAACCATTGGGGAAATGAACCAGGTGGTCCTATTTACTTTAATGGTCAATATCATGTGTTCTATCAGAGTAATCCTAGAGGTCCATACTGGAATCATATTCGCTGGGGGCATCTAGTAAGTGATGATATGGTTCATTGGAGAGATGTTGACGATGCCGTTATCCCTGGGCGATATGATGTGGATCCCGAGGGGGCGTGGGCGGGTGGTGCTGTTGTCGATGATAACGGTGTGCCTGTTATCTTTTACACAGCGGGTGATGATCGTGATCAGCCTAATCAGCGCATTAATTTAGCAAGAAGTACGTTTTTGCAGGATGGGGATAACGATCTTAACCGTTGGGAAAAGAATTCAGAAGTGATTCTAGATCAAGAAGAAGGACAGGGGATCATGGGTGAATTTCGAGATCCTTACGTTTTTAAAGATGGTGATACCTGGTACATGTTAGTGACTTCTGGTAAAGAAGGAACTGATGGCAAAGCCGTTGGAGGTACCGCGCTAGTGTATTCTACAAAGGATGAGAGTTTTGAAGATTGGACCTTCGAAGGAGACTTATTCGTTGGAGATTATGGAACCTATCCAGAAACTGGACGCGTTTGGGAACTGCCGATTTTACTCCCATTAGGAGATAGCGGGAAGCATATTTTCTTAATCAACCCTGCCAAAATGGAAAGAGAGGAGTATCAGTCGAGGTATACGTACTATTGGATTGGAACGTGGAATCCGGATACCGCTAAGTTCACGCCAGATAATGAAACCCCACAATTACTCGATGTTGGAGACCATTTTACTGGACCAGCTGGAATGGTAACGCCTGATGGAAGAACCGTTATTCATAGTATTACGCAGGGCAGGCGTCCAGCAAACGACGATTATGATGCTGGCTATGCCCACAATTATGGTTTGCCAACAGAGGTTTTTTATCGAGATGACGGCAAGTTAGGGATGAAGCCGATCCAAGAGTTGAACGAATTACGTGGCGAGCAGCTTATTAATCTTACTTCTGACACTTCTATGGAAGAAGCGAATCAACTTCTTTCCAACATAGAAGGAGATATGCTTGAGATCCAGTTAGAACTAGACAATGGATCTGCTAATGAAGCGGGAATTAGCTTAAGACGTTCACCGAATGGGGAAGAAGAAACGATTGTTTATTTCAAAGAAAGTAGCAAGGAGTTTTGGGTGAACCGAACCAAATCAAGTCTCGATCCCGATGTCGAAAAATGGTACCAGGGTGGAGAGGTAGATACTGATTCAGAGACGATCAATCTCCATGTATATGTGGATCGTTCTGAGATCAATGCTTATTTAAATGAACAAAAAGGGTTAACCACAAGAGCCTATCCGACAAGAGACGATGCGAAAGGTGTTCAGCTCTGGTCAAATGAGCAAAGTGAATCCGTCACCGTAAAATCATTACAGGTTTGGGAGATGAATTCTGCGTACGAAAAGGTGAACGCTACTGGGGTGTCACTCAATCCAGATTCGCTAGAATTAATTGCTGGAGATACAGAACGACTAACACCTGAAGTGAAGCCAGCTCAAGCAACAAATAAAGAGGTGATCTGGACTTCAAGCAATCCAAGCATTGCGACTGTGGTGAATGGAAAAGTTACGGCTCATTCTGAAGGTGCTGCTACGATTAAAGCTGAAACAAGAGACGGAGGTCATACGGCAACGAGTGCGCTTACTGTCGTTGAAGAGCCTCCTCATGATGAGTTAGTGAATCATGATTTTGAAGCTGGTAACTTAACGGGGTGGACTGTTATGGAAGGTGATGCCTTTAGCGATCTTGATGTCACGTCTGCTGATGATTGGGGGTGGGGAGGTCCATTTAATCAAAACGGAGCTTTTCATCTATACAGCGTTCATAACGGTGATGATGCCGCGACTGGAACGATACGTTCACAGAAATTCACGCTTGGAGGAAATGGACAAATCGATTTCCTCGTTTCTGGAGGAAACGATATTTATAACCTTTATGTTGCGCTAGTAAGGAGTTCCGATGGGAAAGAGGTAATGAAAGTAAGTGGTGGAAACCAGGAAGGTTATACACGAGTTAAGTGGGATGCTTCTCATTACATTGGAGAGGATGTTTATCTAAAGGTTGTTGATCGTTCCAAAGGTTCATGGGGACACATCAGTATTGATGATGTGAATGCTCCCGTAGAGCCTCCGAATAAAGTAACGATAGCGAACCCCGGTTTTGAAACGGGAGACTTGAGCGGGTGGACGGTTACCGGGGAGGCCTTTAGTGACCAGGATGTCACACAGGAGGAAGAGTGGGAGTGGGACTGTTGTTTCAATCACCAAGACGCCTATCACCTTTGGAACTTCAAAGATGGGGGAGACGCCGACAGAGGTGAAATACAATCTGAGCCCTTTACTCTCTATGGAAGTGGGTGGATTGACTTCTTGATTGGCGGAGGGAAGGATAATGATCACCTATATGTTTCTCTCGTACGGGAAGCTGATGGAAAGGAGCTTTTGAAATCGACCGGTACAGAGAATGAAAAGTATAAGAGGGTCTACTGGGACGCTTCTTCCTATATAGGGGAAGACGTATTCATCAAAGTGGTGGATAAGGCTACCGGCGGGTGGGGTCATATCAATGTTGATGATTTTCATGTATTCAATTCAGAAGAAGATATTCTAACGAGTGAGCGGTATGAAAAATACCGTTCACAGTTTCACTATACTCCCGAAAAAAATTGGATGAATGACCCTAATGGGCTTGTTTATCATAACGGAGAATACCATGTGTTTTATCAGTATAATCCAACTGGCGTCACATGGGGACCAATGAATTGGGGGCATGCGGTTAGTACAGATTTAGTAAATTGGGAACGACTGCCGACTGCGCTAGAAGAAGATGAGAACGGATTTATATGGTCAGGTAGCGTTGTCGTGGATGAAAACAATACGGCCGGGTTTGGGAAGGATGCCATGGTGGCGATGTTTACGCATGAAAAAGGAGGGAATCAAAGTCAAAGTCTTGCTTACAGCAATGATAACGGCCGTTCATGGCAGAAGTATGCTGGAAATCCAGTCCTCACAAACATCGACCAATTTTCAGTGTTCAGAGATCCGAAAGTATTCTGGCATGAAGCATCCAATCAATGGGTGATGCTGCTTGCAGTGGAAGATCAATTTCAAAAGCAATTTGTTCGAATCTATCATTCGGAAGACATGAAGGATTGGACATTTGCGAGCGACTTTGGTGAAAATCAAGGATCACATGAAGGGGTTTGGGAAGTTCCGGATCTTTTCCAATTACCTGTGGATGGTGATTCTAACAACACCAAATGGGTGATGCAGGTAAGTCTTAGTAAAGGTGCTCCTGCTGGTGGGTCAGGTGTACAATATTTTATTGGTGATTTTGATGGAACGACCTTTCGTAATGACAATCTAGCAAGTACCGTACTATATTCTGATCATGGCGCTGACTATTATGCTCCGCTAACCTTTAATCATACTCCAGATGGTCGTCGAATTGCGATGGGATGGATGAATAATTGGGAGTACGGTCAAGCGATCCCAACTGCTATTTGGCGAAGTAAAATGACGATACCAAAGGAACTTAATTTGAACAGCATTTCGAATTTAGGTATTCGCCTCGTTCAAACTCCTGTCAGTGAGCTTCAGAGTTTAAGAGGTGAAGAAAGTTATTGGACGAATGAAGTAGTGCTACCGGGTGAGAATCTATTATCTGATATGAAAGGAGATACGTTAGAAATTGTTGCTGAATTTCAAACAGATCAGTCAACGGCGAAAGAATTTGGTTTTAACGTTCGTGTAGGTCATGACGAGTTTACAAAAGTTAGTTACGACATAGCAAATGCTACGCTATCTTTAGATCGTTCTAAGTCTGGTGATACGAGTTTTAGTAGTTCTTTTAGTGCTAAGCACGAAGTAGTCATGATGCCTTCAAATGATTCAGTTACAATTCACTTATTTGTTGATCGTTCTTCTATCGAAGTGTTTGGGAATGATGGTGAAGTTGTGTTATCTGATCAAATTTTTCCTGAACTAACGAGTGATCAGCTAGAACTATATGCGATCGGTGGTGAAGTAACTTTAAACTCTTTAGCTATCTATCAGTTAAATGGAGCCAGTATTATCAATGGAAATTAAGCTCATTCTTATAGAAATATATCCTTTTTATTTAACGTAGAAAGTTAATTGACAGCGCTTACTTTAATAACTATAATTAAAGTTACAATATACGTAATCGTTTACTTAAGCTCTTTTTAAGAGCTTCTTTTATAAAAAGTAACGTAATCGATTACGCGTCACGTGGTTTGCAGTTTAAAAGGGCGAGTAATCTGATAAGTAGGTGAAAAGGATATGGGCACCGTTAAAGATGGAAACAATATGCGTTCAAAAATGAAAGATGTCGCTCAAAAAGCAGGTGTCTCTACTGCCACCGTTTCTCACGTTATTAACGGTACGAGGTATGTTTCTGAAAATACGAAAAAAAAGGTCTATCAGGCTATGCGGGATCTCAACTACAGTCCAAACTTTGTTGCTAGAAGTCTTCGAAGCAGTAGTTCAAAAACGATCGGTTTGATTATTCCTGCTAAAGAAATGGATACCTCGGGCTTTTTCTTTATGTCGATTGCTCACAGCATTGAGAAAAAGCTGAAGGAAATTGGCTATCAGTTAATTTTAAGTAATTCAAATGAAGAAATTGAAAATGAGATTCAACAAATTAATATGTTTAAAAACCAAATGATCGATGGGTTAATCATGGCGCCAACTTACGGGGATCATAGCTATTTAAAAGAATTTGAAGATCAATTACCCATTGTATTTATTGACCGAAAGCCAGAGGGAATTGATTGTGACTGTGTACTGGTCGATAACTTTAAAGGCACGTATGAGGCGATGAATCATTTAATTCATAAGGGACATCAAAGAATCGGATATATTTCCGGTCCGCTTGGCCTAACGACGAGTGATGAACGGTTTAGAGGATATAAACATGCGTTATTAGAAAACGATCTTCAGGTTGATGAATCAATGATTGTAATTGACGAAGCTTCATTGGAAGCTGGCAAAAATGCGATGGCATTTTTACTGGAGCAGTCCAAATGCACGGCGGTTATGATTGGGAACAACATTCTCACATTAGGATCAGTCGTAACGTTAAATAAAAGCAAGATTCAAGTACCAGAACAGATGGCTGTCATTGGCTACGATAACTATGAATGGACTGAAGCAACCAATCCACCGTTAACCATTATTAAACAGCCAATTCATGAGATAGGCGAAAGAGCAGCAGAATTGTTGCTCGCTCGTTTAGATAATCCACAGAAAGAATCTTCCTGTGTGAGCTTGCCATCAAGCTTAGAGATACGAAGTTCATGTTAGGAGAACAGTCGATGTATACGATGGGAGGAGAGTGAGTTGGGGGATCATAAATACAAGGTATTTTCTTTTCTAGAAAAAGCAGTGGATTTCCTCTTTCTCAGTTTCATATGGGCGATCATGTGCATTCCAATTATCACAATTTTCCCTTCAACAGCGGCTATGTTCGGTGTTGTTCGAACGTGGCAACTTAAAAAAGGAGATGCAGGTGTTTTCATTACGTTCTTTAAGTTGTTTAAGGAGAATTTCAAACAAAGCTTTGGTTTATCCCTTATTTGGAGCTTAGTTGGACTCTCTTTATATCTTAATTTTCAAATTGTATCTCTATCTGGATCAGTAATGGAAGTCGTGATTTTTATCGTAAGTGTCTTTCTAAGCGTCATATATCTACTTATGACCATCTACTTATTTCCTATGATGGTTCATGTAAAAGCAAAGTGGTACGAACTGGTGCGAAATTCGTTTTTTCTTGTTGTAGCAAGTCCATATTCAACGATCATAATTGGTGTTGTTACCCTTGGGACAGTCTATTTCTTGTTAGATAATCCAGCAGGACTATTTTTTATCACAAGTATGTTAGCTTACTTTATTAGTTATTGGTTTCTTAAAGCAATTAGTAAACTACAAATCAATTAATGGTTTAGTTAAAAACTTTGTTGACGGAAAGGGTGCTGAATATTGGATGTTGAACAAGTCGTTCCTCGAAGCAACTATTCAGAGAAGCATAGACCTCAGTTTCATTTCACTCCAGAATCAAATTGGATGAACGACCCAAATGGGATGGTTTATTTTAATGGAGAATATCATTTATTCTATCAATACCATCCTTATAGTAGCGTATGGGGACCGATGCATTGGGGACACGCGGTGAGTATAGATTTAATTCACTGGGAGCATCTCCCTATTGCGTTAAAACCAGATCAAAACGGGGCTATTTTCTCGGGCAGTGCCGTTGTCGACTGGGATGATACAACAGGTTTCTTTAACGGGCAAAGTGGACTCGTAGCCATCTTCACTCATGCGGATACATACCCTGGATCCGATAAACCACGGCAGCGGCAGAGTCTAGCTTACAGCAGCGATAATGGGAGGAGCTGGACGTTGTATAAAGGGAATCCGGTCCTATCAGAACCTCGAATTCTAGATTTTCGAGATCCTAAAGTTTTTTGGCACAAAGAAACGAATCGTTGGGTGATGGTTATCGCTTCAGGGCAATCCATTAGTATCTATACGTCATTAAATTTAATCGACTGGGAGTTTGCCAGCACGTTTGGAGAGAAAGAAGGATCGCATCAGGGGGTATGGGAATGCCCTGACTTATTTAAACTACCAGTCGACAACGATCCATCCAAACAAAAGTGGGTATTACTCGTTAGCCTTGGCGACCATCCAGATGTCGATAGCGGTTCAAAAACACAATATTTCATTGGTGAATTTGATGGTAAAACGTTTCGAAATGATCACCATCCAGATCATGTGTGCTGGCTTGATCACGGGAGAGATAACTACGCAGGGGTAACGTGGTCAGATTTACCAGATCATGATGGGAGAAGAATTTTAATTGGATGGATGAGTAACTGGCGTTACGCGAATGAAACGCCTACAGAAGGTTGGCGAAGCGCGATGACAATCCCTAGAGAGCTAGTCTTGAAATCCACATTAGCTGGTGTCCAACTTACCCAACTACCAGTTACAGAACTTAAGAATATTAAAGAGCCTCTTGTACTGGTGAAAGAACAAAAGATAACATCAGGTGAAAATGTGCTAAGCGGTATTCATGAAAACACACTTGAAATAACCATGGATCTTAATCCTGGTTCATCAGAAGTAGTAGGCTTAAAGGTCTTAAAGTCTGATAATGAAGAGACAGTCATCGAATATAATGCAAAAACAGAAATGCTAACTTTTGACCGAACTCAATCAGGAGATTCTTCTTTTCATGCCTCTTTTGCTTGTAAGCAGACAATAAAGATGAACTCTCCTCATGAGCGTTTGCAATTGACCGTATTAATTGATCGATCCTCCATTGAGATTTTTGGGAATAGTGGGGAAACGGTCGTTACAAATTTGGTGTTTCCTAAAGAGGATAGTAATGGTCTGGAGTTATACAGTAGCGATGGGATTTTTATTCATTCGATGGAGATAAATCGATTGAAATCAGTGTGGACTAACCCATAAATTGTTTTGGGAAATGGTAGGAAAACATGTACCTACTTATAAGGTTAAAAGGTCGAGTTTCCATTGGAAACTCGACCTTTTAACTATGTTTTACTATTGAACGACTTAATAGAATTAAAGTGACGTCGTTTCGCTTTTCTTAAGCAAGTGAGCAACGTTTTCTGCTTTCAAATTTATAAACATGTTAATAACGAACAGGATGACACTTAATACAAGAAGGTTAGGAAAGATCATGAGGAGAACGTTTAATGAAGTATTGCCTGCAAGGAAAAAAGATAGTCCAAGCATAAATAAAGGGAATGACACGTTATAAAGCCAGAAATGCAGTTTTGCTAAGAGCGTTTCACTGGCTTTGGGGAATAGAATATAGATAAAACCGAATAAGCCCATGGAAGCCCAACCTAATAGATTAATATGAGCGTGTGCGCCTGCCAAACTGTGATCCTTCATAATCTCCATCAATAACCCCATACTAACTCCAATTAGGAAATAAAGTGCTGCCAATTTAAAAAAACATATCCCCATTCTCATTACATCCCTCCTATACATGTTTGATTGCCTGTTTAAATATATATCGCTAGAAGGAGGATTATGCCGAATATAAGTGTTTGTTCCAATAGTGAAGACCTTATCCGTCAATTATTTGTGAATATCCTTGGCCATCTAAACTTTTTCACTTCTCATTTTGTTACAATAAAACCAACCAATGCTAGATTTCTTACAAGAAGATAAACTCTGAAAAAAGGTAAGGTGTCAAAATGAACATGAAACAGAAATGTGCCAAAGCAGCTCTAGAATACATAACAGATGAAACTATCATCGGTCTTGGTGGCGGAAGTACAATTGGATATTTAATTGACTTTATTAAGGAAGAAAAGTTAAATGTGAAAGTCGTAACTCCATCTCTAAAAACAAAGCATCTATGCGTAAATCAGGGACTGGAAGTGCTACCAACAAGTACCGTTGAAGAAGTAGATGTTGCATTTGATGGTTGTGATGAGGTTGATGAAAAGTTATATGCACTAAAGAGCGGCGGTGGTATTCACACGCAAGAAAAGCTTATTGCTCAGATGGCCAAGGACTATATCTTGCTAGTTGATGATTCTAAAGTTGTTCCGGAATTAAGTTATCAGCATCCAGTCGTACTGGAGACTTTGCAAGATTCACTGGCATTTGTACTAAAGAAAGTAGGAGAGATGGATGGAAAGGCAGAAGTGCGTTCAAGTTCTGCGAAGGATGGATATACAGTTACCGATTATGGAAACTTTTTAATTGATGTTTGGTTTGAGAAAGGGCAGGAGAGTGTCCAACTTGAAAAACACCTGAAAGAAATACCTGGTGTAATTGACGTCTCCCTTTTTGCGAGTGTTGTTACAAAAGCATTAGTGGCAAGTGGAGAAGGTATTTACGAGATTTCAAAATAAGGTGATCTATTGCTAGTGCCTGTCACTTCTTACAAGTTAGTAAGGTAGTGACAGGCACTCTTTATTTTTGATTCTCAGTCCCCCACAAGTGCATCTGCTCTAAAATCGGCATCAACGTTTTGCCTTTTTCCGTTATGGAATATTCCACTTTTGGAGGAACGGTATTTTGTTGTTTTCGATCGATGAAACCTTCTTCTTCTAGTTCTTTTAACTGATGACTCATCACTTTATGGGTGACGCCTGGTAGTAACTGGCGTAATTCATTGTAGCGAAAACTCCCATCCACACAAAGGTGCCACAAAATCACCGTTTTCCATTTACCGCCGATTTTCTTTAATGTATATTCAATCGAGCATTTTAGTTTTCCGTTTTGATCCACTGGAGAAGTCATGTTGGATCGACTCCTTTCTTACCTTTTGGTTAGTATCGCACAAAAAAGTGCGTTCTTACATGATCATTTTGTTCTCAGTATAATAAACGTGTGTTGACAGAACATAATCACTAAGGAGGAGTTCAAAACTATGTTACCATATCCAAGAAGTTTTTCTCATATCGGACTATCTGTTCCAAATCTTGAAGAAGCTATTAAATTTTATAAGGAAGTATTCGGATGGTATATTTTGATGGAGCCATCTGATGTGCACAATGATGATTCTCCGATCGGACAAATGTGCCGTGACGTCTTTGGAGATGATTGGGATACATTCCGAATTGCTCACTTATCAACCGGAGATAAAATTGGCGTCGAAATGTTTGAGTTCCCGGAAAACGAAACGCCAGAAAATAACTTCGAATACTGGAAAACAGGTATTTTCCACTTCTGTATCCAGGACCCTGATATTGAAGGAATCGTTGAGAAAATTAAGCAGCACGGCGGGAAACAGCGTATGCCGATCCGCGAATACTATCCAAATGAAAAGCCATTTAGAATGGTGTATGTGGAAGATCCGTTCGGCAATATTTTCGAGATCTATTCTCATAGCTATGAACTGACTTATTCAGAGGGTGCTTATTAATGATTAGGCCAAAAAGAAGTGAGCTGGGAGGGAGACTCCAGGTTCACTTCTTTTTGGATTATTTATGTAGATAGAGATGAGGTAAATACTATTTACCTTCAACTTAGAAATAAATTTCCTTTCACATACTTCAAATATAAAGGAGATTTTCCGCTTAACTGTTTTCGGGTAAGGCTTGTTTTCAACTATTTAAAGAGTTCATCAATCGTTTAGCATATGAATTAACCCTAAATATTTTCGTACTCTATAGGAGCAGCTTCTTGAAAGACGTCTACTAGAATTTCCATTCCTTTCTCTATTTTATCCTGAGTGGAATGAGTGAAATTGAGACGCATTGTATTTTTCTTCGGATCTGAAACATAGAAAGGAGCTCCTGGTACATAAGCCGCACCTTTTTTTACAGCTGTATTTAATAAAAGCGTCGTATCAATGCCTTCTGGTAGTTCTACCCAAAAGAACATGCCGCCTTTAGGAACCGTATAAGAAAGTCCAGGTAGATCAGCTTGATCAAGCAATCGTTGCATGACCTTCATTCGTTCAAAATATGTACTCCTGAGGTTTTGAATATGACCGTTCAAATCAAAGTCGGAGCAAAGGTGATAGAGTGCTTGGTGAGCAAGAGAGTTTGAATGCAAATCAGCCGCTTGCTTTGCTTGTGCCATAATGCGGATGATTTGATGAGGTCCTCTGATCCAACCTGTTCGTAACGCAGGAACAACGGTTTTAGAAAAGGTACTCGTATAGACTGTGTGCGATCCATCGTCTAAAGCAGATATAGGGGTATATGTTTTTGTTCCATCGAACTTGATTTCTCCGTACGGATCATCTTCAAAAATAATCACTTTCTTTTTTATTGCTGTATCAAGTAGGTGTTGTCGTCGTTCAAGTGACCAAACTTTTCCCATCGGATTTGAGAAGGTTGGGACAACGTACACACACTTCGGCATATACTTTTTCATTTTGTAATCAAGATCCTCTGGTACCATTCCATGCTCATCCGAATCAACAGGGATAATTTTCACTTCATACGATTGAAAAACCTGTACGGCTGCAAGATAAGTTGGATTTTCTGTTAGAACAATATCTCCGGGGTTAAACATTACCCGCGCAAATAAATCGATTGCTTGTTGCGAACCAGTGGTGAGCATAATATCATCCACGCGTGAAGCGATGCCCTTCTTGTTCATGCGATCAACAAGAACCTCCCGAAGTGGAGCATATCCCTCCGTGGCATCGTATTGAAAAGCCTTTCCTCCTGATTGAAATGTTTTCGAAAATGCATCTTGTACTGCCTCTACAGGGAAAAGTTCGTCGTCTGGTAACCCTCCCGCAAACGAAATGACATCACCTTTATTCGTGATTTTTAAAATATCGCGTACTGCAGATGATTGAAGATGCTGCACTCTCTTAGCAAATCCGTACCTCATGACCAAAACGCCTTCCTTTGTTTTAATATTTAAAATATTGTCATTATAGCATTTTAATGCGTTGAAAGGCTAGTGTGTTTGTTTAAAGTTAGTAATATGGTTAGATTCAATAAAACTAAGGTGAAATACCAAATTAAATTAAAATAAAAAACTCAAGTTCTGACTTCAGAAATTGAGTTAGGATTTGAGCGGTATACTCTTATAGAACTTAAGCCATTTCTTTAGTAGTAACAGGTAATGAAAATAAATCAGGGAACATCCAATGAGAATACTAAAGGTAGCAAGCCACTCAACTACTCTGCCACTATCGAAAATAATAGGCAAAATAGAAGAAAGTACTATTCCTGCGAGTGTATAAGCGAGAAAATGATACCGATAAAGGCTCCGTTCCTTTCTAGTTAAATACCAATCAATAAAGATAGAGATCGGTACACCAATCAAAAGGAAAAATGGAAGCATTAGATAGGCATTAAGCATCGCATCTGAGAAATGGAATGCACTCTCACTAGTATTGTCAAATAGATACAATAAAGTGTTTATGATAAGTGACACAGTAAAGGCTGAAAGAAAGGATGATAAAATCCTAAAGATAAAGGTCATAAGTGGAACTCTCCCAAAGATTGTTTTCAAGACATAAGCTAGCAACTATCGAGGTTTAATTATTTCTTTTTGTTTTCTTATCTTTAAAATTATTCCATAAATACTAGTTAACTTACAAGTGTGAAATAATTTCTGTCGGTGAGTGTAGTTCCGTCTCCATTATTAAGAAAGCAGCCAACCTATATATAGCAAGGAAGCTTATGTAACTATTTTTTATTGGATAATTCATTAATAATCTCTAAATAAGATGAAAGAAATAGAAAAAGCATGAAGCCAGTTCGCTTCATGCTTATTTCTATTGATCTGTTTTACTCCATAATCCCTACCGAATCAAATCCACCTGCAGCAGCCACCACTTCAGCGCTACCTTCACCGTAAAGGTCAATAGCAGATTGCACGATAGCTTGTCGTGCATCACTAAAGTCAGAGTTAGCTGTAAGGTATTGAGTCAGAGCACGATAATAGATTTGCCCAAGCTTCTCACGGCCAATGTCTTGAGCGGTTAGGTAAGCGGCGTGATTAATAATCGAAGAGTTGATGTGAACACCGCCGTTATCTAAGTTAGCTGGAAGGTCGTAAAATTCATCCATATGGGATGGATACATTCCTTCGCCGTTTCCATAAGCAACATAAGCAGCACCAACAGGGTATTTACTAGGATTACTTAAGCTTCTAAGAGAAGTGCGTCCATCTGCAACGGCAGCGGGTGCCATAATGTCTTCCCCGATCTCCCAGTCTGAGTCATCAATTAATGCGCCGAAAATATCCGAGAAGGATTCATTCAAAGCGCCGGATTGAAAACGATAGATGAGGTTAGCTGAATTAGATGTGACCCCGTGAGTCATTTCATGTGCTGCTACATCCAGGCTAGCAGCAAGAGGGATGAAGAATTCACCATCGCCATCTCCATATACCATGTAAGTCCCATTCCAGAAAGCATTGTTGTAATTATCTCCGTAATGAACGACTGATTGGATCGGCATGCCGTTATCATCGAGAGAGTTCCGTCCATGCTCACTTAAGTAATAGTCATACACTTGTTCCGAATTATAGTGAGCATCAACAGCAGGTTCTGCAAATTCAGATTTAAACGCCGCGCTTTTGTTTGAAAACAATTCAAGATAATTTTTTGAGTAATCATAGGTGATGATCCCATCTAATCCTTCGTGACTGTAATCAGCTAGTTGAAAAACGGTGCCTTCTTTTTCACCTTTGCTTTTTGTCACGTGGAGAAGACGATGATCGCCGAGTACCCCGGTACCAGTCCCAGTTTGGGTTTTAAAATGACCTGCGTCCATGATGGCGTTATATTGATCCACAACTTTACCAGACGTAGCATCAACAAAAACATACCAGTTACCAGGCTCATCACCTAAGAAGTTCACATTCACTTTGTAGGTGAGGTGATTTTTTCCTTCAAATGGATAAACAACTAACTCGGATGTTGGAGCTTGATCTAATGTAGAAGGAGCATGAGTAGAAGATTTTGCGACTTGCAATGCTTCTTCTGAAGAAAGGGTAGGTTTAGTATCGAGCTTACTTGCTTCGATATCTTCATTATAAGCTCCGTTTACGACAGTGATTTCATTATCCACATTGTAGTGAACAATAATCTCAGCCCCTTCAACCGGGACGCCGTTTTTTGTTTGATTAAACCTGACGTGAGTCATTCCAAGTTCATCCTTGGCGGAATTGTTCTTTTTTAGGTCTGCTTTTGGATTTTTGATCTTAACTTTTTCTTTATTTTGTTGCAAGTAGTTTAGGGCATCTTCAGCAGAAGTAGAAGAACGTTTAACTGCTTGCTTCTCTTTCACGAATAGCGGAACGTTCGCTTTTTCGTTCCATTGCTTAACCATCTGGTTCTCCGCTTGATGATCAGGCTGGACGGCTAGAACATTATTATAAGGGAGCGATGCGGTTATTAAGGCAGTCGTCACAACAAGTGGGGCAATAAACTTTTTCCTCAAATAAATTCCTCCTAATATGTAATCTATTTACAATTATAAGGTGGAATTGAACTTCTCTCATGAGTCCTTGTAATTATCTTAAGATATAGAATAGTTAGAAAATATGGTTATATAGAACTATTAATAATCGTTTAACAACTTCATTAATCTCAATTTTTAAAGTGAAACGGGAATGGAGAAGTTTAAGTAGAAGGTTAAAAATTGGTAAAAAGTAGAAAGGGTGTGAGTGGCTGTTGTTTTTTTAAGAAAATGTTATTGACCACTAAAAAGTGACAATGATTTTTCTGGTTCTATGGCGGTTCCATCTATTAGATACTTGAAATTAAAAAGCTACGGTCCAGAAAATGGACCGTAGCTTTTTTGATGAGCGATTAGCTTTTCGAAGACGACAATCGATTATAGATCACTAACACCATGATTAGAACGATGAGGCACACACCAATTAAAATACCAATCAGTAGTTGAAAAGAGGATGACGTTGTTTCTGTATCCTCTTCATTAATCGATTTAAAAGCTGCTGTCTCCGTCTCAGAGAAAAGGTTTAAATTCTCCGCTTTATCTTTAATCGTACTATTTTCTTTACTCATAGAAAGAAATAATTCATTTAGGGTATTCTCAGGGTTGAAAACTTTTTTCCCGTTAAATGAAATCGTCTTCTGATTTTCAGAAATCTCTTCCATTTCCTTCGAGTTTGAAGAATCATGGATCAAGTCAGTGTTTTTCTTGAACTTGTTTTTTTGATATTCATTCGGTAATAACTCGTTTATGTCCGTACTTGCTTCTACTGCAACTGGAACAAGGTGACAGCAAAGAAAGATCATTGTAATAAGACAGATAATTTTAGGCTTCATGAGCCTCATCCTCTTTAGTTTGTGTCCATGACCGTTTGTTTAAAGCATATTGAATAATAATCAGGACAATTAAAATAGCGGTTAAAATCATCGCACCTTCTGTAAAGAGCGTTTGTGTACTGTTCTGTATAGACATATACACGCGAGACATTGGATCAGTAAAGCTAAAGTTCGGTGTCGAAAGTGCAAGTAAAGGTGTCACAAACAGGGCAACGAGGCCAACTGTGACTAGCCATCCTAATAAATGATGTCCCATAAAGGCAACGCGAATTAACGCTGCACAGCTTAATAAAAGTAAGATCGTAAAGATTGTCCATTCCATTGAACGATCGTTTCCTAAAGGGTAAATCGATAAGCTGTAGAGACTTATAACGAGACCAACGATACTTGTCAGCATTAAGAATAAGATACTTTGTAACCACCACGGACCATGTTGGAAGTAGTAGCTTGCATAACCAATCAACAAGCTGCTTAAGAGAATAATGAATAAAATCACAACAGGTGGAAGATTCGTATCTTTCTTATCTGTAAAGACGCTACCGGTGACGTCAATTGGAGTAGCTAGGAAATCATAGACGTAATCGTTTGATCGACCATCTACAAAGGCATTCCCCATGACGTTAAAGACATCATCACGAATCATAAGGGTTGAAGCGACATTCGTGTCCCACTTATTATTCAGTGTGTTAGCGTCTGTTTGCACTTCAGCCACTCGAGACTGGAGTTCATCTGTGTAGGTAAGAATTTCGGATTGGCTATCTTCAATTGAATCCACCCAATCATACAGAGAACCCATCTGACTTTTAACTTGATCATGATTACTTATAACTTGCGTACCCTGCGTAGTTTCATCAGGGGTTTGTTGCTGAGCTTGTTGCATCTGGTTTAGAACGTTATCTGCTTCTTCTTCAATTCCATTCAAGCTTTCGAGTAACTTCGCTTGCTGTGTGTCGAGAACGTTTTTGTAGTCCGCTAAAAAGACAGTGAAATCATCTTGTAACGTCGTCAGGGCGTCGCTCGTTTTCGGTACTTGAGTTCCAACCGCGTCCCATTGGCCTTCTTCTTTGTTGGTTAGTTCTAACATGCTATTTACTTCTTCACGAAGGTCATTGTCCTGTAGAACGGTGTCTTTCACGTTGTTTTTAGAAAGCATACTATTTAGCGTTGCTTCATATCGATCCAGGGATGCATAGTACTGAAGAACATCCGTCAAATTCGCCCCTTTGATCGGACGTTGGAAATAGACGGATAGCGTATCTTTTCTAGCTTGTGATAGAGCAGGTGATGCTAGAATCGCATTTTCTTTTTCATTAATGCCGGATGAAATACGATAAATCTTATCAGATACCATTATTAGCAAGTCTTTTAACTCGGTATTTGATTCTTTTAATACATCAACCTGTTCCATTAACGTTTCTTTTTGAGAAGAGAGCGTTTCGTTTTCTTTTGTTAGCTTTTCAACTTCCTTTGTTAACTCTACAATTTGTACAAGTAAACTTTTATTCTCTTCAGTTAGCGTATCGATAAGCTTCTTTAGCTCTTCCAATTCGCCGTCAAGTGGGTTGTCGCCGCCTTCTTTGGCTAGAAGTTGCTGCTCGGTTTGCTTTATCCGATCGTTGAGCGTTAATAACTTTGTCGATGCGGTTTGAAGATCTTCTACTTTTGGTTCCTCGAGCGCAATCAACGTTTCCTGTAGCGTCACAATTTCCTGTGCGATGGCTAACAACTCATTGCGTTCTGCACTTAAATCAACTGGAGTTGGACCATTTGTTTCTCCATCTTCATCGATCACAGGAGGCTCTTCATCCTGTAAGCTCTTTAGAAGTTTCGTAAGGTCTTCCATTGGATCTTCTTCTTCACCTGGCTCTTCCGGATCAACGGGTTCTTCTGGATCTTCAGGGACCTCAGGTAGTTCAGGGTCATCGGGAATGACAATCTCATCTCCATCACCGAGCTTATTACTAAGCGTGGCGATATCTCCTTCTAGTTCATTTAAAACCATGGAGTCTTTTAGCTGCTGATAGTAATTAAGAATTCGCTCTTGTAGCGTATAGAAATCGTTAACCTGGCGCTCAACCTGGTCATACCGAAGTTCTTTTAAACCAGCAAACATTTCTTGCTGCTGCATCATCTGATTTTCTACCTGAGACATGTTTTCAAGAACGCTCTCAGATTTACCTTCGAACAATTCTTTGTTGTTCATAAACATCGGTTGAGGCATTTCAGTTGCCTGTGAAATCGAATCGACTGAATCAGCTTGAATTTGTTCAAGAACTTCTTGTTGTTTCTGCTGATACTCACGATAGTCATTCGTATAAGTAACAAAGTTTGCTAGATTTTCTTGAAAATCTTCCATCGTATTTGTTTGATCTGCTGCTCGTTCCTCAGCATTTTCTGACGTTGATTGAAGAGTGGCAAGCATCGACACTTGCTGCTCCATTTGCTCAGCAAGGTCTTTGGAGCTTGGTGTATAGAAGGAGAGCATTGTTTGCTGGAATGCTTTCTCTTTCTCTACAATTTGATCAAACTCTTGTTGGATGTTGACGAGATCGTTTGAAACATAGTTCCAATAAAGAGAAGACATCTTCGTATTAACGCGATTTGTTGCTTGCTCAAGTTCAAGCAAAACTTTCTCTTTATTGATGGCATTTAGTTGATTCTGAACCGTGTATTCTAGTTTTGTTTGTTCAGGTTGGTTTTCATCATAAGTTAGAATCTTCTCAGAGAATGTTGACGGGATGTACACTATGGCATCATACTTTTGATTGTTTAGTCCATTTTCTCCGGCACTACGTCCAACGACTTCCCAATTGTATTGTGATTCTGATTTAAGAATGGGAGGGACGTCATTTCCGAATTTCACGACTTCCTCGTCTTCTTCTGTTCCCGTATCTTCATTAATAACAGCGATGGTTTTCGTTGCGCTCTCTTTCTTCTTCATTGGATTTTCTCCAATGGAAGTAAAGTATATGAGTGGAAGAACTAAAATGATCGCTGTTACGAGAATGAGTTTAAGGATGCTTTTCTTCTCTTTCACGCATGTACCTTCCTTTCTATTTGGACAAGTGGAACCTGGATTTTTTGCGCTTTTTCGCTTTGAACATAATAAGCAAATCCGGCTTTAATATCGGGTTCTTTCCGGTCAAAAGGTAGATTAATGAGCGTTTGATCGGATTTCTTCATTAATAGTATAATTTGACGAATTTGCTTTAATTCGACCGTAAGTGGATCGTATCCTTTCGTTAGTTCATTGCTACTGCCAGATGCGATAATACTTAAGCCGAGGTGGCTATAGTTTTTCATTAATGCGGTCATTCGATCCTGAAGGAGGTTTCCGAGAGTTTGGGAAAATCGTCCATATCCATCAATAAAGAGGAAAACTCTTGAGAATTCAGGAAGTGTTCGGCGATTATTCATACTCTCATGATAGGTGATTGCACGTGACTTGAATTCAGTTGTCACTTGTTCAATCCATTCTTCGATTTGTTCTTTTGTTTCTAAATAAGTCGTGTTTACCTCGTCTTTTAGATGAAAAAGTCCGCGATCGATTGAATCAAATATAGCAATATGATCACCTTCTTGCTGTAACGCTTGCTGCGTAAGAAGACGCATGATATTGGTTTTACCTTTCTGGGCCTGTCCAAGTACAAGACAATGGGAAGTCTGCGCAAAGGAAAGGGAAACAGGCTTAACTGTTTCTTCATGCAATCCAATCGGATAAGTGTTCTTTGATTCCGAAGCTGGAATGTACGTATGTAACGTCTTTAACGTAAGATCAGTCGGTAGCATTGGAATAGCTTCAGGCTTGCTCACATCACGGTATTTGTCTTGTAGCATTTGGACTTCTTCTTTCAATGAAGCTAGCTGTTCATAGTCATCTTCCCCTCTAGTTGGTAGCACTATTTGACCGAAGTGTGTTTTCTCCTTCTTCATAATGGCTCTACCCGGTACTGCTTCTGGAGCAAAGGGGATTCTTCCAAGAACGGTGTAAGCTTCTGAGTTATCTAATAAATAATGGACAATTTTTGTTTTAAGGTTATTCATCAGTGCCTGACGAACCGAGTTCAAACGCGTAGCGCTCAAGATCATATAAATACCGAGCGACTGTCCGTCTCGCGCAAACTGAGTGAAGATCGGATCAAGGTCCATCAGTTCTTCTTTTACGAGATCATAGTTATCGATCGTAATAAAGAGTAGAGGAAGAGGTTTGTCATTTAGACGATTGTACATCGTAATGGAGCTCACTTCTTCACGCTGAAAGAGTCGTTTACGCTTCGTAAATTCTTCCTGAATGAACTTCAACAATTTGTTTAGTTTGCGTTCCTCATCTATTAAGAAATAATCTCCCGTATGAGGCAAGTTCTTAATGGATAATAAACCACCGTTACCGAAATCAAGTATATAAAATTGCGCTTCTTCCGGCGTGTTTGTTGATGCGATGCTCATAAGTAACGTTAAGATGGTTTGCGTCTTACCAAAACCTGATGAGCCAAATATGCCAACATTGCCATCCTTAATTAATTCATAATCGTATGGAGATTGTGCTTGTTTTTCAGGTTCATCCAGCAGGGCAAAGGCGATTTTCTTCTTATCTGATTCAAAATCATGACGATACAATCGCTTTTCGAGTGGTGGAAGCCATGGACTCGGCAATCTACTGAGTCCAAGTTCCTGCTGGACATCTACGATTTTATCTACAATTACTTCGATTTCACTTTGCTTCTTTTTCTTACTTTCTTTTGATGATGATAGCTCTGAAAGAGGAACGAGACCAAGATCAGTAACTAAGGCAACCTCATCTTCCATATCGGAGGTGTCTTCCATATATGTCGCTCGGCTATAGGCCGATTGAAATAAATCGTACACCTCATTATTCCCAACCTGTAAGTATGCCCGACCTGTCACGGTTAGTGATGCAGCATCACCGTTCTTTAAAATTTCACGACTATCCTCTACGTTTTGTACTTTTAGAGCGACGCGGAAACGAGCGTTACTCCAGATCTGATTATCAATTACGCCACCAGGTTTTTGCGTGGCAAGAATGAGATGCACACCTAGACTTCGACCAATTCGTGCAGCACTGACAAGCTCTTTAATAAATTCTGGCTCTTCTGTTTTTAACTCAGCAAATTCATCAGAAATTAAAAAGAGATGAGGCATAGGTTCAGCCGCTACGCCATTTTTATAAAGAACCGTATAGTCATTAATATGACTCACTTCATACTGATCAAAGATGGTTTGTCGTTTCTTTAGCTCACTTTTTATGGAAGCGAGTGCTCGCGTACTGAAATTTTCGCTACCTTCTATATTTGTAATTGTCCCTAACAAGTGAGGGATTTGTTTAAATGGCTGTGCCATACCTCCACCTTTATAGTCAATTAACAGAAATGCCACTTCATGTGGATGGTAGTGGACGGCTAGCGAAAGAATATATGTTTGTAAAAATTCACTCTTCCCGGATCCAGTTGTACCAGCAAGTAATCCGTGGGGACCATGAGCTTTCTCATGAAGATTTAATTCCACAACATCCTGGCGCCCTTTAAGTCCCACTGGTGCTGCAAGTGATTTCGATGATTGATTCGTCACCCAATTATGTGAAACCGGTAATTCATCAATATCTTCCATATTCAACATTTGCAGGAAGGATACTTTCTCAGGAATGGAATTCGTTATGCCGCGCTGGTGATTCAGCGTGCGGAGCATTCGGGAAAACTGTTCATTACCACTTTGCTTGTGCTGATCAAGTTCGAATGAAATTTCGGCTGCTTTTTTCTCTTGAATGAGAATATCGCCTTCGCTCTTGTTAATATAGCGAATCAGCGTATGGATATTGTCTGATAGGCTCTCTTTAGCCTCTGCAACGAAAATAGTTGAAAGACCAAGATGTGTATGTTCACTTTCTAAGTACTCCAAAATGACATGGTCCGAGATTAAGTTGTGATTCGAAATAATAAACACATAATGTGGTGCGAATCGTAGCTTTTCTTTATCTTCTTCTAGATCCCGTTCTCGAATCATTTCATAGATCGAAGAGAGGAGCTGATCTCGCGTTTGCTCATTATAAATAAACCCTTTTGCAAATGATCCCGGCATTTGCAAGTGCGGTAACCATTTCATCCATTCCCATTCGGCGTATTCCTCTTCATTAAAGATGAAGACAAATCGGATGTCATGATAGCTATGGAAGAAGGCCAGCTGTCCAATGATTTGATGCAGTTCATTTTTAACAACTGCTTCTTTTCCGATAAGGCCAATTGCTCCCTGGAATAAGTCTGCGGTAATAGGAAGGGAGTGCAGTTCATTGTATACTCGCTTCAGGTTCTGGGATTCTTCTAATAGTTCATCCATTTCTCGTGTCGACATGTCAGCTGAATTAACGGATATTTTATAGCTTGCTGGTACCGTTCCCGTTCCTAAGCGAAATTGAAGGAAGTCAGGACTCTCTAGGCTACGTTCCCATAAACGGTCAGAAACCTGCTCGGTTAAGTATTTCATTCGCTCAAAGCTAGGGTAGTGGAACGTAAGAACTTTTCTCTGCTTTTGAGCCAATTCATGAAGTTCGTGTCGCTTATCCTCAAGGTATCTTTTATATATCCGTTTCTTACGTGCTTTTGATTTCTTTTGATGACTTTTATCTTTAAAATATTGCACTGTCGATGTAACGAGTGTTGTCGTAAACATAACAACAGAAATAAGAATGAAAATGCCTCTTGGAATAAGAATCGCTACTAACCCCATAACGATAAGCATCATTAATGGAGGAAGGATAATAATCCAAAGGCTTCGATTATTCCGATCAGATTCTTGAGTAGGGAAGGATAGATCAATCTTATCCTCAGGTAATTCATACATCATCCTCGGCGTACGACGGTAGTTTGGGTATTTTTTCTTCATTTCAGATGACGGAATCGTGGCCTCTGGGAGAGAGGTTTCAAACGTCTCTGGACTTGTTACCTCAAGCATATCCTCAGCTATTAGTGTCAATGTCATCATCGGCAGGAAAACCATGTCACCGATTTGAAGTGGTGATTTACTATGTAAGAGCGAACCATTATGATAAACGGTTGTTTGACTAGTAGCTGTAATTGTCCAATGTTTCTTCTCACGGGTTAAAACAAGGCTAACTTTTTCAGGAAGAGCCCTCATTTGAATCTCTGATGAGGACCTCGAAATGGTTACTTCCTGCTGATCATCAATGTAGTAAACATGCTTCTTCGCTTTAGGAGTTATCATGATGGCAACTTCTTCAGAACCTAATTCAAAAGTAGAGCGCTTATTGAGAGACAATGGAATACTCTCTTCATCATCTTTTTGCAAATGAAAGTTCTCGTTATGAAGCTGTACCGAGTAGACATGCTCGTCTGAATTGGACGAGGGTATAGTAAAAGTGTGGTTGATACTAGTGCCAATTGTGATAGGGTGGTTTGACTGCTTATCAAGTTCAATCATTTGATACGTACCACGAAAGAACACCCATAATTGTTCCATTATTTCACCTCCGATCTATTTCTCTTCTTTTTTCTGGTCACCTTGTTGCTTCTCTTCATTTGTTGTTTCCTGCTGGGCTTCTTCCTGTTCTTGCTGCTGCTCTTCTATTTCTCTTTCGTATTCTTCAAATTCTTGCTCTAACTCATTGATCATCTGCTGCTTCTTCTCGCTCTCCAGATCTGAATCAGCTTTAACCTGTTCCTTGCGCTTCAAAATGCCATACATTAATAAGTCGCGATCTTCTAAATAACGTGCGATTTCAAGTGCTTGTTCCGCTTCTCCGCGTCCAATATGAATCCAATACTCATAATACCTTGGGTCAGATTGAAGGGAGATCGTATTACGCACACTTTCTTTTTGTTCATCTGTTAGAGATTCATTGATGATATAGGAGAGGGCTAGCTGATATTGCGTCACTTTTGGAATGTCGTCAATGTCATAAGATTGAAGCGAGTTCACAACCTCACTATACTCATTCGTTAAAAAGTTCTCCTGTGCCTGGACGATATTCTCCTGCTTTGGTTGGAGAAGAAACAAAGAGTAAAGAGAGTAGAGTAAAGCTGGTAGTAAGCAAATAGATACGCCAAGAAGGAAATAACGACTTGTTTTCCACTTTTTTTTATTCACTTTAATGAATTCAGATTCTTTCTTATGTAAGTGTTCAATTTGTGAATGAATGATTGGCTGAAGCTCATGAAGTGTTTTGGCTTGAAGCACTTGTTTTAGTTCAGATGACAGTGTGAGCGTGTCAGAATAATGTAGGTATTGTTCAAATGATTGCTCTGGATTCATCATAGCTGCAACTGTTGCTCGTGTTTCATCAAGAATACGTTCAGGATCTTCCTCATAAGGGGGAAGACTTTCCTTTACGCCGAAATGTAAAAAATGTGGCGTCAATCCTTGATCCAGCACAAGATTATCTGGACAAATAATTAAGTTAAGACGCTTGTAGCGGTGGCCCTTTACTTTTTGCACCAGTTGATAGGCACTTGTGAGGCGATCGCTTTCAGTCATTTCCTTAAGCTTCGCTGGAAGAGCGATAATAGAAGGTGAAAGTTTGTGCTGGATGCTTACCTCATCCTCATTCATTTCAATTGTTTTCGGGATCCCGGTATGGATCTCGCTTAGGAAATGAACTTCTGACAATTCATCGAATTTGATTTTCTCTTTCTGAAACAGAAAGGTAATGACATCTTTTTCGCTAATAATTTTTGCATCTATTTGTGTTTCAAGATAGGGTTTCACTTGATTCGACATGGTTGTGATCTCCTTCAAAGTATTTCAATTCGATCTCCAGTCATAATCCCAGCATCAATTAATCTCTCATTAGCGGCTACTACCTTATGCTTATTCACTAGCCTAACCCACCCCGTTTGATCTGGAGGAGTTTGGATTTGTTCCGTTTGGCACACTATTTCAATGAGTTTCTTGACTGAATGATAGTTTGATAGTCTGAGGTCAATAAAGCGACCTTTTTTGTAATGATGAAGATCGACCGTTACTTCAATGTACATATTGTTCACCTCATAAGGAAGGAGCGCCTAAGCGCTCCCGATCAATTCTTTATCGCTTATCCGCGAATTTGATTAGCAATTTGTGCGTCAGCATCTTCAAGAGATTTCGCAGTGCTTGCTAGTTGTGTTGAAATATCAGCGAGGAGACGCTGCATGTCTACGAAAGATGGACGTAGAGATTGATATTGATCACTAAAAGCTTGGCTTGCAGCACCTTCCCACATACCTTCTAACTCAGCAATCATTTTGTCTAAATTACCAATTTGTTCTTCTACTTTACTTTCTTCTGTTTGATAGCGTTGAGACATCGTAATAAGTTCTTCCGGTGTTACGCGAATTTGACCTGCCATTCAGAATCACTCCTCTTAAATTAGTAATGTGTGCATTATTCCTACAGAACTGCATCAGTCTTTCTTATATATAATTAGCATAATTTGTAATAACTTGATAGGTTTAATACACACATCGGCAAAAAATGTAACTTATATACCATGACATAATACCCCTGAATTTCCAGTTAATAAACATTAAAATGTAAAATATGGATGGATAATATAAGATATGGAATTTTTGAGTGTGAATCCTATGAATTTAAAAATGTAGGGATGTGTTGTAACCCCTGATTGCTATGACTTTCACAAGTTGCTATACAGACTAAATACTCATTTTTGTATAAATTAGCAGATTGGAATTAAATTGAACCGGTAAATGGTAAGTTGTATTTAGAGTTAGACATTTATTATGAAAAAGATTTTAAATTGGTGTAACTAAACAGTTAATCGAGCAGGGGGAGAATGAATGAACATAAGTAGAGGTCAAAAAGTACCTATTACAAAAGGGAGAAGCGTATCGGATCTTAATATAAGGATAGAATGGCAAAACGATCATCAAACAATTGAAGTAGACGCCGCTGCATTCCTATTAAATGAAACAGGCAGATGTAGTGGCGATGAGAGTTTCATATTTTATGGGCAGCCTGTAAGTATTGACCAAAGTGTGAAGCAGATCAAACAGGGGGATAATCAGAGTGAAACATACATTTCTTTACAGAAGGTGTCGTCTGACATTCAGAAAGTTGCTTTTACACTCACGATCCACGAGGGGGAAGAAAGAGGCCAGAATTTTGGTCAAGTTTCCTCATTATCACTTCGTATTGCAGACAAATCTACTGGAGAGAACCTCGTTTCATTTACATTTGGTGAAGAATTAACGAAAGAGACGGCCATCGTTGTAGGCGAGTTATATTTACATAACGGAGATTGGAAGTTTAATGCGGTAGGTAGTGGTTTCTTCGGCGGACTCGCAGCGCTGTGTGAGAATTTTGGCATTGAGGTTGAAAGTAACAAAGATAATCATAAGCAGCCAGATCCTATTCAAAGCCAGCCCGTTCAGTCTTCACAAGAAGCGGTTGTCCCTCTAACAGTCACTTTGAAGAAAAAAGAAGCGATCTCCATTCGTAAGTCCGAGAAAGTAGTCGCTACGCTAGAATGGAAAAGTAAAAAAGATCTGGATCTTTACTGTTTTTACGTCCTTAAAGACGGAACAGAAGGAAAAGTATATTATCGAACACCAGGACATGCTCATAAAGAACCGTATATTACGTTAGATGGTGATGCACAGGGAGCAGGGAAGGAAACGGTGGTTGTACATAAACCGTCTGAGCTAAAATACGTGCTGTTTTCAGCGTATAGTGCGATATCAAATGGCATTGGAAGTTTTAAGTCTATGAAGGCAAAGGCAGTTGTTGATAATCAAATGGGGCAAACAGTGACCTCTCCTCTATTTGAAAAGAATAACTTTGCTTATTGGGTGGCTATTGCTAAGATTGATTTTACTGATCCGCTTGATATGAGCGTTAGTCATGTTGAGAAGTATTCGAAAAGTGGTACGGAGCGATCGCCACTTTTGTATCAAGATGGGTCGTTTGAAATGAATGTTGGACCAATGGAGTTTAAATAGATTACTAAGCTGTTAAACGAAAACACCTCATCCTTTTGGACGAGGTGTTTTCGCTATTGTTGTTCGACTATTTTTCTGCGAGTAAGACTTATATTTTCGCTGAACAGAGTTGGGAGCGTCATTCCGATGATAATAATCACAATACCCGCTATTTGCAGAACTGATACTGTTTCACTTAATAAGATGACGGAAACCATGACAGCGATTGGTAGTTCAATTGCACTAAGAATCGAGGACTTACCTAAGCCCACCTTGGGAATGGCAATCGAAAATAGGAACACCGGGATGATCATTCCAAATAAGCCTAGTGCGATTCCGTATAGCCATAGCCCTTCTGCGAACAGTGTACCGTTCCAAACGATTTCTGGAGATTGAAAAACTGCTGACATCAGGAATGCGAAAAACGAGACAATGACTAATCGATTTGACGTATTCATTTTGGCGTTCGCTTTCCCATTAAAATAAAGGAAGAGTGAATAACAAAGTGCAGCTCCAAGTCCCCATAACCAGCCTTGAAAAGGGATGTTAGATAAATCTGCATCAATAAGTCCTGCAGCAGGTATCGTTCCACCGATTAAAATAACTAGTGATAGCATTTCCATCCTTGTTGGAAGCTGACGTTTCGTAATGCTTGAAATCAGCATGCCGATCCATGTGAATTGAAAGAGCAGTACGACAGCCAGGGAGGCTGGTAAATAATTTAATGATTGCCCATAGAGAATATTAGTTAAGCATGTAAAAACCCCTGCGAAAATTAGAATTTTAACTCCAGCGAAACTTAGCTTTTGTCGGTTTGTGATGAGAAAGATGAGTACTGCAATTACAAAGCCGATAAAGAATTGGCTCGTAACGGCTTCAGATGCTGTAAATCCGCTTCCCATCGCTAATTTAATAATAGTTGAAACAACTCCGTAACTGCTTGCCCCGATAATGACAAGCAATGGATATAAGTACATTTTCATTGAACGTTTGCCTCCAGTTAAACTCTTGTTTCATCGTATCCACCGTGGCGTGGATCTCACTTCTTTATGTGATCTTTGAAAGCGCTTTTGATTTAAAAAACACAAAATCAAATATATCGTATTTACGATGCTTAAAGCAATGGTTAATTGAGGAAAAGTGCCTGTCACCACCCGATTAATGTTCTTTTTTGTCGAATGAAAACTCTTTTCTCTTCAGTCTGTGACATCCCTCACATTTCACCTCCTTTCTGATTCAAGTGTCGAAATTCGCACACAGGACAGACAAAAACCGTTCAAATTCATCTGCTCACTCATTTTAGCGTCTAAGGTAATCTAAGGAAGAAGTTAAAAGAGACTTTGGTCATAGGAGAATTTATCTAAATAGTGATTATTTACGTATTTGTTACTTTGTGCATGTGTGAATAGTCATTAGAGAGGATTGAGGGGGATTTAGTATGAGTGAACTATTTTTAGCAAGACTACAATTCGGATCAACAACGATTTTTCACTTTTTGTTTGTTCCGTTGTCTATTGGGCTTGTCTTTCTAGTAGCAGTCATGGAGACGCTATACGTTGTGAAAGGAGAAGAAGTGTATAAACGAATGGCGAAATTCTGGGGGCACTTGTTTCTCATTAACTTTGCTGTTGGGGTTGTGACGGGGATTATCCAGGAATTTCAGTTTGGGATGAACTGGTCTGAGTATTCTCGATTTGTTGGAGATGTGTTTGGAGCTCCGCTTGCGATTGAAGCGTTGCTGGCCTTCTTTATGGAATCAACGTTTATTGGTTTATGGATTTTTGGATGGGAGCGGTTATCGAAGAAACTTCATTTAATGTGTATTTGGCTCGTCTCACTCGGAACGTTGATGTCAGCGTTGTGGATTTTAGCAGCGAATTCATTTATGCAGGAACCAGTAGGTTTTGTGATTCGAAACGGAAGAGCAGAGATGAATGATTTCTTCGCGCTCCTTACAAACCCGCAGCTATTCGTCGAATTTCCACACGTGATCTTTGGTGCACTTGCAACCGGTGCTTTCTTTATTGGAGGCGTGAGTGCGTATAAAATTCTCCGTAAACAGGAAGTCGAATTTTTTAAAAAGTCATTTAACATTGCTATGATTGTCGCATTTGTTTCAGGTATGGGTGTTGCGTTTAGTGGCCATGCACAGGCGAAGCATTTGATGGAATCACAGCCAATGAAGATGGCGGCTAGTGAAGCGCTATGGGAAGACAGTGGAGATCCAGCAGCCTGGACGGCTTTCGCGTTGGTTGACTCCAAAAATCAAGAAAACTCATTTGAAATCAACATCCCTTATGCACTTAGTTACCTTGCTTACGAAGAATTTAGTGGTGAAGTACCGGGTATGAAGACCTTGCAAAAAGAGTATGAAGAAAAATACGGAGTGGGGAATTATATTCCTCCAGTTAAAACGACTTTCTGGAGCTTTCGCATTATGGTGGGTGCTGGAATGCTAATGATTTTCACTTCATTCCTCGGGTTGTTACTAAATTTCTATAAAAAGCTTGAGGGTAGCCAATGTTACTTAAAAGGAATGGTGTGGCTCATCTCGTTTCCATTTATTGCGAATTCAGCTGGATGGATTATGACGGAAATCGGACGTCAGCCGTGGACGGTATTTGGATTGATGACAACTTCTGCGTCTGTCTCACCAAACGTATCAAAGGCGTCATTACTTTTCTCATTCCTATCGTTTACAGCGATTTATACGATTCTCGCTATCTTACTCGTTTATTTATTCGTTCGTGAAATTAAAAAGGGATCAGAACATACTGCTCATGAGGACAAAGAAGTGGCAGTTGATCCGTTTGATCAGGGGGCCTATTTATGATCGCACTTAATGAACTGTGGTTTATACTCGTTGCTGTTTTGTTTGTTGGGTTTTTCTTTCTCGAAGGGTTTGATTTCGGTGTGGGTATGGCCAGTCGTTTCCTCGGAAGAAATGAGCTAGAGCGGCGAATAATGGTTAACACGATTGGACCATTCTGGGATGCGAATGAAGTGTGGTTATTAACAGGAGGAGGCGCCATCTTTGCGGCGTTTCCACACTGGTATGCAACGATGTTCAGCGGTTATTATATACCGTTTGTGTTTGTCCTTCTTGCGCTTATCGGTCGTGGAGTTGCCTTTGAATTTCGTGGGAAGGTGGATACCCCTAAGTGGATCAAGTCGTGGGACTGGGTTGTTTTCGTTGGAAGTATCATGCCGCCATTTCTGTTTGGGGTTCTTTTTACAAGTATTTTAAGAGGAATGCCAATTGATGAACAAATGAATATCCATGCGGGTTTTAGTGATTATGTCAATGTATACACGGTGTTAGGTGGGGTAACGGTGGCCATGCTTTGTTTCTTACATGGACTTGTATTTCTCACTCTGAAAACTGTTGGAGATCTTCAGAAGCGTGCGAGAGAATTAGCGAGCAAAGTGATTTATGGTGTTCTGGCTTCATTAGTCGCTTTTGTTGGACTTTCATATTTTGAAACGGATTTATTCAGCAACCGCGGGGTTATAAGTGTAACGCTTATTGCTCTGATTGTACTCAGTTATTCTTTGGCGATCGTATTTTTGAAAAAGCATCGTGATGGGTGGGCATTTGGAATGACTGGCGCAGGGATCGCATTAACGGTTTCAACCATATTTGTAGCATTATTCCCACGCGTAATGATTAGCTCAATCGATGCCGCTTATAATTTAACCGTTTATAATTCTTCTTCTGGAAACTATTCATTAAAGGTGATGACCATCGTGGCGCTCACGCTTCTTCCTTTTGTCCTTGGTTATCAAATCTGGAGCTATTATGTTTTCAGAAAGCGTGTAGATGGTAAGGATATGGTTTACTAATGGGTAAAATTCTATTTCAATTAAAAGACGTCAAAAAGGTGCTGTTTATCCTAACGGTGTTAACCGTTATTCAAGGGACCGTGATTATCCTGCAGGCGAAATGGCTTGCAGAAGCAGTAACAAGACTCTTTGATGGAGAAGCACTGCAACGGATTTTATTCGTTGTGTCGCTTTTCCTCGCTGCTTTTATCATCAGGCATCTTGTTAAACTGATTATGACCAAAGTGATCGATCGTTATGCTGCTCAAACGGCTGCTTCTTTAAAGAAAGATGCCATTGCAAAATTGTTTGCGTTAGGTCCAATCTATTCAGCGAAGTGGGGTACTGGCAATCTTGTTACGTTACTAATTGACGGGGCAAAACAATTCCGTCTTTATTTAGAGTTATTTATTCCTAAATTAACGGCCATGCTTATTGTTGCTCCGCTTGTCCTTATCTATGTTTGGACTCTTGATGTTACGTCAGCCATTATTTTAAGTCTAACTCTGCCAATATTGATTGGCTTTCTGATCTTACTTGGATTAGCTGCAAAGAAGAAGGCGGATAAGCAGTGGACCACACATCGCATTTTATCCAATCATTTTGTTGATTCCCTTCGTGGACTTGAAACGCTGAAGTATCTTGGATTAAGTGGAAAACACGCCAGAAGTATTAAAGAAGTGAGTGAGAAGTATCGGAAATCGACGATGAGTACGCTTCGAGTAGCTTTTCTCTCTTCGTTTGCTCTCGACTTTTTTACAATGTTAGGAATCGCTACAGTAGCTGTATTTCTTGGATTGCGCCTTGTAGAAGGAGAGATATCTTTAATGCCAGCTCTTACGATTTTAATTCTTTCTCCTGAATTTTTTCTTCCAGTTCGTGAACTAGGAAATGATTATCATGCAACGTTGGATGGACAAGAAGCAGGAAGAAGGTTATTGGATATGATTCAAACACCAGGTTTTAAAGAAGAAAATGGAGCGATTCCTCATTGGTCCGATAAAGATCTTTTAATGATTCAAGATCTTTCCGTAGATTATGGAAATGAAAGAAATGCTCTTCAAAACATCTCTTTTTCAGTAAAAGGAAAGCAGAAAATAGGGATTATTGGAGAAAGTGGTTCTGGTAAATCGACTTTAATTGACATTTTAGGAGGGTTTCTTGAAGGAAGTGAGGGGACTATTGAAATAAATGGGCAGGAATTGACCCATCTAAAGCATGATGAATGGCAGAAGCAGTTATTCTATATCCCGCAGCACCCTCATCTATTTCATGATACTTTAGCAAATAATATCCGTTTCTATAATCAAGATGCTTCATTAGAAGCGGTCGAACGCGCAGCAGATGCAGCTGGTTTGAGGAAAGTCCTTGATCATCTTCCTAATGGTTTAAATGAAAAGATCGGGGAAGGCGGAAGAGAATTAAGTGGTGGTCAGGCACAGAGAATCGCGTTAGCTCGCGCATTTCTTGAAGATCGCTCCATTCTACTTCTAGATGAGCCAACAGCCCAGCTTGATGTTGAAACAGAATACGAGATAAAGAAAAAGATCCTTCCCTTATTAGAAGATAAACTTGTTTTTATGGCCACGCACCGTCTGCATTGGATGATAGAGATGGATCTGATTCTTATGCTTGAAAAGGGTAAAGTGGTTGAGTTTGGTACTCATGAAGAGCTCATGTCTAGAAGAGGTAGCTACTATCAAATGGTGTATTTGCAAATGGAGGGGGTCTCATAATGGAGAAGAAAGGATGGATCCTTCCCTATTTAAAAGAGAATGCAAAGCTCTTCTCGCTTGTCATTCTGCTTGGTTTAGTGACAGCTTTCTCAGCAGCCTTTCTTATGTTTACATCCGGATTTCTCATTTCTAAAGCTGCCACTAGACCGGAGAACCTTCTATTAATCTATGTGCCAATTGTTGCGGTAAGGACATTTGGCATCTTACGTGCTGTTTCAAGATATAGTGAGAAGTTGCTAGGTCACCATATTATTTTAAAGGTTCTTTCACATATGCGCTCTCGATTATATGAAACCATTGAACCGAGAGTTTTAAAAGAAGGAGCCAGTATAAAAACAGGAGATCTCCTTGGTGTGATGGCCGAGGACATTGAATATTTACAAGATGTTTACGTAAAGACGATCTTCCCTTCTGTGATCGGTTTCTTTTTATATGCAGTCGCGATAGGAATGCTTGGGACTTTCTCCTGGGTATTTGCGGGATTAATGGCCACCTATGGCTTTATTCTCGTCTTTCTCTTTCCTTTAGTGTCCTTATTAGTTACCCGTAAAAATGTAGCAAGGCTAAAAAGTCGTCGTAGCTCTCAATACAGCACGCTAACAGATGGTGTGGTTGGAATTGGAGACTGGGTCTTTAGCGGTCACCAGAAAACGTTTATTGAAAATGTGGAAAAGAATGATGCGGAGATTTATAGGGAAGAGAGACGTCGGTCTGCTTTTGTTTCTTATCGAAATTTTGCTGCTCAGTGTGTTGTTGCAATCATTGTTTTATCTATGCTTGTTTGGACAGGAAATCAGAGTATGGATGGACAGATTTCCCATACGCTAATTGCCGCATTTGTTCTTATTCTCTTTCCATTAACAGAGGCCTTTCTTCCACTCTCTGATGCTGTGAGTGAACTTCCAGGATATGAAGATTCGATTAATCGATTGAAAGGATTGTCATTGGAGAAACCTTCTGAGGAAGAATATGATGAGAAAAGCGTTTGGAAAAACAGTCATCTTCGCTTTGATAAGGTTAGTTATCAAACGAACGAAGGACAATGGATACTCAAAAATATCAATCTAGAAATACCTCAGGGAACAAAGCTTGCTATTCTTGGTCCGAGTGGTTCTGGTAAAACGAGCCTTCTTAAGCTTATGAAAGGAATCTATTCTCCTTCTGAAGGTAGTGTGTCTATAAACGGTTTAGAGACAGCTCTGTCTAAGGGGAATAAACAACAGTTAAGTGTACTTAATCAACAGCCTTATCTTTTTGATACATCGGTATTGAATAATCTTCGACTCGGGAAGCCATCTGCTACAGATGAAGAGGTATATGAAGCGGCGAAAAGCGTCCAACTTCATGACTTTATTGTTGCATTACCTGAAGGCTATCAAACTTCTATGGAAGAAGCGGGAACGAGATTCTCGGGAGGAGAGCGTCAACGAATTGCACTAGCTCGTATTTTGTTGCAAGATGCACCGATCGTCCTCCTGGATGAACCTACTGTTGCTCTTGATCCTCGAACGGAACAGGAATTACTCTCTACTATTTTTCAAGTTCTTGAGGGAAAAACCGTTGTTTGGGTTACACACCACCTTGTTGGAATGAAAAGAATGGACCAAATTCTGTTTATGGATGAAGGTGAAATTGTAATGGAAGGAAAGCATGATGAGCTGCTCGTGTCGAGTGACCGCTACAGAAGGCTTTATGAATTAGACACGCCATTTCAATTAAAGAAAGTTAATGATGAAATGAAAATGATAGGATAAAGGACCTTGTGAAGGGAATGCAATAGCATGTTTGAAAAGAATTCATTTAATTTTGTTCTTTTTGAAGAACCTAAAATAAGGGTTTTTACTAGTTAGTTGACATAATTGTAATAAACACATGACGTAAATAGGTATTAGGTACTATATTGTGCAAAGTTTATAAAAACCGTATTAATCTGTCATATTTATGTAACCGACTTGTTATTGGACTAAAATCACTGTGTTATATTTGCCTGTTATCATGTGGAACATGGGTGATTGAGAGATAAACAAACCAACACCAATATTAAAAACTCTCAGGAGGAATGTATACATGGTAGCTCGTAAAAACATTGTAAGAAACGTGGTTACATCCACAGCACTAGCTGGAATGATGTTTGCTAGTCCAGTAGTTTCAGAAGCGGCACTAGGAGATCAAACACTTTCTTATGGTGAAAAACACGGCGACGTTGTCGAGTTACAGGATGTACTGTCTGCCAAGGGGTATTTCAACTATGATGAATCTACAGGATACTACGGATCTATTACTGAAGGTGCTGTAAAGCAATTCCAAAAAGAACACGGTCTTTCAGTTGATGGTATCGCAGGTCCAAATACATTTTCAGCAATGCAAAGCGTAAATAATGGACAAGCTATGCGTACGCTCGTTCAAGGTGATCACGGTCACCAGGTACAAGCACTACAAGAAGAGCTTGGCGGTTATTATAACTATACAGTAGACGGAATTTATGGTCCTATCACTGAACAAGCAGTTCGTGCGTTCCAAGCTGACAATGGTCTATCAGTAGATGGTATTGCAGGTAAGAACACGTGGTCTGTACTAAACGGTGGTAGTGCTCCAGCACCGAAAGAAACAGCTAATAAAGAAGCAGTACAAACATCTACGACTTCTAATTCCACGCCTGCAAAAGAATCAAACACTGAAAGTAAGTCTTCACAGGCAAGTGGACAAGAAATTCAGGTGGAAGCAACAGCTTACACTGCTTTCTGTACAGGATGCTCAGGTGTAACAGCAACTGGTATTGATTTGAGAGCTAATCCAAATCAAAAAGTAATCGCTGTTGACCCTGATGTAATCCCACTAGGTTCTAAAGTATATGTAGAAGGTTACGGAGAAGCAGTTGCTGGTGATACTGGCGGCGCAATCCAAGGTAATCGAGTTGATTTATTCATGGCCGACCAACAAGATGCACTAGACTTTGGTCGTAAAACAGTTACTGTAACGGTACTTGACTAATTAAATAAAAGATAACTGCCTGATTTCTTAATCAGGCAGTTTTTTTTATCCTTAGGATAGGTTTATGAATGTTGTTGTTTTTGAATCATTAGTATAAGTGAAACTTATCCTTAATGAAAGATACGTAAAATAGAAGATGATTTTCAACTTTATAACCTAGTTTACAGGGTGGTTTTTATGTTTTCTCTCTTATGATATAGTTTCAAAGGTTTGAAATTGTATTGTTTGAGAGGGGCTTTTCAATGCGAAATAAAATCATTCGGTGGAGTTTCTTTTTCGTAGGTCTCGCTGTTCTTGGTCTAGGGATTGCAATGACCATTAAAGGGAAAACATTTGGAATTGGGCCCTGGGATGTTTTTCACTATGGCTTATTTAAGCATTTTGGATTAACGATCGGAAGCTGGTCTATTCTAACTGGCTTTATTATACTGAGCTTCACTTCACTTTATACAAGGTCACTTCCGAAAGTGGGGGCCTTTCTAAATATGCTGCTACTGGGATTATTTATTGATTTTTTCTTATATGTTTTACCAGATCCTGAAACATTGCTGGCACAAGCCGTCATATTCATTGTCGGTGTTGTTGTACTAGGTTACGGTATTGGTTTATATGTAACGTCTGGTCTCGGTGCTGGACCCCGCGATGGTATTATGTTACTCATTGTTGAAAAAACAGGTTGGCGCATTGATTGGGTTAGAAACGGTATCGAAATTACTGTGTTACTCCTCGGATGGATGCTGGGAGGACCAGTTGGTATTGGCAGTATTTTTATTGCTTTTATGCTCGGTAAAATCATTCAATTTGCGCTACCTCAGTGTAAAGCGTTACTAACAGCTATATTGCACTATCAACATCCTGTGTCATCTAATGAATCCTCTTATTAAGCTGATCGATGATTCAAAAAGATCAAAGAACGATAATCATAACAAAAAAGCCTACCAATAATTGTTTGGTAGGCTTTTTTTCTATTCATTTTTCTCTTTAAGCCATTCTTTGAAAATAGTAAAATCTTGTTTTACGCGATTCTGATAAAAAGAGGCCCAGTGGTTCACTTCATTCCGAAGATTTTCCCAAGTATCAATCACATTAAGGATTTCTGTTTCGCTATGATATGTTAAGTAGTGGTGATCGATATCAGAATCAGCACGTGCATGAATTTTGGCAGAAATCTTTGCCATCATTGTAACAGTTTGTTTAAATTCAGGATAGTTTTGAATATGATCTGGTTCAATTTCAGCTGAGTAAGGTGATTTTTCTCGTACATAGAATTCTTTATCGTTAATCGTGATATAACCAAGGTGCGGATCTTGTTTATGATGCATCGCTTTTTGGGTCTTAATTACGCGTAACCCTTCATGTTTATTTGTATCCCAGAATGCTTGATCGTATGGGAAGAAATAAGCAGGTATAGGAGTGCGAGCTTCTTTTGCTTCAAGGATAAGGTCAGTCATATGATCTTCCGTGTTAACACCTTGTACTAGAATAAGATAACGTTTAAGTCCAGTAGAGCCCACTCCTGCACCAACAATCTCTACCATATCTTTTATTTCATAATGTCTCAGATTATTGTCCACTTCATCTTTTAAAGTGGTGGTATAGGAGCTCCATGCTGTTTTGATTAAATTTTTCTCCGAATCTTCAAGTTCATTTACTTTATCCTTCTTACGGATAAACTGGCGATTCCCCTCATTATTAATAAATGTTTGTTTCTCAAGTGCATCAGTAGGGGAGTGGCTTTCTAGTTCTGCTAATGTGTCCTTGATCGGACCTTCTGTATTTTGTTGGGTAAATTGAAGTTCAACTGGATTTTCGTTTGCTTCTTCGAACTGTTGAAGTTGATTTACGTAATTTTCTATATAGACACTAACCAAATTATCTTGATTTTCTTCTGAATAACCCAGATCTTCAGCATACAAACGTATACTTACAGCCATTCTGAGTAAATCATACAAGTAAGAACCCAGGTATCCTTCATCAAAATCATCTACATCAAAGACGTTTTCACCATCTTCATTGCGAAAAGCACTAAAGTTATCGAAATGAAGATCTCCCATTAACCAGGTAGGTTTGTCACCTGGGGTATGATAATGAAATGGAATTTGTGTTACATCATAGTAGTATAAATAGGCGCTGCCACGAAAGAAACTAAAAGGGCTTTCGCTCATTTTTTGATATTTCGTATTGCGCTCTGCTTTTGTAAGTTTCATCAATGTTGAATCAAATTGCTCAATAATCATTTGTAATGTTTGTTTACGAAGGTAGCTTCTTGTGTTTTTAATGTGCTCTGTAGAAATGGATGACATGCTGCTTCCTCCTTAATTTTGTTATATCCCCAGTGTACTTGAAGAAAAGATACGAGCAAAATAAAAGGTATTATAGTAGGGGTCAGTTAGTTTAGATAAGAAAGAACTTAGGATGACAAAGACTATGAAATGCAGATTCAAAGGCAAACAAAACGATTTCAATGACTCATATAGTGAGGTTGGTAACGATAGTCGGAGAGGCATTGTTTGTAATTTAGTAATGAGTAAATGAAAAATCCCTCTCCACCAATTTGGAGAGGGAGGACTATAGAGTTAATTTCTGATGATCTCTTCTTTCAATTCATGTTCTTTAATATAAGCAAGCGGAAGAAGAGTACTTTCGAAATCGAATGGTTTTAACTCTTTTCCGGTTGAAAGACGATTTGGATAGTCAGGGTTTGCGAGAGCGCTAGTACCAAGGCTAACAAAATCACCTTCTTTGTTTCCGATAAGGTTACTTGCTTTATCTGGATCACCTAGCTGTCCATTTGCGATCACTGGAATGGAGCTGAAGGTTTTCGCTGCCGAAGCTAACGTTTTCGTTCCCTCTCCAAATGCAGGTTGAGTTGCATCAGGATCTGTGACGTGGATGTAATCAAGCTCTTTTTCTAGAATGGAGAAGATGATTTTGGCAGATTTTTCGCCTTCAGGCCATTTATAAGCCGGGTCAGCAACTTTGATTTGAGATAAACGAATGCCAACTGTAAAGTCCTCTCCTACTTCATTTCGAACATCCTCAATCACTTCAACTAGAAGTTTCAGCCTGTTTTCAAGTGATCCACCATATTCATCGTTTCGATGGTTTGAATAGTCTGTTAAGAATTGGTCAAGAAGATATCCGTTGGCCCCATGAATTTCAACACCATCAAATCCAGCTTCTTTTGCATGATGAGCAGCACTGATAAAGGAGTGTCTCACTTCCTTAATATCGTCGATCGAAAGAGGTGTTGGTGTATCAAAGTGACCTGATCCTCCATAAAAGCCAAGCTGTTCTCCTTTGGGAGGAATATTAGAAGGAGCTACAGTTACATCTGAATATGCATTCCCTTGACTTTGTCCACCTGCATGCATCAGTTGGGCAATAATTGGAGTCCCGAACTCGTGAACGGAAGAAGTGATATTTCTCCACGTCTCAACGTGGTTTTTATTTGTTAACCCGGGCTGGTTTAAATATCCCTGGCTATATCTTTCATCCGTATAGATGCCTTCAGTGATGATAGCACCAAATCCTCCTTTCGCAAAACGCTCATAATAATCGCGCATTGTTGTTGTTGCACTACCGTCAACTGTTGCCGTTATTCTAGTCATTGGAGCGACGATAAAGCGATTTTTTAATGAAATCTTTCCTAGCACTTCTGAAGTATATAAGTTTTCATATGTCATGATTATCATCCTCTCTTCTATCGTGTGTATGGAGTAATTATAAGGGGAAGCCTAAGATTACACGAAAGTTATGCTCAGTATAGTAGAATCCTCAATGGCTACTACTTCATAGAAAAACCACCCTTTTCTTTAAAGAGTGGTTTAGAGTACGTTTATCTGATTTGTCCAGTACCTGTCATGCAATATTTAATCGTTGTTAATGCAGGGAGACCCATAGGTCCTCTGGCATGTAGCTTTTGGGTAGAAATACCGATTTCCGCACCAAAGCCTAGAGCAGAGCCGTCTGTAAAGCGAGTAGATGCATTGTGATAGACTGCTGCCGCATCTACAAGACTGCGGAATAGGGATGCAGATTTGGCATCTTCTGTAATAATCGCTTCAGAGTGCTTCGTGCCATACTTTTCAATATGATCAATTGCCTCTTCAGTGTTTTCGACTGTTTTGATTGCAATTTCAAGACCAAGGTATTCGTTACTCCAGTCATCTTCATCAGCAAGTACAGCATCTTTAAACGTGTTCACGATATGCTCGTCACCATGAACTTTAATTTTATGATCAGCTAGTGATTTTTCAAGAACGTCCAGATTTTCTTCTAGCCATTTCTTGTGAACGATTAGTGTTTCAACTGCATTACATACAGCTGGTCGATCTGTTTTTGCATTAATCAAGATGTTTATTGCCTTCTCAGCTTCAGCCGACTGATCAAAATAAATATGACAGTTTCCTACGCCTGTCTCTAGTACTGGGACAGTTGCATTGTTCACGACTGTATTAATTAGAGCGCCTCCTCCACGGGGAATTAGAACATCAATGTGTTCTTTCATCGTAAAGAGTTGACTCGTTGCTTCGCGATCAGTTGTAGCGATTAGTTGAACCGCGTCTACAGGAATTTTGGTTTTTGGAAGTGCTTCATGAATCACGCGAACAATCCCTTTGTTGGAATTAAGAGCGTTAGAACCACCTTTGAGGACGATGGCATTTCCTGATTTAAGTGCAAGACCCGTTGCATCAACGGTTACGTTTGGACGTGCTTCATAAATCATACCAATAACGCCGAGCGGGACGCGGACTTGTTCGACTTGCATGCCGTTATCAAGTGACCAATCAGAAATGACTTCTCCAACCGGATCTTCTAGCTCGGCCACTTCGCGAAGACCTTTAGCAAAGTCTTTTACGCGTTCTTTAGATAAGCTTAAACGATCCATAAACGCCTCTGTAAATCCTTTTTCTTTACCGCGCTCAAGGTCTTTCTTGTTTTCATTTAGGATATAATCTGTTTCTTTTTCGAGCTCATCAGCAATAATCAGTAGTGCCTGATTTTTTTCCTCAGTTGTAAGCAAGGAGAGGGCTTTGGAAGCCACCTGTGCTTGCTTTGCTTGTTCTTTTACATTTACTTTAATCGGATCTAGAGTAGTCATCAAACGCCTCCTATATTTTTTCTTTTATTTTATCTCATACGTATAGGGCAGTAAAACGCTAATCTTAAAATATGGGTTCATCTAAATGATAAGATTAGAATTAACTTTCCCTAAAGCTTTAATGAACGATCGATGAAGGGGAAAAACCCCTTACAATCATCGTTCTTTTTATTATGAACCGAGTGGAATAGCTAGCTGATCGTGATAAACAAAATCATTAATATGAACTGCTTCTTTCACTGAAATATCGATAAGCTCAGATATTTCTTCAGTTGGAAGTCCTTTAATCATTTTCAAATGCTTGGAAGAATAGTTTGTAACACCAAGACCTATTTCTTCACCATCCATGTCTGTCAGTTTCACAACTGCCCCTGGCTTGAAGTGCCCGTGTACATAATGAACGCCTACAGGTTGAAGACTGCGTTCATGTTCAGAAATCTCAGAGCTTGCTTTATCTGTCACGATGACTTCACCTTCAGGACCTGAATTGAAGGCTATCCATTGTTTCTTGTTATCAAGCTCGGTTTGACCTTCTGGGGTAAAGTAAGTTCCAGTTGCTGTTTGATGCACAGCATTATAAATAATTCCTTTAGTTGTTGCGTTTCCAAGGAAAGAAGGTGTACCTGATGCCATAGCAATCTTGACTGCATCAATTTTCGATCTCATGCCACCAGTACCGACAGAGCTACCAGGTTCTCCGGCAGATTCTTCGATTTCTGGAGTAATTTCAGTTACGTGCTCTAACAGTTTAGCATCTGGGTTCTTTCTCGGATCTTCACTATACAGTCCATCTATATCAGAAAGAATAATAAGCTGGTCGGCACTCACAAGTGCAGCGACTTTAGCTGAAAGGGTATCATTATCTCCGAATTTTAGACGTTCAACTGTTACAGTATCATTCTCATTAACAATTGGAACGATTCCACGTTCTAAAAGTACATTAATAGTGTTTCTTGCGTTGTTGTATCTTTTGCGATCAGAAAAGTCACTGCGCGTAATCAGAATTTGTGAAGCAGTGTAGCCGTGAGATATGAAACGTTCTGAGTAAGCTTCCATTAACAGTCCCTGACCGATTGATGCAGCGGCCTGTTTTTCTGAAAGTGATGTTGGACGTTCTAAGCATCCTAGTCTGCGATATCCAGCAGCTACTGCGCCAGAAGATACAAGAAGTACTTCATGTCCTTCATCTTTAAGCATTACAATGTCATCTACTAGTCGTTCAAGTTTTCTTCGGCTAATGTCTCCGAGTCTGCTCGTTAAAGAGCTGCTTCCGATTTTAATTACGATTCGTTTCTTTTCGTCGTTTAGATTCATTATTTCACTCCTATATAACTTGCCGTTAAATGTGTGATTGCTTTAATCAATTGACTCTATGAGTATAACAAACGCTTATGTGCTGACAACAAGACTTGCCCAAATAGTCCGAATAAGTGGAGAATAACTAAGAATATGGACGATGTTTGCTCTAAACTCGTTTAACATACGCTTAGAAGATGAGAGGCTTGCTCACCACTCCATATAAGAAGTGAAAAACATGAATTATTTACAAAAACATCCATTTTATTCGCAGAACTGTATAAGGTGAGTGAGAGACTATCGCTTAATGTAAGGGTTTTCATTTGTGGGATTGTATAATGTGACTGTTTTATACAAACCCGCCTATCTATGTCAGACAGTAAGGATTGAAGTCTGGTATACTGCTGATTAAGGTATATTAAAGGGGGAGCGCTATGAGTGTAATTGATGTATTATTCATTCTGCTTTCGGTTTTATGGATAAGTGAATTTATCATGAAACGAGGAAATAAAAACACAGAAACCTCTTCTTCTGAGAAGCGGTCCTTTGTTTTTATTTTGTTAGCGATCTCTGGTGTGATTATAGGAACGCTCTATTTTAATGGGGTTGGTCTATTCACATTTCAAAACAACATATTTACTCAAGTTTTTGGGCTCTTTCTTTATGGAAGTGGGATTGGGTTAAGATATTGGGGCATCCAAGAACTAGGACGCTTTTTTTCTAGAAATGTAGTAGTAGAAAGCAAGGTAGATCTTGTTAGTTCTGGTCCCTATCGCTTATTACGCCAT